>CALMYJ010000006.1 GCA_937873715.1 uncultured Chitinophagaceae bacterium
CCGCTGCTGTTGGTGGGGCTTTGATCGAAACCATTGGCCGTAGTACCGCCGGTAATAAGGGTACCAAAGCCTGCGGTAATAGTATCGGCAGCAATTGAAGCAGTGGTATTACCAACACCAATATAGTTGAGCCCGGCTACGCTGTTACCCCTTTCCTGCCAGGCTTCGGAAATGCTGTGCAAACCGGTAACACCAGCCTGTACCAATGGTGCTGCCACCAGGCGCCACGAACGACGGGCCTGGTAGTAGCGTTGCGGAATAGCCCTGCCAGTACCGCCATAGGCAATAGTGGCGCCGCCCGTTACAGGATTAAGCCTTGCCGTTTTGGTGGCTGTAGAAATTAAAGTTAAATGGCTGTTGCTTAACTGTAGTGTAGTGCTGTTGTTTAAACTAAGCGACTCACGGATATTAACATGCCCGGTAAGTGTTTTGGTGGTTGCCCCGTTAGACACAACCAGGTTTTCAAAAGTGAAGCCGGGAATATTCTGGTTAACACTGCCATTAAAATCTACCGTGCTGTTATCGATAGTATAGCTACCGGCGCCGGGTGTAAACACACCGGCAATTCCTATGGTACCGGTAGACGACAGCGTACGGTTACCATTGGTAGCCGTAAGGTTATTGAAGTTGCCGTTTACCATAGTTTGTGCAGCGGTACTATTGTACCACACCGTACCACCCCAGTTATAACCAGCCGGTATAGGTGCGGCATTGGTGTTTACTGTTTTTAGGAACCCAGTGGCATGTATGCTGGTGGCAAAACTACCGCCTGCCAAAAGTCTATTATCCCTTAAATCCAAAGTATCATTAAGGCCCGTGGCACTGCCAATGCTTAAAGTACCATGCAGGGTAATATCTACAGGAGCTGTAAGCGGCTCGCCAATACGAATAGTGCCGGGGCTTGTTCTGTTGAGGGTAAAGTTGCGCAACACGGCAGCAGCGGGGGTAAAATAAATAGTGTCTAAAGCAGTGCTGCCGCCAAGCACCAGGTCGGATGTGGAAGTACCTGAAATAGTGCCCTTGCTGCCACTGCGGTTAATGGTACCATTTATTGTTAGTGTATCGCCAGCCGCAATATCTAAAATACCGCCATCCAGCAGGTTGATATAAGCACCGGCATTTACAGTAAGATGACTGGCAGTACCAAGCCTTGTGGTAGAAGTGGGATCAACAATAAAGTTGACCTCATTTTCAAAACTGTTGGCAGCACAGGTAAGCGTTTGAATGCCTGATTTGTTAAAAGTGATGCGGTTTGCTGTACCTGAAGCAAGCTCAGTAACAATAGAATTAGGCTGAACACTAAAATTACCGCCTACATTAAGATATGCATTACTACCGCCAGATGGACCAGCCAAAATTAATTGGGAAGCATTAGTAATATTGACATTTTCGTTAACATTAAAGTTGATGTACTGAGTACCACTTGTTGTATTTAAAAGCCTGTAAAAACCATCACTAATACTTAGGTTTTTAGCAATAGTGAAAGTTGTGTGTTGAGTTGCAAGGCCAGATCCAAGTTCAACAATATGTCCATTGCTCCGCCCCAAATTCAAACTACCAAGCAAATTAACTAAATAAGGTGTAGCGAATGTTCCAGATCCTTGATACTTAAATCCACCAAATAACCTGTAACCTCCACCTAAGTTAGGTGCATCAAAATTAATATTACCAAAAACAAACCCTGCAGGGGCAGCTACAGCCATATCAGCAGAGGTTGACATTGTTGCATTTGTAATGTTAATATTAGAAGTGGCATTCCAGGTTGCCGGTGGTATTTGCCCTACATTGACGCCTATACCATTCAAATTGGCTTTAAGATCGTAATTAGCATTAGGGCCAAATACAAGGTATGGGGAAAGCACCGCACTGTTGCCTAAGAAAGTGTTGCTGGCTGCATTATTATTTTCCAGGGTACCGTTTACCGTTAGTACCTGCCCGGAAACGGCAGATGGGCTGGCTACATAGGCGCTGGTTCCTAAAATCAATTTTTTGCCCACTTCAATTTCCGCATTGGTACTATAAGTAAACAAGCTGTCTACATACACATTGTCACCAAAATTAGTAGAGCCAACTGTATTATTGATTCGCATACGCCAGAAATGAAAATCTGCCGGAACCGTTTGCGTAACTATACTGCCATTAAAAGTTATCGTTCCTTGAGTGGCACCGGTAAAACCGCCTGGGTTAAATGTACGGGACACGTTTACAGTGCCAATTGGAAAGTTTCTTTGTCCTATAGTTGAACCACTTAAAATAAGGTTGCAATAATTCGCTTGTATTATATTTTGATTAGTTGAAGTAACAGCAGTATCACTATATTCTATAGTGCTACCCGGCGTGGTTAAAGTACCATGGTGCAACGCCCCCAATGTTGTAGGTATGCTGCTTGACTGGAAAACTACTTTACCTCTATCAACAACATCCATTACCACACCGGTACCCGTAATTACTGGGTGTCTTGCTTCAAATGTTACGTCGTTTAAGCCATCGCCTACTATAATCTTTGAATTTGTACCAGTTACCGTCCAGGATGTTGCAGCAGTTTCCGAGCCCATAGTCGCTCCAGTGTTTGCAATAAAAATAAAAACCTGATTATTGTCCGTGAAATTAATCGGAGGTTGTCCTAATGGATAAGGAGCGGTTACTGTTTCGCACCAACTATTTACACTAGTTATATCTGAAGCTAACTTGTTATAAAAAAATTTAGCAATAGTTTGTACCCCCCCTTGCGGTACCGGATTTGTACCAATTTTTACAGTTCCAGATACGCCAAAACTAACATTAGCAAAAGATGTAGTCCCAACCCTAACATTATGTCCAGGTGTTGCATTTCCGGGAACGTCAAATGTTACATACAAATACGTAGCTCCTAGTGGAAGATTTAGAGACAGCCCAGTAAATGAAAGGTTATTTGCACCAGCAGCTGGCATTGTAGTGAAATATGTTGTATTATTTAAAACGGTTGCTGTCGCAGGGTCAAAATCGGGTGAACTACTGTACCATAAAGTAACATGATTAAATGAAATAACCCCTGTAGTGAAATATGTACCTGAGGTAGAAAACACTATACTTGTTAAAGTATTAGAAACACCCAAAACATTAAGTGCAACACCCGCCAACAAATTATTTGTACTTCCTTGTCCAACCAACCCGTCTATAGGGTGATTTGCACTTATTGCAACCTGAGGGTCAATCGTAAAAATAAGTTCATCAGCACCAATGTGAGGATAAACCCTTGTTTCACCATCAATATCAGTTGTGATTGATGGACTTGAAATAAATGTACCCACGTAGTTAGCATTAGGAGCTGCAAGACTA
>CALMYJ010000007.1 GCA_937873715.1 uncultured Chitinophagaceae bacterium
GGAATGGCGGAATGTGGTTTACCGCTTCTTCATACGAATAAGCAAAAGTCGGAACACCATCTTCACACTCAAACAATTGAAACGTGTTGTGGTCAATTACATCCGTTGGCGTGGCTGTTAAGCCAAGCGTAATCGTATTGAAGTAATCAAGAATTTCCTGATAGGTATTGTAAATGCTTCGGTGGCTTTCGTCCACCACAATCAAGTCAAAGAAATGAGGACTTAAACTTTTTTCCTCATTGCGAATCACGTTCAACATGGTTGGATATGTTGAAACATAAATTCGTCTGTCGGTTGCAATTTCTTTTTCGCCTTGTTTTGGCCAGCGTGGTTCGTTGGGCAAATGCTCTTTGAATGCTTCCAGTGTTTGGTCACGGAGTGCAATTCTGTCAACCAGGAATAAAACCCGTTCTACCCAACCTGCTCTCATCAATGCATCCACCAAAGCAATGCAAGTTCTTGTCTTGCCTGTTCCTGTCGCCATTACCAATAAGAATTTGCGTTTCCGTTTCTCAACGGCTTCCATCACCGCACGAATTGAAGCGATTTGATAATTCCGTCCTGCAATTTTGGTGTTTATGAGTTCACCTGCTAATTGCTTTCTTGCTTTGCGGATGTAAGCATAGCGTTCAAGGTCGTCACGGGTCGGAAAACCATATACTTTTTTTGGTGGATAGTTGTCTAAGTCCCAAAAGTAAATGTCGTGTCCGTTGGTATAAAAGCAAAAAGGCAAGTCAACGCCTTGAGTTTGTTTGATGTTGTAGCAATATTGTTTGGCTTGTTCCCGTCCGAGTGCAGCATCCACCGAAGTCTTTTTAGCTTCAACAACTGCAAGCGGTTTGCCGTCTTTGCCCAATAAAACATAGTCGCTGTATTGGTGTCCTGCGTAGGGTGTTGCTGGTTCTTCAACAACTGTCAAGTGAATATCAAATTCTTCAATTACCTGAGTTCGGTCAGTCACATTCCAGCCCGCTTGTTTTAATCGGTTGTCAATGATTTCTTTCCTTGTCAGTTTTTCGTTCTTCACTTTTATATGCTAAAGTTTAAAGTTGTTCAAAATACGTAAAAAACTTTTTCGTTGTCCGAAAGCTTTCGGGATGGGCAGGCTAAAATTTAGAAATGTTTGGAGGGAAAGGATACAGAGGAATATGTTTCGAAAGCTATTGGTATCGGCTTATTTTTTTGTTCGTTTTATTATATCGTTTCAATGCATTTAGTTACCTGTCATAATGGTTTGAATGTGTTATTCGTTATATTCTTGTTTTCTGATTATTGTTACACTACTATCTTTTAGGATTACAGATAATACTGCCCTGTACACTCACGCTGGCATGGCTAACCCTTTGTAGTACTGCTTTCATGTTTTGAAGATAAGTATTGCTTTGGGTATAATTTTTATGAAACCCAATAAAATATGCCCCGGCAAAATTTTACGCATTTTTCCAAATGGGATTCGCTGTTTTCTATCCACAAAAAGTGCAAAACTCACCAAACGCAATACCTGTTTAGCTTTGTGATTTGTACACATTTCTTATCCACAACTGTTAATATTTGCGCCTTCTGATTTTGAGGTAGTTCGGATATTTTCGTTTGCCTTATTCATAATTTCTTAACCTGCTTACTAACCCACCCATATACAGATTATGCCTAAAAAAACTAACACTGTAAAAGGCCTGCAGTTCAGCCGGCACTTTACAAAGGAGGGTGTATCTCCTTACGACATGTTTGCGTACGATTACCGCACTTCTGTTATTAAAGACCCCAGCGGTAAAGTGGTATTCCAGATGGATAATGTGGAAGTACCAAAACAATGGAGCCAGATTGCAACCGACATACTGGCTCAAAAATATTTTCGCAAGGCAGGGGTGCCTCAGCCCGATGGCAGCACCGGCAGGGAAACCAGTGTAAAGCAGGTAGCACACCGCATGGCACACTGCTGGCGTATATGGGGTGAAAAGTATGGGTATTTTGCTTCAGAAAAAGATGCACAAATTTTTTACGACGAACTGGCTTACAGCATCCTCAACCAGGCCTGCGTACCCAACAGTCCGCAATGGTTTAATACCGGCCTGCATGCCGTGTATGGCATTACCGGCAAGCCACAAGGGCATTATTATGTAGACCCAATTGATGGTGAACTGAAAAAATCACAAAACGCCTACGAACGGCCGCAACCTCATGCCTGCTTTATCTTAAGCGTGGATGATGATTTGGTAAATGAAGGCGGTATTATGGACCTGTGGGTACGTGAAGCCAGGATTTTTAAATACGGCAGTGGGGTGGGTACCAACTTCAGCAGCATTCGTGGCGAAGGCGAAAAACTCAGCGGTGGCGGTACCTCCAGCGGCCTGATGAGCTTTTTAAAAATAGGCGACCGTGCCGCAGGTGCCATCAAAAGCGGTGGTACCACCAGGCGTGCTGCCAAAATGGTTTGCCTCGATTTAGATCATCCCGAAATACTGGAATTTGTAAACTGGAAAGTAGAAGAAGAAAATAAAGTAGCTGCCTTAATTGCCGCCGGCTATCCCAGCGATTATGAAGGCGAAGCTTATCGTACTGTAAGCGGACAAAACAGTAACAACTCGGTACGTGTGCCCAACAGCTTTTTTAAAGCATTGGATGAAGATGGCGAATGGGAACTGAAAGCCCGTAGCGATGGCAGGGTAATGAAAACAGTAAAAGCCAGGGATTTGTGGAAGCAGGTAACTTATGCTGCCTGGAAATGTGCCGACCCCGGCATCCAGTACGATACCACTATCAACGAATGGCATACCTGCCCCGAAGGCGGCTCCATCCGTGCCAGCAATCCCTGCAGCGAATACATGTTTTTGGATAATACCGCCTGCAACCTGGCATCGGTAAACCTGCGCCGCTTTTTTGATGAAGCCACAAGCCAGTTTGATGTAGCCGGCTTTGAATATACCTGCCGCCTGTGGACAGTGGTGCTGGAAGTATCGGTGCTGATGGCACAGTTCCCTTCAAAAGAAGTGGCACAACTATCCTACGACTACCGCACCCTTGGCCTCGGCTATGCCAACCTCGGCTCTATGCTGATGGTAAGCGGCATTGCTTACGATAGTGAAGAAGCAAGGGGCATTGCAGGCGCTATTACGGCAATCATGACGGGCATTGCCTATAAAACATCTGCTGAAATGGCTGCCATACTCGGCGCTTTTAGCAAGTATGAAGAAAATAAAAAACACATGCTTCGTGTAATGCGCAACCACCGTGCTGCTGCTTATGATGCACAGGATGCGTACGAGGGTCTGCAGATAAAACCCGTTGGCATCAACGCAAAATACTGTCCTGATTATTTATTGAAATCGGCCTGCAAAGCCTGGGATGAAGCCGTGCAGTTAGGCGAACAGTATGGCTACCGCAATGCACAAACCACCGTGATTGCCCCTACCGGCACCATTGGGCTGGTAATGGATTGTGATACTACCGGCGTGGAACCTGATTTTGCCTTAGTGAAATTTAAAAAACTCAGTGGTGGCGGTTATTTCAAAATCATCAACCAAAGTGTGCCGGCTGCCCTGCGCCACCTTAAATACAGCGAAGAAGAAATTAACGCTATCGTAAATTATGCCAAAGGCCATGCTACTTTAAATGGTGCACCTTATATCAATACTGAATCGCTTTTAGCCAAAGGCTTTACCAAAGAAGAGCTGAACAAAGTAGAAGCCTCTTTAGGCAGCGCCTTCGAAATAGGTTTTGTGTTCAACGTATTTACATTTGGCGAAGCCACCCTGCAACGCCTGGGCTTTGCTCCGGAACAATACAACGATTTTGGCTGGAGCCTGCTGGAAGCCCTCGGCTTTACCGACGAACAAATAGAAGCGGCTAACACTTACGTATGTGGTACTATGACAGTGGAAGGTGCCCCTTACCTTAAAGCCGAGCACTTGCCGGTATTTGATTGTGCCAATAAATGCGGCCCCAAAGGCGAACGGTATATACATGCCAGCGGCCATATCCGTATGATGGGCGCTGCACAACCCTTCCTGAGTGGCGCCATCAGCAAAACCATCAACCTGCCCAATGAAGCAGCGGTTGAAGAAATTGCCGAATGTTACCGCCTCAGTTGGGAGCTTGGCCTTAAAGCCAATGCCCTGTACCGTGATGGCTCTAAACTGAGCCAGCCGCTGAGCAACAAATCGGACAAGAAGAAAAAAACAACAGAAGAAAAAGAAGCCGCAGCCGAAACTGAAGCTATAGCACCTGTTGCCGATCAGCCGCAGATTGTAGATATGAGCAAGCTCACTATCGATGAGTTGCTGGAAGAAGTAAGCAAAAGGGTACAAAGCAGTCCGGATACGGTATTAAAAGGCCGCCTGGCAAAAATTGTAGAACGTAAAACACTGCCGGCAAAACGTCGTGGCTTTACACAAAAAGCAAAAATCAACGGGCAGGCCCTGTTCCTCCGCACCGGCGAATACAGCGATGGCACCGTAGGCGAAATATTTATTGATATGGCCAAAGAAGGCGCTACGGTACGCAGTATGCTCAACTGCTTTGCCATTGCCATCTCTATCGGCCTGCAATATGGTGTACCGTTAGAAGAGTTTGTAGAAAAATTTGTATTCACCCGGTTTGAACCGGCAGGCATGGTAGATCATCCCAATATCAAAACCACCACTTCCATTATCGACTTTATCTTCCGTTCACTGGCTTACGAATACCTGGGCCGTACCGACCTGGTGCATGTGCTGGATAAACCCGAAGTGGAAAACCTGGGCGAACCCTGGGACGAAAGCACACCCACCATTGGCGAACGCAAGCCCGAACTGAGCGAAGTAAGGGTGATTGCTGCTTCGCCTGCTGCACAGCCATCAAAAGCTAAAGTGGCCACCTCACTGGATGCGGTAAATGCAGCGGCTAAAAATATGCAGAGCGATGCACCCACCTGCAACACCTGTGGCCATATCACCATCCGCAGCGGTACCTGCTACAAGTGCCTCAACTGCGGCAACAGTATGGGCTGCAGCTAACACAAGCGAACAACACAACACAATAACAATACGCCGCTCAATTTTTTGAGTGGCGTTTGTTTTTTTATCATACCGGCATACGCACTTTGGGCAGCATCGTTGCGTCGCAATCCTTTCATCAGCATCACTTGTGGCAGCATATACTGCTACAAAATGGCCATGCAGGTAAGGCAACATGCCTTAAATTTGTTGCACAATGAAAACACACTTCAAGTCTTATCTCTTAAAAGCCCTTAAAATAACCGGTATCACCCTCGGCAGTATTTTGCTGCTGCTGTACCTTTTGCCCTTACTGTTTCCGGGCAAAATAGGCGATAGTGTAAAAAGCTGGGCCAATAATAACCTGGATGGTGAAGTGCGTTTTTCAAAACTTAAACTGTCTTTCTTCAGTCATTTTCCATCGCTAACGGTGTCCTTATACGATTTTTGTTTAAAAGGCTCGGCACCCTATAAAAGCGATACGCTGGTGGCAGCAAAGGAAATCGCTTTTGGTATTAACCTTAAGCAATTGATTTTTGACAGTAAAGTGCATATCGATAAAATTTTTGTGTCGGATGCCCTGATGCAGGTGCTGGTAAACGAAAATGGTGAAGCCAATTATAATGTATATAAATCAACAGCCGATAGCACTGTTAGCACCGATACCTCCGGCACGGCCATGAAGTTGGAAAAAATCAGCATTAGCAACAGCCATTTTATTTACAACGACTCATCCAGCACAGTATACATTGATGCCTGGGGGTTTAACTATACCGGCACAGGCGATTTAAGCGAAGCCGTTTTTGATTTGCACAGCCGCCTTAATGTGGATGCTGCCAGTTTGTATTATGATGGGGAGCCCTATCTCAAAAATAAAAAGCTGAGGGCCCAACTGGTTACTAAAATCAATACCAATTCATTATCATTTGTTTTTGAAAAAAATGATTTGCGTATTAATAAACTCCCGGTAAAGTTTATCGGCCGGTTTGATTTTTTGAACAATGGCTACAACCTCGATTTTACCGCTAATTCAACCAACAGTAAGTTAGATGATTTTGTAACGGCATTGCCGCCGCAGTATTTGCAGTGGCACGATAATACCACCATTAAAGGCACTACCGACCTGCTGCTAACGTTGAAGGGTAAGTACATTGTTAGCGAAAATATCATGCCCGAGCTGGCTTACAGCATGAGTATAAGGGACGGTTATATCAAACATGCCGGTGCGCCGCTGCCTGCCTCCAATATTGTTTTGGATTTTAATACCAGGCTGCCTTCACTCAATACCGACAGCCTGCAGGTAAATATTGATACCCTCTATTTGAATGTAGAAAAAGATTATGCCAGTGCTATGCTGCATACCGTGGGGTTGGCTAATCCGCACATCAATGCCAGGGTAAATGCCAGCCTCGATTTAGAACAATTGGATAAAGCACTCGGACTGCCCGGTGTTGCGCTGAAAGGCAGGAGCAGCCTTAGTTTTAACGCTAATGGCTTGCTGGCTTCCGGCCCCAACCCCAACAGTATCCGGCACGAAAATGTTTTACTTAGCATTCCGGCATTTTCACTTGAGGCAAAACTGAACAACGGGTATCTCAAATACGATTCGCTGCCACAGGCCATCAGCAATATCCAGTTGGATATGAAAATGGCTTGCCCCGATAATGATTACCGCAATATGATTTTTGCTATTAACAATATCGGTGCCGTGGCTTTAAACAATTTTATTAAAGGGCATATCCATATCAGCAGCCTGGAAAAAATGTTGGTAGATGCACAATTGAAAAGCAGCATTAACCTGGCAGAGATAAAAAATATGTATCCCATAAAAGATATTGATCTCAAAGGGATGCTCCAAATAGATGTACAGAGCAAAGGACAATATGATGCGACATCGAAAAAATTTCCAACTACGGTGGCAAGTTTCAATCTTAGTGATGGCAGTATTAAAACGGCCTATTATCCTAACCCGGTTAGCAAAATCGAGGTAAAAGCAAAAGCTACTAATACCGATGGCACACTTAAAAGCCAGGATTTTATAATTGAACCGGCTTCGCTTGAATTTGAGGGCGGTCCTTTTGTGCTGCAGGCGGCCTTTAAAAATTTTGAGGATATCGCTTATGATGTTAAAGCCATTGGCGTACTGGATATAGAACGGATATACAAAGTGTTTGCACAAAAAGGTACAGATGTAAAGGGCTACATTAAAGCCAATCTGCGGATGCAGGGCAGGCAAAGCGATGCCGTAAGCGGCCGGTACAACCGGCTGAATAATGAAGGTACGCTTGAAGTAAAAGATATTGCCCTTACTACCGAATACCTTCCAAAACCATTTGTAATTAAAGAAGGTTTATTCGCCTTCAGGCAGGATAAAATGTGGTTTAATAATTTTAAGGCAGCTTATGGACAAAGCGATATGCAAATGAATGGCTGGCTGCAAAATGTGTTGAATTATGCGTTAACCGATAATGGGATTTTAAAGGGGCAATTCAACCTGAATTCAAACTATTTTAATGTGGATGAATGGATGGTTTACGCTGCTGAACCTATGGCAGATAGTACAACTACTTCAGTTGCCGCAACAGAATCAGGGGTAGTATTTATACCCAAAACGCTTGACCTTGCGATTAATGCCCATGCCAGGCAGGTGGCATTTAACAGCCTTAATGTAAGTAATGCACAGGGTAGCCTGTTGCTGAATAATGGCACACTGTATCTGAAGCAAACCGGCTTTGATATAATTGGCAGTAAAACTATTATGGATGCCCGTTATACTGCCGAAACGCTTAACAGGGCTGCATTTGATTTTAAAGTGGATGCCAAAGATTTTGATATTAAAAAAGCGTACGATTCTATAAAGCTGTTTAGGGAAATGGCCACTGCTGCAGGCAGCGCCCAGGGTGTTGTATCACTTAACTATGCTATAAAAGGGAAGCTGGATGGTAATATGCAGCCCATTTATCCCTCTCTCGAGGGCGGTGGTGTGTTATCGGTGCAAAAAGTAAAACTAAAAGGCTTTAAACTGCTGAATGCCGTAAGCCGCAGCACCGGTAAAGACAGTATTGCCAACCCCGATGTAAGTAAGGTGGATATTAAAACTACAATCAAGAATAATGTAATTAACCTGCAGCGGTTTAAGATAAAAGTATTTGGTTTCAGGCTGCGTACCGAGGGGCAAACCAGTTTTGATGGGAGGCTGAAACTTAGGATGCGCCTGGGTTTGCCGCCATTTGGTATTTTTGGCATACCCATGAGGGTAACCGGCACGCAGGATAACCCTAAAATAAAACTGGGCCGTGGCGATTCGGAGGAACTGAGTGAAATAGAATACAGGGAAGAAGAAGGGCAGTAAAGCAGGCTTACAAAACCTTATCGATTTGTTCTTCCATTTTTAAGAGGGCATCGGCAAATTCTTTTTCGAGGGCAGGGTTGCTGTTGCCACTGTTTTGTGTGGCATACCAAATAGTAACCATAGCGATATAATCCTGCATGTCTTTGCCGGCGAACAGCGTTTTAAATTCCAAGATTTTTTCGTTGATGATTTTAACGGTACGGCGTACAGCCTCTTCATCGGCCGGGTTGGTTTTAATGCGGTAAGTGCGGTCGCCAATAACAATATTGATGGGGATTAATGCTTCTGCCATAATGGTTTGCTTTAATTGCTGTAAGGGTTACTCACCCAGTAAAGCAATACATTTATCAATGTCCTTAATATAGCGGCTCAGTTGTTTGTCAAAAGTTTTTTTATCTGCTTCAGTCATTTGCCCCATCGCAGATTTTAAAATACTTACCTGCTGCCGTAGCTGCTCTGTTTCTGCAGTATCCCTTTGCCGGGCAATACGCATATCGTTAGCTTCCTGGTGCAGGCGCTCATTTTCTTTTTGCAAAGCCTGGTATTGCTTCAGCAATTGCTGCAGCTTGCTTTTTACCCGTTTAATATCGTTTTCCAATTCAGCCATAATCTTAAACCTTAAACACTACACCTTATACCCTCTATCTTTATTTCCTTATTTCTGCATTCAGTTCTTTTTCGTACGAGGCCATAATTTTACCCATCATCGCATCAATTTCTTTATCGGTAAGTGTTTTTTCCTCATCCAAAAACATGAAGTTGATAGCCATCGATTTTTTACCGGACCCTAATTTATCACTTTCAAAAACATCAAACAGGTTAACTGATTTCAGTTTATTTACTTTAGCTGCTTTAGTGGCTTTTTCAATAGCTTCATAAGGCAATGCTTTGTCTACCACAATAGCCACATCTCTTTGTACTGCCGGGAATTTGGGTATTTCGCTGTATTCAATTTTTTGTTTTTTGCCCAATTGCATTACTATATCCCAATTAATATCGGCAAAGTAAACAGGCTGTCTTATATCAAATTGTTCCAGTGTTTTTTTGCCGGTAATGCCAATTGTAGCAACTGTTTCGTTCTTGTATTTTAGGGCAATTGCATGGTCGGCGCTATACAGCGTTGCAGCTTCTGTGCTTTGTACACCCAGTCCACACAGCGCCAGTATTTTTTCGGCTGCAGCCTTACAATAAAAAAAATCGGCTTTTGTTGCTTTGGTTTTCCAGGTGTCGGCACTGGTTTTCCCGGTAATTAAAAGCGATAGGTGCTGCTGTTCGCTATATTCGCCAATGCCTTTGCTGGTGTAGGTTTTGCCAAATTCAAAAAACTGCAGATCGCCGTTTTTACGGTTAAGGTTATACGAAATACTTTCCAGCCCGGTTTCCAGCATGGAGGGGCGGAGCACATTTAGCCCTGCACTAAGGCTGTTCAGCATTTTTACAGTGGTTTGCTGTATGGCTTCAGGATAATAGGCCAGGTTGGTAATGCTGTTGGTAAATATTTCATTAAAGCCAAGCCCGGTAAGGTAGCCGGATACTTTTTCTTTATAGGCCGCTTCAAAAGCCAGTGTTTCCACGGCCGGGGATATGGCAATTACTTCCGGTATTTCCACATTGTCTAACCCATCAATACGCATGATTTCCTCAACGATATCTGCCGGTATGGTAATATCAGGCTTACTAAAAGGTACGGCTACACGAATATCATCAAATCCTTCTTTGCATATTTCAAATCCTAACCCGGTAAGAATATTTTTAACTGCATCGGCATGGTAATTTTTTCCGCTTAGTTTTTTCAGGTAATGAAAACTAAGGGCAACTTCTTTTTTCGTTTTTGGTTCGGGGTATACATCTATAATATCACTGGCAATTTCACCACCGGCAATTTCTTTTATGAGCAGGGCGGCTCTTTTTAATATTGTTACGGTATTGCTTATATCCACCCCCTTTTCAAACCTTGCAGCCGCATCGGTACGCAGGCCATGCCTGATAGAGGTTTTTCGGATACTTACTGGTTCAAACCAGGCACTTTCGAGAAAAATATTTTTTGTGCTGCCGCTAACGCCGCTATGCCGCCCGCCATATACTCCGCCAATACACATTGGGCCTTCTGCATCACAAATCATAAGGTCGTCTGCCCACAGCTTTCTTTCTTTTTCGTCAAGTGTGGTAAAGGGAGTGCCTTCTGCAAGGTTTTTTATAATTATTTTACCGCCTTTTATTTTATCTGCATCAAAAGCATGCAGGGGCTGGCCGGTTTCATGCAGGATAAAATTGGTAATATCTACAATATTATTGATGGGCCTGAGGCCGATACTCTTTAATTTATCCTTTAGCCAGGCGGGGCTATCGCTAATGGTTACCCCTTTTATACTTACCCCTGCATAGCGCTGGCAGGCTTTTTTATTTTCAAGTATTACGGGTATGGGCAACGATTGGTTGTCGGGCTTAAAAGCGTTTTTAAAAGGTGATTTTACCGCAGCGCTTTTTTTGGTATGATGGCAGAGATAAGCACATACATCTTTTGCCACACCGAGATGACTCATGGCATCCATGCGGTTTGGAGTGAGGCCTATTTCAAAAATCCAGTCGGTATAGGGTTTGAAATACTCAGCAGCAGGGGTGCCGGCTTTTACATCGGCCGGTAATACCATAATACCGCCATGATGATCACTGAGGCCTATTTCATCTTCCGCACAAATCATGCCCTGGCTTTCGGCGCCCCTTATTTTAGCCTTTTTCATCGTTACCGGCTCGCCGCTGTAAGGATAAATGGTAGCGCCGATGGTTGCCACCACTACTTTTTGCCCTGCTGCCACATTGGGTGCGCCACATACTATCTGTAAAGGTTCACCGCTACCTATGTTTACCGTGGTGAGGCTGAGTTTGTCCGCATCCGGGTGCCTGGTGCAGGTGAGTATTTCGCCAATCACAAGCCCCTGCAAACCGCCTTTTACCGATTCGTATTTTTCGAGGCTTTCTACTTCCAGCCCTATGGACGTTAAAATTTTAGATAGCCGCTCCGGTTCAATGGTTTCGGGTAAATAGTCGGTCAGCCAGTTATAACTAATGGTCATTAAAAAAATGCTTTAAGTTGGGTAAGGGGCAAAGATAACTATTGGAGGGTATGTAATAAAAGCTGCCTTATAAAATAAGGCGGTTATTAACGCAATCCGCATTGCTGGCGGAGTGGCTGCATTTTGATGGCTTTTTACTCATTCGATTTTAAAAAAACAACAGGAAAAAAAGATGATGCAGGTGCAGAAATAGCCGCCGTTAATTTTTCGAGTGTTAATAAATTGTTACCCGTTTCGGCCTTTGTTGGTTTCCGGGCCTGAATAACCCTGTGGGAAAACTCTGGATAACCTACATTTGCCAGTGGAAACCATGTGGGGAACCAATAGTGAAAAGTTAGTAACACTCCTTGTGCATAAGGCAAATCAATTTTGACTTTACCTTAGTCCTCCCTTAAAAAATCACGACTTGCAAAAAACGATGCGACGGCGGTTGGAGTTACTGCCCGGTTTCTTGCCCCGGTGATGCTAAGGTTTCCCTGTGAAAAATGTACGCTAACCTATTTTAAAATCGATTAATGCAGGCCCTTAATGGACTTAACTAACCTTAATAAAGACAGAAAAAGAAGAAAAACCACTGTTGACCTGGGTAACATGATGTTTGGCAAAGTACCTCCTCAATCCAGGGAATTGGAAGAGGCAGTGCTGGGTGCTATTATGCTCGAAAAAAGCGCTTTTGATACGGTGGTGGAAATTTTAAAGCCCGAGTGTTTTTACTCCGATGCCAATCAAAAAATTTACCGGGCCATGCAATCGCTGGCAGCCCGTAGTATGCCTATTGATTTGCTTACCGTAGTGGAGGAATTAAAAACGAAGGAAGAGCTTGACCTGGTGGGTGGGCCATACTATGTATCCAAACTTACCAATGCAGTAGTATCATCGGCCAATATTGAGGCACATTCAAGGATTATACTGCAAAAATTTATACAGCGTGAACTGATACGCATCAGCGGCGAAATTATTGGGGATGCCTACGAAGACAGTACCGATGTGTTCGACCTGCTGGATGATGCGGAATCCAAACTGTTTGAAATTACCAACAATCACCTGCGTAAAAATTTTGACGATATCAATACTGTACTGGTAAAAACCATACACCGTATTGAGGATATGCGTAACCGTAAAGAGGATATTACGGGTGTGCCCAGTGGTTTTCCAACGCTTGATAAGCTTACCTATGGCTGGCAAAATACTGATTTAATCATCCTTGCTGCAAGGCCCTCAGTAGGTAAAACTGCTTTTGCGCTTAACCTTGCCCGTAGTGCAGCACTCGACCCGGTGAAACCCACGCCTATTGCATTTTTTAGTCTTGAAATGAGTGCCGGCCAGTTAGTGCAACGTATATTGAGCGCCGAAAGCGAAATATGGCTTGAGAAAATATCGAGGGGCAGGCTGGAAGAACATGAGATGAAACAATTGTACAAACGGGGAATAGACCGGTTAAGTAATGCGCCTATATTTATTGATGATACTGCCGCTTTGAACATTTTTGAATTGAGGGCCAAATGCCGCAGGTTAAAAAACAAACACAATATTGGGTTGGTGATTATTGATTACCTGCAACTGATGAGTGGTGCCGGGGATAGCCGCAATAGCAACAGGGAGCAGGAAATTAGCCGTATATCGAGGGATTTAAAAGGCCTGGCTAAAGAGTTACAAATTCCTATTATTGCGCTGTCGCAATTAAGCCGTGAAGTGGAGAAAAGAAAGGAAGGGGCTAAAATTCCGCAGTTGAGCGACCTTAGAGAATCGGGTGCTATTGAACAGGATGCAGATATGGTGATGTTTTTGTATCGCCCCGATTACTACGAAATTACTTCCAACGAAATGGGCGAAAGCACAAAGGGCGAAACCTATGTTAAAATAGCCAAGCATCGTAATGGTAGCCTTGATACCATAAAATTGAAAGCGCTGCTGCATATCCAAAAATTTATCGAGGATACGGAAGATGGCGGTGGATACGATTCCGGTGCACCCGGTGGTGGTTTCAGGCCGGTACGGGATGATGAGGGCAGCGATGGTGCAAGGTTGTATATCCAAAAAGGCAGTAAAATGAACGATGGCCAGTTTGATGACGATGCGCCTTTTTAATTCATAATTCTTAAATTGTTAATGGAGAGTGAAGCTTAGCTTTGTTCTCCATTTTGTTATGTATGACCTTACCGTTTTTCTTTACAGCAGCTATACCTGCAGGTGCAACCATCACACTGGATGAAGTTGCCAGCAAACATATTGTACAGGTGTTGCGGATGCAAAACGGCGAAGCGCTACGGCTAACGGATGGAAAGGGGAGCCTGTACACCGCCAGCATTACCGACAACAACAGGAAAAAATGTGTGGTGCATATCGAACACACAGCGAACATGCCACCGGTGTTGCCAAAAGTAACCATTGCCATTTCTTTATTAAAAAACAGCAGCCGGTTTGAATGGTTCCTGGAAAAAGCAACAGAGTTAGGGGTTAACGAAATTGTGCCGCTAATTTGTACAAGAACAGAAAAACAGCATTTTAGATACGAGAGGATGCATGGCATACTGGTTAGTGCCATGCTGCAGTCGCAACAGGTATGGCTACCCCAATTACATGAGCCGGTTAAGCTCGATGCATTTATCGCAAGCCAACCTGATGCTGCTACAAAGTATATTGCTCATTGCGAAAAAGAGGAGAATAAACAATTGCTCCCGGTAATACAGCAGCAACATAACAGCAACAGCGTTTTACTCATAGGCCCCGAAGGGGATTTTACCACACATGAAATTGCACTTGCACTTCAGCAGCAATTTAAACCGGTTTCTTTGGGCAACACCAGGTTAAGAACAGAAACAGCCGGAATTGTGGGTGCTGCTTTGCTGTGTTCCGTAAGATGATTGTAGCGTGCCGTCTGTACATTTGTTTTTCAAAAGGCCAGCCAGCTTTTTTAGCCTTATCGAAATGAAATTGCGCTTCATCATTATCCCAGCTTTATGCCTGTATAGTACAAGGGCCCAGGCACAGCCAATACTTGCAGATAGTATTCCCATACTCGATACCGTTATGGTAAGGGCCTATGCGTTAAACCGTAACATACTGGAAACGCCGGTTACAGTAAGCAATATTGCTCAAAATGATATACAACGTTTTGCCGGGGTGTCTTTACTGCCTGCATTGAATACTGTAGCAGGCCTGCGGATGGAGGAGCGTTCGCCGGGAAGTTACCGGCTGTCTATCAGGGGTAGCTTGTTGCGTTCGCCATTTGGGGTACGTAATGTAAAGCTGTATATAGATGATATTCCATTTACAGATGCAAGCGGCAATACCTATATTAATTTAATTGAACCGGCTGTATTGAGTAATGTGGAAATATTGAAAGGCCCCCCGGGAAGTATGTATGGTGCCGGCACCGGTGGTGCTGTATTGATGCAGTCCGCTGCGTTATTACAACCCGGCAGTAACACAGCGACCAATACAATTAATGCCAGTGTACAGGGAGGGAGCTATGGCCTGCTGCATGAAGCCGTACAGTGGAAGCTTAAAGGCAATAAATATGGAATGCAGTTGCAGCAAAGCCACCTGCAAAGTGATGGCTACAGGAGTAACAGCAGGATGCGGCGGGATGTGCTGCATTATACTGGTTCCGCAGCACTGGGTAAAAAGAGCACCCTTAAAATGCATCTCCTGTTTTCGGATTTGTTTTACCAAACTCCCGGGGGCCTTACACTACTGCAGTTTCAAGATAACCCTAAGCAGGCAAGGCCAGCTACAGCTAGCCTGCCCGGTGCTATTGAACAAAAAGCTGCTGTATATAACAAAACACTTTTTTCAGGTTTTACAAACACATGGCTCATCAACAGCAAATGGACTAATGTAACCTCGATGTTATACAGCACAACTACTTTCAAAAATCCCTTTATTACCAATTATGAAACCAGGAGCGAAGCCGGCAGTGGGGTACGAACTGTATGGCAGTATAAACTACTCAATAAAAAAGCAGCAGTTCATTTCTCTGGCGGAGCCGAGTTGCAAAAAACCATTTCATCCATTCGTAACTATAATAACAAAGCCGGGATAGCGGATAGTGTTCAGAGCCTTGATGATGTAAAGGCGATACAGCAGTTTTACTTTTTGCAGGCAGATATAAATATACAAAGGAAGGTTTTTATTCAGGCCGGTGCCAGTAGTAATGGTTTTAGCTACCAGTATGCAAGACTACTGGGAGAGCCGGTGATGCTGAACCGGGAGAAATATTTTAAAAAGGCATTGATGCCAAGGATATCTGTTGCGTATAAAATGCAAAAGCATATAACGGTAAGGAGTATCTTAAGTAAAGGTTTTTCTGTACCCACCCTTGCAGAAGTTCGGCCATCAGATGGTAATTTTTATAACAACCTTCAGCCGGAAAAGGGTTGGAATTACGAAGTGGGTATAAAGGCTGAATGTTTTGATGGAAGGCTGCTGGCTGATGCCGCATTGTATGTTTTTAAATTGCAGCAGGCCATCGTAAGGCGCAATACAACTGGTGGTGCGGAATATTTTATTAATGCCGGTGGTACACTGCAAAAAGGAGCAGAAGTATCAGTGTTGTACCAGGCAATAAAAAATAAGCCACAGTTTTTAACTGCGTTATCTATTGGAGCAAATCTTACTTTAAATCATTTTCGTTTTAAAGCTTATGAAATAGCCGGGAATGATTTTTCGGGCAACCAGCTTACCGGTATTGCACCAATTGTGCTGGTTACAACAATTGATGCTACAGTAAGCAAAGTTTTTTATACCAACATTACTTTTAATTACACTTCCCGCCTGCCGCTCAACGATGCCAATACAGCTTTTGCAACCGCATATAATTTACTACAATGCAAGTTGGGCTACCGGCACAAAAAATTTGAAGCATTTGCCGGTGCAGATAATATACTCAATGAGCGCTACAGTCTTGGCCATGATATCAATGCATCGGCCGGCCGGTATTATAATGCAGCCGCTTTGAGAAATTATTTTGCAGGCTTAATGTACTACCTGCAATTTTAAAAAATTATCGGCCGCTGGTATGCTTTTTTATGTTCAATTTCTTTTCCACATTGTTGTACTATTCCTGTTGAAGACTGTATATTTAATACTCCTAATATTCCATAAACACAAAAACTTGTCAAATGAAAAAGCTCTTTCTAACGGCAACGCTTATTGCCGTAATTGCCACACTTGTACATGCACAGGTTGGTATTGGTACCACTACTCCAAATGCCTCCAGTGTTCTTGAATTACAATCAACCGACAAAGCGCTTATTCTTCCCCGTTTAACAACGGCACAGCGTAACCTGATAGCCAGCCCGGTACCAGGTATGATGATATTTAATACCACGGAAGATTGTGTTGAAATTTACCGAACATCAGGCTGGTACAGCATTTGCGGTGGGAGCAACGGCGGCGGACCAACTGATAGTACCTCAAATGATGTAGCAAAAGCCAACCTGGTTGCCCACTGGACCTTTGATGATACAGTGGAAGAAGATTCATCCAAAGCCACCCCCAATGTACAGGCTGGAGTTACAACTTATGTAGGGGGTAAAATTAATAAAGCCCTCCAAATGAACCAGGCGCACCTGTTGTACCCGGTAATTCCCAAACTCAATAACCCTACTGTATTTGCTAATGGCTTTACGCTTAGCTTTTGGGCACAGTTGCCTAATAATACTCAATACACCTCTATCTTTCAAATCAATGGCAACATAGGGGATATATTTGGCCTTGTAGGTTTGGCGCATCGAAAAAATCCCGATTTACAGAATCCTGCTATCGGCAATTTTGATTTCAACGGAGTGCTTACGCATGTAAATGGCTCCGGAACGCATTCTTCCGGTTTTAGCGCACATCTTGAAGGAACTGCATTTGCTTTTACATCTACCGAATGGGTGTTTATTACAATGGTATATAATGATGCAACTCGTACTATATCCTATTATGGTAACGGTGTGAAGTATGGTGAAAGAAATATCTCTACAACTGTTATCCCTGTTACCGAAAAATTAGAGATGGTAACTACTGCTTCAAATCCTGGCACATCTACCAACAGGGTAAGCTTTGGTGCATTAAATACCAACCCTCCATTTCCTGTTGGCCCGGCACCCGCCGGCTGGCAGGGTTCAAATATTACAGGTGTGCTGGATGATGTACGATTATATAATATAGCATTAACGGATTACGAGATACAAACGCTTTATAACAGGGGGAATGCCGGTAAATAATGTATTGCAATAAGTAGATGATTATATGTATTTGTGCTTACGGGATAGTTTGGCTATCCCGTAAGTTTTTACAGCAAAAAATAATTTGCTGCATATATAGTCTGTATTAAATCAAAACTCAGGCTCCGAAAGTAGCTGGGAAAACACTGTTTTGCAATCCAATACAATTTAGACGGGTTATATTTCTGGTATATTTTTCTATATTCATAACACTTGATTTTATGTGTTTTTAAATTGATTTTCAAATAGATAATTGAATTTCATTGTTTGTAATTGCTATATTCATTTCAATATTTCATTGTTCCGCCTTTATGCCGTTGTACATTTGATTATTACCCTTTTTAAGTCCCGCTTTAAATTATTCCAATCGGATGCTGCCATGCTCAAAGTTGAAATTAAATCTTTCAGTAGGAGTGTTATCTTTTTGCAACAATCAAGCTGCTGCATAAGGCCGTTTTGCAATAATGAGGTTCTTGCACTGTTTCAAAAATGCCATGTCGTATGAAAAAATGTTTGCTACTGCTGTTTACCCGTAAGGGCTCCATGCCAATTGCTGTAAAATTTTTTATAGTCTTCTTTTTAACCGGGATTATTCATGCCAATCATGTTTATGCACAGGTACCCTGTAACCAAAGGGTAATTACAGATGTGGATTTTACTTACAATGGAGAAGGTGCAACACCACCGCGGTGGAATATGAGCCAGGTAAATGCAGGGGGTTTTTCGATAGACCAGGCTGCTTTTGCGTATGTGCCTGCCGGTAATTTCGCCAATCAAAATATCGATTGGCAGAATGCCAATAATAACCCAAATAATACAAGGCAGTATGCTATAGTAAATAATCCTAAAGATTTAAGCCCGCAATATGCCGATATACCTACAGATGGTATGATTGTGATTAATCCGCAACAGGGGCAAAATGAGCAATACGGCCAGTTTAGTATTGCTAATCTTCAGCCCGGTCAGACGTACTATGTTGAAATGAAATTTTATAATGTTATTTCACTTTCTTCCCGTGGGCCTAATAACCAGTGCTACTCCTGGTGTAATTGGAACAACCAGTTGAATATTTTATGGGAAGGCAATGGCAACAATGCACATGATGGTCAAAGCGGCATGACGTGGACAGGCGTAAACGGTAGTAATAATACCAATGGTGGCTGGGATGGCTGGGGTAACCAGGTATCCAACTGGATGTGGGTAACACCTAATGGCGCCAATGCAGTAATGCGGGGCCAAATGACACTTGGAAATGCTACTACCGGCTTTACTTTTACCTTTCTGAAAAAAGATGGATCGGCCACTAATCCAATAGTGCTGGGTATCGACTATATCAAAGTGTACGGTTGCCAGGCCGAAGCTATAAATGTATCTGGCGGCAGCACCAATGTATGCGAAGCCACAGCTATTACATTAACGGCACAGGGCATCGGCCCGGCTGGTGCTGCATACAGTTGGTATCAAAATGGAGTGTTAATGCCGGGGCGTACCGCAGATACTTT
Source organism: uncultured Chitinophagaceae bacterium (assembly GCA_937873715.1). Lineage (GTDB taxonomy): Bacteria > Bacteroidota > Bacteroidia > Chitinophagales > Chitinophagaceae > Ferruginibacter. The sequence continues at coordinate 19,114 of CALMYJ010000007.1, forward strand.
AAATGTTGTTTCTGCTATTGGTACAGGTGCCACTGTTACTTACGAAGCCAGGGGCGTATGGGCTAACAGGAGCGTTACACTAACTTCCAAACTTTGCTGCAGCAGTGTAGGTGGTACCAGCGATGAAGTAATCAGGCAAAGTTTTAATAACCTTACCTATACCTGTGTTGGCGGCCGCTCAGGTGGCTATGCCGATATCCCGGATAAAAATGTAACCAATTTTATCGACCCGTCTTATGTATATGCCGGTACCAATTGCAATAGTCTTAATGACGGGCAGTATGCTGTAGTACAAAGTTCCTATGCAGGGGATTTTTGGCGCAACAGGCCTGAAGTAAGAGATCACACAGGCGTTCCCGGTAGCGGCGCTTTATTCATTAATGCCATCGGGGGCGTAGGCCAGGCATTTTACCGCTTCAATCTTACCGGGCTTTGTAATGCCACCCGTTATGAGTTTTCTGCCTGGTATGCTTCTTTGGCTTTAGGCTCCGAGATAAAACCCAATATTGAATTTGCAGTAATGAATGGCAACACCAAAGTAGAATCGGTAAGTACCGGTATCATCCCCGAAAACTCTACATGGTACAAAGCTGAAGTTACTTTTGTAACACCACCAACTGGTACTCCCACCTATACGCTGCAATTGGTGAACCTGGTTACCGGCTCCGGTGGTAACGATTTGATGATTGATGATATAGTCGTAAAAAAATGTACACCCAATATTAACCTCTTCCAGGATGGCACCAAGGATAGCATAGTGGCCGTATGTAATGATAACCCGGTAAAATTAAAAGTAACCACGTTTTACGATCTCCCCCTTGCTATAACCGGCAGCTCAAACGGCACGGTATATTACCAGTGGATGAAAGCTACTGCACCCGGAGGGCCGTGGACATTAATTGGCACACCAGAAACTACCGGCACTTATGATGCCATTGCAGAAACAACACCCATGTACTACCGGGTAAAAGTTTCGGCCGACCAGGCCAGGGCTGCCAACGGGCAGCCGCCATTGGCAACAGAATGTGGCAACGATGGCATCACCACTTCTTTCAGGCTTTCTAAAGACGGCAACTTTACAGTGCCCCCTGTTACAGGTACCACATCCTATTGTACAGGCGATGTACTACAACTCATCGGCGATACTGCAACCGGCGATGAATGGGAATGGCGTAAAGGGGCAACATTTGCATCGGCTACGGTTTTACCGGGCTATAGCTTTACCAATGATCCTGCAAAAAAAGAATTTACCAAAACGTTTGCCACCGCAGATGCAGGTATATATTATTTTGTAGTAAAACTTGCTTCGGGTTGTGAGGGTTATGCCCAGGTAACGGTAACGGCTAACCCGGAAGCTTCGGCCACTATATCCGGCAGCACTACTGTTTGCCAGGGTGCTGCAGCACCGCTCCTCACTTTTACCGGCGCAGGCGGAACGGCTCCTTATACTTTTACCTATAATATAAATGGCGAGGCTAATCAAAATATTTCCACTACTGCTGGCAATGCATCTGTTACACTACAGGCGCCAACTGCAACCAGCGGCACTTATATATATAACCTTGTTGCTGTAGCTGCTGCCAGTAATGCCTGCAATAGCAGTGTAAATGCCCAATTGGCAACGGTACAAATTAATCCTTTACCAGCGGCTGCAATAAGCGGTACGGTTACCGTTCCGCAAAATGCTGTTTCACCCAACATTACCTTTACCGGCACAGGTGGTACTGCCCCTTATACATTTACTTATAATATTAATGGAGGCAATAATCTTACGATATCAACAACCGGTGCAGGCAATACTGCTACTGTTGCAGTGCCAACAGGTATACCCGGAAGTTTTGCGTACAACCTGGTGAGTGTAACTGATGCTGCTGCATTTTCATGCAGTAATACAGTAACCGGTACGGCTACTGTTACCATTAGTAACCTGCCCGGCGCTGCCATCAGTGGTACTACTACGGTATGCCTTAATGCCACTGCACCGGCGCTTACGTTTACAGGTAGCAACGGTACCGCACCCTATACTTTTACCTATACCATAAATGGAGGCACTGCACTTACTGTTACTACTCCTGCGGGGAGTGATAACGTAACAGTTATTGTACCTACGGCAAATGCTGGGGTGTATGTGTATGCCATAACGCAGGTTGCAACGTCCGGTGCTAATCCAGGTTCCAGCCCGGTTACAAACCAGTCCGCTACAGTTACGGTTAACGACCAGGCACCGCCAACCGGTATAGGTGCTGCAAGATGCGGTACAGGCACTGTTACACTAACTGCAACACCTGTAACAGCAGGTAATACCATACACTGGTATAGTGATGCAGCCTTAACCACACAGGTAGCAACAGGCTTAACCTATACAACTCCGAATATAAGTAATACCAGCAGCTATTATATTACAGAAACCAGCCAGTCTGGTTGTGTAAGTTCAACCAGTACAACAGTTACGGCTACTGTTAATCCCGGGCCGACACAACCGGCAGGCAACGGGCAGGCCAGGTGTGGTGCAGGTACTTTAACTTTAACGGCTGCTATTTCAGGAGCACCCAATAACATTTTAAAGTGGTATAGCGATTTGGGCTTAACTACGCAGGTGGCTACGGGTACCAGTTTTGTTACTCCATCATTAACCACTACCACCAATTACTATGTAACTGAAACTAACGCTGCCGGTTGTGCCAGTACGCCGGTAATAGTTACGGCTGTAATTGATGCAATACCGGCGGCTCCTGTGGCAGCAGATGCATCCCGTTGCGGCCCCGGCACCATGTTGCTTACGGCTACAGCATCGGGCGCAGGCAGTACTTTGCAATGGTACAGCGATGCTGCACTGGCTACACAAGTAGGGACTGGATCGCTATTTACCACAGCAACTTTAAATGCCGGCGCCACTTATTATGTAACTGAAACCAGCGCAGCTGGTTGCAGCAGTGTGGCAACACCAGTAGTAGCCACCATTTATGCGGTGCCTGTTGCAGGCTTTACCGCCACGGCCGATTGTAATAATAAAACTGCCACATTTACAAATACCTCCAACGGGAATGGCGCAACCATAACACAATGGGCCTGGAACTTTGATGATGGATCGGCCCAACAAATTAAAACAGATGGAAATACATTTAACTGGCCTTACCCTGCAGGGGGTACGCATACCGTTGCGCTTACTGTAACTACTGCAAATGGGTGTACCAATGCTGCAGCATTTACGCAGGTAATTAGTTTTGGTGTTATACCCGTTGCTGCTTTTAATGCTTCCAATTTTTGCCAGGCCAATGGAGCAGTAACATTTAATAATACATCTACAATCAGCGATGCCAGCCTGATGACTTATAGCTGGAGTTTTGGCGATGGTAATGCTACTACGCTTTCAACGCCGGCACCACCTGTGCCTGTTACCCACAATTACACCGCAGGGGGCAACTATACAGTAACACTAACCGCTGTTTCTGCAGGTGGTTGCGAAGACAAGGCTACAGCCCAGGTAACGGTTGTGAATATACCCACAGCCAATGCTATAGTTCAAAACAGTAATAACCTTTGCAGCAGCAGCCCGGTTCGCCTCGAAAACCTTACACCCTTCAACGGTGTGGGCAGCTTAACAAGGGTAGAAATATTTTGGGAATACCCCAATACCACGATAAAAACTACCGATAACCAGCCTGTGGCCGGCTTTGTATACACACACCAGTATGCTGAGTTTGGCACACCAGTCAGCAAAACATTTACAGTGGTGCTTCGGGCCTATAATGCCAATAACTGTTTTACCGATTATACTACTGAAATTACTGTGCTTGCGGCGCCAAAAATTCAGTTAACAGCTTTAGCGAATGCCTGTGTTACTGCACCAGCCTTTAATATCAGTAATAGTGCTACGGATGTTTTTGGGCTGGGGGCAATACAAATAACCGGGAATGGGGTAAGCGGTAATAACATATTTACACCTGCTGTTGCCGGTACAGGTAGCCATTTGCTGCAATACAATCTTATAGCTGATAATGGTTGCAGTGCCACCGCACAGCAGAGCATAGTGGTAAAGGCTGCTCCTGAAAGTTATTTCAACAGTAACTATACGGTGCTGGAGGGCGAATCTGTTCAATTATATCCTGCATCACCAATGCCACAGGGTTTGCAATATCAATGGCAACCGGCTACCTACCTGGATAACCCGGCATCGGCCACGCCAACAGTTGTACGCCCGGCTTCTGATATCAGCTATACGGTTAAAATTATTGCGGCCGATAATTGCAGTATCGATACCACTGTATCTGTAACGGTGCTGTCCGATTTTGTGGTGCCGAATACATTTACCCCCAACAATGATGGGATTTATGATACCTGGCGTATGCCTAAGTTAAGCAAGTACCCTACTCACCGGGTACAGGTATTTAACAGGTATGGCCAATTGTTGTATGAAACAAGGAACTTCCCGGCAAATGGTTGGGATGGATTATACAAGGGTAAACTGCTTCCGTTTGGCACCTATTATTACATTATTGAATTGGGCGGTGTTCAATATCCCAAAAAGGGTTATGTTACCATTGTACGGTAAGTACCAGTAATTCTTTATAACGACACCCTTTTATAAAGAAGCATTACAAAAACTGCTTCAGGCTTTAAAGCAGTAAATACTGCCCGTTGTACGTATTGGCTTGTAAATTCAAGCCTAACTTATTAATTATCAAACAGATAATTTGCGTTTTGGGGTTTATGCCTCAAAGCGCTTTTTTTTGGCATAAACAATAAAAGGAAGCGTTATTTGCTATATTTAATTTTTTATAATTCATTTTTAATCAATTGATAATTAATTAATTGTATTTTTTTATAAAAGTTTTAGACTATTTTTTTCTTATACAGATTGCCATACTGGTTGTACTTACCAGTTTTGAATTGCTATTTTTGATTTTACCGTTTTCCGCATACGGTACATAACGATTACTAATTGCAAACTTGCCATTTGGCGCCCAGGGCTGCTTATGAAAAAAATCCTGACTGCCTCCCCTTTTCTATACTGCTTTACACGTAGTGGAAGCGTACAACAGGTATGGCCATCTGCCCCGGTTATAAAAACGCTGGCCAATAAAATAACCATGCACTTTACCCTTCTAAGATTATTGAACGGTGTAACACCGCTTATTAACAGACCTAACCAGATTGCTGCCCATGCGTAAATTTTTTTCAACGCTGATTATGTTAATTGTACTTGCCCCGGCAATACTGGGACAGGCGCCCGTACAGTACAATTTTGATGAACTGGATAAAGCAATTGCAAGTGCTGTACAGTACGATAAGGTGAAAGAAAAAACTATCGACAGCCTGCTTCAAAAACTCATGCGTACCTCTGAGTACGACCTGCCCCGGCAATACGATTTATGTACGCAGTTGTACAACAATTACAAAGTGTTTAAATACGATTCAGCTTACGAATATGCCCGCCGCAGCCAGGAAATTGCTTACCGGCTGCAGGATGATGAGAAAATAGTGTACTCCAGTATCATCCTTAATTTTACACTGCTTTCATCCGGGCTGTTTAAAGAAACAGACGATTCGCTGCATGCTATTCATATTGGCATGCCTGGGCTTCACGATAACGTTAAAGCCGAATTTTATTCACTCAAGGCAAGGTATTATTACGACCTGGCCGATTATTCAAAAGATAAATATTATATGCCCGCCTATAATGTAAAAGGTGGGATATTCCTGGATACGGCACTCATGTATTTTACACCGGGTTCGTTTCCCTTTTCGTACTATACCGGGTTAAAAAATATTCGCTCTGGCAAAATGCCCGATGCACAGGTGAACTTTATTCGCCTGCTGGCAAGGGGTGGGCTTACCGACCATGAACTTGCGGTAACCGCTTCTACACTCAGCGATATTTATATTCAAAATGGTAATGTAGATTCTGCCATTACATTACTTATTGATGCCGCTATTGCCGATATACAATCCTCCACCAAAGAAACATCGGCTATGTTCAACCTGGCACAGTTGCTGTACCGGAAAGGCGATGTAAAAAATGCCTCCCGGTATATTGAATATGCCATTAATGATGCTGCTTTTTATGGCGCAAGGCAACGCAAAGTGCAGTTGATTTCTATACTGCCGCTGATAGAGATGGAAAAGATAAGCCAGGTAGAATCGCAAAAAAAAGTATTGGTAACCTATGCCATAGCTATTACTGTATTATTACTGCTGGTAATATTGCTTGGGGTTACCATTTACAGGCAGGTAGCTAAATTAAAACATGCACAATCGGTTATTTATGCAGCCCATCTTAAAGAACAGGCTGTTAACCAGGAACTGGCAGACAGGAATGCAGAACTGTCGGAAGTGAATAACAGGCTGTCGGATTTAAACACACAGTTGTCTAACGTAAATGTGCAAATGTCGGAAGTGAATATTAAGCTATCCGAAGCCAATAAAATTAAAGAAGAATATATCGGTTATTTTTTCAATGCCAACTCGGAGTTTTTCAACCGCATTGAGCGCTTCAAAAAATCGGTAGAACAAAAAATTGCCGACCGTAAGCTGGATGAAATAAAATTCCTAGTTAATAATATTAACCTCCGGCGTGAAAAAGAAGACCTCCTCAAAAATTTTGATAAAGCATTTTTAAAATTATTTCCACACTTCATTTTCGAGTTCAACCAGTTGTTTAAAGAAGAGGACCGCTTTGTACTGAAAGACGGAGAAATATTGAATACCGATTTAAGAATTTTTGCCCTGATACGCATGGGTATACACGATATTGAAAAGATTGCACACATCCTCGAGTATTCAATTAACACCATCAATACCTATAAAACAAGGATAAAAAATAAGTCGCTGGTGCCCAACGAAGAGTTTGAAACCTATATCATGAATATCAAAACCAAATAGCAACCCTGCAGCACTGTTGAAGGGCTCAATATTCTTTATATCTGTTTTTTAATAATTTATTTTTAAGATGATGTAAATCAGTTGCTTACAATTTAGTATTGGCATAATTCTAAAAATATTTACTATATAAAGGATATAAAGTTTGCCGCACCCCTTGAAGCAGAATTAAATTCGTTTAGTTAAAATAAATAACGATTGCAGCTTGTTTTTTAGCCTGTTTTTCCGCTTTTAAAACCTGCCGTTGATAGTAGTTTGTATAGGAAGATTATTGCCTGCCAAAATTGACAATTGCCCACCGGTATTTGTTGTATTCCGGCACCTTCACAAGGTTCATTCTTCTGCTACTTACTCATTAAATGGTATAATCAAAAAGCTGCTCCCGTTCAGCAACCTAATCTCAGTTTTTTAAAAACCAACCATTGCTTATGCTATTGCCACGTTCCATTTGTGTTAGGCTTTTTTTTATACTGCTTTTATTGGCCGGTGGCGGCGCTTATGCCCAGTTGCGAACCATTACCGGTACTATTAAAGATGAAAAAGATAATCCTTTAGTAAAGGCAACCATAAGAATTAAGGGTGAAAAAGAAGGTGTAGCCGCATCGGCGCTTGGTACATTTAGCATTAGTGTGCCGGCAACCACTACTGTGCTTGTAATTAGCTGTGCCGAGTTCATCACACAAGAAGTAAATATTGCCGGGAAAACAGAAATAAACATTGTACTACAGCCCCTCATTAAAAGGCTGGATGATGTGGTGGTGATTGGGTATGGTACACAAAAAGTAAGGGATGTAACCGGGTCGGTTGGCTCGGTAAAAGGCTCGGAAATAAAAGACCTGCCGGTACAAAATGTAGCCGAAGCCATACAAAGCAGGATAGCCGGTATAGATGTAACCAAATCTACCGGCGAGCCGGGCACATCGGCACAAATTACCATCCGTGGTGTATCCTCACTCTTCCAGGCTAACCCCCTGTATGTGATTGATGGTGTGGTGCAGCGTACCAATCCTGTTGGCGGCGGGGCAGAGGCTGGTAATAATATCAACCCAAAAGATATTGCCAGTATTGATGTACTTAAAGATGCCAGCGCCAAATCCATTTACGGGGCTGCAGCAGCAGGCGGCGTAATTGTGATTACCACAAAAAAAGGACAAGGTAAGCCGGTAATTAATTTCAGTGCCCGATACGGCATTACACAGCCACGGGTATTTCAGTTACTGGATACCAGCCAGTTTTTCAACCAGCTTGATGTAAATACTTTTCGCCGCTTTATCAACGACGATCGTAAAGACACTTTTGCCAACAGCAACTGGGTAGATGCAATGTTTGGAAATGGTATCGAAGAAAACTACAACCTCTCTGTATCAGGTTCCACTCCCAATATCAACTACTATTTTTCGGGCGCTTACAACAACCAGAAAGGGGTGTACCTCAATAACAATTCCAATGTATACAACATCGCCCTGAATACCGATTTTAAAATTAACGACCACATTAAAATAGGTGAACAAATCAGCGCTTATCAGCGCAGCACCATGCCGGTAGATTATGGCAGCGACCCCACTAATAGTGTACTGAGCCCAAGGGTAAATCCGCCATTTTATACCCTGCCCATTATTTCGGTATTTGGCGATGAGCCGGGTACTTACGGTGCCAATGTGGGGGGCTTTAATGGGGTAAATCCGGTAGCACAAATTTTATCCAAAACAAGAAATATTACCATTTCAAATATCCAGGCCAACGTGTATGCCGAAGTAAAACTGCCGGCAGCACTCACTTTTAGAACCACGGTGGGATATTCTATTTATAACGAACAGGGCAACTCTTTCAACGGCTCTTATGTAGCCGGCAGCGAAAGCATCAACAACTCTATTTTATTCAAAGGATTTGTGTCTTACAAAAACCTCCTGAATGCCTTTACCCTGGCACACGATAAATCTTACGGGAAAAATAATATCAATGCTATGGTGGGGTACGAGCAATACAAGGGCTTGTACAATGCCCTGTTTACCAGCCAGACAAATGTTATCCCATCCTCCTATGCCTATTTCCCCACATCCGCAACTATTGATAATATAGTGCCCGGCGGTTACGATCCTTTCCCACTGGTGAAATCTTACTTCGGCAGGCTCAATTACAATTATGATGAAAAATATTATGCCTCAGTATCTGTACGCCAGGATGCCGATTACATTCGCTTTGGCCCCGGCCGCCAAAAAGGGGTATTCCCGGCGGCATCTGTAGGCTGGAAGGTGAGTGAAGAAGAATTTTTTAAAAAAGCATTTCCTAAAATCAGTTTCCTAAAATTCAGGGCAAGTATTGGTGTGGTGGGCAACAGCAATATACCCGTATACAAGTTCCTGAGTGGCTACGGCCCTTATGCATCCGATCCCAGGGGTAACTCTACTTCCAATGCGGCCAACTTTTCGCCGGGTGGGCCTGCTTATCTAACTTATACTATCACCAACCTTGCCAATGAAAATATCAAATGGGAATCAACCAGGGAAACCAATTTTGGGATAGATGCCGAAGCTTTTGATGGTAAACTTTTTTTCACGCTGGAGTATTACAGCAAGTTCACTAAAGACCTCTTGTATAACCTGCCTATTCCTATCAGTTCCGGCTTCAGCAATTACTTTGCTAATATTGGCAGCACACGCAATACGGGTGTAGATCTGCTACTGGGCTACAAAGGACAGGTGAAAGCGGTAAATTATACCTTAACGCTTACTGGCTCGTACAATACCAACAAAGTGGTTGATCTTGTAGGCACCAGTCAAAACCCTATCAGGGACGGTCACAATGATTATCCCCCTTTTGGAGGACAAATGTTTGGTATACCGCTTACACATACTGCAGCCGGCGCACCCTTTGGCCAGTTTTACGGGTTAAAAGCACTGGGCATTTATCAAACCAATGAAGAAGCTGCTGCCAGCGGTCACTCTGTAAATGGTACCGTACCCCGTGCCGGTGATTTGAAATACTGGGACAGGAACGGCGATAACATTATCAACCGGGATGATGATACCATTATCGGTAACCCATACCCCAAATTCATTTTTGGGTTAAATACTAAAATTCAATGGAAAGGCTTTGACCTGAATATGCTTTGGCGTGGTGTGGCCGGGGTAGATGTTTTTAATGGCGTAGCACCCTATGCCCAGGGTTTATTTTCAAATGGCAATACCACCGAACAAATATTTAATGCTTCCTTTTTTGGAACAAACGGGGTAACCAGTCAGCCACGTATCGGAAGGCTGGTGGTTAACTCTAACGGCACTTCTTCTTTCGACCACGATACTTATGGTAACTACAGGAACCCCAGCAGCTATTTTGTAGAGGATGGCAGCTATATCAAACTGCAAAATATTCAACTGGGCTACACTTTTAGCAACAAGTTGCTTTCAAAAATTAAGATACGCAGCGCCAGGTTTTTTGTAATGGGCAACAACCTCCTGTTTTTCACCAAATACACCGGTATCGACCCCGAACTGGGCAGCCAGAATATGGGGTCAAATGGCGGCACTACCAACCGGGGAATCGACGGGCCATATAAGTATCCAAGTATCAGAACGTATTCAACAGGTATTGATATTAGTTTTTAATTCAACAGGAATGCAACAGTCTTTTTTAAAAATATTCAGGATGTACAAAAAAGTTTTATTTACTGCAGTGATAGCCCTTGCCGTTACCGGGTGCAAAAAACCCGGAACAGTAACACAATTAGGCATGCAGGATACCCGTAGCTTTCCCACCACACTGGATGAGCTAACTTCCATTTCGGCCAATGCCTATGCCAACCTGCGTTCCGAAAATCTTTATGGCTGGAATGTGCTGATAGGTGCTTTTGCACCCAGCGAACATATTGCCGACGAAACCGGTCCGCTCAACAGGGTAGACCAGTTTGGCAATGCTCCTTACAATAATCCACCAATAAATGCTCAATGGATCGTTAATATCTGGAATGGCTATATGATTGGCGTAAGGGAAACCAACTCTACCCTGGAAGCCGCTGATTTTTTTGAAGCCAAACATGCCACTCCGGGGCTGGCACAGCAGGTGAATTATATCAGGGGCGAATCTTATTTTTTAAGGGCCTGGTACTATTTTCAGTTAGAGTGTTTTTTCGGTCAGAAATATATTGATATCAAACAACCAGCTACTGCCGATGCGGATATACTGGGTGTGCCGCTTTTTACCGAATTGCCCAAAACGCTTGAAGAGACCGCAAAGCCAAGAGCCACCGCCCGGGAAGTGTGGAATCAAATTACCAGCGATTTAAAAAAAGCATCCGACCTGCTGCAGGGCGTTAACTGGCCCGAAGCACAAAAAGGCCGTGCCAACGAATGGGCAGCAAAAGCTTTGCTGGGTAAGGCTTATGTATTTACGCAAAACTGGGATAGTGCCAAACTGTACCTCAAAGATGTAATTGATAATAGTGGTAAATCACTCATGCCATTCAGCCAGTACAGGCAGGCATTTAATGATAATGTAAGGGGTAATATACTTAATAACCATACCCGGCAGGAGTTTAACCAGGAGTCGTTATTTGAAATTAATGTTGATCGGGTGCCTGGTAACGGCGGCTATGGCATTTTCGGTAATTCGCCCAACCTGTACCTTACCACCAGCATGGGATTGTTTTGGTCGCCCAGTGGTTTTCGCAACGATGGCAGGCTGCCTTTCCGCATGGGCTACTCTACCCATTATGTACACGATAAAAACCTGCTGCGTATGGGCTTTGATATCCCGGTAGATTCTATCACCGCTGCCACACTGGTGCCCAACCAGGATTATATCCCCAATGCCCCCGGTTATGTAAGCACCATCAACCTGCCCAGCGACTGGTACATGACGGAATCTAAAAAATTCAGAACTGATAAAACTGCCGACCCACGGTTATATGTATGTGCACTTGAGCCCTACCTCGATACGGTTTATTTCTCTATCAGTCTTGCTCCTGGCGATAGAAAACTGAGGCCGGTATCAAAATGTGTAAACCTGCCAGTACCCGATTCGTATCACGGATGGAGTTTTAAAAAATACCAGACACTTGATGCCAGCCTGGATGAAGATGATGTGAACCGATCGGATGGTGCCAACTATTACCTGCTGCGCCTCGCTGATATATACCTGCTTTATGCCGAAGCCTGTATGAATACCGGCGATGTAGTGAATGCAAGGGAATACATCAACAAGGTACACCGCAGGGCTTACAGCCAGCCGGTGAATGGCGTATCGCCATACGATTATGCAGCACTTAATTCCCGTACAGTGGCTGCCGTTAGTGATGTTAATCTTGCAACCAATCCACTTGCCTTTGAACGATACAGCGAAATGTTTGCCGAAGGGCATTGGTGGTTTGATGTTGGTCGCTGGGGCAATAGCACCAATAGCGCAACGGCAGGTGGTATGTACAATGTAAATTTTGGAAAAAATGAGGCCGACTATTATGGCAACCTGCTGCCGCTCAATATACCGAGCCAGTGGCAAAGCCCTAAATCATATACTTACCCAATACCCCTTGCCGAAATAACGGCAAACCCTAAAATGGCAGCACAACCCAATGGTGGACAAAACCCGGGTTATTAAGAGGTCAACTGTTTGAAAACAACTAAATGGTATTGTATGAAAAAAATTTGCTGTTATGCAGGAATTGTGCTGGTACTGGTGGCTTGTAAAAAAACGGGCACCCCGGGGCCATCACCCGATGTGTGGGATGGTATTATAAGACCGGCAGCACCGGTAACTGTAGCCAAAACGGCTACACAAAAAATATTTGTACACTACATGCCCTGGTTCGAAACACCCCAGTCGCTGGTTTCCTGTTGTAACTGGGGTATACACTGGACGATGAACAGGGGCGCCACTTTTCCCAATACATTCGTTAGTGGCCAGCGCCGGATAGCCGCACATTATTACCCAATGATTGGCCCCTATGCTTCAAGTGATACTAACGTTATCGACTACCAGTTGCTGCTGATGAAGCTGAGTGGTATAGATGGCCTGATGATAGACTGGCCCGGCACCGGTACCAACCTGGGCGAAAGTATGGATTTACCCCTGAATGCAAGGAACACCAAAGCTATTGTAGACAGGCTCTCAAAAGTAGGCCTCAAGTATGCACTGGTGTACGAAGACCAGTATGTAAGCCGCTACACTGATAAAGCAGCCGCAGCAAAAAACGATATTAACTATGCCAGGGATAATTATTTTAACGACCCTAATTATGAGCAGTACGAAGGTAAGCCGCTTTTTATGGTATTTGGCCCACAGGCTGTTACTACCGGTGCCGGATGGACGACCGTTTTTTCGGAACTGCCCGTAAAACCTGCTTTCTTCACCCTCTGGTACGAGCGGCATGAAGCTGCCGGTAACACCACGGGGGAATATGCCTGGATAGACCAGAGCCATACTACCCGGTTGAACAATTTTTATGCAGGCAGCTACAATCCCGGGGTTAAAATATCCTCTGTATACCCGGGGTTTAAAACATATTATACAGAAGGGGGGTGGCCCGGGCCTACATGGACTATTGCTGCCAACGGCACCAACACGTTTGTACAATTGCTCGACCTGGCGCTCAAGCAGTTTACACCTTACCTGCAACTCAATACCTGGAACGATTACGGGGAGGGAACAATGCTGGAACCAACCAGCGAAGCCTCCGGCGGCTTTGGCTACAAGCTGCTAACAGCACTGCAGGATAAGCTTGGTGTGGCAGGGCTTAACCAGGCCGACCTCGAAACTGTACAGCGGTATTATGAACTAAAGGTGGCCAATGCCGGTAATGCCGGAGTGATGAATAAACTAACACAAGTATACTATTACATGGTATCCCTGCAAATGGGTAAAGCCAGGGAACTACTTGCAACGATTTGATTATTGCTATTAATTATTGATTATGCCATTTAGAAAAAACCTGTTTCTTTTTATTGCACTCATCACTGGTACGCCTGTAGTTGCCCACGATTTTACAAGCGGCATGAACAAGGTAAAGCTTACGTTTACCCTAAATGAAAAAGGCACCCCGGAGTATGCGGTGTATTTTGATGATAAGCCGGTAATTAAACCATCTGCACTGGGCATTAGTGTGGCTGGTACTGCACAGCCTATGAACGAAGGTTTTGTATTACTGGCAACCGACAGCACTGCTGTAGATGAAACCTGGAAGCCGGTATGGGGCGAAGTAAGTAAAATACGCAACCATTACAGCCAGTTAAATTTCAGGCTGCAGCATACAGCTACCGGCAGGCTGATGAATATTGTGTTCAGGATTTTTGAAGATGGTGTAGGCTTTCGCTACGAATTTCCCAAACAGGCCGGGCTTAAGTATTTTATTATAACCGACGAACTCACTCATTTTAATCTTGCCGGCAATCATAAATCATTCTGGATACCCGGCGATTTTGATACTAACGAATACCCCTATACTACCTCTCGTATCAGTGAAATTGATAACAGGAATATGGTGCAGGCCAGTACCGATATATGTGTACGTACGGTTACCAATCATCACTCGGTGCAAACACCGCTGATGATGAAAAGCGACAATGGCCTTTACATTAATATACATGAGGCAGCGCAGGTAAATTACCCGGCCATGCAATTGCATGTTAATAGCAGTAAATACCAGCTTAGTTCAAGCCTGGTGCCCGATGCTTATGGCAACAAAGCTTATGTACATGCACCTTTTCACACACCCTGGCGCACCATTATTGTAAGCGATAAAGCCCCTGCAATACTGGCTTCAAAAATGATATTGAATTTAAACGAGCCGAGTAAAATCACCGGCGACGTATCCTGGATAACCCCCATGAAATTTGTGGGTGTATGGTGGGAGATGCAAACCGGTAAAGGGGGATGGAACTACGCCGACCTTGCCGATTCGTTCAACAGCAAAGGGAAACTGATACCCAATGGCAGGCATTCAGCTAACACGGCCAATGTAAAACGCTATATAGATTTTGCTGCACGCAACGGTATACAGGGTGTACTGGTAGAGGGCTGGAATACCGGCTGGGAAGACTGGTTTGGCAACTGGAAAGAAAATGTATTTGATTTTGTAACACCCTATCCTGATTTTGATGTAAAAGCTATTTCAGAATATGCCCGGAAAAAAGGGGTGCAAATGATAATGCACAACGAAACATCCGGTTCGGCCACCAATTACGAAAGGCAGATGGATACCGCTTTTCGCTTCATGAAAAAATATGGATATAATGCTGTAAAGACTGGCTATGTGGGTAAGATAATTCCCCGTGGCGAATACCACGACGGGCAGTGGATGGTAAACCATTACCTGAGGGTGGCCGAAAAATCGGCCGAATACAAAATAATGGTAGATATGCATGAACCCATGCGGCCAACCGGCCTGCACCGCACTTACCCCAACTGGGTGGCCAGTGAAGCCGGCAGGGGCAACGAGTATAGCGCTTTCAGCAATGGTAATACCCCCGATCATGTAACGATACTGCCCTTTACCCGGCTAATGGGTGGGCCAATGGATTATACGCCGGGTATTTTCAAACTTAAGGGCTATACCAGTAATCCTAAAAACAGGGTAAACTCTACCCTGGCACAGCAGCTTGCCTTGTATATAACTATGTACAGCCCCTTACAAATGGCGGCCGACCTGCCAGAAAATTACGAGGCCAGGCCCGATGCTTTTCAGTTTATAAAAGATGTGCCTGTAGACTGGGATGATACTAAAGTGATTGCAGCCGAGCCAGGCGATTATATCGTGATGGCCCGTAAAGAAAAGGGAGGAGCCAACTGGTACATTGGTGCCGTTACAGATGAAAACAGCTTTGAAACAGATGTACCGCTGTCTTTTTTGGAAGACGGTATAAAATACGAGGCCATAATATATGGTGATGCACCAGATGCAAACTGGGATACTAACCCCGAAGCATATACTATTAAAAAAATGACAGTGGATAGTGGCAGTAGTTTAAAACTGAAGCTGGCAAAGGGTGGCGGAGCGGCTGTATCTATCATGCAGGCAGGTAGTGCAAAACTACTCAGCCGGAAAAAATAATGTATCATATCTCAAACGCTTATACTTAAAAAAGAAAAAAATGAAAAAAATGAAAAACACTGCATCTGTTATGATTGCCGGGTTGCTCATAGCATGTACTGCGATAGTGTCGTGCGGTAAAAAAAGCAATACCCCTTCCGGCCCTGCTGCACCCACCATTAGTTCCTTTTCGCCCACAACAGCAAGGGAGGGAGCTACTATTACCATTAATGGTGCAAACCTTACCGGTGCCACCGTGGTAAGCTTTGGCGGTGTTGCGGCTACTTCTTTTACAATTATTGATGGTACCCGTATAACAGCCGTGGTGGGCAATGGTGCCAGCGGCGCTGTATCTGTTACCACTTCAGGCGGTACTGGTACACTGGCGGGCTTTACTTTCGACTCCAGCCTGCCTCCTGTAAATGGGTACAACAGCTCCAACGAAGTAGAAGCATCAGCATTAATTGCTTACTGGCCATTTGATGGCAATACTACAGAAGCAACGCATAGCGCAGCTCCTGTTCTGCAGAGTGCTGCGGCTACCCGTACTTTTGTGCCGGGTGTAATTGGTCAGGCCATCAGTTTTAACAAGGGCTGGTTAACCTATGGCCCTGGTGCTACAGGTGTAGGCGCTGATAATACAACCTGGGGTAGCAATGATACCTTGCAATACGGTTTTACTTTAAGCCTTTGGGCACAGGTGCCTGATACAAGTACATTAACCCAGTTGTTCGGTCTTAGTTTTGCGCCTTTTCCTAACTGGTCTATCCTGGGTATCTCTTACCGCAAAGGCGGTGGTGTATTCGATTTTAATGGTATGCTGGGTAATGTGGATGGTGCCGGGCCTCATTTAAGTTATGCCAGTGCATTCAGCCCTGGGTTGTTCAACGATTCACTCCCCTGGCTGTTTTTAGCGATGACTTATTCTCCTGCCGATGTTGGCAAGCCTGCTGAACTTAGGTACTATGCAAACGGTTCACTTAGAGCTACTGTAGATTTAAGCACCATTGCAAATAAACCATTCCCAGACCCTGCTGCCGCATTGCTGATACTGGCACCAAATTATGTTAATATCGGCGCTTCGGGTGGTGCCGGCAATGTGCCTGGTGCTACACTTGCTGTAGAACCTTATATGAATGCTGATATAACCGGTAAAATAGATGATATACGCCTCTTCAAACGGCAATTGACAGATACACAGATTGAATCTTTATTCCTGTTAGGTACACAGGGCAGATAAATATTGTAATGAATATTTTGGTTTTGGTATAAAAGTAAAGCATAACCCTGTGCCGGTAGTAATTCAGCCGGTACAGGGGCTTTATCATTTTAATTGCTTTTAACTCTTTAAAGATTGCTTCATGAAACACCTTTTTTTCAACTGCCGAAAAATATTTACCTGGCTGCTATGTATGTAACACAGATGCAACTTCCGGGTATCGTATTGCCATAGATAAGAATACTTAACTGCTTATGTTTATGAAAAAAAACTGCCACCCATTCATACTGCCTTTACAGCCATGCTTAACCAGGTGCTTACACGTATTGGTACTGCTGCTTGCAACTGCTTATACTGCTTCGGCTGCAAATTATTTTAATGTAACCGGTGCTGTAAATGCTAACCTCACTGCAAGCTGGACAACAGATCCCGGCGGAGGTGCCGGTACAGCCCCTGCCAACTTTACCTCCGGCGATGTATTTACCATCAGGGCGGCTACTACTATGAATACGAATGCCGCATGGACGGTGTCGGGCACAGGTGCCGGTATAGTTATAACGGGTACGCTTACTCTGAGCAATCCGCTTACCATCAATGGCAGTTTTACCAACAACGGCACCTTTAATCATGGCAACCAGTTGGTAACTATTGGCACCGGTGGCGATATAGCCGGTACGGGTACAATTACTTTTTTCAATCTCACTATAAGCACTGATAATCCTGCCGATATAGTTACACTTTCTAAAACACTCATTACAATAAGAGGAGGCAATAATGCGGCCAACGGCAGGCTTACACTCAACCAGGGGGTTTTTAAAATTGGCGCAGGCAATACCATCAATTTTGATAATAATTCCAGTGAAAACTCAATAAACAATCCCAATGCTACAGGCACCAGCAATTTTGCAACCACTGGTACCAATGGCGAAGATGGGGGCAGGATTGTGGTGCTCAATGGCAGTGGCGCTGCCTTAACTTTTTTAGGTAATGGACAAACCACCGTTTATGATTTTTCTATCGGTACTGCACAGGGGCAGGGCAACCGTACCATCCGGCAAACCAATCCTAATGTTCAAATCAATGGTACGCTTTCTATTTTCGATAACCAGTGCAAATGGCAAACCAATTCACCGGTGTATGGTGCGGCTTCTACATTAATAAGGAATAACAATGGCCAGCAATACAGCCCCGGCGGTGGTGATACCAGGGAATGGATGCCACTGGCATCGGGTACTATTGGCGTTACGCCGGGCTATCCCAATAATGTTACCATTATGAATGTGGGCAGCTCGGCTTCTAATTACGGCAGCGGTAACCAAACTTATGGGGTACGCCTATCCGGTAGCTGGAGCATAAATGGCACATTGCAAGTAGGCACAGCCACCACCGCCGGTTTTGTTGATCTTGGCCCTGGTACCAATTTTACCTGCGGCGGTATTATTATTGAAAATAATTCACGCCTGCGTGCACCCGATGCTGCTGGCGGCTTTGTAGTGAGGGGTAACTGGTTGCGTACAGGCAATACTGTTGGGGCTTTTACCGCAAGTACCGGCACTGTACAATTTTCCGGCAATGGTACTGCGGCGGCACCGCAAACAGTAACTGCATCTGATGGTTCAGAAACTATATTTAATAACGTGTCCATTAACAGTGGCACTTACGTAAAACTCAATAGCCCAGTTGGCTTAAATAATACAGGGGTACTTAATCTTGTATCAGGTATTATTGAAACCTCATCCAGCGCCCTGTTAACCATAAATAATACGGCCACTGCTGCAGTTACAGGCGGCAGCGGATTAAACTATATCAATGGCCCATTACGCTGGAGCCTCGGTGCTACCGGCACGTATAATTTTCCAACAGGTAAAGGAGAGGCTTATCTTCCCTTTAGTGTATCGCCTGCTTCAGCATCCGCTGTTACAATTGAAGCATTCAACAGCGATTGTGGCGGTACACCCGATAATGTTACCGTAAATGATATCAGCCGAACAGAATACTGGTCATTAACTGCTTCTCCGGCATTTGCTTCTGTAGGTACGCTTGTTTCCGCAGGCCGTGCTAATGCCATTAATGCACCATTTAATGCACTGGCAAAAAGTAGTACGCCTAATGGTGTGTATACGGCTGTTGGCGGTACAGTATCGGGCAATATGATAAATAATGCCGGTGGTATTGGCATTGCAACGCCTGTATATTTCGTAATTGCAGAAGCACCACTTGCCATCACCGGTGTAGCGATAACAGCACCCACCTGTGTTCCAGGCAGCACTGGTACCATTACTGTTACCGCAAGTGGCGGCACACCACCATACCAGTATAAAATTGATAATGGCGCTTTTTCTTCCAGTAATATATTTACGGGCCTCGCCGAAGGCGAATACAGCATCACCGTACAGGATGCTGCCAATACAACTAAGGACACTTTAGTAACAGTATCGGCTATTATACTTACAAAGGATACCACTATATGCAGCTCGGCACCGGTTAACCTTACGGCTACAGGTGTGGGTGCTAATTATACCTGGACGGCAAATACAGCACCTGCTGTTGCCGGCCTAAGTGCCACCACAGGAAATAATGTAACGGCAACACCAACGGCCACCACAACCTATACCGTAACAGCAGAAATTTACGACCCATCCGGCAACAGGATTGTAAATGGCGGCTTTGAGGCTGGCAATACTGATTTTACTTCCGGCTTTATTTTTCATTTATGTGCACCTTATGCCAGTTCCTGGAATCCACCACCGCCACCGCCCTGCAATAATTACGGGCAGTTTCACAACGGTATTTACCTGGTAACTGGTAATCCGCAAAACCTGTGTACCAATCTTACTTCTTTTACACCTCGTACCGGTAATAATATGATGGTAATAGATGGGCCAAACAGCAACGTATATACGCAATCTCCCTATCCGGTATGGAGTCAGACTGTAAACGGACTTACCCCCGGGGTTACTTATATTTTTAGTTACTGGGTACGCAATGCCTTTCCGGTAATTGATGGTAATTCAGCCATACTCAGGGCCAAAATAAACGGGGTGGATTTAACGGCTAATTCCGGCTCAGGCAATCCGCATACCGCTTCAGCATTGTCGTGGGTGCAGGTAACGTACCAGTGGCAGGCAACAGGAACCAGCGCTGCTATAGAATTGTTTGATGAAAGGGTTTCTGATGTATCCAACGATTTTGCTCTGGATGATATTGAATTTATCGGGCCCTGCCAGGTTACAAAGAGTGTAACCATTACTGTTGGCGGCACTACTATTAATCCGCCTGCTGTAACAAATGTAACCTATTGTGTGGGTGAAGCTCCTGTATCACTTGCTGTCAGTGCAACGGGCACAAACTTATTGTGGTATACTGCTGCATCGGGTGGGCAGGGCAGTGGTACTGCACCTACACCGTCTACTGCTGTACCGGGTAGCACTACTTATTATGTTAGCCAGACCGTACAAGGTAGCTGTGGTGGCGAAAGTTCCCGTGCAGCTATTACCGTTACAGTTAATGCTGCAGCAACTGTACCGGTTGTTACTAATCCGCCGGCCTATTGTCAAAATCAAAATGCTGCATCGCTTGCAGCAAGTGTTACGGGCACAAACTTATTGTGGTACACGGCAGCATCGGGTGGGCAGGGCAGCGCTACTGCGCCAACGCCTTCAACTGCCACGCCGGGCACAACAACTTATTATGTAACACAAACTACTGCCTGTGGCGAAAGCGAAAGGGCGGTTGTAACGGTTGTAGTAAATGCTGGTACAACGGTACCGGCGGTTACCAACCCTGGTACCTATTGTCAAAATGAAAATGCAGTTTCACTTGCGGCCAATGCCACCGGTACAAGTTTATTATGGTATACTACGGCCGCCGGCGGCCAGGGCAGTGCAATAGCGCCAACGCCATCTACCGCCAATGCCGGTACCACCCAGTATTATGTAAGCCAGGGCGGTACCTGCGGTGAAAGTGAAAGAGCAGTAATTACGGTTACAGTGAATGCCAGTACTACTCCGCCGGCAGTTACTAATCCGGCTGCCTATTGCCAAAATCAAAATGCAGCTTCACTTGCAGCTAATGCTACTGGTACAAATTTATTATGGTACACTACGGCCACTGGCGGCCAGGGTAGCGCAGCGGCACCCACGCCATCAACTGCTGCTGCCGGCACTACACAGTATTATGTAAGCCAGGGTGGCACCTGCGGCGAAAGTTCCCGTGCAGCCATTACCGTTATGGTAAACGCAGTACCATCGGTAAATGCCGGAGATGATAAAATTATAGCCCCGGGCAGCAGCACTACTTTAAATGCAAGCGCATCACAGGGCACTTATTCCTGGTCGCCTTCAGCCGGATTGTCTGCTACTTCGGTATTGAACCCTGTGGCATCACCGGCGCAAACTGTTACCTATACACTTACCGTTAACAGCAATGGTTGTACGGCAAGCGATGATGTGCTGGTAACCGTACAGGGCGATTGCCTCGATATTGCAAAGGCATTTACGCCAAACAATGACGGGTTTAATGATGTATGGATAGTTACAAGGTGCCCGGTAAATGTAAAAGTGGATGTATATAACCGATGGGGCGGATTAATATTTCATGCGGATAATTATGATAACAAATGGAATGGTACCCGTAACGGCAGCCCAGTACCAGATGGAACGTATTACTATGTGATAAGGGTGCCAAATAATTCAGGCGGCATGCGTACGGTAACCGGTAATGTTACCATTATGCGCTAAATCCAGTTCGGTAAAAATTATAAAAATGAAGTCTATGCAAATTAAAATCATCATACCGGTGTTGCTGTTTAGTTGCAGTGTGCATATTGCAGCGGCACAACAGATATTCAGGATTAGCCAGTTTACACAGCATAATTTTTTATACAATCCTGCTGCGGCCGGTGCCAATGATGCACCATCTGCAGGTGTTACTTACCGGAAAATGTGGACAGGTATTTCCGGCGGTCCCGAAACGTCCTTGTTTTTTGCCGATAAGTATTTTGATAAAAAGAAAACCGGTGTGGGTGTTTTTCTGTTCAGCGATAAAACAGGGCCTACCAGTCGCAATGGCGGCCAGGTTAACCTGTCGTATAGTGTTGAACTGGGTAGTAAAGACAAAAGGCTGATGTTTGGCCTGGCAGGCGAAATGCTGCAATACCGTATTAATATGGCTGAGATAGCCGCTTACCTGCCTAATGATCCTCTGCTATCTGCACCCGGTTCCAAAATTAAAGGCGATGCTGCTGCAGGGCTTTATTACAGGTCTCCAACCCTTAATCTTGGTTTTTCTGTTCAGCACCTGCTCCAGTCAAAATTTGATTTTATCAAAGGCAGTAATAATCCGCAGGGTAAATTATACCGCCATTATTTTGTTATGGGAAGCTACAACTGGCAGGTAGATGAGGACAATGTACTTATTCCAAATGCCCTGCTGAAGTATGTGCCTAATACCCCCGCCGACTTTGATTTGGGTATGCGCCTGGAGCATAAAGACATGTTATGGATTGGTTTTAATTATCACTATCAGCAAAACTATAGTGCATTTGCAGGCGTAAAAATCAGACAAAAATTTGCTATAGGGTATGCTTATGACTTGTATAAAACTCCGCTGAGTTTGTTTGACCAGGGCGGTGATGCTCATGAAATTATGCTTCGGTATTTTTTTGTAAAATAAGTTGAGCATGCCCGGAAAGGCATACTATTTTATCGGGCATAACGAAAAGGGATATGCGTAAATCCGGTTTTCAGTTGTTGCAGTTGGTTACTAAAACAAGCGGTATGAAAAAAATGGTGCTTATTGGTTTGTTCTTGTATGCCTGTGCGGCACAGGCACAGCAGAAGCCATACTATACACAGTATATACTGAATAACTACATGCTGAACCCGGCTTTGTCGGGTATTGAAACTTACACAGATGTAAAATTGAGTTATCGCAGCCAATGGACGGGTATTGATGGTTCGCCGGTAACCGCATATGCGTCCATTAATGCACCTATCGGCGACCAGGATAAAGTAAGTGGCAGCGTAGCAGCAGTGGAAAGAACAGGTGCAAATTTAAGGGGTAAGAGTTACTGGAATGAGTACAGTGCCCCCGAGGCCCATAGCGGTGCCGGGCTAATTTTACTGAATGATAAAACCGGCTTTATCAACCGGTTTTCAATGTATGGCACATATGCCTATCATAAACCCTTAGGGAATCAAACAACACTTTCGGCCGGTTTTTTGGCGGGGTTTACAAATGTTACACTGGATGCTTCAAAAGTAATACTCGACGACCCCGGTCAAAATCCTGATCCTTTTGATCCTTCTATTGGCTTCGCTTCCGGCGATTTAAAAGCACTCATGCCGGAAGTAGGTGCCGGCTTGTGGTTATACTCACGGGATTATTACCTGGGTTTATCTGTACTCAATATTGTACCGGCAAAAGCCAGGTTTGTTACTGATAGTAAGTACGGTAGCAGCTTTGTGCCCCATTATATTTTTTCGGCAGGCTATCGCTTTATGGCTGCCGATGATTTGTCTGTATTGCCTTCAGTAATCGTTCAGTCTGTACAGCCGCTGCCGATGCAGGTACATGCCAATGTTAAGTTACAGTTCCAGGATCAGCTTTGGTTTGGTGGCAGCTACCGTTATGGCGATAAGTTAGGCGGCTTTGCTGCAATGGCAGGGGTATATATTTCAAGTGCCATCAATATTGGTTATTCCTACGATATGTCGGCAAACTCAAGGCTAAGGCAGTTTGCAGGCGATACACATGAAATTGTAGTAGGCTTTTTGCTCAACAACCGCAATGGGGATAGCTGCCCCCGTAATGTTTGGTAAATTTTTACACGGCGTTTTCCTCCACTTTTTTCCCTGCAAAAAGCGAGGCAGTATTGCAATGCTCTACTTCACAAAATCATATTTTATTAACTGCTAAAAACCTGGAAATATGATGAAAAAAAGCCGGTATATTTCTTATATATACAAATTTGTTATTTGAATTTAACTAATTGAAATTGATTGTATTGCGGCTGTAACAAAATATTTTTTTCATGTATTTTTTATACTGCATCAATATCATTTGTACAGGGCTGATATGTGGCTGTACATTTATTTTGGCTTAGCATTTTATAGCCCGACTGATTGCTTTTTTTGCTCCAATATCCGCAGACCGATTTTTTGATTGACGAACGATTTAAAACTGCTGTGTGAATATGTTTTGTAAACGGCTGCTTTTTACTGCACCTGCATGGTTGAGTACCCCCCGGATAAACACTGCGTACATCAGTATTTATTTTAACCTGAACCGTATTGGAAAATGACAAATGGGCCATTGATACAATGTGTAACTATGCTTAGCCGTACCGGCAGGTATTTGTGTTGTCTTTTTTTGGGAACGATTGCACTGGCTTTTGCATACGGCGCTGATATTTCTTCTACTGCCACCGGCGGTAACTGGAATGCTACCGGCTCATGGGTTGGGGGTGTTGTACCTGTGGCTGGCGATAATGTAACAATCGTAGCCGGGGCTGTTATCACGGTAAATGTCAATTCCCAGTGCCTCAGTCTTATTATAAATGGTACATTAACCCGTAGCCTGGGTAATCTTACTGTAAATGGCAGTTTTACCAACAATGGAACAATCAACAATTTTCCAACCGGTGGTACAGTAACGATGGCTGGTACGGTATCGGCTACAATTGGTGGGGTAAACCCGGTAACGGTTTATAATTTAATCATCAATAAAACTGCAGGTAGTGGTGTTACATTAAGTCAGCCTCTAACGGTTAACAATATACTTACCCTAACTGCAGGGGTATTAAGCACCGATGCGGCAAATGTAATTTCTCTTACTAACACAGCCGTTACTGCATTGGCAGGCGCACCGTTTTCGGCTACAAAAATGATTAATGGCCCATTAAGGTGGACGCTGGCCACAACCGCTACCAATTATACCTTCCCCGTTGGCTCGGGCACTACTTACCTCCCTTTTATCTTAAACGCTGTAAATTCTGCTGCCGGAAACAGGGCAACCGTACAGGCATTTAATACAGGTAGTGGTGGGTCTGGTTTAAATCTTAGTGCCACCGAATACTGGTCGATGAGTACAGATGCCGGGTTGGGCACAACGGGAAGCACCGTATCCATCAGCAGGCCAACGGCTATCAGTCCGTATAACTTAATTGGACGCAGTACAACAGCTAACGGAACCTATACTTCGCTGGCAGGAACAGTGGGGGCAAACGGTATTACCGGTTCAAATGATATTGGTACAACTTCTCCCTGGTTTTTTGCTTTTGCTATGGGCGCCATCACAACCGGTACAGTAAGTGGCTCTCCATTTTGTGCCGGTGCTACAGGTATTAATGTGCCGTTTACCTATTCACCGGCGGCAAATTTCCCGGCCGGCACCTGCACATTTACGGCAGAATTATCTGATGGCTCTGGCTCGTTTGCAACGCCTTCAACCCTGCAATCTGTAGTTTCCAATGCTTCAGGTTCACAATCTGTAGTTGTGAGCATTCCAATGGTACCTGCAGGTACGGGATACAGGATTAGAATAGTAAGCAATGCGCCTGCCGTAAATGGTGCCGATAATGCTGCAAACCTGGAAGTAAGCAGTACTCCAACGGTAGCAACAGGTATTGCCAATGGGCCGATTAGCACTACCACTGCCACATTAAATGGAACGGTGAGCGCCAACGGCGTTTCTACTTCAGTTACGTTCAATTACGGCACTTCTATAGCTTACGGCAGCAATGCAACAGCAGCCCAGTCGCCGGTAACAACCCAAAGCACGGCTGTTTCCGCAGCTATCACCGGGTTAACCCCCAATACACTTTATCATTTCAGGGTAAATAGCACCAATGGTACCTGCCCGGCCGCAGGCGCCGATGCTACGTTTACCACTTTGCCCAATGCACCGGTGGTGGGTACAGCTACCAGCCCTGCTTCATCCGGCTTTACGGCCAACTGGCTGGCACCGGCTATACCCGGTACTGCAACATTTACCTATACCGTACAGGCTTCTACCGACCCGGCGTTTGGCACCATAAGTGCAACGGGCAGTGCAATTCCATCGGGTACTACCACTTATGTATTTACAATGCTTTTGCCTTCTACCACATATTATTACAGGGTAATGGCAGTAAATGCTACCGGTAATTCTGCCTGGTCGGCTACCAGTGCTTCAATCACTACTACTAACGGTATCGACTATTATAATACCGGCAACGTTGCAGGTAATCTTACAACAAGCTGGACGACAAGCCCCACCGGTGTTGGTGGTACACTTCTGAGTGCCGGCAGCAATAATTTTACCTCCGGGGATGTTTTTCATATCCGTACAGGCACCACCGTTACTACTACAGCTCCATGGACAATATCAGGTACTTCCTGCAGGTTAAATATTAATGGTACACTTACGCTTTCTCATGCATTTGGTATAAGTGGCATCTTCGCCAATAACGGAACATTTAATGCAGGAAGCCAAACGGTAACTTTTGGTACCGGTGGTGATATTACTGGTACCAACGCCAGTACATTTTACAACCTGGTGATTGCAACTACCAGTGCAGCAGATATTGTTACATTATCAAGATCTGATATAACCATAAGGCAGAACAGCGGAGGCGGTACACTTACACTTCAAAATGGTATTTTTCAAATTGGCGCAGGCCATATTCTTTACTTTGATAATAACAGCGGTACCAATGGCTTAGTGAATAACGGCGGCAACCTGGCCACCACGGGCTTAAACGGAGCAGATGGCGGCAGGGTGGTTTTAATGAACGGAAGTGGCGCAAATTTTAATATAACAGGTACGGGTACTACCCATTTTTATGATCTTTCTTTTGGCACAGCCGTAGGAGCAGGTAACCGGCGTGTTGTTCAAAGCAACCCCGGCAGGGTTGTGATTAATGGCACACTCACTATGCCAGACAACCAGTCCAGGTGGGCCACAAATTCTCCCATCTATGGCCCCAATGCTACACTCTATATCAATAACAATAACCAGGGCTATTCACCCGGTGCCGGCGAAAGGCTGGAGTGGATGGCTATGGCATCTGGTACAATCGGTACAACAGCAGGATACCCCAATCATGTTACTATCGTAAATGTAGGTACATCTTTGAATAATGGTACTGGCTTTGGGCCATCGGGCAGTTGGAGTATACAGGGTACATTATCAATAGGCGATGGTACAGTTGCCGGTACGGCTACTTTGCAATCTATGACGGCATTTACCTGCGGCGGCATTATTATTGACCATAACTCTACCTTAAAGCATGGTGCTTCTACCACATTTACTATAAAGGGTAACTGGCGCCGGCAGGGTAGTACAATGGGGCTTTTTGTTCCTATTGCAGCAGGCACAACGGTAATATTTGGCGGTAACGGAAATGCCACAACGCCGCAAACTATCAGTATCTCATCCGGTACCGAAACTTTTGGCAATAGTTTTTACAGCAGTGTTACCCTTAACAATGGTACTTATGTAAGGTTGGGCAGCCCGGTTACACTGCAGCCGTCCAACATTTTTACCCTTACAAATGGTATCCTCGAAACAACGGCCACCAATATCCTGTATATCCGTAATACCGCTGTTACCGGCATCACAGGTGCAGGCACATCTGCAACATACATCAATGGGCCTGTGCGCTGGGATATTGCATTGGCAGCAAAATATACAGTGCCATTGGGAAAAAATAATGCGTATCTCCCTTTCGACATTACACCACTTGCCGCAGCGGCCAACACCATAACTGTTGAAGCTTTTGATGCAGACTGCACAGGCGCACCAGATGGCACTACTGTACTTTCAATTAGTAATACTGAATACTGGGCTTTATCGGCCAGCAATAGTTTTGCATCGGGTGCTACAGTATCAGCGGCACGTACTTCGGGCATTGGCGCATTTAATATGCTGGCCAAAAGCACTGCTGCGGCCGGTATTTACAGCGCAATTGGAGGCACTACGGGAACTGTAGGCAGCATACCGGGTATTGTAAATGGAAACACCGGTAATGCATCGCCCTGGTACCTGGCTATTGCTTTCGGTCCGCTTAGCATAACGGTTACCAGTATCTCCTATCCAACCTGTACCGGAAATGAAGGGGCTATTACTGTAGCTGGTAGTGGTGGCGTTCCGCCCTATTCATATAATATTAATGGTGGCAGTTACCAGCCATCCGGTACATTTAATGCTTTGGCAGCAGGAGTGTACAGCTTAGGGGTAATGGATAATATCGGCACAATACGTACCATCGATGTGGAACTGGATGTGCTGGTGGTAACAACAGATACCGGCACCTGTACCGGAGGGTCGGTGCAGTTGCAGGCCAATACATCAACTGCATGGAGCTATAGCTGGACGCCTGCTACCGGCCTGAGCAGCACTACAATATCCAACCCGGTAGCTAATCCTGCAAGCACCACCACTTATACGGTAAGTGCAATTGTTGTTGATAATACAGTTAACCTGATTGCTAACCCCGGTTTTGAATCTGGCGCAACAGGGTTTGCCTCTGGTTATATCCATCATACCTGTGGCGCTTATGCCAGTTCGTGGAATCCGCCTACGGGTGCACCCTGGCCATGTAATGGCAACAATGGCTATGGTGAATTTCATAATGGTATTTACAAAGTAGTGAACAATGCCCAGGAGCTTTGTACTAATCTTGCCAGTTTTGGCCCTCGTACCGGCAACAGTATGATGGTAATTGACGGGCCGAATCATGCCAGCTTTACCGTATCACCTTATTATTTCTGGCGCCAGGATTTAACAGGGCTTGCCACCAACACTTATTATGTGTTTACCTATTGGGTACGCAATGCATTTAACGGGGATCCCAATGATAACCCCCCCATCATCAGAACTACGATAAATAATATTGAAATAACAGGAACAGCAAGCTATCCCAATCCTTATACCGTTAATACTGCTGCATGGACACAAATATCCTACCTGTGGTATTCGGGTGCCAGCACTACTGCTACTATTGAGATGTACGATATTAAGGTAAGGGATGCCTCCAACGATTTTGCTATTGATGACATGTCGTTTTACATCACCTGTAACCCAACAAAGAATGTTACGGTTACTATTAATCCTATCCCTACACTTGATGTAGTGTCGCAGCCCGGCACAGCTTGTATTGGGGATGGCGCAGTTATTAGTCTTACCGGCTTAACACCCAATAGCACTTTCACGGCCAGTTATAGTATTAACGGAATTACGCAAATACCGGTTGCAGGTATACTCTCCGATGCTTCCGGCAATGCCAGTTTCAACAGCGCTGCTTTATCTGCTTTAAACAACGGGCAGGTATTACAGGTGAGCAGCCTAATTAATACAACAGGCTCTAGCAATTGCAGCCAGTCGTTTACCGGAAAAACAGTAACCCTTGCCGTTAGCACTTTTGTTACATGGTTAAATACGGGCGATACCGATTGGAATACCTCCTCCAACTGGTGTGGCGGCATACCAACGGCCACTACTAATGTACTAATCCCAGATTATGGTATTGCCGGAACCTATCCCGTAATAGCAAATGGAGATGCCGGCTTTACCAACAATATTATTATTTCCGGCAATGCATCAGTTACAATCAATGCAGGAGCCTCTCTTGCTGTGAGTGGCACTTACACCAGCAGTGGTAACCTTGTTAATAATGGCGAACTGATTTTTAACAGCAGTGCTATTGCACAAAGTTTTCCGGGCGCAACAGGCAATGTTGGTGCCATGCATGTGTTGAGGGTAAATAACACTTCGGGAGAAAATCCTGCTGTTATATTCAACCGGAGTTTTGCCATTACCGGGGCGCTGCTGCCCGATGCCGGTGTAATTAATGTACAAGATGCTTTTGTTACGCTTGCCTCAACTGCTACGGCTACAGCCAGGGCAGGAGTAACCGGCGCTACCAGCGGATTTTCTTATACAGGTACGGGCCTCTTTATCGTACAGCGTTATTTTCCTGCACGCAGGGGATGGCGGTTAGTGGCTGCACCCATCAAATCGGGAGCACCGCATACCATTGCCGAAGCATGGCAGGAGCAAACTACAGGTAGAAATTATACGGCCGGTAGCTGGGCAGCATCTGTTGCAGCCGATACGGTTGCTGCTGGTTTTGCTACACAAATTACAGGGGGTACAATGGCCAATGGCTTCGACCAGGGCTTACGCAATAATCCATCCATAAAATATTTCAACGCCGGTTCATGGCCTTCGCCGGCAAACACCAATAACACACTTGTAAACAGCCAGGAAGGATGGATGCTTTTTGTACGTGGCGACAGGGTTAATTACGGTGAAATAACCGACCAGTATAAAGCACCAACCAGTACTACTTTGAGGCCAAGGGGGCAGTTGTATACCGGGGGCAAATCTGTTACATCATCTGGGCTTACCGTGGTTGGCAACCCCTATGCTTCGTCTGTCGATTATCTAACGATGACCCGTACGGGTGCCGGCTGGCCTGCAGCACCGGCTTATTATGTGTGGGATCCCTACCTGGGAGGCTCAGAAGGTGTTGGCGCTTTTGTAGCCCTCACCTGGGACAATGATAATAATGTATTCCTGCGTTCTGCGCCACTAACAGGAACGGGTACCAGTAATTACGATAACAGGTATATACCTTCCGGTGCGGCAATCATGGTTGATTTTCCGGCTGGAGGTGGTACACTCGAATTAAATGAAACTGATAAAGTGGCTTTTAGCGCTACAAATGCCTTTAGGCCTGCACCACTTAAAACACAGCAGCGATTCAGAATTGTGCTGAATACGGTACAAGCCGATAAGAGCACTGATATCACTGATGGTATACTGGTTTTGCTGGGCCAGCAGTATAATAATGCGGCAGACGAAAACGATGCCCGTAAGCTTGGCAACTTTAATGAAAATATCGTAATAGAAAAAGACAGCAAATTACTGGTAATCGAAAGACGAAAAATATATACCGAATACGATACCATCTTTTTAGGACAGTACAGGATGCAGCGTAAAACATACCAGTTGGAATGTATTGCCGAAGGTAATATTGCCGCACCTGGAGTTAAAGCTTTTTTAGAGGATAAATATCTTAAAACAAGTGTTCCCATTAGCCTGCAGGGGAATACAAAAATCAACTTTACCATTACTGCTGATGCTGCTTCTGCTGCAGCCGACAGGTTCAGGATTGTATTTAACAGAAATACAGTTTCCAGCCTGCAGGCAGATGCAGTTGTGCAAAAAACTGATGTGGAAATACAATGGAATATCGCTCCGGGTGCAGTGATAAACCGCTATGAAGTTGAGCGCTCGAAAGATGGGATATTTTTTGAAAAAGTTGCTACAGTAAAAACAAACAACAGGGTTGCCTTGCCTGCAAAATACAAATGGATAGATGTTGCTCCTGTGCCTGCTCTATATCAGTACCGCATAAGGGCGGTTAATGAATTTGATGAAGCTATTTATAGTGAGCCTGTACAGGCAGACTTACAAAACGGTGTGCCATTCGCAAAAGTTTATCCCAACCCCGTAATGGATGGCATTATTCGTTTGCAAATGAACAGCATGCCTGCCGGTGCTTACAAAGCAACGCTTGCAGATGGTTCCGGCAAAGTGTTGCAGGTGCAATCGTTCCGGTATAATGCCAATACTGCAACAGTAGAAATAGCAGGTAAAGCATTATCGGCCGGAGTTTATCTCCTGGAGCTGGTTGGGCCCGGAGGGCTGACTGCTACAGAAAAAATATTTTTTAAATAAATCATGAAAAACTTTTGAAATAAGCCTTCAACCAGTATAAACGGCCGACAATTACTCCAGCTTGTCTCTTTTTTGTACTGCTTTAATCTCATCCTTTGATACCGCCATATAGTATTGTATTCGCCCGGGCGCAAGCACTGCTTTGCTGCAAGGGTATTATTAACGATTAACCGCTAAAGTATGAAAAGAGAATTCTGCAGCCTGCCTATTCCGCTATTTAATGTTGCCGGGCAAACGCATAATGGCAACGGCCATTATTTAACAAGTCATTTAACGATTATGAAAAAAAAACAACCCAAATTCCAATTCTTGAAAGCATGGACGATGCTGCTAATGGCTTTTTTTGCTTTGGGAACGGCAAATGCCCAAATTCCCTATCTGGCAGGCTCAGGAACTACTCATGATGTTATTGTGTCAGGAGTAAAATCCGCTGCCTGGAGTCTTGATAATACGAATTTGGGAACAACGTCGGGCGGTTATTATACTGTTACGAATACTAACGGTTGCTCAAACCATTGGTCAACTGTTAATACGATTGGAATTAACAACAATTCGCTTAGTTATCGTTATTTGGTTGCCCAGGTAAAACTAAGGGCAGGAAAAACTTCTATTGGTTCTACTTCTGTTTTTGATCTTGTACGTGATGGTTATCCTGCTAACGATAATAATGCTGTCTGCAACAGCACAGCAGGCCGGTTAGAACTTAAAAACTGCCCTGGGTTTGCATATTCAGATGCAGACGACGTTTGGCTTGTTATTGATTATGGGTCAATTCGAACGCTTCTTTGGACTCGTATGGCAATCTTAGACCCCGGTCAAAATTATATGATTAAACACATGTATTTATGTACTACAGCGCCTACCTGTCCTGTAGCAATTCCCGACATTACTGCAGATCAGACCGGGATTACCCAAACAAGTACTGGAGATATAGGTCAGAATTCCACTGATAACCTGCTCTCAAATTTCAGGATAAATTCTACCGGCCCTGCCCAGCTTAACAGTCTTTCCTTTGCGGCGGGTGGCGATTTTGCAACAGGCGATGTTTCTAATTTTAAATTATATGCAAGTACAGGCAATACTTTTCCGGGCGGCTCTCCCATAACCGGCGGCACCTTTAATGCTTCCGGAATTGGTTCAGGTGGTACGGTTACGTTTTCAGGTTTATCTCGATCCTTACCTGCGGGTGCTACCTACTTTTTTATAACTGCTGATATTCCGTCTGGCGCTACTTTGGGTAAAAAAGTAAGGGTACCGGCTACGCCTACCCTAAATTTTGCATCAGTGGGAACATTCAGCAATACCATCGGTATCGGTGGGGAAAAAACTATAGTTCCTCCCATACCTCCTGT
Organism: uncultured Chitinophagaceae bacterium; assembly: GCA_937873715.1. Lineage (GTDB taxonomy): Bacteria > Bacteroidota > Bacteroidia > Chitinophagales > Chitinophagaceae > Ferruginibacter. The sequence goes on from CALMYJ010000007.1 coordinate 52,310, forward strand.
TATTGATCTTAATCATACAAGTATTACACAAACAACTGCAGGTAATGTGTCTCGGAGTACAACCGATAATATACTGTCTAACTTCAGGGCAACTGTAAATACATCCAATGCCGTTTTAAACAGTCTTTCCTTTGTGGCAGGCGGCAGCTTTGCGACAGGTACAGTTACCAATTTTAAATTATATACCAATACAACAAATGTTTTCCCCGGCGGCTCGGCTTTAAGCACTGTGTCGGCAGGCGCTATAGCCAGCGGTGGCACAGTTACCTTTTCCGGCCTTACACAGTCTTGCCCTAAGGATAATAGTACTTATTTCTGGATAACGGCAGATATTTCAGCTTCCGCAACAGCCGGCAGCACCATAAGTGTTCCTGCTACGCCAACTGTAAATTTTGCTTTGGGTACGCCAACCAATAACGTAACGGCAGGAGGTACCAAAACAGTTGTACTTTCTGTAACTTATTACAGCAAAAATGGTTCTAATAATGGTCGCCTCGAGTCAAGCTGGGGAACTAATGCAGCCGATGGTACAGGAACTGCCCCGCCTAACTTTACATCAGGTGATAAGTTTGTGATAAGGTCTGGCACAACCATTACTGTTAGTGGTGGTACATGGACTGTAAACGGTGGTCCTGATTGTGAATTAAATATAAATGGTACACTTTCTCTTTCAAGTCCAATTGTTGTTGGTGGCGCTTTTAATTTCAATACAGGGGGCACTTTTACACATGGCGCCCAAAGCGTTACTTTAGGCACCAACGGAAGCATTGGTGGTACAAATACCGGAACGCCTGTTTTTGCCGACCTCATTATCAATACAACCAATAATAGTGATATAGTTTACCTGAACAGGTCTCGGATTCTTATACAGCAAAGCCGCACCTTATTCCTTACAAAGGGTATTTTTAATGTAGGCGCTTCTAATGTAATTCAAATGGGAGAAGCTAATGGAAATGTTAACATTAATGCAACCGGCGGCGGTAATTTTGCCACAACAGGTGCCAATGGTGGTGAAGATGGCGGTAATATTGATTTCAGAGGTACCAGCGGGCATCAGCTTATTGTAACAGGTACCGGTACGCTTGGCTCTCCAACTTTTTACAATATTTACACCGGGCACACTGATGCCAACTGGCGATTAACACTTAGCAGTGCGAATATTAAAATAAACGGAACCCTTTCAAATACATCTTTAACAGGAGCTACTGTGAACAGTTCCAACCAGTGGGTAGTCAATACAAATTCTCCTGTATATGGGCCTAATTCAACCCTTGTAATAAACAGGAACAACCAGGGCTACTCTCCCGGAAATGAATGGAACGCCACAAGCGGTTATATAATAGGTACAACACCTGGTTATCCTAATAATGTAACAATCGCTAATGTTGGTACTTCGGGTGGTAATGTTGGTGGTGTTAGTGTGGGGCTTAATATAAATAGTGCCAGGAATATTAATGGTACCCTTACTGTTGGTACACCTGCAGTTTCGGCTAATGTGGGTATAAGCAGCAGCAGTTTTGTATCTGGAGGTATTGTGGTGAACAATAATTCTAATTTAGGAGCAGCAACAAGCTTTAGGGTAAACGGCAACTGGTTAAGACAAGGCACAACAATAGGTAACTTTGTAGCTACTGCAGGCATTACCGTAACTTTTGGCGGTAATGGCACCTCCGGATCACCGCAAACAATCGGGCTTTCTACCGGTACAGAAACTTTTGCCAATAGTAATGCCAATATAGCTATCGCCAACGGCACTTATGTAAAATTGAACAGCCCGGTTACACTAGGTACTGCCAGAACTTTAACCTTAACCTCCGGTATCCTTGAAACAGATCCTACCAATATCCTGAGTATCACCAATACGGCTGCCGCAGCCATTACCGGTGCAGGCATTGGCTCGGGAAGTTATATCAATGGGCCGGTGAGCAGGTCTTTAGCTGCAGGCTCTACTACCTACACCTTTCCAACCGGTGCTGCTACAACTTACCTGCCGCTTACTTTAAATAGTAATACCGGCGCAAATGTTGCTACAGTAAGGGCCTTTGCGGCCAATGCAGGCGGTACAGCCCCGGCCAACTCTGTGCTTAGCACTACAGAGTACTGGTCCATGTCAACAACTTCTAACCTTGGCAATGCCTCAAGCACTGTTACAGTTAGTAGGCCCTCGGGTACTGCCAATTTTATTGCAATAAGTAAAACCAGCGCTAATGGCAGCTATGCCAATGCAGGTGGTTCGGTATCCGGCGGTGGAACCAGCGGCACTACAGGAAATACAGCCTCTATTGGAGCTGCCACACCCTGGTTCTTTGCATTTGCTTCCAACACGTATGCCATTACTGCATCGGCTGGTGCCAATGGCAGTATTAGCCCGGCAGGCGTTACAAATGTGATTTCCGGTGCCAGCCAGGCTTATACCATTACACCTGATGCAGGCTATCATATTGAAGATGTGCTGGTAGACGGGGTTTCTAACCCAACGGCAGTGAGCAATGGTAGCCACACTTTCAGCAATGTAACGGCAACGCATACCATATCAGCTACTTTTGCACCTAACTGTACCGGTTATACCTGGACTAATGGTGGTGGCGATTATGACTGGGATAACGCTGATAACTGGGCTTGCGGCGTTGTACCTCCCGGTGGTGAAACTATTGCCATCGAAGCAGGTAAAGAATTGATTTTGCTCGAAAACCGTGAACTGGAAAATATCCAGTTTGGAAACGGCGCTCAAATAAACCTGTTTGATAATATTTTAACTATAAACGGTACCCTTTCTGGTAATGGTACATTTGTTGGCTCGGCACTCTCTGGTTTGGTGATTGCTTCAAGTGCCAACGCCGGCACCTTAAATTTTGCATCCGCCGATATTGATGGCTATACACCTGAAGGTGGCCAGGTATTAAAAAGCCTTGTGGTAAACAGCGACTTAACCTTAGGTACTGCGTTGGATATAACTGCTGGCAATGATCCCGGTGTAGTAATTGTTAATAGCGGTGCTACATTAATTACTGGTGGCCATTTAACGTTAAAATCAAATGCAGGCGGTACGGCTGCCGTGGGCCCGTCTGCCGGTACAATTAGCGGAAACGTAACCGTAGAGCGCTATATTCCTGCCAGCCGCCAGGCGTGGAGGCAGTTAAGCG
>CALMYJ010000008.1 GCA_937873715.1 uncultured Chitinophagaceae bacterium
AGTAAAACCCGGATAAATGAACTAATTGCACGCCGCTCAACTGAATAGAGCATCCAGACCAAAAGTCGGGAAGGTTTCAGGTTTGAATCCTGACGCGGTAGTAAAAACTGAATTAAATATTACCTTTCCGTATGAAAATTATCAGCATTGCTTTTTTCCTCCTGTCTGCCAATTTTATTGGCTATGCACAACTCAATGATTCACCCTGGAAGCATAAAAAATGCGCCGTAGTGCTTACTTACGATGATGCCATTCCGCAGCAGCTATACCATGCTATACCTGTTTTAGATTCGCTGCAGCTTAAAGCAACGTTTTATTTAACCGCCTTTGCTGTAAAAAACAGGATAAACGACTGGAGACTGGTGGCGGAAAAAGGGCATGAACTGGGTAATCATACTTTATTTCATCCATGTATTGGTGGTATAGGGAGAGAATGGCTTAACCCGGATTATAATTTGAATGCGTATACAGCCTCCCGTTTGATGGACGAAATAAGAATGACCAATGTTTTTTTGGAAGCACTGGATGGGAAGACAAAAAGAACATTTGCTTATACCTGTGGTGATACAAAAGTGAAGGACTCTTCTTTTGTTCAACTATTAAAAAATGATTTCGTTGCAGCAAGGGCTGTTCGCAACCAGTTGGTACATATTGATGAAGCAGACTTATACAATATAGCCTGCTATGTGGTAAATGGGGAAACCGCTGCTCAAATGGAAGAATGGGTAAGGCAGGCGATGGAAAAAAAGGCTTTGCTGGTGATTCTATTTCATGGTGTTGGCGGTGGTAATGGCCTCGACGTATCCATTTCGGAGCATAGCAAATTCTTGCATTTTCTCAAGAAACGGCAAGATGAAATATGGATAGCTCCTATGATAGATGTGGCAGAGTATATCAATAGCATATTGTATCAAAAAAAATAAGCAGCACCTTCCTTTAAAAAATTACTTCAGCTCCAGCACCACTACGCTGCATGGCGGCAGCACTATTTCCAGCAGGGTGCCATTTAATTTTGTATTTGTAAAAGCTTTTGGAATTACTGCATTAGGGTTTTCAAAACTGTTATAATCTGTTATTTTACCTGAAGAAAGTATCCTGCCTGTTACAGTAGCAGCCTTAATTTCATTGAGATCAATTGTTATTGCCTGTTCTTTTTTAGCATCAATATTTGTGAGTGAAATATGGGTTATCCCATTTTTATCTCTTGAAGCAGATGCTGATACGGCTTTCATCTTCCTGTCGGCAAGTGTATACTCTTTACTAATTACCGTTAAAGGGATGAGGAGGGCATCCTGGTGAACATTATACATTTCCATTACATGGTAAGTGGGGGTAAGCAGCATTTTTTCTTCCTTTGTAAGTATTACAGCTTGCAGCACATTTACAATTTGTGCCAGGTTGGCCATACGTACCCTGTCGGCATGATTGTTAAAAATATTTAGGGTTAATCCTGCAATCATGGCATCCCTCATCGTGTTTTGCTGAAATAAAAAATTTTTGTTGGTGCCTGGTTCTGGCTCGTACCAACCGCCCCATTCATCTACTATCAATGCGATTTTCTTTTTAGGATCGTACTTGTCCATCACTTCTTTATTCTTTGCAATAAATTTATCCATACGCCATGCCTGCTCCATTGTACTAAAGTATTCCTGTTCGGTAAACTGTGTGGCACTGCCTTTGTTAGACCAGTTGATTACCGAGTAATGATGTATAGATACACCTTCAATCAATTTGGCCGGAATGTTACGCATCAGTGCTTCCGTCCAGCTATAATCTTCGGTACCCGGCCCTACTGCTATGCGAAAAAGTTTTTCGGTGTTGCTATAGCTGGTAATTGCAGTAGCATATTTTTTGTACTCATTGATATAGTAATCTACTGTCATGTTGCCGCCACAATCCCACGATTCGTTACCAATGCCCCAGTACTTTACATGCCAGGGCTTAGTTCTTCCGCTCTGTTCTCTCATATCGGTGAGATAGCTGCTGCCATTGGCATGATTAACATATTTCACCCAGTCTGATGCTTCCTGCACCGTGCCGCTGCCCATATTAAAAGCAAGGTAGGGGGCAGCGTTAGTCATTTCGCAGAGCTGTAAAAATTCGTTGGTGCCAAAGCTGTTGTCTTCCCTTACATTACCCCAGGCGGTGTTTTCGGTATGCCTGCGTTTTTCTTTGGGGCCAATGCCATCCATCCAGTGATAGCTGTCGGCAAAGCAACCACCGGGCCAGCGTAATACCGGTATTTTTAATTTTTTTAGTGCATTAACTATATCTAACCTGATGCCATTACTGTTTGGAATTGTATTGTTCTTATCTCCTGTGTAGAGGCCGCCATAAATACAATGGCCGAGGTGTTCGGCAAAATGACCGTAAATGTTTTTATTAATGCTGTCTTTAGCACCGGCAGCATCTATAAAAATTTTGCTTTGTGCTATAGAATTTACACAGCAGCATATTGTAACTGCTATGGAGCATGTAAGTTTTAGTGTATTCATAATTTTAGTGTGTAAATATTTATGGTGCATAGAATTTACTGTAAACCTTTTTTACTGTTAGTGTCGCTTTTGCCAGGCCAGTACATTTGTCTTTTTATAAATAAAATTGCCTTGTTTGTGTTTAGTCATCTGTTCTAAATGGCGATGCAGGCAAACCTTCTTTATTGTATACATTCGGATGCACAGGGTTGTCTGCCCAGGCATAGCGTACATATAATGGTTCAGGAACATTTTCGTTCCAAACAATTATAGTATTGCCATTGATTTTTGCTTTGGCCCATTTGAATTTTTTATCTGCCCCGGCAATGGCAAATTCACCTGGGGGCTCGCCATCATTGGTTATTAACCCACTGCCTGTATGGGTAAATGTTATAACTACTTTGTTGCCCTCAATTGCGGATGATTGATAAAGAGGGCCTGAATGAACAATTGCTTCGTTATACACTATTTTTTTTGCAGCTACTGCTAACCGTAAGCCAATGTCTTTTTTATTATCGGGATGAATATCGTTCCATTCTCCAAGATCAATAGTTACTGCCATAGCGGTGTTGGCCACGCTTAATGTTTTTAACTGCGATTCCCGAAGCCTTGCCCAGTTACTTTCGGAGGGCAGGTAATTCATATCGCCATAGTTGGGTAGCTGTACATAAAGAAAAGGAGCGTTTGGCTGTTTCCATTTATTTCTCCAGTCGGCAATGAGGGCAGGCAACAGTTTTTCATATTCTGCGGGCCGGGCAATATTCCCCTCACCCTGGTACCAAAGCATACCCTTTATCCTGTAATGTATCAAAGGTGCAATCATGGCATTGTATAAAGAAGTAGGCTCATCCTGCGCTGCAATCCCTTTTTGTATTGGCCCCTGCTTTGGAATAAATACTGCTCCTACTTTATATTGCCAGGTGCCTTTAAGATCGAGGGTGTCTGTACCAGCTACCAGGTAATAAGGCTTATCCGGTACAAAGCCACCTTTTCCGGAATAGTTGGTTACTTTAATTATAACAATATTTTTACCCGGTTTTAATATCCCTCGTGGAACAGCATACCTTCTTTGCGGATACTGATAGCTGGTAGTAGCTACTTTTATACCATTGATGTACAGCATATCGGCATCTACAATCCGTCCCAAAAAAACTGTAGCGGCTGTACCCGTCATCGATGCCGGAATGCTCACTTCTTTTCGGTACCAAACAATACCATCCAGGTTTTTTATCCCCTGGTCTTCCCAGTAGCCCGGTATATTTATATTGCGCCATCCTTTAGGAATATAGCTTGTATCATACCAGTGCACCGCTTCTTTCACCGCTTTATCATCCGGCTCGGGCATGCTGTTGGCTGCTATTGCTTTTCTGTTGGTACTGTTTACATAGGCGGTATCTTTATTTTTTTGAAGGGTACTGGTTAGTCCATCAAAATCTTTAAGCCCTTCTTCACTTATCCATGCTTCTATAGGAGGGCCACCCACGCTTGAGTTTATGATACCTATGGGGATATGGTATTGTTCGTACAGCGACCGGGCAAAAAAATATGCCGCTACCGAAAACTGTTTTACATCCTGGGGATTGGCCCATTTCCAAAACCCGGTTGGCAGGTCATCCTTTGGCCCGGTCAAGTCGGTTATGGTAGGTATCCAAAATTGTCTTATCTCCGGGTAATTAGCCTGCTCAATATCCTGCGCATAGGAAATGCTATGCAAGGCCATTTGGTGCACCATATTCGACTGGCCTGAGCAAAGCCACACATCACCTGTGAGAATATTGTTTATGGTAATACTGTTGCTGGCAACAATTTTCATGGTATGCGGTCCACCGGCTTTCGTGGGAGGCAGTTTAATCTGCCATTTTCCATCAGCACCTGTAACCGCAGTATATTTTTTTTGCTGAAACCAAAGCTTTACTTTTTCTTTTGGCCTTGCCCAACCCCATATTTGCAGTTCGGTATCACGTTGCAGAATCATACTATCCCGTATAAGGCGGGGCAGCCTTACCTGGCTGCAGGCTTGTTGCATGTACAGGCTTGCAAAAGCAATGATGGCGCAAAGTTTCAGGTATGTCGTCATTACCTTAATCATTTTTTATAATACTGCTGATTGATTTATGTAAGCTTTAGCCAGCCTTTGTTAGAAGGGCTTAGCAGTTGTTATTGTATCTTAATTCTTTTACTCAATACGTTGCTGGTTGTTTTATTTTTTACACCCGGTTGTCCGCCACCGATACTGATGGTAATATTATCTTTTGGCTGGTACAGTTTTCCGGTTGTTTCATTTGTAAGGGATAATGCTGCTGTACTAATATTAAAAGAAACTAATTTGCTTTGCCCGGCTTTTAAAGCTATACGTTTAAAACCCTTTAAAGCCCTAATTGGCTTTTTTGCTTTTGCATGGTGATGGGCAATATACAACTGTACTACTTCTTCACCGTCAATACTGCTGTTGTTAGTAACGGTTACGCTTACTTTAACCGTATTGCCTGCTGCAATTGCTTTTGGGAGTTGCATATTGCTGTAGGTAAACTTGCTGTAGCTTAGTCCATAACCAAATGGGTATAATGCTTCGCCTTCAAAATAGCGATAGGTTCTTCCTTTCATGCTGTAATCCAAAAATTCAGGGAGATCGTTATCGCTTTTATAGAATGTAACCGGTAAACGCCCTGCCGGGTTATAATCGCCAAACAATACATCGGCAATTGCAGTACCTGCGCTTTGTCCGCCATACCATGCATTCACAATAGCCGGAATGTTTTCACTTTCCCAGGGCGTGGCAATGGCACTGCCCGTCATCATTATAAATACAACCGGCTTACCGGTGCTGTGTAATTTTTTCATTAGTTCTGTTTGCACAGTTGGTAAAAGAATGGTAGTTCTGTCGCCACCATTAAAGCCTATTGCATTAACCGGCATTTCTTCGCCCTCTAATTGCGGTGAAATACCTCCAGTGAATATAAAAGCATCCACATCGCTGTATTGTTGAACTAATGCATCAAAGTTGGTACGAACAAAGTTTCCGGTACGTAAAGCCACGCTGGCATCATCATCACCCTGCCAGTATTCCAATACAATTTTATAGCTTGAATCCTTCTGGGTGTGTAATGTATACGTTTTAACACCCCAACGGTTTTTTGTCCAGGCATTAAGCACTTCCGTGTCGTTTATAAACAGCCGGTAGCCATCATTGGCATCCGCTTCAAAAGTAGTGGTACCTGTTTGGTTTGCTTTGTACCAGGTAGTGTAGCGGGCTGAAAAGTTTGTAGCAGTTAAATTATTACCAAGTATATCGCCCCGCTGCCAGTTATGCTCTACCTTATTTTCCAATTTTGTAATTACAGCACTACCTTTTAAATCCCGGTTGTTGAAGTATTCTGCTTTAAATCCCTGTTGACCTTCCCAACTGTAATGGCTGCTGATATCGGTGTAGGCAAGTACTGTATCATTGGTAAAATTTACTGCTTTTTCATACAGCACTTCTGCAGTATTACCCAGTTTTGCTTTGATGCCGTCCAGTACCGTTACAATTTGCGAAGGGATGCCATTGTAATTGCCTAATACCGAAATGGTATTGGCTGCATTGGGCCCAAGTACAACAATTTTTTTAATTTTTTTACTTAAGGGTAATGTGTTGTGCTCATTACGCAGCAGCACAATTGATTGTTGCGCCATCTTCAGGGCATGTGCTTTGTGCGGCGCACTTTCCAAAACAGATGAAGGTGTTTGTGCATACTTCACCATCGATACGGGATCGAACATGCCCAAGCGGTAACGAATGGTAAACAAACGTTTTAATGAAATATCGAGTTGAGCTTCTGTAATCAATCCATTCTTAACTGCATCAACTAATGTTTTATAAACGGTTTGACCACATTCGATATCTGTACCATGCATTACTGCATCAATAGCTGATTCGGTGGCATCTTTATGTGTTTTGTGGTATTTAAAAAAGTCGTCAATGGCCCAGCAGTCACTCGTTACATAACCGGTAAATTTCCATTGTTTGCGCAGAATATCATTCATCAATTGATCGTTACCGCAGCAAGGTTGTTTATCCACTGCATTGTAAGCACACATTACACCCGCCACATTTGCATCCACAATCAGTTCTTTAAATGCAGGCAAATAGGTATCCCACAGATCATATACTGCAGGATTAAAATTATCGGAGTGACGGCTTGGTTCAGGACCACTATGTACTGCAAAATGTTTGGCACAGGCTGCTGCTTTTAAATACCTGGAATCTTCACCTTGTAAGCCACGCACAAAAGCACGGGCAAGCATGGCTGTTAGAAATGGATCTTCGCCGTATGTTTCCTGTCCACGACCCCAGCGTGGATCACGGAAGATATTGATATTGGGAGTCCAGTATGTAAGTCCGAGATAACGTTCTGCAGTTCGTCCCTGCTCAATGGCCTTGTTGAAAATGGCTCTGCCTTCGAGTGCAGAATAATCGGCCATGCGATAGAGTGAAGTGGTATCCCAGGTTGCTGCCATACCAATGGCTTGTGGAAATACTGTTGTTTTAAACGGCGTTCTTGCAACACCATGCAATACTTCGTTCCACCAATCATAAGCCGGAATGCCTAAACGTGGAATAGCAGGCGTTGCATTCAACATCTGTGCTACTTTTTCTTCCAGCGTTAAACGGCTCACCACGTCATTCACCCGTTGTTCAATCGGTAACTTCGGGTTCCACATGGGAAACGATTTGTAATCCTGTGCTGATGCTGTAACAGCAAGCACTGTACTGAGGATGGCAAGAACGATTTTCATTGTTGATTGTTTTGATCCTGGTTGAAAAGCTTAGTTATCTGTTTATTTTTTAAACGCATCATCATTTCCTTTATACTCAAACCAATCGTACAGAGCAACAGATGATGTTGGTGCTCCATTGGATGTACCGTATAAGGCAAACAGGCTTCCCACAAATCCACCTGCAACTTTTGTGGTAAGAAACGAACCGTCAACGCCTTCTTTCAACAGCTTCCAGTCATTCTTTTTCTCTGCATAAAAGAAAGCATAAGTATCAGCTCTTGCTTCAATTTTCAAAAACAGTTCCTTCGAAGAATTTAATTTTTGCGATGCCAGTACTTCCATGTCTGTTTTTCCTCTTGCCGGCGATTTAATCAACTGCACAACAGGAGAACCATTTTCAACTGACTTACACAAGAAATAATAAAAGTTTTCGCTCTGGAAAATGAGCATGCCTGCTTTCTCTTTTTCGGATGCAGGAGTAAAATTCATACAGGTTGCTGCATATCCTTTCAGGTTGTTCTGACGGTAACCAAGAAAAGAAGGACTTTTCCGTTCTGTTGCCGTTTGCGGACGTAATGCCAATTGCAGAAATCCTTTTTTGGCGGTTAAGCTGTACACATCTTTTTCAGGATTACGTAGGAAGAGATAACGGAAATCAAATTTATCGGTCTTGAAATCATCTCTGAATGTTACGTTACCACCAAATGGATTGTTTACCTTTTTGGTAAGGGCGGGTAACGGAACAGGTAACGTGTAAGGTACTGTTGCATCGCCTTCGAGTATATGCGGCCAGCCGTCCTTCCATTCAACAGGTAATAAAAATGTTTCACGACCAGTTGTATAAAAATCATCATCGTATGGGCGACAGGCAAGAAACACAGCCCACCATTTCCCATCCGGTGTTTCTACAAAATCTGCATGGCCGGTTGTAGTAATCGGGTTAGGTCGTTTTTTATCCAAATGTTTTTGTGTGAGGATCGGGTTTTTCTCATATGAAACATAAGGACCTTTCACCGATTTACTACGGAATACAACTTCAGTATGATTGTATCCGGTACCACCTTCAGCACAAATCAAATAATACCAATCATCTTTTTTGAAGATATGCGGCGCTTCAATCCAGATCGGTTTCTTGGAAAGATCCGTTCCGCCATTCACCAGTAAAATTTCTTCGCCAACCACTTTCATCGCATCAATATCAAACTCGTACATGCGAATTGTTCGGTGACCATTATACAACGGTTTATTATCAGGTGCATCGTTGTTGTAAACAACATAGGCTTTGTCATCTACAAAATCAATGGATGGATCAATACCACGTACTTCCGGTAACCAGATCGGATTGCTCCAGGGACCTTTCGGATCTTTAGCCGTGATGATGAAGTTTCCTTTTTTATCAATGAGTGTACAAAGAATATAAAATGTTCCTTTATGATAACGGATAGTCGGTGCAAACAAACCTCTTGATACACCTGCATTGGTTTGATCTAATTGCTCTTCACGATCCATGGCGTTGCCGATCTGTTTCCAGTTCACCAAATCAGTACTGTGAAAGATTGGAAGACCGGGAAAGTAGGCAAACGTTGAAGTTGTCACATAATAATCGTTTCCTACTCTGCAAATGCTGGGATCGGGATAGAAGCCTGCCAATATCGGATTGTTGAATGTTTGTGCATTTGCAAAAAACATTGCCATTGCCAAAGAAGCCACTACAAAAAATTTCTTCATCTGATTGTATGATTTAATCGTTGTAAGGTTTTATTGTTTGAATGAAACCATTTTCATCGTGTACCAGCTCAGTTACTTTCACGCTGCGTAAATGTGTTACACCTTTGCTTAAACTGCTGTCGTGATAAAATAAGTACCACTTATCACCGAATGCACAGATGGAGTGGTGAGATGTCCAGCCAACAACAGGTTCTAAAATTTTGCCTGCATATTTGAACGGACCGTAAGGATTATCACCGATAGCATAACACAAGTAATGTGTATCGCCTGTTGAATAAGAGAAGTAGTATTTGCCATTGTATTTATGCACCCAGCTTGCTTCAAAAAAACGCCGGTCGTTATCGCCTTGTAAAAGTGGTTCACCATTTTCATCAGTGATCACAACATCTTTTGGTGCTTCTGCAAATTCCAACAGATCATCTGTGAGCTTTGCAATTTTGGGGCACAATGCCGGTTCATTTTCTCCCGGTAAAAATGCATAAGGGTTTTCCGGTTCTGCTGCATTAAATGTTCCGTGGCGCCAGCGTTGTAATTGTCCGCCCCAGATACCACCGAAGTACATGTAATAAGTTCCATCTTCATCTTTATACACAGCAGGATCAATGGAGAAACTGTTTTTGATCGCTTGAGGTTGTGGCGTAAATGAACCAACAGGCGAATCACTTACCGCCACACCAATTCTGAAAATACCTTCGTGATCTTTGGCAGGGAAGAACAAATAATACTTACCATCTTTTTCTGCTGCATCAGGTGCCCACATTTGTTTGGCTGCCCAGGGAACATCGTTTACATGCAGGGCCAATCCATTGTCAACGGCTTCACTTGTTGGTGAATCCATGGAAAGCACATGATAATCTTCCATCGCAAAATGACTGCCGAGATCATCAAACGCATCACCGGCATCCACATCATGCGAAGGATAGATATAAATTTTTCCATTGAACACATGTGCCGACGGATCGGCGGTGTAAATATGTTTCACCAATGGTTGTGAAATAGCTTTTCTTTTTAATTCATCAAAGTTGATATGTGTAATACTATCTACAGGCATAAGTTATGTTTTGTTCCGTTAGCCGGATGTTCAGGTTTTAAGAACGTCGTTGTTTCAAATCGTTTTCAATTTGTGTTTCCATTTTCTTATTGATCTCATAAAAGAACAACAATGCAGCGCCAATTAAAAAGGGAATTGATGGAAATACACTTACTAATAATTTGGTGCCTTCAATGGCCGTTGCAGTCTGTGCTGTTTCACTATTCGCTGCATAGTCAAACAATCCTAATATCCATGTCAAGAGTGCATTCCCTACGCTTAATCCTGTTTTCAAACCAACCATCATCGCAGAGAAAATGATGGCCGTTGCACGACGGTTGTTCTTCCATTCGCTGTAATCAGCTACATCTGCAATCATGGCCCACAGTAAGGGAATGGTGATGCCGTAGAAAAAACCATGCAGAATCTGTGAAGCAAACATCAATTCAACAGAGGTAGATGAGAAGAAATAAAATAAAAAGATAAACAGGGTTGAAATAACCAGGGCTACTCCAAATACATCCCGTTTTCCATATTTATCGGCCAGACGTTTTGAAAATCCAATCCCTACAATCATGAAAATAATACCACCTGCATTGAACAAACCAAAACCGGCCGATACAGGATCTTCTCCAAAAAAGTTGATGCCGATATTTGAGAATCCATTTAAGATGGGTGTGATAAATTCAGTTAACCGCTCTTTGTCAACGTAGTTTTTAAAATAGTACACATACGAACCACCTTTCATCGCCAGCGTAATAAACACGAGGATGGTCAACACCAACATAATGACCCAGGGTCTATTTTTAAACAAGTCTGCCAGATCTTCTTTCAAACTTGATTTTTGTTCCGGCTTTGGAACGATGCGTTCTTTAGTAGTGAAAAAAGTAATCAGCAACATAGCTGTGCCAATAATCGCCAGCCAGGTCATTACTTTTTCAATACCCACTGCTTTATTACCACCGCCTGCTGCTTCAATAATGGGCAGCATAAATACCTGTACAAAAAACTGGGCAAACATTACGGCGACAAATCGATAAGCAGACAGGCTGTTGCGTTCTTTCATATCACCGGTAATTACGCCACTCAATGCAGCATAAGGAAGATTATTGGCCGCATACAATAAAAGCAGCAACGTATATGTAGCCACCGCATAGATCACTTTTCCTTTATACGCAAAATCAGGAGTGCTGAAGGCAAGTAATGCAATTACACCAAGCGGTACTGCAGTAAATAAAATCCACGGACGAAACTTACCCCAACGGGAAACAGTTCTGTCGGCAATAGCGCCAACAATAGGATTAAAAGCAAAGGCAGCAACAAGGCCAACGGTTAACATCAATGCAGACGCATGATTGGTATCGAGGCCATAAATGTCTGTGTAAAAATAAGCCAGGTAGGTCATTAAGGTTTGAAATACCAGGTTGGCGGCAAGGTCGCCAAGGCTATAACCGATTTTTTCTTTTACCGATAATTTTTGAGAGCCTGCAATCATTGTAGATATTTTAGCGTGTTTTTATTTTTTTAATGCAATAACTGCATCAAATGCAGGCTTGGGTTTATAGTTGCGGTCAAACAAGAGGGGATAGTTTGTTCTGCCCGGAATGGGCCACCCGTTTAACCAGGATTGCCCATCACTAACTCCCCAGAAAGTAACCCGGCTTATTTTGTCTTTGTGTTTTAGAAATAACTTAAACAGTTGTACGTAAGCGTTAGTGAGTTTCAGTTGCTCTGAATCGGGGAGGCCATTTGGATAAGGGTTCATTAATGCGGAATAGGTGGCCGTCATATTCACATCGGCAGCATCACTATCCCAGGGGTTGGGCAGCACTGTAAGGTCAAGTTCGGTAAACATTACTTTAATGCCGAGACTGGCATATTCTATAATACTTTCCTCAATTTCTTTTAAAGGTACTTTACCTGATCTCCAGTGGCCCTGTATACCCACACCGTCAATACGTACACCTGCTGCCTGTATTTTTTTAATCAGTTCGATAGCACCTGCTCTTTTTTTAGGCTGCTCGATATTGTAATCATTATAGTAAAGTTCTGAGTTGGGCGTGGCCGCCTGTGCCAGCCTGAAAGCTTCAGTTACATAATCGGGTCCCAGTTTATCCAGGAAAATTGATTTACGCATGCTGCCATCTTCTTCCAAAGCTTCATTTACTACATCCCAGGAGGCTACTTTACCATCATAACGGCCTGCAACGGTATTGATATGATTGGTAAAAAACTGTTTTAAAGAATCTGCATTATTCATGCTGCGTACATAGCCCGGTAGCTGACTGTGCCATATTAGTGTATGACCGGTAACATGCATCTTGTATTTTGCACCATAAGCAACAATTTTATCGGCAAGCGTAAAATTGTAAGTGTCCCAGCCCGGGTGAATGATTTCTGCTTTCATGATATTTTCGGGGGTAACCGCATTAAACTGTTTTGGTATCAGCACAGCAGCATCAGGTATCCTTTCTTCTATTTGTTCGGTATTTAGTGCTGTGCCAACAAGGAAATCGCTTTCAAAGGCTTCTCTTAATGATGCTGGTGCAGGTGTTGTTTTTTGTGCCGTACTGCAGGCCGAAAAAAATAGTGTGCCGGTAAACGCTATTGCTGTAATAAATGAGTGTGTTGTCATATCTTAAATATTTAAGTGTGTTGTTGTTATTGATGCCTGGTTTCGGGTGGGCCGAGATAACTGGGTTGCAGGTTGCCAAAGTCCAGCACAATTTTTTGTAATACCACGCAGGGGTTTACCATCCAGTATTTGAGGGTGTGTTTGCCGGGATAAAGGATACTGTGCCTGCTTGTTTTGATGATAATATGTTCAGCTACCCATTTGTTCCAAACGCCGGAGATGCTGTTTTTATCTTCTTTATTGATACTGATGATTTGGGGTGTTTCGTCATCTATTGAAACGGCATATTGCAGGCCTTCATCAGTGTTGTGGATATTGAGGGTAGGAGAGAAGTAGGCCTGCAGCGTAAATGCTCCCTGGCTGAAAGTATAAAATTCATACGCCAGGTGTGGGCTGGTATTACCAGGGTGTTGTACCGGTGCAGTAACCGGAAAAGCTGTAATGGCAGCACCTGTTCTGCCATGGTCTGGTAAAATCGTCCATTGTATCCTGTTAGTATTGTTAGCTTTTGTAAAATGGCTGGCTTCTATCGAAACACCTTTTTCTTCGTCCTCATAAAATACATGGCCTGTTATACCTGCCGGTATTTTTGCAGTTTGTATATCAGCAAGCGGCATAGCAGCTTTAGGTATAGCCTCATCAGCGGGCAGGTATTTTACTTCGGGCATTTTTTGCACCTGTGGCTGCTGCCAGTACGTGTAGCCAATATGAGTCTGGCTCATCATGTGGTTCCATTTGCCATTATTTAAGTTGTGGTATTCAAGCGTAATAAGTGAGTCTTTTTCGTAAAGCTGTTTTACTTTATCTGCATATGTATTGGCTTCTGCCTGCTTGTTACGATATGCCTGTTTGTTCAGGGCTACATGGTAATACATGTCGTAAAGATTGGCACAGGCTTTTACGGGGTGCAGCACCAGTTGGTAAAAAGCATCCTGGTAGCTGGCAGGTAAAGCGGTGTTAATTTGTTCCGCTTTTTTTACAATTTCCTTATAGCTGTTTACAACAGTTGGCCACTCATTGTAATTAAAGCTGTAGGTATTTTCATCCAGCAGTTCAGGTTTCCTACGTCCGTTGTATTTGCTATACCGGCTAATGATTTCGGCTATTGCTGCGGCATAAGTATTGCCAAATTGTGCAGCACACCATTGTGTTGTGTATTGCTGTAAATCAGCAGGGCCAATCTTTTCCGGGTTCCAGGCATAGTCTAAAAAGAAGGAGATAGGAAATTCCATTGGTTTGATGTCGCCTACATTTACAATCCAGATATCTTTTACATGGTGCTGGTAGGCCAAATGCATCTGCTCCCAAATTCGGGGCAGCGGATTTGTATTCACCCATTTGTAATTGCGTGGGCCACCTACATAATCGAAATGATAATAAATGCCGTAGCCGCCTTTTCTTTTTGGGGCTGTTGGTTCCGGCAACCTTCGAATATTGCCCCAGTTATCATCGCATAACAATAAAGTAACGTCATCGGGTACACGCATGCCTTTGTCATAATACTCCTGCACTTCTTTATAAAGTGCCCATAGTTGTGGTGTTTGTTCGGCAGGTTTTCCGGTTACACCGGCAATAATTTTACGCTGATCTTTTACTATGCGTTCCAGTAATGTTGTTGCGGTTTCACGGCTCATGGGTTCATCGCCATCCCCCCGCATACCTAGTGTTACAATTTTTTCGTTGGTTGCTCTTTGCATACCGGTTTTCCAAAATTCTTTTAAACCTGCTTCAGTGCTGTCGTAATTCCATTTTTGGCCTTTGCCATATCTGCGCCACTCAACGTGTGCCCTCATTAAAGGTTCGTGGTGACTGGTGCCAATTACAATACCATAGTCGTCTGCCGCCTTTATATTTAAGCTGTCATCATCATAAAATGCATTGCCCCACATGGCCGGCCATATATAATTGGCACGCAGGCGAAGCATCAGTTCAAAAACTTTTTCATAGAATACATGGTTAAAGCCGCCAAATTTTTCTTTACTCCAATTGCTTAATGCAGGGGCTTCATCATTGATGAAAATGCCCCTGTATTTTACTTTTGGGGCATCAGTGATTGTGATTTTCGGATTTACAAAAATTGCAGCAGTTTTCTTTACTGGCACATCGGCCCACCAGTACCATGGAGAAATACCTATTTGTTTTGATAATTCAAATACACCAAATGCAGTGCCTCTCCTGTCGCTGCCGGCAATTACAAGGTTGTTATGAATTGTTTGTATGGTATAGCCTTCCCACAGGTTTTGTATACGGCTGCTAACTGTTTTATTTATAACTGCATTAGCCCGTATGAAAGATGATTGACTTATTGTGCCAATGATGATATTGTGTGCTGTGTTGGGGGGCAAAGTATTTAGAATGGGAATTTTTTTTCCGCTTGCGGCTTCAATATCCTGTTGTAAAAATTGAGCCGCTTTTTGAACAAGTGTACAGTCATTTGAATCAACAATGATGCTTGCTTTTGTTAAATCAAAACCGGTGTTGGTACCAGAAATTAACTGTGCCTTACTTTTTGCAAAAGCTACTGCAAGCAATATTATCAGCAGGCCTCTTTTTTTTTTCATACATACAATATTTGAAGATGGCTGGTGTTTTTAAAAGCCAATGCTATTACCGCCATCAACGGGCAGTACAATACCGGTTATATATTTAGCAGCATCGCTTGCCAGGTACAGTGCAGCATGGCCAATATCTTCGGGCTGCCCCATAATGCCCATTGGGGTTCTGCCAAAAACTTTGGCTTTTCTTGCCGGATCGCTGTTGAGTGCTTTATCTGTCATTTCGGAATATATAAAGCCCGGGGCAATGGCATTGATGCGAATGCCGTGCGGCGATAGTTCTACAGCCATAGCCCTTGTTATACCATCAATCGCTGTTTTGCTGGCACTGTAGGCAATCACTTTTGGAAGGCCATACTGGGCAGCCATTGAGCTGATGTTGATTATACAGCCAGATTTTTTTGTAAGCATATGCTTTACCACTTCCCGGCTCATGGCAAATACAGCATTTACATTAATGGTCATTACTTCCTGGAATTCTTCGTCGGTAACTGCTGTAAAATCTTTTTTCATATTGATGCCGGCATTGTTTACCAGTATATCAATTTGTCCAAACTGTGCCAGTACTGTTTCTACAAATACGGGTATACTTTTAAGGTTGCTTATATCGCAGGGTAGTGCAACACACAAATCACCTAACTGGTTTTTGGCAGCATTTAGCTTATCCATATTGCGGCCTGCAATAATTGTAGTGATATTGTTTTCAACAAATTTTTGTGCAATTGCAAAACCTAACCCCGAGCCGCCACCGGTAACGATGGCTATTTTTTTTGTACGCATGATTTATTTTTTTGTGGCCAGTTGTCCTTACAGTTTTTAGCATGACTTATAGAATGAGCAATGGCTTGTATTTGTACTATACCAAAAGTATACTTACATCAGCTTAGTTTCCCGGTGCAAACGGGAAATGCAGGCTTTTATAATAATCCAGTGTTTTATCAGGCTGCTCATATTTATCCGGTATTGGCATTTTGCTGAACGTTTGAAAATACAGCAGGCAGGCATTACGCCACCACACCGCTTCGTTGTATTGTATGTCCAGTAATTGTTTTACCTGTTCATATCTTTCTCTGTCTACCATTGTTTTTACTGCGGCCCAATCTTGCTGCATTTTTTTTACTGCAGCAGCACCAGCATAATATTTATGGCAAAGCTCTTCCCACAATGTTCTGCCGCTTTTCATGGTATAGTTCCAGGGCAGGTGGTGAAACCAAAGCAGGTATGTATCGCTGCAGGTAGAAGCTTTATGCCACTGCTTTTGTGCCTCGGGAAAATATTGTGCTAATGCGTTGCTCCCTGTTTCGGTACGGTTAAAACCGATGCCGTTGCTATCTGCTTTGTGATAGTATACCGGGTTCCATTCGGGCCTGCTTAAATTACTCACCCAGGGTGCCGGGCCGTAGTGGTGGCCGGTACCCATTATATGATGAAGCCCGAGTGGGTTCATATAATTTACCATTGTTTCCCTTGAGGCGAGCATCATTTTTTTTACTGGGGTAATAAACTGTTCGTTATTGCCAAATGTTAAGCGCAACCACTCGTCGGCAATAGTTTCACTGCTCATTGTGTAATTCCAGCAAAGCCTGCCATAGGCGTACCAGTTAGCCTGTGCAAAAGGATGGCCACACCAGTTGATATCATTGCCAATATTGGCTACTCCAGCCATGCCATTTAATTGATGTTTATCCATACTTCCGTCAATCACTTTTGCTACAATGCTGCCGTTTCCTTTACAGTAAGTGTCACTATCCAATACTTCTTTGTACATGGGCACCAGGTATACCAACGATGTTCCCTGGCCGGTATATTCCTGTGTAAGCTGCAGTTCCATCATCAATGGTGTTTTAGGCATGGCACCAAACAGGGGATGAAATGGTTCCCGGGGCATAAAATCGATGGCGCCGTTTTTTACCTGTACCATTACATTTTTTCTAAAGGTTCCGTCTAAGGGCACAAAATCATCGTAGGCCTGTTTATGCCTGTCCACAGGATTTTCAGCAGCATATACAAATGCCCGCCAGATAACAATTCCCTTGTGTGGGGCCAGGGCGTCGGCCAGCATATTGGCGCCATCAGCATGGGTTCGCTTGTAATCCTGCGGGCCCGGTTGTCCCTCACTGTTAGCTTTAACTAAAAATCCGCCAAAGTCGGGCACAAGGCTATAAATTTCATCGGCTTTTTTTTGCCACCACTGTTGTACTTTATCATTAAGTGGATCTGCTGTTTGCAGGCCGCCTATTTCAATTGGTGCACTAAACCTGGCCGTGAGGTATACTTTTATACCGTAGGGTCTAAAAACATCTGCAAGAGCTTTTACCTTTTGTAAATAGGGTTTTGTAAGTACGGTGGCATTGGCATTTACATTGGTAAGTACTGTGCCGTTAATGCCAATAGAAGCATTTGCCCTGGCATAATCAATATAGCGTTGATCGATATAACCCGGCAGTGTATGCCAGTTCCAAATGGAGTAACCTGCGTAGCCTCTCTCAACATACCTGTTCAGGTTGTCCCAGTGGTTGAGCAGGCGTAGTTTTAATTTTGGGGTAGAGGTAATATGCAGTTTGCTGATATTTTGTTGTGTTTGCATTAAATGCAGCAGGTGAAAAACACCATAAAGTAAGCCGGTATCGGTTTTTGCAGATATAATAGTTTGAGTTTTTGATCCTGTGGTGGTGCTAATAATTAGGAATCCTTCTTCATCAATTTTTTTCAACTCATCTGTAATGATATTACCAGGTTGGGTTAAATATATCTCTTTGGCAACAACGATTGCCCCGGGTAAATTGCTTTTGGCAAATAACGGTTCCTGGCCAAGCATGCGTTTTGAGGCATTTGTTAATTCGTTTTTTATTATTTGTATGGTGGCCGAATTACCCTTCAGGTTTACATGCTTTAAAAAAGAGCGGTATTGCTGCAGTAGGGTTTTGTTTTGAACAGGTGCATACCTCAACCAGAGTTCATAGCCATTTTCAGCGTGTGCCGCTGCAGTAATCAACAGGAGTATTATGGTAAGCTTTTTTTTCACCCTGATCACTAGTTTTTATTTTTTAAGGATGAACCCCTGATGATAAGTTCTGAGCGTACCACCACAGTATTGGTAAGCTTAATATTTGATAAGCCCTGTAAGTGGCTAATCAGGTTCCTGGCTGCAATTTCTCCCATATCGATACCCGGATAATCGATAGTGGTAAGCTGGGGGTCAACGATTTTGCTGATAGCGTCATTGTTAAATCCAACGATGGCTATGTCTTCGGGTACTTTTATACCATTGCGCTTCAGTTCCTGCATACATACGGCGGCAATAAAGTCGTTTGTAACAAACATGGCATCGGGTAGTGGTTTCATTTTTAAAATGGTGTGTGCTGCTTCAATAGCATGCTGTTCGCTAAGGTCATCTATCAGTACATATTCTTTGTGATAGTTTATGCCGGCATCAAAGAGGGCATCCGAGTATCCCCGGTGCCTTTCGGCATATACGTTTCTTTTAAGACTGGATGTGAGTAATACAATCCTTTTACACCCCTGTTCAATTAAATGCTGGGTAGCTACGTAACCACATTTGTAGTTGTCGATAATTACTTTTGTACTTTCTCCTTTTTCTTCTACACGGTCAAAGAAAATAACAGGGATGTTTTTGTCTTCAAAAGGTTTGAAATGATCGAGATTTTTTGTTTCAAAGGCCAGGGAGGCAATTAGCCCGTCTACTCTTTTATGAAACAGGTTCATGGCGTTGGCAATTTCTTTTTTTGAACTTTCTGAAGAGTGGGCAATAATAATATCGTACCCTGCCTGGGTAGTTACTTTTTCTATACCGGCTAATACTGAAGTAATAAAGTTACTGTTCAATTCATGCACAATTACGCCGATGGTATTGGTTTTTTGTTTACGCAGGTTACTGGCAAAATTATTATGGCGGTACCCCAGTTCTTTAGCGACTTCCTGTATTCGTTTACGGGTGTTTTTATTTATAGACGGGTGATCTTTTAATGCCCTGCTCACTGTTGCCGACGAAATGTCGAGTTTTAGGGCAATGTCGTAGATGGTTATGTCTTTTTTTAATTTCATAATGCAATCGGTTGCACAAACGTCGCAAAAAAAATACTATTTACAAATTTTTGTTTTTCAGCGATGAGGCCCTTGTAATAAGATTGGCTCTAAGTATGATACTGTTAGTGGATAGTACACTTGATACACCGGCAAGATGATTGATAAGGCTGCTAACAGCTACTTCGCCCATCATGTAACCGGAGTAATTTATGGTGGTGAGGTTGGGTTCGGCTACTTTGCTGATAGGGTCGTTGTTAAAACCAGCAAGAGCGATATCATCTGGTATTTTTATACCACAAGATTTTAAATGAATCATACAGTGAACCGCGGTAGTATCGTTGGATGAAAATACAGCATCGGGCCTGTCTTTTTCCTTTAGTTTTAAAATATGTTCGGCTGCCCGGGTGCCATCGGCTTCCGTTAGGTTACTGATGTATACCAGTTTGTCGGCAAAAGCGATTTTATGATCTTTTAAGGCCTGTTTGTAGCCTCTTAACCTTTCTGCATATACATTCCTGAGCATATTGCCGCCCAGCAGCATAATGCGGCTGCATCCCTGTTCTATCAAGTGTTTGGTTACATCGTAAGCCGCTTTAAAGTTGTCAATAACTACGCAGGTGCTATCCCGGTGTGTGTATACACGGTCGAAAAAAACAACCGGTATACCCTTGTTAAAAAATGGTGTAAAATGATCCATGTTTTCTGTGTCATAGGCCAGTGAAACCACCAGCCCATCCACCCTTTTGTTGAACATGGTATTGGCGTTGGCAACTTCTTTATGTGCTTTTTCAAGAGATTGGCTAATAATGAGATTGTACCCCTCTTTATTGGCAGCGTCTTCCATGCCGGCCATGGCAGATGCCATGAAATAACTGTTGAGCCTTGGAACCAATACGCCAATAGTATGTGTTTTTTTACTGCGCAGACTGCTGGCAAAATTGTTGGAGCGGTAGCCAAGTTCCCTGGCCGCTTCGGCTATTTTTTTTCGGGTAAGCTTATTGATATTGGGATGATCTTTTAATCCCCTGCTTACGGTGGTTGCCGAAATATTGAGTTTCCTGGCAATATCGTATATCGTTATTTCCTTTTGCTGCGCCATATTATTTACTCCTCAGGTAAAGGAACTCAAAAAAAAATAAAAAAAAAATTGCAATCGGTTGCAATTTTGAAATAAAACTCTATATTCGTTCCTGAAACCGGTTTTTTTTGATTGCTTACCGGTTGTTTCCTACTAAAATTTCTACTGCTATATGAAAAATAGAAGAATTGATATGCTATTCTTTATTCCTGCCGGAGGTTTTTGCTACGGGCTTTTTCTGGTGAGTTTCATTTGCAGGTTTCGCTCCCTTATCCACAATCATTTTTCACTGTATTGTTTTGCCGACAACAGCAAAACCGTAACAATACATAGTGTTTTTTTCTTTCCATTTAATAATAATGTTTTCAAAACTATTCAATTGCCAAAATGAGAATTATGAAACAATTTCAGAATCCTAAAATGCCATTCCTGCTGAATGGTGTACACAAAAAAGCCATCTTAGCCGTTATGGTTTTTTTATGCCAGATGTTTTTATGTACCGGGGAATTGCTTGCTCAAAATATTCCTATTAAAGGCCGTGTGGTGAATGATGCAGGGCAGGCGGTTCAAAAAGCATCTGTAGTAGTTAAGGGAACCAGTAATGGTACCACTACAGATGATAACGGTGAATTTCAGTTATCTGTCCCTGCCAATGCCACTATTGTAATTAGTGCGCTAGATTTTTCAATGCAGGAGATAAAAACTTCCGGGAAAACCTTCTTTAATATTCAGCTTGCTTATAACAGAAAAGATTTAGGTGAAGTAGTAGTAATCGGTTATGGTACACAACGCAAAGAAGCTATCACCGGTTCTGTGGTTTCGATGAATGGAGATAAGATGCGTGAAATACCAGCGCCAAATATAACGCAGGCTTTGCAAGGCAGGCTGGCCGGTGTAGAGATGTCGCAAACTTCTACCAGGCCCGGTGCTACCATGCAAATCCGCATTAGGGGCACCCGTTCATTAAGTGCTGATAACAACCCTTTAATTGTTCTTGACGGTATACCATTTATAGGGTCGCTGGCCGACCTTAACCCCAATGATATTAAAAGTGTGGAAGTGCTGAAAGACGCTTCTGCAACCGCAATCTACGGCTCACGTGGTGCCAATGGTGTTATACTTGTTACAACAGATAAAGGCTCCAGGAACAGGAAGCCTCGTATAAACTATAGCAGTTATGTTGGTACACAACAGGTTTTTGCCAAGTATCCCATGATGAATGGACCACAATTTGTAAAGCTAAGGGCAGCAGCTGGTTTATTCGCCAACGGGCAAGATGAAGATGACGCTATTAATACCGACTGGCAGGATTTGTTTTACAGAACCGGTATTGTAACCGACCATAACATAAGCCTTAATGGCGGCACAGAAACTGGTAGCTATAATTTTGGTATGGGGTATTACCTCAACCAGGGTGTAATTCCAACGCAGCAATATAAAAGGTATTCACTTCGTGGTTCACTCGATCAGCAAGTGGGTAAAAATTTCCGCTTTGGGTTTACTACCAATAACAACTATAACCAAAGCGATGGCAACCAGGTTGGATTATACAACACGTTAAGTATGTCGCCTATTGCCTCGCCATTTAATGAAGATGGTACCACAAAAAGGGCAATTCGTATGATTCAGGATAACCAGTTTGTTTTTACCAAAGACGTTATCAATAAGCTAAAAGACAATAGCCAATGGATTAATGAAACCCGTGGTTATGCTTCGTACAATTCCATATATGGCGAAGTAAAAGCGCCATTTATTACGGGGCTAAAATACAGGGTTAACCTTGGTTTGGATTTTATTCATACTAATGGCGGTGCTTATACCGGCCCTGGCGTTGGAGATGGCCTTAATCCTAATACAGTTTCTTCAGCCTCGGTGGATAACCGCAATACTTTTCACTGGACACTCGAAAACCTGCTTACCTACGACCGTACATTTGGAAAACATGCGGTGAATATAGTGGCACTGTATTCAGCTGAGCAAAATAAATATAACAGGTCCAACATGTCTGCTGTGGATATACCAGCCGATGCATTTCAGTTTTACAATCTTGGACAGGCTGCCGGGCAGATCATTGTTAATCCAGATAACCAGGATTACCAGTTATGGGGCCTCAAATCTGCAATGGGCCGTATTATGTATGCCTACGATAATCGCTATATGGTTTCGGCCACCCTGCGTTCAGATGGTTCGTCGAGGTTGGCTCCCGGTTACAAATGGCATACTTATCCTGCCATATCCGTGGGCTGGAATATTGCCAGTGAATCTTTTATGAAAAACGTTACAGCAATTAATACATTAAAATTGCGTGCTGGTTTTGGCCAAACATCTAATCAGGCCATTAATACTTATGCCACCCTTGGCCGTTTGAGTACTAGGCCCTACAATTTTGGACCCACTACTTATACCACCGGTTATTTTGTAACGGCACTGCCTAACCCAAGTTTAGGTTGGGAATATTCTAAAACTATTAACCTTGGTCTCGATTTTTCTATTCTTAAAAACAGGCTTTCCGGTTCAATCGAATATTATGTAACCAAAACGGAAGACATTCTTTTAGGGCTTAGCCTGCCGCCCACATCTGGCGTAAGCAGTATTGCCTCAAATGTAGGTGCCACACAAAACAAAGGGTTTGAGCTTACCCTAAACGGTACCATTCTAAACAATAAAAATGGCTGGACATGGGATGTAGGATTTAACTTTTTCGCTAACCAAAATAAACTGGTCTCTTTAGCCTCCGGACAAACAAGGGATGAAGGGAACTGGTGGTTTGTAGGGTACAACATCAATGCCATTTTTGATTACAAAAGAGTTGGCCTGTGGCAGGAAAAAGATGAGCACCGAAATATACTTGAGCCAGGTGGAAATGTAGGCATGATAAAGGTAGAATATACCGGCACCTATAATCCCGATGGCACCCCTACCAGGGCAATTGGTACGCAGGACAGGCAGGTGTTTAATGTAGATCCTAAATTCCAGGGTGGCTTCAATAGCCGGGTAGCTTACAAAGGCTTCGACCTTAGCTTGGTAGGTTTTTATAGAAATGGTGGAATTCTTTTCAGCACTATTCATGGTTCTAATGGTTATCTCAATTTGTTGAGCGGCCGCCGAAATAATGTTAATGTAGATTACTGGACACCAGAAAACCCCAATGCCAAATACCCCAAGCCTGGCGGTATTGCTTCAAGCGACAATCCTAAATATGGCAGTACCCTCAGCTACTTCGATGGTGGGTTCCTAAAAATCAGAACCATCACTCTGGGCTACGATTTTAGCAGAAGCCTTATTAAAAATTCTGACGTAAAACTCAGGATGTATGTAACAGCACAAAATCCATTTGTGATGTTCTCCGAATTCCATAGGGAATCTGGCTTAGATCCTGAAACAAATTCATTTGGTAATGAAAATGCAGCGGTTAACCTGAGTAATAACCTGCGTCGTATTCTTACCGTAGGCTTTAATACCCCTGCAACCCGTAACTATATTGTTGGCCTTAATCTGACTTTTTAATACTTAAGCATATGAAAAATATAAAAATAAAATCTGTCATTGTATTAGCATTTGTGCTTGTACTCAACCCGGGTTGTAAAAAGATACTTGAAGAAGAACCTCGTAGTATCTATACCCCCGAATTTTTCAAAACCGAAAAAGGGGTATTGGGTGGCGTTAGCTCTATGTACGGGCACCTGCGCCTTATTTATGGTCAGCCCTATTTCTATAACACTTTAGAAACCGGTACAGATGAGTATACCTATGGCCAAAGTGCTGATGGTAACTTTAGAGATATGGATTACAGTGGCGTGGGTAATCTTACTGCAGCCAGCAGTCGTTCCGATGCCTTATGGGGTACGGCTTTTTCAAATATTAATACGGCCAATGGTATTATCGAAAATGCGGCCGCAGTGGGCACAATACCAGCATCACTTATTGCCGAAACAAGGTTTTTCAGGGCATTTGATTATTTCTTACTGGTGCAAACTTTTGGTGGAGTACCGCTCGATTTGGGTGCAGGCGAATTAAAGTTTAATACATCCGCTGCAAGAACTTCAGTACGCAACACCGTGCCTGAAGTGTATACTAAAGCCATCTTCCCCGATTTGCTGCAGGCTGTAGCCGATTTACCTGAAGTGGGAAGAGTAACCGGGGGAGCTACCAAAACACTTGCCCGTCTTTACCTTGCCAAAGCCTATTTAACTTATGGCTGGTGGCTGCAAAACCCTAACAATATACCTACTTACCCTGCTGCTCCCCGTACAGACCCTGATGGTAAAACAGCCGAATGGTATTTCCAGGCGGCTTACGATGTTGCAACAACTGCCATTGATAATCCCGGGCCTTTTGGATTAGTAAATACATTTTATGAGTTGCACCTTGGGGGTAACGATCGCAATAAAGAAATGCTGTTATATGCCGATCATACACAAGAAAGTGAATTTTATAACGGGGCATGCCTTAACTGCTTTGATGGTGAAGCAGGTAATGGCCGTAACTCTGCAGTGTGGATGGTAACCTGGAACTATACCGCAATACGCAGTGCATCTAATCCTGATGGTACCGGCACTGCAGTTAGTTCTATACAAAGGGATGCTGTGCAACCGCTGGGCAGGCCCTGGGTGCGTATGAGCCCCACCATTGGCGTGTTCACAAATACTTTTGCAGAAAAAACACTGGACTCCCGTTATGATGGTACATTCACCACAGTGTACAGGGGTAACTGGCCAAAAGCAGGCGTGCCAAACGCAGTTTTGTACAATGCCAACGATTTACCTGTAACACCCAATCAACCGCTGCTAAGTTTCCTGGAGGATGAATCGCAAACCGCAAACATTGTTTATCCTTCCGGTGCAAACTTTCCCGGAAAAGCATACAACAACGTTGGTGCAGGCGTATTACCCGGCCGTGCTGATTTTGTGATTAATCCAAGGGGTATAAGCAGGATGGTGTTCCCAAATTTGTGGAAGATGGGTGTATATCGTACCGATAATGGTACCGGCCTGGGGCAGCCTAATGCTACCAGCACCCGTCCTTTCAAAATTGCAAAATTCTCCGAGCTCTATTTCATAGCTGCTGAAGCGGCGGTTAAAGGCGCAACACCAGTTGCCGGAAAAACTGCAAGAGAGCTGATTAATGTTATCAGGGCAAGGGCTGGCAAATGGAGTTTTTCAAACAAAAATAATACTGCATTCGTAGCCGATAATAGTGCTGCAATGGTGGCCGCTACACCAGCCAATATAGATATTAACTATATTCTTGCCGAACGCTCCCGTGAATATTTCGGGGAAGGATTGCGCTGGTTCGATTTAGTGCGTACCCAAAAATGGAACGAACTGGCAGGTACCTACGAAATTTGCGGGGCTAATTATGGTGATCATACGCCACAGTTAATAACCCGTACTATTCAGCCATTTCATTACCTGCGCCCAATTCCGCAAGCACAAATTGATGGTATGCAAATGTCGGAGCAGGAAAAAGCAGCATATCAAAATCCAAATTATCAGTAAAAAGAAGCAAGTCGTTTTTGGTTAAATTAAGCCGGGAAATGGATTCGTCTATTCCCGGTTTTTAATTACAAACACAGCAGGCAGGAATTTAGTGGGTCATCTTTTTTTAAAAATTTCTCGTTACGGCGATACAAAATTTATCAGGCTTTCCCGGGCAGCATTACAGATTTGTTCAGTGTGCTGTTTAAATAAAACTTAATCTATTTTTAATAATTATAATTCAATAAGCAGGTATGATATTAATGCAGGAAACCATGCGGTGGTTTGGGCCACACGATGCAGTTAGTTTAAGCGATATTCGCCAGGCAGGTTGTACCGGTGTAGTTACGGCGCTGCATCATATCCCGGTAGGGGATGTGTGGACGATAGATGAAATTAACAAAAGAAAAAAACTAATTGAAGATGCCGGTATGAGCTGGACGGTGATTGAAAGCCTCCCGGTAAGTGATGATATAAAAAGACAAACCGGCAATTACCTGCAGCATATCGAAAATTATAAAACCAGTTTACGCCATGTGGCAGCCTGCGGCTTACAGGTAGTTACTTATAATTTTATGCCCGTGCTCGACTGGCTGCGTACCGATATAGCCTATGCACTACCCGATGGCAGCACTGCCCTGTATTTTGAACGGTTGGCATTTGTAGCTTTTGATCTTTTTTTACTGAAGCGCCCCGATGCCCAAAAAGATTATACCGATAAAGAAATTGAACTGGCAACAAAAAAATTTGCTGCTATGACGGACACAGAGCGGCAAAATATTTTCAACAATGCCATGCTCGGGCTGCCCGGCAGCAACGACGCTTTTACACCCGGGCAGGTATTAGCCGCTTTAAAAACCTATGATGGTATAGATGCCAAAAAGCTGAAAGCACATTTATTTTATTTTTTAAAAGAAATAATACCCGTTGCAGAAGAATGTGGTTTAAAAATGGCCATCCATCCGGATGATCCGCCATACCCTGTATTAGGACTCCCCAGGATAATGAGTACTGAGCAGGATGCTGCAGACTTAATTGAAGCTGTACCCTCCACCGCCAATGGATTTTGTTTTTGTACCGGCTCCTTTGGCGCAAGGCCCGATAATGAACTCGTAAAAATGATACAGCGCTTTGGTGAACATATCCATTTTTTGCATTTACGTAATACCAAAAGGGATGATGCAGGCAATTTTTATGAAGCCGATCATTTGAATGGTGATGCCGATATGTATGCCATTGTAAAAGAAATATTGCTGCTGATGAAACGCCGCAACATTACCCTGCCCATGCGTCCCGATCATGGCCATCAAATGCTGGATGATTTAAAAAAAACTACTTACCCGGGATATTCCTGCATAGGCAGGCTTAAAGGATTAGCCGAGCTGAGGGGGCTGCAGTATGGACTTGCAAGAGAACTGAATTAATACTGATATATCATTAAACAAACGGAGTATTGATTTATTTTAATGAAGGCATTTCGTCTAACGTAAGCACATACTCAGCAGCAAACATTTTTTTCCATAGTTCAAGCGAATTATGGGTGCTGTTACGGGTATGCTCGCCATACCAGGGCATAAACCACAGCCAGGCGGCTTTATCTTTTACAAGATTATCTACATCAGGCATCGAGCCACATTCACTTAATGCAATCATTTTCTTTTTATCGTACAACTCGTTTAACAGGTTGAATTCAGCAAGATGAGAGGAGTGGTCGCCCTGCTTATAAATATCCCGGCCTATAATATCTACATAGTCGTTGCCGGGATACCAGTTATTGTCGTTAGGTTCACGGGTCCAGCACCACAGCAGGTTTTTAAGCCCGTGATAATGCACCATACGCTCATACATCACCTGGTAAAGTTTTTTACAGGGTGCTGCCCCTTTGGCTCCCCACCAAAACCAGCCTCCGGCAGCCTCATGCAATGGACGCCATACCACTGGCACTTTTTGTATTTGCAATTTTTTAAATTCCTCCGCTACCCAGTCTATATCAGCCAGCATCGCCTGGTATTCGGCCGAACCCGGCTCAAATATTTTTGATACATCAAAACTTGTTTTGCTGCTGTAAAATTCTTCGGTTTTACGTGATGGATCTCTCCAGTGCCAGGCAAAAACAGGAATCCCGTTTTTGCTCCAGTATATACCGGCATCCTGTATCGGCTCATGGTTATTATACCAGGTATAGCCCCTGTTGCAGTGCATAAAATCAAGCCCTACTATAGCCGGCTCTTTGCCGGTATTGGCTTTCAGCCAGTTTGTTTCGTCAAAACTGGAAAGGGTCATTACGCCTGAAAGGATTTTTTGTCCGTATACAGATTTGAAAAAGCGGTAGAGGTTTTTGGCTTCAGCCATAGCATCCGGTGTTACCGGAAGGCTGTCGGTATTAAACCTGTTGCTTAGAGGTGGCACAGCAACAGGCGGTATAGTATCGGTGGTGCTGGTATTACTTTTTTTGCAGCAAAATAATAATAGGATTGTAAAAGTAATCAGCAACCGCTTTGCAGTTTTTTCTGGCATGCTTTTGAAAATTGTATGTATAGGCTGATTGTTTACCATCGGCTGTTGTGTATGCACAGCAAATGGTTGTATCCATCTACGCAACTTTTTTATTGCAGGCAATGTTAACCGGTTTGTTTTACTGCAAAGCTATTTTAATGTATCACCGCATAGTAGTATTATTTTAACCAAATTGGATATTCATTATTGCAGCAGTTGTACCTGGGCTGTTGTTGCAGGCGCAGGAGAGTGCTTGCGCCTGTGATGAAATGCTGCTTAAAAAAATAGCTTAACTCAAATTTGATGAGAATTATTGAAGTGCTTTTCGCAAGATGCGGCAACTATACATTTATGAATAAACAGTTATCCCAGCCGGATGCTTCCATCCCCAATTTGCACCCGGTATACTTCGGTAACTATACCAAACTCTAACTGGTAAGCCTTTGATATGGTTTGAATCACTTCTTCCACATGCACCTTTTCTACAATGTTGATGGTGCATCCTCCAAAGCCGCCACCCATTAGCCTGGCACCGGCAACAGCCGGAATTTGTGCTGCCTGCTCCACCAAAAAATCCAGTTCGGGGCAGCTTACTTTGTACAGCAGGCTAAGCCCCCAGTGTGTATCATACAGCAGTTTTCCAAACGCAGCAATATCCTGCTCCTGCAATAGCTGTGCTGCCTGTTGGGTACGGGCAATTTCGGCAGTAACATACAGGCAGGCATGATATACTTCTGACTGCATCAGGTGCCTGCAGGTTTGTACTGCTGCAGCAGCACCTTCCTGCCTGAAAGACTGTATGCCGGTATGTTGTTTTAAAAGGGCAAGCCCGGCTTCGCACCACTGTCGGCGTTCGTTGTATTCGCCACCCGAAAGCGAATGTTTTACATTGCTGTTAAACAGCACAATGCTGTAGGCATCTTGCGAAAAAGGCAGGTATTGATGACTGATAGTTTGGCAATCCAGCAGCAGCACAGCATCTTTTTTGCCATGCAGGCTGGCATACATATCCATAATGCCGCATTGTACATTCGGAAAATTATGTTCGGCACGCTGGCAAAGCAGCGCAAGCTCCTGGGTATTGTATCCGCAATTAAATATATCGTTAATGGCAAAAGCCAGTCCGCACTCTACTGCAGCCGATGAACTGAGGCCGGAGCCGGCAGGGATATCCCCGCTAAATACACAGTTAAATCCGGCAATGTTTTTTCCTGCCAGTACAAATTCGTTTACTACACTCAGGATATAATTCTTCCAGCCTGTGCTTTTGTTAAGGTGATGGATATCGGTATGCAGCCATTCGTTCATATCGGCAGCAAAGCAATCAATAGCATTGCTGTAATTTTTTTCTACCGCAAAGTATACGCCCTTATCAATAGCAGCAGGCAGTACAAAGCCGTCGTTGTAGTCAATATGTTCGCCAATAAGGTTAATACGCCCCGGCGAAAAATATAATTGTGGCGTACCGTTAAAATGCTGGCCGAAAACTGAAAGTATTTGAGCGGTTATCAACTGGTTCATACAGATGTTCTGAAAAGAAATAGTGTGCTGCAAAACTGTGTCATATTGTGGTAAGCAACAAATTGATTTTACATTTGTGGCAATGCACAGGTACAGGATAATTTTTTTGCTGCTATTTATTGTGGCTGCTGGTATAAAACTACAGGCACAGCAGTACCCTTTTTCGAGGCTCGATATTAGCAACGGTTTGTCAAATAACCAGGTGAACTGTTTTTATAAAGATAAAAATGGCTTTTTGTGGGTAGGCACCACATCGGGCCTCAATCGCTACAATGGATACGGGTTTACCGTGTTTCGCCACAACAGCAGGGATAGTAATTCGCTGTCCGACGACCAGGTAATTAATATCCTTGAAGGCCCCAATGATAAACTGTGGATACAGTACAACGGTACAGACTACAATATTTTTGATCTGGCTACCGAAAAATTCCAGCGCAACAGTGCAGCCGAATTGCGGGCATTGGGTATACCGGCCGCATCCACCGTTTCGATACTTAAAACAAAAGAGGGCGCTTTTCTTTTTTTAATCAACCAGCAGGCTATATATAAATATGTACCTGCCCATAAAAAAGCGGTAGCCTTATTCCAGGCTAGGCCGGCTGCTTTTGCCATAACGGCCATAAGGGAAGATAACAACAATAAAATATGGCTGGCATACAGCAACGGTCATTTAGAACAGGTAGATGCCGCCACGGGCATTGTACTGCAGCATACAGGTATTGCTGAAAATATCTTTGGCAGTACTGTACAGCAGTATTCACTGTTTGTAGATAATGAAAATGAATTGTGGTTATTTGTTGCCGGTAGTAATGCATCTAAAAACCTGTTGCGGTACAACCCGGCAACAGGGGCATACCAGTACTTTGGTAAGATAGCCGGTACACCACATTTAAACAACAGCCTGGTGATAGGTATTCAACAGGATAATGCCGGCAGTATCTGGATATGCACCGATCATGGTGGGGTAAATATTTACAATAAAAAAGATAACAGCATCCGCTATCTCACCAACGACCCCAATAATAATAAAAGCCTTAGCCAAAACAGTGTTACGGCAGTGTATAAAGATAATACCGGTATCATCTGGCTGGGCACTTACAAAAAAGGAATCAGCTATTATCACGAAAACATCATCAAATTTCCACTGTACAGGCATAGCCCGGCCGATAAGCAAAGCTTAAGCTACGATGATGTAAACCGCTTTGTAGAGGATAAAAAAGGCAATATCTGGATTGGTACCAATGGAGGCGGATTAATTTATTTTGACCGATCTGCCAATACCTTCAAGCAATACCTGCATCAGCCAGGTAATAACAATACCATCAGCTCTAATGTAATTGTTAGTTTATGCCTCGATCATGAAGGTAAGCTGTGGATAGGCAGCTATTTTGGCGGATTGGATTGCTATTACAACGGCACGTTTACCCATTACCGTCATGATGTGAATAATCCTTCCAGCATTTCCGACGACAGGATATGGGAGATATTTGAAGATTCAAAACAAAACCTTTGGGTAGGTACACTCAGCGCCGGGTTGAATAAACTGAACAGGGCTGCCGGCACCTTCAGCCAGTATCGTTTCGGAACAGCCGATGGCGATTTAAAATCCAATTATATTGCCGTGCTTTTTGAAGATAAACAACACCGGCTTTGGGTGGGTACTTCCAATGGCATAGATGTGCTGGATATTAACAGTGGTAAAGCCGTAGCCCACTACGTAACAGAACC
Source organism: uncultured Chitinophagaceae bacterium (assembly GCA_937873715.1). Lineage (GTDB taxonomy): Bacteria > Bacteroidota > Bacteroidia > Chitinophagales > Chitinophagaceae > Ferruginibacter. Next base: position 31,528 of record CALMYJ010000008.1, read on the forward strand.
AGGCAGCCTCAGTAACAACAATGTGGTAAGTATGCTGCCTGATAGCCGCGGCCTGGTATGGATTGGCACCAGGGACAGGCTGAATGTACTGAACCCCGTTACCAGGAAGATGCACAGCTTTGGTACCGAACACGGGTTACCGGGCAATACCATATTGAATATACTGGAAGATGATAACCATGCCTTATGGATAAGTACTGATAAAGGCCTGTGTAAAATACAGGTGCAGCAAGGCACTGCCGGCTGGCCAGTATCAATTACTACCGAAATATTTGATGAACTGGATGGACTGCAGGGTACCGAGTTTAACGAAAATGCCGCACTAAAAACCAATACCGGCGAGTTGTTATTTGGCGGTGCCAACGGGTTCAATATTTTTCACTCGGATAAAATTAAATCGGGCAACGCACCATCCGGTCTTGTGCTTACTGGCCTGGAAATATTTAATAAAAAAGTGGCACCCGGCGATACAATAGGCAATAGGGTAATACTGGCACAATCACTGTTTAATACCAACCGTATACAACTTCGGTACAACGAAAACATACTGGCTATCGAATTTGCCTGCATCAATTTTTTTAACCCCGAAAAAATCAAGTATGCTTACCGGTTAGATGGCTTTAATACCGACTGGGTATACACCGATAGCCGGCTCCGCCGGGCAGTATACACCAACCTCGACCCCGGCACGTATACCTTTAGGGTACGCTCTACCGGCGAAGACGGGCAATGGGCCGATAATGAAAAAACACTGGTTATTAAAATTGCTCCACCTTTCTGGCAAACACCTTTGGCTTACCTGCTGTATGCTCTTTTTGTAAGTGCTGTACTCATTTTTGCCCGAAAAATAATCATCGACAGGGCCCACATGCGTTTTGAAGTAAAACAGCAGCGCCGGGAGGCCGAAAGAATACAGGAACTGGATGCACTTAAAACCAAATTCTTCACCAATGTAAGTCATGAGTTTCGTACCCCACTCAGCCTCATCTTATCACCACTGGATGGAATTGTAAAAAACGAAAAAGATGCCGGGCAAAAAAAACAACTGGTACTGGTACAGCGTAATGCCAAGCGCCTGCTCAACCTGGTAAATCAACTCCTCGATTTCAGGAAGATGGAAGTACAGGAATTTACCCTGCAACTATCCAACGGGGATATTGTAAAATTCACAAAGGATATTGTGGCTTCTTTTTCTGATATATCCGAAAAAAAGGAAATCAACCTCAGCTTCAACAGTAATACCGGCAGCCTTGAAACATTTTTTGATAAAGACAAACTGGAAAAAATCCTCTTCAATCTTTTATCCAATGCTTTTAAATATACACCGGCAAGAGGCAGCGTATCGCTTGAAATAAATTATGAACCGGGCAGCCCCGATGTAGTGCTTACCATAAAAGATTCCGGCATTGGTATACCCGCCGAAAGCCTGGATAAAATTTTTGAACGCTACTTTCAGCACCACCTGCCCGGCAATATGCACAACTATGGCACAGGTATTGGCCTTGCCATTACCCGGGAATTTGTAAAACTGCATAGCGGCACCATCACGGTAAACAGTGAACCCAATAAGGGTACCTGCTTCACCGTTAGTTTACCCCTGCTCAGCGGTATGCCCGATGTATCCGTGAAGGAAACATCGCTGGTGCCTGCTGAAGATACATCGCTGGGTACAGGCCAGCCGGAAAACGGCATACTGCCACCTGGTATGAAGCTTAAGCCCGACCGAAAAACAATACTGGTGGTGGAAGATAACGAAGACCTCCGCTTTTACCTGCAGGACAACCTGCAACACAAATACAATGTGGCCGCCTGTGCCGATGGCAGCGAGGGCTGGCGGGTAGTGCAGGAACTGCAGCCCGATTTGGTGGTAAGCGATATCATGATGCCGCTGATGACAGGCATTGAACTGGCTAAAAAAATTAAAACCAATGCCAGCACATCGCATATCCCGGTAATACTGCTCACGGCAATGTCGTCGGTAGAAAAGGAACTGGAAGGCTTTGAAGCCGGCTCCAACGATTATATTGCCAAGCCCTTTACTTTCGAAATCCTGGCCTCCCGTATTAAAAGCCTGCTCACGCTGCAGGAACAAATGCGGCAGCAATATCGAAAGCTGATGGAAATTCATCCTTCGGAAATAGAAGTAACATCGGTGGATGAGGCTTTTATCAAAAGGGCGATTGAATCGGTGGAGAAAAATATGGACAATCCCGATTTTTCGGTGGAAGAGATGAGCAGCGAATTATTCATGAGCCGGGTATCTTTGTATAAAAAATTATTATCCCTCACCGGTAAATCACCCGTAGAATTTATCCGGGTGCTCCGGCTAAAACGTGCCGCACAGTTACTGTCAAAAAGCCAGCATACGGTAGCAGAAGTTGCTTACGAAGTGGGCTTTAATAATCCCAAACTGTTTTCAAAATATTTTAAGGAAGAATACCAGCTTACCCCATCGGCCTACCAGGCCAGCCAAAAAGCTAATCCTCCTGTTTAAAGTTTTACATCCTGGGCACAGCAGTAGCTGCTTTGTAAAGCAGGGGGTATCCATTTGTTTAGTATAGCAGCATTTGCCCCAAAATATACCGGCAATTAACATTTCAAACCCCAAACGTAAACATAACAGTACCCTGTTTCGATCAGTGGCAGTGTAACTTCAATCCAGATTTTAAACGATTGAACTAAACTTCTGCTGATGAAAAGATTGCTTGTATGTAGCTGCCTTTCAATTTCATTTTTATTTGCAAGCGCTTCGGATACCCCGGCGCATTATATTAAAACAGATGATGGTGTCATCATCACCCCAGTGCCGGAATTAGCCGGCAACAGCCAGGCGGTAAAACTGCAGGTAATAGCCGATAATATTATACGGGTAATTGCCACCCCACACAAGCAGCCCAATACTTCATTTAGTTTGAGCAACAATTTGCGTCCGGGACAACTGCCTCAATGGCAGTTAGAAGAGCAGGGAACGGATAAGCTGGTATTAAAAACAAGCCGGCTTACAGTTATTGCCGATGTACCTACCGGCACCCTTTCATTTTACGATGCCTCAGGAAAGCCAATTGTTAGTGAAAAAAAGATGGGCCGCAGGCTTTTGCCCGTGGTACATGAGGGTAAACGCTCTTATAACATTGAGCAGGTATTTGAATTAAAGGCCGACGATGCCATCTATGGCCTTGGCCAGCACCAGGATGGCCTCATGGATTACAGGGGCAACCAGGTACTCCTGTTTCAAAATAACACAGAGGTAGCTGTACCATTTATATTGTCAAATAATAATTACGGCATCCTGTGGGAAAATAGCTCTATCACCAGGGCAGGCGATATAAGGCCTTATAAATTATTAAATGCCCTGCAGTTGTTTGATCAAAATGGTGAAGCAGGATGGCTCACAGCTTCTTATTATAATAGCACTAAAAGTACAATACCTGATTTGCAGCGTGCCGAGTCGGATATAAGCTGCGAATATCTTGGTGATTCAAAAATTATTTTACCGGCTGCCTTTAAGCCCGAAACGGGTAAGGTAATATGGAAAGGCAGTATTGCCTCCGGCCTGGAAGGTGTACATAAGCTACGCTTTACCTATGGTGGATATATCAAAGTGTGGATTGATGGTAAACTGGTGTTAGATCGCTGGCGCCAGTGCTGGAACCCCGCTTCGGCTATTGCCGACTTCCAGTTTCAGAAAAATAAAAAATATACCATCCTGATAGACTGGATACCTGATGGTGGCGAATCTTATATCAGCTTCAAATGGCAGGAACCCATTGCCGAAACAAATAAAAACAACTTTGGCTTTTCATCCGAAGCCGGCGCCCAGGAAGAATATTACATCATTACCGGCAATAACATGGATGATGTGATTGCCGGCTACCGCCAGCTTACCGGTAAAGTACCCATGCTGCCCTTATGGGCCTATGGCTTTTGGCAAAGCCGGGAAAGATATAAAACCCAGGATGAAGTACTCGGTACCGTTAGTGAATTCCGGAAGCGAAAAATTCCACTCGATAATATTGTACTGGACTGGAACTACTGGAAACAAAACGAATGGGGCAGCCAGGAGTTTGACCCTGCCCGTTTCCCCAATCCTGATAGCATGATTCAGGTTTTGCACAAAAAGTACAATACGCATTTCATGATTTCGGTATGGCCTAAATTTTATGAAGGCATTAAAGCTTATAATGAATTTGATAAAAAGGGCTGGCTATACAAACGCAATATTGCCGAGCGCCAGCGGGATTGGATTGGCGATGGTTATGTATCTACTTTTTACGATCCCTTTAATGAAGCAGCCCGTAAAGGTTTTTGGAATTTACTAAATGAAAAACTATATAATAAAGGCGTGGATGCCTGGTGGATGGATGCCAGCGAACCGGATATACTTTCGAACGTAAGCCCGGAAAAAAGAAAGGAACAAATGTATCCCTTAGCTGCTGGTATTACTGCAGAATACTTAAATGCGTACCCTCTTGAAAACGCCAAAGGCATATACGAAGGTCAGCGGGCTACCAACCCCAACAAAAGGGTGTTTATACTTACCCGTTCAGCCTTTAGCGGTATGCAGCGTTATGCCACCGTTACCTGGAGTGGCGATATATCTTCCAACTGGCATGATATGCAGTTGCAGATAGCCGCCGGTGTAAATTTTTCCATGTCTGGCCAGCCTTACTGGACCATGGATGCCGGTGGCTTTGCCGTAGAAAAAAGATTTGAAAAACCCAATGCCGCCGATTTGGAAGAGTGGCGGGAACTCACCAGCAGGTGGTGCCAGTTTGCAGCATTTGTACCAATGTTCAGGGTGCATGGGCAGTTTCCCTACAGGGAGATTTATAACACGGCTCCCGAAAATCATCCGGCATACCAAAGCATACTGTATTATATTAAACTGCGTTATCGTATGCTGCCCTATATCTATACACTGGCGGCCAAAGCCAGCTTCCAGGACTATACCCTTATGCGTGGCCTTGCCATGGATTTTCCTGCGGATAAAAATGTAAACAATATTGCCACACAATACATGTTTGGTCCATCCCTGCTGGTAAACCCGGTAACTGCATTTAAGGCAACTAACAGGCAGGTGTACCTCCCTGCCGGCCAGGGCTGGTACGATTTTTATACCGGCAGGTATTTTGCCGGCGGGCAAACCATCACGGCAGATGCCCCATACCAACGTATCCCCTTATTTGTAAAAGAAGGCAGTATCCTGCCCCTTGGCCCCGAACTGCAATACACTACCGAGAAAAAAGCAGATACCATTACACTATGCGTTTACCCCGGCAGCGATGCTTCCTTTACCTTATATGAAGATGAAGGCACCAGTTACAATTATGAAAAAGGGGAGTACAGCACTATCGATTTTACCTACACCGAAAAAAATAAAACACTTACCGTGGCCGAAAGAAAAGGCAGTTTTCCGGGCATGCTGTTAAAGAGAGTTTTTAAGGTTCAATACATAAGTAAGAAAGGAACAGCAACAGGCAAACCTCAAATGATAAATTATACTGGCAAAGCAAAAACTATTTCAATAAAGTAATTCCAACTTTTTTTATCAAAACCAAACGCTTGATGTATGAAAAAAACCCAAACGCCTTTATTGCATAAAGTACCCTTATGGTGCTTTATACTCACCCTGATTTTGTGCAACACTGCTTTTGCACAAAATATAATTATTGCAGGCCTGGTATCCGATCAAAAAAGCGGGGCACCCTTATCAGGTGCTTCTGTAACGGTAAAGGGTACTACCAAAACTGTTGCTACAAATGATGCCGGCAGTTATACCATCGAAGCATCGCCTGCCGATGTGCTGGTAATTACCTATGCCGGCCGCATTGCTAAAGAAGTTAAAGTAGGCAATGCCAAACAATTGAATGTGCAGCTTGCAGAAGATATTGGCCGTATGGAAGAAGTGGTGGTAATAGGGTACGGCACACAAAAGAAAAAACTGCTAACCGGTGCCAACCTGCAGGTAAAGGGCGATGATATTGCCAAGCAGAGCACCACCAATGTATTGCAGGGCCTCCAGGGCCAGGCGCCCGGTGTACAAATTACTACTTCATCCGGCCAGCCGGGCTCCGGGCTAAATGTGGTTATTAGAGGTAAGGGCACCATCAACAATTACAGCCCTTTGTACATTGTGGATGGCGTATATACCGGCGATATTGCTTACCTCAATCCCGCCGATATAGAATCTATAGATGTATTGAAAGATGCAGCCTCTGCTGCCATATACGGTTCACAGGCTGCAAATGGTGTAGTGCTGGTAACTACACGCCAGGGTAAAACCGGCCAGTCGGCCAAAGTAACACTCGATGCTTTTTATGGCTGGCAAAATGCACCTCGAAAAGCACAGTTGCTGGATGCAAAGCAATACGCCACCATTATGAATGAAGCTGCTGTTAACTCCGGCAAAAATCCTTATTTCACCAACAACGAGATAGCCAACCTGCCGGTAAATACCAACTGGCTGGATGAAATGTTTGTAAACAATGCCCCCACGCAAAACTATGTATTGGGGGTGCAGGGTGGCAGCGCTGCTACAGTTTACTCTTTATCTGTGGGCTATACCGGTCAGGCAGGTATTGTTGGCGGCAAAGGTTTGTCCAACTTTGAGCGCTACACTTTTCGGCTCAATACAGAGCATAGCTTGTATAATAAAGTGATTAAAATAGGCCAGCACCTTACTTATACCGACCAGAAAAATAATGGCATAGGCGTTGGCGGTATTTACAGCAACACACTGCGAAGTGCTTTTGGGGTAAGCCCATTTGTACCGATGTATGATGCCAACGGCAATTTTTACGACAACAGTAACTCCACCTGGAATCCCGGCGAAGCCAATCCTTATGCCGAGATGTATTACAACAACCAGAACAGGAATAATAACCAGCGCCTGTTTGGAGATGCTTATGTATTAATAGAACCCATCAAGGGGCTCAGGTGGCGTTCCAGCATTGGGGTTAATTATGGATTTAATGAGGGGCGTTCTTATACACCTATCTATAAACTCTCTGTGTATTCATTCAATGATAATACCCGTGTTTTTCAAAGCATGGGCCGCAACCGCAGCCTGCAATATGATAACCTCCTCAGCTATAGTTTTAATGTGAAAGAAGATCACAGCTTTGATGTAATGGCCGGTACTACCGCTATTAAATCTGTTGGCTCTGGCATTTGGGGTGGCAACCGGGACCTGGTTTTTTCCGGCATTAACTATGCCTGGCTAACCAATGCCACCAACAGGGACGGTGCTAATATCAGCATCGGTGGCTCGCCTTACGAGGAATCATTGTTATCCTATTTCGGCAGGTTGCAATACAATTACAAGGAGAAATATTTGTTTAATGCCACTTTCCGTGCCGATGGCTCATCCAAATTTGCACCAGGACATCGCTGGGGTTACTTCCCATCAGTATCTGCAGGCTGGGTATTGTCTAAAGAAGATTTTATGGTAAACAACAGCCTGTTTAATTTTTTCAAACTGCGTGCAAGCTGGGGCCAGGTGGGCAACCAGAGTATTGCCGGTAACCAGTTTTTGGCTCCCATTTCATTCAATAATACCAATTACACTTTTGGCAACCAGGAGGGCGTGCTTACTTCAGGCGCTTTCCCCAGCAGGCTGGGCAACCCTGCCATCAAATGGGAAACTTCTGAGCAGTTGAATATTGGATTTGATGCCACGATCAAAGGCAAACTGAATATCAATTTCGATTACTATATCAAGAATACGAAAGACTGGCTGCTTGTGGCGCCGGTGCCGGCTACAGCAGGCGCCGATGCACCCTTTATCAATGGTGGCGATGTAAAAAATACAGGGTTGGAACTGGCACTGTCTTACCGCAGCAATTTTGGCAAGTTTAATTATAGTATAGGCCTTAATGGTGCGTATAATAAAAATACTGTTGGCAGTATTCCCACACCCGATCAAACCATACATGGCAATACCAATTCGCTGTACAACAACTCCGGCGAATTTTACAGGGCACAAAACGGTTTTCCTGTTGGTTATTTCTGGGGTTTAAAAACCGATGGTGTGTTTCAGTCGGAAGCCGAGCTGGCTGCTTACGCAAAAAATGGTGTAAAAATTCAGCCTAATGCTGCACCCGGTGATGTACGTTATATAGACCTCAACAATGATGGTGTAATTAATGATGCCGATCGCACCCTTATTGGCAACCCAAATCCTGATTTTACTTTCGGATTCACACTGGCAGCCGATTACAAAGGTTTTGATATCTCCATACTGGCCTCGGGTGTTGCCGGTAACGAACTGGTGCAATCCTGGCGCAACCATGCCGATGCCAAAGCCAATTATTCTGCGGCTATACTTGACCGTTGGCATGGCCCCGGTTCCTCTAACCGTATCCCAAGGGTAACAGAAGATAACCGCAACTGGACACAGTTCTCCGACCTGTATATCCACAAAGGCGACTTCCTGCGTATCAACAATATTACCCTCGGCTATGATTTTTCAAAACTGGTACAAAACAAATTTATCAGCAAGGTAAGGCTGTACGGAGCCGTGCTTAATCTTCACACGTTTACAAAATATAATGGTATGGATCCCGAAATTGGTTATGGCGAGGGTTTCTCCTCCGGCGTTGACCTTGGCTTTTATCCCAGGGCACGTACTTATATGATTGGGGCAAACATTAAATTTTAAAAACGAAAAACTGCATGTATGAAAAAGTATAAAATTTATATAGCTGCATTGCTCCTTTTTTCTGCAGGAGCCTGCAAAAAATCTTTCCTTGATGCCGAGGATGTAACTACTGCATCCGAACAAAATTTTTACCGCACACCTGCCGATGCATCCCTTGCACTAATAGGCTGCTACGATGGTCTGCAGCGGGTATGGGCCGATGGCATTGCCTTGCCACTGGCAGCCGAAGTAATGTCCGACAATGCATTTGGCGGGGTGGGCAATTCAGACGGGTTTAATTTTCAAATGCTGGATGAATTCGACCGCTTTCGATCTCCATCCGATCAAAATCTTTTTAATGCCAACTGGGCAGCCTACTACAGGGCCATCTACCGTTGTAATATGCTTATCGGAAAAATTGACCAGGTAGAATGGAGTGGTAATGATGAACTAAAAAGAAGAACAGAAGCCGAGGCAAAATTTATAAGGGCTTACCTGTATTTTGATATGGTGCGCCTGTGGGGCAATGTGCCGCTGGTAACCGAGCCTACAAAAGATAATGTACCCCAGGCTTCTGCCGATGATGTGTACAAACTTATTGCTGCCGATTTAAAATTTGCAGCCAGCAATCTTGCATCAGTTAGTTACACGGCGCAGGCCCCGGCTACTTATGGTCGTGTAACCAAATGGGCAGCCGAAGCACTCATCGGCCGGGTGTTTTTGTACTACACCGGTTATTATGGCAAATCCGATTTGGCTGGCGAAATAAGTAAAGCACAGGCATTGGCTTACCTCGAAGATGTAATCAGTAATGGCGGCTTTGGGCTGGTAGACAATTTTGCACACCTGTGGCCTGCCGCTTCCGGCACCAGTTATGCCGGGGAAGATAATAAAGAAACCGTTTTTGCCATCAAGTACACTTACACCAGCGATTATAACGGCAATACCGATGGTAATCACTGGCTGGTGATGTATGGCATCAGGGAGCAAACCATAGCGCCTTATGGCCTGGGTTGGGGTGGTGCTACGGTTAATCCTAAACTATGGAGCGCTTATGGCGCTGGCGATACCCGCCGCAATGCTACCATCATTTCAATTGCAGATGAAAACCTTGATTTTCAAATGAGGGACAGGCAAAGAGAGTACACCGGCTATTACAATAAAAAATACACTCCAATGGCAGATGCTAACGGCAACAGCACAGCGGTAAATGCAGGCGGTGTAAACTTTATGATTGGCCAGTACCAGGATTATGTTTCCATTCGCTATGCCGATGTATTACTGATGGCAGCCGAGTTAGGCGCAGCCGGTGCACAAAATTATTTTGATGATGTACGCAGGCGGGCTTATGGCGGCAGTTTTACCTCATTAACCGTATCGCAGGATAATATTATGAAAGAACGCAGGCTGGAATTTGCTATGGAAGGATTGCGCTACTGGGATTTAATGCGCCAGGGTATTGATGTGGCAGCAGCAACTATTGCCGAATCAACCAACCTGTTAAACGGCGGTGTAAGCACACCCAAAATAATTGATGCAACCAAAATAAAAGAAACCAAAGGGCTGCAACAAATACCCTACGCCGAGGTTACCTTATCCGGCGGCGTATTAAAACAAAATACCGGCTGGTAATTTATTTCTACAACAAAAAAATTCAGATATGAAACGTTATACAATCATAGCATGGGTACTGGTGCTGGGTATTTTTGCCGCTGTATCCTGTAAAAAACAGCAGTATTCGCTGGCAAGCCTGCCCGATGCCGCTGCCATTAAATTTGATGTTAAGCAGGATCTTACTGCAGACCCCGGTGGCAATACAGTAATCTTAACCAATCTTACTCCACAAACCATCCCTATGTGGGATTACGGTACCGGTAAATCTAACCGGCAGATAGATACCGTACGCTTTGCTTTTGCAGGCACCTACACCATCAAATTTTCGGCTGTAACAGGTGGGGGCATTGTAGAAATGACACCAGTAACGGTAACGGTTACCAGCGATAACCTTAGCTATGTGGATGATCCGCTTTGGACGGCGCTCTCCGGTGGCGTGGGCGAAGAAAAAACCTGGCTGCTCGATTTGGATGCCAGTGGCGTATCCAAATACTTTGACGGCCCCTTATACTTTTACGGTACCGATATGACCTGGGATGGTGTGTGTAAGCCCGGCGGCGCTGATTGCTGGAACTGGAACCCCGGCTGGAAAGACAATACCTGGCTGATGCCACAGGGCGATTATGGCAGCATTACTTTTAGCCTCAAAGGCGGGCCATTTGTAAAAGCAGAACATAAAATGATTGCTTCCCGTGGTACTGAAAACGGTACGTACTTTTTAGATAAAGATGCCAAAACACTTACTCTTACAGGAGTTGCACCCCTGCACGACGAAAGCAGGGATGCCTGTGTGGCGCAATGGGGTAATATCAAACTACTTTCCCTCACCGAAAATACCATGCAGCTTGCCGTATTACGCACCAGTTGCGAGGGGCCGTGCCTGTTAGTATACAATTTTATTTCAAAAGCTTATGCTGATAGCTGGACACCCCCGGCTCCTCCGCCGGTATTGCCCGACGAAGGTTACAATCCCAGCTTTGCCCCTGGCGAATTACGCAGCATGCTCACCGGCAACAGCATCACCGGGCGCTTTTGGGTACTGGATGTAAATGGTAATCCTGTAGACTGGGTAGCAAAAGGTAACGGATGGACAAGTTCTAAAGCATCTTCTTATAACTGGGGCTGGAACGAAACCTGGGATGCAGTAGCCAACACCGGCTGGATACGATTTGATAATACAGGCGGATACAGCCGCTTCCAGGATGGAGCACTCACTACCGGCACTTTTACCGTAGATGAAGCTAATAATGAAATAACACTGAATGGTAACACATTACTGCAAAACCCGGCAAGCTGGATGAACCCTACTACCAATAAAATTAAAGTGGTAAAAGGATTCCCGGGCAGCTATCAAACAAAAGGTGTTTGGTTTGGTACAGGTTATGATGCCGGGAAAGACGAATGGTTTGTATTTCATTATATCATCCCCTAATCCGGGTAAAACGGTAATGGTTTTTTTCTCATAGGCGGTAATCGTAAACCTGCAGGTGTTCAATGAAAATTGAATTTGCTTGCAGGTTCTTTTTTCAAAAAGCATTTTTATATACCGGTTAATATTACACAGATGAATAAGAAAAGTATATCCAGGCTTACAGCGTTTCTGCTGGTTACAATGCTGTATACAGCTTGCAGTAAAAAAAGTACAACTGTAGTACCACAATTGACGCTATCATCTTCCGAGGAATTATTCATCGCCGATGGCGGTACATCTGCAGTAACGGTAACGAGCAACAGTAAATGGAATGTGAGTAATACAAGCACCTGGTGTACGGCAACAGCTTCGGTTGCAGAAGGTAATGGAAAAATTAATTTGGATGTACAGGCCAATCCCGGTACCAGCGAAAGGTCGTTTGTATTCAATGTGTCTGCCGGAAGTATTTCAAAAGAATTAAAAGTGCGGCAATTGGGTAAAGCCGTGCCGGATAGTATACCTGCCGATGCATCGGGCATGAGCAGCGATGCTGTTACACTGGCCGCCAGGTTGAAACTTGGGTTAAATATTGGAAATACCCTTGAAGCCATCGGTGGCGAAACAGCCTGGGGTAATCCAAAAATCACAAAAGCTTTTGTTGACCTGGCTAAACAAAGTGGCTTTAATGCCATCCGGCTTCCTTGTGCATGGAACCAGTATACCGTAGTGCCAGGTGCCACGCAATTAAAAACAGAATGGCTGAACCGGGTAAAAGAAGTGGTACAGTATTGTATCGATAATGGCCTTTATGTAATCCTCAATATTCATTGGGATGGCGGCTGGCTCGAAAACAATTGTACGCCTGATAAGCAAACTGCTGTAAATGCCAGGCAAAAAGAATTTTGGAAACAAATTGCCCTTCACCTGCGTGACTATGATGAGCATTTAATATTTGCAAGTGCCAATGAACCGCATGTGGAAAATGAAGTGCAGATGAATGTATTGCTATCCTATCATCAAACTTTTATCAATGCAGTAAGGGCCACCGGCGGCCGCAACAGCTACAGGGTGCTGGTGGTACAGGGGCCATCTACCGATATTGATAAAACCAATAACCTGATGAACACGATGCCTGTAGATTATATTGCCAACCGTATGATGGCAGAGATACATTACTACACACCCTACCAGTACACCCTGATGGAAAAAGATGAATCCTGGGGAAAAATGTTTTACTACTGGGGTAAAGATTATCATTCCACTACCGACCCCACACGTAACGCAACATGGGGCGAAGAAGCGGATGTAGACAAATATTTCGGCATGATGAAAACAAAGTTTGTGGATAAAGGCATACCGGTAGTACTGGGTGAGTATTGTGCCATGCGCCGTAATACACTTACAGGCGAGGCCCTTGCCCTGCACCTGGCTTCAAGGGCTCATTTCCATAAGTATGTAACTCAAAAAGCAAAGGCAAACGGGCTTATTCCTTTTTTCTGGGATACCGGCAGCCTGTTAAGCAGGAGCAGTAATGCCGTGTTAGATCAGCAAACACTGGATGCATTGATTGAAGGCGCTAAATAAATGATTGATCAAAATGTATTGGCTTTGATGAAAAACTATATTCTTTCCAGTGTTATTACGCTTCTAACAGCAACGCTTACCGCACAAAGCAGCAAGTCCAAAACTATCCCTGCTGCGCAAAGGATTTTGAATGTTGACTTCAATAAAACAGCAGGTACATTAAACAAATTTTTTAATCATTGTGTGGGCGCAGGCCGTGCCAATGAGGGCCTCAGGGCCGACTGGCAGCAGCAACTGGCCTATGTAAAAAAAGAATGTGGCTTTCAGTACATCCGCATGCATGGCCTGCTTACCGATGATATGGCGGTGTATAAAGAAGATAGCAAAGGCAACCCCGAATACAATTACATGTATGTGGATGTGCTGTTCGATTTTTTACACAGCATTGGTATGAAACCCTTTGTTGAACTGGGTTTTATGCCTAATGCACTGGCCAGCGGCCCTCAAACTATTTTTTGGTGGAGGGGTAATGTAACACCGCCAAAAGATTACAACAAGTGGGCAGCTTTAATAAAAAATATAACCGAACATTTTACAGAACGCTATGGCCCCGATGAAGTTAAAACCTGGTATTTTGAAATATGGAACGAACCCAACCTCACCCCCGGTTTTTGGACGGGTACACAGCAGGAATATTTTAAACTATACCAATACGCTGCAGCAGCCATTAAAGCAGTTAACAAAGATTATCGTGTAGGCGGCCCTGCCACAGCCGGTGCTGCCTGGGAATCTGAAATGATTGAGTATTGCCACAACAATAAAGTGCCGCTCGATTTTATCAGTACACATGCCTACGGGGTTAAGCAGGGTTATTTGGATGAGTATGGTAATACAGGCACCATACTCGATGCCAATCCGCTGAGTGTGAGCGGCGATGTATTACAGAGCCGGAAAGAAATTGCTGCTTCCTCCATGCCAAATCTTGAATTGCATTATACCGAGTGGAGCGCTTCTTACACCCCTTCTGACCCTATACACGACAGTTATCATGAAGCGGCTTATGTATTGCAAAAATTAAAGCAGGTGGGTAATGCCTCCAACTCTATGTCGTACTGGGTGTTCACCGATATTTTTGAAGAAGCCGGCCCAAGGTTCACCCCCTTTCACGGCGGCTTTGGAATGCTGAGTACACAGGGTATTAATAAGCCTGTTTTTTATGCCTACCAGTTTTTAAATAAGCTTGGGGATATAGCATTGAACAATACCGATACAGCTTCGTGGATTTGTAAAGATGCAACAGGCAATATACAGGCATTAGTGTGGGATTACACTTATACGCATCCCGGTGATACCGTAAATAACCAGCAGTATTACATAAGAGATTTGCCCTCCATGCCAAAAGGAAAACTAAAAGTGCAAATAAGCAATGTGCCGGAAGGGTATTATGCACTTGAAGTGTACAAAGTGGGTTATCGCAGTAATGACGCATATTCCACGTATCTTTCAATGGGCAAACCGGCGCAGCTTACAAAGCAGCAGGTGGTGCAAATCAAATCGCAAAATGACGGTGCCGCCTTTATGAAAGAAATGGTTGAAATAAAAAAAGGAACAGCGTTTTCAAAAGAACTGGAGCTGCGTGAAAATGATGTGTATTTACTGCAATTGGTTAAACTGTAATGATACTTGTACTTAATAAAAGCAGGATATGAAAATAAAGCGTTTTGCATTAGTAGTTATAGGTTTGATAGGCTGGGCAACAGTTACCGCACAGCCTGCAGGAAGGCTCCCGTTCAATACCAACTGGCAATTTTTTTTAGGTGATTATGCAGCCGCTGCTTCAGTACCACTGAATGATAATGCCTGGCGTTCGCTGCAGTTGCCGCACGACTGGAGTATTGAACTGCCCTTCGACAGTACAAGCCCCACAGGAACAGGCGGCGGGGCACTGCGTGGTGGTATAGGCTGGTACCGTAAAACATTTACATTGCCCCCGGCAGATAAAGCAAAAAATATTTTTATCGATTTTGATGGCGTGTATTGCAATAGCGAAGTGTTTATTAATGGCATATCACTTGGCGTTCGTCCTAATGGGTATATTTCTTTCCGGTACAATCTTACACCGTACTTAAAATATGGTAACCAAAAAAATGTACTTGCCGTAAAAGTGGATAACAGCAAACAGCCTAACAGCCGCTGGTATAGTGGCAGTGGTATTTACCGCCATGTATGGCTGGTAAAAACCAATAAAATATATGTTGACAACTGGGGTACCTGCATCACCACACCGCTGGTATCAAAAAATAAAGCAGTGGTAAATATTAAAACCACTGTTGTAAATAATAATCTTCCTTATAGCATTAGCACAGCTGTGATTTCAAAAGAAGGGAAAATTGTTGCAGAAAAAACAACAAACGGCGTAACCGCTGCTCAGGCTGTACAGGAACTAACAGTGGCCAACCCTGCATTGTGGAGTATTGAAACCCCATACCTCTACAAAGCCATTACAAAAATTAGCAGCAACGGAAAACTGTTGGATGAGTATCATACCACATTTGGCATACGCAGTTTTTTATTTGATGCCGATAAAGGATTTTTTTTAAATGGTAAGCCCGTAAAAATAACAGGTGTGTGCAACCATCATGATTTAGGTTGCCTCGGTACCGCCATTAACTACCGGGCATTAGAGCGGCAGTTGCAATTGATGAAAGGCATGGGCATTAACGGTATCCGTACCTCACATAATCCGCCAGCACCGGAATTGTTAGACCTTTGCGATAAAATGGGTTTTATCGTGATGGATGAAGCCTTTGATATGTGGCAGCGGAGTAAAACGGCCAACGACTACAGCAATGATTTTGCAGCATGGCACAAAAAAGACCTCACCGATTTTATCCTGAGAGATCGTAACCATCCTTCCGTTTTTATGTGGAGCCTGGGTAACGAAATACCAGAGCAGTGGGCAAAGGATGGTGATACTTCAGGCAAAACAATTTTGAGAAGTATGACGCAGTTGGTAAAACAACTCGATAACAGGCCAACTGTAACTGCTAATAACGATATCAGTCCCTGGAACCAGTTGCTGCAAACCAGCGCAGATGATTTGGTGGGCTACAACTATGCCCATACGATGTGGTATGCCGATAGTGTGCAGCAGCGCTGGGGCAAAAAACCTTTTATCGTAACCGAATCTGTTTCGGCATTACAAACAAGGGGGCAGTATGATATGCCATCTGATAGCATCCGCATCTGGCCTAAGCGCTGGGACTTACCGGTTGAAAATGCTAATCCCGATTTGACCTGCTCAGCTTATGAAAACTGCTGCAGCCCCTGGGGCAGCACACATGAGCAAACCTTAAAAGTGTTTTTGAACAACGAAAATATTAGCGGCATGTACGTGTGGACGGGCATGGACTATATTGGCGAACCTACACCTTATCCGTGGCCGGCACGCAGTTCCTATTTTGGTATTGTTGATTTGGCCGGCTTTCCAAAAGATGTGTACTACCTCTATCAAAGTTTATTCACCACAAAAAATGTATTGCATCTTTTTCCGCACTGGAACTGGCAGCCGGGTCAAACCATCGATATGTGGGCCTATTATAATAATGCCGATGAAGTGGAATTATTCATCAATGGAAAATCGCAGGGTATCAAAAAGAAAACAGGTGATGAACTGCATGTAATGTGGCGGGTGCCCTTTGAGCCGGGTGTGGTTAAAGCCGTATCAAGAAAAAATGGAAAAACCGTTTTGGAAAAAGTAATACAAACTGCAGGTGCACCTGCAAAAATTATTTTATCCGCTGATAGAAAACATATAAACGCCAATGGGGCAGACCTTTCTTTTGTTACGGTTAAAGTAGTGGATAAAGAGGGTATCCTGGTGCCCAATGCCAATCACCTTATCCGGTTTTCAGTAAAAGGAGAGGGGTTTATTGCAGGCGTAGATAACGGCCAGCAAACAGATTTATCTTCCTTTAAAGCAGATTCTAAAAAGGCTTTTAACGGGCTGGCACTGGCTGTGATACAATCAACGGCAAAGGCAGGCACAATTACAGTATCGGCTGCTGCAGAAGGATTGCAGGGGACCGCCATTACCGTGTATACAAAATAAAATGGGGCGTTGCATTACACCCTTTTTATGAACTGGTATCCCTGGCCTGACATGTTCGTTTATACAGTGATGTTAGTAAATACCCGGGCAGGGTATGCGTAAATTATTGGTTTGAAAATATATTCATAATAAACAGGCATATCACCAACATGAAAATTGCACAAGGAATAGTACTTTTCTTTTTCCCGGTTGTATTATTTGCACAGCAGGATTTAAAACTTTGGTACAATAAACCAGCCCGGGTATGGACGGAGGCTTTGCCTGTAGGAAACGGCAGGCTTGGTGCCATGTTGTTTGGCGGTGTGGAGGAAGAATTGCTCCAACTGAATGAAGCTACACTGTGGAGCGGTGGACCGGTTAAGCAGGATGTAAATCCACAGGCGCCGCAATACCTGCCACAGGTAAGGGCAGCATTGTTTAACGGCGACTATGAAAAAGCAAACGAGCTGGTAAAAAAAATGCAGGGATTATTTTCGCAAAGCTACCTCCCTCTGGGCGATTTAAAGATTAAACACAACTTCGGGAATAATCAACCATCATCTTATTATCGTGAACTTGATATACAAGATGCCATTGCAACAACAAGGTATACTGTTGATGGAGTGCAGTACAAACGGGAAGTATTTGCCTCTGCCCCGGCACAGGTAATAATTATGCGTATCACTGCTTCCAGGCCAAAACAATTGAATGTGCTGGTTAATGCTGCCAGCCAGCTTGTTCTAAACACTGCGGCTACCGCAGCAGACGAATTGTTATTAACCGGTAAAGCCCCCGCACATGCTGATCCAAGTTATTACAACGAAAAAAAAGAACCTATAATTTACAAAGATGCAAGCGGCTGCAATGGAATGAGGTTTGCATTGCTGGTAAAAGCAGTCATTAAAGATGGAAAAATGACAAGTAGCGCCGGCGGTATGCAAATACATAAAGCCACGGAAATTGTGTTGTATATATCCGCCGCCACCAGCTTTAATGGCTTTGACAAATGCCCGGATAAAGAAGGTAAAGATGAAAAGAAGCAGGCCAGGCAATACCTGGGTAAAGCGCTTGCATCAACTTATGCCACGCATAAACAACAGCACTTAAGCGATTATCATACCTACTTTAATCGAGTTGCTTTAACATTTGGTTCTAATCAAAGCCATGCACAGTTACCAACCGATGAAAGGCTTGAGGCATACAGTAATGGTGCTGCCGACCCAGGCCTCGAAGCCCTGTATTTTCATTATGCCCGCTACCTGCTCATCAGCAGTTCCCGTACACCTCAGGCACCTGCTAACCTGCAGGGTATTTGGAATAAAGAACTGCGGCCACCCTGGAGTTCCAACTATACTACCAATATCAATTTGCAAATGAATTACTGGCCGGCAGAGGCTGGTAATTTGCCGGAGCTCACAAAACCTTTATTTGATTTGATTAAAAACACTTCAGTAACGGGCAGGCATACTGCAAAAATATTTTACAATGCACCAGGCTGGGTGCTCCATCATAATTCGGATATATGGGCACTCAGTAATCCAGTTGGTGATGTGGGCAATGGCGATCCTAAATGGGCCAACTGGGCAATGGGGGCTCAATGGTTGTGCCGGCATTTGTGGGAGCATTACCTGTACACACTGGATAAAAAGTTTTTAAGAGATACGGCTTACCCAATTATGAAAGGTGCAGCAATATTTACACTCAACTGGCTGGTAACTGATAGCAGCGGTCATTTGGTAACAGCACCCTCTACATCACCCGAAAACGATTATTATTATGAAGGTAAAAAGGCTATTGCTTTAACAATAGGCTGTACTATGGATATGGGCATCATCCGGGATTTATTTGAAAATATTATTGCAGCAGGAAAACTGTTGAATACCGATGCCTCATTCATTGATACAATACAGTCTGCCTTACATAAGCTGCACCCTTTTCAAATCGGCAGCAAAGGGCAATTGCTGGAGTGGTATAAAGAGTTTGAGGAGGTGGAGCCCCATCACCGGCATGTATCGCATTTATATGCCCTGCATCCTGCCAATATCATTTCGCCGGTAAAAACACCTGAGCTGGCTGCTGCCGCAAAACGTACCCTGGAGTTAAGAGGTGATGACGGCACCGGGTGGAGCCTGGCCTGGAAGGTAAATTTTTGGGCAAGACTGTTAGATGGCAACAGGGCGTATAGCCTTTACCGTAATCTTATGCGGTTAACAAAAGAAGGTAATGCCGATTATAACAGCGGCGGTGGCGCTTATCCTAATTTGTTTGATGCACATCCCCCCTTCCAGATTGACGGTAATTTTGCCGGGGCTGCCGGTGTAATGGAAATGCTGTTACAAAGCCAGGGCGGTGAATTGTATTTGTTGCCTGCGCTGCCCGATGCCTGGCCCTCAGGGAGTATAAAAGGACTAAAAGCAAGGGGAGCTTACACAGCGGATATTTTATGGAATGAGGGTAAACTGCAAACAGCAATGCTGGCTTCCCACGCCGGTGGCGATTGTATGATACGAACCAATACCCCGGTTAAGCTGGCACAATCGGGTGTAAGGTCTGTTAAGGCTAGTATTGGATTCCTGCTCCGCTTCAAAGCCGAAAAAGGAAAAACCTATACACTCATTGCTGATTAAATTAACAAACGGCAGAAATTGATAACTAATAACTCTTAATTCTAAACTCAGAATTCATAACTCTCAACTCTTCCAAACAACCACTACCATGAAAAAACAGTTTACGGCAATAGTGCTGGCAATATGTAGTCTTACAGTTTTTTCCCAACAAAAAATAACTACTGATGCTGCAAAAATTAATGCCCTGCTAAAGCAGATGACCCTGGAAGAAAAAGTTGGACAAATGACGCAGGTAACCCTTGCCGTTATTGCCGAAGGTGGCTGGGGCAACCAGGATGGTACGCTAAATGCGGCTGCACTAAAAGATGCTGTTGAGAAATACGGCGTTGGCTCTATGCTCAACACCACTGCTCATGCACTTTCGCTGGATACCTGGAAAAAACTCATTACAGCAATACAGGATGCCGTACAAAAAAGCAGGTTGAAAATACCGGTGCTGTATGGGCTGGATGGTATTCACGGGCAAACCTATACGCTGGATGCTACACTTTTTCCGCACAACCTGGCGCTGGCTGCAACAAGAAACCCTGAGTTTGCAAAACTTGCTGCAAAAGTAACCGCCAAAGAACTAAGGGCATCTGGTGTGCGCTGGAACTTTGCACCAGTGCTGGATATCGGCCGTCAGCCTTTATGGAGCCGTTTCCCTGAAACCTATGGCGAAGATGTATTGATAGGAAAACTGTTTGGCGTAGCCGCCATAAAAGGCTACGAAGAAGATGGCTTGAAAAATGCTACAGCAGTGGCCAGTTGTATGAAACATTATCTGGGTTACTCTGCATCAAGAACAGGAAAAGACCGCACCCCAATCTACTTACCTGAAATTGAAATGAGAGAGTATTACCTGCCCCAGTTTAGGGATGCAGTAAAAGCAGGCTCTTCCACCATCATGATTAACAGTAGTGAAATTAATGGTGAACCGGTACACGCCAGCAAATATTTGTTAACTGATGTGTTGAGAAAAGAATTAGGTTTTGAGGGATTGATTGTAACCGACTGGGAAGATATTAAACGCCTGCACGACAGGCATAATGTAGCGGCCACTCCACGCCAGGCAGTGGCAATGGCCATTAACGCCGGTATTGATATGAGCATGGTGCCAGGTGATTATTCCTTTTTTGATTTGCTGGTAGAGGCGGTTAAAAAAGGCGAAGTACCTGTTAGCCGCATAGACGATGCCGTTAGGCGTATACTGGCTTTAAAGTTCAAAACAGGGTTAATGAGTAATCCCTATCCCGAAGCAGAAGCTTATGCTAATTTTGGCAAACCCGAATACCAGCAGATTGCTCTCAATGCAGCACTGGAGGCAATAACGCTCCTGAAAAACAAAAACAATATGCTGCCCTTATCCAAAAATGCCAAAGTGCTGCTGGCCGGTCCTTCGGCACAAAGTATTTCCGCACTCAATGGTTGCTGGAGTTATACCTGGCAGGGCAATGATGAAGCCTGGTATCCTACTGACAGTAAAACCATATACGAAGCCATAAAAAATAAGGTAGGTGAAAAAAATATAACTACTACTACTGCAAAAGGGTTTAACAGCGCTGCCAACTATGATATAGCGGCCTTAAAAAGGGCAGCAGTACATGCTGATGTTATTGTACTGTGCATTGGTGAAGATGCCTATGCTGAAAGCCCAGGGAACACCCGTGATTTGGCTCTGCCAGAGGAACAGGTGGAATTGGTAAAAGCAGCATATGCCACCGGCAAACCGGTAATATTGATTTTAACCGAAGGAAGACCCCGGTTTATAACCAGTATTGAACCGCAGGCAAGCGGTATATTAATGGCCTATTGGAGTGGAAAGAAAACCGCCGAAGCAGTGGCCGATGTATTGTTTGGAGATTATAATCCCAATGGCCGCTTACCATTCAGCTATCCTAAAAGCATGGGCGAAATGGTATTGTACGATAGAAAGCCCACCGAAGAAGTACGGGAAGTATTCAATGATAATGTTGGCGGCGGGTATGATCCTTTATTTCCATTTGGCCACGGCCTCAGCTATACCAGTTTTGCATACAGCAACCTTCAGTTAAGCACTAACCAGTTAACAGCCGGTAAGCAACTAACGATAAGTGTTACTGTAAAAAATACAGGCAGCCGTTCTGGTAAGCATACGGTGGAATTATACAGTCGTGATTTATATGCCAGTATTACTCCAAGCATGCGCAGGCTGAGGGCATTTACCAAAATTGAATTGCAGCCCGGCGAAAGCAAAGTCGTAACATTTAATATAGATAAAAATGATTTGGCTTTTGTAAATGCACAACTGCAAACGGTAACCGAACCAGGCGAATTTGAACTGATCATAGGGGAGCTTAAAGCAAAGTTTGAGTATAGGTAGCTTAAAGCTTAGTCTATATTTTTATACTGCCGCCGGTAAGCACCCGGCGGCATTTGTTTTACCTGCCGAAACTGTTTGCTAAAGTGTGCCCAGCTATTGTAACCGCTGGCATAGCATATATCCAGTATCGGCTCATTACTTTCTTTCAGCAATTTGCAGGCATGGCCAATGCGTAATTCCTTTAAAAAATCGAAATAACTTTTTTTAATATTTCGCTTAAAAAACCGACAAAAGGTAGGGATGGTCATATTGGCTATAGCAGCAACGTCAGATAGGGTAACCGGCTCCAGGAAATGTTTGAAAGAGTAAGCAAATACTTTTTCGATAGCCGGGTTTATTACGCTGTCTGCTTCAGGGTTAAATGCTTTAGTAATTACAGTAACTTGTTTTGATTCACACATTTGCTGCAGGCTTTGCAATAAAAGATATATCCGCTCCGGGCCGCTGCTTTTTTCAATTTCGAGGATGAGGGATGCAATTTTCTTTTGTAATTTTTTTTGCAGTTGCAGGCCATTATTACTGCTGTGTAGCAGCCGGGCTAATGGCTTCATTTCCGGGAGCTGTAAAAAATCGTTGCCCCAAAAATTACTGATGAAGTGCAGTACCACAGCACTACCCGTCATTTGGGGCTTTGCCTTACGGAACCAGTGCGGCAGATTGCTTTGCAAAAAAAATACATCACCTGCCCTGTAGTCGCCAACATAGTCGCCAATTAAAGCGGTGCCATAGCCTTCTGTAATTAGTATCAGTTCGCATTCCTCATGCTTATGCCAGTTGGTTTCAAATTCGGGTGTGCTGTATTGCCTGCAGGCAAAGGAGTATTGCTCTTCTACATGTATCTTTTGTATTAATGTTCTCATGTGTAAACCTGTTATCTTATCACAATTGTAGCTATATTTTGATAATTATTGATAAGATAGGATATTTTTTTTGCCAGATAGCAGTTGCAATAACTGGTGCATCAGGGTACTTTTACACAATAAACGATTGTATGCTCCTCCTCGGAATTGATGTTGGCACTTCTTCTATAAAAGTATCGGTTGTAGATGCACAAAGCAGGCAATGCATTGCTGCAGCCCAGTATCCCGATATAGAGTCGGAAATTATTGCACCGCAACCCGGTTGGGCCGAGCAGTTGCCCGAAATGTGGTGGCAGCATGTACAGCAGGCTATTTTAAAGGCCCATGCTACAAAGGCATACAATCCTGCTAATATTGGCGCTATTGGTATAGCCTACCAGATGCATGGCCTGGTATGTGTAGACCAGCAACAGCAGGCCCTGCGTAACAGCATTATCTGGTGCGATAGCCGTGCAGTGGAAATTGGCAACAAAGCATTTGAAAATATCGGTCCAGAAAAATGCCTTACGCATTTGCTCAATTCCCCCGGAAATTTTACGGCCAGTAAGCTGGCATGGGTGAAAGAAAATGAGCCTGAAATTTTTGATAAAACTGCAGCTATCATGTTGCCCGGCGATTTTATTGCCATGAAACTTACGGGCAATATTACCACAAGTATATCTGCCCTGAGCGAAGGTATATTCTGGGATTTTAAAAATGACAGATTAAGCGAAGCTGTTTTTAACTATTACGGTTTTGATAAAACAATCATTCCTCCCATTCAGCCCGTTTTTAGTACGCATGGGTTACTTAAACCGGATGTTGCTCAGTGGCTTTCACTTACCGCTAATATTCCTGTAGCATACAAAGCCGGCGACCAGCCTAATAACGCTTTATCGCTAAATGTGCTGCAGCCCGGCGAAGTAGCCGCCACCGCCGGTACTTCCGGGGTAATCTACGGCGTTAGTGATGCACTGGTGTACGATAATGATTCCCGTATCAACACATTTGCACATGTTAATTATACCCAACAGGTAAAATGCCTGGGGGTACTGCTTTGTATCAACGGCACAGGTATATTAAACCGGTGGGTAAAAAATATAGCCGGAAATCATTTCAGCTATCAGCAGGTAAATGAAATGGCCGCACAAATACCGGTGGGAAGTAATGGCCTGCAAATTCTGCCTTTTGGCAATGGTGCCGAAAGAATGTTGCAGAATAAAACAATTGGCGCACATATTCAACAGCTTGATTTAAATGTACACAGCAGTGCACACCTCTTTAGGGCAGCACAGGAAGGGATTGCTTTTGCTTTTCGTTATGGGCTGGATATTATGAAAGAAAATGGCATGGTCCCCACCGTTATAAGGGCAGGCCGGGCTAATATGTTTTTAAGCGATGTGTTTACGCAGAGTTTTGTAAATACGTTAAACGTGCCGGTGGAATTACACCACTGCGATGGCAGTACAGGCGCCGCAATAGGTGCTGGTTTGGGCGCAGGAATGTATACTTCGGAAAAAGATGCCTTTTCGGGCATACAACCGCTGCAGTTAGTGGAGCCAGGTAATGCAGTATCGCAATATGAAGCACTGTACCAGCAATGGAAAAAATTATTAGAACAATACACACAAAAACACACTACTTAATTTTTAAATCTATTTTATGACAGTTATTACAGGAACAAAAGAATTTTTTAAAGGCATACCACAGGTTAAATACGAGGGTGCCGGTACCGACAACCCAATGGCATTTAGATGGTACGATGAAAACAGGGTGGTAGCCGGTAAAACCATGAAAGAATACCTGCGCTTTGCCTGCGCTTACTGGCATTCCTTCTGTGGCAATGGTGCCGACCCGTTTGGCGAACCCACACTGCTGTATCCGTGGAACGAAAAAGCCGATGCCGTGGAAAGAGCAAAAGACAAAATGGATGCGGCTTTTGAATTTATGACCAAAATGAATTTGCCCTTTTACTGCTTTCATGATGTGGATGTGGTGGATTATACTAACGATGTAGCCGATAACGAAAAGCGCCTGCATACCCTGGCCGAATATGCCAAACAAAAGCAGCAGGCCAGTGGTATAAAACTATTGTGGGGTACGGCCAATGTGTTTTCGCACAGGCGGTATATGAATGGCGCTGCCACCAATCCTGATTTTCATGTACTGGCTCATGCCGGGGCACAGGTAAAAGCAGCTATTGATGCCACCATTTTCCTGGGTGGCGAAAATTATGTGTTCTGGGGTGGCCGTGAGGGTTATATGAGCCTGCTGAATACCAATATGCAAAGGGAAAAAGAACATTTTGCAAGGTTCCTGCATACGGCAAAAGACTATGCCCGCCGTAATGGCTTTACCGGTACCTTCTTTATAGAACCCAAGCCTTGTGAGCCTTCCAAACACCAGTACGATTACGATAGTGAAACAGTTATTGCTTTTTTGCGCCAGCATGATTTACACAATGATTTTAAGCTGAATATTGAAGTAAACCATGCCACATTAGCCGGTCACACTTTTCAGCACGAATTACAAATAGCAGCCGATGCTGGTATGCTAGGCTCCATAGATGCCAACCGGGGTGATTATCAAAATGGATGGGATACCGATCAGTTTCCCAATAATATCAACGAGTTAACCGAAGCCATGCTGATTATTTTAGAAGCCGGTGGCTTTGCCGGCGGTGGTATCAACTTCGATGCCAAGCGCAGGCGCAATAGTACTGACCCTGAAGATCTGTTTTATGCCCACATCGGCGGTATGGATACATTCGCAAGGGCATTAATTACGGCTGATAAAATTTTACAGCACTCCGATTATAAAAAAATCAGGACCGACCGTTATGCCAGTTTTGACAGTGGTGAGGGCAAAGCTTTTGAAGAAGGAAAACTGGACCTCGAGGCGTTAAGAAATTATGCCATTGCCAACGGCGAGCCACTACTTAAAAGTGGTAAGCAGGAGTATTTGGAAAATATAATTAACCAATATATTTAATAACCACTACAACCAACAGTAAAGCAGCCTGCCGGGTAATGGGATGAATTGATGCAACCGGTGAATATTATCCGGCAGATTTTTACTGATTTGGAGTAATTGAAAATGACAGACTATCAGTACACAATTTCCTTGCACTAATATTTTATCTTCGGCCACACCATTCAGAAAATAAAACTTTTGCTTACCAATGAACAGCCTGCACACTAACGACTACCTCGTTTTTCTATTTTATTTTATCATCGTGGCAGGCTATGGCTACTGGGTATATCATAAAAAAAGAAAATCAACCGTAACGGCTTCACACGATTATTTTTTAGCCGAAGGTTCACTCACCTGGTGGGCTATTGGTGCTTCACTAATTGCCTCAAATATTTCTGCCGAGCAGTTTATTGGTATGAGTGGCAGTGGGTTCAAAATGGGGCTTGCTATTTCTACCTACGAATGGATGGCCGCAGCTTCGCTGATTATTGTGGCGGTGTTTTTTATACCGGTGTACCTGAAAAATAAAATTTATACCATGCCGCAGTTTTTAAGCCAGCGGTATAATGGCACGGTGGCTATGATTATGGCCGTGTTCTGGCTGCTGCTGTATGTGGTGGTTAACCTAACCTCTATTTTGTACCTCGGGGCACTGGCCATTCACAGTATATCCGGTATCAATACTACATTATGTATGTACCTGCTGGCGGTGTTTGCCATTGTGATTACTTTAGGTGGTATGAAGGTAATTGGATATACTGATGTGATACAGGTGTTCTTCCTCATCCTGGGCGGATTGGTTACCACTTACCTGGCTTTAAATTTAGTGTCGGAAAAATTTGGAACCACCGGTGTGTTGAACGGATTTAAAATTATGACACAGCAGGCCAACGATCATTTTCACATGATACTGAAGGAGGATAATGAAAGTTATATGGATTTGCCGGGACTAACCGTATTGGTGGGCGGCATGTGGATTGTAAACCTCAACTACTGGGGTTGCAACCAGTATATTACTCAAAGGGCGCTGGGTGCCGATTTAAAAACAGCAAGAAGCGGAATTTTATTTGCAGCTTTTTTAAAACTGCTGATGCCGGTAATAGTAGTGTTGCCCGGTATTGCTGCATTTGTGTTGCACCAGCAGGGTAATTTTCAAACAGAGATGCTGCAGGATGGCGAAATGAATCCTGATAAGGCTTATCCTGTATTGCTCAACCTGCTGCCTGCCGGTTTAAAAGGGCTGGCTTTTGCAGCACTAACGGCGGCGATTGTAGCATCGCTGGCAGGAAAAGCCAACAGCATTTCTACCATATTTACTTTAGATATTTATAAAAAGAAAATTGCACCGGATGCCTCCGAAAATAAAATGGTGTGGATTGGTAAAGTCACGGTAATTGTGGCTATGATACTGGCGGTAATCATCGCACCCATGATGGGTATTGATAAAAAAGGTGGCTTCCAGTACATACAGGAATATACCGGCTTTGTAAGCCCGGGTATTTTTGCCATGTTTATCCTTGGGTTTTTCTGGAAAAAAACCACATCCAATGCTGCTTTGTTTGCCACCATCGGCGGCTTCGCTTTTTCTATCTTCTTTAAATTTTTACCCGGCTTCATGGATTTATCGTTTTTACAACCACTGGGCTTTGCCAAAGCCAATGCCGATGGTGTTTTTGAAATTCCTTTCCTGGACAGGATGGGCTTTGTATTTGTAATATGCGTAGTGGCGATGGTTTTGATAAGCCTGTACGATAACCGCAGGGGTATGCAGCCCAAAGGATTGGAGATAGATAGTAAAATGTTTAAACTGCACCCGGCATTTGCTGCAGGTATGCTTATCGTGTTGGGCATACTGGCTGCCTTATATACTTTGTACTGGTAGTATGCGGTGTTGAATTATTCGATATTTTCACAGTGCATATTAACTTATGAAACAGGTACGCATTTTTATCACCGGCGGCACTTTTGATAAAGAATATAACGAACTCAACGGCCAGTTGTATTTTAAAGATACCCACCTGCACGACCTGTTGGAGATGGGCCGCAATAAAGTGCCTGTAGCCATACGCACCCTGATGATGATTGACAGCCTGGAAATGACGGATGAAGATCGTATGCTGATTGCCCACCAGTGCAGGCAATGCGATGAAGATAAAATCATTATTACACATGGCACCGATACCATGACGGTAACCGCTAAGGTATTAGCCGAACAGGTGCCCGGCAAAACGATTATCCTTACCGGTGCGATGATCCCCATTAAGTTTGGCAGTAGTGATGGTCTTTTTAACCTGGGCAGTGCACTGGCTTTTGCTCAGGCATTACCCAATGGCGTGTATGTGGCTATGAATGGCCGCTATTTTAACTGGGATAATGTGCGGAAAAACCGGCAGACGGGGATTTTTGAAGAACTGCAGTAACAGTACAGCTTATCAGCTAATAATTTTATGTTCAGTTTGCCGCAGATTTGCAGATTTATCTGCGAATCTGCGGCAAATGTATTACTTCAATAGTTTTATGATGATTACCTGCAGCAATTTTTAAAACCTGTTTCAAGTAGTCGTTTGCGGCAGGCTTTTTTCCTTTATTTCCCTTGGCCAAAAGTGTTTAATTTCGCCCCTCAAAATTATCCTTAGCATGAGCAGCAGGCTGAAGCAACTGGCGGCAACACTTGATGGTGAATTGTACTATGATGATACGATGCGTATTTTATATGCCACTGATGCATCTGCATACCGGGAAATGCCGTTGGCCGTGGCTATGCCCAAATCGGGCGCCGATATAAAAAAACTAATTGCTTTTGCCAAAGCCGAAAAAACTTCATTGATACCTCGTACCGCCGGTACCTCCTTAGCCGGGCAGGTGGTGGGTAATGGTATTATTGTAGATGTATCAAAATATTTTACACAAATTATTGAACTGGATACAACCCAAAAATGGGTGAGAGTTCAGCCTGGTGTGGTAAGGGATGAACTGAATATGTTTTTAAAGCCGCATGGTTTGTTTTTTGGTCCCGAAACCTCTACGGCCAACAGGGCCATGATTGGCGGTATGGTGGGCAATAATTCCTGCGGCTCCAACTCGGTGGTGTACCGCAGTACCCGGGAGCACCTGCTGGAAGTAAAATGTATACTCAGCGACGGTAGCGATGCCGTTTTTGGGGTACTCGATATAGATAGCTTTCATCAAAAATGCGAAGGCGATACGCTTGAAGCCAATATTTATAAAACCACCCGTAGTCTGCTCAGTGATTATACCAACCAGCAGGAAATACGCAAAGAATTTCCCAAGCGGAGTATTGAACGCCGCAACACCGGCTATGCGGTTGATGAATTATTAGAAACCGCACCGTTTACTGCCGGGCAGCCCGATTTCAATTTTTGCAGGTTGATAGCAGGCTCAGAAGGTACACTGGCATTTATAACAGAAATAAAACTGAATGTGGTGGAGATGCCGCCCAAAGAAACCGGGCTGCTTTGTGTACATTTTAATAGTATCGATGAATCGCTGCGGGCCAATATTATTGCCATGCAGTACAAGCCCAGTGCCAGCGAACTGATAGATCATTATATATTAGAGTGTACCAAAAATAATATTGAGCAAAGCAAGAACCGTTTTTTTGTGCAGGGCGACCCCGGCGCCATACTGGTAATTGAATTTTGCCGCAATACAAGAGAAGAAATACAGGCTATTACCGCCGAAGTGGAGAATGCCATGCGTACTGCCGGTTTGGGCTACCACTTCCCGGTATTGTATGGTAATGATTGTAAAAAAATATGGACATTACGCAAGGCCGGCCTCGGCCTGCTGAGTAACCTGCCCGGCGATGAAAAAGCTGTGCCGGTTATTGAAGATACTGCCGTGGATGTAAACGACCTGCCTGCTTATATTGCCGATTTCAATGAGATACTAAAAAAGTATGGCCTCTATTCGGTGCACTATGCCCATGCCGGCAGTGGCGAAATACACCTGCGCCCCATTATTAATTTAAAAACGGCGGAAGGTAACCAGCTTTTTAGAAGCATTGCAGAAGAGATTGCCACACTGGTAAAAAAATACAATGGCTCACTCAGTGGTGAGCATGGCGATGGTCGGCTGCGTGGCGAATTTATTGAGCAGATGGTAGGCCCTAAAAACTATGCACTGCTGCGTAAAGTAAAATACACCTGGGACCCGGCTAATATTTTTAATCCCAATAAAATTGTAGATACACCATCGATGAACAGTATGCTGCGCTACACACCGGGGCAGCAAACACCGGCTTTTAAAACCGTATTTCGCTATCATAACCAGGATGTGCTGCAGCATGCCGAACAATGTAATGGCAGTGGCGATTGCCGTAAATCGCACCTGAGCGGCGGTACCATGTGCCCATCGTATATGGCTACCAAAAATGAAAAAGATACCACAAGGGCGAGGGCCAATATTTTAAGAGAGTTTTTAACCAATTCCAATAAACTAAACCGTTTTGATCATAAAGAGATATACGAAGTGATGGATTTGTGCCTGAGTTGTAAGGCCTGCAAATCTGAGTGCCCCAGCAATGTGGATATGGCGAAATTGAAAGCTGAATTTATGCAGCAGTATTACGATGCTAATGGCGTGCCCTTTCGGTCAAAGCTCATTGCAAACTTTACAGCCTCTGCCAGGCTTGGCGCTATTGCACCCAGGCTGTACAATTTTGCGATGAAAACCCCGGCAATAGCCAATATCATTAAAGGGCTCAGCGGATTTGCTGTACAGCGTTCTATGCCTACAATGTACAAAACAACTTTACAAAGCTGGTATAAAAGATACCGTAAAGAAAATCCACTAACGGCTACCAGACAGCGTAAAAAACTGTATTTGTTCTGTGATGAGTTTACCAACTACAACGATACTGAAATTGGCATTAAAGCCATTTTACTCCTGGAAAAATTAGGCTATGCCGTAGAAATACCGGTACATGAAGAAAGTGGCCGCACCTGGCTGAGCAAGGGATTGATAAGAGAAGGGAAGAAGATTGCTAACCGCAATGTAGCTGCCTTAAGTAAAATCATTACAGCCGAAACACCATTAATTGGTATAGAACCATCTGCCATCCTCACTTTCAGGGATGAGTATATCGACCTGGCAGAGGATGAAAATTTTGAAGCAGCAAAAGCATTGGCAAAAAATGTGTTTTTGATTGATGAGTTTATTGCTGCCGAAATTGAAAAGGGCGATATTGTAAAAGATAGTTTTACCAAAGCCGAAAAGAAAATATTGTTACATGGGCATTGTCAGCAAAAAGCACTGTCGGCAGTAGCGCCATCGGTAAAAGCCTTATCGCTGCCCGAAAATTACAGGGTGGAAGTAATACCATCGGGTTGTTGTGGTATGGCGGGTTCTTTCGGGTACGAAAAGGAACATTACGATATCTCGATGAAGATTGGCGAACTGGTATTGTTCCCGTCAATACGGAATAGTACGCCGGGCACCCTAATCGCTGCACCGGGTACCAGTTGCCGCCACCAGGTAAAAGATGGCACGGGGGCAAGGGCATTGCATCCCGTGGAAGTGCTGTATAATGCCTTACTACAGTAAGTTTTTAAGCAACAGGTATAGTGAGATATAAAACATCCTGCAGTTTTCCGAAAAATTGATTCGTAGTTCTACGAATTACGCCGATCAGTTTTACTCGATTTTTGCAAAATCATGGGTTGTTAAATACTAATTACTTCTCTTTTTAGTTTTTTTGTTGTGCAGGCGTGAGCCCAGGTCCGCAGCACCTAATCCGTTACCCACCGCATTACCCTACAGTATATTATATATTAATGCGGCCCAAAAATGAAAACTATGAAAACTACAATATTCCATTTTTTTATTGCTGAACATCGATGTGTTGCTGTTTGCCATGCAAATGGTTTTTGATATTGTTGGCATAGTTTTAGCAAACTTATAGTCCGTTCGAGTATCCTTTTAATCCGATAACCCAAATTGAAAACCTATGAAACGTTTTGTGTTAGTACTATCCGTATTAATTAGTTTCAGTGCACAAGCCACTAACTACTACGTCTCTTCTATTTCTGGTAATGATGCCAATAATGGTACCAGTGCAGCAACTCCCTGGAAATCGCTGGCCAAAGTGAATGCCGCTTTTAGCAGCATAGCAGCCGGTGATAGCATCCTTTTTAAAAGTGGTGAAATATTTGAAGGCAAGTTACTGCCTAACAGGTCTGGTACTGCTGTTAATCCTATTGTTATAGGTGCTTATGGTAATGGTGCAAGGCCAATTATTACACCGCTTACTAACGTTACCGGATGGGTGTCGCTGGGTGGAAACTTGTGGAGGAGCAGTG
The DNA here is from genome assembly GCA_937873715.1 of uncultured Chitinophagaceae bacterium. GTDB lineage: Bacteria > Bacteroidota > Bacteroidia > Chitinophagales > Chitinophagaceae > Ferruginibacter. The sequence continues at coordinate 63,905 of CALMYJ010000008.1, forward strand.
CTATCGCTACTACCGTAAAAAAGCTGGACATTGTTACTATTAATGATATTTCTGTGGCTATGGGCCGTTACCCTAATGCCGATGCACCAAGCAAAGGTTATATGTATTTTGAATCTGTAACTGGCAAAACCGGTATTACTGATTTACAGTTGCCATCAAGCCCATCATGGACAGGTGCCGAGCTGGTGCTGCGTCAAAATTCATGGACTATCGGCAATTATCCAATCACAGCACATGTGGGTACATCTGTTACCTTCAGCGGTAATCCTTTTGTAATCAGGAACAATCATGGATATTTCATTCAAAACCATGTTTCAACTTTAGATCAGCAAAATGAATGGTTTTACGATAAAGCAACAAGGCAGTTAACCATGTTTAGTACTACTGCACCTGCAAATGTAAAAGCCAGCACGGTAGATACATTGTGCTATATCTATAACAGGAGCTACATTACTATTAAGGGGCTTGAGTTTGCTGGTGCCAACCAGGAAGCCATTAGTCTTGATGTTACTACCGGCATTACTATTGAAGATTGTTATATTCATTATTCCGGCACCAATGCCATAAGGGCAAGGGCTTCTGCTTCGCCCAAAGTGATTAATTGCCTTTTATGGGATAATTATAACTGTGCTATTTCTTTCAATGACAGTGGCAACTCTAATGCAGAAATTTTAAACAACAATATTGCCCGTACAGGCTCTGTGCCCGGTCGTGGTACCGATTTGAATGGGATTAATACAACAGGCTCCGGTCATCTTATCCAGGGTAATACAATTGAAAGTACCGGCTATGTACCCATTTATTTTATGCGTGGCAGCAATATCACTATCAGGAACAATGTGATTGATACCTATTGCACCATTAAATCTGACGGTGGTGGTATTTATACCTGGAATGCCGATCCTGTTCCGGTTACTTATACCAATCGTAAAATTATCGGCAACATCATCTTAAATGGCGTTGGCTCTATGGAAGGTACTGCTGGTGAAGAGCCGGATGTAGATGGTATTTACATGGATGATAACACCGGTAATGTAGAGATACTGGATAATACCGTATATAATGTAGCCGGTGCCGGTATGTACATTCACAACAGTTTTAACATGAACATACAGCGTAATACCCTTTACAACAACCACAGGGTACAGATGAACTATACGCATAACCCAATGTATGTTAACGGAACATTGTTGTCTTACAGCACACCTATCAGGAATATCACCGTTAAGAAAAATATTTTTGTATCCCGTGATGCTTCTCAAAAAGTTACCGGTGCATCCAGCATCCGCAATGATTTAGACAGCATGGGCATAAGCGATAGTAATTATTATGCAAGGCCGGTAGATGATGATCTTACTTTTGATATTACCCGTACTGTAGGTGCTACAGTGGTGAGTGATGACTACAGCTTAACCGGCTGGAAGCTTACAGCAAAAAAAGATGCTGCTTCAAAAAAATCGCCGATGAGTATACCGAAGTACACCATTTCTGGGTATGCTACTTCAAATATTGTTACAAACGGCCACTATACTACTAATATGAGCGGCACCAATTTGTATAGCCCCAATGCCAATCATACCGTAGCATGGGATAATACCGGTAAAATAAATGGAGGCAGCCTGCGGATTACTTTCCCTACTGCTGTTAAAAATACGTTTACATCACTGTATACTGCTGTTGGTGCTATCAGCAGTTCAAAAGAGTATATCCTTCGTTTTAGTACTCTAGGTACGCTGGATACAGCCAACTTCAGGGTGTACCTGCGTAAAACAGGTGCTCCGTTTAATACCCTTACCAGCCTGGTGTATAAACGGTATACAAATTCAAGGATGGATCATGAGTTTTTATTTACAGCGCCTACCAGCGAGGCCGCTGCCAGCATCCTGATTGATTTTGAACAAACCGGTGGTACTGTTTTTATCGACAACCTGGAATTTTACGAAGCCAATATCACACCAACCGACCTGGATGACAACATTAAATTTGTATACAACCCAACCGCTTCTAACTTAACTATGGGTTTACCTTATAAATACCTGAGTGTAGATAGTATTGAATATAACGGTACCATCACACTTGCGCCCTATTCATCAAAAGTGTTGTTGAAAAAAGGACCTATCTCTGGTGTATTGCCTGTAAAACTGCTCAGCTTTAATGCTAATACTGCCGATAAAAAAACGGTTAAAACCGAATGGAAAACAACGGAAGAAGTAAACAGCAGCCATTATATGGTACAGCGCAGCAGCAATGGCCGTGATTTTGAAAATATTGGTAAAGTAACCTCAAACAATATTGCCGACAGGCAGAGCACTTACAGCTTTGCTGATATGAATCCACTGCAGGGTACCAATTATTACAGGCTGATGATGGTGGATAAAGACGGTACAGCCGAGTATAGCAAAACAGTTGCGGTACAAATTAAAGCGGCTAATGGATTTGCTGTAGATAATATCCGTTTAACCACATCTTCTTCCATGGTGAAATTTACGCTCAACAGCAGCCAGCAGCAGGAAGTTAATGTAGCTTTAATGGATGCATCGGGCAGGATATTGTTGAATACAAAGGTGGCTGCAGGCCAGGGTGCTAATTACATTTCCCGTCCCGTATCTGGTTTAAGCAATGGTGTATATTACCTCAAAATGTTTAATACAGAAACCACTTTAACTAAAACAGTATTGAGTGGTGAATAAGCGATAGCATAATCCTTAATTCTTTATCACAACTAATATCCCTTCATGTTTCATGAAGGGATTTTTTTGCCTTTACACAAGTCGTCCTTGCTGGTATAATTCGGGTATTGCGTATAGTCTTTTTTGTTATCCAGCCAGCCTGCTCTTAAGTTTTTCCCTCTTTTTATTGCCCTGTTACTCATGGCCAAAGCCTGCTATGGGCAGGTGCAGCAGTTGCAGTATCCAATACAGGCGTGTCAATAGCCGGGGTTTCTGCCTCAAACATTCGGTATGTTCCATTTGTTTTTTGGAATTTTTTTCCGAAAAACGGAATAATGCCAGCCGTGCCAGTTTCTAACTAATTGAAAATGAGATTTTTATTTTTTGGCACAATTCAGGATTATTATACTACAGCAACAGCGGCGAACGAAAAGCGGAAAAGTTCTTCAACAACGATACAGTAAACTTCTTATATAGGGCTCTTTCAGTGTTTATCAAGTTTGCGCCGTTTAAGCTGGCATGGATCACCAGTTTAAACGGCTTTCTTGTTTTTGGGCTATACCTTTTCGTTATAGTGCATTGTTTTAATCGGGTATAATATTAAAGGGCAGAAAAACTTCCCACCTGCCTGAAGCACCCGGGTTCAGTAAATCTCTATCCAGCAAATGACTATAGCGGATACCAACACTTACCGGTAAGGCATTCCATATTTTAGTATCGAAATAAAGTTCGCCACCTGTACTACGGTTGTTGATGTTGCGTGTGCCACCACCACGCAATCTAGCAGTAGCCATACCGTAATCATAAAAAGCATTGGCACGGATGCGTTGTATAAATACAATATTGCCCACACCACAATCGGGGTACAGCAATGGAAAATGATAGTTGATGCCCCATTTGTACATGTGTTGTGTATTAAGTTCCTGGTATCCCCGTGGTGTTGAAAATGTTTTGCTGAAAAAATCAATCAGGGTATCCCGTTTTTGCAAGGCACCGTCTACCACCAGGCTGTGCGAAGCGGTAATGCCCGGGAAATTAAGGGAGGCATTGGCTACCAGTTTTTGGTTGTTGGTAATTGATAAGGCTTCCCTGTAGGTAACGGTGAGGGCTTGTGCCCATCGGGGATTAATATGCTGCCTGGCCACCTGGCTGCGGTTGCGTACAATGATAAATGCATTGAGATAATCAAATGATTTTGTTTCTACTGTTTTACCATTTATCAGGGCATAGGGTATCAGCTCCCGGTTCAGCCCGCTACCCACATTGATGTATTTAATGGTACGGCCCCTCACAAAATTTAAAGGGATAGAGAAGCCTGCACTCAGTTTGGCAGCATTGTAGTTGAACGATTTGCCGCCTATGCCGGTATCTACCTTTCGGTTAAAACTTTGCTCCAGCCCGATGCGTAAAAAAGGAAACCAGCCAGCAAAAACTGCGTCAAATGCGGCAGCATGGCTTTGTTCGTTTCGGTTGTAGGTATACGTTAGCACATTGCTGAAAGTGCTTAGTATATTATCGCTGTAAAAGGCATACCCATATTCAGGGTCGGTGGCAAAAGGGCGGGCACTGTGAAAATTAAACAGCCGGAATGATTTATGATATTTTGTTACCGGCAGTGCTTTGGTATCGTCAACTTTATCGAGTACAGCAGCGCCGGGTAATTGTAAGGCCTTGGCTGCCGGGGTAGTATTGTTTTCGGGCAACATGCTGTAGGATTGTGCCAGGCGCTTTTGCTCAATACTATCCTGCACTGCCAGCCTGTAACCATAGCTGGTAAAAGCCGTGTATACCAGTTTCCCGGATGTACTTACCGCAGGGTGGTATACACCATTATTGTTTGTGGTAAGCCGGTTACAGGTTTTATCATCAAGCGAAACGGAAAAAATTCTGTCGGTATAGTTGCCATTGCTGTTGTCTGTCATGCTCAGGTATACCTTACCGTTATGTACATAAGGGTAGCCCAAAATGTTGTAACTAAATGGCAGCAGGGTGTCTGTTTGGCCATTGGCCAGTTGTATGGCTAGCAAAGCCATTTGCCCTTCAGTGTTACGTACGGCTGTTACGGCCCTGTGCCTGTCAATATACCGGGTTTGGGTAAAAAAATACCGGTTAGGATTGGGCACCTGTGCCAGCACTTCACCATTTTCAGTACTAATGCGGTGCAGTGAACTGCTGCCATCGGTATGTACCTGTACGGCCAGTACCTCACTGCCATCGGCACTAATATCCGGCGAAAAATACCTGGATTTAAAGCTGAGTTGTTTTTGCTGCCTGCTATAGATGTCTAATAGTTGTATTACACTGTAACTCCTGTTCGTCCACCTTGGGTCAAGCTGGTAGGCCGCATATACCAGTTTGCCATTGGCATAGCTGAAATAATCATCCAGTACCAGGTCTTTCACCCGTATTTTTTGCTCCCTGCCAGCAGTTAAAAAATAAAAACTATTTATTTCACGGTACGATTTTTTGGTAACGATAATAGTGTCTTCACTCACGTACTGTGGAAATAAATAATCAGTAACATTGTTTTTTTCAGCGCCGGTGATATAGGCATTTGTATCCCTAAGGTTGGCGGTATCCGGTAAGGTTTGGCTGCTAAAATACCGGAGGGCATCCTGCCTGAAGCCGGAATAGGATGTACCGGAATGCTTTTGTATGGCTCTGTTAAAAGCGTAAAAAATTCCCTTAAACTGTACGGCATCCCGGGTAACTTTTCGCCAAAAATCGCTGCCATATTTTTCATAGCCATAAGCTACTACCTGGTAACCCAGTTCATAATAATCGGGGGTGTAATGCCGCAGGGAGCCGCTACGCATTTTCATCCAGGAATAATTTTTTTTGTCAATAACCATTGCTTTCATACCGTTAAAAAAAGCTGGCATTCTGCCGCGGCCCTGTTGGCTTACAAGTGTTTCGTGAAATACGGCATCGCCTTCAAAAAAATAATCCGGTATGCTGATGCCATTGGCCAGCAACTGTCCTTCCTGCCCCAGCAGGAAAGAAAAAACCCGGGTAAGCCCGTTGTTAAAATTGCTAAACTGCTGCATGTGCCTTTTTTCATGGATGATCAAATTATCATCCCAGCGCAGGCTGCCATTGGTAAAATTATTGGGGTCGGGGGTTAAATACAATTCACTGATTACCGGGGCAAGGCGTACATAGGCATTGGGAACAATGTTTTGATGTTGCAACACTACATTCCATTTGCGGATATTGTTACCAATGCTGTACAGGGTAGTTGTGTCCAGCATATGCATAATATGGCTAATTCTGTTAGCCTGGCTATCCAATCCATTAGGAAATATAACCCTGCTTTGCCTGGTATCAATTTGCTTCCACTTTACTGCAGCAGGGTTGCCACCAAAGTTTTGGCAAAAGGCCGGATACATCAACATAGCAATACAGTATGCGGTAAGGATAATCCTGGTGGTATACATAAAACTAAATTAGGAATTTGGCGCTATTGTAAAAGATATAAAAATAAAGGCGGCACATTTGTTTGAAGTATACTCCGCTTTTCAATTTGTATATCCTGCAGCATTAAAGCCCGAACTTTTTTATTTTTACTATCTTCATCCCACTGCTTATGCAAAAAGTCTTGTACATACTGTTGCTGTTTTACTGTACATGCTCCTGCACTGTACGGCAGGGTGATGGGCCAACTGCCCCGGGCTATACATGGACGAAAGTGCTGGACAGTGCAGCATGGTCAAAAAGTTACAACTATCAACTGGTTGCGCTAAGGGATACCCTGTGGGTGCTTCATCCAGAAGGCAACTGGTATAGCACCGATGCTGCAGTATGGGTAAAATCTTCATTGCCCAATAGCATTGGCAACCTGGCTTTCCTCGATTATGTGCTGTATAATGAGGCGCTGTACGGGTTAGGCTATTTCAGGGGAAATATAGAGCAGTATATCTTTAAGCCTGAAATTTATTGTAGCAGGGATATGCGTACCTGGCAGTTGCTATCCCGTACCAGCAATTTGCCTCAACGTTTTTTTTACCATCCTTTTGTATTTGAAAATAAAATATGGATTATTGGCGGCGAAGACCAGGATAAACAGTATGATGATATATGGTGCTCTGCCGATGCCGTTACCTGGGTAAAACAAAAAAGCAAAGCCACCCCGGGCAAACAGAGCGGTAGCCAGGTGCTGCAGTTTAAGGGAAAACTGTACCTGCTCAACAATGATGTGTGGACTTCGGCCGACGGCATTAAATGGGAAAAGTTAACATCTGAAATACTACAGGACACCAGGCTATCTGGTTATACGGCTGTAGTATTTGATGATAAAATCTGGCTGTTGGGTTGTACCCGTAACCAGCAGTTTACCAGCAAAACATTGTACAGCGAAGATGGTACCAATTGGAAGGAAGCTGATGCACCCTGGTCGGCAAGAGGAGGGGTAGCGGCCTGTGTTTTTAAAGGGAAATTATATATGACGGGTGGAAAATACGGGGGTACATCAGGCAGCCCGGAATTTGTGTACAGCAATGATTTGTGGGTGATGGAAAAATCAGAATGAGTTTTTGGATAAAAACTTTTTTGGAAATATTCTTACCCTGCACCTACCTTTGCAGCAGTTCTTATTACAAGCTTATCCAGAAAGGCAGAGGGTAATGGCCCGATGATGCCTTGACAACCTCTTTCGCCAATGGTGAAAAAAGGTGCCAACTCCATCCGCCGGAAGGCGGGCAGATAAGTCAGATGCACAGCTTTAATGTACTTTCTATACAAGCCCATCTGACCCAGATGGGTTTTTTGTTGCCCACCTGCCTTTGTATAAGCTTACTTTTTTTAATTTAAACTGTTTTGAATGGCAGACAATAAACTTACGATTGGGCTTTTTGGGTTTGGTGTAGTAGGCAAGGGTTTGTATGATGTGTTGCATTATACGCCGGCACTGCAATCATCTATAAAAAAAATCTGTATCCATAACCCTGATAAGCCAAGGGCTATAGCCGCCCACCACTTTACTACACAGGCCGATGAATTGCTGAATGATGACAGCATCAACGTGATTGTGGAATTGATAGATGATGCCGATGCTGCCTACCATATTGTTAAAACAGCGCTGCAAAAAGGGAAAGCAGTAGTGAGTGCCAACAAAAAAATGATTGCTGCACATTTTGAAGAATTACTGCAATTGCAGCAGCAGCACAATACCCCTTTTTTGTACGAAGCGGCCTGCTGCGCCAGTATACCCATCATCCGCAACCTGGAGGAGTATTACGATAACGACCTGCTCCACAGCATCAGGGGTATTATAAATGGCAGTACCAATTATATCCTTACGCAAATTTTTGAGCAGCAGCTTTCTTTTGATAAGGCTTTGTTGCTGGCACAGCAGGCAGGCTTTGCCGAAAGTAATCCAAAGCTGGATGTGGGTGGGTATGATGCTGCCAATAAGCTGTCTATTTTGCTGGCACATGCTTTTGGTATAATTGCCGGTACGGATACTTTTATTTTTAACGGTATTGAAAATATCAGCCTGCAGGATGCTGCAGTGGCAAGGGCCAAGGGCTATAAAATAAAATTGATTGCCAATGCCCAAAAACTTAAAAGTGGCGGATTGGCCGCATTTGTACTGCCCCAGTTTTTAACACAGCATGATGATTTGTATCATGTGCAGGATGAGTTTAACGGGTTGATTACCGAAAGCAGCTTTGCCGATAAGCAATTTTTTAAAGGTAAAGGCGCCGGCGCTTTTCCTACTGCATCAGCGGTACTCAGTGATATATCCGCCTTGCGATATGATTATCGCTACGAGTATAAAAAACTGCATCAGCAAATTGCTGTACCGCTTACCACAAACTATTATTTGAAAGTGTTTGTAAGTGCCGATGCTATTGAAAAAATTAACCGGGATGCATTTGAATGGATTGAGGAATGGCACAATGAGTATAAGCACAACTGGCTGATAGGGATTATTCATGCCTCGAAGCTGCTGGCCGACGACTGGTGGAAACAGCCTGGTGTATCGCTGATTGTGTGCCCGGATGCTATTGCAGAAAATGTGGAGTATCGTGAAATAAGCAAACGCAGCCTGCAGTTAGCCGGGGTGGTAAATGCATTGTGATACTGCCACTTAACCTTTGATAGCCGATGCTGTGAAAGCAAGTTTGACTTTTTCAATGATCAGTATTAGGGAAAATCCGGCGATATAGGCGATGATATCTTCCCAGGCAAAAGAGGTTCCAATCACCGTACAGGCAAGCGTTGAATTTTGCCAGCCAAGCCGGTTAACGATGTTGAAATACTGCAGCAGCTCTATAAAAAAAGCAAAAAGCAAAACAGCGGTTGCGGTAGGAATCACGGGGAAATTAAAAAAAGATTGTATGAAGCAATATATCAATGCTACTACCAGCACATCGCCAAAATAGGGCCTTATAAACCTGTCGTGTACAAACACTGCAATACAAACTTCCACAACCAGCAGGAGCAGGGTAAAAATAAAATAATTGCGTTTGAATTGTAGGTGTGCAGGCATGCGCTATAAAACAATTAGGGGCATAAAAAATCCGTGACAGCCATCACGGATTTTTTTATGCCTGGTATTTTTATTGGGATATATAGTTCTTGAGCTGGTCGATGGTTTCCCGTTGCATGTCGATGATAGCTGTAACTACATCGCCAATCGAAATCATGCCGATTACAACGCCGTCTTTTACCACGGGCAGGTGGCGGATTTTTTTGCTGCTCATAATACTCATGCAGGTTTCAATACTATCATCAGCACCCACTACAAAAGGGGCTTCGGTCATAATTTCCTTTACCCTTGTATCGCTGGAGTTTTTTCCTTTAAGCACCACTTTACGGGCATAATCTCTTTCGGAAACTATGCCGGTTAATACAGCATTATCTATTACCGGGAGGGCGCCAATATTTTTTTCGCCCATCAGCTTCAGGGCATCTAATACGGTGGCATCACTGCCAATAGCATATACATTACTGCCTTTGTTTTGTAAAATTTTTGAAACTGTCATAAGCATTCATATATGTGGTGAGCAAATCGATACTGAAGATAACAAACTGGCGGCACTTTTAATTTATAATAAGGGCTAATTATTAACGCTTAACGCACAAGGGCAGTTATTGCCCCAGGAGCGATTATGTAAATTAACCAGGCTGCCTATCATGCTGCAGCCTTGTTTAATTTTTAAATTGCTGTATCCAGTTGAGCATGCCGCCTGCAAGGTTTTTGGTATTGGTAAAGCCTGCGGCATCCAGTATCAGTGCTGCCTGCCCGCTGCGATTGCCGCTGCGGCAATACAATATCACTTCTTCTTCTTTCAGGTCTTCAATATCATCTATTTGCATCGCCTGGATTTTGCCGAGGGGTATCAACTGCCCGCCAATATTGAACTCAGCATTTTCGTGTGGTTCTCTTACATCTACGAGGTGTAGTTTTTCCCCTGCATCCAGCCTGGCTTTTACTTCATCTGCTGTAATAATTGTCATGTTGTATTTATTTAAGTTTGTTGGTGGTATCGGTTAGGTTAATCATTACCGGCGATAAAAACAGATCCATCACCATGCCTGGCTTTATATACATAAGCCTTTTATTTTCGTCGAAATGAGGAGGATTTTGTTTGTAAATATAAGCGTTCATGGTGTCCTTTACATCTGGTGTGGTTACTAATGTTACCAGTACATTCATGCTATCCAGTTCGGCCTTTGCTTCGGCATAGGTCATACCTACCAGGTCGGGCACTATAATATTTGTCTCGTCTAATCCTTTACTTACTATAAGCGTTATTTTACTGCCCCATTGTATTTTATCACCCGGTAAAATTCTTACGCCCCTGTATTGCTGTTCAATCACCGAGCCTTTCATAAAATCGGTACGGAAGATGGTATCACCCAGTTTAAGGTGGCTGCGTTCCATTATTTGCAGGGCAAAGTTTAGTGGTTTGCCTTCCAGCGAAGGCATATTTATCATGGGAGGTATGTAACGGTTAACCGTGATAAAAACGGTGCGGTTAATTTTTACGGTGGCATTAGGGTCGGGTAATTGTTTTATCACAATTCCTTTGGCCAGTGTATCGGTATATACTGAATCCTGTATGGCTACTTCAAAGCCCTGGCTTTCCAGGAGTTTTATGGCTTCGTCCATTGGCTTGCCTTTTACAAGGGGTACGGTGTGGTATTCGCCGTGTTTTGTCATCCAGCCCAGCAATTGCAGTATCAGCAGCACCAGCAAAAAAAACAATGTTGCTGCAGCCAGCATGTTTACCCACAATGGTCTTTTGGTAATAAAAGAAAACATAAACTGTTTATTTATGTCGGTATAAGCCCGACGACCGAAAGGTAATTTTTATTTTGAATAAATGCCCGGTTAAGCCAGGGAGCCTTCAATTAGGGCAGTATAAAATTGTTTTAAAGTCCATCCCATGGCTTTTACCTGTTGCGGTACAATGCTGGCTTCACTTTGGCCTGGTACGGTATTTATTTCTAACATATATGGCTGGCCGCTTTTTTCATCATATATAAAATCAATACGCACCACGCCATTGCAGTTAAATACGCTATATACTTTTGCAGCGGTAGCCCTTATTTTGGCTGCTATGGTTTGATCAACCTGTGCTGGTGTTACTTCTTCGCTGGCACCCTGGTATTTGGCTTCAAAATCAAAAAATTCTTTTTTGGTAATCACTTCTGTGATGGGCAGGGTGGTAATGGTGCCCTTATTTTTAAACACACCGATGGTAAATTCCCGGCCGGCTATAAATTCTTCAACCAGTACCTGGTTGTCTTCTTTAAATGCTTTGTCCAACGCCGGTGCCAGTGCTTCGGCAGTGTTTACTTTGCTCATACCAATACTGCTGCCCCCGTTGTTGGGTTTTACAAATACTGGTAATTGCAGTTGCTGTAAGATATCATCCGGTGTAACACTGCTGTGTTTAAAAAGGTGTAGCGAACGGGCAACAGGTATACCTGCAAATGCGGCTACGGCTACCGTGTAACGCTTATTAAAAGTGAGGGCAGATGTGGCCGCATCGCATGAAGTGTAGGGCAGGCCAATACAATCAAAATAACCCTGCAGTTTGCCATCTTCGCCGGGGGTGCCATGCAGGGCAATGAGTGCTGCATCAAATTTTATTTTGCGGCCATTTATGGTAATGGAAAAATCGTTTTTATCTACAGCTATATTTTCGGTTGCTGTTCTGTAATACCAGCCTTCGGGATGGATATCTATGGTATAAAAATTCCAACGATCGGTATCAATATTTTTTTCGATGGTGGCTGCGGTTTTATAGGATATCACCGATTCGCCGGAGTAGCCGCCCGTAACTAATGCTATCGTTTTCTTCATTGTGTTTTTGCAGGTGTTATTTTGGCAAAGAAACAAAAATAACCGGATGCATATAAAAGAGATGCGTTAAGATGCCGGTAAATAACAGCCGGCGCATAAACGCACAATGCTGAATATATTTACTCTACACCTTCGTTGCCGGAATGCAATACAAATTTCCAACTGCCATCCGGTTGTTTTTTCCAGATGGTAACATAGGTGCCGTACTCAATACTATCAGAGCTGTTTTCTTTAAGGGAGTAAATACCATAGGTAAAGGCTAAATCGCCGGATGCGGCGAGGGTGGCGCTCCGGGGCTCCCAGGTCATTACAAAGCCGCTGTCGTCGCTTTGGCTGATAAAGTCCATCGCATTGCCCTCTACCAGCGGCACGATACCCGGGCGAAGCAAAATGCCATTGCTATCGATATATTGGGTAAAGGCAGCCCTTAATCCTTTTAATTCGCTGTATTTTGAAAATTCCCTGTCGGTATCCATCACTTCGGCTTTAATTGCCGCAATGCTGTCGGCAGCATCTTTTTGTTTGTCCCGGCAGGCGGTAAGCAATAGCAGGCAAAGTAAAGCCGTACCGAAAAGAAAGCTGTTTTTCATGTGTACTAAAATACTTGTATATCGCTAAATAAAAAAGGCGAATATATTTTGCAATATACTCGCCAGGATGCAGGAAATATCACCTGCCTGTATTCATCCGCTTTGCGGCGGACGTGTTAAAAAGTTAGATGTGCAGTTTTTCTTTTTTAGCCATCAGTTCATCCACAGTTTCCTGGTACATTTCGTCGGGCACACAGCAATCTACAGGGCATACGGCAGCACATTGCGGCTCCTCATGAAAGCCCTGGCACTCGGTACATTTATTGGGTGTTATGTAATAAGTATCGCTGCTAATAGGTGCATGGCGGGTATCGGCATCGGTAGCGGTACCATCCAGCAGGGTAAAGCTGCCTTTTACAGTAGTGCCATCGGCCAAAGCCCACTCTACACCACCTTCATAAATTGCATTGTTAGGACATTCGGGTTCGCAGGCCCCGCAGTTGATACATTCGTCGGTGATTTTAATTGCCATCTGATTTGATTTAACAGGTTGGAGTTACGATTTTTGCAATACAAATTAAGATTAACGGGATGAAATTACAAAATCGGTTGAAATTATTACAACAGCTTGCGGATTATTTAAACAAAAACGATACCAACTGGGGTGAAACTATCCTTAAAGCACAGCAATTCAATGCCTGGTTCATCCCCGAATTTGTTCAACTGGCTGTACATAATATCCATAATAATTTTTTGCAACCGCAAATACTGCAACAATGGATACAGCACTATCATATAGATGATAATACCGGTGGTAAAAATGTAGGGATCGTAATGGCCGGTAATATTCCTTTGGTTGGGTTTCATGATTTTTTATGTGTATTCCTTGCCGGCCACCAGTGCAGCATTAAGCTTTCGTCAAAAGATGAAGTATTGATGCAGCATATCATCAGCTTATTGCATCAATGGGCACCCGAACTGCAGCAGCAAATTGTAGTGGCACCTATGCTTAAAGGCTGCGATGCCTATATTGCTACAGGCAGCAATAACAGCGCCCGGTATTTTGATTACTATTTTGGCCAGTACCCCTCCATCATCCGCCGCAACCGTACATCAGTGGCTGTACTTAGCGGCAACGAAAGCCCCGAAGAACTGGACCGGCTGTCTGATGATATTCATTTGTACTTTGGCCTTGGCTGCCGCAATGTTACCAAGCTGTATGTACCCCGGGGTTACGATTTTGTTCCGCTGCTCAACAGCTTTAACCGCTATCAATATTTTTTGGAGCATCATAAATACAAAAACAATTACGATTACTGCCTCTCCATTCAAATTATGAACAACCGTTTTTATATGACCAATGGCAGTACTTTACTTTTAGAGAATGCCCCGGTTTTTACCCCGGTAAGCCAGGTGCATTACGAGTATTTTACCGATGCGGAAACGCTGCAGGAAACTTTAAAAGCAGATCAAAACATACAGTGCATTGTTGGCGCAGGGGTACCCTTTGGTGCAGCCCAAAGCCCCGGTATAATGGATTATGCCGATGGGGTGGATACGATGCAGTTTTTGCTTGGGTTGTGATGAATGAAAAGTAAAAAGTGAAAAATTGAAAGTGAAAAGAATAGGGAAGCTGAAGTAATCTGCGCATCTGCGGCTGTGATAAATGAAAAGTGAAAAGTGAAAAATTGAAAGTGAAAAAATAGGGAAGCTGAAGTAATCTGCACATCTGCGGCTGTGATAAATGAAAAGTGAAAAGTGAAAAATTGAAAGTGAAAAAATAGGGAAGCTGAAGTAATCTGCACATCTGCGGCTGTGATAAATGAAAAATGAAAAGTGGAAAATGATAAATGTTGGGTGTGCAACACTCAGCGCATCTGCGGCTGAAAAAATAATAATCTCCGCTTCTGCAGCAAGAATAAAAACGGCCTGTTTTTATAACACATCAAAACCGCCAGCAATGTCGGGCCCGGGCGTATAGGAAATTACGGCATATTGAACCACCGCTTTTGCTAACTTTACAGTCATCTACGAAAGTCTTACTAATTATATGTTAAACGTGGCACCCGGTAAATACCATTTTGTCAGCCCGGTGTTACTTTGTGTCATCAGGCACAAAAATTGAAAAACCGTTACAAAACAAAAAACTGATAGCAGATGAAAACAAAACAGCTTTTATTCAACATTGCCATCAGCGCCCTTACGGCCCTTGCTGTAGTGTGGGGCTATGGTAAATTTATAAACAATAAAAATACCTATGCAGGCCAGCAGCCCGGCGAAGTACCGGCCAATTATAAATTTGCCGGTTTCAGCAATAGTGAATTACCACCCGGCGCTATTGACTTTACCCAGCCTTCAGCAGCAGCATTGCCTGCGGTAGTGCATATCAAAACAAAAACCAATGCCAAGCAGGTAAGCAACAACCTGCCCCGCCGCTC
>CALMYJ010000009.1 GCA_937873715.1 uncultured Chitinophagaceae bacterium
TGGGTTGTATTCAAAAAGTTCTCCTTCTTCGTCTGTTACAATCAGTTCATCATTTACCACTTCCACCTGGTATTCTTTCAGGCGTTTTCCGTTACGGTCTTGCAGAATTTTCAAGTCGTTTTTAACGGCAATCATTTCATTGAGTGCCGAAACTAAAAAGTGGCCTGAACCAACAGCAGGGTCGCAAATTTTGATGCTGTTTACAATATTGTTGGCTTCTTTTCGGTCTTCAATTTTATCGTAAAGTTCTTCAAGCGTTGTGCAGCTCCATTTTTTGGTTTCGTTGAATTTCTGCAACACCGATTTGCGAATGGTTTCACGGCACATATACATGGTGATAAAACCAGGAGTGAAAAACGAACCATCTTTGTAGCCGTTTATTTTCTCAAAAATTAACCCGAGAACTGAAGCGTTAATCAGCGTTTTATTGTCTTCCTGAATTTCTTCACCGCCTTCTGCTCCAAAGTCATAAGCATCTAAAAACTCAAACAAATATTGAAGCGTGGAAATATTGCCTGTCCGTTTTTTGCCTTGCTGGTCTTTCAGCACGGTTTGCGAAAAAATCGGAATGGTTTTATCGTCTTTCAGATTGCTGATAAACAAAGTAAACTGCTCAATATCTGTCGGCTCAAAAAGGGATGAATTAAGATAAGGCACTTTCTCAAAAATCGTTTTTACGTCTTCGTTCCGGTCGTCATACTTGCGTGCCAATACCTGAAAAAACAAGCTGTTCAGGTCGTCATAGTTCTTGATTTTGTCAAGGCTGAGAAATGAAAATGATTTGTTGCCACGGTGATAGGTAATGAGTTGGGCTTCCAATAACTTCAAAAACAAAATACGGTTTATCCAAGTGATGGAAAGCTCAAGAGCAACATTAAAAAGTCTTTCTTCTTTGGTACTTCCGAATTGGTATGGCTTGTCCAATCGGCTCAATTTATCTAAGCTGTCAAGCTGAATAATTGCATCTTCAAGGATTGTGCCTGTGTGTCGTTCACCTGCTTTATTTCGTTCAATCAGTTTTTTGCTTCCTTCTTTCGTTTCAGTCAAGCCAATAATATGCAACAACTCACTGTAAAAGCGTTTGTCGAGGCTATTGCTGTCGTTGGTGAACGGAAGTTTTAAAAGATGCTCTGGCGACAACAATTTGAATAAAGAAATTAGCGAATTATCGTCTGCTTTGTCGGTATTGCGTAGCGGTTTTTGAAAGTCCTGAATGTTGAAGTAAGTAAATTCAATTTCAGAAGTGATACTATCAATAAAAGGTTCGGCAATCTCTTTGTAAAATACGTCTGTTGTTTTCTTGCTTGCTTCAAAGTTCTCAAACTGTCTAACAAATGATTTGTTTTGAGCAAAAAGTCTTTCAAATAAATGTTCGTCAAAAATGAACCATTCGTTAATGTTGGTTGCCACCAAATGTTTTACTTCAAGATTTTTGTGTGTAATTCTCTCTCGTAAGTAATACAAAACCAATTCCTGAAACGCTTTTGCGTTCATTTTTTTGGTTGTAATCATTTCCGATTTGTTGGTCGGTTTTTTCGCTTCGAGAATTACACCAACTGTCGAGTTTGCATTTTGTCCGTTGTGAATCACAAGGTCGTTTCGGCCTTTGGTATTGATGAAATGGTTTGGGTCGTAATAGGTTTTCTTCAGAAAGTCGGAAACCAGGTTTTTATGAAACTCTTCGCTTTCGGTGTCATTTGTCCTGTCGAGTAAAGTAATAAGATTATTCTTGAAACCTTCAATTTCAGTCCTGTTCGGTTTTACTTTTAAAAAGGCTTTGTTCAGTGCCTTTCTTGGTTTCAATTCTTTTAAAATCATCTGTAAATTATATTTTCAATTTTAGCTGGTTAAGGTAAGTTTTTCAGCCGAAACAGAAACCTAAAAGCCTATAGGGCCTTGCAACGCTGCACCGGCCCCAGGTAGAGCTTACAGATTTGATAAGGTTTATATCGCTGCAAACCCCCGCTCCAAATCTTTTATCAAATATGCGGCATCTTCGAGCCCCACATACAACCGCAGCATCCGGTGTCCCTTGTTTTCGGCAGCAAACCATTCCGGCTTTATGCCTGCGCATTTGGGTATGATAAGGCTTTCGTGGCCTCCCCAGCTTACGGCCATGAGTATGTGCTGCAGGCTTTCGCAAAAATTTTCTACCTGCTGTATCGTATCCACCTTTAATACAAAACTCAACAAACCACAGCCGCCCTGCATTTGCTGCCGGGCCAGTTCGTACTGCGAAAAATTTTCATCCAATGGAAACAACACTTCTTCCACTTTAGGATGCTGCTTTAAATACTGTACCAACTGCAGGGTAGTTGCACTAATTTGCTGTAAGCGTACCGGCAAGGTACGCAGTCCACGTATCAGGAGCCAGGCATTGAAGGGCGAAATACCTATGCCTGCCGTCATGTATTCGCTGTTAAAAATTTTTTCCATCATCGCCCTGCTGCCGCTAAGCACACCAGCTACCGTATCGCTGTGCCCGCCAATATATTTGGTGGCCGATTGCAATGCCATATCAATACCAAAATCTATCGGACGCTGGTACAAAGGCGTGCAATAACTATTGTCGCAAATGGTTACAATATTTTCGGCCTTCGCCAGTTCGGCCACCGCTTTTAAATCCTGCAGCGCATAGTCCCAACTGTTAGGACTTTCCAGGTAAATCAAAGCGGTATTGGGCAGGATAGCCCGTTCAAAATTTTCTATTTGGGTGCCATCCACATAAGTGGTGGCAACACCGAAGCGGGGCAATATAACGTTGAACATCTTTTGCGCCCAGGTATAAGGCTTGCGTACGCTTACGATATGATCGCCTGCTTTTACATTGGCCAGCACTGCAGCAAATATGGCCGATGCACCACTATTGAACACAAGGCAGTCTTCCGCATGATCGAGGGCGGCTAATTTTTTTCTTAAAATATCCACCGTAGGGTTGATGCCCCTGCTATACAGGTAACTGCTGTATTCATCCGCAAAGGCTTTGCGCAGGTCACCTACTTTTTTAAATGCAAAATTGCTGCTTTGCATAATGGGTGGAGCCACGGCATTAAAATACTGCTCCCTGTCTTCACCCAGTTCGTTGAGGATATAAGCAATGTCCATATTATCCATGTGGTTTCTTTTTTGGCAGTAAATAATATAACACTATAAAAAGCAGCAGCACCGCTATGCCCGTTAAAGCCGCATGGTTATTCTGCCTGTAATCCATCGCAATGCTGATGCCCACAAAAATATAAGCCGCCATAAAGATGATGGTTTGCAGCGGAAAAAATTTCATGGCATACACATCGCCGGTATGTTCCTCCTGTTTTGCTTTTTTCCTGAACCAGAAGATAGTGGCACTGCTTAGCACCATGCCAAAGCAGTCGAGAAAAATGGTGAAAGCCAGTATCTTTTCGAACTGCTGCGAAAAAAATAATATCACCAAACACAATAGTACAAATACAGTAAGCGAAAATGTTAAGGCACCGTTGCTTTTGTTTTTAGCAGCAAATATTTTAGGCAAACTGCCATCATCACCCATTGCATACATTACCCTTGGGTTACTCATCAGCAGGCCATTTACATAAGCCAGCACACCTAAAAACAAAAAGGCGGCAAACACCGTGGCCCCTGTTTTACCAAACACCAGCTCCATTAAAGTATAAGCTACTTCATTTTCGGTTTTCATCCGGCCGAAGCCAATCACTTTATAATAACTGAGGTTAACCAGCAGGTACAACACAATAATAATAGCCATCCCCATAAAAATTCCTTTGGGGATATTTTTAGCCGGCCGCTGCACTTCGCTGCCAAAATTGATAGTTTGCTGGTAACCCCCGTAGGTAAACGAAACAGCTACAAGGCTTACGCCAAAACTTTTTATCCAATCACCCCAATGGGTATCCGCAGTAGTTGCTGCAACAGGCAATGCCCCTTCTGTATCCTGTACCGGGAAAAACAAAGCCGCAATCAACAGCAGCAGCATGGCAATTTTTACGAGCATCAGTATATTTTGTGCCAGTGCACTTAAGCGTAATCCTTTTAAATTAATGAGGTAAAAAAGCAGGATGGCCACCGCACTCAACAGGGCTTTGTGTACATCATTCCATTGGCCGGGCACTAATTTTAAAATATAACCGCTGCCAATAAGGGTTACTGCACTAAGGCTGGCGGCATTGCTTACCAATATCAAACAATTAACAGCAAAGGCAATACCGGGAGGGTAAGCTTTGGCAAACACTTTATAGTACCCGCCGGTAACAGGATAGCGGCTGCCTATTTCGGCATAGGTTAAAGCACCACATAATGCCACAACGCCTCCAACAATCCATGCGCTGAAATAAATACCGGGGTTAAGGGCAACTGCTGCACTGGTAGCGGCCGTACGAAAAATACCCATCCCAATTACCAGACCCACCACTATCATGGTGAGTGAAAAGAGGTTGAGCTTACCGGTACTTGCCATGTATGAAAGTTACGGAATAAAACTGTGGCCCGGAGTTTGCACTATCCCGGCAAGATTTTGATACAGCATCCTGAACGGCAATAACCGTTAGTGTAAACTTCAGCAAATACAGACTGGTTATTCCTACATTTGTAAACACAAATTATTTTTTTATGAAAACATTTATTGCAGCATTATTGGTTATCACTCTGCCCTTTTTGGGAAAAGCACAATCACCCAAACCATCCTGGCCCGAAATGAAAAGGTTTCACCAGTATATGTCCACTACTTTTCACCCGGCCGAAGAGGGTAACCTGGCGCCGCTAAAAGCCAAAGCAGACAGCCTTTATATTCATGCTTTGCTTTGGGAGCAATCTACCATACCGCCCGGTTTTAAACCAGAAGAAACTAAAAAGGCGCTTACAAAACTTAGCGCCCAGTGTGCCAGCATACAACAAGCCGTAACTGCCGGGAAAGACGATGCCACACTTACAAAACTCATTACCGAAGCGCATGATATTTTTCACCACATTGTAGGGGAATGTCGTAAAGTAGAGGATTGACAAATTATTGCAGCCACTTACAGCCATCCCCAAACGGCGGATGGCTTTTTTATGCGCTGCTGTTTATTTTTTTGGCCGTTGCATGGCAATGTTGCACATTTGCCACCGAATTTGGTTGTGCTGCCTCAGGCAGTGCATTAAAAGGGAAGTCCGGTGTAAATCCGGCGCTATCCCCGTAGCTGTAAGCTCATATTTAATTTGTTTCCACTAACGCCACTGTTTGCCACAAAGCTTTCGGGAAGGCTGGAAATAAAAGAGCAAGCCAGAAGACCTGCCAGGTTCGCTTAACAATCATTTTGCTTTCGGGTGAAAGGCAGGAGATGTAACGGCTAACCGCTTTTATATTTCTTTTTAATTTCTCGGAAGCAGTCACAAAAAACTTTTTTCAACAAATGAAAAAGAAAATTTTTATTGTGGCTGCTGCATTTATCAGCAGCCAGGTGCAGGCACAAACCGACAGCACCAAAACATTAGACGAAGTAATTTTTACCGCCAACAAACAAGTGCAAAAACAAAGCAGTACCGGTAAAGTACTTACCGTTATCAACCGGCAGGTGCTGGAGCAAAATACCGGCCGCAGCATAGCACAGGTGCTTAATGAACAGGCGGGCATAGTGATCAGCGGTGCACAAAATCCATTGGGTGCTAACCAGTACGTGTATGTTCGTGGCGCATCTGCACCCAATACGCTGATACTGGTAGATGGTGTTCCGGCCTATGATGCATCGGGCATTTCTCCTGCCTTCGACATCAACCATTTTGCCATCGACCAAATTGAAAAAATAGAAATTCTTAAAGGTGCTCAATCCGTACTGTATGGTTCGGATGCTGTTGCGGCCGTTATCAACATCATTACTAAAAAACAAGACAGTAATAAAGCAGCCGGAGTGAATGCCAGTCTTTCAGGCGGCAGCTATGGCACCTTTAAAGGCATGGCAGCTGTATCGGGCAAGGCCGACGCCATTACGTATAATCTGCAATATTCAAAGTTGAAGTCAACCGGCTTTTCAGCAGCAGAAGATGTAAGCGGGAACAACAATTTTGATAAAGACGGTTTTAACCAGGATGTGGCCGGTATTAACGTTACTACGCAGGCTGCTAAAAACTGGCAGTTGCGCCTATTTGGCCAGTATGCCCGTTATACAGCAGATATTGATGATGGCGCTTTTATGGATGACAAAAACCATATTATCAGCAACAAAAACTTACAGGCAGGTATAGCATCGATTACAAAATTTAATAAGGGTAGTGTAACGGTAAACCTTAACCTCAATAATACCGACAGGGAAATAGACGACAAAAGAAATGTGCCCGACGATCCGAATGATTACGACCCATACAATGCGCTGTACAAAGGCAAATCTTTATTTGCCGAAGCTTATACCAACCTCAGCCTGCATAAAAACTTTGCTGTACTTGCCGGAACAGATATCCGGAGCAATAAAGCCAGCAGCAAAACCAGTTACGGAGATTTGGGCAGCGACAGCCTTAAATCAACCTTAATAAGCGGCTATGCTTCCCTGTTATTAAAATCATGGCACGGGCTCAGTGCCGAACTGGGTGGCCGCTACAGCCACCACAACGAATTTGGCAATGCGTTTACCTATTCGTTCAACCCGTCTTATTTAATTAACCGCCAGGTAAAAATATTTGCCAATATTTCAAGCGGCTTCAGGGCACCTTCGTTGTACCAACTGTCATCGGAGTATGGTAATAAAAATCTTAAACCAGAAAAATCCAATTCGTACGAAGGCGGTATTCAATACACCGATCATAAAAATACCCTGAACCTGAGGGCCACTTATTTTATCCGAAAAATTAAAGAAGTGATCATTTTTAAATCCTTACCGGCAGCCCCCTGGGCACAATATGCCAATGCGGATAAGCAGGATGATAACGGTTTGGAACTGGAAGCCACCCTGCGCCCCTGCAGCAAACTGGGCATCACTGCCAACTATGCTTTTGTAACCGGTAATATTAAAACCCAATCGGCACTTACGGCAAAGGATACCAGCCTGTACAACCTGTACCGCAGGCCAAAGCATATCATCAACGCCAATATCAGCTACCAGGCTACCAAAAAATTATTTACCAGTATTGGATTCCGCTGGGCAGATAAAGCACTTGATCAATATTATGATGCATCAGCCTGGGAAACCAAAACGGTGGAGATGCCATCATTTTACTACATAGATGTACATGCCAGCTACCAGGTGCTTAAAGGGGTAAAACTATTTGCCGACCTGCGTAATATCACCAATCAAAAATATTACGAACTGTACGGCTACAACAGCAGGCGTTTTAATTTTATGGCTGGCGCACTGGTTAACTTTTAAATAATACCGCATGTGTAAACATGAACAAAAAAGCTGCCCCCGCTGCGGGGCAGTTTTTGAATGTAAAACAGGCGACATCAACAACTGCCAGTGTTTTGGCGTAGAACTTAGTGTGGCCGAAGAAACTTTTATAGCCAGCCATTACAACGACTGCCTGTGCCGCAACTGCCTGCTGCAGCTAAAACAACGCTATACCCTTTTTACCGAGCAGGAAATATTTTATAAGTACAGGTAAATGGCCGGAAGATTATCTTTGCCCAAATTCACAAGGGCATGGATTTTAAAGGCGCTGATTTTAACCAGGTACTAACAGCATCATTTACGCTGTTTGCAGTAATCGATATTATCGGTTCCATTCCTGTACTGGCATCCCTGAGAGAAAAAATGGGAGGTGTGATTAAATCAACGCAGGCTACTTTAGCTTCCGGCGGACTGATGATTCTTTTTCTTTTTGTGGGCAAGCAATTTTTAAACATACTGGGTATTGATGTAAAATCATTTGCAGTGGCAGGCAGTATTGTTATTTTCTTTATTGGCATGGAAATGATTTTGGGCGTAGAGTTTTTTAAAACAGATAAAGATGTAAAAACCGGCAGCGTGGTACCCATTGCTTTTCCGCTGATTGCCGGTAGTGGCACACTTACCACCATCATGAGCTTGAAAGCCAATTTTAATGATGTAAATATTTTGATGGGCATTGTGATTAATTGTATAGTGATTTATGCAGTACTCAAATCCTTAAAGTGGATAGAAAAAGTGCTTGGCCCAAATGGCATGGCCGTTACAAGAAAATTTTTTGGCGTAATATTGCTCGCCATTGCGGTAAAAATATTTGGAAGTAATATTGTGGAGTTTGGAAAGTGAATAAGGTTTAAGAGGTTCAAATGTTCGAACGTTTTAAACGTCTTAAAGCTTACTCCCGGCCCTTTAGTTTAATGGATAGAATTTCAGATTCCGATTCTGAAGGTACAGGTTCGATTCCTGTAGGGGCTACAACTATCCGCCTTGATTCGTGTGTCACAAACCGTGGCATTGGAATCGTTTAAAAGATTTAAGACGTTCGGAGGTTCGAGCCTTTTTAAAGTCCCTCCGCCTTGGTTCGTGGCCCACGAACCGCTCTGCAATCAATCACCATACAACACACAAAAAATATTTTTCAAAAACCCAAACTCATCAATCCCTGTTTCATAAAACCTTGCCGACGAATACTGATAGTCAAGATAATCTTTTGCCAATTGCCATTTTCCATTAATGGGATTGTTGTGTATGTATTCAATCTTTTGCTTTGCCACTTTCACGCTATATATTTCTATGCCCAGCGAATCCCTTTGCCATATCTCATGTTTTTTATTTGCTGCATTTACTTCGTACAAATATGCCTTGCTTTCTGCTTTCAGAATTTTTAAAAATTCATGCCCCGTGTATTTCAACAAACTCCCTTTGGGGGTCTCTTTTCCATTCAATTTATTTTGTTGCCAAATCAAATGAATATGATTGGGCATAATTACAAACGCATATACAGTGATTAAGCATTCATCAGAGAGTTTTTTAAGATAATTGATAATTAGCTGCTTGTTTGAATCGCCTGACAGCAAGTGTAACCACTTATGAATAGTGGCTGTCCAAAAATAAATTTCCCAAATGCTGGTATGTGATTTTCTCTGCTGCAAAAATTCCATTATACAATTTATGGTTTTATTGCTTACTATTTAACTGGCTGAATGTAAAACTGCATGTAGTGAGGAATGGTTCGTGTGCCACGAACCAAGGCGGAGAAAGAGAGTTGATAAGGGAAGATATGTGCTGGACATAATTAAAAAATTTAGACATGATCACCGGGGCCCAAAGTTGGAGTTGCTAAAAACAACAACAATAAATAAAGTAAAAACAAAAGAAAAATGCTAAAAACAACTAAAAAAATCAAGGTCAGTTTTCCTAAATCTTTAATAAGTAGTGTCTTTTTATACAAAAGAGTAATAGTTGTAAAATAATGAATTGCTGAATTTATTACTACAAATAACATTGATAAAAGAAGACACCATGCAAAAATTTTATTTATTTGTATTTTTTCGCTCAATAAATAAGTTAATGAATACGCAGCTATAATTATTACAATTCCTACAAAACAAGCAAGGCTAAGCTTTTCATATTTATCTTTTTGCTTAATATCCATGAAGATTTTTTTCTAATTGAAAATTTGTTTTAACCCAATCTCAGCCTTGGTTCGTGGCCGAGGTAACTATATACGTGTTAGACCATAGCCAAAAACTATTTAATAAGCAGATTGCCATTTTCATCACGAATAGGCAAAAACCCTATTGTGCAGTTACATCCCCATTCTCTTGTACAATTTGGGTGTGGTATTGGTGGATTTTTTTCTGCCTCTAAAAATTCAATTTCTTGCCCGTCAATTTTAAGACATTCAAGGCAGCAGTCATTTGAGATAACAACAACTTTTAGCTTTATACTGGTTTTCTTTGCCTCTTTGAAGCTATTCTTTATCAATTTGATATGCTCACTTCTTTTCATCTGCCTTTTTTGCAGCTTTCTTTTTAGGCTTAGGATTGCCTGATACTGATGCAGCCATAATATTGTGGAATATGTTAGATGCCTGTGCTGATGTTTTCTTTTTAATTGATTTAGCCATTATATTCAAATATGTATTGCGGACTTAAATTAAATTTTTGTTCTAACGTAACACAGCAGAAACAATTCACTTCTTTACATAATGGTGCAAAAGTTCGTTCATCTAAAGTTAAAACGGCATCACATTGTAAATAGTCAGAACTTGCGATTATCATTAAATCTTTAGTTATCCATTCTCTTGCCATCACTATTTCATGGTCTTTAAATCCAAATTGTTTTGCAATAGCAGTTTGCTTAGTTGTACCTAAAACTGGATGATAATTGCTGGTCATAAATTCAGCTATATCTGTATCAAAAGACACATAAGTCATTGTACCAATTTTCATACTGCTAACAATTCTTTCTGTCTTTTTCTGGTCAGTGCTTTTGTCATACATTTCACTTATGCTTACAGCAGAAATATAAAAATTCCTTTTTTTACCAGTAGTAGATTTATTGCTACTTAAGTCATCAATAACTCTTTTAACAAAATCGCATCTTGGGTCGGTATTATTGCTTCGAGTAGCTTGTATATATGAAAAGACAATGGTAGTATCAAGGAAAATATTTTCCCATTGTAGGTATGGAACTTTTCTCATGAGCGTAATAGTGTTAGTATATCGTCAACAGTATTTATATTCTCAAAAATCGCTAACTCATCCTCTGATAGATTTGATAAACTTTCAGCAAGAGTAATGTCAGGTTTAATTCTCAAATCTATAAGAGTTGCATTTAGGATTCTACCGGTTTTTATAGACCTTCTTTGCTTTAATTTAAGTTCTACAAAACCTTTTCTATAACAATCTTTTAGGATTTGTTCTTGCGCAGCAGTTATAAAAATTTTATAATCCAAACTATGCAAATAGATATGCCTGTTGTCCTCTAATTTAGGTGAACCGATTTCTGAAACAATACCTGATTGATTTGTGATAACGCTATAATTTTCCGCAATGGTCTCAATATCTTTTGAAGTTAGTTTAACTAATGTTTTTCTATTTGTATCAATTGCCTCTACATACTTATCAGTTGATAATATCTTTTTTAATGTATTTGCGTATGTTGCTTCTTCTTTCGTTAAATCAGCAATAGATTTCTCTTGTATATCAGTATGAACTCTTAAAAATTTATTATAAATAAGTTCGCTTTCTGTGGTAAAGTTGGGAGTATATCCATGATTTTCTATACTTGATAAAACGCACTTGCCTTGTCTTCTTGACTCTAATGCTTTCCGTAAATGTGATGTTAATTCCGATAAATCCCCAAAGTCAAGCCCATTCTCTGGGGTTAACTGTTGGTTATCATCATTAATATTTAAAGCGAATTTGAACATCATAAAATGGTTAATGAAATTAATGGTTTTTTATCTCACAAAAAGGTAAAAGTAAAGTTAATAGCTAATTTTGCAGTGCGCACGCAAAATTAATGAAAAAAAATGACCTCAAAAAATTTGGATATACCATAAATTGTCTTACATTTGTCTTACAATGAAAGACAGTAAAACAGAATCAATCACTTTCAGGACTACCAAAGAATTAAAGGCAGCATTGCAACAAATGGCTGATAAGGATAAAAGAACGCTTAGCAATACCATTGAGTTATTGCTGGAAGAAGCGGTTAAACCTTCTAAAAAGAAAGGGTAATTTTTTTTACTCATATTGTAAGACAAAGTAAGACAAAAAAAGATGAAAACATTCAAAAGCATATTAGAGTTTCAAAAAGAGTTCAGCGATGAACAAAAGTGTAGGGAGTATTTAGAGCAACAACGTTGGAATGGCACACCTGCTTGCCCTTTCTGTGGCTCTATAAACGTTCACAGGTTCCCTAATGGTAAAATATTCAAGTGCCGGGAGAAAGGTTGCAGAAATAAATTTAGCGTAACCGTTGGCACTATCTATGAAAACACAAAGATTCCTTTAACCAAATGGTTTTTGGCTACTTATATTTTATCTGTACACAGTAAAGGTATTAGCAGCCTTCAATTAGCAAATTGGTTAGGCGTAACACAGAAAACAGCATGGCATTTAAACCACCGTATCCGTGAAATGCTCACAGATAATGCACCTGAATTATTAGAGGGTATTGTTGAAGTTGACGAAACGCTGGTGGGCGGCTCTTTAAAAAATATCCATGCAAGCAAAAAGAAAAGGCTGAACTTAAAAAGGGATGACAATAAAACTATGGTATTCGGTGCTATCCAAAGGGATGGTAAAGTAAGAACAAAAGTAATTCCCGATGTAAACATTGAAAACATAAGTGAAGCAATAGACGGCTTTGTTTCAACTGAAAGTTTTATGGTATCAGATGAAAACAGGGCTTACAATAATGTTGGTAAAAAATATAAACACAGGAAAGTAAACCACAGGAACGGCGAATATGTACGCAAAGAAGATATACTGGTTCACACCAATAACATTGAAGGTTACTGGAACATTTTAAAGAAACAAATAGATGGCATCCATCACAGCGTTTCACCAAAACATTTACAACGTTACTGCAATGAATCTGCATTTAGGTTTAACAACAGGGCTTTGTTTCAAGATGAACGCTTTGCTAAGTCATTGGCTAACTGTAAAGGTTCATTAAAGTATAAAAAATTAATTGGTAAATAAAATGAAAGACGGCATCTATTTAATAGAAATGGGAAAGCGGATTCGAGCCATAAGAAAGGCTAAAGGCATACCTATACAGAAAGCGGCTGTAATGTCCGGTACTTATAAAAGTTCCCTATCCGATATTGAAACCGGAAAGATGAATGTCAAAATACTTGCTTTAAAACGTATAGCAGATGTTTTAGAAGTTGATGTAAAAGACTTTCTGTAAAACAAATAAGGGGCTAAATGCCCCTTTTATTTTTAACATCGTGGTCTAACAGGTATATAGTCGCCTGGCCGACGAACCAGCCTCCCAGTTTATAAATTTATTGACAGAATTCATAAGAAAAAAAATGGTTCTTGTGTCACGAACCGTGGCAGTAGTGGTAAAAAACGTTTAAAACGAATGAACGTCTTAAACATCTCAAACCTTGCTCCCGGCCCAACCAGCACCATAGCTTTGCACATCAACTATTACTGGCAAGCAATTCAAAAAGCTTTGCATTCAGGAAAAAATTATCCCTGCCTACTTTGTGCTTGGTTAAGATACCAGCCTTCACCAATATATCGAGGTACCTGATGGCTGTACTGCGGCTGATTTGTAAATCTTTTTGCAAAAACTCAATCTTGGTATAAGGGTATTTAAACAGGTTATTCAGCAAGTCCTGGCTATATAGTTTAGGATGATCGGTTCTTATCTGCAACTTATACTGCAGCATCAGTTCTTTTATGGAAGCAATTAACGTAACGGATGCTGCTGCTGTCTTTTCAATCCCTTCCAGCATAAACAATACCCACTCTTCCCATTCGCCTTTATCTCTCACTTCCTGTAATAAACGATAATAGTTTGATTTGTGTTGAATAATATAATGGCTCAGGTATAATACCGGCAGGTGCAGCAAGCCCTCTTTTACGAGGTATAAAATATTGACAATACGGCCTGTTCGTCCATTACCATCATAAAAGGGATGTATGCTTTCAAATTGATGATGAATGATGGCTATCTTCACCAGGGGGTCTGCATCCATCATGGTTTCATCATTAATAAATGTTTCTAAATTATTCATTAACGATAGTATGCTTTCGTAATCCTGTGGAGGGGTATAAACCACTTGCCCGGTTTTATCATTCAGCAGTTTTGTACCAGGCAGTTTCCGTAAACCAGCCTTGTTTTGTTCCACCACTGCCTGAATTTGTATGATATGATTGTTGGTGAGTAGCTGATGTTGTTTTACCAGTTCGAACCCCTTTTTTAGTGCGGCCGCATACTGGTGTACTTCTTTGGCAGCAGGACTGGCAAAAATATTGTTGAATAAATTGCTTTGATATACTTCATCAAATGTGCTGATGATATTTTCAATAGCGGAGCTTTCTTTTGCTTCACGCAGGGTGAGAGTTTCTAACAAAATAGCCTGGTTAGGAATACTGGTAATTATGCCCTTCAACTCAGCCAATCGCCTATGTGCCTTAGCAAGTTTTTTCAACACTGCTTTTGTTTCCAAATCTTGCTTTATTGGTAATAGCTGAAGTAACATATTTTGACTTGCCTGAATCAAATATAAGTCAAAAAGCCTATTTTTTGAATTACGTTAAGCAAATGTGTATCAAAACGCATGGCTTTTGGCAGCAATTATTTTGAAAAAGCAGGCTACACAGATTGCCTTTCAGGAACATAAAAATTTACCTCCGCCTTTGTTTGTAGCAAGAGAAGCAGCCCTTGAAGCAAAAAGGTTCAAATGTTCGAACGCTTTAAACGTCTTAAACCTTACTCCCGGCCCTTTAGTTTAATGGATAGAATTTCATCCCGAATGCTTTCGGGACGATTCTGAAGGTACAGGTTCGATGCCTGTAGGGGCTACAACTATCCGCCTTGGTTCGTGGCAGTAGTGGCTAAACTGTTTCTTTAACCCACAGTGCCAAAGGGTAACTGCCCTGTTCCACAAGCCCGTTAATACAACTTTGCACCACCTGTTTATCCTCTTTATAGGTAACCCCAAACCAGGAGGTATGAGTAGGTATTGCTTTTAGCTTTCCCCTGCCCTGCCGGATATATTCATCCGCAACAAACGGAATAAAAAATTCCGACTTAGGTTCTGCGGCATGCTGCTTCAAAAATTCAGTAAATAACTGTTTGGAAAAGTCAAACACTTCAGGGGTAAAACACCAAAAGTTCATCGATACATTGGTTGCATCTGACAGTGTAAACAGGCTGCCGTTTTCTTCATACACCATTACAGCATTGTGCCGGTATATTTTTGTGCGTTCGGTAATAGAGGTAATAAAACCATCCTCATCAGTAGCGCATACCCCACGACTTACGGCACCGTAGTCGGATAAAGTATTGGGCAGGCTGTAACATATATTGGCCCATAAGTCTGCCGATGCTGCTGTAGTTAAAAAATCACAGGCTTTATTAAAAGCATCCCTGCCATAAAAATCATCGGCATTAATTACTGCAAAAGGCTCATGTACTGCAGTGGCCGCACATAACACCGCATGTGCCGTTCCCCAGGGTTTTGTTCGGGATGCAGGCAATACAAAACCATCGGTACAGGCATCCAGTTCCTGGTACACATATTCAATTTTTGTTAGGCCTTCTATGCGGGGTTCAAAAATATTTTTAAAATCAGCTTCAAAATCCCTGCGGATTACAAATACCACTTTGTTGAAACCTGCAGCAATTGCATCAAAAATCGAGTAATCAATGATGCTTTCGCCCGAAGGGCCAAAGCGGTCAATCTGCTTGAGTCTGCCATACCTGCTGGCCATACCTGCTGCCAGCACTACCAATGTTGTGTTCATTACTGTTAAAATATTTATGAGTGGAATTTATTTTGTTTTACCTGCGGCATATCCCCTCACCGCATAAAATAAGATGTATAAATAAGCAGGCAGGGTGCATAATAAAAAAGCAATACGGTTAGAAGCCATGCCACTGTCTTTTAATGTGGTGTACAGCAATGGAAGTATTGCCCCGCCTGCAATACCCATTACCAGTAATGCCGAGCCTGTTTTGGTAAACCGCCCCAGCCCACTAATTGCCAGCGGAAAAATTGCAGGCCACATCAGCGCATTGGATAAACCCAGCAGGGCAATAAAAGTAATGGCAGTATACCCCCCGGTAACAAATACGCCTATACTAAAAACTATACCGGTAACAGCAGATACCGCCAGCGCATTTTGTTGAGAAATGTATTTGGGTATGGCAATGATGCCTACAACATAACCGGCAAGCATGGCAAACAACGTAAATGTGGTAAAGTATTTTGTTTCATCCAGCGGCATACCCAACTCCCTCCCATAAGCGCCTATGGCATCTCCTGCCAGCACTTCTACCCCTACATATAAAAACAGGCAGAGCACACCAAGCACTAAGTGCGGAAACTGGAATACACTCTTTTTAGCTGCCGCCGTGCCGCCATCACTATCCTGCCCTTCTACATCAATTTCGGGCAATGCCGATTTTTTAATCATCAGCGCCAGCAACAGTAATACCACCGACATAATAATATAAGGATTAATTACTCTTTGCGCCAGTTCATCCAGCAACAGGGTTTTTGCCGAAGCGTCTGCAGCAGCATTTACCTGGGCTTCAATAGTACTGGCATTTTTTAACACCAGGGCCCCCAATACAATTGGGCTGAGCATACCGGCAGTCTTATTACAAATGCCCATGATGCTGATACGTTTTGCAGCACTCTCCATCGGGCCGATAATACTAATATATGGATTAGATGCTGTTTGTAATAAGGCCAGCCCCATACCCTGTACAAACAATCCGGTAAGAAACAAATCAAAGCTCCTGCTGTTTGCCGCCGGCACAAATAACAAAGAACCTGCTGCCATTACAACCAACCCTAATGCCATGCCATTTTTAAACCCGGTATATTTTAAAATTGCTGACGATGGTATGGCCAGGAAAAAATAGGCCATATAAAAAGCGAAGGTTACAAAGAATGCCTGCACATCAGTTTCCAACTGGCAGGCCAGTTTCAAAAAAGGGATAAGTGTACCATTAAGCCAGGTAACAAAACCAAATACAAAAAACAAAATACCAATGATCACTATGGCGTACCTGTTTGCTGAAGATGGCTGCATAAAATTGTATGAATTGATTGAACCGGGAAAATACAACTATATGCATTGCAAACTATGCCAGCCGGCTTGTCAAACGTTTGCATGAAATGCAGATGGCGCAAGCGTTTGCGTGAAATGATCATCCTGCAAGCGTTTGCGGAGTTTTTTACCGGCAATACAGTATAAGTTTGAAATACTAACGTTTGCCGGTACAATTTTTTACCTGGTAAAATCATCATCAAACGTTTGCATATACGCCGAAGGCAGATACACAGTAAGTTTGATAAAACAAATACCATGAAACATACAAGCAACAGGAGGCTATTTATTGAACAGGCGGTACTGGCAGGGGCTGGCATGATGCTTACCCCAAATGCCATACAAGCTATGGCGCCAGCCCGTAAAGAAAAAGTACGACTTGGAATGATAGCCGTAGGCATGCGTGGGCAGGTACACCTGGAAGAAATGCTGAAGCGCAATGATGTGGAGATAACTGCCCTTGCCGACCCGGACACCAATATGATGGCCATGGCATTGGCCCTGGTAAAAAAATACGGCAGGCCTGCTCCTGCAGTATATACTAACGGCAACGAAGACTACAAAAACCTGCTGAAACGAAACGATATTGATGCTGTAATTGTATCCTCACCCTGGGAGTGGCATGCCCCGCAGGGCATTGATGCCATGAATGCAGGAAAGATAGTAGGCATGGAAGTTTGCGGCGCCATCAAGCTGCAGGATTGCTGGGATTTCGTAAACACTTCCGAAAAAACAGGCATACCTATTATGCCACTCGAAAATGTTTGTTACCGCCGGGATATTATGGCGGTGCACCACATGGTAAGCAAAGGCTTATTTGGCGAAATACTCCACCTGCAGGGCGGCTACCAGCACGACTTACGGGGCGTATTGTTCAACGATGGCACTAGCCCTTATGATAGTGGCGTTGAGTTTGGCGCCAAAGGCTACAGCGAAGCTAAATGGCGTACGCAGCATTATATTGATCGTAACGGGGAGAACTACCCCACACACGGCCTGGGGCCGGTAGCTACCATGATTGATATCAACAGGGGCAACAGGCTTACCACACTCTCCTCCATAGCCACCAAATCCAGGGGGCTGAACAGGTACATAAAAAAACACCCCAAAGGCGGCCCAAATCATCCTAATGCCAACCTTAAATACAAGCAGGGCGATATTGTAACCACACAAATACAAACCGCCAATGGCGAAACTATAATACTTACGCTCGACACTTCTTCACCCCGGCCGTACAATCTTGGTTTTCGTGTACAGGGCACCGATGGTATCTGGCAGGATCATCATGCCGGCGAATTTAACCGGGGCATGATACATATCGACGGGCTGAGTGAAAAACACCACTGGGATAATCCGGAAAAAGTGTTTGAACAAATGGATCACCCATTATGGAAGCGCTTTGAAAAAGATGCCGAAAACTCAGGGCATGGCGGCATGGATTTTTTTGTGGATAATGCCTTTATTGAATGTATCAAAAGAGGGGTGGAATTTCCGCTGGATGTGTACGACCTGGCTACCTGGTATGCCATTACCCCACTTAGCGAAAAATCAATTGCAGAAGGTGGTACCATGCAGGCCATACCGGATTTCACCAGGGGCAAATGGCAAAAACGCAGCCCAGTGTTTGGCAAATCGGCTGAATTTTAAAACTCATAACAATACGCTGCATAAAAAGCCGGGTAACAATATGCCGTACAAGTGTGCGACGCAACAAAAGCTGAGCAGCGTATTAAAAACTGATTACAAAAAATATATGCTTACAGAAATACTATCACCACACAAAACCATCTCATTTGAAAAAATACCTACCACTGTTTTTTCAACTGCAGAAGCTGCATGCACTCATGTAGCCGACGAGATTGCCACACTTATAAAACAACGCAACCGCAACGGGCAAACCACCGTACTGGGCCTGGCCACCGGGGCAACCCCAAAAAAAGTATATGCGGCACTGATACGCTGGCATAAAGAAAAAGGCCTAAGCTTTAAAAATGTAATTGCCTTTAACCTTGATGAATATTATCCGCTGCAGCCCGATGCCCTGCAGAGCTACCGTACATTTATGTACGAAAACCTGTTTAACCACATTGATATACAACCCCACAATTGTTTTATACCCCAGGGCAGTGTATCGCCGGAAATATTAAAACAGCATTGCGATGATTATGAAAGAAAAATAGAGGAATACGGCGGCATCGATTTTCAGTTGCTCGGCATTGGCCGCAACGGGCATATTGGCTTCAACGAACCCGGCAGTCATATTAACTCTATCACCCGGCTTATCACCCTCGATCACCTCACCCGGTTTGATGCCGCATACGATTTTGGCAGCATCACCCATGTGCCACGCAAAGCCATTACAATGGGCATTGGCACCATCCTTAAAGCCAAACGCATTGTACTGCTGGCCTGGGGCGAACGCAAAGCCGGCATCATTAAGCAGGCAGTGGAAGGCCCGGTTACCGAGTTTGTGCCGGCCAGCTATTTGCAGGGCCATCACAACACCACATTTGTATTAGATGAAAGCTGTGCAGCCGAACTGACCCGTTTTAAAGCACCCTGGCTTACGGATGATGTGCTGTGGACAACCGGCATGATTAAAAAAGCCGTTACACAACTTGCTTTATCCCTGGGCAAACCCATTTTAAAACTCACCAACAACGATTACAATCAAAATGGCCTCAGCGATTTGCTGGCATTGCACGGGCAGGCTTACGATATTAATATTGAAGTGTTCAACCAGTTGCAGCACACCATTACCGGCTGGCCCGGCGGCAAACCCAATGCCGATGATACTTACCGGCCGGAAAGGGCTACACCGGCTAAAAAAAGAGTGCTCATTTTTAGTCCGCACCCGGATGATGACATCATAAGCATGGGCGGCACTTTTCAGCGATTAGTTGACCAGGGACACGAAGTGCATGTGGCCTACCAAACCAGCGGCAATATTGCCGTTGCCGATGACGAGGCTTTACGCTTTATTGAATTTGTAAAAGATTATAATGAGCAGTTTGGTATTGTATCGCCTGAAGCAAACAGCATATACGATGAAGCGCTGGCATTTTTAAAAGTGAAAAAAAATGGCGAAAAAGACAGCCCTGCATTGCGGCAGGTAAAAGGTATCATCCGGCGGGGCGAAGCTAAAAACACCTGCCGGTATGTGGGGGTACCACAGCAACAGGTACATTTTTTAAACCTGCCTTTTTATGAAACGGGGCTGGTGGAAAAAAATCCAATAGGCGAAGCAGATTTTACCATCATAGCTGCACTCATTGAAACAATACAACCCCATCAAATTTATGCTGCCGGCGACCTTGCCGATCCGCATGGCACACACAAGGTTTGCCTCGATGGCATATTCGAAGCCGTTAGGCGGTTAAAAGATAAGCCCTTTATGAACCAGTGCTGGCTGTGGCTGTACAAAGGCGCCTGGGCCGAGTGGGATATTGATTTGATAGAAATGGCAGTACCCATGAGCCCCGACCAGGTGCTGAAAAAACGCAATGGTATTTTTAAACACCAGAGCCAGAAAGATGGTGTGGTGTTCCAGGGTACAGATAGCCGTGAGTTTTGGCAGCGGGCCGAAGACCGCAACCGGGCAACAGCAGAATTGTACAACAAACTCGGCCTTGCAGAGTACGCCGCTATGGAGGCTTTTGTACGCTGGCATTTTTAATCGGTTGTTTTTTATTTGGTTTTATTTGGTAAACGAAGGCATCGCCGTAAGGTGGTGCTTTTTTATTTTTTTGATACCGGCGGTGGTTTTTCATAGCAGCATCGTTGCGTCGCAATCACTTTGGCGGCATATCCATGAGCAGCTTTCATTGATTTGTTCAGTAATGATAAAAGTGTCTTCCTGTTTACTATTGAGGAATCTGCCGAACCAGCTTTGTCATTCCGATTCCGCCATAGCGAAAGAGGAATCCGCCTGGTAAAGGCACACATGTTCAGTACTTGCAACACTGCCCGGCAGATCCTTCGTACCTCAGGATGACAGCAGTGCCCTTCAGATACTTCATTCCTCAGGATAACAGCAAGAGTGAGACCTTGTCATTCTCATTACTTAACAACAGAAGAGGAAAATGCTGGAACTGCTTTGTCATTCCTATCCCGATAGTAATCGGGAGAGGAATCTGCAAGGCAGTGAAACTGAAGCCGAACATTTGCAATCCTACACAACAGATCCTTCACTGCGTTCAGGATGACAGCAAGAAAAATACCTTGCCATTCTCATTCCTTCACAGCGGAAGAAGAAACACCCGAAACTGATTTGTCATTCCGAGGAACGAGGAATCTGCCCAAAACGGTAAACATGCTGAGCTTTTTGTTCTTTTTCTGTCAGATTCCTGCCCTCGTGTGCATTCCGCCTGTTAAGCACAGCACTGTTCGCTGTCATTACCAACTTCCCAGGACTGTTCAGTACCTGCCAGTACTTTGCCCGAAATCCATTAACGCATGCTATTGCTAAAAACAACAACAATCGCCTTAAAAAACTCAAAAGAAACAGGAATTACCTCACAATATCCATTATATATAATTCATCTTTATACATCCTCATCCTACTGATAGTAAGCTAATTACAAAAGCATTGCCCTCATTATTCCATACTTTTATCTATACATATACTTATATAAATTGTATAGCTTTTGTGCAGTGGTAACTTTGCACACTAACGGTTATGCCAAACCACTTTTTTATTGCCTGAAATAATACCCCAGCTCAGTTTTCGGTACCCGGTTATATCTAATTCAATAATGCATGAAGAATATTGTAGCAAGGCTTTCTATCATTTGTATTTTACTGGCAGGCAGTTTTTCAAACCTGTTTGCCCAGCGGGGCTACTACGATGCCCCTTATAAAAGATACGAAGCAGATATGGGCAGTTTATCCAACGGTGCTGTGGCCACGGCAAAGTCGTATGCGCAGGCCAACCTGCAATCCGAAGCTTCAGACCAGGTTTGTGTAACGATGACAACCGCCGATGCGACTGTGGAATGGACGATAATCGAAGCGGCAGACGGGCTGGTTATCCGTTACTCCGTGCCCAAAGGCGAAACGGGGGTACTTGGCGTATATGCCGATAATGTACGGGTAACCGGTATTACGCTTACCTCCACCTGGTCGTGGGAATCACTATGGAACAACGGCAACCCCAATAAT
The DNA here is from genome assembly GCA_937873715.1 of uncultured Chitinophagaceae bacterium. Lineage (GTDB taxonomy): Bacteria > Bacteroidota > Bacteroidia > Chitinophagales > Chitinophagaceae > Ferruginibacter. Next base: position 21,821 of record CALMYJ010000009.1, read on the forward strand.
GGTGGCGTAAGCAACCGAAATCCTAAAAAAAGATTTGATGAAGTAAGGTTTAAGCTGCCCAACAAAATAGCCGTTGGCGGCAAATTAAAACTGGTAAGAGAAAGTGGTAACATATCGCTTGATTTTGCTGAAATGGAGCCTGTACCGGATGCCATTACAGCGCCTGCCGGTGCAGCCATTTATTCAGGTACCGGCAGCGACCTGCAAAGCTTTATCAACAATAACGGGGGCAAAATAATTTTTATTCCTGCCGGGTATTACAATGTAAATGGCCGCCTGCAGTTTAATACAGTGAACAGCAGCCTGCAGGGCGCCGGCATGTGGTACAGCCAGATTAATTTTACCAGTGGCACCACAAATAATGGCGGCCTTTGGGGAAATGTGGCTGGCATCAGCTTTGCCGATCTTTTTTTAACTACCAATAATGCATCCAGGAGCAATTCGTACAAAGCGATTAATGGCGTTTTTACCAATACCTCACTTATAAAAAATATATGGGCCGAGCATTTTGAATGTGGCGCATGGATTGCCAACTATGGCAATACCGGCCCCTCCTTTGCCGATGGATTTTTGCTAACCGGTTGCCGGTTTAGAAATAACTATGCCGATGGCATCAACCTCTGCAAGGGCACTTCCAATGCTATTGTAGAGCATTGCAGCTTCAGGAATAATGGCGATGATGATATGGCCATTTGGTGTGCTAACGGACAGGAATGTATCGGTAATACTTTTCGCTACAATACTTCCGAAAACTGCTGGCGGGCTTCAGGGGTAGCTATTTACGGCGGTAAAAACAACCAGGCCCACCACCTGCTGATTAAAGATAATGTTGAAGCTGGTATCAGGGCAAATAACACATTCCCCGGCGTTACTTTTAATACAGAGGGACAGCATGTTTTTCACGACATTACCGTAATAAACTGTGGCACATTTAACGACCTGTACAATAACCCGGTTGGGGCTATCGACCTGTATTGCACAGCGGTTAGCGGCACCCGTGTAAGAAATATCAAATTTTACAATATCGACCTGGTGGATTGCAAAAACGACGGCATTTATTTTAACCGGGCTTCCGGCGAAGGTTTTTATAATTTGAGTTTTGAAAACATCACTATCAACGGCACCGGTAAAGAATATCCATCAAACAACCAGAACAATTCTTCGGTAAGAAGAGGTTTTTTTGTTCGATTTGCAGGTAACCCTAATGGTTATGGTACGTATTGTGGCATGTATTTTTTTAACCGGGGCGGCAATGCTTTAATCGATGAAGAGAAGGCTGGCATCGGCGGCTTTTCGTGGACAAAAGCAACAGGCTGCACCTTTATTGCAGCATTTACCCCAACCAATGCCGTTACAGGTTCTGCAATCACTATTCGTGGCACTAATTTTACCAGTGCTACTGCTGTTACATTTGGCGGAACTGCTGCATCTTCTTTTACTGTTGTATCAGATTCTATCATCACTGCGGTGGTAGGCAATGGCAGCTATGGCCCTGTTGCCGTAACCAATACATTTGGCACTGTTACAAAAAACGGTTTTAATTATATGCTCTGCCCCGCCACCATCAACACATCACTCATGGCAGATATTACCGGCGGCGTTTACCAATGGCAGGTAAATACAGGCAGCGGCTTTGCAGATATTTCCAACAACGCTAACTATAGCGGTACTGCCTCACGGGTACTTTTAATCAACAACATTAATTCCTCCTGGTACGGATACCAATATCGTTGCTTTGTAAATGGGAGCACATACAGCAACCAGCTTGTATTAAAATTTACCAATACCTGGACAGGCGCAGGTGGCACTGCCGCCTGGGAAAACCCGGCTAACTGGAGTTGCGGCATAGTACCGGATGAAAATACTGATGTAATCATTCCTTCAGGTACTGTTGTTTTAAATTCCAGCACTTCCTGCAGGAGCATCTCTATTTCAAACGCTGCAACTTGTACAATCAATAGCGGATATACCCTTACGTTAGTACATACAGTACTTGGGCAATAGCTGCCAGGCAATTCAACAGGGTTTAGTTTTATATCCCTTTTTTAAGTGGTTTGGCAACAGGTCTTGCAGCCGGTTGTAGGGGTTTGGATACAGGCCGGGTAACCGGCTTTGTAGTTGGTTGCAATGGCTTGGTAACAGGCCGGTTGGTTGGCCGGTTTACAGGCTTTGTGGATGGCTGTACCGGCCGGGTAACAGGTTTTGTTCCGGGTTTATTTACCGGTTTGGATATGGCAGGCCTGTTGGTATTATCTGCGGTTTGAGGCCTGCTGATAACCGGCCTGCCCTGTTTATCAAAAGCGGGCAGCCTGGTGTTTACGGATGGTGCTTTAGGATTGTCTCTTTTAAAAGAGGCCGCACCAGCAGTTGCCATCTGTGGCCTTGAGTAAGTTTGCTTGTACCTGCCCTGCCGCACATTAATTTGTACATGCACAGAGGTGCGCCGGTAACCGGCATGATAATAACTGTGGTGCCATCCATGTATACGATAGGTTGGGCATGGCCGAAAATGGCCATAATAGTAATAATTCCAATGGTAATGGTAACCGTAATAGTAGTGCCAGTAAAAGGGCCGCCAGGGCCGCCAGTAACCGGGATAATACCCCCAGTGCCAGGGCGAATACCAGGGATTATACGCTGGCATATAAATGTAAGTTACCACGGGCCATGTGGCTACCTGCGCCGGCGTAGTGGTTTGTACTTTTACCTCACTGTTATTGGCAGTAGCCGTATTGCCTGCATAGCCCGGGTTGGGTGTTTGGGTATCTTCATAATTAGGCTCTATGATATAATCCTTTCCATACAAGTCCTCGTCACCCACCATTTGTAAGGTTACATTACCTTTTTCATCTTTTTGTACCGCAATCACAGCTACATTTTGTACTTCCTTTTCGCTAACTGCCACTTTAAGGGTAATGTTGTGTACCGCTCCCTCCACATTATCATCAACAGTGATGTAATCAATTTGATCATCATTGTTTAAATCAAGATTGTTGATTTTTAGCGATTCATCGTTCAGCGATTTTTCGAAGCCCTCCAGTGTTGGCGACTCCCTGAACAACTTTAGCACAGCATACAGGTTTAAATTATCGCCGGGCAGGCCCAGTTGCTGCTGTTCACTGCTTTGAGCCATAGCCGGGGTAAAGCAAGGCTGCAATTGTGTTAGGAAGATTGCCCCAAAAAAACGTTTCATAACCATTGAGTTTAACTAAATATAATACATTCTGTGTAGACGGATTTATTTGCTCAAGTAAAAACGCCCGGCACAGAAGAATATGTTAAACTAAACTGCTCTTGTATTAACGGCTATATTTCAAGGAGTATCTTGTTCAAATTTTGCTCTGCTGCCAGCAGGCGCTCCAGCAGTACCAACTGGTTTTTTGCTCTCATTAAATTATGGCCTTCATACTTACTGCCATAATAGATATCATCATTGAGGTAGTCGGTTAAAAAACGCAGGGCCTGCATATAAATCATAAACTTTCCGGCATATACAAAATGTGCTTTTTCTGCATCACTCAATACATCACCCATTTCGCCAAGATAACCGGTGGCAATGGCTTTAAAATAATCTTTCCTTATTTCAATTTTTGAAAAGTCAGTTTCCTCCTCACTCACCGGCGAAAGATAGGTACGCAGCATATCGCCTGCATCGCTGATAAAATAACCGGGCATCACGGTATCGAGGTCGATAACACAAAGTCCTTTATCATTTTCATCAAAAAGTACATTACTGATTTTAGTGTCGTGATGGGTAACCCTTTTAATGAAAGCAGGGTTATTTTCAATAGCTGCACTCACTGCTACAATATGGTGGTGATGCTGTAAAAAGCGAATAAGTTCTGTGGCTTCGCTAATCCTGTTCCTGTTACCATGCCGGATGGCCTCTTCAAACTGCTGATAGCGCAGGGGCAGGTTGTGAAAATCAGGCAGGGTTACTTTTAATTGTTCGCAGGGAAAATCACAAAGCAGCCGGGTGAATCGTCCAAACTGCTTTGCAGCCTCATAAGCCTGTGTGGCGGTATGCACCACGTCAATAGTATGCGAGCCTTTAATAAAAGGAAAAAGCCTGTAATACCCTTCACCTTTAAGGTACACTATATCCTGCTGCTGTAATGTTTGCTCAGGCGTTACAAAAAGATAACCGGGATGATGTTCCGAAAGGTATTTTCCAATGCGACGGATATTAGCAGCAATGTCTTCAGGCGATTTAAATACTTTATGATTTATGCGCTGCAGTATCAATTTATTTTTACCATTATACACTGCCCAGGTATGATTTATAAGGCCGGTACCAAAAGGCTGCACTACCACATCGCTGTTAAAACCATAGGCCTGTAAAACCTGTTGCTGCATTGTAATTGTATTTCTATACAGTAAAAATAATTACTGCCTTTGGAATGTTGGCATGCAAACGCTTGCGGAATAAAGCATACGCTAATCGTTATTTTGCATCATGCAATACCAACTGCGATTCAAGAATAATTTTATAATAGGTTCTGTTGTTCACATCCGTGTCATCGTCTGATTTTTTTTGCAGTAATTCAATCAGTGTTTCGGTAGCTTTTTGCCCCTGCAGGTAGGGGAACTGCTCTACCGATGCCAGCGGCGGATAGGCGGTATAGTTACTAATAGGCAGGTTGGCATAGCTTACAAAACAAATATCCTTATTGATACGCAGTTTCATTTTTCGTGCCTGCTGCACCGCATCCAGTGCCACATAATCATTAAAAGCCACAATAGCTGTAGGCTTGCGCTTACCCGTTAGCAGTTTTTCGGTAGCATGGCATACACTTTCCTTAGTGAGGTCGCAATTTATCACTAATGCCGGATCGTACTTGAGCCTGCTTTTGGTTAATGCCTGTATATAGCCATCAAGCCTTTCTTTTGTTGCCGGCAGTTTTTCAGGCCCGTTAATCATGCCGATAATCCGGTGTCCTTTTTTAAATAAAAAATTTACAGCCTGTACAGTGCCATTCACCATATTGCAGGCCACATAATGGATATTTGAAATTTTTGGGATACGGTCAAAAAAAACGATGGGGATATTATAGCGTTGCAATGTTTCAAAATGGCTGTAATCGGTAGTGTTTTTAGATATAGATACAAGCAGGCCATCCACACGGTGTTTCTTCATGGTATCAATCAACTGTTTTTCTTTTTCAACGCTGTCGTGGCTCTGCCCAAGCAGTACGGTATAATTACTTTTATGTGCGGCATCTTCAATACCGCTGATAGCCGAGGAAAAAAAAGCTTCACTGAGTTCGGGCAGTATAACCCCGATAGTAAATGTTTTTCCCTGCTGAAAAAAAATGGCGGTTTGATTCGGCTCGTATTGCAGTTTTTTGGCCAGTTCCTGCACCTGCATCTTGGTACGCAGGCCTATGCTCTTATGGTCGTGCAGGGCTCGTGATACTGTTGATACAGAAATATTAAGCTGCTTCGCTATTTCTTTTATGGTAGGCAAATGATTTTTCATGTAATTAAGGACAATGTACGTTAAAAAAATTATGCAAACGTTTGACTGAATCAGTCAAACGTTTGTGCAGCCAAAGTATATTTTATAATAACCGGAACATCAAAATCAATGTTTAATTTTCAGCAATGACAACTACAATGCCGGTAACAACAAGGTTAGTTTCTTTAGATGTAATGCGTGGGTTAATTATGCTGTTGCTTGCTGCCGAAAGCTGCCTGCTGTACGAATCGCTGCAGCAGCTTCAGTTGCCCGGGATAGCCGGAGCTATTGTACAGCAATTTTTTCATCACCCCTGGCATGGTCTACGGTTTTGGGATTTGGTACAGCCTGCATTCATGACGATGGCTGGCGCAGCACTTTATATAGCTTACTATTATAAACTGCAAAAAGGTATCAGTTGGCAGCAAAATTTTAAACATATTGCTATACGCTGCCTTAAGCTTTTCCTCTTTGGTACAGCATTGCACTGCATCTATGCAGGCAGGCTGGTATGGGAGCTATGGAACGTACTTACCCAATTAGCTTTTACAACACTGCTGGCTTATTGGATTATCCGCAGGGCAGCAGCATTTCAAATCATCTTTTCAATTGTGTTGTTACTGCTTACTGAAGCAGCATACCGGCTGGTATTAATACCTGGCTTTAACCAGCCATTTGTTACAGGGCATAACTTTGGCAACTGGATGGATACGGTACTGATGGGTAAAACAAACAGCGACGGATGGGTGGCCATCAATTGTATCCCTACGGCGGCACATACCATTTGGGGTGTACTTGCCGGTAAGCTTTTAATAAGCGCCGGAAGTACTTCAAAAAAAATAAAAGTATTGCTGGCAGCAGGAACAGTTGCTTTGTGTGCAGGCTATTTGTTAAACGAATTAGGTATAACCCCGATAATTAAACGGATCAGCACCAGTTCATTTGTACTGGTATCGGGAGGATGGGTACTGCTGATACTGACATTTTTATACTGGCTTATCGATATAAAAAAATGGAATCGTTATGCATGGATATTTACCGTAGTTGGGATGAATGCAATTTTCATCTACCTGTTTTTTGAAACGGTGGGTGTGCAATGGCTTAATGCCACCGTTGCAGTTTTTGTAAAAGGCGCTGCAAATATGGTGAATCTCACCATGCCATCCGGCAACATATTATCTGCCTTAACAACACTTACTATTGAATGGGCGCTTTGTTATTTCCTGTATAAAAAGAAATTATTTTTTAAACTATAACTATGAAAAAAATATTAACTGCACTGCTGTTTATGCAGGCCTCGCTTTTATTGAAAGCACAACAGGTACGGCTACAGTATACAGCATCAGATGCCATTATTGTTAACCCTGAAAGAGGGTTTTATATCCCTTCCGGTACAAAGGCCAGCCATTTTATACCCCTGGATGAACAGGTTTTAAAAAAATACCGAAGCGTGCCTCAACATCCCGGCAATGCCAGCTACAGCGTTACAGTATCATTGCTGTACAGGGCTTACGAACTGGATATTTTTAAAGATAAAGCACTGTCAGAAGATTTTTTAACCAACCTGCAAAATGATTTTAACACTGTTCGCCGGGCAGGGTTAAAAATAATACTCCGCTTTGCTTACACCAATCAGTCGCACGCTGGTGATTGTAAAGACGAATACAATATCTGCCCGCCCTATGGCGATGCCCCGGTACATATTGTACTGCATCATGTACAACAGCTAAAACCCCTGTTGCACAAAAATGCAGATATCATTGCTGTACTGCAACAGGGCTTTATTGGTATATGGGGCGAAAATTATTTTACAGATTATTTTGGCTGTGCCACCGATGATGGTGAAGGCAGAATTACAGATAGCGGCTGGATGAACCGCAACCTTTTTTTAAAAGCATTACTGGATGCCATGCCCAAAAACAGGATGGTGCAGGTGCGTACACCACAAATAAAACAACGCTATGTATATGGTAAGCGGGCAAAGCCCAATGCACTGCCATTAAAAACAAGCGAAGCTTTTACACAATCAGATAAAGCCCGTATTGGTTTTCACAACGATTGTTTTTTAGCCAGTGCCGACGATTATGGCACTTTTTATGATTACGGCAACTCAATCAGTAAAAGAGATACAGCCAACCACCGCCTGCGCAGCTATTTTGAAGCCGATAGCCGCTACGTAGCTGTTGGCGGCGAAACCTGCGATGATGCTTACAGTCCGCACAACGACTGTGAACCACATGGCCGTGCTGAAACTGAAATGAGGGCTATGCATTACAGTTACCTTAATGCCGCTTACAACAACAATGTAAATAACGACTGGGATTCATTGGGCTGTATGAGAAGCATACAGCAAAACCTGGGCTACCGGCTGGTATTACAAAGTGCTTTACTTCCGGCGAAAGCCAAAAAAGCCGGGAGAATATCCGTACAATTACGCCTGAAAAATACAGGCTATGCTGCACCATTTAATCCACGGCCGGTACAGCTCATTTTGCGTAATACTGTTTCGGGCAGCATTACTACACTTCATTTTACTACAAATATTCAAAGCTGGCACAGTGGGGCATTTGTACTGCAGCAACAATTCAAACTGCCTGCAATAGCAGCGGGCAGGTATGAGTTGCTGTTAAACCTTCCTGATGGATACCCATCACTCCGCAGCAATCCGGCATACAGCATACAGTTAGCCAATGAAGCCTTGTGGGAACAAGAAACAGGCTATAATACCCTGAAGCATATTTTGGTGATTAACTAACCCTGTTGCACCAAACAAGATCATGGCTGCCGGGCATAAACCGGCAGCTATTTTTTTTAACGACAGTGTTTACAAAATATTTTTTAAATGCTGCGCTTACCTGTAGCACAGCATCAACACCCATTCATATTTTAATAATCCACATACCATAAAAATTTACGCAACCGTTTGCCTGTAAAAAACAAGCGTTTGCGTAAGCAAATTGCGTTGCAGGGCCCATGCGGTTATGCATCATTTTCAAAAAAATGTTGTCAACTTAGGGTTAGCAAAACATTAATTCATCATTATCCAAAACTTTCATTGCATGTTAACTCCATTATTAAAAAAATGTGTTGCTGTTTGCACTTTGCTGGTAGTTATTACCGGTGCTGCAACTGCTCAACAAACTATTTCGGGAAAGGTAACAGACAGGGATGGCAATCCTGTACCCGATGTAAGTGTGCAGGTGAAAGGCACAGGCAGCAGTACCCTTACTAACCGCCGTGGCGAATACAGCATTAGTGCACCTGCAGGCGATTCGCTGATGTTTACTTCAGTGGGTTTTAGTTCATCAACAGTGGCTGTTGGAAAGTCAACAACCCTTAACACTATCATGGCCCAGGAAAACAAGGCAATGGACGAAGTAGTGGTAATCGGCTACGGTACACAAAAGAAAAAAGATATTACCGGTGCTGTATCCTCTGTAAAAGCGAAAGACCTGGTGATGTCATCCAGCCCCGAAGTAGGCAGTATGCTGCGTGGCAAAGTAGCCGGGCTTACCATCAGGCAAAACAGTGCACAGCCGGGCGGCGGGCTCGATATACTGGTACGTGGCGCTGGCTCAGTTAATGCCAGCAATGCACCATTATTTGTAGTGGATGGTTTTCCCATCACCGATTTACAGCAACCCGAAAGTGGTGGCCGCTACCAGGCAGGCACACAAAGTATTTTAAACTCTTTTAACCCCAACGATATCGAATCTATTGAAGTGCTGAAAGATGCCAGCGCTACTTCTATATACGGCGCAAGGGCTGCCAATGGCGTTATTTTAATTACTACTAAAAGAGGAAAGGAGGGCGGCCTGAAAGTTCAGTATTCTAATAATTTTTCGATACAGCAATTTAAAAACCCTTTTGATGTATTACCCCTCAACGAATGGATGCAGGTACGCAACGAGGCGGCAAGAGAGTTCTGGGAATTTGAAAACAACGTGTTTCCTTACGGCTCAAGAACTCTTGCCGAGGCAGAAGCTAACCCTATTAACGGACCTTACAGGAGGCTGTATACGCAAAATGCTATCAACAATGTTGGTAAAGGTACCGACTGGATTGACCTGGTAACCCGTAACGGCTTTACGGCCCAGCATAATATATCTTTATCAGGCGGCAGCAAGCAAACCAAATACCTTTTATCCGGCAACTATTACGATCAGCAGGGTATTATTAAAAATGCCGATCTTAAAAGATATTCTTTTCGTGCCAATATCGACCAGGATGTAAGCAAGTACCTGCGCCTTGGCATTAACTTAACTGCAAGCCGCATCGACAACCAAAATTCACAATTAGGTGGCGACCAGTTCGAAAACTCCGGCATCATCCGTGCCGCCATGCAGCAGGGGCCGCATATCCAGGCTATTGATGAAGAAGGCAACTATCCGCTCAACCCACAATTAGCCTTACAACCCAATCCTTATTCTTTACTCACCATCACCGACCAAAGCAGGATTGAAAGAATGCTGGGTAATTTTTACGTAGATATTATACCTGTACAAGACCTGGTGATTAAACTGAAAGCCGGTATGGACAGGGGTTACAGCAGCCGAAAAAGCTATATACCCACCACCACCCTGCATGGTGCTTTGGAAAAAGGCAGGGCATTTATATCCAATACCGACAAGGATGATTACCTGCTTGAAGCAACCGCTAATTATACCAAAACAATTGCAGGCGCTCACAAATTTGATGTGCTGGCGGGTGCTTCGCAGCAAACATTTGTAAACCGGTTCAACAGCTCAGGTGCCACCGGCTTTGTAACGGATGCTTTTTTGTGGAACAACCTTGGTGCAGGCAGTATACAGTTACCTACTAACTCTGCAGGCTCAAAAAACAAATTCGTTTCCTTTTTTGGCAGGATGAATTATAATTATAACAGCAAGTACTTTTTTTCCTTTACCATGCGTACCGACGGTGCCAGCGTATTTGCCGCCAATCATAAATGGGGTACATTCCCTTCGGCAGCAGTAGCCTGGAACGTGGCCGACGAGCCTTTTTTTGCAGGACTTCGCAATACCATTTCGCAATTCAAGCTGCGCTTTAGTTACGGGCAAACCGGTAACGCCAGCATCAACAGCAATGCCTTTGCCGCTTACACCGCTTTCCCTGCCTGGCTTTCGGGTAATGATGCCCGTTTGATAGGCGTTGCCTTATCAAGGCTTGAAAACCCTGATTTAAAATGGGAAACTACAACAGGCACCAATATCGGTCTCGACTTTTCTTTATTCAATGGAAAAGTAGATGGTTCAATTGAAGTATTCAACAACATTATTTCCGACCTGCTGGATACCAAACCGCTTAACTCTTACCACGAAATAAATACGGTGATTGCCAACATTGGTAAAACTCAAAGCCGTGGTTTTGAAATTACCATCAACACCCGTAATATTCAAACCCGTGACCTGCAATGGCGTACCATGTTTGCATTATCAAGCTTCAGGGATACCTGGAAAGAACGTTCACCCGACTGGAAGCCTTTTGTCTATCAAAACGACAACGACCCCATCCGTGCTATATACAGCCGTGTATCCGATGGCATATTGCAGGTGGGCGAAAGGGTGCCCATCTCCCAGCCACAACTGATACCCGGTATGATTAAAATAAAAGACATTGATGGGTTTCAGCGGGACGGCAATGGCAACCCGGTGGTAGATGCCAATGGCAGGTTTATACGCACCGGCGCTGCGGATGGTATTATTGATGATGCGGATACAAAACTCATGGGCACCTCTGATGCCAGCTATATGGCCGGTATTACCAATATTATTACCTACAAAAACTTTAGCCTCAATTTCGATTTCAATGCACTGTTTGGCCGCCGCATGGCCGACCCCAATTTTACCAATTATGGCATTAGCGCCTACGGGGTATTTTCCAATGGTTACAATGCCCTGCGTACTGTAAAAAACCGCTGGACACCACAAAACCCAACCAATACACAACCAAGTTCTTTCTGGGGCTTTTCGCCCTATGGCATAGGCGATTTCTTCATGCAGGATGCCTGGTTCATCCGTTTGCAAAATGTATCACTGGGTTACAACCTGCCTTCAGGACTTATCAAAAAAGTATTTAGCTCTGCAAGGATACATGTGGATGCACAGAACCTGTTTAAAATTACACCCTATACCGGCGTTGACCCCGAAACAGATTCTTACACTGCCGCCTACCCCTATTTAAGAACTTATACCATCGGGCTTAACCTAAATTTTTAAACCACCAAACAAACACTATATGAAACTGCTATTTAAAATACTGTTGCCGCTTTTAGTGCTTGGTACAAGCTGTACCAAAGAACTTGTACCGGTGGACTATTCGGAAATCAATCCTAATATTTTTCCTAAATCGGCTGCCGACCTTGAAGCGATGGTAAACGCCTGCTATTATCCCTTAAGGGGTGCCTGGTTCGATGGCATCTTCTCTACTTCAGAAAGAGGAGTGATGTATTTAAGCGATGCCACTACCGAAATATTACATGGCAAATACGGCGACCAGGGCCTGGCCTCTTTGCAAAACTATCGACCAACTGATGCTGGCTTCACCCGCTATTACGATGATTTTTATAATAAAATCAGCCGGATGACACTCACCATCGACCAGATTGAAAATTCAACCGTTGGCGATGAACTTAAAAAGAAAGCCATTGCTGAAGTACGCTGTGCAAGGGGCTTGCTGGCTTATACTTTATTCGACCTGTATGGCCCGCTGGTAATTGCACCACTGGATGTTTTAAAAAGCCCGCTGAAAGAACAACCCTTAGAACGTATGCCCTATGCAGATATGGTGGCCTATATCGAGGCCGACCTTGAAGCGGCTGCCCTGGATTTACCCATGCCGCAGGAAGCTGAGTATGGCCGCTTTAATAAAGCATTGGCCAAAATGATAAACATACGTTTACAGCTACACGAAAAAAAATGGGATAAGGTAAAAACACTGGCTGACGAAATTATCGCTTATAATGCCTACACACTTGATGCCGACTATGCTTCAATATGGAATGAAGATGGCGCCAAAGCCAGTAAAGAAGTGATTTGGTCTATCCCATGCGATTATAATGGCACCAGCGAAAATCAATGGCAGCTTATGGTATTGCCTTCGAACTTTTCGCCCAAAGGGGGATGGGGCACCATTTCAAGCACCTGGTGGTTTTATGATCGCTTTGAAGCGAATGACAAAAGAAAGAAAATGCTGATAGCTGAATACACCGGCACCGATGGCATTGTATACAACAGGGCCAATCCAGGCAATATACTCGACTGGGGTCCTATTCCTTTAAAAATATCACAGGATGCAGAGAGAACAACCAGCTTAACAACAGTAGATATTGTAATGTACCGCTACCCGGATGTATTGTTATCGAAAGCCGAAGCCATTGCTAATGCCGGCGGTGCCCCTACTGCCGAAGCGATGGAACTGGTAAACATTGTTCGCCGCAGGGCAGGCTTGCTGGACAAAAATGTTGCAGACTATGCATCACTTGCCGCCTTTAATGATTTGATTTTACTGGAAAGAAGCCATGAATACTGGTGCGAAAACGGCCAGTACCGTGCCGACCTTATCCGTCATGGTAAATTCATCAGCCGCTGCCAGGAAGTAACCGGTTCGGCATTTACTTCGCCCAACAAAGTGGTATATCCTTTTTCATTAAGCACCGTAAGCGAAGGCAAAGGCAAATTCATACAAAACCCGGGATATAATTAAGCACAACTCATGATGAGGAATATCAAAAAAATAAGGATTGTTGCACTCGCAGTGCTGGTATTGTTTGGCAGCAGTTGTAAAAAAACTGGCTCAGCAACACCTACCCCTGTTGATGACGATGGCATCACCTACGAGATATCGGGCAATTTATTTCCAAACCCCGAAAGAGGCTTCATACGCACCCTTATTGTGTATTCAGAAGGAACAGGTTTAAATAGCGTACTGTTAGGTTCGTTAGCCGATCAAAACATCACCATGGTGCTCCGGCTGTATTACCTCGATGCATTTAAAGACAAAGCCCTTAGTGCCGCTGAAATTGCACTCATTGAAAGCGACATGGACAAAATAAGAACTGCCGGGCTAAAAGCCATCCTGCGTTTTGCTTACACGGATAACATGTCGGGTACAGATGCACCACTGGCCATTATCGAACAGCATTTAGATCAGCTTAAACCTGTTTTTGAAAACAACCAGGACGTTATTGCTTTTGTACAAGCCGGCTTTATTGGGGCATGGGGCGAATGGCACAGCTCCAGCAACGGGCTGGCCAATACAGATAACCAACGTAAAGTACTGAACAAACTACTGAGTGTATTACCCCAGGATATAATGGTGCAGGTGCGTACACCAGGCTATAAACAACAAATATTTGGCAGCACGGTACCGGTGGAAAGCGGCATTGCCTATACGGCTGCTGCCAAAGCCAGGGTAGGGCATCACAATGACTGCTTCTTAACCGGCGGAACTGAATACGGCACCTACACGAATGTAACAGCAGAAAAACAATACATCAGTGATGAAGCCCTTTATGTACCTACCGGTGGAGAAACCTGTCCGCCCTCGCCGGGGTTTGACCCAAATTGTATCATCAGCCGCAACGAAATGAAACTGCTGAAATGGACCTACCTGAACCTGGATTACTACCAGCCCACCCTTAATGCATGGAGAAGCTCGGGCTGCTTTGATGAATTCCAGGCTAACCTGGGCTACAGGCTGGCGTTAGTAAGTGCAAAATTTCCGGCACAGGCTATAGCGAACAGCAACATCAGTGTAAAGTTAAATTTAACCAACAGGGGGTATGCCCCATTGTATCACCCCAAAAACACTTACCTGGTACTTAAAAACAAAAGCACCGGCACGCTATATGAAAAAGCTCTTGATGCAGATTTGCGCAACTGCAAGCCGCTTGGAACATTTACCATTAACGAAACTGTAAGTATTTCGGGTATCCCTTCAGGTGAGTATATCATATACCTGCGTATAACAGACAAAGCTGCCAGCCTAAAATCAAGAACAGCTTACAGTATCAGGCTGGCTAACACGGGGCTGTGGGAAACTGAAAATGGAGGAATGCACAATCTCAAGCAAGAGTTAAAAATTAATTGACAATACCAAAACAAAAAAATATGAAACAAAGAATTCCATTCATCATCGTTATTGCAACGCTCCTGCTCAGCACCGGCTGCAAAAAAGAAAATAACGGCAGTGGGCTAAAAGCTGTATTTAGCTATGTAGCTGATGGCTTCAGGGTGAACTTCACCAATTTTTCTACAAATGCAACGGAGTACAGTTGGGACTTTGGCGATGGTACAGGCACCACTTCTTCCAGGAGAGAGCCCCTGCATATTTTTAAGCAAAAAGGTGATTTCCTGGTTACACTTACAGCAAAAAACGGTAGCGAAACCAGCGTATTTAAAGATACAGTTGCTATACTCGGGCCAAACATAAAAATAGATGGCGATTTTACCGATTGGGAATATGTAGACTATGCACACCGCAATGCCGAAGGCTATAACAGCAGCATTACTGCCATTAAATCATTTGTTACAAGCGATGCTGTAAATATTTATTTAGAAGGTAATGCCAACATGAACATGGACATTATTGATATTTATATGGATGCAGATAATAACCCCGGAACCGGGTTTGCTACCTGGATGTATCCCGCCGGATCAGGTGCAGACTTTTTGCTGGAAGGCAGCCCCACCGCAGGCTGGGGTGATATATTTAAACATGCAGGCGCCCCGGGAGACTGGGCCTGGAATGCAGTAGGCTCATTTACCGGCAACCTTATTTTTTCATCTGTAGTTACCTCCGGCAGTGTTAAAAAAATAGAGTTTTCTATTAAAAAGTCTGTGCTGGGGCCGGTGAAAAACTTTGTGAATTTTGCTATTATCGAATCCACATCCGGCTGGGCAGAAGCCGGTAAAATACCAGAATCGGCAACACCTGCATCAAAATTCATTGCTGTGCCTTTGTAATATCATCACCACAGCCTGTAAATATTATTAACCCTGCATATAATAATCGCAGGAAAAATTTTTGAGGCACTACACAGTTGCAATCACCCGTGCTGTGATTACTGTGGTGTGCCTTGTATAAACCAGTTAAACAGTGTACAGTAATTTCACAAAAACACCGGCAGCAGAAGCTGCTATAGCAGCGCCCGGTACCAGGCACCGTATGGTAAACACAAACGGCATGTGTATTACCAGCCTCCCAACCGGCGCTGCCATACAATCGCTGCTTGTACCCAACAGGTATGGGAACCCAGTAGATGTTGTACTCGGCTACAACGACGATGCAGGCTACCAGCAGGACGACTATTATATGGGTACCATAATTGGGCGTTTTGCCAACCGTATTGCCGGTAACAATGTAGTACTTAACGGCAACACCTATACGCTAAACTCATTACATGGCAGCTACCACCATCACGGGGGTAAGTCGGGTTTTAACAAGAAACAATTTACAACCCTGCCGGCCACAGCCATCAATGGCGAACAAGCTATACGATACAGATACACCAGTGCTGATTTGGAAGAAGGCTATCCGGGCGAATTACAGCTTGATGTAACCTATACCCTTACAGGTAACAATGCCTGGATAGTGGAATACAATGCTTTTTCGAGCAAAACAACGCTGATTAACCTAACCCAGCATGCCTATTTTAATTTAACCGGCAACCCTTCCACACTGGTAGATGAACATGAACTGCTATTGCCGGCTCAATGGTACCTGCCGGTAACCGACCTGCAGGTTCCTTCTGGAAAAATTGAACCAGTGGAGGGCACTGCATTTGATTTTACTACATTCAAACAGATAGGGAAGGACATTCACAAACATGATGAGCAACTGCTGTTAAGCTGCGGCTACGACCATAGTTTTGTATTAGAGCGGCAACATACTCATAATCTGAAACATGCTGCAAGCGTTAGAGAAAACAGTTCAGGTATCCGGATGGATGTATATACCACAGAACCCTCAGTACACTTTTACAGCGGTAATTTTTTAAATAATGTAAAAGGCAAAAAAAACACACTCTATAACAGGCGTTCCGGCTTTTGCCTCGAAACACAGCACTTTCCCGATGCCCCAAATCATCCGCATTTCCCCTCCACAATACTACAAGCCGGTGAAGCCTTTTACAGTAAAACCATTTTTAAATTTTCAATCTTTTAATTAAAGCCATGGCAAGCATACTGGTAACCGGCGGTGCAGGCTATATCGGTTCGCATACAGTTATTGAACTTTTAGGCGCAGGGCACAAGATCATCATTATCGACAATCTCAATAATGCTGAGGCATATATACTGGACAGGATTAAAATCATCACCGGAAAAGATTTTGAATTTTACCCGGTAGATGTTACAGACAAAACAGCACTTACGGCAATTTTTTCAACACACCCTATTGATGCAGTCATACATTTTGCCGCACATAAATCTGTTGCAGAATCGGTGCAGCAGCCCCTCAGGTATTTTCATAACAACCTGGTGTCGCTAATTACCTTACTGGAAGTGATGAACCAATATGCTATTCAAAATATCGTATTCTCCTCCTCTGCTACTGTATATGGCGATGCAGATAAACTGCCAATAACCGAAGCAGCGCCATTTAAAAAAGCCCTATCCGCTTATGGCAGCACTAAGCAAATGGGGGAAGAAATACTGGAAAAATCGGCAGCAACCGGTCTGGCAAAAGCTATAGCATTAAGATACTTTAATCCTGTTGGTGCACACGCTTCTGCTTTAATTGGTGAACTACCCAAAGGTATTCCCAACAACCTGTTTCCTTATGTCATGCAGGTGGCCGCAGGAAAGCTGGAACAACTTACCGTGTATGGCAACAACTATGCTACGCCAGACGGTACCTGCCTAAGAGATTATATACATGTAACCGATCTTGCAAAAGCGCATGTACTTTCCTGTGAGCGGCTTATTGAAAGTAAAAACACTTCAGCTTTTGAAGTATTTAACCTGGGTACCGGCAGCGGCACATCAGTACTTCAAATTATACAAAACTTTGAAAAAATAGCAGGACGTCCGTTGCGCTACAGCATCGGCAAAAGAAGAGAAGGCGATGCTCCAGCCGTATATGCTGATGCTGCTAAAGCCAATACCATACTGGGCTGGAGGGCTATGCTTGACATAGAAGCAATGATTCAATCTGCCTGGAAATGGGAACTGGAACGGAATACAATATAGTACTGCCTGTATCCTCCGGCTATTGTTGCTCATATTCTTTTTCCCAAAAATCTGCTTCTTTGATGCCTAAGGCTACAGGGTTAAACTGTGGATCTTTACCCGCCTTTTTTTGAAGTTCATAATCTTTTAAACTTAGTAAAGCTGGCTTTTGTAAAATAATAATAGCAATCACATTTAGCCAGGCCATTATGCCCACACCCATATCACCTAAATCCCAGGAAATGGTAGCAGTACGTATACAGCCGTAAAATACAGCCAGTGTAATACCGATTTTTAAAAGAAACATCGCCACACGGCTCCCTCTTTTTTCTGTTAGATAAGCAACATTTGTTTCGGCAATATAGTAGTAGGCCATTAAGGTTGTAAAAGCAAAAAAGAATAGGGCGACAGCAATAAAATAACTGCCCGTACCCACGTAGCCTTCATGAAAAGTTTGCTGGCCGCTGCTGAAAGCCTTATCAATAGCCGCCTGGGCATAGGTGGCGCTGCCATCTACCTGCTTTACCCCGTTTTGCTGGTAATACACGCCGCCATCCACCAGTAAATTACCATCGGCACCTTTTACATTATACATGCCCGTTATGAGTATCATAAAAGCTGTGGCCGAACAAACAAAAAGCGTATCTACATACACCGAAAACGCCTGTACGAGGCCCTGCTTGGCCGGATGCGACACTTCTGCCGCTGCAGCCGGGTGTGGCCCTGTACCCTGCCCCGCTTCATTGCTGTATACACCACGTTTAACCCCAATGGTTATCATAGCGCCAATGATACCGGCAAAAGTAGCTTTAGCACCAAAAGCGCTGGAAATGATTAAAGCAAAAACGCCGGGCACCTCCCTGAAATTGATCGCAACAATGATTACCGCTACAAGTATATAGGCCATTGCCATAAATGGCACTACAAATGATGCCACTTTTGCTATTGACCTGATGCCTCCAAAAATGATAAGCCCCAGCAATACCGCAAGGAAAATGCCTATATATGTATGATCGAATTTAAAAGCATTGTGTATTGCAGCCGCAATACTGTTTGACTGTACACCAGGTAATAAAAATCCACAAGCCAGCACGGTACTTACTGCAAAAATTATGGCATATACTTTTCCGATAGCCTTTTGTTTAAACCCTTTTTCAATATAAAATGCCGGACCACCTCTATACTGGCCATGTTCTTTTCTTTTATAAATCTGTCCTAATGCCGATTCAACAAAAGCTGACCCTGCACCCAAAAAAGCCACAGCCCACATCCAGAAAACAGCGCCCGGCCCCCCAATGAAAATCGCCGTAGCCACACCAGCTATATTACCGGTACCTACCCTGCCGGATAAGGACACGGCCAATGCCTGGAAGGAAGAGATACCGGCAACGGATGAGTCACCTTTAAACAACAGCCTGCACATATCCTTAATCATCCTTACCTGGAAAAAACGCATACGCACCGAAAAATATATACCCGTAATCAGCAACAGGTAAATCAGTGCATTACTCCAAATGATACCATTAGCGGCTTTTACAAATGCTTCGAAACTTTCCATACAATCAGTCAATTTTATAGTACCCGGCAATATAAAACTTATTTGCGGTGTTGCTCTTTATCTGCACTGCTCCGAATTTAACAGAAAGCGTAATTACAATGCTACTTTTACTATTTTCTGCATGTAGTATTCAGTGTGGTATTTTTAAAACCACACAACTCTTGTACTAGCAAACTAAAGCAGGCACCTCAAATGAGATGCCTGCCGTTATATTACCAAAACCTAAGACTACTTTTAATACTGCCTGTTCAGCCTATGCCGTTTTCTCAGTTCCTGCCACACAATTACTGTGGCAAACAGTACACCAATTACCAGGAATACCAGGTTCATATTGCTGTCAAAAGGCACATCTGGCCCTACTTCCCCATCTTCGGGGCCGGGGGGCTGGCTGTAACCTATGGCGGGCAGTACTATACTGCATACCAGCAGCAGCATGCCCTGCAGCTTCTGGATAATAGCTTGTTTTAATGCTGTCATAATGCGTTGTTTTACTTTGGTGTTTGGTTCGTTAATGTGGTTTGTGGTGATTAACCGACGATGCTTATCGCAACTTTTATACCACTTTAGTTTTTTAAAAGAGATGACAGCTTTTGCAAACTGTCATCTCCCCTATTCGCCACTTTTTAATTTTTAATTTATCATTCTTCGCTCTACACGCTTATTTCACCAGCACCTGCTGCACCTGCCTGCTTTGGTCGGGCCC
>CALMYJ010000010.1 GCA_937873715.1 uncultured Chitinophagaceae bacterium
CTGGCGGAGCCAATCCTGCGCTAACACCATC
This sequence comes from uncultured Chitinophagaceae bacterium, assembly GCA_937873715.1. Taxonomy (GTDB): domain Bacteria; phylum Bacteroidota; class Bacteroidia; order Chitinophagales; family Chitinophagaceae; genus Ferruginibacter. The sequence continues at coordinate 32 of CALMYJ010000010.1, forward strand.
TTCCGGTTTTACCAGCGGTGGCAGTTTTACGGCCAGCCCTGCAGGCTTAACCATTAATAGTACCACCGGTGCTATTGATGTTGCTGCCAGCACACCCGGCACTTATACGGTTACCTATACTTTAAATGCTAGCGGATGCAACAGCGGTGGCAGCGGGCAAGCCACCATCACCATCAGTTCGTCTATTACACCGGTTACAGGCTTTGCCTATTCGGCTATTAGCGCCTGTACCAATGGCAGTAATCCCATAATCAGTTATGATGGCGGCTTTACCACCGGCGGTACTTTTACCGCCACACCAGCCGGACTGAGCATTAACGCAACTACCGGTGCTATTGATATTGCTGCCAGCACTGCCGGGGATTATACCATTACTTATACAGTTGCAGCTAATGGCTGTAGCACTGAAGGAAGTAGTCAAGCCATTTTTAGTATTTATACCAATACATTACCCATTACCGGCTTCAGGTACCTGCCTGCCACCGTTTGTGAGGGCGGCAGCAACCCTGTTATGGATAAAGACCTGGCCTATACATCCGGAGGAGTGTATTCCGCACAACCGGCAGGCCTGAGCCTGAATACCCTTACCGGCAACATTAATGTGGCAGCAAGTATTCCCGGCAATTATAAAATTTATTATTCACTGGCTGCCTCAGGTTGTACGCTGGCAGGCTTTGATAGTACCACTTTTACCATTACTGCCGTAACCACTCCTGTAACTACTTTTAGTTATACTCCAAACAGCGTTTGTGCCAATGGCAGCAACCCGGTATTAAATCCTTCAAATGGTTTTACCGCAGGTGGTACTTTCTCTTCTACTGCAGGGCTCATTATTGACGCTACTACCGGAGCCATTAATGTAGGCGCAAGTACGCCGGGTACTTACAACATTACGTACACTGTAGCAGCTAACGGTTGCGCAGCAGGCAATACTGGCAGCAGCAGCTTTACCATTATTGCTACTACCAGCCCTGTTGTTGGCTTTAGCTATACGCCCAACAGCACCTGCGCTACGGGCAGCATCAGCCTGCAAACGGGTACAGGGTTTACCACCGGCGGCGTATTCAGTGCCCCCGCAGGGTTAAGCCTTAACCCCAATACCGGTGCTATTAACCCTGCCACCAGCACCACAGGCAATTACACGGTTACCTACAGTGTGGCTGCATCAGGTTGTCAACTGGCTGATGCCGGTACTGCCAGCGTAAGTATTACAGGGCTGGTGCCGCCTGTTACTGATTTTAGTTACAGCCCGGCAGCGGTATGTGTTGGTGCTGCCAACCCGGTACTCGTTGCCGGTAGTGGCTTTACAGGGGGCGGTATATTCACTGCCTCACCATCTGGCTTAAGCATTAACAGCATCAGCGGCGCAATAAATGTAGCAGCAAGCACACCGGGAAACTATACTATTACTTACAGTGTTGCTGCCTCAGGCTGTACAGATGCCGGCAGTTCCGGCACCAGCTTTACCATCACAGCAGCAGGCAGCCCTGCAATCGGGTTCAGTTACGATGTGAGCAGCGTTTGTACTAATGGCAATGCCCCGGTTATCACTGTGGAACCTGACTTTACAACGGGTGGAAACTTTACGGCAACACCACAGGGATTAAATATAAACAACACTACAGGTGCCATTACGCTGGCTGGCAGCATACCGGGCAGCTATAACATTACCTACAGTGTTGCCGCATCCGGTTGTGTACAGGCCGGGGTATCATCGCCATTTTTATTAACGGTTAACAGCACACCGGCGCCACCATCGGCAGCGAATGGTAAAAACTGCGGCCCGGGTGTGGTGGCCTTAACCGCTACAGGCAGCGGCACCATCCGCTGGTACGATGATGCAGCATTGACCAGCCTGGTGCATACCGGCAATGTATATACGCCTAACTTAACTGCCACTACCGTGTACCGGCTTACGGCCACCACGGGCAATTGCAGCAGCAACCCTTCTGTTGTAACGGCTACCATCGGTACAATACCGCAGCCGCCTTTTTTGGGTAATGATACGGCGATATGCGAAGGCGATATTTTACTACTGGACGCCGGTGTATTTGCCAACTATACCTGGCAGGATGGCACCAGTACAAGAACGTACACCGTACGAGGCCCGGGGCAGTATAGTGTAACGGTTGGTAACAGTGATGGTTGTACGGCCGGCAGCAGCATCAACATTAGCACAGAGGCGGAGTGCAGTGATATTTACTTCCCATCGGCTTTTGCACCGGATGGCAAGAATAAATTTTTCGGGCCAATAAGCCCCACCGGCAATGTAAGCGGCATTACCCGCTACTCCCTCACTGTGTACAACCGCTACGGGCAAATTGTATTTATCAGTACCAACCCCGCTGAAAAATGGGACGGCAGTTTTAAAGGTAAAAAACAAGGCACACAGGCTTTTGTATGGTA
>CALMYJ010000011.1 GCA_937873715.1 uncultured Chitinophagaceae bacterium
AAGAGTTGAACTGTACGGTAGGCTGACCAAAAACATGTATAAATTCGGTTTTTACAACCGAATCTGTACCGGTATTGGCATCGGTTACTACCAGCTTAACGGTGTATTTACCCGGCGTTAAATAAGTTGCTGAGGGATCTTTCAAAAAAGAAATGGTGCCATTGCCCAAATCCCAATACCATTGCGTAACATTACCGCTACTGGCATCTTTGAAATTTACAATCAGGGGGGCACATCCGGATGCAGATGCAGCAGAAAAATCAGCAGTGAGTTGCTGGCTTTTGGTAACTGTACTAATTGCCAGGTATAATAATACACAGGCAATCCTTGCGGAGCATTTGGATAACATAGGAATCAGGCTTTTGGTTTTTACTGTATTTAGTATGCCATTACAAGGACATACCAAGGTTTACGCTATAACTCCAAAAGCACTCAAAAAATTGCCTATGTGTATAAAAAGAATGTGGAAAATACTAAAGCCTGCGCATGTGCAGTACTTTGGGATCGGTGGTACCCCAGGGGGCTAATTGCATTACCGGGAGGTCTTTTTTGGTAAACCGCCAGTTGCGGTTTAAAAAGATAAATTCGTCGGGTACTGAGGGGCTGTTGAGTATAATTACAAGTTTGCTATAGTCTTCATTACTACTCCATGTGCCGGTGTATACCATGCCACCCTTGGTACCCGTCATTGGACCTTCGTAGTACGAAGTGGTTTTAGTTAACAAAAAAGTATACCCACTGTAGTTGCCCGTTAAATCTGTTGTACCATCTTTAGCAAGATCTACCACAAAGTTCCGGTTGAGTATATTTGTTTCAAAATAAGCCTGCAGCGTGGTGATGGAAATATCACTAACAGTAGGTTTTTTACAACCACTCAATAAAAGTATGGAGGCCGCAATTACGGCAATGGTAACACGACTTTTATAAAGTTTTGCAGGCATAGCAGCAAAACTACTCATAAAATTGTTTGTCGTTTTTTTTATTACCATTGTTTTTTGAAATTAGCAAATACCGCACCAGTTGTACAGGCGATTAAGCAGGGAAACGAATAGTTGAGGGGTAAAATTGTGGTACTTTTCAGATGAATCTTTTACTTGCAGGCAAATGCTTTAAATTTTACACATGGAAGTATTTATTGGCAGCATAGTACGGGCATTGGAGCAAATAGCGCCGGTATCGCTGCAGGAAAATTATGATAATGCCGGGTTGATAGTAGGGGATGCCAATACGCCCTGCACCGGAATTTTAGTGTCGCTCGATGCTACCGAGCAGGTAATACTGGAGGCTGCTCAAAAGGGTTGTAACCTTGTGGTGGCCCATCATCCCATAGTGTTTGGAGGACTAAAAAAAATAAACGGAAGCAATTATGTTGAACGGGCAGTAATTGCCGCTATCCGCAACAACATCGCCATCTATGCCATACATACCAACCTCGATAATGTTTTACACGGGGTAAATGCTGAAATAGCAAAGCGCTTAGGCCTGGTAAATTGTGTTACATTAAAGCCAAAACAGCAGCAGCTCAAAAAGCTGGTAACCTTTGTGCCAATTGCAAATGCCAATGCGGTTCGTACTGCAATTTTTTCGGCTGGTGCAGGGCATATTGGCCAGTACAGCGAATGTAGTTTTAACAGCAGCGGTGAAGGTACTTTTAAGGCCGCAGAGGGTGCTAATCCTTATACCGGTATTGTAGGCTTACAACATACGGAGCAGGAAGTAAGGATAGAAACAATTTTCGCCGCCTGGCAACAGGCTGAAATTATACAGTCACTTTTAGCAGCTCATCCTTACGAAGAAGTGGCATATGATATTTATCCTGTTGAAAATCAATATAAAAAAGCAGGCTCTGGTATGATTGGAAACTTAGAGCAGCCACAGGAGGAACAGCAGTTTTTACAGGAGGTAGCCGGGATTTTTGGAACCGGGGTTATCAGGCATACCCGGCTTTTGGGCAAAAAAATTCGTACTGTGGCAATATGTGGCGGAGCCGGCAGCTTTTTAACGCAACAGGCCATTCATGCCGGTGCCGATATATACCTCACTTCGGATATAAAGTATCATGAGTTTTTTGATGCAGAAGAAAAGATAGTGCTGGCAGATATCGGGCATTACGAAAGTGAGCAATATACCATCGACCTCCTCTTTGGTATTTTGAAAGAAAAATTTACTACCTTCGCCACCCTGAAAACAGGAATTAATACCAATCCTGTGCAGTATTTTACTCAAAAAGCATGATGAAATACAGCACAGTTGCAGTAAAAACTCACTCAAATTATGGCTTCAGTAAAAGATTACTCAGTAGAAGAAAAGTTAGTAGCACTGGTTCGGTTGCAAAAAATCGACAGTAAACTGGATGAAATCCAGATTTTGAAAGGCGAACTTCCCATAGAAGTAAAAGACCTTGAAGATGAAATTGAGGGGTTGCACGCCAGGCAAACAAGGGTTGAAGAAGAAATCAATGGTATCCAGGAGTTTATTGCACAAAAAAAAGAAGCCATTAAAGAAGCTGAAGCACTGGTAAAAAAATACGAAAAGCAAAGTGAGAATGTAAAGAATAACCGTGAGTTTGAAGCCATCAATAAAGAAATTGAGATGCAAACCCTCGAGGTGAAGCTCTGCGAAAAACACATCAAAGATGCCACCGAAGAAATAGCCGAAAAAGCCCGCCAGCTTGAAGCTGCAAAAAAAGCAGTTGCTAATAAAGAAGGTAACCTGGCAGCCAAAAAAGGGGAACTTGAAAAAATTATTAAAGAAACAGAAAAGGAAGAAACGCATTATAGTTCGGAAGCCGGTAGTGCCAGGCAGGATGTAGATCCACGCCTGATTACCAGCTACGATCGTATTCGTAAAAACTACCGTAACGGGCTGGCTGTAGTGCCGGTTGAAAGAGATAGCTGCGGTGGCTGTTTTCACGCCATCCCTCCGCAACGCCAAAGTGAAATAAAACTGCGTAAGAAGGTAATTGTTTGCGAAAACTGCGGCCGTATTTTGGTAGATACAGACCTTAACGACAGTATTGTAATCAGCTAATTGCTAAAAATATAATTTTAAAGTCCACCCTGTGTGGGCTTTTTTTATGCCCGCCTTTTAAGCGGCGGTAAAAAATATTTAATTTGCCACATCATGCTCAAAAAGCTACACATAAAAAACTACGCCATTATCGATGAAATAACGGTGGCGTTTTCATCAAATTTCAATATTATAACCGGCGAAACCGGCGCTGGTAAAAGTATCCTGGTAGGCGCCCTTAGCCTGGTGCTTGGAGAGCGGGCAGATAGCAGCGTATTATACGATACAAAAAAGAAAGCGGTGGTAGAAGCACAGTTTGATGTTGCAAATAACCATGCTGTAACTGCACTTCTTGAAAGTTTTGAACTTGATACAGAACCGGAACTGCTTGTACGGCGTGAAGTAGCTGCTGCAGGTAAATCCAGGGCATTCGTAAATGATACGCCTGTAACACTTAGCCAGTTAAAAAAGCTGGCAGCCGTATTGGTAGATTTGCACCAGCAGTTTGATACACTCGAACTTGGAGAATTTAATTTTCAGCGTGAGGTGCTGGATGCACTGGCAGACAATACAGACCTGCTTAAAGAATATTCACATACATATAAAGCCTATATACAGGCATCACACGAGCTTGCCACCCTGCAGCAACAACAGCAACAGGCAGATGCTACACTGGATTACAACCGTTTTTTATTCGAGGAATTAGACGCCGCCGGTTTTACGCAGCATGAAATTGAAGAAACAGAAGCAGAACTAAAACTACTCAATAATACAGAGCATATAAAGCAGCAACTCGATGCCGTATGCTTTACCCTTGCAGATAGTGAAGAGCCTGTAATTTATCATCTAAAAACAATCGTTAATAAACTCAGGTCTGTGAGCGGTTTTCATCCCGAAATAGAAACAGCCGCTAACCGCATACAGGCAGCAATGCTCGAAATACAGGACGCTGCTAACGATACCACAAGGTTAAACGACAGCATACAATACAATGCAGAGCGTATTCAGTGGCTCAACGACCGCCTGTCGCTTGGGTATCGGCTGTTTAAAAAACATAGCGTACAATCCACCGCAGAACTCCTTGAAATAAAAAATACGTTAGAGGAAAAATTACAGCAGGTATTGCATGCAGGGGATGCTATGGCAGCAAAAGACAAACTGGTTCAGCAGTACAAGGCTCAGTGTGAGCAGTTGGCACACCGCCTATCGGAGCGGCGCAATAAGGCGATAAACCCCTTTACAAAAGCCGTGAACGAAATGCTTACCCAGGTGGGCATGCCCAACGCCAGGTTAACGGTACAACTGGAACAGGTTGCACTGAACGAGTATGGCTGCAACGAGATAGAGTTTTTATTTGATGCCAACAAAAGCAACCGATTTGAGCCCTTGCGCAAAGTAGCCAGCGGCGGCGAGCTTAGCCGTTTGATGCTATGTATAAAATCGCTGGTGGCCAAAAAACTTCAACTGCCTACCCTCATATTTGATGAGATAGATACAGGCATAAGCGGCGAAGCAGCAAAGCAGGTGGGTATCATTATGAAGGAACTTGCTGCACAGCACCAGGTAATTTCTATAACACATCAGCCACAAATAGCTGCCCGGGCCCATGCACACTTTTATGTGTATAAAGAATCGAAAGCAAACCGTATAACCACTGCCATCAAATTGCTGGAAGATGAAGAACGTATTACAGCCGTAGCCAAAATGCTTGGTGGCGAAAAGCCATCAGCAGTATCTATCGAAAATGCAAGGGAGATGGTTTATAATTGAGTAGTTTCCTGTACTACCTTAAAGCAGGCTTCATCAAATAAAGGATAATCTGCAGCACCATTCAAAGCAAATGTTTTTAATACTTTGGCCTCACTAAGTAATTGCCGGGCATATTGAAGTGTTGCGCCGGTTTTTACACGGTCATCTACCAGTAAAATATTTTTTCCTTTCACATCAAAATCAATAGTGCTGAGTAATTCAGGCTTAATACGAACAGGGGTGTGGCTGGCATCACGGTAATTTATTTGCAGCAGTTCCACCTTAAGACCCAACTGTTCGGCAAGCAGTTGGGCCGGAAAAATCCCCCCATTTGCAATGGCTACAATGCAATCAAACTGCTCAGTAAAAACCATGCTCTTAAGCTTATTTTTTATTTCCCCTATAGTTTTAAAATTCATACCGGCCCAGTAATTTAAGTAATAAATATCCAAGCGATAACTGCAGCAGCATGCCGGGCAGCCCAAGGGTAAAATCCTGTAGCGCCTTCTCCAGGCTTTGGGTAATGGCCCATTCCGCAAATGATCCGGCAACCTGGTACCCCAGCACCACCAGCAAAATTAAAAGCGGGGATAGCCTTTTGCTTTTGTGGGCCACGTAAGCAGCGATTGCGGCAAGCAGGCAGGATTTTACCAATATGATGGGCAGCACAAAGGCAGGGGGCATACCAAATAACCAGTTGTTGATTAACGGCGAAAAAACAGCTGTAAGCATACCCGTTAGCAGGCCGAATTTATACGCCGCAATGAGTGTAAAAAAGTATATAGGTAAAAAAATAAGTCCTCCACGGGGAATAAGATGCGTAAGCTGGGGTAGCAATAAATTGCCGGTAATAAAGAGAGCTGCAAAAATATAGGTGGCTGGTTTGTATACCGGTAGCCGGAGTACAATAAAGGGACTACTCAGGTTCATACTGTTTATTTTAGTGCAGGGTAAAATTAATCATTAAGCATTGTATTTGAGCTGCATCAAATTTATCCTGTAGCCTGCAGGCTTATTCTAAAGCATTGCCCAGGCTTTGTAACCCTCTTGCATAATAAAAAACTATGCTTTATATTGTTAGTGATTGCTATCACTTATCACTCAAAACCTTTAGTTATGGACATTAAAAAATTTATTACCGGCACAATTGTAGCCGGTGTACTATCTTTTTTGCTGGGCTGGCTAATTTATGGAATGTTGCTTGCCAGCTATTTTCAAAAGCATACGGGTAAAATAGGTAGTGTAGACAGGCCGGAGCCTGAAATGCTTTACCTGGCATTGGGCAACCTGTTTTATGGGGCGCTTGTTGCCTACATCATCATCAGGGCTGGGGTTAAAACAGTTGCAGGTGGCTTTATTACAGGAGCTACTATTGGCTTTTTAATCTCTGTTTCGATGAACTGTATGATGTACGGGCTTACCTATATTACCTCAAAGCATGCCATGCTGGCCGATGTAATAGCCTCTGTTATTATGGTGGGTATTGTAGGAGCGGTAACGGCCTTGGTTACAGCCGGTAAGCCTGCCGCCGCATAATACAAGGCTTTTTATACGAATTAACGATGCTGCACATTCCGCCGGGATGTGCAGTGTTGTGATTAAACTTTTGTAAAGCGGTGCTTATTAAAAATAATCTGCCGCTTATTTGCGTTTAAGAGCCATCTGGCTGGTTCGTGCCATCATATTGGCAGGCTTGCCCCCGGAATTTTTTGGATTTGATGATAACACTATTCACCAACAAACACATTTTTTTAATAGCAGTACTGGCAGCTATGATGCCGGTAAACAGGCTGCATGCCCAACCGCTTACTGCCGATCATCTCATTCACCTTGCATCACTCATCAGTACCAAAACAGATGCCTTTATTCAAAAAAAACATTTTTACAGTAAAGAGCATACCCGGCAGGCCGATACGCTGGTAAGCACTTACCTGTACAATAGGCCTGTCAGCAAAAAAAATAATGATACAGCCAGTGTGGAAAGACTATTGCAAAAGTCAGTATTCGATAAGCAGTTTTTTATTACCTACAGTACCACTTCTTTTGAGGAATATGCCGAAATAAAGCATGGTATGTTGCAGCAAAAATTCACCTGCTATGCTGAAGCAGATTCTGCTGCTTTGCCAGTACTGTTGTACCAAAAAGAGGATATCACCGTTCATATATATACCCGGCAGCCAGATAGTGTTTTATATTATTGCTTCAGGGTTTTCAAAAAAGATTTTACAGACCCCGCCAGCCTTGTGTATGCCGATCAGCTCCTCCAGTTTTCTTCTCATGAGTACTTAGAATATTATTTTGGCAAACCCAATGTAAAGAGGGATATTTTTTATTTATCCGGTAATGATATGGTGCGTTGTTCCGTGCTTTTTCCCAACACTTCAAGGCAGGTGGTATTTATTTGGGCCGATGAAAAAAATAAAACAGGGATAGCCAGCCTGCTCTTTGGCGGCCAGCAACGCCTGCACAGTGCAATGGAAAACAGCAGTTACGTGGGCGAAAGCGCCTGGCGCTTAAAAAGTGGCATACATGCCGGTATGACTTTGTACGAACTGCGACGGCTAAACCAGAGTAACTTTAAATTTTACGGGGGTAATTCGGCAAACACCGGTGCAGTATTGCCTGATAACGAGGGGAGGCTTGACTTTAGAAGAGAAGATGTAATACTAAGCTGTATCAATTGCAATGATAAAAAATTTTATGCATCGCATACCCTGGATGCAGATGAAGCGATTGATGATGGAAGAATTGTGTTTGTACTTTCGGTAATCCTCAATCCATCGGTATCATCAACCGCCACACTGCCATAGCCAGTTTTTATTTTTCCTGGTTGCCACCGCCCTGCTTACGGGTAGCCATAATGTCCCGGTCAAACAGGTAAATGCCACTCTTATCATCGCCAATTAACTCAAGCTTATCGTTGAGTACCCTTGCCGATTTTTCTTCTTCAATTTGTTCGCTTACATACCACTGTAAAAAGTTGTGCGTGGCATAATCCCTTTCCTTCAGCGCCAGATCAACCAAATCATTGATGCTGTTGGATACGGTAATTTCATGATGCAAAAAATCTTCAAACATGCTTTTCAGCCCCTTAAAGGTTACTATGGGCTGCTCTAATTGCGGCACTACGGCAAAGCCGCCACGTTCATTAATAAACCGCATCAGTTTAAGCATGTGAACCCTCTCTTCTTCACTTTGCTGAAAAAAGAATTCTGCAATACCATCCAGTCCTGGCTGTATTTCGCTCCAGCTCGCCATAGCAAGGTATGCCTGGGATGACGCAGCTTCTAATTTTACCTGGTTATTTAATGCTTCCTGCATTGATTTTGATAACATAAAAAACGTTTTTTTATAAAAGTATACATTTTTACAAACTGCTGCAAGTATATGCAGGTTTTTACCAATTGTCTCCTATTATCAATACAATTTTGGCATGAAAAAGTTTTTTGTTAAAACGGTTTTATATTTACCAACTTTTAAAGATATAATAGATGTACAAAGGGGTTTTTATAGATATGGATGGCACTTTACTCCGGAGCGATCATACCGTGAGTGCAGCCACCACGCATGTAATAAAGCAATTAACAGCAATGGGTATACTGGTAGCGCCGGTATCTGCAAGGCCATTGCATGGTATGGTGCCTATTACTCAAAAAGTATTTGCACCTGCCACACCGATAGCAAGCCTCAATGGCAGCTATATACAGCACGAGGGTGAGGTAATTTTTGAAGCTGCTGTACAGCCCACTGATGTTGCCGGCATACAACAAATTCTGGCAGGGCAGGATGTGAGTATTATGTATTACAGCCGTATGGAATGGTATGCCTCCGGCAATACCCCACTGGTAAAAAAAGAACAAAAAATTACACCCATACCGGTTATTGTAGAACCCTTTGAAACAATAGTCAATTATTGGCAAAAGCAAAATGCAGGCGTTAATAAAATGCTGATAGCCGGTGAGCCTGCCCTGATTCTTGAAACCGAAAAAGAATTATTGCAGCGGTATGGCACCACGCTGAATATCTGTAAATCCCAGCCCCGCTATCTTGAAGTGATGCATCCCGAAGCCTCCAAAACAAATGCAGTGAAATTTTTGCTTAACCGCTATGGTATACAGCAGGATGAAATAATTGCAATTGGCGATAATTATAACGATGCCGAGATGATAGCATTTGCAGGAAAAGGTGTAGCTATGGGTAATGCCCCCGATGATATTAAGGCAGTGGCAGATTATGTAACGGATACCAATAACCATGATGGTGTTGCCAAAGCCTTAAAACATTTTTTTGATTTGTAAGCAGCAGGGCTATTCCTTTATGGCTTGATGCACTGGCATTGATTATACTGCTACCGATATACAAAGTTTACCACTTATGCCAGCCTCATTTCATTAATTTTACCGGGTATGAAAATTTTAATCACCGGCAGTAATGGTCTGCTTGGGCAGCACCTGGTACATTTGCTGTTGCAGCATACCAGTTACCAGGTTATTGCTACCGGAAAAGGGCCTGCCCGTTTTTCTTTTGCCGCATCGGCTGCACTTTACCAGTATGTGGAACTGGATATTACAGATGCAGTGGCTGTACACAGGGTGATACAACAATATACGCCCAACATTATCATACATGCTGCAGCCATGACGCAGCCCGATCCCTGCGAACTGCACCCTGTGCAATGCTGGAATATAAATGTAACGGCTACCCGTTTTTTAATTAGTGCTGCCACTGCGGCAAAAGCTTACTTTATTTATGTTTCCACCGATTTTGTTTTTAGTGGTGAGGCCGGGCCTTATAAAGAGGAGGATGCCACAGGCCCGGTAAATTATTATGGCAGCAGCAAGCTGGCCGCCGAAAAAGCCGTGATGGAAAGTGATTTGCATTGGGCGGTTGTTCGAACGGTACTGGTATATGGTAATATACTGGCAGGCAACCGCAGCAATATCATTACCTGGGTAAAAGAAAATCTTGAAAATAACCGACCTATAAAAGTGGTGAACGACCAGTGGCGCACCCCCACTTACGTTAAAGACCTGGCAAAAGGGATTTTACTGCTATTCCAAAAAAAAGCTGCCGGTATATACCATATTTCGGGTGGGGAACTCATGCGGCCTTACGATATGGCAGTGGCGGTTGCTGATTATTTACAGCTCGATAAAACCCTCATGACCGAGGTAAATGCCTCTACTTTTACCCAGCCTGCCATGAGGCCATTGAAAACCGGATTTATTATTGATAAAGCTGTATCCAAACTTGGCTACCAGCCCACCAGCTTTACAACTGCATTAAAAGATATGCTGGGTTGAAACTATTTTTTTATAATGTTGCTTTCGGTAGTGGAGAGGTAGTTGTAATCTTCCATGATTTTTTCAAGAAACTCCATAGCATACATATCGCTGGATACCTGCAGCACTTCCTGCACTTTAAAAGCCACCCGGTTACACATCTCGTAGCGTTTATGCTTTTGCGCCTGTATCAACACGTTTTTTATGGTATTGATATCCCTGTCGCTCAGGCGCATCACTTCGGGGAAAGTTACTTTATAGTTGGGTTGTGATATATTGATGAAGATGGTATCCTCAACCGTTAGTTGCGATTTGGTGTTTACCACCACGGTGCCGGCGGCTATATCACCAAGGCGTTGATTTTTGGGTGAAATAGCCATGACGATTACCGAGGTAAGGCCGCCGAAAAACAATACAAGTATACCGGTGCCGGCACCGCCCCAAAAAAGAAAGAATACAATAAAGCCCCATTCGTAAAAGCGCAGGAACCACCGCAGCAGGTATTGGCCAAGGGCAGGCTCGGCCCCATCCAGGCTGATTACTTTTACCTGCATTACTTTTTTACCAATCGTTTGCCCATTTAGCAAAAGTTCGCACAGGAAGGTGTAAAGCAGGGTGGGGATAAAGAGTACCAGGAGCACCAGGCCTATTGCATCGCCACTGGCCTTAAAGCCGCCAAACAGCAGGTACAGCATACTCAGCAGGTACAGGATGATGAGGATAAAATCGATGCAATAAGCCAGCAGCCTTTTGGTAAAAGGCGCCAGTTCAAACTCTATATCAATATTAAATGGTGTGGCTATTTGTATTACAGGCATCTTGCAAATAAGAATTAATACAATTATACCGGTAAATTATTAAAATCAGGACAACCTTTTTGTGCAGGCTGTAAGCAGCAAGTATTTTATCCTTATTTTTATCTCATGCGTGAAGGAATGTTCATCAAAAAAAATGTGGACAAATGGAACCGCTACCAGCAACAAAAAACAGACGACCCTGATGAAACGGCCGAACGTTTTATAACCCTGGTAGATGACCTGTCGTATGCCAAAACCTTTTATCCCCACAGCCGTGTTACCCGTTGGATAAATGGCATTGCCGCATCGGTGTACCAGGAAGTATATAAAACCAGGAAAGAAAAATACAGCAGGATATTTAGCTTTTGGCATACCGAACTGCCACTGTTGTTTAAAAAACACCACCGCATTTTAGGCATCACTTTTTTGGTGTTCATACTTTTTGTGTCAATTGGTGTGCTGGGTGCAGCAAAAGATGAAACCTTTATCCGTGCCGTGCTGGGTAACGGTTATGTAGATATGACGGAGGATAATATCGCAAAAGGTGACCCCTTTGGTGTGTACCGGGATGATAACCCCTTTACCATGTTTGTACAAATAGCCCTCAATAATATTTTTGTGGCTTTCCTTGCTTGTGCCGGCGGGCTGCTCATTGGCCTGGGTACACTGTACCTGATGTGGCAAAACGGGCTGATGCTCGGCTGTTTCCAATATATGTTTTTTGCCAAAGGGCTGGGCTTTAAATCCATCATGGTAATATGGATACATGGCACACTGGAGATACTCGCCATCGTTATATCTGCCACAGCCGGTATGATTATCGCCAACGGCCTGCTTTTTCCGGGTACTTACAGCCGGTTGGTTTCTTTTAAACGTGGCGTAAAAGATGCCCTTAAAGTAATGCTGGTATTGGTGCCGGTATTTATTCTGGCAGCATTTTTAGAAAGCTATGTTACGCACCTGATGAGTAATACCTATGGCAAAGCCCCTGATGCAGGCCTGCCTGTTTGGGCAGGTGCAGGCATACTGCTATTGTCGTTTGCATTTATAGCCTGGTATTTTATTATTCATCCCATAAGGCTGCACCGTAAGCTTGGTTTCAATAAAAATATTTGATGCATGAAAAATAGTGCTGCTGTGTTTTTTGCCCTGTGCCTGCTGTGCAGCAGTACAGGCAGTATTGCACAAAGCAGTAAAGAGTACCTGTATGTAGATAGCAGTATCCTGTATGATAATGAAGTAAAGGTAGAAGCGCCTGCAGAAGATTTTGCCATAGAAGAAGCGGTTGAAATTGTGGCACCGGATACAGTGTTAATACACAATGAGATTTTTATTTCTGCCGATTCTGCTGAAGCAGTTAAACAGCACAAAGATTTTGCTTATGCACAGCATTTAGACAGTCTCCTGAAAAAACTTAAAACAGGGCAGGTAGATAAAGCAGACACTACCGGGAAAAATGTTTCGTGGCTGGGGCGTTTATTTGCTGCAAAAGCCACCAGGTATTTCTTCTGGGCACTTGGTGCTGCATTTGTATTGTTCATACTCTACCGGCTCTTTTTTGCCGATGGTTTTTTTAGGGGTACGGCTACCAGCATGGACAGGTATAATCCTGCAGACGAAACTATGCATGAACATGCCGACTTTACGGCGCTGGCCAATGGGGCTGTTGCAGCCAAAAACTACAGGCTGGCTACACGGTACCTGTACCTCAGGCTGCTGCAATCCTTAACCAGTGCAGGCGCAATTGTGTATGCAGCAGATAAAACCAACAGGGAATATTATTACGAGCTGCAGGGCAAACCCTTCCAGCAGCAATTTGCCCGGCTAACCGAAAGTTACGAGTACCTGTGGTACGGGGGCTTTGAAGCCGATAAGCAGTTGTTTGAGCAAATACAGGCCAGTTTTACAGCATTCAACAAGCAGTTTAAAATTTGAGTAAGAAGCATACATATTACTGGCTGCTCCCGTTGGTGATGGCGTTTTTTTCCTGTACAAAAAAAACGGAACTGTCGCTTGAAGAAACTTTTTCTTATAAAGATAAAAAGCCCTTTGGCACCTGGGTGCTGCACCATCACCTGGGCCAGTTGTTTCACAAAAGCAGTATAGAGCCGCAAACACAAAAGTTTAACAGTGTTTATGAAGCAATAGAAGATACGGCTTCCCTGTATGTATGTGTAAGTAAAAACTATTATGCCGGCAGAAAAGATATTGATGCATTACTCAATTTTATGTATGATGGGAACGATGTGTTCATTAGCGCAGAAAATATCGACAGGCATTTGCTGGATACACTTGGCATAACGCTCCGGGGTTCGGGGCTTTATCCCGAAGTGGATTTTAAATCCTTTACGAATACTGCAGTGCGCCTGCAGCCAGAGCGCTTTGATGCCAGGAAGGCATTTATATATTACTACGAGCCATTTAACAATTACTTTGCCCGGTTCGATAGCAGTACTACCCGGGTGCTGGGCACAAATGATTATGGCAAACCTAATTTCCTGGTGCTTTTTTGGGGAAAAAGCCGCTTGTACCTGCATTGTGAGCCGAGGGCACTGGGTAATTATTTTTTACTGCAGCAAAAAAATTATACCTACCCCCAGCATCTTTTTTCTTATGTATCCAAAACGCCCGAACGCATATTATGGGATGATTACTACAATAAGCGCCACTACCCGGTAAATGACGACAATAGCTCAGGTCTTGCAGTACTTTTTAAATACCCGGCACTGGCTAATGCATTTTGGTTATTGCTGTTGCTGGTAGTATTGTATGTACTGTTTGAAGGTAAACGAAGGCAGCGCATAGTGCCGGTGATACCGCCAAATGAAAATACCACAGTGGCATTTACCGAAACAGTGAGCCGCTTATACCTGCAAAAAAATAACAACAGGAATATTGCGGATAAAATCATCCTGTATTTTTTGGAGCATATCCGCAGCCGTTACTATTTAAACACAGGTAACCTGGATGAAAATTTTACAGAACTGCTTAGCCGTAAATCGGGTGTTTCAAAAGAGGAAACCGAAAAAACAATGCGTATCATAGAAGCAGTACAGCAGGAAGCCTATGTAACCGATCACCAGTTGCTCATACTTAATCATCAAACAGAAAAATTTTATAAAAAACAAAGCTGATGGAAGAAAATATTTTTGAACAACGCACCGATTTAACCGCACTGCGAAACAGTGTACAGCTTATACGCCACGAAATAGGTAAAGTAATAGTGGGCCAGCAGCAGATGCTGGACCTGCTGATGATTGGCCTGCTTAGTGACGGGCATATATTAATTGAAGGTGTGCCCGGTGTGGCAAAAACCCTTACCGCCAAACTGCTGGCTAAAGTGGTGGATGTGGATTTTTCCAGGATACAGTTTACCCCCGACCTGATGCCCAGTGATGTAATGGGTACATCGGTATTTAACCCACGGGAGGGTAGTTTTAATTTTAAAGCCGGGCCGGTGTTCAGCAATATTGTACTGATTGATGAAATCAACCGGGCGCCTGCCAAAACACAATCTGCCCTGTTTGAAGTAATGGAAGAAAGGCAGGTAACCGTAGATGGTATTACCCATGAAATGCGTTTCCCGTTTTTAATTGTAGCTACACAAAACCCGATAGAGCAGGAGGGTACTTACCGCCTTCCCGAAGCGCAACTCGATCGTTTTTTATTTAAAATAGAAGTGAAGTACCCATCGCTGCAGGAGGAAATTGATATACTGATGCGGCAGCAGGGCAGACCACAACAAGAGTTGCTGGAGGGTATCAGTAAAGTGCTTGCACCTGCTGAATTGCGGCAATACCGCAACCTGATGCAGGCAATTGTGGTTGAGCAAAAATTACTGGGGTACATTGCTGCTATTGTAAACGAAACCAGGAATAATGCGGCATTGTACCTTGGTGCATCGCCAAGGGCATCCTTATCTATCCTGCGTGCCGCCAAAGCCAATGCTGCCATCAAGGGCAGGGATTTTGTAATACCAGATGACATAAAAGAAATGGTAACGCCTGTACTGCGCCATCGTATTGTGCTTACACCCGAAAAAGAAATGGAAGGCGTAACGCCGGATGAATTGATAGAAACTATTTTAAGGGAAGTGGAAGTGCCGCGGTAAACTGTTTTAACGTTCCTCTTCATTATCGGTATCACAATATGGTGTTTGTAAAAAAATATATAGGTCATCTTTTTTTTAGTAACCGGTTTTATGCAGCGCTGGGTGGGGTAATCGTATTGTATGTGCTGGCCTTTTTTGTGCCCCCGGTATTATTTATACCACAGGTAGCCGGTTACAGCCTGCTGCTGCTGAGCCTGGCTGATTATATCTTTTTGTTTATACTGGGTAAGCCGCCTGCTGCAAAAAGAATAATGGCTGAGCGCTTTAGCAATGGAGATGATAATAAAGTACAATTGCAGGTTGCCAATATGATGCCATTTGCCATAGTGATGGAGATTATAGATGAATTGCCGGTGCAGTTTCAGCAGCGCAACTGGAGGCTGAAGGAGCGGTTTAAAGGCAGGGAACAAAAAATACTCAGCTATACACTGAGGCCGTCCCAAAGGGGTGTGTACGATTTTGGAAGTGTACTGCTATACACCAAAACAAGCCTGGGGCTGGTGGTACGCCGTCATCCGCAGGAAACCGGGATGGCAGTACAGGTTTATCCTTCGTATATGCAGGTACGTAAGTATGCGCTGCTGTCGCAGGCAACTGTACAAAACGAAACGGGTACCAGGCGCATGCGCAGGATTGGCCATAGTATGGAGTTTGAACAAATTAAAGAATATGTGCTGGGTGATGATATACGCACCATTAACTGGAAGGCAACGGCTCGTAAGGCATCGCTGATGGTGAACAATTATACCGACGAAAGAAGCCAGCAGGTGTATTGTATTATTGATAAAGGCAGGCTGATGAAAATGCCTTTTAACCAGCTTAGCCTGCTGGATTATGCCATTAACAGTACACTGGTGTTATCCAGTGTATGCCTCCAAAAGCAGGACAGGATAGGGCTGATTACTTTTGATCATAAAATGGGAGCCATGCTTGCTGCCGACCGCAAGCCAATACAAACTGCCAATATCCAGCAATTGCTGTACAACGAAGCAACAGCATTTTTAGAAAGCGATTACGAAATGTTGTATATGCAGGTACGCAGCCGGGTTAAACAACGCAGCCTGATGGTACTCTTTACAAATTTTGAATCACTATCAGGCCTCAGGCGGCAGTTGCCCTACCTGCGATCGATAGCCAAACACCATTTGTTGCTGGTAGTTTTTTTTGAAAATACCGGGCTTGCCGAACTGGCTGCATTGCCCGCCAATGATGTGGAACAGGTATACAGTAAAACCATTGCGGGGAAATTTACTTACGAAAAAAAACTGATTGTAAAAGAACTGCAACAGCATGGGATACTTTCAATACTTACCCCACCGGAAAAATTAACCATTAATGCTGTAAATAAATACCTGGAGCTAAAAGCGAGGCAGGCGGTATAGCAGGTGAATGATGGCTTCTGTAACCCGTTGGTGCAGCATCGGATTATTTAATCTTACAATACATTGGCAGGGGATGCAATTTTCTACACTTCGATGGGCTTATCACTAAAGTTTTTTTATGTTCTTTTTTTAAAGAATTGTAATACCCAAATTATACTATATTTGCGGCCGGCAAGTCTTATACGACCAGCTCCTGTTGAACTCCCCCAGGGTCGGAAGACAGCAAGGGTAGATGGTTGAGCGGTGCGATGTAAGTAACTTGCCGATTTTTTTTGTCTGTATGTGGTTGTAGCGAAAAAAGATTATCTATAACCAAATTGTGCCCAACACAATAATCCCCGTTTTCGCCATTCCCACTTCTTTATAAATTGAAAATAAACTCAACGCTATTTCCAAACATTAAAAATCATTAAAACACATGAAGTTTTTCATCGACACAGCAAACCTTGCACAAATTCAGGAAGCCAACGATTTGGGCATACTGGATGGGGTAACCACCAACCCCTCACTGATGGCTAAAGAAGGCATAAAAGGTGAAGCAGCAGTAATGGCCCATTACAAAGCTATTTGCGAATTGGTAGATGGTGATATAAGTGCGGAAGTGGTGTCAACCGACTTTAAGGGTATGGTAGAAGAAGGTAAAAAACTGGCCGCAATCCATCCAAACATTGTTGTAAAAGTGCCGATGATTAAAGATGGGGTAAAGGCGTTGAAATGGTTTACCGAAAATGGTATTAAAACCAATTGCACACTGGTGTTTTCAGCCGGGCAGGCCATTCTTGCAGCAAAGGCCGGCGCTACCTATGTTTCTCCATTTATAGGCCGTATTGACGATAGTGGCTGGGATGGTATGGAACTGATACACCAGCTCAGGCAGGTTTATTCTGTACAGGGTTATAAAACGCAGATACTGGCAGCCTCTATCCGCAACCCCAATCATATCATCAAATGTGCCGAGGCTGGTGCCGACGTGTGCACCTGCCCGTTAGAGCCAATCATGGGATTATTGAAACATCCCCTCACTGATATTGGCCTGGCTAAATTTTTGGAAGACGCTAAAAAATTTGCATAAGCTTTTTTACAAATTATACAACCGGCACCTGGATAAGCTTGTGCCGGTTTTTTATTGCCGGTGGCTAAACCCAAGCCCCTGGATGATTGCCATGCTTTGTGATAAATTCTTTTCCATTACCAGCACCAGGTCGTTAGAGAAGCTGGACATCAGTACAATATCAATACCGGCATCTGCCAATGCCCCGGTAATGGCGGCAATAAAGCCCACGCAGTAAAAAGGTTTGCCACAGCGGATGTTAATCAGCTTCCATCTTTCTTTATTTGAATCGTATTCATTAAGCAAGGGCAGGTTTTCTTCCAGGGTAACTATGGTTAATTCTGTAAGGTCGTTGATGATGGCTAAATGTTTTTCGGGATGTACCACCTGTTGTACACGGGCATATACATAGGCACCGTCTTCTACGGTAAACCAACTTGTATCAATAACTTCCTGTAATTTTTCGGAGATCAGTTGCATCATGCATATTTTTTTCAAGTGCAATGATACAACGATTGTATAAATGGTACTTACCTTATACTGGTGAAGGGATAGGCTAAAATAACTGGCTCAGTTTTTCTTCTTTTTACTGTGTTTCATTTCCTGCAGTATTTCTTCGGTTGTTTTCAATACCTCGTTGTCGGGCTTTTGTTTGATGGGCATATCAAATATTTTATGTACTGCCGGGTTTTGTTTCAGTGTAACGGTAATGGTTACATGCGCTTCTTCAAAGCCTGCATCCACCAGCAGGCTGTTGCCATGAAATTCGCCTGCAGTGGCCGTAAAAGTTACCTGTGTGGTATCAAGCGGTACAAAACGGCCATTGGATAAACGGCCATCGATATTGATATAGTTATATGTACCCTTTTTCAGGCTGTCGGTATACAGGTGTACATAAATACTGTCAATCCTTTGCCCGTTGGCAAAAAAGCATAAAAAAATAAACGATATACTGATGGCGAATTTCAACATAGATGTTTATGTAAAAAGAGTAGTACTACTGCAAAAAAGTTGCACTAAACAAATGCTAAAATATCAGTTGGAAATGCCCACTCGTTGCTGAACGTACTCGTTTTTATGCAGTTCGTTGAGCATAAACAATGCCAGGTCGCCCGAACTGATGCGAAAGCTGTTGGGGCTGGGGAGGTAATTGGCCATAGTTTTAAAACTGCCTGTAGGTTCGCCGTTTACAATCATTGGCGGACAAACGAATGTCCATTGCAGTGTACTCTTTTGCAAATGCTCCCATGCTTTTTTATGTTCTTCGGATACAGGAATAAATTCTGGCGGAAAATTTTCCTGTTCCATCAGCAGGCCATTTTCGTCTGCCTGTAAAATGCCAATACCACCTACGGCTACAATTCTTTCCACTCCGGCTTTTTGCATTTGCCCGGTAATAATTTTCATGCCGAGGCTACGGGTTTTATCCGTGCCATCGGTAGCGCCGCCCAATGCTGATAATACCGCATCGCAGCCCTGTATGGATTTAAGTACCTGCCCTTCATCGAATAGTGCGCCGGGTATTAGTTCCAGCCGGTCGCTTTGAGGCATTTCGGTGGTAAATACATTCCGGCCAAAAGCTTTTACTTCATCACCGTTAAACAGTGCCTGCTTTACCAGTTGCAGCCCGGTAACACCTGTAGCACCAAATACAATTATTTTCATGAGCAAGTATTTATTACGGCTAATGACCTTTTAATACATCTTTAAATTCTTCCTGTTTTTTGTCAAAAACCGATTTGGCAAAAGGGCAAAGCGGAATAATTTTTAGCTGGTTGGCACGGGCATAATCAGCACCGGTACGCACTAACTGGTACCCTGCATTTTTGCCACGCAATGCATCCGATACTTCTGTATGGTCGATAATCATAATCGTATCACCTGCCATGCTATAGGTCATTTCGGCTAAGATTTCGTCATTTTCTTTTACATAAAAGCTGCCCTTGCTGCCATTTTGTTGATGTTGTATGTCCATTGAAAGAATTTTATACAATGTAGCGAAAAAGATTTTTTTGATAAATAAAACTACCCCTATATTTGCAGCAGTTCAATAAAAATGCAACAACAAATAGCAAATACAAAAAATTGGTGGTGGCAGTCAGTATAACTGATGGTGCCGCTTTGTGTTTGATATAATTTACAATATTCAGCCCCGGCACAATGTGTTGGGGTTTTTTAATTGTTGTGAGATAGAGCAGGAATTACACCTGTGAGGCCGCTTTAATCAAATGTATGCTGAGCAGGTATAATTTGTTTTACCTGCGTTTTGAAAAAATTTAAACAATTGCTCATGGGTAAAATAACCATAACCACTTCAGTAAAAAAAATGCTGGCCGATATCCATACACCGGTAGGCATTTACCTGCGGCTGCGTGACAGGTTCAGGGATACGATACTGATGGAAAGCACCGATTTTCATGCCGGTGAAAATAGTTTTTCATTTATTGGTGTTAATGCCATTGCCGGTATCGAAATACGGGATATGCGTACCATTGAGTACAAGCTGCCCGGCTTTACACCCGAAAAAATAAAAATCGGTAGCCCTGATGAAGTGCCCGACCAGCTCTGGAAATTTATGCAGCGCTTTGAAGTAACGGCTCCTGCCGCAAAACCGGCCAATGTTGCACAGGGCTTGTTTGGCTATACTACTTTTGATGCTGTACAGTTTTTTGACAGCATCAAGCTTAAAACCGTTAAAGCTGCAAATGGCGCCGACATACCTTTAATGCGCTATCGCCTGTACCAGTATGTAATCGCTATCGATCATTTTAAAGATGAACTGTATATCTGCGAAAACCTGGTGCCGGGTATCGAAAGCGAACTGGCTTTAGTAGAAAGTTTGATTGGCAGTAAAGATGTACCAGTGTTCCCTTTTAAAATTGCCGGTGCCGAAACGTCGAACCTTACCGATGAACAATATATTGAAATTGTAAAAAAAGGGATAGCCAGTTGCCACCGGGGCGATGTGTTCCAGATTGTACTCAGCCGCCGCTTTCAGCAATCTTTTACCGGCGATGAGTTTAATGTGTACAGGGCATTACGCAGCATCAATCCAAGTCCTTACCTTTTTTATTTTGACTACGGCAGCTATAAGCTAATGGGCTCATCGCCCGAAAGCCAGTTGATTGTAAAAAATGGTAAAGCTGTAGTACATCCTATCGCAGGCACTTTCCGCCGTACCGGCAACGATCTGGCAGATAAAGAACTGGCTATTGCATTAGAAAACGACCCCAAAGAAACAGCCGAACATGTAATGCTGGTTGACCTTGCCCGTAACGACCTCAGCCGCCTGTGCACTGAAGTGCAGGTTACAGATTATAAAAAAGTTAATTACTACTCTCATGTAATACACTTAGTAAGTGAGGTAACAGGTACGGTTATGCCCGGTGCTAATCCTTTCAGGCTGATGGCCGTAAGTTTTCCGGCAGGCACTTTAAGCGGAGCGCCAAAATTTAAAGCCATGCAACTGATTGATGAAAATGAACCAACAAGCCGAAGTTATTACGGCGGCGCCATTGGCAGTATGGGCTTTGATGGCAGTTGTAACCATGCCATCATGATACGCACTTTCCTGAGTAAAAATAATACACTCACTTACCAGGCAGGCGCAGGGGTGGTAGCCGCAAGCAAGCCGGAAAGTGAGTTGCAGGAAGTGAACAATAAACTGGGGGCCTTAAAAAAAGCAATTGAGTTTGCACAGCATATTCATGGTTAATTTTTATGTATGAAGATTTTAGTTTTTGATAATTACGATTCCTTTACCTACAACCTGGTACACCTGGTAGAAAAAATTATTCATGGTAAAGTGGAAGTGTACCGGAACGACCAGATTAGGCTGGATAAAGTGGAGGAGTATGATAAAATTATTTTATCTCCCGGCCCTGGCATCCCCTCTGAAGCCGGGTTGTTATTGCCATTGATAAAGCAGTATGCCTCCACCAAATCCATACTGGGCGTATGTTTGGGGCACCAGGCCATTGGTGAGGCTTTTGGCGCCACGCTGCAAAACCTCAGTACGGTTTATCATGGTGTGGCTACACCGGTACATTTACTTCATACTGAAGGCACCTTATTGCAGGGGTTTCCCAAAACGGTTGAAGTGGGCCGCTATCATAGCTGGGTGGTGGCTAAGGAAAATTTTCCTTCCGGTGAACTGGAAATAACCGCCGAAGATGATAATGGGTACATCATGGCATTACGCCATAAAAAATATGATGTGCAGGGCGTACAGTTTCATCCTGAAAGTGTGCTGACACCCGATGGTGAAACCATGCTGAGAAACTGGATTGGTAACATTAACTAAGCGATAACCGGTATGAAAAAAATATTACAGGCATTATTTGAATACAAAACACTCGGCAGCCAGCAGGCTAAGGAAGTGCTGCTGAACATGTCGAAAGGTATATACAACGACAGTGAGATTGCCGCCTTCATAACGGTGTACCTTATGCGTAGTATCACAATTGATGAATTGCAAGGATTCAGGGATGCCCTTTTGGAATTATGTGTACCTGTAGATTTGGGTGGGCACGAAGTGATAGATATTGTAGGCACCGGCGGCGATGGTAAAAACACTTTTAATATTTCCACCCTCAGTTGCTTTATTGTAGCAGGCGCAGGCCATAAAGTAGCCAAGCACGGCAATTATGGCGCTACATCTGTAAGCGGCAGCAGTAATGTAATGGAGCACCTGGGTTATACGTTTAAAAACAACAGTGCGGCTTTGCAGCAGGATATTGAAAGCGCTAATCTCTGCTTCCTGCATGCACCGCTTTTTCATCCGGCACTCAAAGTAGTAGGGCCCATACGTAAAAACCTGGGCTTACGAACTTTTTTCAACATGCTGGGGCCTATGGTTAATCCGGCATTTCCGCAATACCAGTTGGTAGGCGTGTACAACCTCGAAATGGCCCGGATATACAATTACCTGCTGCAGCAATCCGGTAAAAATTTTACCATCATCCACAGCCTCGACGGGTACGATGAAATTTCGCTTACCGGCGATACGAAGGTTATTACCAATACAGGCGAAGTAATTATGACGCCTGAAGAATTGGGCAAGCGCCTCGTATCGCCACAGGATATTTATGGCGGCAGTACGGCAGAAGAAGCCGCAAAAATATTTATCAATATTTTGAGGGGCAACGGCACCTGGGCACAAAATGCTGTGGTACTGGCCAACTCTGCTATGGCACTGCATTGTACAGGTAAGTACGATAGTTACGACGACTGCTTTTTGATGGCTGTAGAAAGCCTCGAAAGCGGCAGGGCATACGAAGTGCTAAAGCGGTTGGTAGGTTGAGGGAGTTAAGAGTGAAAAATTAAAAGTGAAGAGTTAAGAGTTATGAATTATAAGTTATGAGTTGTGAGTTAAGTGTTGATGGTTGCCCTTCAAACCTTCAGCCTTAAACCTTCAACCACAAACCTTTTAAACCGACATGAATATTTTAGACAAAATAATTGAGCATAAAAAACTGGAAGTGGCTGCGGCTAAGGCGAAAACTCCGCTGGTAGCATTGCAGCAACAGGCTTTATACAGCAGGCCAACATTTTCGCTAAAGCAGTTTTTGCTGGATGATACAAAAACCGGCATCATTGCAGAGTATAAACGCCGGTCGCCCTCCAAAGGCATCATCAATGCAAATGCAACCGTAGCTGATGTTACAGCAGCTTATACAAAATACGGTGCCAGCGGCTTATCGGTACTTACAGATGAAC
Source organism: uncultured Chitinophagaceae bacterium (assembly GCA_937873715.1). Lineage (GTDB taxonomy): Bacteria > Bacteroidota > Bacteroidia > Chitinophagales > Chitinophagaceae > Ferruginibacter. The sequence goes on from CALMYJ010000011.1 coordinate 23,100, forward strand.
AGTTTTTTGGCGGTACGGCTGCCGATGTACTGCAGGCCAGGGTAAACCCTGTTCCAATACTGCGTAAAGATTTTATGATTGATGAATACCAGGTGGATGAAGCAAGGGCGATGGGTGCTGATGTAATTTTGCTGATAGCTGCCTGCCTTACACCGCAACGGGTAAAGCAACTGGCCGCTTACGCCAAACAATTGCAATTAGAGGTACTGCTGGAAATACATACGGAAGATGAACTGCAGCACATTTGTGATGAAACGGAGATAGTAGGTGTAAACAACAGGGATTTAAAAACTTTTACTGTAGATATTCAGCGCTCCATAGCATTGAGTAAAAAAATACCGGCCGGTAAAATTAAAGTAGCCGAAAGCGGTATCCATGATGTTCACACTATCCTTACCTTTAAACAAGCCGGGTTCAGGGGCTTTTTGATTGGCGAAAACTTTATGAAACAACCCGATCCAACGATTGCTTTTGCCGATTTTGTTCACCATTTAAAAACAGCAGTGCAACAGGTGCAGTAAGTATTGCATGTTGCCGTTAAGTGCAAAGCATGATGAGAGTAAAAGTTTGCGGTATTACACAGGAAGAGCAGTTTAATAAACTGCACAGCATTGGGGCCACTTTTGGCGGATTGATTTTTTATCCCAAATCGCCGAGGTATGTGCTGCGCCACATGACCACCAACCAGATTAAAAAAGAAAACAACATTAACAAGGTTGGGGTGTTTGTAAATGCTGCTATTGAGGAAGTGCTGCAAATGGTGGATGAGTGCAGGCTGCACATGGTGCAGTTGCATGGCGATGAAAGCCCACGCTATTGCGAAAAAATAGCCGATTATATTTCGGTGGTTAAGGCTTTCCGCATCAGCGAAACAGATAATATAGGCTGGCGCATACAGGAATTTATGGGCGTATGTGATATGTTTTTGTTTGATACCGAAGGAGCAGGCTATGGGGGTACCGGCAAAAAATTTAACTGGGAAAAACTGAACAATGTAATGGTGGGTAAGCCTTATTTTTTAAGCGGCGGTATTGAACCTGCGGATGTACCCCATTTAAAAACCTTTGCCCAAAGGCCCGAAGCCAAAGCTTTATTTGCCATTGATATCAATAGTAAATTTGAAGTGGCACCGGGTATAAAAGATTTGGATAAAGTGCAGCAGTTTATAAAAGATTTGGGTTGAGTGTTTACCTGCTGTATCAAAATGTACTGTAATGATTGAAGTAAGGGATGCAACCACAGCCGACCTGCCGGCGATGCTGGACATATATAATGATATCATTTTGCATACGGCTGCCGTATGGCATTACGAACCGCATACGCTGGCTATGCGTACTGCCTGGTTTGAAGAAAGAAAGCAACAAGGCTACCCGGTGTTTGTGGCAGTGGAGGATGGAATAGTGTTGGGTTTCAGCAGTATCGGGCCCTTCAGGCCCTGGCCGGGATACAGCCGAACGGTGGAAAACTCTGTATATGTATCCCGTGATGCAAGGGGCAGGGGAGTGGGTAAGTTACTGATGCCCCCATTGATAACCGCAGCAAAACAAATGGGGCTGCATGCTATTGTGGCTGGTATTGATGCAGAAAACGAAGCCAGCATTACACTGCACAAAAAATTTGGCTTTGAAGAAGTGGCGCATTTTAAAGAAGTAGGCTGGAAATTTAACCGGTGGCTGGATTTAAAATTTCTTGAATTAATTGTATAAGTATTTTTTATAGAACGCTAACCCGTTGCCTGCTGCTGGTAAGTACAAGTGTGCGACGCAACGATGCAAAACAGCATTACCAATGATGACTACAACAAAAAATAAATACGCCGTTAACGAACATGGCTACTATGGCCAGTTTGGCGGCGCTTATATCCCTGAAATGTTGCACCGCAATGTGGAAGAGCTGCGGCGTAAATATTTGGACATAATGTACGAAGAGGGATTTCAGCAGGAGTTTCAACAATTGCTGAAGGATTATGTGGGCAGGCCCACACCTTTGTTTTATGCAGCGAGGCTGAGTGAAAAATACAACACAAATATTTACCTGAAACGGGAAGACCTTTGCCATACCGGTGCTCACAAAATCAATAATACCATCGGGCAAATTTTGCTGGCACAGCGGCTGGGCAAAACAAGGATTATTGCCGAAACCGGTGCTGGTCAGCATGGTGTGGCTACCGCTACCGTATGTGCGCTAAAAGGCATGCAGTGCATTGTGTATATGGGCGAAAAAGATATTGAGCGCCAGGCACCTAATGTGGCAAGGATGAAAATGTTGGGTGCCACTGTAGTGCCTGCCACCAGCGGCAGTAAAACTTTAAAGGATGCTACCAATGAAGCCATACGGGACTGGATTAATAATCCTGCCGATACACACTATATCATTGGTAGTGTGGTGGGGCCGCATCCTTATCCGGATATGGTGGCCAGGTTTCAAAGCATTATTAGTGAAGAGATAAAAAAACAGTTGCAGGAACAAACCGGAACGGAATTGCCCGGATATGTGATAGCCTGTGTGGGTGGCGGCAGCAATGCAGCCGGGGCTTTTTATCATTTTTTAGATGATGAGTCGGTAAAACTGGTTGCTGTGGAAGCGGCGGGCTGTGGCGTAAACAGTGGTATGAGTGCAGCTACCACTCAGTTGGGTACACCGGGTGTATTGCACGGCAGCAAAAGCCTGGTGATGCAAACGTCAGATGGGCAGGTGGTAGAGCCACACAGCATTTCGGCGGGGCTGGATTATCCGGGTGTGGGGCCGCTGCATGCACACCTGTACAAAAGCGGCCGGGGTATTTTTGTACATGCCACCGATGAAGAAGCTTTACAGGCGGGCTTTATGGTAAGCAAAACTGAGGGCATTATACCGGCACTGGAAACTGCACATGCTTTTGCTGCACTCGAAAAATTAAACCTGAAGCCTGATGATAAAGTAGTGATATGCCTGAGTGGCAGGGGCGATAAGGATTTAGCTACTTACATGAAATATTTATAAACATGAAATACCTGTTGCTAATTGTACTCACAGCATTACTGTATTCCTGCAGCGATAGTTTTATTAATCATAAACTGGCGTTTGAAAAAACAGGTGATTGCACCAATACCGTACAGCCGGTAAAAATGCTTAGTAATATTAATGGCGAAAGGTATCAACTGGTAAGTTGCCTCAATGCAGATTTTGACGGTACTAATTATAAGGTGGAAAGAAATGGCGATACGCTTGTTGTGTCGTTTCCCAAAAACGGTACTGCAAAAGCAGCATTTACTTTAACCCTGGATATAGATGCCAAGCCGGTGTACCGGTATATTATTATTGATGGCCACGAAATACCCATCAGGCAGTTGTATTAAGGTGTTGACCTCACCCCCAACCCTTCTCCTTTAGCAGAGGGGCAGGGGTGAGGTTGATTACAATTATAAACAGCCGCAACATTTAAATACATGAGCAGGATTAAAGCGCTATTCAACAAAAAAAATAAGAAGGTACTCAATGTGTATTGCACAGCAGGCTACCCGGTGCTCAACAGCACGGTAACCATCATGAAAGCCCTTGCTGAAAACGGTGCCGATATTATTGAACTGGGTATGCCGTACAGCGATCCGCTGGCCGATGGTCCCGTAATACAGCACAGTAGCAGCATTGCTATTGAAAACGGGATGACGGTGCATACACTTTTTGAGCAGTTAAAAAATTTCAGGAGTGTGTCAGCTTTAAAAGATACCGGCGTGGTACTGATGGGATATATGAACCCCGTGCTGCAATATGGTTTCGAAAAATTTTGTGCCGATGCCAAAGCGGCCGGTGTTGATGGGCTGATACTGCCCGATTTGCCCGAATACGAATTTGAAACAGAATATGGTGCCATCATTAAAAAATATGGCCTCGATTTTATCTTTCTCATCACACCCGAAACCTCCGGCGAAAGAATAAAAAAATTAGACAGCCTGAGCTCAGGATTTTTATATGCCGTATCCTCTTCTTCCACCACCGGCAGCGATAAAAATATGGGCAGCGTAATTGATTACCTGCAACGGTTGCAGGCGATGCAGTTGAGCAACCCGGTATTGGTGGGTTTTGGTATAAAAGACAAAGCCAGTTTTGAAGCAGCCTGTGCCTATGCCAATGGTGCTATTATTGGTACTGCATTTATAAAAACGCTCGAGGGCGCCCAGGATATAAGTGCAGCTACAAAAGAATTCTTAAAAGGGATTACCGGTTAAGCTGTTTTGGCAAAAGGGGCTAAATTGCAGGCATAACTACGTAGTATGAAAATATTTTTAATCCTCGTTTTCCTTTGTCCGCTTGCCTTAGCCGCACAAACAAAAACAAAGACTGTACAAAAAACCAATACCGTTGCAGCACAACCCTCCGGATTTACCATTGAGGGTAAGGTTACCGGCTATGCCGATGGAACACCAGTGTCTTTACTCAACGGGCAAACGGGTACATCTGAAGCAGAAACTACCATACAGCAGGGAGCTTTTGTGTTAAAAGGACGGGTGGAGGCACCTGATTTTAAAATAATCATCTTCAACCGGCAGCAGCCTTACCTCACCCTTTTTCTCGACAACAGCAATGTGAAAATTACAGCCGATAAAGAAACGCTGCCCAATGCCAGCATCACCGGCTCTCCGGCACATAATGATTTTGAAACACTCAATGCACAGCTTGCACCTTACCAGCACCTTTTTGCACAGGATGCCGCTTACGATTCGGCTGCTGTTGTTGCGGTGCAAAGTTTAACTACCAGTTTTGTAAAGAGCAAACCCAGTTCGCCCATTGCGGCACTGGCAGCCATACGCTATAGCCAGGTGGCAGATAATCCTGCAGAAGCTGAGCCGCTGTACAATATGCTGGCACCTGCTGTAAAATCATCCGGGATGGGCAATTACCTGGGGCAAACCATTGCTGAAGCCAGGCGCAATGCCATTGGTACCGTTATGCCCGATTTTGTACAAAATGATACAGAGGGTAAGCCGGTAAAGCTGTCTTCATTAAGGGGTAAATATGTGCTGGTAGATTTTTGGGCAAGCTGGTGCCGGCCATGCCGACAGGAAAATCCTAACCTGGTAGCCAATTACAATAAGTATAAACATAAAAATTTTACCGTACTGGGTGTATCACTCGATAAAGCCAAACAGGCATGGATAGACGCCATAAAAATGGATGGGCTGGAATGGGTGCAGGTGAGTGACCTGCAGGGCTGGGGCAATGCTGTGGCACAGCAGTTCCAGGTACAAAGTATACCGCAAAATTTTTTGATAGACCCCGATGGAAAAATCCTGGCTAAAAACCTGCGTGGCCCTGCACTGGAGCGTATGCTGGAAAAATTGCTGAAGTGATTATAACGTGTTGTGCAACTAGAACTTTCTACACATGTCGTAATTATTAAATTATACCAGGGAAGTTTTGCCTCACCAATTAATCATTTTTAAAAACCGTAATCAAAATTTGATGTCATTCCGATTCCGCCATAGCGGAAGAGGAAACTGCCAGAAAAAGAACAAAAAGCTGAGCATCTTTACCAGTCCGGGCAGATTCCTCTGCCGAATACTATCGGGACGGAATGACAGCAAAAAATAAAAAATCTTAGGCTGAACGTTTTTAATAGCACAACACATTAATCCTTTACATAAGGTGCTTCCATCGATAAATACACGGGCTTTTTTACCTGTTGCTTTAGTTTTTTAAACGATTCGTAAGGGCCCTTGGTGGCAAACATATTAATCAGCCATGCCGGTATATTTCCTCCGGGATTTACCTGCAGTTCAAACTCTACCCTTACTTGTCCGTTAGGTAGTGGGTGCAGCAGCCATTGGCTGTGCGAATGTTGTATGCGTACAATATTGCCGTATACCGGCAGATAGCTGGGTTTGTTTTCGGACAGTATAGATACGACTTTTGTTTTTTCATCCTGCTCGGCCCAAAGCCTTACAATAAAATCCCGGTTGCTCACCGGCCAGGGGGCATCTATTTCGGAATAATAAATTACTTCCGATGCAGAGATGGTTTTTAGTACCACACATTTTTTGGTGGCATATACCCAGTCTGCCGTACTATTAATATCCATCAGTACAGCAGTTAAGCGGCTTAAAGATGTTTCGATGGTGCAAACGCTTTTTACCGCTTTAAAAGGGGAGTTGTCTAAGTTTTTGGTATAAACTTTTATGCCATCCTTATCTACTTTCAGCGTCCAGTCTTTCTGGCCAAAAACAAGAAGGGTAGAGAGCAAAATAAAAGTGCTGAGGAGAAATTTTTTTAAAAACATTGTACAGGAAGCTTGCCTGGTTTTATCCGGCACGGTATTGCAAAATTAAGGGTTGGCCCGGGTTACAAGATGAAGGATGTATGAGCGGTATTATTTTTACCGTGTTGTTACAGTAACACCTGCCAGTAAGTAAGCGTAATGAAAAAAGCCAATAAACAATGTAGCTTAAGCAAAAAGGCCCAACTGTACCGGCTGCTTTTTTATGCTTTCAGCAGTATGCCCTACTGTAAATACGCCGCTGGCTTCATACCGGGAGGCAACAGTAATGGTAGTTTGCCCGGCATGTGGTTTAAAAGTGTTTAAAGCCAGTTCGGGTGTATTATTTTCTTTAGATAAATGGCTGAGCAAAACCTGCTGCAGTTGTGGCGGCCGGTGTGTAATAAAAAGTTCCAGCGCCTGCCGGTTGCTCAGGTGGCCCTGCCCGTTGCGGATACGGTTTTTTAAATGAAAAGGATACCGGCCGTTTTCCAGCATCTCCTCGTCGTAATTCGATTCAAGAAACACAGCATGGCATTGCTTAAAATAATGCTGTACCCTGTTGCAGGCAACTCCAATGTCGGTAAATACACCAACGGTAATAGCATTCCATTGAATCACAAAACTGTGTGGGTCGGCTGCATCATGCTGTTTGGTAAATGCCGTAACCTGTAGCCCAAAAATATCCACAGGCATATCTGCAGTAAATGTTTTGGATAAATGCCGGATAAGGTGAGGACCATTTTTGGCAGTAGCTGTGGTAATATACACCGGCAGGCTGTACTTATTGGCCAGCTTGCTTACACCCCTGATATGGTCGGTATGTTCATGCGATACAAAAATGGCTTTAACCGTACGTATGTCTAACTGCAGCCCTTTCATGCGGTGTTCAATTTCCCGGCAACTGATACCGGCATCCACCAGCACGGCATCGGTACCATTACCGATATAATAACAATTGCCATTGCTGCCCGAATTGATAGAAGCGATTTGTAACGACATACTGCAAAGAAAATGATTTATGACAAGCTGCCTGCAAGATGTTTTTAACAGGCGCTGCTAATATGCTGCACTCCGCCCTGCTGCAAGGTTATCTGCCTGCTGATATTAACCGGTACATCTTTATCGTAATGTGATACATAAATGATGGTATTACCAAAATTGCGGCAAAGCTGTTCTATAGTTGTTTTAAATAAAAATGTTTGTGCATCATCTAATCCCTGGCAGGGTTCATCCAGTATCAATAGGGGAGGATTGCGAACCAGTGCACGGGCCAGCAGGCACAGGCGTTGGAGGCTGAATGGTATTTGATAAAATAATGTATCAGCAAATTTGTCAATGGCTAAATATTCCATCCATGCCTGTACGGCTGCAGCCTGTGTTGCAGTTATGGCTGATACAAAACCGGTTTCTTCATTAAAGCCTGAAGCAATTACATCCCGGCAGGTTACTTTGGGCTGATAGGGATCATCAAGGCTGCCGGCTTTTTTGGCCACTAATTCGGCCACATGCTCCGGCTTACGTAAAAAATGAATATGCATTTCCGGGGATACATAACCGATTTTGCTTTTCAGCTCCCAAATGCTTTCGCCACTGCCTTTGCGCTTATCGAACAGTATAATGTTTTTACCAAAAGCTTTAGGGTTATCACCATTCAGCAGGCTTAGCAGCATCGATTTGCCCGAGCCGTTGTCGCCACGCAGCAGCCAGCATTCACCTTTGTTTACCTGCCAGCAGATATTTTTTAAAATTACCGTATCATCATACTGTATGCTTACATCATCCAGCTTTGCCGCAATATTAAAATGGTGGTTGTGCTCCGGCAGGTGCAGCATAAGTTTTTCAAAGCGTTGCTGTATGGCTGCTGTATCTGCAGTTGCTGTTGCAATTGAAAAACTACCAGGTACCATGCTGCCATTTTGCAGGTGTATGTTTTTTTTCAGGCTTAGGGGTGCTTCGCTGCTGCCGGACAGCAACACATAAGTGATGCCATCATGTACAAGCTCATCCAGTATTTTATTTACCAACTTCCTGTTGTGTACATCAATACCGGTGTAGGGATTGTCAATAATAATGAGTGCAGGTTGCAGCGATATTGCCGTAAGCAGTTGCAGCCTTTTACCCTCGCCATTGGAAAGCTGGGTGAGTTGCCTGCTGAGGATATATTCCAGTTCAAACCGGTGCAGCAAACGGGCAGTGGCCGCTGCATGCTGGCCGTAATACTGTTGCAGGTATTGCAGTACTGTTGGAGTATCCTGGTCGTTATTGTATTCATAACGGCGCTGGTAGTACGAACGTTGTGAAAAAGCCGTTCTGAAATCCTGCTGCTGGTTTACATATACAATGTTGTTGTGGGTATGCAGTATCCGCTGGCCTTGTGTAGGCAGCAACTGCCCGGCAATGATTCGGCCTAAAACTGTTTTGCCGCTGGCGGCAGGGCCTGTAATTAAAAGGTTTTCGCCGGTGTGTATTTTTAAGTTGATATCCTGCAACAGCAACCGGGCATTATGACTTAGGTAAATTTGTTCAAGCGTAATCAGTTCAGCATTCATGCTTCAAAATAACTGCAATTTTGGTACAGTAAAGTTTTACTTAACTTCATTTGCAGCAAACTTTAATTTACCATGCAGGCATCCCTTACCGGCTTAACAGATGATGCAGTACTGGCTAATCGTAAAAAACATGGCAGCAACACACTTGAACTGAAGGAAGACAGGTTTTTACTTCAGCTATTAAAAGATGTGGTAACCGAGCCAATGTTTATCCTGCTGATGGCTGCCGCCACCATTTATTTTTTGGTACAGCAGTACCAGGAAGGTATCATCATGCTGGTGGCAATTAGCATTGTAGCCGGTATTTCTTTTTACCAGGAATTTAAGAGCAAGAATGCCATACAGGCGTTAAAAAAAATGTCGGCCTCAAAAGCAACCTTATGGCGTAATGGCCTGGTTGTAAAAATTGATGCAGAAGATATTGTGGTGGATGATATCCTGCTGCTCGAAGAAGGGGAAATAGTAGCAGCCGATGGTATCATTATCCAGTCCAACGATTTTTCGGTCAACGAATCTATCCTCACCGGCGAAGCATTTGCTGTGTATAAAACAACAGCTACCAACCCCGATGTGTACAGGGGTACGCTGGTTACCAGCGGTGGTGCTACTGTTCGGGTTACAGCGGTTGGTCACGGCACCCGTTTTGGAAAAATTGGATTGGCCATGCAGGAAACCATTACGCCCAAAACACCTTTGCAGCAACAGGTACAGGCTTTTGTTCGTAATATGGTGTGGATTGGCGCTATCGCTTTCACCATAGTGGTGGGTGTTAACTATTACCAGTCGGGTAATATAGTACAATCATTTTTGCAGGGGCTTACACTGGCCATGAGTATTTTACCCGAAGAAATACCAGTAGCATTCAGCACCTTCCAGGCACTGGGTGCTTTCAGGCTGTTGCGGAATAATATCATTGTAAAGCAGCCACAGTATGTAGAAACCTTAGGTGCTGCTACCGTTATTTGCCTGGATAAAACAGGCACTATTACCCAAAATAAAATGCAGGTGCATTACCTGTACGATGCTGCAACGGCCACCTCGGTGGAAGTAAAGCCGGGCACAGCAATGCCTGCTGAACTCATCGAATACGCCATGTGGGCCAGCGAAACCACCCCTTTTGATCCCATGGAAAAAGCCCTGCATGAGCTGTATGCACAAACCACACTAACGGACAAGCGTAACCTTTATACACAAATACACGAATACCCAGTAGAAGGCAGGCCACCCATGATGACGCATATTTTTAAAAACGAAGATGGCAATACCCTCATAGCGGCCAAGGGAGCCCCTGAAGCCATCTTTAGCCTGGGTAAGCTTACGGCACAGGCCTTGCAAAAGGCAGAAGCACAAAGTAAAGCTTATGCGGCTGAGGGCTACAGGGTATTAGGTGTCGGCAGGGGCAGATGGGATAAGGTGGGATGGCCTGCCACGCAACAGGAGTTTGCATTTGATTTTTTAGGCCTGGTAGCTTTTTACGATCCGCCGAAAGAAAATATACGGCAAACCTTTAGCGCTTTACAAGGCGCAGGTATTGAAGTAAAAATGATTACCGGCGATTATCCGGAAACCGCCAAAGCAATTGCACAGCAAACCCTGCTGCCACGCATAACCGCCGCAGTTAGCGGTGCCGAAGTTCTGGAATATGATGTAGAACAACTACAGGAAAAAGCAAAGCATACCAGCATATTTGCAAGGATGTTTCCCGAAGCAAAACTAAAAGTGATTAATGCACTAAAGGCAAATGGGGAGATAGTGGCGATGACGGGTGATGGGGTAAACGATGCTCCGGCTTTAAAAGCAGCACATATCGGTGTGGCAATGGGCAGGCGGGGCAGCGATGTGGCCCGTAATGCCGCTGCGTTGATACTTGCTGATGATGATATTGGCCATATAACTGATGCTGTGGCACTTGGCCGAAAAATTTATGGCAACCTTAAAAAAGCTATACAGTACATTGTATCCATACATATCCCCATCATTCTTATCGTATTACTGCCCCTGGTGCTTGCATGGAGTTACACCGATATTTTTTCGCCAGTGCATGTTATTTTCCTCGAATTAATTATGGGGCCTACCTGCTCCATCATTTACGAAAACGAGCCGATGGAATCGGGTACCATGCAGCAGCCCCCTTTGCGGCAAAATACTGCCTTTCTTTCGCTGCGCCAGCTATCTGTAAGTATTGCACAGGGATTAATGATTACAGCAGGTTGCCTTGGCATAGGCTATTGGTACATGCAGTTGGGTTACAACAGCGAACTGGTACGCAGTATTATTTTTATCAGTTTACTATGTAGTAATATATTACTTACGCTGGTAAATCGTTCTTTTATTTATACGCTACGCACTACTATACAATATAAAAACAACCTGCTGCCGTTTATTATTGCTGCAAGTGTGTTGTTCATTATTGTATTGCAAACGATACCCTTTATGCAGGGTTTATTCAGGCTGCAGCCGCTCTCATGGCCGCAACTGCTTACCTGCATAGCGGTAGCAATTGCCGCCACCTGCTGGATTGAAATCATTAAAATTTACCGCTTGCAAAGCCAGTATCGCAAATGAGTTTTATTATTGCATTGTGCCAGCGTTGGTTTTGTTAAAATTCATTCAACATTACAACTATTGGCGCTTACCTTTCATCTGAGCAAAGCATGATTTTTAAAAATATACTTCTTCATTCTTTATGCCTGCTGTTGTTGTTGCCCTGCCTGGGGCAAACAGATCTGTACCCCGGCAACTGGCAAATGAATTATCCGCAGGCAGGTATCACCATGCACCTCAGGGTGGGTACACCCGAAAAAAATATGCTGTACCCGGCACATATTATTTTACAATGCGGCAGCTTTACCGGCGAGTACGATTTGCTGCTGGTGCGTAAAAACAGCAGGGAACTGGCTATCAGTAAAAATAAATTTGCTGTGACCGAACAGCCTTTTAGTCTCGGTAAAAACATACAGTTGCTCAATGGTACTTTTGATGTAAGCCGCAACTGGCAGGGCCAGCCCACGTTAAAGGTTAAACGCCTTTTTACTAAAACTGCTATCACTGCCTTTGCAGATTCCCTGCAGCTTAGTGCTGCCGATAAAACCACGGCAGCAGCCCTGCTTAATTTTTTAAACAGCGGCGAAATCAGTTTAACCAAATTAAACGGGTTGCCCTGGAACGGCGATAACGCTTATCGTATACTGAGCTCCAGCCAATCGCCGGCTTATTTTGGGTTACTTGATACGGTGTATGTGCAAACAAAGGATGGTACACTTCAATTATCTGGTACAAAAAAGGATGATGTGGTGTCTGTAGCATCCAATAGTGCCTTACTGGTGGATATGCTGGCGCTGAATAAAAAAGCGTACACCGAAGATATAAGGCTGGATACCGGGTTAAATGTACTGGTATTGTTTGCAGATAATTTTGCCGGTGGCATGCCCAATAAAGGCAAGATGAATCTAGAGTTTGGTAAAAAGAAGTTCAGCCTCGATTTCAACAACCGTGGCGATAGTGCCGCCGCATTTATTGCTGCAAAAATTTACCTCGGTTACGATAAAAGCAAAGAGAGTGTTTTTAAAGATTACTATGGCACTGATGATGGAATTAAAGTGAAGCCCAATGATAAAGTGGTAGGTAGTATTGTGGCAACATCCCGCCAGCTTACACTGGCGCTTTGGGATGATGCGGTAGAAGACGGCGATAGTGTATCTATAAATATCAATGGCAACTGGATGGCCCGGGGTTTCCCGGTAAAAAAGCAGCCGCAGTTTATTACCGTAACATTAAAGCCCGGGCCCAATGCTATCACTTTTTATGCTGATAACCTTGGCAGTATTCCGCCCAACACTTCAGTGCTCGAAATTATAGATGGTAAAAGACGCAGGGCATTTATGCTGGAAACTACGCTGGAGCAAAACAACCTGGTAAAAATATTTTATGAGGTGCAGCCCGAAGGGCAGTAATCCTGTTGCAGATCACTGCTGTTGGTGATAGTTCTGAATTGTTATTTTCCCATTTTGGTTACGGCAAAATATTTCTTCAAAAAATCTTTTTGGGCTGCAACTCTTTTACTGAGTATACCTGCGCTTTGCTGCAAGCCTTCTGTATCGTACTGATAGTTTTCTTTGTGGCGTCCAATTGCTTCCAGGTGTACAGCAATGCTGGCCAGGAGGCTGTCAATTGTGTTGAAATTGTGTAACAGTTCCTGGTCGGTTTTGGTGGGTAGCATACCGTTGTTCCGGAATTGGATAAATGTGTTGAAATGTTGCTTGGCCTGGTTAAGGTTGTGTACAGCTTCATTAAACAGGTGCATGTCTCTTTCCTGGTACACAATAAAAATTTTCATCTCGTTATAAGCATACCATGTACGCAGGTTTTCATTTTCTAAGCCGGCCTGCTTCATCCGGCGGGAAAAAGCTTCCATTTGCTGTAAGGTATCACTGGCAAGAAAAGCCCGGATGGAATCTTTATAGTTAATGGATGTGCCAGTTTTTTTTGCAGGGCTGTATCCCTGCCGGAATGCTTTATGTGATACCGGTTTTTCCAGCAATTGCCAGATGGGGTCAAAGGGCATATGCGTGGCAATTAAAGTTTCGGGTGCAATAAGAAAATAGCCGGGCTGCTCCTGTTTCAGGCCCCAGTCCCAGGTGGGGTCGCAAAAAAACCAATCATCATTCAGGTTCACAGCGCACCAGCTATGCCCCTGCCACTGTACAGTTTCGCCAATTTTTGTATAGCCGTTTACGGTATAAGCAGGTATGCCGCATTGAGTGGCAATACTGGCAAGCAGCATCGCAAAGTTTTCGCATACCCCTTTTCTTGTTTTAAGTACCGATTGCAGCTTACGCTCCGGGTTTTCGCCCCAGTAGCGGTAAAACATACTGTCTTTGTTATACTCCATATTCCTGTTAATCCAGGTGTAGGCTGCCAGCAACTTTTGCTCAGGGCTGTTAAAATGTTTGTTGATATAGGCAGCAATGCCCGCTGTGCTCCATGTTTCATTTTCCGGTATCTGCAGTGCACCGGCAGGGGTGTAGTGATACCATTGTGCCTGCACTGCCATACAGCAGCCAATCAGCAACCCGGAAAGCCACAATCGTTTCATGGTATAAAGTTATTGTAAATGCAGCCCACTTCAAATACTACCGGTAATGTGGCTTTTGCCTGTTGTGGAAAAAATATAGTAGTATCTTGATGTACGGTAAATCACCTTGTAGTGCTTTTACTATTTTTAATCTTTTCTAATACTATTCTTATTATGACAAGACCAAAACTTACACTGCTGCTGGCAGCACTGCTAAGCATTTGCTACCAGGCACAAGCCCAGCCTACATTCCCCGTAAATGATGTAGATAACCCTAAAGAGGGCTGCTATGCATTTGTAAATGCTACTATTGTAAAAGATGCTGTTACCACTGTGCAAAATGCAACAATGGTGATTCGCAAGGGAAAAATTGAAAGCATCGGTGCCGGCGTTGCACTGCCTAAAGATGCTGTAGTAATTGATTGTAAGGGTAAATATATTTATCCTTCTTTTGTAGATGTTTATTCCGATTATGGCACCGAAGCGGCCAAACCTTTACAGCAGGGTTTTGGTTTCAGAACCTACCAGGTAGTATCCAATACCAAGGGTGCTTATGGCTGGAACCAGGCTATACGCAGCGAAGTAAATACGGCTGCAATATTTTCGGTTGATGAAGCAAAAGCAAAAGAATTAAGGGCTGCCGGTATTGGCACCGTACTTACCCACCAGATGGATGGGATATCGAGGGGTACCGGAGCCGTGGTTACGCTGGCCGGGGAAAGAGAAAACCTGGTGATGCTTAAAGAAAAAGCATCGGCACATTATTCTTTCAATAAAGGCAGCAGTACGCAAAGCTACCCGTCTTCTCTTATGGGGTCAATTGCTTTGCTGCGCCAGAATTTTTTGGATGCTCAATGGTACAAAACAAAACCTGAAACTGAAGGCGCCAACCTGTCGCTGCAGGCATTTAACAACAACCTTTCACTGCCCCAGGTATTTGAAGCAACAGATAAATGGAACAGTTTGAGGGCCGATAAAATCGGCGACGAATTTGGTGTGCAATATATCATCAAAGGCAGCGGTGATGAATACCAGCGTATCAGCGAAATAAAAGCTACCAATGCCAGTTTTATCATCCCGGTAAACTATCCCCTGGCAATGGATGTTGAAGATCCTTCAGATGCCCGTTATATATCCCTTGCTGCCATGAAGCATTGGGAACTGGCGCCAACCAATGCTGCAGCACTCGAAAAAGCAGGTGTTGGCTTTGCCTTTACGGCTTTTGGATTAAAAGATGCCGGCAGCTTTCTCACCAACATACGCAAATCAGTTAGTGCAGGTTTATCCGAACAAAAAGCCATCGAAGCACTTACAAAAATACCAGCAACACTTGCCGGGGTATTTGATAAAACCGGCAGTATTGAGGTGGGTAAACTGGCAAACTTTTTAATCACATCCGGTCCACTATTTGATGAAAAAACCGTGATACATCAAAACTGGATACAGGGTAACCGCTATGCCGTAAAAGACGACAACTGGAAAGAAATTAAGGGCAAATACAAACTGGTGGTTGATAAAACAGAATATGTGCTTGAGGTAAAGGAAAATAATGGTAAAGGCGCTTTAGTGATACTGGCCACCGACACTGCAAAAACCGATGTGCTGTTTACCGATAAACTGGTGAAATTAAATTTTGCCTTTAAAGGCAATAGCGCAAAGGGCATCATGCTTACAGGCATTGCAGGTGATGATAGCTGGCATGGAACCGGTGAAAATAACAGTGGTAAATGGATAAGCTGGATGGCCACACCCATAGCACCGCAACAGTCATCAGACAGCAGCCGGAGAAAAAAGAAGGATGCCGATAAAATTTTGGCAGAAGTGGTATATCCCTTCACCGGTTATGGCACTGCCACACCTGTAAAGCCGGAAACTATTTTAATTAAGAATACTACGGTATGGACGAGTGAAAAGGAAGGTAAATTACTCAATACCGATGTGCTGGTTAAAAACGGTAAAATAGCGGCAATCGGTAAAAACCTTAGCGATGCTGCTGCCACTGTGATTGATGGCACGGGAAGGCATTTAACTGCTGGCATCATTGATGAACACTCTCATATTGCCATTGCAGGTGGTGTAAATGAATGTTCGCAAAGCGTAACATCCGAAACGAGGGTGGCAGATGTACTTAACCCGGATGATGTATCGCTGTACAGGCACCTGAGCGGTGGCGTTACCAGCACACACCTGCTCCACGGCAGTTGCAATACTATTGGCGGACAAACACAATTAATCAAAATACGCTGGGGTGCCAATGCCGAGCAACTCAAGTTTACCGGCTGGGATCCCTTTATCAAATTTGCCCTGGGCGAAAACGTAAAAAGAAGTTCAACGCAGGGCAACAACCGTTTTCCCGATACCCGTATGGGTGTGGAGCAGGTACTTACCGATGCCTTTGTGAAAGCAGTTGCTTATATGAAAGAAGGCCCCGGCAAAAGAAAAGATTTGAAGATGGAAGCGCTGGTGGAAATTTTAAATAAAAAACGCTTTATCACCTGTCACTCCTATGTACAAAGTGAAATTAATATGATGCTGAAAGTGGCCGAAAAATTCGGGTTTACCTTAAACACTTTTACGCATATCCTGGAGGGATATAAAGTGGCAGATAAAATGAAAGCACATGGAGCGGCAGCCTCAACCTTTAGCGACTGGTGGACGTATAAAATGGAAGTGCTGGACGCTATTCCGCAAAATGCATATATCATGCAGCAGGTGGGGTTAAATGTGGCCATCAACAGCGATGATGCCGAAATGGCCACAAGGCTTAACCAGGAAGCTGCTAAAAGTGTAAAGTATGGCGGTATGGATGAACTGGAAGCTTTAAAAATGGTTACCATTAACCCTGCAGCTATGCTGCATGTGGCCGACCGTACCGGCAGCATCAAAGTAGGTAAGGATGCCGACCTGGTGCTGTGGACTGACGAGCCACTCAGCATTTATGCCAAAGCCGAAAAAACTATTGTGGATGGTGCTATTTATTTCGACAGGCAAAAAGATGCACTGCTAAAAGAAAGTATCGCCAAAGAAAAAGCAAGGCTGGTGCAAAAAATGATTAGTGCCAAAAAGAGTGGCGACAGAACAACGCCTGCCATACCAACCGCATCGGAGCATAACTATTGCGAAGATGATAATCATGGCGGTACCAGTATTTGGGAAAGGATTGAACACCGCATAGGATTAACCGGCGAGTAAAATTTAAAGCATCACACTTAAAAATATTTGTATGAAAGCATTTTTGATAACCACGGTAAGTATTATTGCCGGTATAGCTGCGGCAGCACAGGAAAATATGCACCCTGCGCCACAGCAAAAAGAAACGATTGCCATTACCAATGCGGTAGTGCATATCGGTAACGGGCAGGTGCTCGAAAACGGGATGATTGTTTTTTCTAATGGAAAAATTGTAGATGTTCGTGCGGCGGCACCCATTGCCGATGTGAAGCTGATAGATGCCAAAGGAAAACACGTATACCCGGGCCTGATAGCCCCAAGCACCAATATGGGTTTAATAGAAGTTAACACGGTAAAAGCCACACTGGATTATGCAGAGCTGGGCGACATCAACCCCAACCTGCAGGCTATTTATGCCTATAACACAGATAGCAGGGTAATTAATACGGTACGCAGTAATGGCATTTTACTGGCTCATATTGTACCATCAGGTGGCGTAATCAGTGGCTCATCTTCAGTAGTGCAGTTAGATGCCTGGAACTGGGAAGATGCCGCCTACAAAACCAACAATGGTATACATTACAATATGCCTTTGCTTAATCCTATGCCGGGCCGGAGGGGCGGCAGGGGTAATACAGATGATGTGCAGAAAAGAGGGCTTGAAGCCGTAGAAAATATCCGTCGGTTTTTTCGTGATGCCAAAGCCTATCATGCACAGCCTTTACATCCTGTAGTGAACCTGAAGTACGAAGCCGTAAAAGGACTTTTTGATAAAACACAATCTTTTTTTGTACATGCCGACCTGGTTAAAGAAATGCTGATGGCAGTGGATGTTGCCAAAGAATTTGGCTTTAAACTGGTAATTGTTGGTGGTACCGATAGCTGGCTGATTGCAGATTTACTTAAAGAAAATAATGTGGCAGTAATACTTACCCAGCCACATGGCATACCTGCTACAGAAGATGACGGGGTAGACCAGGTGTATAGCACTGGTGCTGCATTGCAAAAAGCAGGTGTACTGTTTTCTATCTGCGATGATAGCGGAAGGGGATTTTGGCGGCAGCGCAACCTTCCCTTCCAGGCCGGTACAATGGCAGCCTATGGGCTTACTAAAGAGCAGGCGCTGGCAGCGTTAACCATTAATGCTGCAAAAATATTAGGGGTAGATGCAATTACCGGCACACTCGAAAAAGGTAAAGATGCCAATATTGTTATCAGCGAAGGTGATATTTTAGATATGCGTACCAGTAAGATAACCCATGCTTTTATCCAGGGCAGGCAAATAGATTTGGATAACAAGCAAAGCCAGTTATTTGAAAAATATAAATACAAGTATTCAATAAAATAACGCTCAGAATTGCCAACAGCACTTTAAAGCTTTCGACAATGCCGGCATTGTCGAAAGCTTTTTTCATTATAAGGATAAGTTTATCTTTATCCTCAAACCGTTTGCCATGAAGCCGAAAATAAAAATCATTGCTGTATTTGTATTGCTTGGCAGTTTTGCCATTCAATGCAATGAACGTTCGGCAGAATCAACCCTCACAGCATCCGATACTACTGCGCAGGCAGGTACTATGGCATCTGAAAGACAATTGCATTTGCCCTGGCTGATAGATACCGAATACAAAACAAAAAAGCGCAACAGTTTTTTAAAATCCGGAATATACACTGCCGGTCATATTGTAGCTGCACTCAATGCCAAATACCCGGAGGTGCAACTGCTGCAGCCTGCTATGCTGAACGACACATTATGGGTTAAAATCGACAATAGCAATTACCTCACCCAACAAATGGGCAGCAGTGGAGCAGCCAGCTACCTTGCCGATATTGTTATTAATCTTACTGCAATTGATGGGGTTAACTATGTAAAAATTGATTTTGAGGAGGGCAGCCATGCGGCACCCGGCACCTGGACAAAAAAAGATTTTGCCGATTTTAAAGAAATTGCAGACTAATACTGTTTATCACAAAAAAGCAGTACTCTTTTTTACGGTATTTTTATTTTAAAGTTGTGGCCACAACCTGTCGGCCAATCAACCGCATCACTTTCAGCACTTCCCCTGCATCAAATATATTTGCACAAAACAATTTTTATTACTGCCGCTAACAATATATTACAAAGCCCCATAGAATACCTCAGGGGTGTGGGTCCTGTAAAAGGCGACCTGCTGAAAAAAGAGCTGGGCATCTTTACTTTTAAAGATATGCTGGAGCATTATCCGCTGCGGCATCTCGACAAGACATCCATACAAAAAATAGGCGCCCTGCCGCCATTGGCAGATTATGTGCAGGTGGCTGGAAAGCTTACGGATATTGCCCTGCTGGGCGAAAAGCGTTCCAAAAGATTAGTTGCTTACCTGGCAGATGGTACCGGCGAAGTGGAGCTTACCTGGTTCCAGGGCATTAACTGGATAGAAAAAACATTGGTTGTCGGCACACCTTATGTGGTGTTTGGCAGGCTGAGCTTTTTTAATGGTAAAGCACAAATTGTACACCCCGAAATTGAGCCGTATACAGCAGATAAGGCAGAAGGCAGAAAGTTTCTTGATCCCATTTATCCCTCCACTGAAAAACTAAAAGTAAGAGGGCTTAACGGAAGGGCTTTTGCCAAACTTACCTATGCTTTGCTGCAACAGCTTACACCTGCCGACCTTCCTGAAAATATGCCCGAAAGCCTGCTGCAGCAATACCGGTTTATATCCCGTTGGGATGCCCTGCATCATATTCATTTTCCCGTTTCAGACGAAATGTATCAGCATGCGCTGCGCCGACTGAAGTTTGAAGAATTATTTTTTGCACAGTTGCGGCTGGCGTTGGTTCGCAGTACCCGTCATCGCTTTAGTAATGGCTGGGTGTTTGATACGGTAGGCAATTTGTTCAATACATTTTATAGCCGGTATTTGCCCTTTGCGTTAACAAATTCACAAAAAAGGGTATTGAAGGAAATTCGCAGGGATGTGGGCAGCGGCAGGCAAATGAACCGCCTCTTGCAAGGGGATGTTGGCAGTGGTAAAACTATTGTGGCCTTGCTGTGCATGCTCATTGCAGCCGATAATAATTTTCAGAGCGTATTAATGGCACCAACCGAAATACTGGCACAGCAGCATTATAACGGTATAGCGGCTTTGCTCAAAGAATTGCCGGTAAATGTGCAACTGCTAACCGGCTCTACCAAAGGCAGGGAGCGTAAGGAGATACTGGCCGCAGCAGAAAATGGTGGTTTGCATATTTTAATTGGCACACATGCCGTGATAGAAGAAAAAGTACAATTTAACAATCTTGGCCTTGCTGTGGTTGATGAACAGCATAAGTTTGGGGTGGCACAGCGTGCCGCATTATGGAACAAAAATAAATTGCCGCCGCATATACTGGTTATGACGGCAACGCCTATACCCCGAACACTGGCACTTACGGCTTATGGCGATCTTGATTACAGTGTGATAGATGAGTTGCCGCCGGGGCGTCTGCCGGTAATAACAGAGCACCGCTGGGAAAGTAAACGGCCGCAGGTGATGGATTTTGTAAAAGCCGAAATTGCAAAAGGCCGCCAGGCATATTTTGTTTACCCGTTGATAGAAGAATCTGCAACATTGGATTATGAAAACCTGCAAAAGGGGTACGAAGAAGTAAAATCTTTTTTCCCTGAGCCAAAATACTGGATAAGCATGGTGCATGGCCGGCAAACCCCGGAGCTAAAGCAGGTAAATATGAATCGCTTTGTGCAGGGCGATACACAAATAATGGTAAGCACTACCGTGATAGAAGTAGGTGTAAATGTGCCCAATGCTTCGGTAATGGTGATAGAAAGTGCAGAAAAATTTGGGTTATCCCAACTGCACCAGCTAAGGGGCAGGGTAGGGCGTGGCAGCGAAAAAAGCTACTGTATATTACTTACCGGCCCTAAAGTATCCAACGATGCCCGGGAAAGACTTAAAGTGCTTTGTGAAACAAATGATGGTTTTAAAGTGGCAGAAAAAGATTTGGAAATACGTGGCCCCGGGGATATTGCAGGCACAAGGCAAAGTGGGGTGCTCAATTTTAAACTGGCCAGCATTGTGCAGGATAAAATTATGCTCGAAGCAGCTAAAGATGCAGTGCAACAGATATTGGCAGCCGACCCCGACCTTATACTGGCAGCAAATTTGCCGGTAAAAGCCCAGTTGAATGTGCCCAAAAATGAAACGGCATGGAGTAAAATTTCGTAAATATCCCTGAAGTTGGGTATAAAATATAGCACCCTTCGTAGAGAACGATTTTGTGTTACTGGTGTTTAATAGTGTAAATTGTATAAAATAAGAGGTTGGAAATGTTGAGTAAAAATTGTTTGTCCATTTTAGTTCCGGTAGCCCTGTGCTTCATATTTGCTGGTCAATCACCGGCACAACTTCAGTTTATAGAAAATAAAGGCCAGTGGGATAATCGCTTTGATTATAAATCTGATTTTAATACTGGATCATTTTATGTACAAAAAAATGGGTTTACGGTATTGATGCACCACGAAGCCGACCTTGAAAATTTTGCGGCTCAGATGCACGGGCATGCACATAACGATGCCGCACATAAAGAGGGTGCTGCCGCAAGGGTAGCCGCCCCGCCTGTACCTGTTTTTTCTGAAAAATTACGTTTGCGTTCTCATGCCTACCGGGTGGTTTTTTTAGGGGCCACTGGTAAAGCTGCCGCAGTGCCCGATAAGCCATTGCCTACTTACAACAATTATTTTATTGGGAAAGATTCTTCCCGGTGGAAATCCAATTGTGCCATTTACCAGGCTATAACTTACAAAAACGTATACCCCAATATTGATGTTCGGTATTATACGGACCAGGGTACGCTTAAGTACGATATAATTGTACATCCCGGCGGTAATCCCAATGAAATAACATTACAATACCAAGGTGTAGATAAGCTTGAAGTAAAAAATAAAGAACTGGTAGCCACCACATCTGTGGGAACAGTGAAAGAGTTGTATCCCTACACCTACCAGGTTCTTGAAAAAGGGCGTGAGGTACTGGATTGTAAATACCAGGTAAAAGATAATACGGTTCGCTTTAAAGTAAGTGGTTACACCCCCGGTGCTACGCTGGTGATTGATCCTACACTTATCTTCAGTTCTTTTGCCGGCAGCACCTCCGATAACTGGGGCTACACCGCCACACCTGGGCCTGATGGCAGTTTTTTTGCCGGTGGTATTTCATTTGGTGATGGCTTCCCCGTATCACCCGGAGCTTACGACCGCACTTACAATGGCGGTATAAATGAAGATGGTAACGGGCCTTACGATATTTCGATTATAAAACTCAGCGCAAATGGTACAAGCAGAATTTACGCTACCTATCTTGGCGGCACTGCTAACGAACAGCCCCATAGTATGATTTGCGATGCAGAAGGCAATCTTATTGTTGCCGGACGTACCAATTCTTCTAACTATCCGCTAACACAGTCTTTAATTGGCAGTGGTGGCAATTATGATATTGTAATTACCAAGTTAAATGCTGCAGGTACTGCTTTAATTGGTTCGGTAAAAATTGGTGGCACAGCCGATGACGGGATAAATATCAAATCAAAATATTCTCCTGTTAATCCGCCATCACAAAATGATGGCGCATACGATACCCGCCGCAATTATGGTGATGATGCCCGTAGCGAAGTGATTATAGATGCAGCAGGTAATATCTATATGGCCGGTTGTACACAGTCTTCCAATTTTCCCACCACCCCGGGTGTTTTTCAACCGGCATTTGGCGGTGGCCCATCTACCGGGCCGGTACGGCAGGATGGTGTTGTGTTAAAATTTAATCCCAACCTGTCGCAGGTGCTCTTCAGCAGCTTTTTTGGCGGCGCTGGCAACGATGCCTGCTTTGTACTATCCATTAACCCTGCCAATGGTAATGTATACGTGGCTGGTGGCACCACCAGCAACAACCTGCCAGGCAGTACTGCAAACACAATTAGTACTTCGTATCAGGGTGGTGTAACTGATGGTTTTGTAACCATCATACGGCCCGATGGCAGCGCCATAGTAAGTACAACCTATATCGGCACCACCGGTAACGACCTGGTGTATGGTATAAAATTCGATCGCTTTGGTTATCCCTATGTAAATGGTACCACCACCGGTAACTGGCCGGTGATCAATGCTTCGTTCAGCAATGCCGGCGGCAAACAGTTTATCTGTAAGCTGCAGTCCGATTTATCCGCTTATGTGTACAGTACCGTTTTTGGCACCAATTCCGGTGTGCCTAATATTTCACCAACAGCTTTTTTGGTAGACCGTTGCGAAAACGTATATGTGTCTGGCTGGGGCGGCACCTTCAATAACGGAAAGGGTTATCCCAATGCAGGTACATCAGGCCTGCCGGTAACACCTAATGCCGTACAATCGGTAACGGATGGCAGTGATTTTTACTTTTTTGTGCTCGAAAAAGATGCAGCAAGCCAGTTGTTTGGTAGTTTTTTTGGCCAGCGCAACGGTTTTAATGATCATGTGGATGGTGGTACAAGCCGCTTTGATGAAAATGGAATTATTTACCAGTCGCTCTGTGCCAATTGTGGCAACACTCCCGGTGTGTTTTTTCCAACTACTCCTGGTGTATGGGCGCCAAGCAACCGTTCGATAAACTGTGCTATGGCCTGTGTAAAAATTGAGATGAATTTTGGTGGTGTTGGCGCCAGCGTTAAAGCTACGGTTAACGGCATAGTAGATACTATTGGTTGCGTACCGCTTGATATCGTTTTTACCGATACATTGGCCAAAGGCAAAAGATATATCTGGCATTTTGGTGATGGTACCCCAAGTGAAACAACTATTGCGCCGGTAAATTCGGTGTCGCATACCTATACAGCCGAGGGTTTGTACAGGCTGATGCTCGTGTCTATCGACTCAACCACCTGCAATATTGCCGATACAGCCTATGTAAATGTAAGGGTGGGTAATAATATCATCACACCACGTTTTACAGCCATCAAGCAACCGCCCTGCACCAACCTTACCTATAATTTTGTAAATACCACAACCGCCTCAAGGCCGGCATATAGTAATAATACATTTACCTGGGATTTTGGCGACGGCAGTCCGAGAATAAAAACAGGTTTTCAAACCGTATCGCATACTTATGCATCAGTAGGTAATTACAAAGTTACCCTGCTGGTAGATGATACTACTTTTTGTAATGTGCCCGATTCGTTTTCTCTCAATATCAGGTTAGCCATTGTAGTTACTGCCGAAATCGGAACACCAGAAAACGCCTGTGTGGGCAAGCCAATTGCTTTTCAAAACAATACATTGGGCGGTTTAAGCTTTGTATGGAACTTTGGTGATGGCTCGCCGCAATCAACAGAAATAGATCCCGTACATATTTATAACCAGCCTGGCAGGTACCAGGTTACTTTAATAGCCAACGACAGCACCACCTGCAACCTCAGCGATACAGCAAGGATATTTGTAGATGTATTTGCCATACCGGTTGCCAACTTTAATTATACGCCGCAGCCTGCCGAAGAGAACCGGCCGGCACAGTTTATCAACAGTTCGATAGGTGCTACAAGTTATAACTGGAGTTTTGGCGATGGAGAATTTTCAACACTGCCCAATCCCACGCACCAGTATAATGCCACCGGGGTGTACGAAGTATGCCTTATAGCAACCAATGCAGCAGGCTGTAGTGATACAATTTGCAAACCGGTAGAAGCAAAAGTACTGCCGCTGCTGGATGTGCCTAACGCATTTACTCCTGGAAAATTTGGTGTAAACAGCGTGATAAAAGTTACTGGCTTTGGTATTGTACGGATGACCTGGCGCATCTACAACCGATGGGGCCAACTGGTATTTGAAACCAATAACCGTAAAGATGGATGGGATGGCACATTCAAAGGTGTTGTACAGCCAATGGATGTATATACCTATACCCTTGATGTGGAATTAAGCGATGGGGAAAAGGTGCGGAAAACAG
Organism: uncultured Chitinophagaceae bacterium; assembly: GCA_937873715.1. Lineage (GTDB taxonomy): Bacteria > Bacteroidota > Bacteroidia > Chitinophagales > Chitinophagaceae > Ferruginibacter. The sequence continues at coordinate 48,081 of CALMYJ010000011.1, forward strand.
GCGACATCACTTTATTGCGGTAAAAACGAACAATTTCCTTTTTTAGGTTTTTATATTGAATATAATTGAAGAACTTTAATAGCACACGTATTAGCCCGTTAGCAATGAAAGCCTGTTTCAAAATATTAGTACTTACTATTTTACTCTTCCAGGTAAACGGGCAATTGTACGCACAGGATTTACATTTTTCGCAGTTTTTTAATTCCCCGCTTACTACCAATCCTGCCAACACGGGCTTTTTGCCTGATGCTGATTACAGGGTTGGCGCTAACTTTCGCAACCAGTGGTCGTCTATTTTAGCAGCGCCGTACAAAACAGTAAGCGCCTTTGCCGATGCCCAGGTTTTTAGAGACAGGCTGGATAATGGCTGGCTGGGTATAGGTGGGCTTTTGCTAAGCGATGTGGCAGGTAGCGGCGGCCTTCGCTCCACAAAAATTTATGGTTCCATAGCTTATCATCAAATGCTGGGCAACAGCAGCCTGCTTTCGGCAGGGTTTAATGTAGGCTGGGCAAATAAGCGTATCGATCAAAGCAGGCTTAAATTTCCCGACCAGTTCGACGGCCGTTTTTTTGATGGCACTTTACCCACTTCGGTAATACTTACCAATACCAATGTGAGTTATTTTGATATGCAGGTGGGAGTCAATTACGCCTACTTTCCTGATGAAGATATTTATATTAATGGCGGTTACTCTATTCATCATGTTAACAGGCCCAGGGAAACATTCTTCGGCGAATCGTCTGAAACAAGTATTATTCCCATGCGCCATATCGGTTTTGTAAATGCCCTGGTAAAAGTAGATCCAAGGGTGATACTCAATCCTAATATTTATTATACCAACCAGGCAAAAGCCAGCGAATTTATGGTAGGTTTAAATGCCAATTACGATTTGGGTAACAGCGGCGAAAAACAATTGATTGCCGGGCTGTATTACCGCAATGGGGATGCTATAATACCCATGCTGGGTTTCGAAATAAAAAACATACGCTTCACCTTTAGTTACGATGCCACCACTTCGCCACTGCGTAATTTTAATAATATGCAGGGTGCCCAGGAAATGAGCCTGATTAAAAAAGGTTTTTATAACGAAACAGGCAGCGCTTCCAAAGCTGTGCTGTGCCCCAGGTTTTAACCGCATAAAAATAGTCGCTTCATCCCTGTTTAAATTTATGGAAACCCTTCTTTGCAGCATCTGATTGCAAACGGCGCCGGTTTTGAATTTTATTTTTTCTTTCATTCAAAACCTTTTACCATGAACAGTAATGAAATACTCCAGGCCGATGTACTGGATATAATTTTTTTGAACCGCAACAAAAGTTACGGTGCATACCGCTTACGCAAATTTTATCCTGAACGCATAAAAATGGCGCTTGCATTGGTGCTTGTCCTGTCCTCTCTTTTTTCTATGCTGGTATTGCTGCCTGCAGGCGCAGGGCAGCGGTATGCAAAAGCAGTGCCGCATGAAACCAAACTGCTGCAATTACCTGTTGAAAAGCCGGAGCAGGCCAAACCACAGCAGCAGCATCATTTACCTCCCGGCAGTAAACGGGCTTATACTAACCGGGTATTGATTACAGATAAAAAAGACAGCGCAAATATTATTGAAGATTTTACCAGCCGGTATATCGTTAGTCCGGGTTATACCGGAGAAGGGGATATCCCTTTTATAGAAGATGCACAGTTAGTACAGGAAGTACCGGTAAGTACCGGGCCTGCAAAAATTAAAACGGAAGAGCCGGTGAATGACCCGGAAGTGCAGCCAATGTACCCGGGTGGTATGGTGGCTTTCAGGCGTTTTTTAGAACAGCATCTTAAAACACCGGATGATATCCATGCAGGTACTGCCGTGCAGGTGCGTATAAAATGTGTAATTGGATACGATGGTCAATTGCGAAACTTTGAAGTATTGCAGGATGGCGGAAAACCATTTAATGAAGAAGTAATAAGGGTTTTAAAAAAAATGCCCCGGTGGATACCCGGCAAATCCAATGGCATGGATGTGGCCGCCTATCATATCATACCGGTAAAGTTTGTAAACTGGGATGAATGATTTCTGATATTTTACAGTAATTTGGCGGCCCGCCGCTGTACTGGAACAGGCAAGTGCAGCCACATTATTTTAAATACATCCCTGCACCTGCAATTATTTAATCATTATAATTAAATTATATGGCACTCGAAGAATTTGAAAAAGAGGAATTGAGCACAAGGGAAAAGGGAATCGTTCGTATGCGGAGTATTACCAATTACGGGATGGGGATATTTTTGGTGGTTGCCGGTTTTTTCTTCATGTTCCCAACAAAATATTCCTGGGAATTTTTGAGCCGGTACGATCCGGTGCTCATTAAAATTTTTGCCGTTTTGTGCTGGCTGTACGGTTCGTTCAGGATATACCGGGGATACAAAAAAAACTATTTTAGGGATTGATGAATATTGTACTACATCTATTGCGAAAGGGAGCGCTACAGGTATTGCCGGTTTTTTTGCTTTTTTCCTGTACTCAACAAAGCAGCACTAATGTGCCCGCTGATTCACCCTACAGCGGTGCCATTACTATTAGTGTTGATGAATCTTTTAAGCCGGTAATTGATGAACAAATTGCAATGTATGAGGGCTCGTACCCCGGTACAAAAATTACGGCTAATTATAAACCCGAGGCAGAATGTATAAAAGATTTGCTTTGGGATACTGCTACCCGTTTGATAATAGTAACCCGTAGCCTTAATGAAAAAGAAGAAAAGTACCTGGCCGATTCGCTGGGGTATAAGCCGATATGGGATCGTATTGCTACCGATGCACTGGCATTGGTACTGCATCCCAAAGCTGCCGACTCCACATTTACTATTGATGAATTACGGGGTATGCTGGATGGTACGTTAAAAAAAGGTTATCAAATGGTATTTGACGGACTCAATGCAACCAGTAACATCCGTTATGCCATCGATAGTATATTAAAGGGAAGACAGTTTGATACAAGTGTGGTACGTGCCGTAAAAAACAGCCAGGCAGTACTCGATTATGTGGCCGCCACACCCAATGCCATTGGCATGGTAGGTATTAGCTGGATTGGAAACCCCGAAATAAAAGAACAGGTGGAAATGTTAAAAAAAGTAAAGCTTGCTTACATTAATTGCAGTTGGTGTGCCGATTCGGCTTTTGTAAAGCCCACACAACTGGGTATTATGAGCAGGCGGTATCCGCTGGTACGGGGTTTGTATTATATTATTAAAGAAAACTACTCTGGCTTAGGTTCTGGTTTTGTTAGTTTTATGCGGTTTGAAAGAGGCCAGCTCATTTTCAGGCGTGCTTATCTCTCTCCTGCAAAAATTGGTTTTCATGTACGAAGCGTAAAAATTAATGAACATTTGCCAAAAGATTAGTCCGGCAGGGCGGTGGGTACGGCAGAAATTAATATCATTGCACAGACAAAACAAACATACAATGAAGATGATTAAAACAGTTTTTTTGTTAGCAGTTTCACTTTTTTCAACCGTGTTGCTGCAAGCACAAACTTTAGAAGAAGGCAGAAAGTTTTTGTATTATGAAAGGTACAAAAGTGCTAAAGCCGTTTTCGAAAAATTAGTATCAGCCAACCCTGCAAATACAGAAGCAGTATACTGGTTAGGACAAACCATGCTTGCCGGCGATGAAATTCATGGGTTGGAACAATCTAAAGAGTTGTATCAAAAAGCCTTATCCACTAATACCAACAGTCCTTTATTAATAGCAGGCATAGGCCATATTGAATTGCTCGAAGGCAAAACCCAGGATGCCCGTAATCGTTTTGAAACAGCTATTAGTTTGAGCAAGGCAAAAGATGCAGCAGTGCTTAATGCAGTGGGTTATGCTAACGTAGCTGCAAAAGCTGGTGATGTGCAATATGCCATTGAAAAACTGAAAATGGCCACCACCATAAAAAAAATGAACGATCCTGATGTGTATGTTAACCTCGGCGATGCTTATAAAAAAATAGGTGAGGGTGGCCCGGCGCAAAGTGCTTATGAAAATGCATTAGCGCTTAATCCAAATTATGCCCGGGCATCTTATCGTATCGGAAAAATATATCAAACACAGGGGCCGCAGCAGCGTGAAATAACCATGCGTTATTATAATGAAGCCATTGCTAAAGATGCCACTTATGCACCAGTGTACGAAAATCTTTACCAGTATTTGTACACCACCGATGTAGGCCAGAGTGCCGAATACCTCGAAAAATTCCTGGCCAATACAGATGATGATCCTAAAAACTGTTATTACAGGGCATCGATGAAATATGCCCAGGGCTTGTTTGATCAGGCTATTGCCAGTGCAGATGATTGTATTAAAGGCAGTACAGAGCCATATCCCAATCTTTATGGGCTTAAAGCTTATTCTTACGACAGGCTGGGCGACTCCCTGAAAGCAAAAGCAGCATTTGAGTCATATTTTAAAAACCAGCTTCCTGAAAAAATTGGCCCTACCGATTATGCCAAATATGCCGAAGTGTTGCTGAAGTTTCCCGACCAGGAAGCCGAAGCTATCTCTTTTGTAGAAAAAGCCATAGCCGCCGATACCACCGAAGCCGGTAAAATTGCCCTGATGAAAACTATGGCCACAAAATATGAAGCACAGAAGCAATTTAAAGAGGCCGGAGACTGGTACAGTAAAATTGTGGCAACCAAAAAGAATGTAACCAAAACAGACCTTTACTATGCAGGGTACAACTACTTCCGCGGCGGCGAGTACAATGCTTCTATAGATGTATTTAACAAGTATGGCGAAAAGTTTCCGGAAGATGCATTTAGCTACTATATGATTGGTAAAGCCAAATGGGCTATTGATTCCACAATGACGGAAGGGCTGGCCAATGATGCTTTTGCAAAAGCAATTGAGGTAGGCCTTGCCGATACCGTGCGCTACAAAAATCAGTTGATTGGCAGCTACAAATACTTTATTGTATACAACGCTACTATCAAAAGGGATAAAGCCGCAGCACTGGATTATTGCGATAAGGTACTCTGGCTCGACCCTGCCGATTCAGAAACACAAAGCAATAAAAACCTTATTTCGGGTATGAACCTGAATGCACCGGCACCCAGGCAGCAAAAGCCGGCAGGCAGTAAAGGAAAGTAAGCAAATGCAACCCCTTTGGCTCAATCGTATCCCGTTGTGATATTGAGTTATGTAATAATATATAAGTCCCCGTGTTAAAAGCATGGGGATTTATTTTTTTAGTAAAAAAATCCCGGTTGTTTTTTAGCAGCCCTGCCTTATTTTTGCCGCATGCAATATTTTTTTCTCCAGGCTGCTGATATCAACAATGCAGAAAATTATTTGCCCATTGGTATCCAGTTAATTTTTGCGGCAGGTTTTGTAGCTACAATGATGGGGCTTACGCATTTTTTTGGCCCCAAAAGAACAACCGCAGATAAGCTGCAAAACTTTGAAAGCGGTATTGAAATTAAAGGCAATGCCCGCCAGCCAATGGCCATCAAATATTTCCTGGTGGCTATTTTGTTTGTCCTTTTCGATGTGGAGGTGATTTTCTTTTATCCCTATGCGGTTAATTTCAGGGAACTGGGCTGGCAGGGATTTTTGGCAGTTATGATGTTTGTGGGGCTCTTTATATCTGGCTTCATTTACATCATTAAAAAAGGTGCACTCGATTGGGAGGATTAGGCATATTGATAAATGTTGAATGATAAGTTTTAAATAATTGCTCTTATTACAACTTTACACCGGGTAATGTGTTTTGAACAGGAGTACTCATTCAACCTTTTGCATTTAAAAATTAAAATAGATCATGGCACGTCCCGTACAATATAACGTAAAACAAAAAGAGGTAGAAATACCGGAAGGCTATTTTGGTGAGGGGTTTATGGCTACCAAATTTGATTCGGTGGTTGGCCTTGCCCGCCAAAACTCCATTTGGCCGTTGCCCTTTGCCACCAGTTGCTGTGGTATCGAATTTATGGCTACGGCTGCCTCACATTACGATATAGCCAGGTTTGGTGCCGAGCGGATGAGCTTTTCACCACGCCAGTGCGATTTATTGATGGTGATGGGTACCATCTCCAAAAAAATGGGCCCGGTATTGCGGCAGGTGTACCTGCAGATGGCCGAGCCACGCTGGGTATTGTCGGTAGGTGCCTGTGCCTGCAGCGGCGGTATTTTTGATACCTATTCTGTGTTGCAGGGGATTGATCAGATTATTCCTGTAGATGTATACGTGCCGGGGTGCCCGCCAAGGCCCGAAGCTATTTTAGATGGCTTTTTGAGGATACAGGATTTGGTGGGTAAAGAAGGCCTGCGCCGCAGAAATACAGAACAATATAAGGAGTTGCTGGGGAGTTATGGAATACAGTAAAAACTAAAAATTCAAAAGTAAAAAGGTAAGCCCCGAACTTTTGAACAGTTTTTTTTGACTTTTAATTTTTGACTTTGAATTATGTCTCTATCCAACGAAACCATACAACAAAAACTTACGGAGAAATTTGGGGATGTACTTACCGAATGGCAGCAGCCTTATGGTATGCTTACTTTTACAGCTCCCAAAGCACTCAACATCAAAATCCTTCAATTTTTATTTGACGACGAAATACTCAGGTTCCAGTTTTTAACCGACCTGCAGGCAGTACATTACCCTGATAGAAAAGGAGAGGAACTTGCCGTAGTGTATCACCTGCACAACCTGAGGGATAATGTACGGCTTCGGATGAAAGTGTTTACTTCAGTTGAACAACCTGATGTATTTAGCGCTACTGCACTATACGCCGGTGCCAACTGGATGGAAAGAGAAACCTACGATTTTTTTGGAGTAAACTTTGTTGGTCATCCTAATTTAATAAGGGTGTTAAATGTGGATGAAATGGATTACTTCCCTATGCGGAAAGAGTTTCCGCTGGAAGACCAGACAAGGATTGATAAAGACGATGAAATGTTTGGCCGTGGCGGAAGCATTGGTATTTAAAAAAAACACGGCAGAAAAAGGGGAATAAAGTAATACAGTACAAGTGTGCGACGCCAATGCAGGTGCAAAAAGAACAAATGATGGTTACAAAAAATAAAAGCAATTAATGACGCAGTCCGAACATATTTTACTTCCGGAAGGTTCATTGGAAAAACAAACCACCACACTTAACCTTGGCCCTACACACCCGGCCACACACGGGGTGTTTCAAAATATACTTGAACTGGATGGGGAACGCATTTTATCGGCCGTTTCCACTGTAGGATATATCCACCGGGCATTTGAAAAATTAGCCGAACGCAGGCCACTGTATCAAATTACACCCATTACCGACAGGCTGAATTACTGCTCATCACCCATCAATAATATGGGCTGGCATATTACCTGCGAAAGGCTGCTGGGTGTACAAACGCCAAAACGGGTAGACTACCTGCGTATCATCATCATGGAACTGGCCCGTATTGCCGACCACCTTATTTGTAATTCGATTGTGGGTGTAGATTCCGGCGCTTTTTCGGGCTTCCTGTACCTGATGCAGTACCGGGAACTGATATACGAAATTTATGAAGAAGTGTGCGGCTCACGCCTTACCACCAATATTGGCCGTATCGGCGGTTTTGAAAGAAACTTCAGCAACACCGCTTTCGAAAAATTAGAAAAATTCCTCAAAGAATATCCCGAAACATTAAAAGAGTTTGAAAAGCTCTTTAACCGCAACAGGATATTTATGGAGCGTACCATTGGCTGTGGCCCCATCAGTGCCGAAAGGGCTTTGAGCTATGGCTTTACCGGCCCCAACCTCCGTGCCGCCGGTGTGGACTATGATGTAAGGGTACATACGCCATATTCTTCTTATGAAGATTTTGACTTTACCATTCCTGTGGGTACCACCGGCGATTGTTACGACCGCTTTTTGGTGCGTAATGAGGAAATGTGGCAGAGCATAAAACTCATTGGTGATGCCTACAAAAAAGTGCAGGAATTTAAAGGTACCGAAGCGGATGTGTATCATGCAGATGCACCAGCCTATTACCTGCCCGAAAAGAAAGATGTGTACACTAAAATGGAAGCCCTCATTTACCATTTTAAAATAGTGATGGGTGAAACCGAAATACCACCCGGCGAATTGTACAGCGCTGTGGAAGGCGCCAATGGCGAACTGGGTTTTTATTTAATCAGCGATGGCGGCCGTACACCATACCGGCTGCACTTTCGCAGGCCCTGCTTTATATATTATCAGGCTTACCCGGAACTGATACAGGGCGGATTGTTGAGTGATGCTGTGATTACAATGAGCAGTTTAAACCTTATTGCAGGGGAACTTGATGCTTAAAAAGAAAAAACCAAAAGGGGAGGCTAAAATTTTGTAGGATATTTTGACTTTTAGTTTTTTATATGAAAATTAAAAATTCAAAATTAAAAGGGCCCTTAAATATTGAACACTTTTTTGATTTTTAACTTTTAACCTGAGCATGATACAATTTAATGACAAGAGTTTAGCCAAGGTGGCAGAGATAATTTCCCGCTATCCTGAGGGAAGACAAAAAAGTGCTTTGCTGCCAGTGCTGCACCTGGCGCAGGAAGAATTTGGCGGCTGGCTGGATGTGCCGGTAATGGATTATGTAGCATCCCTTTTAAATATTGAGCCTATTGAAGTGTACGAAGTGGCCAGCTTTTACACCATGTATAATTTAAAGCCGGTAGGCAAATATGTATTTGAAGTATGCCAAACCGGTCCATGTATGTTGAGAGGCAGTGATGATATCATTGCTTACATCAAACAAAAGCTGGGTATTGGCCCTGGCGAAACTACTGCGGATGGCTTGTTCACTTTAAAGCCGGCCGAGTGCCTGGGGGCCTGTGGTTATGCCCCTATGATGCAGTTGGGCAAGCATTACCGGGAGCATTTAACCAAAGAAAAGGTAGATGCTATTATTGAAGAGTGCAGGGCAAAAGCCAATTGATGAAGTTCTTTTTAATAATACCGCTGGCGCTGCTGTTTGTACATGTACAGGCACAACAAACCACTGAAGAAAAACTACAGGCAGCAGTAATTGCATTGCACCAGGCGATGGTAAATAAAAATGTAGTTACCATCAACCAGCATACCGATAAAGCCTTAACCTATGGCCACAGCAATGGCTGGGTTGAAAATAAAAAAACACTGATAAGTAATTTGGAAACAGGCTTAATCAGCTACCAGAAATTTGCAGAAGACAGTGTGGTGGTGCAGTTGAGTGGTAATGTGGCCAGTGTTCGCTTTAAGGCAGATATTGATGCCACTTTAAAAGGGGTGAGCAGCAATTTTAAACTGCAGGTGCTGGAAGTGTGGATAAGGAAAGCCAACCGCTGGGTATTATTTGCAAGGCAGGCGGTAAAACAAGTATAGATTATTTTGATTTGAACATTTTGACATATACAGAATGGGTAAAAAATTATTATTAGCAAACGCAAACGTACCGGGCATACGCAGCTTTGAAGTATATCGCCGTGAGGGCGGCTACTGTAGTGTGGAAAAAGCATTAAAAATGCAGCCCGCCGATATTGTTGAAGAAGTAAAAAAGAGTGGGTTGCGTGGCCGTGGCGGCGCTGGTTTTCCTGCCGGTATGAAGTGGAGCTTTATTGCAAAGCCCGAAGGCGTACCACGCCACCTGGTGGTGAATGCTGATGAAAGCGAACCCGGAACATTTAAAGACAGGTATTTAATGGAGTTCATCCCTCATATTTTAATCGAGGGCATGATTGTATCGTCTTTTGCGTTAGGCAGCAACGTTAGTTACATTTATATCCGTGGCGAATACGCCTGGATACCTGATATTTTGGAAGAAGCCATTGCAGAGGCAAAGCAGCATGGTTTTTTGGGTAAAAATATTTTAGGCAGCGGCTTCGATTGTGAAATATATGTACAGCGTGGCGCCGGTGCCTACATCTGTGGCGAAGAAACAGCCCTGATAGAATCGCTGGAAGGCAAAAGGGGCAACCCAAGAATTAAGCCGCCATTTCCTGCGGTAAAAGGATTGTGGGAGCGGCCAACCGTGGTGAACAATGTGGAAACTATTGCGGCTGTAGTACCCATCATTAACGAAGGCGGAGAGGAGTATGCCAAAATTGGTATTGGTAAATCAACCGGTACCAAATTGATTTCTGCCTGTGGTAATATCAATAAGCCCGGCGTATATGAAATAGATATGACCATCAGCGTGGAGGAATTTATTTTCAGCGATGAATATTGTGGTGGTATTCCCAATGGCAAAAAATTAAAAGCCTGTATCCCCGGTGGCTCCTCTGTTCCCATATTGCCGGCCAATTTGCTGTTAACTACTGCAAAGGGTGAAAAAAGACTGATGAACTATGAAAGTCTTGCTGATGGCGGCTTTGCCACAGGTACCATGATGGGCAGTGGTGGTTTTATTGTGCTGGATGAAGATCAGTGTGTGGTAAGGCATACCATGACGCTGGCGCATTTTTATCATCATGAAAGCTGTGGCCAGTGTAGCCCCTGCCGCGAAGGCACCGGCTGGATGGAAAGGATATTAAAGAAGATTGAATACGGCAAAGGGGAGATGAAGGATATTGATTTGTTGTGGGATATACAGCGGAAAATAGAAGGCAACACCATTTGCCCATTGGGAGATGCAGCGGCCTGGCCGGTTGCGGCTGCTATCCGTCATTTCAGGGATGAGTTTGAATGGCATGTGCTGAACCCGGAAGAATGTTTGCAGCGTAATTACGGATTGGCGCATTATGCCGATCCGGTGCATGTACCTGTAACAGTTTAATTAGCTCACAAAGGCACAGCGGCACAAAGTTTTGAAGTATTTCTTTTTTTGCTTTGTGGTGTAGTAACTCCGTGAGAAAATTAAAAATATATGCAGCAGGAAAATCTAATAGCATCGGATGTTTTAAATATTTGTTTTGATATTCATAAGCTGTATGGGCCAGGATTGTTTGAGAGAGTATATGAGGAAATACTTTGTTATGAACTAGGAAAAAGAGAAATAAGTTTTAAGAGGCAATACCCAATTCCTGTTATTCATGATAATATCAAACTTGATGTTGGATTTGTAGCAGATGTAATAATTGAAGATTTGGTTTTGATAGAACTTAAAAGTGTGGCAAGGCTGGAAGATGTACATTTTAAGCAAGTTCTTACTTATTTAAGGTTGACAGGAATAAGATTAGGGTTACTGATTAATTTTAATGAGGCGCTTTTGAAAAACGGAATAAAAAGAATTGCAAACTAAAATTCACTTTGTGCCTTTGTGCCTTTGTGAGAGACTATAAAAATATGGCAGAAGAAAACAAACCTGCGCCGCCGGCCAATTTTAAAGTAACGATAGATAATATCACTATCGAAGTGCCGCCGGGTACCACCATATTAAATGCAGCACGCCAGATAGGCGGTGATGTAACGCCACCGGCTATGTGCTATTACAGCAAACTACAGGGCAGCGGTGGTAAATGCCGTACCTGCCTGGTGGAAGTCGCTGCAGGCTCCACCGCCGACCCTCGGCCCATGCCCAAACTGGTGGCCAGTTGCCGCACCACCATCATGGATGGTATGATTGTAAAAAATATTACCAGCGAAAGGGTGCAGGATGCCCGTGCCGGGGTAGTGGAGTTTTTATTACTTAATCATCCGCTCGATTGCCCGATATGCGACCAGGCCGGCGAATGTCATTTGCAGGATTTGGGCTATGAGCATGGTAAAGAAGGCACACGCTACGAATTTCCCCGCCGCACTTTTGAAAAAGAAGATATCGGCCCTTACATCCAACTGCACATGACACGTTGCATCCTCTGTTACCGTTGTACTTATGTGGCCGACCAGCTTACCGAAAAAAGGGTACATGGTATTATCGACCGGGGCGAACATGCAGAAATTTCTACCTATATATCTAAAGCAATCGATAATGATTTTAGCGGCAACATGATTGATGTGTGCCCCGTGGGTGCATTAACAGACAAAACGTTCCGGTTTAAAAACAGGGTATGGTTTACCAAGCCGGTGGATGCACACCGGGAATGCACTACACCGGGCTGCTGCGGCAAAACCACCCTGTGGCTGCGTGGCGATGAGGTATTTCGTGTAACAGCCCGTAAAGACCAGTGGGGCGAAGTACAAAGCTTTGATGGTAAACCCGGATGGATATGCAACACCTGCCGCTTTGATAAAAAACAAACCAGCGACTGGGTGATAGAAGGGCCCACTAAAGTAAGCCGCCATTCCGTTATTTCGCAGGGGCATTATGTAGGTGTGGTAAAGCCGCAGGAAACGGTAGAAAAAGTATTGGATGGCCGCAAACCCAAACTGCTGATGGATATACATACGGTAAGTGAAGTGAACAAACCCGGTGTGGAACTGAGTAAAATAAACGGGCCTGCCCGTTCGGATGTTTTCAATAACCAATAAAAAATCGGCTTGCTGTATATAGCTTCAGCCCCGTTACATACATTATGCTTTTAACTGTAGATTTAGCACTCATCATTGAAAAACTGGCGCTCATTGTGGTGGTGGTAATGAGTTCGCTGGTAGTAGCGATGTACACTACTTTTGCCGAACGTAAGGTAGCTGCTGTACTGCAAGACAGGAGCGGCCCCAACCGTGCTGGTCCATTTGGATTATTGCAGCCGCTGGCAGACGGTTTGAAGCTTTTTTTCAAAGAAGAAATCATTCCTAATTTTTCGTCTAAGTTTTTATTTATACTCGGTCCCAGCCTGGCCATGCTTACAGCAATGATGACCGGGGCTGTAATACCCTGGGGCGATAAAGTACATTTTTTTGGCAGGGATATTTCTTTGCAGATAGCCGATATCAACATTGGTATATTATATGTATTTGGCGTGGTAAGTATGGGCGTGTATGGTATTATGATTGGTAGTTGGGCCAGTAATAACAAATACTCCCTGATGGGTGGCCTCAGGGCAGCCTCGCAAATCATTAGCTACGAGCTGGCAATGGGTATTGCCCTCATCGCCCTGCTGATGGTAACAGGTACGCTTAGCCTAAAAACAATGGTGAACCAGCAGTTAGACAGTTACTGGAATGTGGTGAAACAACCGCTGGGCTTCTTTATATTTTTAATTTGCGTATTTGCCGAGTGTAACCGTACACCATTCGACTTGCCTGAGGCAGAAAATGAATTGATTGGCGGTTATCACACCGAGTATTCATCTATGAAACTGGGCTTTTATTTGTTTGCCGAATACATCAATATGTTTATCAGCAGTGCGGTAATGGCCAGCCTGTTTTTTGGCGGATACGATATACCGCTGGTAAATGATGCGGCCCTGCTGGAAAAAGTAGGCACCAACTGGATGGCTGCTATCCATGCCGGTATGCTCTTTGTAAAAATCGCCTTCTTCCTGTTTTTATTTATGTGGGTGCGGTGGACGCTGCCCCGCTTCAGGTACGACCAGTTGATGCGCCTGGGCTGGAAGATTTTGATACCCTTAGCACTGTTTAATATGCTGCTGACAGGGGCACTTATTTTAGTGAAACAAAACGGTTGGAGTTTTTAAAAACATTAAAAATATATTTGCACGGGTTTAATTTAAAGTGCTGACAAATCAAATTAAAATGCAACCATTAACCACCAGGGTAAAACAGGTAGACCGCAGGCCAATGAACCTGCTGGAAAAAATATACCTGCCTGCAATCTTAAAAGGATTGTCGATTACCTTCAGCCATATTTTTAAAAAGAACCCCACTATTAGCTATCCCGAAAAAACAAGGCCATTCAGTCCTGTATTTCGTGGATTACATATTTTGAACAGGGATGAAGAGGGGCGTGAAAACTGCACCGCCTGTGGCCTTTGTGCTGTAGCCTGCCCGGCAGAAGCCATCACGATGGAAGCCGCAGAGCGTAAGCCTGGTGAAGAAAATCTTTACCGGGAAGAAAAATATGCGGCACGCTACGAAATCAATATGCTGCGCTGTATTTTTTGCGGCTTGTGCGAAGAGGCCTGTCCTAAAGATGCCATTTATTTAAGCGAAACCTTTGCTCCCGCTAATTACAACCGCAAAGGATTTATTTATGGAAAAACTGATTTGCTGATACCCGATCCTGTTAGCGAACCGGAAGCATTTGCAGCCGCAAGAGGCAGCAGGGTAAAAAGAACAACCAACAACTAAAACTAACTGATACCCCTTAGGGGCAAAGAGTGGCATTATGAGTGTAACACAACTTCTTTTCTGGTTCCTGAGTTTTTTAGCCATAGGCGGAGCCCTCATGGTGGTTATCAGCCGAAACCCGGTACACAGTATCCTCTTTCTTATCATTACATTTTTTGCCATCTCCGGCCACTATATTTTATTGAATGCCCAGTTTCTGGCCATTGTAAATATTATAGTATATGCCGGGGCTATCATGGTGTTATTTCTTTTTGTAGTGATGCTGATGAACCTGAATGCCGATACCGAGCCGCCACATAAAAGCAAATACCTGCTGTATGGTGGTACCATCGCCGGTGCCAGCCTGATGCTGGTACTGGTGGCAGCCATAAAACAAAGCTCAGGTACTATTGAATTTAAAACAGGCAATATTGGACTGATCAATACATTGGGCAAAACATTATTTACCGATTATGTTTTTCCATTCGAAATAAGCAGTGTATTGTTCCTGAGTGCTATGATTGGCGCAGTGGTCATTTCAAAAAAAGAAGCGTGATAGCTTAAAATACAAATGCTGTAAGCTGTATAAGCTGGCAGCAGATTTAACAACGTAAAGCCATTTTGAAGCAGGCTTTATTAAAACAGGAGTTTACAGAATATGCCGTTTAACTATTATTTTTTTTTATCGCTTGCTTTTTTTTTTATCGGTATTATTGGCGTGTTTCCCCGCCGCAATGCCATTATTATTTTTATGTGCATCGAGTTAATGCTGAATGCGGTAAACCTCCTGCTGGTAGCTTTTTCAAAAATGCACAACCTGCAGTTAGGCCTCGATTTTCCTAATATTGGCAGCGAAGCACAGGTGTTTGTGTTCTTTATCATGGTGGTAGCCGCTGCAGAAGTAAGTGTAGGGTTAGCCATTATTGTAATGTTGTACCGCAATACCCATTCGGTAGATGTAAATTTCTTAAACCGCTTAAAGAATTAATACCCTGCAAAGGGCATGTGCTTATGAAGAATATTGTACAAATAGCCTGGCTGATACCTTTTTTACCATTAGCCGGTTTTTTAATCAATGGGTTGCTGCGCAAGCGCCTCTCCAGGCCAGCTGTAAGTGTGGTGGGCAGTGGGGTTATACTGGCTTCTTTTATCATCAGCCTTGTTGTGTTTTTCCAGGTTAAAAGTGGTAATGCCCAACTGGTGCATTATTTTAATTTTATTGATACCGGTTCGCTCAAAATCGGTTTCGATTTTCAACTCGACCAGCTATCGGCCCTGTTTCTTTTAATCATTACCGGTGTGGGTTTTTTAATTCATGTATACTCAGTTGCATATATGCATGAAGAAGAACCAAAAGATTTTGCCCGGTATTTTGCGTACCTCAACCTCTTTGTGTTTTCGATGCTGCTGCTGGTAATGGGTGGTAACTACGTTATTATGTTTATCGGTTGGGAAGGTGTGGGGCTTTGCTCTTATTTGCTTATCGGTTACTGGTTCAAAAACATCAATTATACGGCTGCCGCAAAAAAAGCCTTTATCATGAACCGTATAGGCGATTTGGGCTTTTTATTAGCAGTATTCTGGCTGTTGCAAAAAGTGGGCAGTACAGATTATGCCACGGTATTTGCCAATATTAGTACTAAGCTTACGCCTGCAGATATTACCGGTATTACCATTTTACTTTTCATTGGAGCCACCGGCAAAAGTGCACAGATACCGCTATACACCTGGCTGCCCGATGCGATGGCCGGCCCCACACCTGTAAGTGCTTTGATACATGCGGCTACTATGGTTACCGCCGGGGTGTATATGATTGCCCGTAGCAATGCCCTGTATTCGCTGGCGCACCTTACCCAGGAAATTGTAATGTGGGTGGGCCTTGCTACAGCGCTGCTGGCTGCCACCATTGCACTCAAGCAATATGATATTAAAAAAGTGCTGGCATACTCCACCGTTAGCCAGCTTGGTTTTATGTTTATTGCGCTGGGTACCGGTAATTATGTGGCAGCCGTATTCCATGTAATGACGCATGCATTTTTTAAAGCCCTTTTATTTCTTGGATCCGGCTCTGTTATTCATGGTATGCACCACGAGCAGGATATCCGGCAAATGGGTGGACTGGCAAAAAAGATGAAGGTTACCTACATCACATTTGTAATTGGCTGCCTCGCTATTGCAGGCTGCCCGTTGTTTAGTGGTTTCTTTTCTAAAGATGCGATTCTTATCGGCGCTTTTGAGCATAATAAAATCGTTTATGCCGTAGCGTTATTTACTGCCTGCCTTACCGCTTATTATATGTTCCGCCTGCTCTTTATCACTTTTAGTGGCAAATTCAGGGGTACAGAAGATCAATGGCATCATGTACATGAAAGCCCGGCTTTAATGACCGTGCCATTAATAATCCTGGCCATACTTTCGGTAGTGGGTGGTTATATAAATGTGCCGGAGGTATTAGGCGGCCACCAGGGGCTTACACATTTTTTAGCGCCGGTAATACCCGTAGGAGAGGCTACTCACCTGAGCCATACAACCGAATATATGCTGATGGGCGGAGCTGTGCTGCTTATTGCAACAGCAGTGGTATTGGCATGGAATAAATGTAAAAACTTTGTATACCGGGAGTCGGAAGGCATTGCCAAAACGCTGGAGAATAAATGGTATGTAGATGAGTTGTATGAGGCTGTTGTAGTAAAACCATTGAATGCACTCGGCGGCCTTTTTAATACAGTGGTAGAGAAAAAAATTATTGATGGCTTTATAAATGGTGTAGGGCGTGCCGTAAACTACAGCAGCCGCCAGGTAAGGTTGTTGCAAAGCGGCCAGGTAGGTACTTATGTGCTTATGATGGTGATTGGCATTTTAGTTTTATTCATTATTCAATTGTTTTAGTAAAAAAAGATTTTAATGTTCGGTAATTATATCACCATACCTCATTTGCTCATCTTCATTCCGCTGGTAACGGGTTTACTTGCATTTTTTGTGAAACAGGAAAAACTGGTAAAGGGTTGGGCTTTATGCTCCTCACTGGTAACCCTCCTGGTTGCCATTGCCGGTATTTGTTATAGCAAAAATGAAGCATTAAGTGGCTATGCCTACAGCTACGAATGGATGAAATATATGGGTGCCAGTTTTGCGGTTATCCTCGATGGCACAGGCAGGTTGCTAACCCTCCTCACGGCTATTGCCTTCCCGGTAATTTTTATCGCTACCGGCAGGTATTCGTATAAAAGTGCTCCGGCATATTTTGGATTAATGCTGCTGGCCCAGGCCGGCTTAATGGGCGTATTTGTGGCAGCCGATGCCTTACTCTTTTATTTCTTTTGGGAACTGGCACTTATACCTGTGTACTTTTTATGCAGCCGCTGGGGAGGCGAAAAACGCATACAGGCTACATTTAAATTTTTTGTGTACACTTTTGCAGGCTCGCTGCTGATGCTGGTGGGCATTATTTATGTGTACCTGCATACCGCTGCCACTCCCAGTGCCGACCACAGCTTTTCGCTCTATTCATTTTATACAGCCACTTTATCGGTTAAAGAACAAAATGCATTGTTCTGGCTTTTCTTTATTGCATTTGCCATAAAGATGCCTGTATTTCCTTTCCACACCTGGCAGCCTTTGGCTTACGAGCAATCACCTACTTCTGTTACAATGGTATTAAGTGGCGTGATGGTTAAAATGGGGTTGTTTGCCGTAATACGCTGGCTGTTGCCTGTTTTTCCTGAAGCTGCAGCCCGTTTCGATAACATAGTGATAGGGCTATCGGTAGTGGGTATCGTATATGCCAGCCTGATAGCCATACGCCAGGATGATCTAAAACGACTGGTGGCCTATTCATCCATTGCACATATAGGTTTAATGTGTGCGGCGCTGTTTACTGCAAAAGAAGTAGCTGCGGCAGGTGTGATGATTCAAATGTTCAATCATGGTATTAATATTATCGGGCTGTGGATTGCCATTGATTTACTCGAAAAGCAGTTTGCCGTACGCCAAATTTCGCAACTGGGTGGTGTGGCACATAAAGCGCCTGTACTTACCATATTGGTGGTTATCATTGCTTTTGCCAATATAGCCCTGCCCCTTACCAATGCATTTGTGGGTGAGTTTATGATGTTTGCCGGCTTGTTTAGCTTCAATATTTGGTATACAGTAGTGGCTGGTATTAGTATTATTTTGGCAGCAGTGTACACCCTTAACATGCTGCAAAAAGTATTTTATGGTGAAACCAATACACTCACTGCGGCAACTACAGAAATTGCTTTAAGCGAAAAGCTGGCACTTGCAGCAATAGTAGTAATGATATTTGTGCTGGGTATTTATCCGCAACCGCTTTTAGATTTAACCAAAGAGTCGGTATCGCTATTATTAACACGATTTAAATAACACAAAATATTTTCCTTCGGGAAAAAACTGGCTGGTATAATATGAATGCAATAATACTTACGGCTGCCTGGGGCGTTATCATGATGTTCGGCGGGGTTTTCTTTAAAAGTAAAGCCACTCCCAAATACTGGGCTATTGTGGGTATTCTACTGGCTATTGCAGCCGTTTTTGCCGAAATAGGGTACGGCGAATCCTATTTTAATGTTGATTTAAAAGGATTGCTGCACTTCAACAGTTTCAACCTCACTTTTATAGCAGTGGCATATATATGCACCCTGTTTTTTTTCCTGCTCAATGGCAGTGATATTGAAAAAGTAGGTAATCATGTGTCGGAATATTTTGCCTTAATATTTTTTGTGCTTTGTGGTGTAGCCATTGCCGCCACTTACAGCAGCCTGCTCACACTTTTTATTGGTATCGAAATTTTATCCATCCCCCTGTACATACTCACGGGAAGCGATAAGCGAAATTTAAAAAGCAATGAGGCTGCACTGAAATATTTTTTAATGGGCTCATTTTCTACCGGTATCATGCTTATGGGCATCGCCTTTGTGTATGGCGGTAATAGCAGCGGTACCTTCCTGGTAGCCAATATGGGTATAGGGCAGGGACAGTTGCCGGTGCTTATTGCAGTTGGTTTGGTATTGCTACTGGTGGCAATGTCATTTAAAGTATCGGCAGCACCTTTTCATTTTTGGACACCCGATGTATATGATGGAGCGCCAACTGTGTTCACCTCGTTTATGTCAACCATCGTAAAAGCTGCCGGTTTCATGGCTTTTCTCCGGCTTTTTGATAATGTTTTTGGAGCAGCACACAGCCAGTGGATAACCCTGGTGGCCATCATTACAGCGGCTACTTTATTCATCGGTAATATTACCGCTGTGTTTCAGCAAAGTGTAAAACGCATGCTGGCTTATTCCAGTATAGCCCAGGCAGGCTTTATGATGCTGGCCATATTTGCCATCAATGATACTGCCAAAGAGGGTATCGTATTGTATACGGCTGCCTACAGCCTGGCCACTATCGGCATATTTGCCATCCTTATTAAAATGAATGATTATACAGTTGAGGGATTCAATGGTTTTGGTAAAGCCTACCCGCTTCCGGCCGTTGCCGCCACGGTTTTCCTGCTATCGCTTACCGGTATACCATTAACCGCCGGTTTCCAGAGTAAATTTTTCATGCTCATGGCCGCACTTAAAAACGGCCAGCATACATGGCTCATTATTTTTGCTGTGCTCTGTGCTGCGGTTAGTGCCTACTATTACTTTAGGGTAATACAGGCCATTTGGTTTAAAGAGGCCACAACAGCCACCAGTGTTGCAGATCCGGCTGTGTTTACTGCTGCATTTAAAACGATGCTGGTAATTACTGTTGTACTTATACTGGCACTGGGGCTTTTCCCTGAATGTATCACCAACTGGCTGCATTACTAACCTGCAGCTTTTTACCGCCTGTAAAACTGGATTGATTTTTAATGCTTATACAGGCTAACTTTAACGCCAGGTATGAAAACGGCGGACTCCATAGCACTCTCTTACAGCACCATTAAAAATAACCGGTTGCGTACAGTAATTACTGTAATCATCATTGCACTGGGTATTATGGCATTAATTGCTATTATCACGGCTGTGGAAGCGGTTAATCAAAGCTTAACCCAGAGTTTTTCTACCATGGGGGCTAATGCATTTAGTATTCGCTTTAAAGAAAGAACGGTAAGGTTTGGCGGTGGGCCGCCCGGCGAAACAAAAAAAGTGACTCGTAACAATATGCGCCGCCGCCGCTCCAGCGAAGGCAAAATTATTACCTACGATGAAGCCCGAGCCTTTAAAAAAAATTATAATTTCCCGGCAACCGTAAGTGTTGCCCTGCCCGGCCCAAACAATGTGGAAGTGAGTGCCGGCTCAAAAAAAACAAATCCTGATGTACGTATTGGTGGTGGTGACGAAAATTACCTCCTGCTTAATGGCTATCAAATTACTTATGGCCGCAATTTTACCGAAGCCGATGTAGAATCGGGCAGGGGTGTATGCATGCTGGGGAGTGCAGTGGCCGAAAAACTATTTGGGGCCAACACCGAAAATGCCCTGGATAAAATGATTACAGCCGGTGGTTTTAGCTTCAGGGTAGTAGCGGTATTAAAAGAAAAAGGCAGCAGTGCTTTTTTAAATGCCGATAAATTTGTACTCACTACTTTCAACAATATCAGGCGTACATGGGGGTCGGAGGGAAGATCGTACAATATTGCTGTAATGGTTCCCGATTTAAAAATGATGGATGTGGCTATTGGCGAAGCAAAAGGCACACTCAGGCCCATACGCAAACTGGATATTAAGGAAGAAGACAATTTTTATATTGATAAAAGCGACAGTATTGCACAATCGCTGATAACCAACCTCGGATTTATTAAATATGCCACGCTTGCCATTGCCTTAATTACTTTAATAGGCGCCGCTATAGGGCTGATGAATATTATGCTGGTAGCGGTAAACGAAAGAACCAGGGAGATAGGATTGATAAAATCTTTGGGTGGTAAGGCCGAAGAAATACGGGCCCAGTTTTTATGGGAAGCTGTACTCATCAGCCTGATGGGGGCTGTGGCCGGTATTGTTGCCGGTATATTGCTGGGAAATATTGTGGCCATGTTGGTAAAATCAGGTTTTGTAGTGCCATGGAACTGGGTAGTACTTGGGGTATTGGTGTGCACCGGGGTGGGGCTGTTAGCCGGTGTTTACCCGGCACGGAAAGCGGCAAAATTAGATCCCATTACAGCCCTTCGGTATGAGTAGCATAAAGTAAAACCGGGTATTTTTTATGTTAAAAAAATATCAATTTACTTATGCCGAAAAATATTTTAGCCTCTTATTGTTTCAATCGATTAATTTTTTAACTTGTGCCGCACCTTAAGAAAAATTATTTTTAAAATTCATCCTTTTTCCAACACGTATAAGTAGCGCTTATTTACTTTATCTAACAAATACTTTCATTTTAATTCACAAAAAAATCGAATGTTATGGCAGAGACAAAACCAACTGCAACCGTAAAACCGACAACATCAGTTCAAGTAAAAAAATCAGGAAACCTTATCTCCGTTTTAGCCCCGGTATTTTGTGTTTTGGCCGGCTATATGATCTGGAGATTTATTTTGGGTAACGCCTCAGGTTTTACAAAACCAGGCCATGGTTGGTTCTGGCCCGAGCATGATGGCCCTAAAAATGCATGGAATAAAATGTACCTGGGTGGTATAGTGGTACCCGTACTAATTGGTACTTTCCTTACCTGTGTTACATTTATCATTGAGCGCTTTTTAACTATTGGTAAAGCTACAGGTACCGGCAATAATGCCGATTTTATCCGTAAAGTGCAATACCACCTTGCCAACAAAAATGTAGAAGCTGCCCTGGCAGAGTGCGACAAACAAAAAGGCTCTGTAGGTAATGTAATGAAAGCTGGTTTGCACAGGTATAAAGAAATGATTACAAATACAGAACTTACTACCGAACAAAAAGTACTGGCTATACAAAAAGAAGTAGAGGAAGCCACAGCCCTCGAATTGCCCATGCTGGAAAAGAACCTGGTGTTTCTTTCCACTATTGCTTCGGTAGCTACACTGCTTGGTCTGTTTGGTACTGTATTGGGTATGATTCGTTCATTCTCTGCACTTGGCGAAGGCGAAGGCGGCGGCGATGCAGCCAGCAAACTATCTGTGGGTATCTCCGAAGCCCTTTATAATACAGCATTGGGTATCGGTACCTCGGCATTTGCGATTATATTTTACAACATCTTTACCACCAAAATAGACGTAATCACTTACGGTATAGATGAAAGCGGCTTTACCCTTACACAAAGTTTTGCTTCTCTCTACAAATAATAGAGAAGGCAATTGTGGATTTAATTCTATTGTGAATCTAAATGCAAAACAATTAAACTATGGGAAGAGCCAAATTACCCCGGAAGAGTACCAATATAGATATGACGGCAATGTGTGATGTGGCATTTCTGCTGCTCTCCTTCTTCATATTGGCTACCAAGCAAAAACCGCCTGAAGCGGTGGCTGTGGTACCGCCTACCTCGGTATCTTCCAAAGCTGCACCCGAAAAGTCAATTTTAATTACGCTGACTAAAGAAGGGAAATGCTTTTTATTATTAGGGGACGATACCAATAAAAAAGACATCGTTAAAGATTTAAACGATACCAAGGGTATAGGGCTTACCGATGCGGAAATCAATAAAATCAGTAAACTTACCTTCATTGGTGTTCCTATCGGGCAATTAAAAAGCCTTGCTGCTATGGAAAGTTTGCCACCAGCCGATAAGCTGGCAGGTATACCAATTGCAGATAGCACCAATAATGAAATGGTAGACTGGCTCCGCAGTGTAACCAATGTATATGCCGGCGGCAGCCAGCGTGATTTGGAAGAAAAACTGCTGGTAAAAGGGGATAACCTCGCCAAATACCCGGCTTTTAAAAACATCAAATACGCCCTGAAAAAAAACAACCTGTTTAAATTCAGAATTGTAACCAATAACGAAACTGTACCTCCCGGTTCTGAACTGTATAACCGCAATAAAGGTTTATCAGGCGGAAGCGAAAAAGAGTAGGTAAAAACACAATTTTAAATCAATAAAATATTTAGCTATGGCAGAAATGGATACCTCGTCGGGGGGTGGACATAAGAAAGGCCCCGGCGTCAAAAAAAGTAAAAAGCTCTCCACCAGGGTAGATCTTACCCCAATGGTTGACCTTGGCTTCCTGCTCATTACCTTCTTTGTGTTTACCACCACCATGAGTAAACCAACGGCAATGAATATGAACGAGCCTAAAGATGACCCGGATAACCAGCTTAAAGTGAAAAACTCAGGCGCAATGACTATCCTGCTCGGTAAAGAAGACCAGGTATATTATTACATGGGCGAACTCACTGCCGAAAATGCATCGCAGCAATTTAAAAGCACCAACTTCAAAGATATCAGGGAAGTTATTTTGGAAAAAAAGAAATCTACTCCAATTGGCGACCTGATGTATATCATTAAATCTGATAAAGAAGCCACTTTTAAAAATGCCATCGATATTCTTGATGAAATGGCTATCAACGATGTACCACCTGGCCACTATGCCGAAGTGGATATGACGGATACCGAAGCCCAGTTGATTCAAATGACAGAAGCAGCCAACGGGATTAAGGAATAATATTTATGGAATCTGCACAGGTTCCGAATCAGATAAACAAAGCATTTAAAATGGACGCAAATAAAATTTTAAACTCAGACATCCTCGATATCATCTTCGACGGACGTAATAAGCAGTACGGCGCTTATGATTTGCGTAAAACCTACAACAGCAGGCTTAAGCGTGCGCTTATACTTACTGCATCACTGGCTGTTCTTATCTTTTTAACCTCCTTTTTATCGGGTATGGTTAAAAAAGGTGAGTCGGAAGAACTGGATGTACTGGAAACGCAAATGGCAGAGGTAAAGCAAAATGATGCTCCGCCACCACCACCACCACCGCCACCACCTGTGGCGCCACCACCTCCGGAAATTAACCAAATCAAGTTTACCCCTCCTAAAATTGTAAAAGATGAGGAAGTAAAACCTGATGAAAAAATTGAGGAGATTAAAGAAGACCAGGCGATTAGTACCAAAACGGTAGAAAGCGACAACAAAGAACAGATTGTACAGGCTCCAATTGAAGATAAGGGTACCCAGATTGTAGAAGCCCCTAAAGGCGATGATGAAGATAAAGTATTTACCAAGGTAGAAAATGAAGCCGAATTTCCCGGCGGTAATGCTGCCTGGGCCAGGTATCTTCAAAAATCATTAGATGGCTTTAACCCTGCAGATAATGGTGCACCTCCCGGCAAATACCAGGTAATTGTACGTTTTATTGTGAGCAGGGATGGCAGTATCAGTGATGTACAGGCCGAAACCAAGCACGGCTTTGGTATGGAAGACCAGGCGATTAAATGTATAAAGAGAGGCCCCAACTGGAAACCTGCCCTGCAAAACGGCCGTAACGTTAATGCCTATCGCCGCCAGCCGGTTACCTTTATAGTTGAGGAATAAACGCTACACTTTTCTTTAAACGGTTTTAAAACATAATTATATCCCTCCCGGTTTTCGGGAGGGATTTTTTATCCGGTACAATTAACTTGCACCGGGAATACATCATGAAATACTATATCATAGCCGGTGAAGCCAGCGGAGATTTGCATGGCAGTAACCTTATTAAAGAATTGCACCATTGCGATGCCCGGGCAAATATTCGCTGCTGGGGCGGCGATAAAATGGAGGCAGCAGGGGCACAACTGGTAAAGCATTACCGGCAGCTTGCTTTTATGGGCTTTGCTGAAGTGCTTAAAAACCTTCCCACAATTTTAAAAAACCTGGCTTTTTGCAAAAAAGATATCCTGCAATTTGAACCCGATGTATTGGTACTCATAGATTATCCTGGCTTTAATTTACGCATCGCAAAATGGGCCAGGCAGCAGGGCATAAAAGTGGCCTGGTATATCTCACCACAGGTATGGGCCTGGAAGGAAAGCAGGGTAAAAGCCATCAAAAGAGATATCGATAAAATGTTTGTGATATTACCCTTTGAAAAAGCCTTTTACCAAAAATGGCAGTACGATGTGGAATATGTAGGCCACCCCCTGGTAAAGGTAATTGACGGGTATACACCGGAGGTAGAATTGAAACAGGATAAATCCATCATTGCACTGCTGCCCGGCAGCCGTAAGCAGGAAATTACCATAAAGCTGCCCCTGATGCTGGCCGCATCGGTTAACTTTCCCGGGTACCAGTTTATGGTGGCCAAAGCACCGGGGATTGAAGATGCTTTTTATACCAGTATGCTTGCAGCATATCCCCATGTAAAAACAGTGACCGGCCAAACGTACAGCCTGCTTTATTCCGCTACGGCAGCACTGGTAACAAGTGGCACGGCTACGTTGGAAACCGCCTTATTCGGCGTACCACAGGTAGTGTGTTACAAAGGCAGCGCTATCTCATACCAGGTGGCCAAGAGGCTGATAAAAATAAAATACATCAGCCTGGTAAACCTGATTATGGATAAGCCTGTGGTTACAGAACTAATACAGGATGCACTTACCGCAGCCAATATTACTACCGAATTAGGCTGTATTTTAAATCAGCCGGAAAAAGCCCTGCAAATAAAAAAGGATTATGCTGCTCTTAGGCAGTTACTCAGCCAGGGGGGAGATGCATCGGCTGCTACCGCTGCAGGCATTTACCAGTTGGCTTGCAACAACTCCTGCACTTAACGACTCAGCAGTTTAACAGCCAGTATAATCATAGCAGCAATAAACAGCAGTATTGATATACGGTTGATACCATGCATATACCGCAGCCATTTTGTATCCGGCGCAGCAGGGTCTTTCTTTTTAAGAAATAAATACTGCGCCACCTGGTTCCATATACTCATAACATAGTTTTATTACACTACAACAAGAAGGCAGCTTTTGTTGCATACTTATTTTAAGGCACCGTAGTGGTAAACTGTATTCTTTTAGCCAGCCAGCTATCTTTTACCGGTATTAACCAATTTGTTTCCAGTTCCTTTTTGGTGAGTATGGTGTTGTTAAAATACAGCGTATCCGGCGTAATGAAATTATTTTGAACTGCATATCCAAGCTGGTTCATCGGCAGCACCTGTACTTTATCTTTTACAAGGAAAGCCAGTGCCTGCCGGTCGAAAAACTGTATGCCAAAACGCTCTTCTGCCGCTTTAATGATTTTTACAGAGCTGTCGGTGCTGCAGCCGCTTACGCCGGTGGCAGTTTCGTCGGCCATGATTACAATAAACTGTCCAAAAAATAAATTAGCATAGCCTTTAACCGGTGCGCCATGGCTTTGCCAGCCGGCCACAAAGCTGTTTAGCATATCCTCTAATTCAAAAGCTTCGCCCATACCCAGCAGCCTGCTGGCCTGGTATATCCATACCCGGGAATTGTCGTTAAAATCGGTGGGCAGGTGTTCTTTTACTGAAAAATTCATAGTGCAAAATTAAGCAGGCTGGCACAGGCCGCCAATCACTTTTTTTAATAGCGGTAAGCATTGCTTTATTTGGCCTGGTTATTCAACTATCGGGCTACAGTTGCGTAAATGAAATTATTTTTTCATCCTGTAATTTACCCGGGTTTGTAATTAGAAACATCCTTTAATCTGCAAGCGTTAAGGCAATCATTTCTGCAATATCTAGTACCTGCACGGTATCTTCTTTGTTGCTGTTTTTTACGCCATCTGTAATCATGGTATTGCAAAAAGGGCAGGCTGCAGCAATTACTGCTGCGCCGGTTTGCAGCGCTTCGGTGCTACGCTCTAAGTTGATGCGCTGGCTGCCCTGCTCTTCTTCTTTAAACATTTGTGCGCCACCTGCACCGCAACAAAGGCCATTGCTGCGGCAGCGTTTCATCTCTACCAGTTCGCCATCAAGCGCCTCAAGCACTTTACGGGGCGCTTCATAAATATTATTGGCACGCCCCAGGTAGCAACTATCGTGGTAAGTAATTTTTTTGCCTTTAAACGGTCCGCCTTCTTTCAATTTTATTTTTCCTTCATCTATCAGTTGCTGTAAAAAAACGGCATGCTGTATTACTTCGTAATGGCCGCCCAGTTCAGGGTATTCATTTTTCAGCGTATTAAAGCAGTGTGGACAGGTGGTTACAATTTTTTTGATGCCATATCCATTAAGCACCTGTATATTCTGGTATGCCATCATCTGAAACATGAACTCGTTACCGGCACGCCTGGCAGGGTCGCCGGTGCACATTTCTTCTTTACCCAGTATGGCATACTTTATTTGCAGGTGCTGCAGTATGGTTGCAAATGCTTTTGTTATTTTTTGGGCCCGTTGGTCAAAACTACCAGCACAGCCTACCCAAAATAACACTTCGGGGCTTTCGTCATTGGCCATCATTTCGGCCATTACAGGTACATGCATACGCAGCGGTTTGTATTAAAACAAATGTAACGAAAGTTGATGCTAATGCATGAATTGAGGGGTGTAAATATCCTCCATTTCATGATCAGTTCTGGTGGGTGTTTTGTTGTACTAAGCGCTGCAAAGCTTGCCCGGCTTATTTATCTTTGCGCTGTGTCAGCACTAAGTAAAGTTTTTTTCTGGGGTATGTTTATCAGCTTCCTGGGTTGCCTGCCTTTAAGTACGCTTAATGTAACGGCAATGCAGATAGGCATACAGGAAAGTATTGCCGATGCCTTGTACTTTGCCTTTGGCTGCCTGCTGGTAGAGATGCTGTATGTGCGTATATCCCTGGTAGGTATTAGCTGGGTGCGGCGCCAGGCTAAGTTGATGAAGGCTATGGAATGGGTAACATTTGCAATAATACTGGCGCTGGCTGTGGGCAGCTTTATAGCAGCAGCCGGCAATGGTAACGGGGAGCAAAATGCAGTACTTAAAAATAACCTGCACCGGTTTGTACTGGGTATGCTTATGAGTGCTGTTAACCCGGCTCAAATACCTTTTTGGTTTGGCTGGAGTACCGTATTATTTACCAAAAAAATTCTTGTAGCCGAAAACCGCTTTTTTAACTGGTATATTGTGGGCATTGGCCTGGGTACTTTAATAGGGAATAGCCTGTTTATTTTTGGCGGACAATGGCTGGTGCTGCGTATAGCAGGTGCACAACAGTATTTTAACTGGGTAATTGGCTGCATATTTTCAATCACAGCAATCATACAGCTTATTAAAATTCGCCTGCAAAAAAATGTTGTTCCTGCAATGGCGGCAGAGGAGCAAAAGCCTTAACCCCTTTATCTTCCCGGGCCCGAAGCTGGCCTGCCTGTAGTTTTCGCCGTTCCAAAATTTTTAAGTTTGTAGGTGAAGCTTAGCATAAAATACTGTGTTAACGCCTGGTTTTGCACATCCTCAATAAAGCTTTCCGTAACGGTACGGGAGATACTGCGGTTTTGTTTCAGCAGGTCAAAAACAGATAATTTTAATTCACCAGCCTGACCCTTCAGGAATTTTTTACCGATGCCGGCATTCCAGAGCCAGAAGTTCTGGTTAAAGCCGCTGCTGAGGCCACTGAACGACTGGTTGTTCACATCGTTTTGCAAAAACCACCCGTTTTTAGACAGCAGGTTGATTTGTAAGCCTGCATTTTGGATGGTAAACTTATTATTTTGTTGCAGTAGCAGGGCATTGTTGGCAATGCTGTAGTTGATATTGTACGAAAGGTTAAAATCAACATATTCGCTGATATTGCTGGAAAGCACAGCACCGCCCGAATAGGTATAATTATTGGTGCTGCTCACCACGTAGTTGACCATGCCGGGTGTTTTAGCCCATGTAAAGCCGCCATTGAGGTTGATGTTGGACTTAATCCACTTTAGCGGCATCGCATAGGTTAAAAAAGAACGGACACTCAAAAAGCCGTCTAAGTTTACCGGCCGGGTAAGTTGTGCTCCTTTATATAAAATAATGTTGTTGTTTATGGTAGAATCATTTGCTGCTATATAAGTGGCATTGGTTATATAATCGTTTGCCTGCTGCACAAAAAAATTGGCCATAAAACTTTTTCCTTTGGAGGTGTTGGTAAATGTGTACCTGCCACTAACGGTATTGGATACCTGTTGTTTTAGGTCGGGGTTACCTGTTGTTAAAAACAGGGGATTGTTATTATTCACCACATCCTGTAGCTGGGTTACAGAGGGTACATTGGTATTGGCCCTGTAAAAAAGCTGCATACTGTGTTTTGCCGAAAATTTTCTGCGCCACATTACATTAGGCAGCAGGTTGCTGAAAGTTTTGTTTACAACTGCCGGTTGCGGAAAAAGCTGCTCGCTGTTGAGGGTGGTATTCCTGTACGAAATACCTATTGCAAACATATTTTCCCGGTTGCCCCGTCTGTAATTGATGGAGGCATTGTGGGTTTTTACCGTGTTATCGAATTTGTTAGAAAGGCTGCTGTCGAAAATGGCATATTTATCATTAAGGATATCGTATTTATTTACCTGCTGGTCCGATTTGTTTTTCGACAGGGAAGGGGCGTAGCTTAGTTGTAACTGGCTTTGCTTACCCAGCGGCTCGGTGTAGGCAATATTGCCCGAATAACTGGTGCCGTTTACCAATTGAGTGGTTTGCTGCTGTATAGAGTCGCTGATACTGCCCGTATTGTAAAACTGGTTGATGGATTCCAGCAAAATATCCCCGTTGCGCCGGTTGGCAGCCACACCCATATTTACCGATAAAGTACGGCCACGCTTTGAAAATGCATGACGGTACAGCAGGTTATTATTGCTGTTGAAACCCGAAGTACTGCTGTTGCGCTTGTAGGTAGTGCTGCTGATTAAATCATTTAGGGTGTAATAGCGTATGCCATCCACACTATTGATATTATTATTATCCTGGAAACTTATTGATGGCGTAAAAATGAAAGAGTTCGAGGAGTCCATCTTGTGTTCAATCCGCATGTTGATGCGGTGGTTGTAGTTGTTGGTATTGGATAGTGTTGTTTCATCATAAATCTGGCTGGCAGTATCCTGCAAAAAGTATTCAGCATTGCTAAGCTGGTTGTTGCCGGTATTACTGTTATTAAAAAAGTAGCTGCCTGCAACATCTGTTTTTGTACCCCATTTATCGCCATAGTTAATACCAATGGCGTTAGTACTGCTGATACCGCTTTGCTGCCCCACTAAAAAATTATTGCTGCCACCAACCATATTATTACGGTTGCCACCGCCGCCACCACCACCACGGCCGCCCTGCCTGCCGCCGCCACCGCTGCTGGACGTAACGCCCAATAAATCTTCGCCACTAAAATTTTGCTGGTTTATATTATTAAAAAGCCCTGCGATTGATATACGCCTGTCGCCATTAAAAAAACTCATATTGCCTCCGACAGCATAGCGTTCATCAGTACCATACCCGGCATATACCCGGCCAAACTGGCCGTTTCGGGTACCCGTTTTGGTTACTATATTAATAGCCCTGGTAGCATTGCCATCGTCGAACCCGGTAAATTGAGCCTGGTCGCTAAGCCGGTCAAATACCTGTATTTTATCGATAATTTCTGCAGGAAGATTTCTTAAAGCTGCGGTGGCATCATCGCCAAAAAAATCTTTACCATCTACCGTTATCTTACGCACCTGCTCACCCTGTGCTGTTACGGTACCTGCCCTGTCTACCGTAATGCCGGGCATTTTTTTGATGATATCTTCCGCAGTTGCATCGGGGTTTACCTTAAACTGGCTGGCATTGTACTGCAGGGTATCATCTTTTTGCGATACTGGCGGTGCTTTTGATACAATGGTAACCGCATCAAGGTCTTTACCCTTGCGAAACATACTGTAAATGCCCATATCGTTTTCCCCTTCTTTCAGGGTAAGAAAAATCCATAAGTCCTGGTAATCCAGTGCTTTTGCCTGTATAATAAAACTGTCGGGTGCAAGTTTATTAAAAAGAATGGTGCCGGTACGGTCAGAAACGGTTTGCATAACCAGGGATGAATCTTTTCGTAATAACAAGGCAACAGTAGCACCAATGATAGGCTTTTTATCTGTATCATCTTCCAATTTGGCCGTGATACTGCCTGTTTGGGCATAGCTGTGGTTAATGGAACAAATCAGGGTTACGGTAAAAAGTGTAAAAATTTTTAGCATCTGCAGTTTTATTTTTTACTTAGACTGTCTAAGGCCCAAAGGTAACTTGTAGTGCCTGTTTTTTATTTTAAAGAAGCTCTTTTAAGGATAAGCGGTTGCCGCCGGGCTCAACTACATATTCCGGGAACGATTTCGTACTTTATGGAGTATTGCCTGCCGGGTTCCTGCTTTTTTAGCGAAATTTACTTTTTGAAATATCTATTGGAGTAATCAAGTGCCGCCATCATGAAAAAACTTGCTTTCACATTTTTTGCAATCTTTATTTGTATTACCGGCTATACACAGTTACCGGCTTTTCCCGGTGCCGAAGGGTTTGGCAAATATGCCAGTGGCGGCCGTGGTGGTAAGGTAGTGGCTGTTACCAGCCTTGCAGATGCCGGTGTGGGTACTTTACGCTGGGCACTGGAGCAATACATTGATACCATTTATGTATATAAAGATGCGGCTAACCCCCAGTACCCGGTAACCATTTATCAGCCACTTACCATCGTTTTTAATGTTTCCGGTACCATTTTCCTAAAGTCTGATTTACGTATTCGCAGAGATAATTTAACCATAGCCGGACAAACAGCCCCCTGCGGTGGTATATGCATTACCGGCAGATCGGTAATCATGAATGGCGCTACCGGCGGCCAGTTGTTTTATCATGGGCCGAGGCGTAAAAATGTAATCCTTCGTTACCTGCGTTTCAGGCCGGGTATACCATTAGATAACAACGGGCAGCCTACTGATGCCTTCATTACCTACGGGCTGGATGTAGAGAATTACGAAAATATTATTATAGACCACTGCTCTATAAGCTGGGCCAACGAAGAGTGCATGGCTATTTATGATAATAAGAACACTACAGTACAATGGTGCATTGTAAGTGAGGGCTTGTATAATGCTTACCACAGCAAAGGCCTGCGTGGCTACGGTGGTGTATGGGGCGGCCAGTATGCCTCCTATTTTTATAACCTTACGGCACACCAGAATAACCGCACCCCACGCTTTAATGGCAGCCGTGCACACGATACCATTGCTTTAATTGATTATAATAATAATGTAAACTATAACTGGGGTACATCCAGCTCTACTTACGGCGGCGATGTGGAACTAAACGGCGGTATTGCAAGGCTCAATATGTTTAATAATTATTACAAGCCCGGGCCAGCCTCACCCAGCACCCATAAATTAATGCGGCCCGATTATTCGGGTAATGCCAGGGGGGTGGGGCGTTTTCATGTAAGCGGCAACGTTATTGAAGGGAATGCCGCCCGTACTGCCGATAACTGGCTGGCGGTAGATTTTGCCAATATACCTGTAGCCAGCAGGGATTCATCCCGGTCGGATACGGCCTTCAGCATAGCCATACCCCTGCAAAATTTATTGCCGGCACCAAAAGCTTTCGATACAGTACTGCAATGGGCTGGCGCCGCACTACCCTTGAGGGATGCTGTAGACCAGCGCATAGTTCATGAAACAAGAACAAGAACCACCAGCGGTACCGGCAGCGCCGGAAGGCCCGGTATAATTGATAACCCGGCAGTGGTTGGCGGACTGCCGGACTACGAAACCTGCAATGGCCCGATAGATACTGATGCTGATGGTATGCCTGATGAATGGGAAACGGAATATGGTCTTGATCGCAACAATCCTGAAGACAGAAATCTTATTGCCAACGATGGTTATACCATGCTTGAACATTACCTGAATGGTCTTACCCTTAACCGGTCTGCAAAAAAAATATGCCCGGGTACTAATCTGCTGGAACTAACGGCAGAGCTTAGTGGCACCAGCTACCAGTGGGAAGAAGACAGGGGTAACGGCTTTGCAGCTTTATCCGGGCAAAATACGGCTTCGCTGAATATACCGGTTGCCACATCTTATTATGGCTATGCATATCGCTGCAAGGTAAACGGCAATGCCTATACTAAAACTTATATGCTGAAGTTTGAAGCCCGGTGGAATGGCAGTGCAGATGCCAATTGGGAAAACCCACTCAATTGGGATTGTAACCAGGTGCCCGATATTTTTACAGATGCTTATATCACCAGTAACCAGGCTATTGTAACCAGCAATGTATCCTGCCGTAGCCTCAGGGTTTCACCCGGTGCCGGCGTTACGGTTAATACAGGTTATACTATTCAAGTAGCACACTAGCTGCCGCAGGATATTTGAACTTATTGCTCCTTCAGCCGGTTTAAAAATTGTATAGAACGGCTCAGCGCCAGTTGCCCGGCATCTGTATCCAGGTTAAACTGGTATTCGTGCGGTAATGCAGGTAAATAATCAGCCGCAAAAAACAATGTATCGGTATATACCCCAAGCCGGCCCAGTTTTTCTGCAAGGGCATAAGATTGCGTGGCCAGCGGATCGCCATTGCCAACGGATATAAATGCTGCCGGAAAATTTTCATTCACATAGCTAATAACTGATGCAGTAGTGAATTCTGTATTTTTCGAAAAGTCTTTACTGCCACTGTACGACCATAATACCGTTCTCAGAAAATTACCAAATGCTCCTTCAAGATTTACGCCATCAATACTATATGGCCCGCAATACAACAGGAGCCCTTGTAACTGACGGCGCTCAATTGCAGGTTGCACCCCAATCAGTGTGGCATAGCTGCTATCAGCAAGTGCGGCAGCCACCTGTGCTGCAATATGCGAACCACCTGAATCACCAGCTAACAAAAGGCAGGCAGGGTTGATATGAAAGCGTTGGTGATGCCGTGTGAGATAACCCAGGGCCGCATTGGTTTGCAATACCGGAAGGGGATATTTTTTTTCCGGGGCAATAGAATAGTCAATAGCAGCAACTGTATAGCCTTTTGATGCCAGGATGCGGCAGTAATTGCCCACCTGTTCTTTATTGCCCGAAATCCATCCGCCGCCGTGTATCCATACTATTGTCGGCAGTAAAGAGTCGGTTTGCTCAAGTGTTGAAGGATAATATACATCCAGGAAGGCATCTTTATCACCGGGTAAATATTGCTGGTGCAGGATAGCACTAACGCCGGAGGGCAGGTGTTTTTCAAGTGCTGCGGATACCCTCTTTGCATCCTTATTAAATGCCGAACGTATCAATAATGCCGCAGGCCAGGGGCTTACCCTAAAGGCAATATAAATTAGCAATACAATTGCTGCCACCGTTACAAAAAGCCTGAGCAGGATTTTTTTTAAACGGGATATGTTTGCGTGGGACATATAGCTAAAATTTTAATCAACAATTGTTTAATCGTTACGTTACCCCGGCATATACCATCCATTCATACTACCAGGTTACGATTTTGCTAAATTTTTTTAAAAAATACCCAAATACCCCTTAAGATAAAAATATTTGCATTTAGGGCTATATTTTCGCAACCAGATTGACAGTATTATTGTTTCTGGAAGTAAAATACTGCATTTTTGTAACTCTCTTTGATAGCTGATAAAACCTTTTAAATACTATGGCAGATACTGCTGCATCCAATAGCTTTGCTTATCCTGTACGACGAATTCTCCGGGTAATTCGCCTGGAAAAAAATGAAATATCTTCCGTGTATTTCTATGCCGTACTTAATGGTTTGGTTCAGCTTTCATTACCCCTTGGCATACAGTCTGTCATCAGTTTTGTACTTGGTGGCGCTATTTCCACTTCACTGGTAATTATGATTACGCTGGTGGTGCTATGTGTATTCCTCAACGGGTTGCTGCAGGTAAATCAGATGCGGTTGATAGAAAAAGTACAGCAAAAAATATTTGTACGCTATGCATTTGAGTTTAGTGCCCGGATACCAAGGCTTAACCTGCATGGTGTAGACAGGTATTACCTGCCTGAACTCATCAACCGTTTTTTTGATACCATGACCTTGCAAAAGGGTATATCCAAGCTACTGCTGGATATACCGGCAGCCAGCATCCAAATTGTTTTTGGTTTAATACTGTTATCGTTTTACCATCCTGTATTTATACTGTTTGGATTTGGACTGGTTACCATAGTTTACCTTATCCTGCGCTTTACCAGCGCCAAGGGTATGGATTCCAGCCTGCGTGAAAGCGATTATAAATATGCCGTAGCCGGCTGGCTCGAAGAAATGGCCCGGGTGGTGCGGTCGTTTAAGTTTTCAAGAAATACCTCTTTAAATATTGAGCGTACCGATACCCTGGTAGCCAATTACCTGCTGCAGCGTACCATTCATTTCAGGGTGTTGCTGCTCCAGTACTGGAGCCTGGTAAGTTTTAAA
Source organism: uncultured Chitinophagaceae bacterium (assembly GCA_937873715.1). Taxonomy (GTDB): domain Bacteria; phylum Bacteroidota; class Bacteroidia; order Chitinophagales; family Chitinophagaceae; genus Ferruginibacter. Next base: position 83,383 of record CALMYJ010000011.1, read on the forward strand.
GTACTCATCACTGCTGCTATGTTTATCGTGGGTAGTATTTTATTGGTTAACCAGCAACTGAACATCGGGCAGTTTATTGCAGCCGAAATTATTATTATCACACTCCTTAATTCTGTAGAAAAGCTTTTGGTAAACCTCGAAACAGTGTACGATGTACTCACCGCAGTAGAGAAGTTGGGTAAAGTAACCGACAGGCCGCTGGAAGAAGATGGTACCATTGAATTACCCAAGGATAATAACGGCCTTAGTGTTGAACTGCATAATGTGCATTTTAGTTATGATGACAATGAACCGCCGGTATTACACCACATCAATTTTACAGTAAACAGCAATGAAAAGGTTTGCATCATGGGGGCTACCGGCTCCGGCAAATCGTCGTTGCTGCGTTTGTTAAGTGGCGCTTACAGCAATTACAATGGTAATATTTTCATCAACAATATTCCTTTAAATAATTACAAGCTCAATTCGCTCCGGGCCGAAACAGGTATTCTGCTCAGCCAGCAGGATATCTTCCAGGGTACCCTGCTTGAAAATATTACGATGGGCAATAAAGATATTGCCCCACAGCATATCATCCGGTTAGCCGAAAAAATAGGATTGAGGCTGTTTTTTTTGGCACTCACCGATGGATTAAACACCGTTATTGATCCGGCTGGAAAAAAATTGTCGAGGAATATTGTTCAAAAAATTTTACTACTACGGGCATTGGTCAACAATCCCCGGCTGGTGCTGCTTGAGGAGCCCTTTGATGGTGTAAGCGAAGCAGCCCGCCAGTCTATCATGGCTTATCTTATAAACGAAACAGCGCAGCAAACAATTCTTATAAGTACCAACAACAAGGAGTTTGCCAGCCAGTGCGATAAAATAATTTACCTCGAAAAGGGTACCGTGAAAATTATCGGTAAATGGGATGATATTAAAGACAGTATAAACCAGTAGCAGCTATGAATTTTAATTTTATTGAGGTGAAAATAGAAGAGCAGGTAGACAAATGTGGGCTAAAATCGTTTGGTAATATTTATCGTATCAACAGGGCCAGCCGGGTAAAATACTGGATGACGGGGATATTGCTCCTCTTATTCGTGATATTGTTTTTACCGTGGACACAAAACATTTCCGCAAGGGGTAATGTAACCACTTTGCGCCAGGAGCAGCGGCCACAGCAAATGAATACCATTATTCCCGGACGTGTAGTAAAATGGTTTGTAAAAGAAGGCGACTATGTACAACAGGGCGATACCATTATACAGCTTGCAGAAATTAAAGACGATTACCTTGACCCCAATCTGCTGGGCCGTACCAAAGAACAATTAACTGCCAAGCAGATAAGTGTTGAAAATTACCGGAGTAAAGTAGAGGCGGCAGATATGCAGTTATCTGCTTTAACACAGGGCAGGGAACTAAAAGTATCGCAACTGGAAAATAAAATACGCCAGCAGCGCCTTAAAGTAAGTGCCGATAGTATGGATATGCAGGCTGCTAATAACGATTTCATTATTGCTACCCGCCAGTTTGAACGGCAAAAAAATATGTACGACAGTGGCCTCGTATCACTCACACAACTGGAGCAACGCAATGTGGCCTACCAAAATGCAGTGGCTAAAAAAACGAGTGCCGAAATAAAATTTATCAATGCAAAACAGGAGTTGAACATACTGCAGCTTGAACTGAATGGCGCCATCCAGGATTACAATGAAAAGATTTCTAAAACGGCAGGCGACAGGTTTCAGTCCCTGTCGCAAATAGCAGGGGGCCAGGGTGATATCGCCAAACTCCAAAACCAGTATATGAATTACGATATCCGCAGTAAGTTATATTATATCACTGCACCGCAAAGTGGCCAGGTGGTAAAGGCACGCAAAGCAGGTATTGGCGAAATTGTAAAAGAGGGTGAAATGATTGTAGAGATAGTGCCAGATCATATACAGTACGCTGTAGAGATTTTTGTAAAACCCGTTGATCTGCCTTTATTAGATACCGGGCAAAAAGTACGTTTTATGTTTGATGGTTTCCCGGCCATTGTATTTAGCGGCTGGCCGCAGGCATCCTACGGTACCTTTGGCGGCAAAGTGGCTGCCGTGGAAAGTTCGGTAAGTACCAATGGAAAATTTCGTGTACTCGTTGCCGAAGACCCTGCCGACAGGCGATGGCCGCCTGAATTAAAAATGGGTACTGGAGCATCGGGCTTTGCCCTGCTCAAGGATGTACCGGTATGGTACGAGCTGTGGCGAAATATCAACGGCTTCCCCGCCGAATATTATAAACAAACCGACGCTTCAGGCGAGCCTAAAAAATAATGTTTCAGCAAATGTTTATGATGAAAAGAAGTATTGCCGCAGGTTTGCTGCTGTTGCTGTCGTGCATGCTTCATGCGCAGGAAGCTGCTTTTAAAGGCAAGCTGTTGCGGGCAGAGGAATTTATCAATATTGTAAAATTGTATCACCCGGTTATTAGCCAGGCTGGTATTGCCGTGCAAAAAGCAAAGGCAGAAATTACCATTGCCCGTGGTGCATTCGATCCCTCCCTGTACCTGAACACCCAGCAAAAAACATTCGATGGAAAAAACTATTACAATTATGTAAATCCTGAATTAAAAGTGCCCACATGGTTCGGTATTGAAGTTAAGGCCGGCCTTGAAAATAATGGCGGACAGTTTTTAACCAGTGAGGCTACTACAGGCCAATCCAGCTATGCTGGCATTAGTGTTCCCCTGGCCAAAAACCTGCTGATGGATAAAAGAAGGGCTGCACTGCAGCAGGCCAAAATTTTTAAAAACTTAACGGAAGCCGAACAGCGGAATGTAATCAACGATGTATTGTACGAGGCCTATAGTGCTTACTGGAACTGGGTGCAGCAATATCAAATGTACCAGGTAACTACCAATGTGGTGGAAGTGAATAAAGAACGTTTCAGCCTGGTAAAGCTGGGCTACAGGCAGGGCGACAGGCCTGCTATCGACACCACCGAAGCACTGGCCCAGTTGCAACAGTTTCAATACATGCAAAGCGAAGCCCTGGTGAGAATGAATAATGCTGCACTTGAACTGTCGAATTTTTTATGGCTGCCGGGCAACCAGTACTACCAGCTTGAGCAGGATGTGATACCCGATGATACCTGGTATGCAACAGATATCAATACCGTGCCGCTGCTGATGCAGGATGATTTACTGGCCGCCACTGCCACACATCCAAAATTGCAAATGTACTCGGCCAAGCTGCAATGGCTGCAGGTAGAAAGAAAATTAAAATTTCAAAGCCTGCTGCCTACGATAAATTTAAAAACGAATGTGCTTAACAAAGGCTACAATATGTTTGACGGTATCGGCAAGGCAGGCTTTTATGAAAACAATAATAAGTTTGGCCTCGATATAGGCCTGCCGCTGCGCCTGAGCGAAGGCAGGGGAGGATACCGCCTGGCCAAATTAAAATTGCAGGAAACAACTATTGCGCAGGCCGATCAGCGGCAGGAGATAGAAAATAAAGTGCGGCAGTATTACAATGAACTCATTGGACTGGTACAACAGGTAAGCATATACGAAAACGCCTATAAAAATTACCAGGCGCTTTACCGGGGCGAGGCCACAAGATATAATGCCGGCGAAAGCAGTTTGTTTTTGCTCAATGCCCGTGAAAATAAACAACTGGAAGCGCTTCAAAAATTACTGGAGTTAAAAATCAAGTACTATAAAACACGGCAGGCCGCACAGTGGGCAGCCGGTATCCTGCAATAGCCTGTACAGCAGTTTGCTGTTGATAATTTGTGCATACAATACAATTCAATACAGGCAAAAACCGTCATCCTGCCGAAGTTTTCCATTTTTGAGAATGCTGTGCAAAGCTGTGCATAAATAACCCTGTTATTTACTACCGTATTTTCCGCAATTGCACATTTTCTAAATAGATTTGCTGTACAATATTATACCTGACCTGAATCCTTAGAAAATGTACCCGGTTATGCTTCCGGTAAGCTTATAAATCATTTTTTTCTGCATTTTTAAAACATTTGTTATGAAGTTGAAGCTACTGCTTGCAGCAATGCTGCTGTGTATCACTGTGTACCTGCAGGCGCAGGTTATTAAAAGTCCTGCGGCATTCAGAGCGCTGCAAAACGCCAATACACTTCTTGAAGCGAAACAGTTACTGGCCGCCGAAGATTATTTTAAAATAGGTCTTAAAAAGGCGCAGGCTGCACAGGATAAATATTGCGAAGCACTGGCCAATGAAGGATTGGGCAACCTGTACACTAAATTAGAAGCGAATGATAAAGCCGCTGCCCACTATACCGCTGCCATTAAACTGTATAAAGATTTACGGCAAACCGTAAAAGTAGCCGTTATTGAAAGTCTTTTAAAAAGTGTACAGGGTGTGGGCGACCTGTATGCCGGTATTGAAGTGGGCGCTAAGGGTGTAAAGATGAGTATTGTAGAGGTAAGGCTTAGTGCCGACAGGGAATACGGCTACACGCTGGTGTTAGATACTTCCATCAACACTGATGCGGCAGCGCTTACTTACCAGAGCGAAGTGGAAACATCAAGCACCATTGCAAAATTTCTTGATGTGGCAAAAAAACGTTTCAACATACCGCCCTACCAGGTATTTGTAGTGATTGCCAGTGGCCTGAAGCAGGACCTGGATAAATACAATAAGGTGGAATATTTTGCAAAAGTAATCCGGCCCAAAAATATGGATCCGCTTACCCGGGTAAGTTATATTACACCGGAAGAAGAAGCCCAGTTAAGTGTACTGGGTGTAGTGCCCGAAAAGCATCGCTTTGCAGCCGGGCAACTGGATGTGGGTAGCGGTAACACTAAGGGCGGTTATTTTACTGCACAAAAAGAGTTCGTTCCGTTTACTTATCCACTGGGTACCAAAACTTTTCAGCGTTTAATCGGTTCGCAATCCAGCCTGTACAGTTATGTAAATGCCGGCGAGCGGCTATGGGCCGACAGTCTTGAAAAATCAGTATTAGATGAATTATCACAAAAAAGTGAGTTAAAGCAAAAAAATATCATCTACCTCTCAGGCGGTATTGTATGGTCTATTGTATCGTTGCTGTACCCGGAAAGCACCTTGCGTAGTTATACCGAAATAAGCCCAAGGGATATTGCTGAGTTCAGGCAAAAGCTGTTGAATAATTATGATGAACTTACCCGACCTAATCTTGCATTTACCGGCTCACCTGACGAAGCTGAAATAGCTGCCAAAAATATCAGTAATGTGCTTAAAACCTACGATCAAAAAGCAATGACTGCCGGTACAATGTGGCTCAGTCACCTGATACGTGAACTCAATACCGTTAACCCCGGAAAAAAATTCGTGTATTTTAAATATGCTTATGTAGGCTGGATTAGCGGTTACATTATTAATAAAATCACCAGTCAGTATACGGCATACTCCATTAAAAAGCCGCTGAAAGTTATTGAGCAAAACTGATAGAAATAACCTGCTTATCTTAGATATACGTGCCGGCATTGTGCCGGCTTTTTTTACCCCCGGGGAAATTAAAATAAAGCGCCAGCTCGGCTATATGGCGGATATTGAATTAAATACCGAACAGGCGCTTACACTTTCAAGTGGTGCAGCAGATGATTAAAACAGATTGAAGCCAACACCAAGTTGAACAGACTGGCTTCGCCATTTATCCTTATTGTCTATATCATTTATATTATTAAGGCCAAGCTGGTAGCGGCCAAATGCCCTGAATCCTGCAAGGTGAAATTGTATGCCGCCCAACAGGCTGAATTCGCCATTTTTAAAAGCAGCTTTACCTTCTTCAACCAAATTTTTATCGTTGCTCATCAGTATGCCAAATTGCGGCCCGGCCTGCAGGCTGAAAAGTTTTGATACTTTATAATTCAGCAATACCGGTATGGCCAGGTAATTAAGGTTCATGTTCGAAATTTTATCGCCGCTAAACTTATACAATTCGCTGAATCTATCGCTGGTATCAGTGCTGTGCTGTGTAAAAAGTACTTCTGGCTGTATGCTCCATTTTTTGTTAAAAGGTATTTGCAGGTAAACCCCCGCATTATAGCCGTAGGTAAACTGGTCTTTTAATGACTGACCGCTTATTTTATTGATATTGGCGCCTGCTTTTATGCCAAAATGCAAATCTTGCGCCTGCGTAGAGATACTAACAGCAACAAGTGCTGCAAGGAGGAGAGGGGGAGGTTTCATACAAAAAGGTTTTAGTAAATTTATTCCAATACACATGCCATTGTATACAGGGCGCCGGTAAATTTTTGTTAACACAAAGCACCAGGCGGAGCCAAAAGTATAGGCCTCTCCAAATTTTTTTACGGCAGGCGTTGCGGTTATGATTGCATTAACCCTGTGCCAGTTTGCTTTTTTTATAACCATACATAAAGTATAGTACGAGGCCAAGCGCCATCCATCCGGCAAACCAGGCCCAGTTATTTGCCGTCATCCCGGTAAGCAGGTAAAGGCAGGTGCTAAGGCCAAGCAGCGGAATAAGGGAGTACTGTTTTTTAAAAGTGATGATGGCAATTGCAAAACAAATGAGCCAGAAAATGATGGTGGAAACATTGTATGTTTTTTTAGCCAGCGCCGCATCGGCAAGGTTGAACTGTATGGCTGCATTATCAGCAGGATCGATGCCCGAAATGGCTGCCCTGGTTTCTTCGGGGGTGAGCGCAAAGCTGAACAGCTCGGTAAAGTAATGGTGATTGATACTCCATGCCACAGCCAGTGCCGCAACTACCAGCATGGGGTATACTATTTTTCCGTTGATATAAGGGATATGAAATTTCCCGGCTTCTTTTTCTCTTACCGGTATCAGCAGTACACCTCCGCAAACCAGTACAAAAGCAAAAAGCGTGGCGATGCTGGTAAAATCGAGAACAAAAGTTTTATCGGTAAATAAAATTGGCAGGCCTACCACCAGCCCGGTAACTATTGTGGCAAATGAAGGGGTTTTAAATTTGGGATGAATTTTTTGAAAACGGGTAGGTAACAGCCCGTCCCTGCTCATGCTCATCCATATACGGGGTTGTCCCATTTGAAATACCAGCATTACACTCGTCATGGCTACTACGGCAGCAATCGCTACAAAAAATTGCATCCAGCCCACATTAAGGTTGCCTTCTTCAAAAATAAAGGCAAGGGGGTCGCCCACACCGGCAAACTTTTTATAGTGTACGGCACCGGTTAATACAAGAGTAAGGAGTATGTACACAATGGTGCAAATTACCAGGGAAAGTATCATGCCTCTTGGAAGATCCTTTTGTGGATTTTTACTTTCTTCGGCCAGCACACTCACGGCATCAAAACCGATATAAGCAAAAAACACCCCACTTACGGCCATCATTACCCCACTAAATCCATTGGGCATAAAGGAACGGGCACCTAACTCGTTTTCAGGCAGCCAGTTTCCCGTAAGCTTGTTCGAAAAAATAAGGTATCCGCCAACAATAATAACCAATAATACCACCAGCATTTTTAATATCACCATCAGGTTGCTGGCATTGCGGCTTTCTTTAATGCCACGGTATACCAGGAAGGTGATAATGAAGTTTATCAGCAAAGCCGGCACATCTAAAATTATACGCAGGCCACTTATTTGCGGAGCATTATTCCAAGCCGCAAGTACATCCGGGGCGGTGCTTCCCCGGGCCATTTCGTGTTTTACCTCCATATAGCTGGTACACAAATACTCAGGCAGGTGTATACTGCACCGGGATAATAGTGATGTAAAATAATCGCTCCAGCTAAAGGCAACATAAATATTGCCGATAGAGTATTCCATGATAAGTGCCCAGCCTATTATCCAGGCAAATATTTCGCCAAATGAGGCGTAGGCATAGGTGTAGGCACTACCGCTTACCGGTATACGACTGGCAAATTCAGAATAACAAAATGCCGTAAATGCACAGGCAATAGCCGTAATTACAAAAAGTAAAATAACTCCCGGCCCTCCGCCATAAACGGCGCCGCCCAGGCTGCTGAAGCTGCCGGCCCCAAGGATGGCTGCAATGCCAAAAAAAGTGAGGTCTCTTGCAGTAAGCATTCTTTTTAATCCGCCCCCTCCGTGGGTACCTTCATCCTGTTGTGCCGTTAAATCCGAAATTTTTTTTGTGCGGAATAAAGAAGAAGCCATAAGTATGGTAGATTAATGATTGCGGAAATTAGCATTTTATTGATTACGCCCTTATTAAAGTATAAGAAAAACCACCAGTATGTGGCTGGTGGTTGCAGGTATGCTATAGCAATAGGCAGGGCTATTTTTTTTCTTTTCGGCAAAGGTTAAGGCTGCTGAGCTGGTAGCTTAGCATGGCTGTTAGTAATAGTGTACGATCGGTTTTGCCATCGGTATTTTTGTAAAGGCCCAGCATACCGTACGAAAACCTGGCACCCACTCCAAGCCCGTTTTGCAGGCGGTATACCATTCCTGCAATAAGGGCAAGGTTAAAGGCATTCATGTATTCTTTTACATTGTAAAATTTACCGCCATCCAGTTTTTCCCTTGCTGCAAGCAACAGCATGGGCTGAAGCCCACCCTCGGCATACAGCGAACTGGTGAGATAATGCTGGTATAATAAGGGTATAATCAGGTAATACAGGTTGGTTACCCCTTTAATATTGTAGTTGCCTTCGCCTTGTCCAATATCGCCGCCCTCATCCCATTTTGCACCTTGTAGTGTTGCGCCAATACCGGCAGTAAAGCCGCCCTTACCTACATGGTGTATTTTGGGCTCGCAGCTAAGGTGGGCACCAATAGCCGTTTTCCAGCTTTCATTGCCCACAATCGTTCTCAGGCCGGCACCGCCAATAATATTTTGAGCAGCGCCGGAAAATGAAATACCTGCCAGCATGAACAGCAGTAAAAAAAATTGCTTTTTCATAATTCAAGTTTTAAAGGTTAAATACTCTGGTTTTACATAAGTGTGTTCCTGGTTTTATACTCGTAATACCTTGAGGCTAAGCCCTGCAGCAGTGATGTTTTGTGATACGGTATGGATTACCGTTATTAAAGGATGCCGGGTTAAAAATTACTGTTGAAGCGTTGTTGTTTAGTACCGTAATGTAGAGTGTCGGCTATTCGCTTATAGGCGATAGAAAAAGCGTTTGCGCATGGAGAAAGTATCGTTCATACAGCATCATCGTTGCTTCTTCTTTTAAAAAAGACAAAGCGTTTAACTGGCACTTGTGCCTGCTGTAGCACCTGCCTGCTGGTATCATCTTACTGTATACTACGGCTGGCCTTCCGTGTTACACCGGGCAGGGCTGCATGATGGGAACGTTTAAAGAAAAATCTTCATTCAGGGAAATCGGGTAATTAACCCCTGCAATTGCTTTGGTTCAAACAAAATACAAAAAGAAATGAAGAATTTTTATTTTTTTTGGCAATGTGCATGAGTTGTGTATACCGCTTAGTAGGAGCGTTGAATTAAAAAAGCAGCTAATTCCTTTAAGGGCTCTTTTCTTTTGGATACCACAGCAATTTCTTCCAGGTGTTGCAAAGCTGTGCTGAGGTATTTTTCTTTTAGTGCATTGGCCCAATCATCCACCGCACATTTTTTAAAAAGTTGCAATACCTGTTTTACTTTATCGGGAGGATTTTGATGCAGCAGTTGCTGCAGGGTTGCTTTATCCTGTGCGCTGGCAACCTCCAGTGTGTGTATCAACAGGAAGGTTTTTTTATTGGCGAGGATATCACCGCCTACCTGTTTACCAAATTTTTCAGGATCGCCAAAAGCATCCAGGTAGTCGTCCTGCACCTGGAAAGCAATACCCAGGTTTTTACCAAATTCATAAATATGGTGCTGGTTGCGTTCGCCGGTGCCACCCAGTATGGCCCCAAGTTGCAGGCTTGCAGCAACCAATACAGATGTTTTAAGGGTAATCATATTTACGTACTCCTCCAGGCTTACAGTATCCCTTAATTCAAAATCCATATCCAGTTGCTGGCCCTCGCATACCTGTGCGGCTGTGCTGTTAAAAAGATGCAACACTCTTTTAAGGTTGCCTTCTTTCATTTTATTGAGGTACTCGTAGGCTTTTACAAACATCACATCGCCTGCCAGCAGGGCGGTATTTTCACCATACTTTGCATGTACGGTGGGTAGCCCCCTGCGTACCGGGGCCTTGTCCATAATATCGTCGTGTATCAGGCTAAAATTGTGAAACAATTCAATGCCTGCTGCGGCATGATAAGCATCGGGTACAATTTCGCCAAACAGCTCGTTGCCCATGAGTACACACACAGGCCTTATCCTTTTGCCGCCTAATTGTAAAATGTATTGTGCCGGCTCATACAGCGTAGTAGTATGTTCCGGGAAGTGCCGTACCGAAAAATATTCCTGGAATAAGGCAGCCAAATCTTTGAACGAATGCATGAATGGGGTGGTTTGTAATTACCGTTTTATTTTTTATTGTGTCATTACAGCGGTGGGTTGATATTATTTTTCGTGCCGTTTGTTTTTACCGGTTGCTTTTTTTTCTTTAGTCGGGTTGGTGGCCGGTTCGTGTACCCAGGAGTAATCCAGTTGTCGTTTTTCCAGGTTGGCTGCTGCCACTTTAATTCTAACGGCATCGCCCATCCTAAACCTTGTTCCGGTACGCATACCTACCAGTGCATAATCATTTTCGTTAAGCCTGAAATCATCATAATCACTCAAATCCCTTACGGATACCAGCCCTTCACACTTATGCAAAACGGTTTCTACAAAAAAACCAAAACTGGTTACGCCACTAATTACTCCGTCAAACTCTTCTCCCACAAAATCCTGCATAAACTCTACTTGTTTGTATTTGTTCGCTGCTCTTTCAGTTTCCATTGCTTTGCGTTCTCTTTCGCTGCAATGGCGGCATTTTTCTTCCATCTTTTTATCCGGTACAATATTCCTGTCGAGGCATTGTTGCAATACCCTGTGTACCAGCACATCGGGGTAGCGGCGTATAGGGGAGGTAAAATGGCAGTAATGCTCAAAGCCTAATCCGTAATGCCCAATATTTTCGGTGGTGTAAGATGCTTTGGCCATAGTGCGAATACCCAGTTGCTCCAGTACATGCTGCTCGGGCTTTCCATGCACTTCTTTAAGCAGGGTGTTGAACGATTCGGCTACTGCATTTTCGTCCTGCAGGTTAAAAGTGTAGCCAAATTTTTTTGCAAATGCGGCAAAGGGCAGCAGCTTTTCTTCATCGGGGGTATCGTGTGTGCGGTAGGGAAAGGGTACAGGCGCTTTATTGATTTTTATTTTATCGATATACTCCGCAACAGCCCTGTTGGCAAGCAGCATAAATTCTTCAATCATCTGGTGGGCCTCTTTGCTTTCTTTTACAACAATGCCAATTGGTTTGCCTTTTTCATCCAGTTTAAAGCGTACCTCTTGTGATGAAAAGTTGATGGCTCCGTTTTCAAACCGCTCTTTACGAAATTGCTGAGCAAGGGTATTGAGTAATAAAATTGCTTTATCATTCAGCCCTTCTTTGGTTTCAATAATTTCCTGCACATCTTCGTAGGTATACCTGTGGTTGCTGTGAATGATGGTACGGCCAATCCATTTATGTTTAATCTCTGCCCGGTTGGTAACCTGGAAAATTACAGAAAAAGTGTACTTGTCTTCGTGTGGCCTTAAAGAGCAAAGTTCGTTGCTGATTCTTTCCGGCAGCATAGGGTTTACCCTGTCGGGCAGGTACACACTGGTGGCTCTTTCGTAAGCTGCCTTATCGAGTATGCTGCCCGGGGTTACAAAATGGCTTACATCGGCTATGTGTACCCCAATTTCGTAACAGCCGTTATCGAGGTTGCGTATTGAAATGGCATCGTCAAAATCTTTTGCATCCACGGGGTCGATGGTAAAAGTGAGTATATCCCTGCAATCTTTTCTTTTCCGCTCTTCTTCCCGGCTGATCGTATCGGGCAGTCTTTCGGCTTCTTCCAGTACATCCTCTTCAAATTCCAGTGGGAAACCGCCTTCCAGCAATAGCTCTTTCATGGCCATATCGCTTACACCGGAAGCATCCAGCCTGCCTATCACTTCGCCTTCAGGTTTTTTATCTTCCTTATCCCATTTAACCAGTTTTACAATTACCCGGTCGCCATCGGCAGCGCCGTTCATTTTGTCGGCAGGTATGTAAAAGTCGGGAACAGGTTTATCGCCGGAGGGAACAAAAAAGGCAAAATGTTTTTGTGCCTGCAGTGTGCCTGTAAAGGTATTTTGCCTGCGTTGTACCACTTCGGTTATTTTACCTTCGGTACGCCGGGCAGGGCTTGCATGTTTATCAATTTGTACTTGTACGGTATCGCCATGAAAAGCCCGGTTAAAGTCGTTGGGCCTTACCATGATATCTTTTTCAACACCTGGTACAATAACGTAACCCATGCCACTGCGTGAAATATCGAGTGTGCCCGTGAGTGTTGTTTTGTGTGTTGTTTTTTTTGGTTTATTGTTTTTACGCATAAATATCGTTGCTGTATTTTAGGGTATTGGCCAGCCCGGGTACATACAGGGCTGTTGATGCTGTAATGGGTAACCATATTGGCAATATCGCCTGCTGCAAAATACTACAATAGTTGTAATAACTGGTTGGTACATAAAAACATTAATCGTACATATTTTATGGCTTTTCTTTACCTTGCCCGGATGAAGCATTTTAAGTTTTACAGTAAAGAAGATATTTTATCCCTTACTCAACTCCGCCGGTTTGAAACGAAACTGGGCGAAAGAATCAAAACGATAAAGGATGCTGGCAACTGGGCAGAAGAACTGCAGCAGTCTGCCGCAAAATATGTGCTACTGGGTATACCCGAAGATATTGGCGTAAGGGCCAACTTTGGGATGGGTGGTGCAGATACTGCCTGGCTGCCTTTTTTAACTGCATTACTCAATATTCAGAGCAATGATTTTTTTACCGGGGAAGAAGTATTGCTGGCCGGTCATTTTGATTTTGGCGATATAAAATTTTTGATTGACAGCAATGCGTATAATAAAGAGGAACTGGTAGAAGCGTACCGGCATGCGGTAAAAATTATTGATGATGAGGTGGAAAATATGGTGAAAGTAATTGCTGCTGCCCAAAAAATTCCGATTGTGATAGGCGGTGGACACAATAATGCTTATCCTGTAATTAAGGGTACTGCCAAAGGTTTGCATAAAGCAGAACTGATACCCCTTGCACAAATTAATGCAGTTAATCTTGATGCTCATGCTGATTTTAGAACCACCGAAGGCCGACATAGCGGTAATGCATTCAGCTATGCATCGGAAGATGGTTTTTTAGCGAAGTACTGTATTATTGGTCTTCACGAAAATTATGTACCGCAAAGCGTATTACTGGATATACACAACGATCCTTTTGTGGATTATGTGAGCTACGAAGAAATTTTTATCCGGGAGAAAAAGAATTTTATACAGGCTGTTGCCCATGCTACCGGCTTTACAGAAGATACGTACACCGGTATTGAATTAGATTTGGATGCTGTGGCGCATGCACTCAGCAGTGCGGCTACACCTTCGGGCATCAGCACGCTGCATGCCAGGCAGTATATCACATTTGCCGCCCAGGATGCTAAGGTAGCCTACCTGCATATTTGCGAAGGTGCTGCTCAACTGCCTGATGGCAGAAGGGATGAACTTACGGGTAAATTAATCAGCTACCTGGTTAGCGATTTTGTGAAGGAGCATGCACAATAACCGGTATTTATAAACCGAGTTGTTCTTCTAATTCTTTTTCTTCAGTGATGGCATCTTTGCGCCAAACCTGTTGCCCATTTTTAAAAATGATAAAAACAGGGATGCTGCTGATATTATATTGTTGCAGTATCTCGGCATCTTTGCCGGCATCCACTTTGAGGAGGGTGAATTTGCCCGGATGCTTTAGTAACAGGGCGTAGATTACAGGTTCCATTTTTTTGCAGGGCGGACACCAGCCTGCACCAATATCCACCAGCACCAGCGGGTTTGTATGTATTGTGTTTGTAAAATCTTCAATGCTTAATGCTTTTACTTTTTCTGTGCCTTCAAGGTGCTTGCCGGCTTTTTTCCAGGCCAGTATGCCACCCTCTAATGCATACACTTCTTTAAACCCTGCCTGGCGTAGTTTTTTTGCAGCTTCAGCACTTCTTATACCGGCGAGGCAATACAGGTATACCGGTTCGTTTTTTGATAAAAAAGCAGTTCTGTACTCAAATTCTTTTTGATCGTTCCAGTTGGCCTGCATGGCGCCGGGTATATAACCTGTTTCAAATTCGGCCTTACTCCGTACATCAAGCAACTGTACCTGTTTATTGTTTGAAATATTTTGTTCAAAAACTGCAGGTTCCTGGTTGTGGTGCTGCTGGCCTTTACAGGATACAACGCCTGTAAATAATATAGTGCTAAAAATTAATGTTGCCGGTAATTGCATAAAGTAAATTTGGGTGCAAATTATTACAGAATTATTCGCCGTTAAGTAACACTGGTTACAAAAAAAACACCTTTTTCAATAAAGGTGTTTTTTACATACAACTCATATAAAATTATCCCTCTGGTGTGAGGTATTGGGCAAATGCATATCCTTCCTCACCATCATCGGTACGTACCAGCCACCACAGTTCACTGCTTTTACTTACCAGGGTTATTATTTCGCCATGCGCTGCTTTGCCTATAATGGGCTGGTCGGTGCCAGGCCCCTTGCGAATATTGAGATTGCTTTTTTCGGTGGTAACTTTTACTTTGCTGCCGGCTTCGGCTCTTGCATTTACATTTAACACCAGGTCGCCACTTAAAAAGTTAGGATCTGTTTTATCGTAAATATGCCATAGCTGGTCTTTGATGGCTGCTGTTGGAGCATCGCCGTCAATATATAATACGCCATTTTGTTCGGTTACCTGCAGGTTAGCTACACCGGCGGCAGTGGCAGTATCAATTAATTCTTTGTATTTGTTTTGTAAACTCATAATTTTTTCCTCCAGTTTGATTTTGGTTATTTAATGCTCAGGCCGGAAAGTTCGTAGCCTTTTGGTTTTAATTTATCCAGTGTTTGTTTAAGCAATATCCATTTGGGTTTTGCTATTTCGCCGGCAAGGGATACTACACCGTCCTTAACGGTGGCGGTTATGCCTTTAATATCTTTTAAGGCATCGGTAAGTGCATTGCTGAGTATTTCATCGGCAGCATTTACCACGGGGGCAGGTGGTGGGGGAGGTGCAGGCAGTTCAATATTGTTGATAACCGCTTTAACGCCTTTTATATTTTTTACCGCATC
Source organism: uncultured Chitinophagaceae bacterium (assembly GCA_937873715.1). Taxonomy (GTDB): domain Bacteria; phylum Bacteroidota; class Bacteroidia; order Chitinophagales; family Chitinophagaceae; genus Ferruginibacter. Next base: position 98,589 of record CALMYJ010000011.1, read on the forward strand.
GGCACATTTGCTGCGGCAGGCGTCATCAGCACATTCGCCGGTAAGCGTTACAGTGCCATCATTTACTGTAGCCACAATGCCGTTCATGCCGGCATCGGCTTCAATGGCTTTGTCAATGGCTGTTTTAATGTCGGCATCCTTGGGCTTACATCCCGTAAAGCTAATGGTGGCAGCAAGTGTTGCTGCAAGCATCAGGTGTGCAATTTTCATGTTACAATTTGTTTTGAGGTGATGAATATAATTACCATGAAAAAACATTGATATGGTAGTAATGATGATGGCAATATGCAATAGTGGTGAACCGTATGATAAAGGTTGCACCCGTTGCGTAAAAAGCTGCTTTTTGTTGAAGCGAATAGTAATGTAGTGCCAATTTCACACAAATCATAGTATCCTGTTATTATGCTATCGATAAATTTTAGCTATGCTGCCGCCGATTTAATACTTTTGAATGCATGAAAGTATTATGGCTGACAAGCTGGTTTCCCAACCGCACCAGCCCTACCAATGGGGATTTTACTGAAAGGCACGCTGCGGCTGTTGCGCCATTTGTGCAGCAATTGTTTATTATCCATGTGGTAAAAGATGATACTTTACCTGCCGGCAGTACCGAAATTGTACAGCAGCAACAGCAAAATATACTGTTGTACACGGTGTATTACGGACCGGGTAAGTATAGTGCCTTGTTTGAAAAAATATACTCTTACCACAAATACCTTGCATTGCAACGCAGGGTGTTTAAGCAAATAATGACCGAATTTGGCAGGCCCGATCTGGTGCATGTGCATGTTGCCATGAAGGCCGGCCTTTTTGCCCGTGAGCTTAAAAAAAAATATCGCATACCCTATATCGTTACAGAACATTCTACTGTTTACTATCCGCATTCGCATCCAAGCCTGTATACATCCGGACGTATTTACCGGCAAATGAATGTTGCTGTATTACGGCGGGCGGCTTTGCTATTACCTGTAAGCCGGGATTTGGGTAATACTATTTGCCGCAATTTTGTGCAGCAAGATGTACTGGTGATACCCAATGTAGTTGATACAAAACTGTTTTATTATAAGCCGGTACCTGCAGCTACTTTCAGGTTTGTGCATGTATCATATCTTAACTATCAAAAAAACCCTGAAGGTATTATTGCAGCCTGCAGCCTGCTAAAACAAAAGGGGTACAAATTTGAAATAACCTTTGCCGGCAAGGCAGATGAGGTACTCAAAACTGCAGCTTATACAGCAGGGTTAACAAGTGATATGGTGCATTTTAAACCAGCACTGCCTTATAACGAAGTAGCTGCTCTAATGCAGGGGGCACATGCTTTTGTGCTGTTCAGCCGGTTCGAAAACCTGCCCTGTGTGCTGCTGGAGGCACAATGTTGTGGTTTGCCGGTTATTAGTACTAATGTGGGCGGCATTCATGAAGTGGTGCACCCGGAAAATGGCATATTGGTAGAAAATGAAAATGTGCAGCAGCTTGCAGCAGCCATGCAGCAGATGATAGATAATTATTCAAATTACAACAGGGAGATGATTGCCGCAGCGGCTTCGAGTAAGTTTAATTACAATGTAGTGGGCAGGCAACACCTGCCAGCATACGAAACAGTAATGCATCAACTTTAGCAGGTACCATGCAAAAATCGAGCTACATACTTGCAGGCATAATACTGGTTTACCTTATTGCGGGTATTTGTTCTATTAACCGGGCATCGGTAACAGCCGATGAACCTTCGCACCTGGCATTTGGTATACGCATGCTGAAGGGCAGGCCCGAAAGGCCAAACCCGGAAAAAGATAACAGCAAAATGCCCGTGAGTGCATTAAACGTATTGCCCCGTGCTGCAGAGCAATTTTTTAGCAAAGATTTGCACAAGCTGGATAATGGTGCTTCAGACGTTATGCATGGGCGTTATATCACTCTCTTTTTTTCGGTGTGTACAATTTTACTCGTATACCGGTGGGCATACCAGTTGTATGGCACTGCCGCCGGCTTGTTCAGTGCATTTTTAATGGCACTTTGTCCTAATAACCTGGCTAATGCAGTACTGGTAACCACCGATGCTTATGCTTCGTTTTTTTTACTGGCAGTGATGTACGCCTTGTGGAAGTTTTGCAATACCCGGCGTGCAAAGTATTTTATAATTTTTTCGGTGCTGCTGGCATTGGCACAACTGGTAAAGCAATCGCTTTTTCACCTGTATATTATAGTGCCGCTGTGCCTGCTGCTGTACAGTATTGCCCTGCGGCAGAAGCCCAATGTAAAAAATATACTGGTTGCCCTGCTTGCAGTACTGCTGATAAATGTGCTATTGATTAATGCTGGTTTTTTATTTTACCGGGTGGGTTACCGCCTGGATGATTTTAGTTTTATGAGCCGGCTTTTTCAAACGGTGCAGCAAATTGTGCCCGGTGGGTTGCCGGTGCCGGTATCGTATGCATTTGTGCAGGGGCTCGACCAGGCCAAGTATTACGACCAACTGGGCGGCGGACTGCCGGGCAGCTCCTTTGGTACGGTAAATAGTTTGGGTAAAAGTGTACCTGGCGGTGCTTTGTGGTACTACTTTTTTATAACAATCCTGTTTAAAACACCGCTGAGCAATTTGTTTTTTATACTTTGGGCCAAGGTTAAGTTGTTGAAAAAATTTACCATTCAACTTTTTTTTGCGAACGAATTTTTTCTGTTAGCCCCCGTTGTGTATTTCCTGCTGCTGATGAGTTTTATGTACAATACCCAGTGTGGAATGCGGCATATCATTTTCATTTATCCTTTGCTGTTTGTTTTTTGCGGCAGCATCATTCCGGGAATCAAAAGCAGTATACAAATGCTTTCGGTATTAATTTCCTGCCTGTTTTTACCGCTAAGCCTTACACAGTACTGGAATAACTATTATGCTTATACCAACGAGTTGATTTTTGACAAAACGAATGCATTTAGGATTGTGGGTACGGGCAACCTTAATATTACACAAGCTTATAATTTTTTACAGGATTATTTACTGGCACACCCCGATGTGCAATATGCGCCGGTAATGCCACAAAGCGGAAGGTTTGTGCTATCGGTAGATGAGTATATGGATGTATGGAATACCGGGCAGTACAAGTGGCTGCAGCAGTACCAGCCCGTGGGTCATGTTGCGTATTGTTACCTGCTGTTTGAGCCTAAATTGCCTTAGTTCCCTATAAGCTGCTCAGTTTAATGCCTTGCGTTAGCCTGTATCTTGTCAATGATATTTTTGAGGTACCAGCCGCTGCCGGCTTTTTGTCCCAGAGCTGTTGCATTTTGTTGCATCAGGTTGTAAGTTTCTTCGCTAACCTTGCTTAGGTCGTTATTCAACCCGGTAAGGGTTTCAATTGTAATACCAATCTGGTGTTTTTTTACAAATGCCGCTACGGCACTTTTTTCCCAAACTATCACCGGCATACCTGCAGTAAGATAAAGTGAAAGTTTATGAGGGTTATTGTACAGCAGGTATGCATCGCAGTTAGTTAGTGAAGGCCCGTCCCATACCAGGCCGAAGCTGCCCACAGCAAGGGCAGGCAGTGTTTCGGGCGCTACCACTCCCTGGTAATGCACATTTGTAGCGGCAGGCTGCAGGCTGCTGTTATAGCCCTCGCCATACAAATAAAATTGTACCGGCATTAACTGCTGCAACTGGTACACGTACTGGCCTTTGCTGTGATTGGCTGCAATGCAAACTGATGTGGAAAAAGTTTTTGCAAGGCCAGGTGCCGCAGCGTGGTAGTCAAATAGTTCTATCGTTAACACTTTTACATTTGGCAAATGCTCCAGTATGTATTGCTTCATGGCAGCGTTGTGGGCTACGATGTATTTGAACTTTGCCAGGTTATAGATTTCGGCTTTGAGTATAGATGGATTGTTATCCCTGAGGCCATCGATATCCACAATGATGGCTACTGTAGGTATGCCCCGCCATTTCAATACATTTAATACCAGCGCATGTGCTTTTGCCAATATGGGGAAATGAAAAAATACCAGGCTTTTTTTGCCCGGGATAAAGGCCATTTTTATGGCTTGCACTATACGATTTATTTTTACAAATATGTTGCCTTGATGTACCTGCGTAAACCGCAGCGGCACAAAACCCATTTTGCTCATCTGTAATTCATGATGTTTACGCAAAATGCCGGCATTATACAAGCTGCTGTATGATTCTTCAATATAATAGTGTTTGCTTTTGCTCATCGCTTTGCTGTGTTATTTTTTAAAGCCTGCCAATGCACTAATGTATTGCTGTAACTCACGGATAAAGCTGTTTTTAAAAATGGCATACTGTACACTGTAGTATACTATTAAGCAGGCAGCAGCGGCCACGCAAAGTACGGGCAGGGGATGAGCCGCTATTACCCTGACTGCTGCCACAACCGGTATAAACAGCAGGCAGCAAAAAACGGTTTGCAGCATTGTGCTGAGTGAACCGCCAAAGCGGATTATTTTGAGGGCATAGCTCCCTGTTATCAGCGTAATTAATATTTCTGTAATGATATTGGCGTAGGCCGAGCCCCGTTCGGCAAAAATAGGTATCAGCCACAGGTTGAGCCCAATGCTGGTAATACAACCGGCAATAACAGCAACCAGGAATTTTTTTTCCTGCTTAAAGGGTACCAATACCTGGAAGGAAAACAGGTTACTCAGGCCGATAACCAGCGGTAAAAAAGCAAGGATACGCATTACCGGTACGGCGGGTATAAATGCTTTGCCCGATATCACTTCAATAATTTCCGGTGCCAGCAAATACAGTATGGTGCACAGGGGTAAGCCTGCAGCCAGCAGCAGGCTCAGCAGCTTGGAGAGATAAACTTTTATTTCATCCCTGTTGTTGGCGCCTGCCAGGAATGAAAGGCGTGGCAGCAATACCATGCCTGCCGTTAATAAGGCTACCTGGCAAATTTTTACCATTTTAAGTGAAAGGGTATAATACCCTACCGCAGCATCACTATGTGTAAGTTGCCGCAGGAGTATGGTATCAAAATAAATATAGATACTGATGGCAGATGAAGTAAGGAAAAAATGCCAGAGGGGCTTTAAGTGCCGTCGGTACTGCAGGGGGCTTTTTACAAAACTGTTTTCCGACAGCAGCTTTGATATATTTATAATAGTAATCGCCAGGTAACCGGCGGTAAAAATGCCATAATAAATGGTATAATCAGTGCCCGCTTTTACAAATACAAAAAATGCCAGCAGCATAGCCAGCCTCACCAGCAGCGAGCGGATAGCGGTGAACCGGAAGGCCTCCATGCCCTGCACATACCAGTCGTACGAAAAAGTGGATAATAAGATATTGGCTGCACCAAGCCAGTATAATGTGCTATTGCCACTGCCGGCCTTATAGGCTACAACTGCAAAAAAAAGGAGTGCTATGGTTGAAAATACGATAAGCAGTACGGTTAGTTCCCGTATTAAAGCAGCTCTTTGTGTGCCATTATTTTGCACCCTTGCAATTTCCCTTACGCCATAAAAGGGAATACCAAATGCTGCAAAAATCATGAACATTTGGGCTACAAAATCTACATAATTTATTTTACCAAGATAACCGGGCCCAAGCACACGGGTGATGTAGGGATAGGCAATCAAAGGCAGCAGTACCTGTGTAACTGAACTGAGCGCCTGGTAAGCAAATTTATTTTTAAGTTCGTGTGCCACTTATTTTTTTAAAAACAACGCCCTAAGGTATTTTCTATTTTTAATATACGGGGCATATTTTATGAATTACAAAATTGTGCTTACACAACGGGTTTTTATTATCCCTATCTTAGGCCCCTTTAAGTAAAGAAATTAACATTGGCGCAAATAAGATTATTGGCTGGGCAAACAGTATGGTACGGGCTGAGTTCGCTATTGTCCCGTTTTTTGAACTACCTGCTTACGCCCTATCTTACTGCAGTATTGCTACAGGCCGATTATGGAGAAATGAGTACCGTATACGCCGCTATACCCTTTGTAAGTGTAGTGTTTATGTTTGGCCTCGAAACAGCCTATTTTCGATTTGCCACCCATAATGGTGCTGAAGAAAAGGTATATAGCACCGCATCCATTTTTTTAATAGCGCTTACGGGTATACTTTTTTTAATGTTACTGCTTTTTAAGCAGCCCCTGGCCAGGCTCATCAATGTGCAGGAGCACCCGGAGTATATTGTAATGAGTGCCTGTATTGTGGCGCTCGATGCACTGAGTTCGCTGGCTTTTGCCCGGCTCAGGTTTCACTCAAAGCCCAAAAAATTTGCCTTTGTACGTATTACCAGCATCCTGCTCAATATCTTCTTTACAATTTTTTTCCTGAGTATTTGCCCCTGGCTTGCACAGCATAAGCCCGATTCTTTTTTACTCTTTTTTTACCATAGCGATATTGGCATCGGCTATATATTTATTGCCAATATTTTACAATCGGCGGTATGCCTGTTGTTATTGCGTCGTGAATTTTTGGGTTTTACCTGGGCTTTTGATAAAAAATTATGGAAAAAAATTGCCTGGTATTGTATGCCCTTAGTGATAGTGGGTATTTGCAATGCGGTGAACGAAACGGCCGACAGGCTGATGCTGGGCTGGTGGCAAAGCGGCAATGCTATTGCGATAAAAGAAGATGTGGGGGCTTACAGTGCCTGCAGTAAACTGGCCTCGTTGGTTACAGTTGCCATTTTTGCCTTTCGGCTGGGTGCCGAGCCATTTTTTTTCAGGGAATCAGAAAAAGTTAACCACCAGCTTATATATGCCCGGGTAATGAATTTTTTTATCATAGCGGTATGTGGTATGTTTTTGCTGGTGTCCCTGCACCTTGTAGTATTAAAGTATTTTATACAAAACCCAGCCATGTGGGCCGCTTTGAAAGTGGTACCTGTTTTACTTTTTGCCAATATTTTTTTGGGCATACATTATAACCTGTCTATCTGGTATAAGCTTAAAAATAAAACGATAGCCGGTGCAGTAATCAGCATTGCAGGTTCAATTATTACAATTGGGTTAAATTATGCTTTTATACCAGTGTATGGTTATATGGCATGTGCCTGGGCTTCGCTGGCCTGCTATGCCGGCATGGTGGCCATATCGTATGCCTGGGGCAGGGCTGCTTATCCGGTGCCATATAATTTGGTTAAGATAGCAGGTTACCTCTTACTTACTTTATTGCTGTATGGCATACATTGGTCTGCCGGGCGTCTTTTTAGCAGCGATAGTGCAGTTTTGATTGCCGGGATTGTACTGTTCCTTATTTTTTGGCTGATTGTTTACCGGGTAGAGCGCCACGAGTTTATCAAAATTAAACTTTGGCAGCAGGCATCTAAGCTATTCAGATGATTACAACCGGGATAGCGATGCTGCATTTTTTGATGGCAGCGGCTCTTTAATTCAAACTGGTAATTGTTTTTCAGCCGGAAGTTTTTACTAATGCAGCCTTTCAGAAAATACTGGAAATTGAGGCACACTGTGATACTTCTTTAGTACTGAAAATCAAAAACTATCCCTACTTTTGTGCTGCACCACCCATATTAGTATATAAACTATTTCAGTTAAATGAAACATTACATTTCCCGGATACTTGCCAATCTTATTTTCCTGGTACTGATGCTTTTACCTGCTGCCGGTTATGCACAGCTTGGCGATCCGGAAGGCGATCCCGATGCCCCGGTAGATGGTGGCCTTATTACACTTGTAGCAGCCGGTGTTGGCTATGGTATTAAAAAAGCCGTAGATAACCGGAAAAATGGCCGGGCCTCCAAATAAGCAGCCCCATTTGTCTTTATATTTTCTAAATTTCAAAAATCACAAACCAGCTTTTAGACGGGCCGTTTTGTAATTTTAATCCTTTGTTTATATAAGGCGTATGCTGCATAATGGCTTATGCGTATATTTACCCGATTTTACTCACATGAATTTTTGCCCCCAGGGCATATCCGCTGAAGATGAGCAATTATTTTAAGTTTTTGAAAAGAATGAGGTTTTCAGCTTTTTATGGTACGCCTGCCATTTTATTGCTGGTTTGCAGTGTTTTTTTCAACGCCTGTATTATTGGCAAGCCTCCCGGTTATGTTTTAAAACAAGTACGCAACGACACGCTGGTGAATAATACTATTACTGCCAGCGACGCCTTAACCATTCAAAAAACAGATGTTTTAGGAATATGGATATCCAGTCTTAATCCATCCGAAGACCTCATTTTTAACACACCGGGCGCCACAAGAGGAAAAACAGCAGGATACCAGATTAGTGAAGAAGGAAACATATACATGCATAAGTTAGGTAGAGTGCCTGTACTTGGTCTTACCCTTAAAGAGGTAAAAACATTGCTCGAAAAAGAGTTGCAGCCTTATCTTAAAGACCCTGTGGTAACAGTAAATTTTGAAAATCATAAAATAGTAATGCTGGGCGATGGGGGCGTATCAAAAGTGCTGGAAATACCCGGCGACCGAATTACCATATTTGAAGCTTTGGGCCAGGCTGGTGCTCCTTTTGAAAATAATAAGCTGAATGATGTAGTGGTTATCCGGGAAAGAGATGGCAACAAAGAAATTAAACACATCAACCTGGAAAACACCTCTGTATTTGGAACCCCCTGGTATTACCTTGAAGCCAACGATGTAGTGGTGTTAACGCCAAATAAAGAAAGAACTGTATTGGAACAACGCAGGTTGCAAAACCAGCAAATTGCTACATTTATTGTGCAGGGTGTAACCATCACCTTGTTGATTTTCAATAATTTTATTCGGTAGCCGCACCGGAAACAGCCTATTATGAACGAAGAGGAATTATTTAAGGAGAAACAGGAGGTCAATGTTTTTATCCAGATACTTCAAAAGTACCTCCCTTTCTGGCCGCTTTTTGCCCTCACTATACCTGTTTCTATGATGGTAGCCTATGTGTACCTCCGTTCCCAGGTGCCCATATATGTGGCGAATGCCAAAGTGCTGCTCAAAGACCCTCAAAAAACCGGCGGCGACTCCAAGGTGCTGGATGCCCTGAATATTTTTACAGAAAAAAAGATTGTAGACAACGAGATAATTGTACTCCGCTCCTCGGGCCTCATGGAAAAAGTGGTTACAGAGCTGGATATTTATGCCTACGTTTATAATAAAGGTAAAGTAAGAACCGAGGAGCTTTATGGCGATAATTCGCCGGTAAAATTTGTGGCCATCGACCCCTCCACCATAGTTAGTTACAGCAACTACGATTTTGATATGGATTGGAAAAATAAACGGGTGCTCATCAACAACCAATCCATTCCGTTCGACTCTGTAGCGGTGCTCAATGATGTGGCTTACAGGCTATATGTCAATAAGAAGTACAACCAGAACCTGGTGGGCAAAAATTACTTTGTTGTTATAAAACCTGTGCCTGCCGCCTCTGCCGAAATGATTCGTTCACTCCGTGCCTCCGCTCTCTCCAATGTATCTACCGTACTCGATATAAAATTTGAAACACCCGAGCCACCCAAGGGAAAAGATATACTCACCAAACTCTTTGAAGTATACAACGAGGCCGGTATTGCAGATAAAAACCAGATTGCCCAAAAAACACTGAAGTTTATCGACGACAGGCTCAATATGGTGATTAACCAGTTAGACAGCGTGGAGCGTAATATCGAAAACTATAAGGTGAGGGAATCTGTATACGGCTTTAGCAACCAGGCCGATATTTTTTTACGCAATGTAGAAGAACTCGACAAAAAGAATGCAGAAGTGGAGTTGCAGATGGAAGTACTGCGTGACATCAGGAACTATGTAACTTCCAAAGGTAAAAAGCCGGGTACCGTACCCTCTCAAATGCTGGTACATGATCAAATGCTGTCGGGTTTATTACAATCGCTGTACACCGCAGAATTTGAATATGATAAAATAAAATCGGTTTCCGGCGAAAAAAGCGATGCGGTATTAGTAGCGGAAGAAAAAATAGCCCGTATAAAAAGCGATGTTATTGAAAACCTCAACAATATATATGCAGGCTATACAGCCGTACGCCGGGATATCAATAACAGTATCAACGAAAAAAGGTATTTGCTCAACCAGGTACCACAAAAGGAGCGTGGCTTGTTGGAAATAAGCCGGCAGCAGGCCATTAAAAACAATATCTATTCCTTCCTGCTGCAAAAGCGTGAAGAAACAGCTATTTCCTCAGCATCCACCTCGGCAGATTTAAGGGTGCTTGAAGCGCCAAGCGTGTCGGGCCCTATACGTCCTTCGCCCAAAGATTACTATGTAACCGGTTTGCTCATTGGTATCCTGTCGGCAGTGGCACTGGTGCTTTTCCGTGAGCAGTTTAAAAGTAAAATACTTTTCCGGGCTGATATCGAAGAAAAAACCAAAATACCATTTGTTGGCGAAATTGTGCAGGCCAATACCAGCTCACCCATCGTTATTAATGAAGGTAAAAGAACCGTAATTGCCGAACAGTTTCGTTCTCTCCGAACCAACTTGGCCTATATGGGGCTTAATGAGGAAACCAAAACGCTGCTGATCACCTCAAGTGTATCTGGCGAGGGTAAAAGTTTTATAGCCATCAACCTGGGTATTAGTATTACCCTTACCGGCAAAAAAGTAGCGCTAATGGAAATGGATTTACGCAGGCCCAAGCTGAGTAAGCTCATGAATTTTCCTAAAGACCCCGGTATATCCAATTATCTCGTTAATAAGGCAAGCTTTGATGAAATTGTAAAGGAAACCAATGTGCCCAATTTGTACATCATTTCGGCCGGTGCCATACCACCCAATCCAACCGAATTAATCGGACGGCCGTCTTTTGCAAAAATGATGGAGAAGATAAAAGAAAATTTCGACTATGTTATTATCGATACCGCACCCATCGGGCCGGTAATTGATGCCCAGCTTATAAAAGATTATGCCGACGTAACCCTGTATGTGGTAAGGCACGACAGAACACCCAAAGTATTTATTAAAATGGTGAACGAATTGCATAAAAGCAAAAGGTTCAACAATATGTGCCTTGTTTTTAACGGGCTAAAAAAACGGGGTATTAATATTGCCGGTGTTACCAATGCGGCTTATGGCTACGGCTATGGTTATGGCTATGGTTATGGCTATGGTTACGGTTACGGCTATGGTTATGCCATTGATGATGTGCAGCAGAAAAAATCGATTTTCGCAAGGCTGAAACATTTCTGGCGAAAATTAAAACGACAAATAAGAGATTAATTCATTGCAAATACTGCCCGTTATTTTTCAAGGGCAGTATTTGTACAATAATAAATGCATGATGTATATCCACAGTTTGCAACCTGTTATGTAACTGAGGCCAGCGAAGCTTTATCATGAACAAAAAAAATACATTCTGGTACGCCGTGTATACCAAGCCACGCTGGGAAAAAAAAGTGGCAGCCCTCTTTACCGAAAAAGGGATAGAAAACTATTGTCCCCTGAATAAAGTGATAAAACAGTGGAGCGACAGGAAAAAAATGGTACTGGAGCCATTATTTAAATCCTATGTTTTTGTAAGGGTGGCAGAGAAGGAAAAATGGGCGGTAACAGCAGTGAGCGGCGTGCTTAATTATGTGTACTGGTTAGGTAAACCGGCCACAATTAAAGACGAGGAAATTATCACCATTAAAAAGTTTTTGAAAGAATTTACAGATGTGCAGGTGGAGCAATGCAGGGGATTACAGGTAAACACTGCCGTTAGGGTTAAGCAGGGCGTACTCATGAATTACCAGGGTATACTTGTAGAAGTAACGGGCAACAAAGCAAAAGTTAAAATAGAAAGCATGGGGCTCAACCTGTTTGCCCAGTTTGAAACCAGCAACCTCGAGGCATTGATACCATAGTAACTTTGGTGATGAATAATAAGTGCTATGCCCATTACAGTAAGTTCAGTTTTTTTTCCTACTCCCGGCCTTTACTAATTTATAACACATGTGCAGGATAGTTGGCTTGGTTAATGCTGCCCTCCCCGAAGAGGAGGTAGCACAGTTAGTTGGTAAAATGAACAACAGGCTCATTCACGGTGGGCCTGATGCACAGCAATTGCAGCATTTTCCGGGATGCCATTTTTCTTTAGGGCATTGCAGGCTGGCCATTATTGGTATTGCCCCCAGTGGAAACCAGCCCATGCAATACGCACCTACCGCCGATGTAATTGCTTACAACGGGGAATTGTATAACTACAGGGAATTAAAAGTTGAATTGCAGCAGCAGGGCTGTGTATTCACCACTGATACAGATACAGAGGTAGTGCTGGCTGCATACGCTACCTGGGGTACCGATGCTTTTGCAAGGTTTACGGGCATGTTTGCTTTTGCCTTATGGGATAGCAGCCACAACAAATTGTTGCTGGTACGAGATTCGGCAGGCATCAAGCCTTTATATTATGCACACACTAAGGAGGGCCTTGCTTTTGCATCCGAAGTAAAAGCTTTTGCCGATGTGCCCTGGCTGCAGGAGCCCAATCACCAGTGGCCGGTGTACCTGATGGCTTATGGTTTTTTACCAGAGCCGGTTACCACCCTCCGCCAGGTACAGCCACTTGAAAAAGGCACTTGTGCTATCTACAACTTTGCCGACAACAGCCTGCAAAAAAAAGTATTCCGCCGGCAAAAATTTAGCAGCACTATTACTGATACAGCTACAGCCATACAAATGGTAAAGCAGCAATTTACCGCTGCTGTACAAAGGCACATGATTGCCGATGCACCAATTGGTGTTTTTTTAAGCGGCGGGCTCGATTCGTCGCTTATTGCCAAAACAGCAGCAGGCTTTACCAGCAGGCTCAATACGGTTTCACTGTTTTTTAAGGAAGAACAGTATTCCGAAAAAAAATACCAGGATATAGTGCGGCAGCAAATTGAAGCAGCGCATTACCAGCATTTACTTACCTCCAACGAGTTTAATAACTGCCTGCCCGATATTATCAACGCTATGGATTTACCCTGTGGCGATGGTATCAACACCTGGTTTATCAGCAAATATGCCCGGCAAACGGGGCTTAAAGCCGTGCTGTCCGGCATTGGCAGCGATGAGATTTTTGGTGGCTATCCTTCTTTTAGCCGTATGGCTGCTACCAACCTGCTGCAGCAGTTGCCGGCATCCATACTAAAAATGGGCAGGCTGTTTGCCGCAAAAAAATTCAAACGCCTGGCTTACCTGGGGCTTGGCGGTATTAATGGCCGGTACCTGTTTTTAAGAGGCCAGTTTACCCCCGAAGATATTGCCGCAAGGCTTCAACTGTCGCCGGAAGAAGTATGGCGTACTTTGCAGGAAATACAGTTTCCCGATATAAGCCACCTCTCTAACGGCGATCAGGCCTGCTGGATGGAAATGAATATTTATATGCAAAATCAGTTGCTCCGGGATGCCGATGTAATGAGTATGGCGCATGGTTTAGAAATAAGGGTACCCTTTTTAGATAGTTCGTTTACAGATACCGTTTTAAGCATTGCTCCGGGTATAAAATTTGGCGGCAGCGTTAAAAAAGGATTATTGGTAGAAGCCTTTAAAGAAGTGCTGCCATCCGAAGTATGGAACCGGCCAAAAATGGGTTTCTCTTTTCCATTTAAAGAATGGTTTAGTAACCCCATGTATGCATCCTTTGCCGGTATAGATGATTTGCGGCAACCTCATGCGGCACTTTGTAACGGGCAGTTACACTGGTCGCAATTTTTTTCACTTATGCTGGTAAAATACAAGTATGGCAGCTAACCCTTCGGTATTGATGCTTACACTTAATGTGTTTTCTGCCACCGGTGGTATCGAAAAAGTGTGCAGGGTAGCCGGCAAAAGTTTGTATGACCTTAAAGTCAACGCTGATATCAAAGAGGTACAGATTTATTCCATGTACGACAGGGATACCGATATACAGGAAAAATATTTTCCGGCTGCTGTTTTCAGGGGTTTTTGCGGCAGCAGGCTGCAATATATTTACCAGGCAGTATTACAGGGGCGTAAATCCAACATAGTAATACTGAGCCATATCAATTTGATACTGGTGGGTTTTTTGGTAAAGCTTTTTTCACCCGGCACAAAGCTGGTACTCTTTGCACATGGTATTGAAGTATGGGGCCCATTAAGCCTGGTACGAAAATATATGTTGCGCAAATGCAACCTCATTTTAGCCGTAAGCCGCTATACCAGGGATACCATGCATGCACAATATCATATACCCCTGCAGCATTTTTTTGTACTCAATAATTGTCTCGATCCATTTTTGCCGGAGCCGGTAATTGAAAAACCGGCACATTTAGGCCATCAATATGGTATTGAGCAGCAGGATACCGTACTCTTAACCCTTACACGGCTGGCATACAAAGAAAGGTATAAGGGATACGATCATGTATTGTATTCGGTACAGCAGCTTAAAGCCGATTATCCCGGTATCAAGTACCTGTTGGTAGGTAAATATGATGATGCTGAGAAGAAGCGGCTTGATAAAATTATCCATCAACTGGGCATACAGGCGCATGTTATCTTTACAGGATTTGTAGAAGATGCTGCACTGGCCGCACATTTTGCCCTGGCCGACTTATATGTAATGCCCAGCAAAAAGGAAGGCTTTGGTATTGTATTTATCGAAGCCCTGTACTATGGCCTGCCGGTGATTGCCGGTAATGCCGATGGTTCGGTGGATGCCTTAGATGATGGCCGCTTTGGCTTACTGGTAAATCCTGAAGATGCTCCCGGAATTCAAAATGCCATACAGCATTTTTTAGAAAATCGTAAAGCGTATATCCCTGCCCGTGAAGCGGTGGAAGATAAGTTTGGATTTAGCCGCTACAGGCAAAATTTGCTGTATGCATTAACAGGTAAAAATATATCGGCATAAAAGCAACGGTGTGAACGCAATAAAAAAAACTACAGCAACAGGAGAAGAGGGGTGGAGCCTGGTCATTGAACCTTCACGCAGTTTGTTTAGCCTGCGCCTCAAAGAAGTATGGCGTTACCGGGATTTGCTGCTCCTGCTGGTACGCCGGGATTTTGTAGCTTTTTACAAGCAAACTATACTTGGCCCACTCTGGTTTTTTATTCAACCGCTTTTTACAACCATCATTTACACCTTTGTATTTGGCAACCTGGCCAGTATATCTACCGATGGAGTGCCCGGGCCTTTATTTTACCTGGCCGGCATCACCTTATGGAATTACTTTGCCGAGTGTTTTACCAAAACGTCTACCGTATTTAAAGATAATGCCGCCATTTTTGGCAAAGTGTATTTTCCCCGGCTTATAATGCCACTCAGCATTGTTTGCTCCAACCTGGTACGCCTTGCCGTGCAAATGCTGTTGTTTATTATTGCACTGTTATACTTTAACGTTAATCATGCCGATATACAGCTTACAGCATTTATTTTTTTAGTACCACTGCTCATTGTGCAAATGGCATTGCTGGGCCTCGGTGCCGGTATGATTATATCGGCACTCACCACCAAGTACCGTGATTTAAGCTTTGTAGTTACCTTCGGCGTACAGCTACTGATGTATGCTACTACGGTAATCTATCCCTTATCTGCAGCACCCCAAAAGTATAAGCGGCTGCTGGAACTTAATCCCCTTACACCGGTAATAGAAACGTTCCGGCTGGCTTTTTTAGGCAGGGGCACATTCAACTTACAATATTATGCACTCAGTATTGCGGTTACTTTAATCGTAACTGTTGCCGGGGTGATTATATTTAACCGGGTAGAGAGGGATTTTATCGACACCGTTTAACCCATTTACAAAAGCACCTACATGTTATCGCTAGCCATAAAAGCCGAACACATCTCTAAGGCCTACCAGCTTGGGGTAATAGGTACCGGTACTTTATCAAAAGATATTGAAAGGCGTATTGCCCGTATGCGTGGCAAAGAAGATCCATTCTTAAAAATTGGAGAAATTAATGATAGGGCAGTGGCGGGTAAATCGGATGTGGTATGGAGCCTTAAAGATATTTCGTTCGAAATAAAAAAAGGCGAAGCTGTTGGCGTAATAGGGCGCAACGGCGCTGGTAAAAGTACACTGCTTAAAATTTTGAGCAGGGTTACCACACCCACTGCCGGCACCATAAAGGCAAGAGGCCGCATTGCCAGTTTGCTCGAAGTAGGCACCGGCTTTCATCCCGACCTTACCGGGAGAGAAAATATTTTTTTGAACGGTGCCATACTGGGCATGACGAAAAAAGAAATTGCAGCCAGGTTCGACGAAATTGTAGCCTTCTCCGGTGTGGAGCGATATGTAGATACACCAGTAAAGCGCTACTCCAGTGGTATGTATGTAAGGCTGGCTTTTGCCGTAGCTGCACATTTAGAAAGTGAAATACTGATAGTGGATGAAGTGCTGGCTGTTGGCGATGCCGAATTTCAACGAAAAGCTATTGGCAAAATGCAGGAAACTGCTGCAGGTGGCGGCCGCACAGTATTATTTGTAAGCCACAACCTGGCCTCTATCAGGGCTTTGTGTACCTCGGGGCTTTTAATGCATAATGGCTGCCTGCAATACCAGGGCGATATTGGTACTGTTATTGAACGCTATAGCAGCTTACTGCATACCGGCGAAGTAATGAAGATGCAAGGCAGTTTTGCTGCCGATGCAGACCGGCAGGCACAATTTAATTCAGTACAATTACAAAGAAACGGCCAGCCAATGGGTGATAATGGCGTGATTGATGTGTTTGATAAACTTAGCCTCAAACTTTCTTTTACCGTACGAAAAACAATTTACGATTCAACGCCCATCATTTGGGTAAAAAAGGATAATGTAGATTTATACTGGACTTTTTTATCTGATGCCACACCGGATATTTTAAAAAATGGTATTGCCCCGGGCGACTATACTTACGAGGTACCGCTTCTGCATCCTTTAAAAAAAGGTATGTACAGCATTACCATTATGCTGGGCAAATTAAGAGTGATGGATTATCATAAAGCAGAAAATGTAATCCAGTTCCAGGTAGAGGAAACCTCATTCGACCCGACGATACATTCCTTTTCGGCCAACCGTGCCGGCATTATTGCCAACCTAACATCATGGATAAGAATTTAATTTATGACAACAACCGCCGATACCAGTACACAACTCAATGATATTTCAATCATCATCCCGGCAAGGGAGGGCAGCAGCCGTATACAAAGAAAAGTACACCTGCCCTTTACCGACGAACTGAGCCTGCTGGAGTGGAAGATTGATCAGCTAAAAAAAATACACCCGGGTTCAAAAATTATTGTGAGCTCCAATTCGGCTAATATTAAAAATATTGCGGCCAATGCCGGTGTAAACTATCATGAAAGAAGTGATTATTTAAGCGTTGGGCACCAGGCCAGTTTTTCGGAAGTAATTACCGGGATAGTAAAAGATATTGAAACAGCTCATTTTGCCTGGATTACGGTTGTGGTGCCGCTTATGTCGCCTGAAGAAGTACTCAATGGCTTTAAAGCCTATATCGATAAAGTGATCATCAATCAAACCAATGACAGCCTTGTGGCTGTGAATTTGCTGAAAGAGTATTTGTGGGATGAATATAAGCCCATCAATTACGAGGCCAATCGCAATCATACCATCAGCCAGAACCTGCCCAATATTTACAAAGTAACCAACGGCCTTTACATGAGCCCTAAAGAACAGGCGTTGCGGCTGGGGTATTTCCTGGGCAGCAACCCTTACAAATTTGTTGTATCCAAACTTGCAGGTATTGATATCGATGAGTGGGAAGATTATGAATTTGCACGGTCGCTGGTGGGTTATTACAATCAAACGGCCGACCTTCCTAAAAAAGCATAACCCATCCATGCCTGCAGTTGGCTATTGTATAAAAAGCAGCTATTGAAAACCGTTATTATCAGTTGTATTCCCCAGCTCAATCCCGGGCAGGAGCAGGGCTTTATACAACTCATCGGCATATTGCAGGGTAAAGGGTATGCCGTAAAAATTTGGAACTGCAGCAGCAGTACGGCCTTGCGCCAGTTTGAAATAGCAGCACCTGCAGCAGCTACAGGTCTATTAGGGCGTATAAAGCAGGCGCTGCAAAGCAAAGCGCCCGTTATTGATGAACAGAAATGGACAGAGCGTTTAAAACACTGGTTGAACAAGGATGATAACTTTAACGCAAAAGGGATATTTCAAAAACACTATAATGAGGCACTGGCTATCTTTAAAAAATACCAGCCCGATTTATTTATTTGCTGGAACCCCTTTTGCTGTCAGTTTGGTATTGCTTACGACCTGGCTAAAAAAATGCAGGTTAAAACTGCAGCTATAGAATTTGGTTTCCTGCCCGGCACTTTTACCATCGATAAAAAAGGCATACTTGCCCTGTCGGAGCTCAATGTACCGGCACCGGAATTGTACCGGGGGTTAAATACAGTCCATCTGCAGGAACAGGGAAAGCAAGTGTATCAATCCCTTGTGCAGGCGGGCATCAGCAGGCTTGCACAACAGGCTCCTCAATTGCCCACAGCTTTACAACATACAGGGGCCGGTACAGTGAATATTCTTGTACTTGCCAATGATGAAGTAGATACCGGCTGCATACCAGCCTGGCACGAAGAGCGCAAATGGCTGCTGCCATTTCATACCTCTACCTACCAGCAGGCTTTGCAAATAGCGGCATTAAACCCTTTATACAAAGTAGTTTTTAAGCCACACCCGTCACACAACAGGTACAGTGAGGATAAGCAGCTTACCGGTAACTGCTTTATTGTAAATGGCAACCCTGATACGCTCATCAACTGGGCAGATGTGGTTATTGCTTCCGGTTCCAAAATGGAGTTCGCCGCACTCCTGCAACAAAAGCCACTGGTGAATATCGGTGCCGGTTTGCTTTTTGATAAGGGCTGCAGTTACGAAGTAAAAAACGTTGAAGCTATGCCCGGCATCATACAGCAGGCCAGCCAAAATGGTTGTACCGAACAGCAACTACAGGCATGGTATACCTTCCTGGGTTATCTTAAACAGCACTATCTTTTTACCTATACCGCCGATGCCAATACAGCCGTGAATGAAGCTGTAGTACAGGCATTGCTGCATTGATATGCGTACACCAAGAATATTAATTATTTCGCACGACGCTACCCGTACCGGGGCACCAATATTGCTGCTTAACCTGTACGAGGTACTCAAAGAAAAATTTGAAGTGGAGTTTTTATTAAAGCATGGCGGTGTATTGCAATCGCATTTTTCCAACACAGCAAAAACCTATACGGTAGCCTACAATAAAAAAAAGAAAACGGTAATTGGTAAAAGCGTCAATAAGCTTTTTGATAAAACAACGCAAAGCATTGCAAAAATTCCGTGGAGCAGCTATCAACTCGTTATCAGCAATACCATCACCAATGGCGATATACTGCCACTGGTAAAGCGTTATTACAAAGGAAAAATCATTAGCTATGTACACGAACTTGAAATAGCCACAAAAACGTTTACATCAAAAACAAACCTGCAGGCTGTACTAAAATACAGCGATGCTTTTTGTGTGCCATCTGCAGCAGTACAGCAGCACCTGCACAACAACCTTAAGGTAAATGCCGGTAAAATTTATTTGTTACCCTACTACATCAATAAAAAAGTGAACAAGCAGGTAAAGGTTGAAAACCCCTTTATCCATATCGGTGGCGTAGGCACTGCAGACTGGCGAAAAGGGATTGATATTTTTATAGCAGCCGCTGCATACTTTATTCGTACATATCCCGGTACTGCTGTACACTTTACCTGGCTGGGTATTCCTAACAACAATATCATGCTTGAAAAGCTGCAGTATGAAGCACGGCTGGCAGGTATCAGCAACCAGCTAAGTTTTGTAAAAGAAACCAACCAGGTAGAGGAGGTATACAATACACTTGATATACTCTTATTAACTTCAAGAGAAGATCCCTATCCGCTTGTGGTGCTGGAAGCCGCTAATTTTAAAATGCCCACTATTTGTTTTAAAAATACCGGTGGTGCCAACGAGTTTGTGGCCGGTTCGGGTGCAGGTAAAACTGTGGAGTATTTAAATTTTACCCAGGTGGCCAATGCCATACAGGCCTATGCTGCAAACAGGGATGTATTGAAAAAAGACGGCCAGCTTGCCTATAATTATTTTAAAGAGCAGCATATGAATAAGGCTGCTATCCTGCAGCAGTTCCAGGATTTATTTAGTAAGTATACCAACCCGTAATGCCCTTTAAACCTATCGCCATACACCTGCCCCAGTTTCACCCCATTCCTGAAAATGATGAATGGTGGGGTAAAGGATTTACCGAATGGACGAATGTGGCAAAAGCAAAACCATTATTTAAAGGGCACTATCAGCCTCAACTGCCTGCCGATTTGGGCTTTTACGATTTACGGCTTGCCGAAACAAGGGCTGCACAGGCTGCCATGGCGAAGCAATACGGCATTTATGGGTTTTGCTATTATCACTATTGGTTTCATGGCAAACGATTATTACAGCAACCAGTAGACGAAATTATACGCACCGGCCAGCCCGATTTTCCATTTATGCTTTGCTGGGCAAATGGAAGCTGGACAAGAACCTGGGATGGTAATGAAGATATACTCATTGAACAAACGTATAGTGCTGACGATGATGCAGCGCATATACAGCATTTGGTTACTTATTTTAAAGACAACAGGTATATTAAAATTGATAACAAACCGGTACTGGCTGTATGCCGAACCGAAATGCTGCCCGATGCTGCTGCTACTGCTGCGCTATGGCGCAATGCCGTTAAAGCCGCAGGCTTTGATGATTTGTACCTTGTAAAGATGGAAATGTTTGAAGCTGGTGTACCGCCGGAAAAAATTGGCTTTGATGCGGCTGCCGAGTTTCAGCCCGACTGGCGCAATTTTCCGCCACAGCAGCGCAAGCCCTGGCAGCGCATTGCAAACAGGCTGGGCCTGCATACCTCAAGTGTGTATGCCCGGCATAGGCTTATAGATTATGCAGCTCTTGCAAAAAAAATGCTGGCAAAACCTGTTCCCTCGTACAAGTTTTTTCCCGGCATTACACCGGGTTGGGATAATACCCCACGCAAAAAAAAGGGTGGCCTTATTTTAAAAGATAATACACCCGAAAAATTTGAATACTGGTTAAAGGAGGCTTTACAGAAGTATGCCCCGGTTTCTACGAACGAAAACTTTTTTTTTATTAATGCATGGAACGAATGGGCCGAAGGAAATCACCTGGAGCCCTGCACCCGTTGGGGTACACAGTATCTTGAAGCAGTAAGCCGCCAGTTTAGCCAGCAGCAAAAATGATATCCGTAATCATTTGCAGCCGTAATACACACCCGCCTGCCGTGTTTTCTGCAAGCTTGCAGCAAAGCATTGGGGTAGCGTACGAAGTAATTTGTATCGATAATAGCAGTAATACGTACAGCATTTGCAGCGCTTACAATAAAGGCGCATTAATGAGCCGCTTCGATATTTTATGCTTTGTGCATGATGATGTATTATTTCATACCGGTGGTTGGGGTAATACCATTGCCAATATGCTGCAATCAAACCAGTGCGGTGTGATAGCTGTAGCCGGGGCAACCATTAAAACAGCCGCACCTTCGCCCTGGTGGATAACAAATTATTGTAAACTGCCTTACCTGCACAGCCATATTATACAACACAGTTCAAAAGGCAGTACACTCAATACCAGCTTTGCAAATGCTGCACCAGCGGCTGCAGTACCAGTGGTAGTTACCGATGGGGTATTGATGTGTTGCCACAAAAAGCTATGGCAGCAGTATCCCTTTGATGAGCAACGATATACAGGCTTTCATTTTTATGATATGGATTTTTCGGCAACCCTGCACCAACATGGGTATACCAATTATGTAACTAATGCCGTGCTTATTGAGCATCTTTCTGCTGGCAGGTTAAGCAGGGAGTGGGCAGAAGCAGCTATAGTGTTTCATAAAAAATGGAAAAAGCAATTGCCCATGTTTGCTGCTAATGCCGGGGTGGATGCAAAGGCTTTGCAACTGGCCGAGGCCGAAGCATGGAAAGGCTGGTTAATAGAATTATGTCGTACAAAATATAAGGGCATAGTGCTGTGGTGCAGCTATTGGCTGCAATACTGGTTACTGCGCCCTATGCATAAAAGCAGCTATGCATTACTGTTGCGGCGTATCATTAAAGGAAGGGTATGAGTGAACCGTTGATATCTGTGGTAATGCCGGTAAAAAATGGCGGCGATAAGCTCAGGCAGGCGCTGGAAGCAATTTTTAAGCAAACACTCATCCATCAAACAGAAGTAGTGGTGGTAGATTCGGGTTCAGACGCCTATACTATGGATATACTGCGCCAATACCCGGTACGCCTTTTTCAAATATCCCCCGCTTCCTTTAATCATGGCGGCACACGCAATTATGGGGTGCAGCAGGCAGGTGGAAAGTACGTGGTACTTACCGTACAGGATGCTGTGCCTGTAGATGAAAACTGGTTGCAGCATTTGCTGAACGGCTTTGTAGAAGATGATGTGGCAGCCGTGTGCGGCCAGCAGGTGGTGCCGCATAGCAGCAGCAACAACCCGGTAGAATGGTTCCGGCCGGTAAGTACACCGGTTATACGCCAGGTGCAATATTCGCCTGGCAGCTTTGAGAGGCTTTCGCCGGCTGAGCAGCGGCGGCAGTGTAAGTGGGATGATGTAAATGCCTGTTACCGGCGGGATGTATTAATGCAATATCCTTACCGGCAGGTGCAATTTGGCGAAGATGTATGGTGGGCAAAAGATGCCTTAAGCCTGGGTTTGAAGCTGGTGTACAACACACATGCACAGGTATATCATTATCATTTTGAGGATGCAGCATTTATAAAAAAACGAACACTTATCGAATGGTTTACCCTGTACGAAGTATTTAACCTGCAGCCTTCCAAACCAGCCGGGGTTAGTTTTAAAAAACTGCTATCCTGGAGCAAGGCAATTTTTTTTGCAGGCAACATGTCGTTTGCAAAAAAGATAAACTGGTTGCGGTACAATATAAAAACCACCCGGCTTAAGCAGGAAATATATTCTACCTGGCAACAAGCGGTACAACAGGGCAGGCTGCACGATTTGGGTAAAATGCTCTACAGCGATGTGCCCATGCCGCAAAACACTACCGTATGACAACTCCGCTAATCAGTGTGTTAATGACTGCTTACAACCGGCAGGATTATATAGCCGCCGCTATAGAAAGCGTACTGGCTTCATCGTACAAAAATTTTGAGTTAATCATTTGCGATGATTGTTCTGCTGATAACACAGTACAGGTAGCCCGGCAGTATGCAGCCAAAGATGCCAGGGTAAAAGTATTTATAAATGAAACTAACCTGGGTGATTATCCCAACAGGAATAAGGCCGCTGCTTATGCCAGCGGCAAATACATTAAATACGTTGATGCAGATGATTTAATTTATCCCTGGGGGCTGCAGTTGCTGCTGGAGTGTATGGAGCAATTTCCCGGTGCAGGGTGGGGGCTATGTTCGCTGGAGCAGGATAATGAACAGCAGTATCCATTTCAATTGCAGCCGCCGGATATTTTCAGGTACCATTATTTTAATCGTTCTATACTGCATAAAGCGCCATTGTCGTCTATCATCAACAGGGAGGTTTTTATGGCTGCCGGTGGTTTTACCGGGCGGCAGCATTTAGGCGATGTGGAACTGTGGCACCTGCTGGCCGAAGCATACCCGTTAGTATTGATGCCGCATGGTATGGTATGGCACCGGCAGCACAGTGCACAGCAAAGCCATCAAAACCGAACCAATCCACTGGTGCCTTTTAAATACCTGGTATCTGCATTACATTATTTTCAAGGTGCTGGCGGCAGGGCAATTGCCGGAAGTGAAAAACAAAAAATTATACAATTGCTACAGCGCAGAATCAATAAAGCATTTATACTGCGCTTGCGTAAATTACAGTTGTCCACTGTTTTTGAAATGAAACGTATGCTGGCCAATAAGCAGTACACATTTGGCCATATGCAACAATTGTAATGAAACTATAGCTTACCGTTATGTTTGATAAAATTAAATTTCTTTTAAAACGCCCCTTTCGAATCCCGGTTATTTTAATTACCCGGTTTATACCCTCATTTCGCTTCATGTACGAAACCTACGATTACCAGTGTAGGGCTAATTTCTCATTTTGGTTCAAACAAAAGGTACTCAATATCGGTGGCAATAAAATGGCCTATTGGCCTGTACATTGGACGAGTACGGTGTACGATGCTGATAAGATTGTGGTAGGCGTAGGCTCCTGCCCGGGCTTTACCGGCGGTGCCTATATAACAGGAACGGGTGGGCTCACCATTGGCGATTATTGCATTTTTGCAAAAAACCTGGTGATAGTAACTGCTAACCACAATGTATATGACATCCGTGAGAGGATACCGTCACCGGTTAAAATCGGCAGTTATTGCTGGCTGGGTGCTGGTGCTAAAATTATGCCCGGTGTGGTGCTGGGCGATTTTACCATCGTTGCCGCCGGTGCTGTTGTTACCAAATCTTTTGAAAAAGGCTATTGTGTGTTGGGCGGCATTCCGGCAAAAGTGATTAGTGAGCTTGACCCGGATAAATGTGTACGCTTTGAGCACAAGCATAAATACATAGGCTATATCAAGCAGGAAAAATTTGCCGCTTTTCGTAAAAAGAAACTAAAGCTGTAAAAAACTGCTGATCTATATTTATCCAGCCATGCAGTTGCCCCTTGTATCTGTTTTAATACCCTCTTATAATGCTGCAGCATATATTGCACAAACGCTCGAGTCGGTCTTGCAGCAAAGCTGGCCAAATATTGAAGTGATTGTGGTAGATGATGGCTCGGCTGATGATACCGTTGCTATCGCAAACCGTTACAGCGCTGCCAACTGCAGGGTAATACAGCAGATCAATGTCGGCGCCTGTGCGGCACGCAACAGGGCCTTTGCTTTATCCAAAGGCGATTATATACAGTATCTCGATGCGGATGATGTATTGCATCCGGATAAAATTGCGCTGCAAATGGAAGCACTTGGGAATCTAAAAGACAGCAGGGCGATGGCGTCTGGCATGTGGGCTCATTTTGCACGGCAAATTGATGAAGCTGTATTTCCGCAGCAGGCTGTGTACAAAAATTACGATATGCCTGTGCAACTGCTTGCTGATATGTGGTGCCGCCGGGAAATGATGCAAACATCGGTATGGCTTACCCCAAGAATATTGATAGAACAAAGCAGCGGATGGGATGAACGCTTATCTATTAACCAGGATGGCGAATTTTTTTGCAGGATGCTGCTCTCCGCCAGCCGGGTGGTATTTGCGCCTGCTAAAACCTACTATCGCACGGGCATAGCCAATAGCGTTAGCCGGGCAGGAGCTGATATAAAAAAAGCTGAATCGCTTTTGCTGAGTTACAAGTTGTATAGCCGGTACACTGCAACATGGATGCATATTGAGCCTTTAAAAAAAGGTTTGGCGCATAGCCTGTACCAGTATATATACACGTATTACAGTGTATTCCCGGCGCTGACCCGGGAGGCTGTTCAGGATGTGCAGCAATTAAATGTGCCTCAATCCATTTGCCCGGTAGGCGGCAGGGGATTTAGGTTGTTGTGCAGGATAGCAGGCTTTTATAATGCCCTTCGTTTACGGCAAATGTTTAGTGGTGCATCAAATCGTGTACAATAATCGTTGAACTGGTGGTACAAAGCAACTGGAATATTTTATATATCGGCAGTATGGATGTTAAAAGCAATTCGTACATGCGTTGTAAAACGATAGAACAACTTGGGTATACTGTTATGCCGCTAAATCCAGACCCTTATATTTTAAACAGTGTTTTTACAAAATTACAATACCATTTTTCCATAGGGCCTGGTGTGCTGAGGCTAAACCGGAAAATTTGTTCTTTATTACAGCAGCAGGCATTTGATGTGGTACTTGTAGATAATAAAAGCTACCTGCTGAGTTCCACGCTAAAGTATATACGAAAAAAATATCCTGCTGCAACAATTTGTAATATCCTTACCGACGATCCCTTTGGGCGATACAGGAAAAGCTGGGGCCTTACACGAAAAACTGCTGCCTTTTTTGATATTCATTTTGTACAACGCAGGCAAAACAAAGCAGAACTGCTGGCGGCAGGGGCCAGGCAGGTTGAATTTTGTTTTCGTTCCTTTGATCCCTCTTTTCACCGGCCGGTAGAACTCAGCACCGGGGATAAAATTAAATACGGAACAGCCGTAGGCTTTGTAGGCAGTTATGAAGAACACCGGGAAGCAGCAGTGGCCCAGCTTATACAACAGGGCATACCCGTAGCAGTTACCGGCAACGACTGGCAGAAGGGAAAATACTGGAACATCATACAGTCCTTTTACAAAGGCCCTTCAGTATATGGCGAAGCTTATATTAAAACCATCAATGGTATGGATATAGCCCTGCATTTTTTACGCAGGGGCAACCGTGATGAGCAGGATAGCCGCAGTTTTGAAATACCGGCCTGCCGTGTATTTATGCTGGCCGAACATAGCTATCTGCATGAACTTTTTTTTGAAGAAGATAAGGAAGCTGTTTTTTTTAATAACAGTGATGAACTTGCCGGTAAAATAAATTATTACCTGCAACACCCTGCTCAAAGGCAGGCCATTGCGGCAGCCGGCTACCAGCGTTGCCTCAGTAGCGGCTACAGCCACCAAGAAAGACTAAGAGAAGTATTTAAAATAATTGCAGCACACAAAGCCCAATGAAGCGTATTGTTGTAAGTATCTATATCGATCCGGATTTTTATCCCCCCACCATCAATGCCGTGCTTAACCTTGCTGCTGCCTGCGATGAACTGGTGCTGGTAACCCGGAACAATTCAAAGGATGATTTTCCTTTCCCGGCAAATGTAAAACTGGTAAAAACAGGCAGGTATATACCCGTTAGGGATAGCGAAAAATCTTCTTTTGTATATAAAATATTCTCTTTTTTAAGGTATACCTGCAGCTTTTGGAAATATGCGGCATCATCCCGTACCGGCTTAGTGGTGCTATACGATTCGTTTGCCTTATATGCTTACTGGCTGGCTAAGCCTTTTGCAGGATTAAAGCACAAAAAGCGCTGGTATCATAACCACGATATGCCCAATAAGCAGTTGTTGCGCAAATACTCTATCGGGTGGCTTGCTGCCAAATATGAGCATAAAGCAATGCAGTCGGTTCATTATTTTTCACTGCCTTCTACCGACAGGCTTGCTTTTTATCCCAACTGGCAAAATAAGCCTAACTATTTTTTTTTGCCTAACTATCCTTCACTTAAGGTATACACTACTGCCCGTGCAGTGCGCCAACTGCCTGCCCCCGGTGCAGAGTTGCGTATTTTATTCCAGGGTACAATAGGTGAGGGGCATGCTTTTGAAGCAATGATTGAGCTGTTGAAAAAAACAGTTATGGGCTATCCCCTGCGACTGATATTGAAAGGCTCTGTAAGAGATGCGTATAAATCAAAATTGGATGGTATAGCTCAACAGCATGGCGTAAGCAGCCAGCTTACCTGGGTAGGCCTGGGCCCTTACGAACAATTGCCACAGCTTACTGCCACCTGCCATATTGGGATTGCCATACACAGCGGTAAGGACAATGTTCGTAAAACCTTAGGTACTGCATCCAACAAAATATATGAGTATGCCGCCTGCGGACTACCGGTACTGTTGTACGATAATGAGCAATTCAGGAAATACCTCGACCGGTACGACTGGGCTTTTTTTTGTAATGGCACCACAGAGGGGCTAAAAACATCAATTGAAGCTATTCTTAACCGTTATGATATAGCTTCAGCAGCGGCACGCCGGAGTTTTGAGCAGGAACTGAATTTCGAAAAATATTTTTACCCGGCACAGCACCAAATACTGGCAGGCAATGCCCCGGCGCTATGAAAAAAAAGTTAGCCATCATTACATCGCACCCTATCCAGTACCATGCCCCGCTTTTTGAGCTGCTGGCAACAAGGGGCGAAATTGATATACATGTTTTTTACACCTGGGGCACTACGGTGTTGGATAATAAATATGATCCTGGTTTTGGCCGGGTGGTGCATTGGGATATACCCTTACTCAACGGGTATCCATATACCTTTCTTGAAAATACAGCAGCGGATAAAGGCACGCATCATTTCAACGGAATTGTTAACCCGGGCATTATTGCCGCTATCAATCATTACGCACCCGATGCCATACTTGTTTTTGGGTGGGCCTTCAACAGCCATTTAAAAGTGATGCGGTATTTTAAAAATAAAATACCGGTACTTTTCCGGGGCGATTCTACCTTGCTGGATAAAACAGGGTTTATCAAATCTTTGCAGCGAAAAATTGTGCTGCGTTGGGTGTACCGTCATGTTGATATTGGGCTGTATGTGGGAAAAAGCAATTATGATTATTTCCGGAAATTTGGCCTAAGCAACGGGCAACTCATTTTTGCACCACATGCCATCGATAACAATCGCTTTAAGGATAAACAGGCTGTGGCTGAAACGGCAATGACTATACGAAAACAACTGGGTATTCCGGGTGAGGCACCTGTGTTTTTATTTACCGGGAAAATGGAACCCAAAAAAGATCCGGGTTGCCTGCTTGACGCATTCAGCCGCAGTACTGCGGCAGATACGGCTCATGTAATTTTATGCGGCTCCGGCGAACTGGAAGCAGCTTTAAAAGAAAAGTATACCGCCAGTACCCGTATTCATTTTGTTGGTTTTCAAAACCAGTTACAAATACCGGCCTATTATCATGCGGCAGATATTTTTGTACTTCCCTCCCGTGGGCCTGAAGAAACCTGGGGGCTTTCGGTAAACGAAGCAATGGCGGCTGGCAAAGCCGTAATAGTGAGTGATAAGTGTGGCTGTGCGGCCAACCTTGTGCAGCAGGGTGAAAATGGCTTTGTATTTAAAGCCGGGGATACAGGAGCGCTTTCTACCATGATGAATGACTTATCTAACAATGCTGAACTGGTAAAACAAATGGGCAATAAATCGTTTGAAATGATTCAAAGCTATTCGATAGATAAACTGGCTGCTGTAGTAGAGCATGTGGTATCTGGCAAAGCCGCTTTTAATAAAAACTAACATGAGCAGTATCGCTTCCATATTTAGAAAATTACCGGAATTCCGTGGCAAGCAAAGGCTGGCGAGGCTGCTGCTGCGCAATAGTATTGCAACGCATCGTGATATAATTATACCTGGCCGTTATGATTGTGTATACAAAGTGCCCAATGTAAAAGAAAGCATAGGTTTTGAGCTTTTTATCAATGGGGTGTATGAAGATGATATCATCCGGTTTATTGCTTCAAGAATATCGCCGGATACTTTATTCATTGATACAGGAGCAAATATTGGTGCTATAACTTTGCCTTTACTGAAATTGCATCCCGGCCTTCGGGTAATTTGTATTGAAGCATCGGCAAGGGTATATAGTTACCTGCAGTGGAATATCGATAATGCCAATACTACGGCCTGTACCCTGGTGCATGCAGCAGTAAGCGATATTGATGGCAATACGGTTAGCTTTTTTAGTCCTGACGAAAAATTTGGCAAAGGCTCCATGTCAAGTGTGTTTACAAAAAAGGCCGAGCAGGTACCAACGGTAAGACTTGATACGCTTGTGGCCCAGCAGGGCTGGGAGGGAAGTAGCTTTATTAAAGTAGATATTGAGGGCTATGAATATTATGCATTTAGTGGGGCACAACGATTGCTGTATGGAGAAAATGCACCGGATATTTTATTTGAGTTTGTAGACTGGGCCGAAAATGCTGCTGCCGGCCTTAAAACAGGTGCAGCGCAGCAATTACTGCTGGAGTATGGCTATACATTATACAGGCTGCATGATGGTGATTTGCAAAATATGAAGGGTACCGTTTTAACCACCGGCTACGCCATGATTTTTGCTACCAAAAAAAAGATGGATGTTTAAAACGCTGTTTAATACAAATGTTAACTGGTCGTTGTATGTAACAATAGCCTTGTTTATCCGTTTGTTATTTCCGCAAATGGACTGGTATATTTATTTCGCCATCATGATATTTATACACCAGTTTTTGCTGTTGTTTTATGCTATTGGCTCTATCATACCGGTACGCTACCTGCTTGGTACTTTTATGTGTTTACAAATATTGCTTGGTCCCTCCTTTGCTTATTTGGGTGCTGATGAAGTACAAAGGCAGCAGTACAGGATGCAGATACCGCTTGATGAATATTTTAGCTATGCTATACCGGCAGTACTGGCTTTTATAGCGGGCCTGCACATTACGGCAGGTAAGCTTAAGGGTGAATTTATCAACCAGAAAGCTATAAGTGAATTTGCCGATCAAAATCCACATCTGCCGTACTATATGGTAGGCTTTGGCTTTTTGTTTAGTGTGCTCATGCAAATGGTGCCTGCTGAAGTGGGCTTTGTACTGGTGCTGCTGGCCAACCTTAAATATATCGGTGTGTTTCTGATTGTACTTCGTGAAAAGCAGCTCAACGTACTTCCGCTGGTATTGGTAATTGCATCGGTGGTGTTATCATCGCTGGCCGGTGCTATGTTTCACGACTTACTCACCTGGGCTTTATTTATAGGCTCTGTAATGGCTATCCGGTACAAACCATCAGTGAGTTTTAAAACAATGGTTACGGTTGGGTTTATGCTGCTGGCATTTCTTATACAACGCCTTAAGGGTGGTTACCGGCAGGAAGTATGGTATGGCAACTCTGAGGCCGGCCTGGAAACACTTGAAAAAGTATACGAGGCTAAAACAGAAAAAGGAGGCTTTTTTTCTTTGCAAAGTTTTTCGGAAAGTAACCTTCGTATTAACCAGGGCTTTATTATTTCACATATTATGCGAAACGTACCGGCAAAAATTCCATTTCAAAATGGGGAACAGCTCATGAAAATTATTGAGTCGGCAATTTTGCCAAGAGTACTTGCACCCAATAAATTAAATGCCGGCGACAGGGATTTTTTTATGCAGTACTCGGGCATGCGTATACGAAGAGGTACCAGTATGGCATTAGGCTCGCCGGGCGACGCTTATATCAACTTTGGGCGTTCGGGCGGCGTGGTATTCATGTTTTGTTATGGTTTGCTGTTTAGTATGGTGTTAGGATACCTGTACAAAGCAAGCATTGCTTATCCAATAATCACACTTTTTTCAAGCCTGATATTTTACTACCCCATTCGTCCCGATTGTGAATTACAAACCATATTAGGTCACTTATTTAAGGCAACATTTTTGGTGTATGTGATCTTCCTGTTTTTTAAACGGGAAAGTGCAAAGCAAAAACGAAAACCTGCTGCCACCCCAAATTTAAATGCAGTTCCGTAAGCTACCCTTAGGTTATATCGCCAGGTTTTTAGGCAGTTTTTGTTTATTATATTTTGGTACATACCTGCTTATCGGTATATCTACGCCAGGGGGTTCTTTGTACAGCAGCTTTATAGATGAGTATTTAAATTATGTACATGGCCTGCGCCGGATGTTGCTCAATGGCTCCCGGCTTATACTGTCTGTATTTGGTTACGAAGCCAGTATCGAAAATATGTACGACCTGAGGCTAAAAGGCGGCTCAAGGGTACACATGGTATACTCCTGCCTTGGTATCGGGCTTCTTAGTTTTTGGCTTGCATTTATTTATGCCAATGCTATTGGTTTTCGTAAAAGCCTGCTTTGGATGACATCGGGTGTGTTCATGATATGCCTTCTGAATATTGCAAGGGTATCGCTGTTACTGCTTTCCAATAATTATCGCTGGGGGCTTTTCCGCAATGTGAACCATCACACCATGTTTAATATTGCGGTATATATACTCATATTTTTTATGATGTGGATTTTTGACCGGTGCATGAAAAAAACGGCTACTCCCTGATATGAACAGTACAACACCTGTTAACAAAAACCAGCTTAGTATTTTTATATGCATTGATTGGTTTGAACCGGCATTTAAAGCCGGGGGGCCAATTCGTTCGGTTGCCAATTTGTTACAGCATTTTTCTAAAAACAGTAACTATAGTTTCAAAGTATTTTGTTCCTGCAAAGATGCTGATGGTTCGCTGCTGGATGGAATAGAGCCCGGCAAATGGGTACCCTACAGCGATAATGCCAGTGTGTGGTACAATAGTAAAAATAGCATTGCTGTATTAAAGCACCAGCTTCAACTGGCTTCGCCTGATGTTGTATTGGTAAATGGTATTTACTCCTGGTATTATAACCTGGCACCACTTTTTTTTGCTGCAGGTGCCCGCAAAATAGTGGCTGTACGGGGTATGTTGCATCCCGGGGCATTGTCGCAAAAAGCCTTCAAAAAGAAACTGTATCTTTTTTTTTGGAAATTAAGCGGGCTGCACCGCAAACTTATTTTCCAGGTATCATCAGGAGCAGAGGAAACTTATACAAGAAATGTATTTGGCGATAAATGCACTATTGTAATTGCAAACAATTTTCCGGTAATTATCCATACAAAACCGCCCGAAAAAGTACCAAACCACCTGCAGTTACTAACAGTAGCGCTTATCAGCCCGATGAAAAATTACCTCGCTGTGCTGCAGGCTTTGCAGCAGGTAAATTACCCGGTACAGTACAATATATATGGTGCTGTAAAAGATGAGGCCTACTGGCAGTTGTGCCAGCAGCAGATTGCCAGTTTGCCGGGGCATATTGTGGTAAACTGGTATGGGCCGGTTAACCCTAATCGGGTGGGGGAACTGATGCAGCAGCATCATGTATTTATTATGCCCAGCAAAAGTGAAAATTACGGGCATGCCATTGCAGAGGCACTATCGGCAGGATTGCCGGTAATTACCAGTCATAATACACCCTGGAACCTCCTGCAAGAAAATAGTGCCGGGCTCAATGTTCCCGGCGATGATGTAAATGCCGTTGCAGCAGCAATAAACCGTTTTGCAGCAATGGGCCACGATGAATACCTGCAGTGGAGTGCTGCTGCCAGCAAATATGCCGGAACTAAAATTAATATAGAGGATACCATGCAACAGTATACCAGGCTTTTTAATACGAATAGTACGTGCCGTTAGTTGATTAGTTGTTATGCGGTTTTTAAAATTTTCACCTGTATTTCATGTATTACTGCCCATTGCTTCGGGCATTTTTTTATTATATGCTTTCCGTAATAAGGTAGGCACTGCAGAAGATATAGGCCTGGGTAAAGATACTTACCGGTATTATCCTTATGCCGGCAAATATCCAATACACCTTAAATCGCCAAGGCAGTTAAGCCAGTTTACCATTGGCTGGAAGCAACGTGGAGAAGATAGTGTATACCTGTGGCTGGGCAATTCGCAATTGCATGGCATTAACCAGTACAGCCCGGGGCAGGTTAATGCAGTAGAGGCTTTGCAGCAGCAGTTACAACCCTATAATACCGAAGTGATGGGTGCCAGTTACCCCAATGCCAATATGCAGGAACTGCTGGTATCGGCCTTGTATTTTGTGCCTTTACTTAAAGTAAAAGCATTGATAGTGCCTGTTTTTTTTGATGATATGCGTGAAGATAATATAAGGCAGGCTTTACAGCTTCCTGGTGTTGCTGCCGCAGTAAAAGAAAGAAGGATTTATGTGGACAGTATACAAAATATTGCAGCAAAATTTTTACAGGAAACAGGCGAAAAGGATGATGCCGTAGCAGCGTATACTACAGGGAGTTCGCCGCAGGCAGTAACGGAGCGCTGGCTTAATCGTACACTCCGGGATAACTGGCAGATATGGAAAAAGCGACCAGACTACAGGGGGGCAGCGTTTAATTTTTTGTATTTATGCCGCAATCAATTACTGGGTATTCATGCCGGTACCGTACGCCATGTAATCCCCGGGGTGTACCGGCAAAATTATATGGCTATATCAGCCCTGTTGCAATTTTGCCGGGATCAAAATATACCCCTGGTAATATACATTCCCCCTATACGCAATGATATACCGCTGCCCTACAACAGTAACGATTACTCGAAGTTTAAAAACGATATAGAAAGGGATTGCAGGGCGGAAGGTGCCCGGTTTATTAATTTAGAAAACTTGTTGCCTCCCGGAGTATGGGGCAGTAAATCGGCAACAAGACTGAATGGCAAAGACATGGAGGAAATTGATTTTATGCATTTCAGGGCGCAGGGACACCAGTTGCTGGCAGATACTATGTTTAAAATATTACAAGCTGTTAGATGATATTTAATTCAGTAACATTCCTGTTGTACCTGCCTGTTGTGGTAATACTGTACTGGCTGCTTCCGCAAAAAACCCGGTTGTGGATGCTGGCAGTAATGAGTTTATTGTTCTATGCTTTTTGGAAACCACAATACACGCTGCTGCTTTTATTTGCTGCTGTACTGGATTATTATATTGCTATCGCAATACACCGGCAACAGGATAAGCGCAGGCGCCGCCGCCTGTTAATTATAAGCCTGGTATTAAACCTGGGTATACTTTTTTATTTTAAATACCTCGTTTTTTTTACTGAAAACCTCGGGGATGTATTGAGTGTGCTTGGGATGCAGTTGCAATTGCCGCACCTGGAAATTTTACTGCCGGTGGGCATCAGTTTTTATACCTTCGAAACAATCAGTTACACGGTAGATGTGTACCGGCGCCACCTGGAGCCTGAGCGAAATTTTATCAGCTATCTCAACTTCCTGGTATACTTTCCTCACCTCATAGCAGGCCCGGTGCTACGGGCTTCACATATATTGCCCCAATACAAAAAGCGGCTTCCATTTCGCTGGCAGTTTATAAATGATGGCTTTAGTATGCTGGTGTATGGTTTGTTTTTAAAAGTAGTGTTAGCCGATAATATAGCACCGATAGCAGACCACGGCTTTGCGATGCCCACAAATGCAGTTAGTGCACTGGATGTATGGACACTTGCTTTTTTATTCGGCTTTCAAATTTATTTTGATTTTGCAGCCTATTCTTATATAGCCATTGGCTGTGCCCGTATGATGGGTATTCATTTTCATGACAATTTCAATTTTCCTTACATGGCCGTATCGCCCAAGGCATTTTGGAAACGCTGGCATATCTCACTCTCCACCTGGATTCGGGATTACCTTTATCTTCCCCTTGCCGGCAAAAAAGTAGAGTTGCAAAAACCACAGGCTATTTCAGAAGTACAGCACGAAACTAACGCTAAGGGCTATCTTGCCTTACTGGCAACATGGGCCATCATGGGTTTTTGGCATGGCGCCAACTGGACGTTTATTGTATGGGGTGTTTATCATGCCCTGCTGGTGGCCGGGTACAGGGTATTGGGGCATAATAAAGCTGGTGGCAGCCGAATAAAAAAAATTACGGGTTGGTGTATATCGCTTCCGCTGCTGATGCTGGGCTGGATACCTTTTCGGTCAGAAAACGTTACGGTTATGGCTGCCTATTTTAAGAAGCTATGTATTCCGCAACAATATCTTTGGCTGGGCCTCAGAGAAAATAACTACCTTATTGCAGCAGTACTTTTATTACTGGTAATTGCAGCTTATCTGTTTCACACTTATATTAAGCCTTACCTGTCGGGTACCATTTGGGGGTATTGGTTAAAGTATGTGGCACTATCTGCAGCAGTGGCACTTGTGATTGTTTTTTTACGGCCCGTAAGCCAGTTTATTTATTTCCAGTTTTGATATTTTGAATGTATAAAATTGAAAATACTCTGCTGGGGTTTATATTGCACGGGTTCAATTTGAATTCATTTAAAAACATAGTGTTTTGATAATAGTTGGTATTAATGCTTATCATGCCGATTCGTCGGCAGCCATTTTTGTGGATGGCAAAATGATTGCTGCAACAGAAGAAGAGCGCTTTACAAGGGTAAAGCACTGGGCTGGTTTTCCAAAGCAGGCGGTTGCTTTTTGTTTGCAGGAAGCAGGTGTAAGCTGGGAGCAGGTAAATTATTTTGCTATTGGCCGCGACCCTAAAGCAAAGTTTTTGAAAAAGTTGCTTTTCCTTGCCCGGCAACCCTTTGGCAGCCTGGCGGTAATTAAAGAAAGACTGGCTAATTCAAAAAAAGCAGCTACTATCCAAAAAGAACTGAGTGTGCTATCTGGTTTGCCCGAAGCTTTTTTTGCCGGAAAAGTTCAGCAGGTAGAACATCATCGTAGCCATATTGCTTCTGCTTTTTTTGCCTCACCATTTAATGAAGCGGCTTGTCTTTCTATTGATGGTTCAGGCGATTTTTCCACAACGATGATTGGCGTAGGCAGGGGTAACCAGTTTGAAGTGCTCGACTCGGTTGATTTCCCACATTCATTAGGCATATTTTATACGGCTTTTACACAGTTGCTCGGTTTTCCACATTACGGCGATGAATACAAAGTGATGGGTATGGCACCCTATGGAAAACCGGTGTATACCGATAAAGTGAGTGAGGTGTTGCAATGTACAAGCGACGGTTTGTTCCGGTTGAATTTGCGTTATTTCCGTTCGGCTACACAGGGTATCATCAGCTATGGTGATAATAATGTACCGGTGGTGGCGGCGATGTATTCAAACCTTATGATTGAAAAATTTGGCCCACCGCGGCAGCAGGGTGAAGCATTAACACAGTACCACAAGGATCTTGCCGCATCGGTACAGCGCTATGCCGAGCAGGTAATATTTCATGTGCTGGAACACCTGCACAAAAAAACAGGGTTAACTAACGT
This sequence comes from uncultured Chitinophagaceae bacterium, assembly GCA_937873715.1. Classification (GTDB taxonomy): domain Bacteria; phylum Bacteroidota; class Bacteroidia; order Chitinophagales; family Chitinophagaceae; genus Ferruginibacter. The sequence goes on from CALMYJ010000011.1 coordinate 135,086, forward strand.
ATGCATTGCCGGTGGTGTGGCACAAAATAGTGTGGCCAATGGTAAAATAACCAGGAACACTTCTTTTAAAAATGTATACATACCCTCAGCAGGGCATGATGCAGGTATAGCCATGGGGGCTGCCTTGTATGTACAGCACCAGTTATTAAAGGCACCGCGGCAACCGGCCATCATGAGTGCCTATACCGGCAGTTGCTTTAGTAATGAGGCCATAAAATTGTTTTTACAAAAAGAGGGTGTTCAATACCGTGAGTATGATGATGCTGCACTGTTTGATATTGTAACAGATTGCCTGGTGAGTGGTGGAGTGGCTGGCTGGTTTAATGGGCGTGCAGAGTTTGGCCCGAGGGCATTGGGCGGCCGCTCTATCATTGCCGATCCCCGCCGTGCCGATGCTAAAGATATCCTTAACCTTAAGGTAAAAAGGCGTGAAAGCTTCAGGCCATTTGCACCTTCTGTATTAAAAGAATATGTAGCCGAATTTTTTGAATTAGATGAAGAAGTGCCTTTTATGGAAAAAGTTTTTCCCATAAAAAAAGAAAAGCAGGCACTGATACCTGCGGTAACGCATGTGGATGGCACCGGCAGGCTGCAATCGGTAGATAAAAATATTTCGCCACGCTATTATGCCCTTATCGACAGGTTCCGGCAAAAAACCGGTATTCCTATTTTACTGAACACTTCTTTTAACGAAAACGAACCTATTGTAAATACACCACAAGAAGCACTCAACTGTTTTTTGCGTACCAATATGGATATGCTGGTGCTGGAAAATATTTTAATCACCCGGTAGTAATTGTATTCAAAATTTCCGGGCAACCCTGTACACATTACCGTTAGATAATTTTATTAAGCTATTATCCTTTTTTGAGAGGCCGCTGCAAAGCGGCTTTTTTGTTTTTTTAAAAAAAGAAGCCCCGCTGTAGACACAACGGGACATCCGGTTATAATGTATTTGGTTAGATTGAAAAGATGAATCTTATCTAAAAAAGGTTGCAGTGTAAAGCCTTTAATCAAAATAATTTTTAGTGAAATAGTATTTTTACTGCATAAGTTTTAATGGTAGATGATTGCTGAATATTTAAAAAGCAAAAGCCCCTTTGACGGGGCTTTATGCAGTTGGTTTTGGTAGACAATAACGTCTGTGTTTCCTCTTTATTAATAAGCAATCGTTGCAGTGTGATTCGTATTTTTCTTTTGAGTATCGTAGTTACTTTTAGCCATTTTAATTTGTGATGGCTTGGTAATTGAGGCTTTGTCGGTGTGTATTTTGGCGAGGCTTGGGGCTATCACCAGCGATACAATACTCATGAGTTTGATAAGAATATTCATAGAGGGGCCGGAAGTGTCTTTAAAAGGATCCCCTACAGTATCACCAGTTACAGATGCTTTATGGGGCTCCGACTTTTTATAGAATGTTTCGCCATTAATCTCAACGCCTTTCTCAAAAGACTTTTTTGCATTATCCCATGCACCACCGGCATTATTTTGAAACATACCCATCAGCACACCGCAAACAGTTGCACCGGCTAAAAAGCCACCAAGTGCTTCCGGGCCTAAAATAAAACCAATAATTAGTGGCGATAAAATAGCAAGCGCTCCCGGCGCCATCATTTTTTTAATGGATGCTTCAGTAGAAATTGCTACGCATTTATCATATTCAGGCTTGCCTGTACCTTCCATAATACCCGGTATGCTGCGAAACTGCCTGCGTACTTCTTCCACCATGCTCATGGCTGCCTGGCCCACGGCATTAATGGCAAGCGACGAAAAAATAAAAGGGATCATCCCACCTACAAAGAGCGAGGCAAGCACATCGGCCTTGTAAATATCGATACCGTCAATTTTTGCCACACCTACAAAAGCGGCAAAAAGTGCCAGTGCCGTTAAGGCTGCCGAAGCGATGGCAAACCCTTTCCCTGTGGCAGCAGTGGTGTTGCCTACGGCATCCAGCACATCCGTTTTTTCCCTTACTTCTTTGGGCAGTTCACTCATTTCGGCAATACCACCGGCATTATCAGCAATAGGGCCAAAGGCATCAATAGCCAGTTGCATGGCTGTAGTAGCCATCATACCGGCTGCTGCAATCGCTACACCATATAAGCCTGCACAGGCATAAGCGCCATAAATGCCCGCTGCCAGCACCAGCATGGGTAAAAAGGTAGATTCCATACCCACGGCCAGTCCGCCAATTACATTGGTAGCATGGCCGGTAGCCGATTGCCGCACAATACTTAGCACAGGGCGTTTGCCCATTGCCGTATAATATTCAGTAATAATACTCATTAAGGTACCCACCAGTAAGCCCACTCCAATAGCGCCAAGTACGCCCCATTTGGTAAAGGGTATACCCCTTAGTTCCATCGTTTCGGGTAGCAGGAAATGTACAAGGCCAATACAGGCAATTGCCGTAAGGATGATGGAGCCCCAGTTGCCCAGGTTTAAAGCTTTTTGAACTACTTCGGTTTTTACACCGGCCGTATCGCTGATACGAACAAACCAGGTACCTACAATAGAAAATATAATACCCACACCGGCTATCAGCATTGGCAGCAGGATGGGGGCCATGCCGCCAAAAGCATCAATTGATTTAGTTTCCTGCCCTAACACCATTGTAGCTAATACTGTAGCTACATAAGAGCCAAACAAATCGGCACCCATGCCTGCCACATCACCTACATTATCACCTACATTATCTGCAATGGTAGCCGGGTTGCGGGGGTCGTCTTCAGGGATACCGGCTTCTACTTTGCCTACAAGGTCGGCGCCTACATCAGCCGCTTTGGTATAAATACCACCACCTACACGGGCAAATAGTGCAATAGACTCAGCCCCAAGCGAAAAACCGGTAAGCACTTCCACCGTTTTCAGCATTTCGTCTGAATCCACAACAGTAGCCCCAAAATAAGCTTTGAGTATAATGAATAAACCACCTAAACCCAGTACAGCAAGCCCTGCTACGCCTAAGCCCATCACCGAGCCACCGGTAAAGGATACAGAAAGTGCTTTGCTAAGGCTGGTACGTGCCGCCTGGGCAGTGCGTACATTACTTTTGGTAGCAATACGCATACCTATATAGCCTGCTACTGCACTAAAAACAGCGCCAATGATGAAGGCAACAGCGATGGTCCAGTCGGAGTGGGGATTGGTACGGGCCATCAGCGCAAGCAGTATAGCTACAATTACCACAAAATAGCCTAAAATCTTCCATTCGGCTTTCAAAAAGGCCATAGCACCTTCGGCGATGTAATCACTAATTTCTTTCATCCGCTCGTTGCCGGCATCTTGCTTTGAAACCCAGGTATATTTTACTAAAGTGTACAGTAACCCTACTATACCAAGCAGGGGGATCGCATAGATCAAATACTCCATAAAATTTTTATAAAATGTGAGGTGGGCAAAAATAGGGGAATTGGTTCAAAAAAGGCGCAATCGTTCCCGAAACAGAAATTTTGTTCCAAAATCTTCATTTTCAACCAATATTTAAATATAAAATACGTTTACACAGCAGGCCCACCGGGTATTTGTTTACCCGGAGCTGATCCAAACATTTGTAAAAAACCAAAGCCAGTAAATATGGAAAACTGCTTCCATGTCCGTACTGTTCCACAATATTCCGGGGTAACAGTATGGTGTCATAGCGCTACAAAAGCTTCTTCTTACCTTTTTGCTGCATACTCAAAAATGGCCTTGTATAGCTGCCCGTTATGCAGGTAAGCCTTTATCATACTAAAAGAGTGATACAGTTTGCCTTAACAGGCATATTGTTGTTGTCCTGTGCATTGGTGTCTGCACAGGCTACACCAGATTTTACTGCTTCTCGGGTTTCGGGCTGTGCCCCGGTGCTGGTGCAGTATACCAGCCAGCCTGCCAGCGCTTCTGCCAAATGGCGGTGGGATCTTGGTAATGGTACCATATCGTACCTTCAAAACCCATCGGTTACCTACCTTTTGCCCGGTAAATACACGGTTAAGCTGGTGGTGGAGTTAAATGGCCGGGAAGATTCCATCGTAAAAAATGATTACATCATCATACACGATGCCCCGGTTGCCGATTTTACCGCTACTGCAACAACAGGTTGTACACCGCTATTGGCCAGTTTTTCAGATGAAAGTAAAGTGTTGAATAGTGAGATCAGCACCTGGGAATGGGATTTGGGCGATGGCCGGCTTTCGACAGATAAAAATCCATCATGCAGCTATACCAATGCCGGTAATTATAATGTTACCCTTAAAGTAAGCAGCAGCCAGGGTTGTACGGCCAGCATTCAAAAGCAGGCATTTATTAAGGCAAATGGGGTTAAGGCAGCTTTTACTGCAACGGATATTTCAACCTGTACGGAGGCAAAAGCTAACTTTACTAACCTGTCCACGGGTAATGGCAAACTCAGCTATCAATGGCATTTTGGAGATACAGCTACATCTTTGGCAAAACAACAGGCATACCGGTATGCCGATGGCGGCACTTACGCCGTTCGGCTAAAAGTAACCAATGATTTTGGTTGCAGCGATTCGGTAAGCAATACAGTCAAATTGCCTTTGTTGGTGTCGGCTGATTTTGTGGCCGACAAAACTAATTTTTGTACGGCACCTGCTACGGTAAATTTTTCAAACAAGCATATTGATGGTAATGTGTACCTCTGGAGTTTTGGCAACAAATCAACAGGTGAGAGTGCTAACCCCAAACATACCTATACTGATACGGGCAGGTATACCGTAAAATTGATTGTAGCCAATATGAATGGCTGCATGGATTCGGTGATAAAAGTAGATTATATAAAGGCGGTAAAGCAAAAAGTTTGGTTTACAAACCTGCCGGATAGTGGCTGTTTGTCTTTTTTTAAAAAATTTGAAACAAACGTTGTAAGTCACGAAAAAATAATGAGTTGGAGTTGGAATTTTGGCAATGGAAAAACTTCTTTACTCCCTGAGCCATCCCAAACATTTACCAATACGGGCTACTATGATATTTCACTGGTTACACAAAATGAATCAGGCTGCCGGGATACCCTTTTTATGCCCAAAGGCATAAGGGTAGATACAAAACCTAAGGCCGATTTTATTGCCGATAAGCTTACAGTATGCGGCAACAACCGGGTAACATTTACCGATAAAAGCACCGGGGGGGTTACGGGGTGGGAGTGGACTTTTGGTGATGGCTCTAAAGAATTCATTAAAACACCCCGTCATATATTTACCGATACCGGCTGGATGAATGTGGGGCTTGCTGCATATAAAGGCGGCTGTGCCGATACCCTTACCCGTAATAAAGTTGTATTGGTGCAACCGGCAATTGCCTGTTTCAGGGTGGCACCCGACTGTGCCAATCCGCATACAGTTAAGTTTTTCAATTGCTCCAAAGGGGCCGATACATACCTCTGGCAATTTGGTGATGGTGCCAGTTCTACCGAAGCATTGCCCATACACACCTACAAAGATACCGGCAGATACGAGGTACAATTAATAGCCACTAATCAACAAACCGGCTGTGTATATATTCAAACAAGAGAAGTGATCGTTACCCGTTCCATAGCCGGATTTTACGCTACCGATACGGTAGTTTGTGCTGGTAAATCTGTAACATTCAGGGCGGAAACAAAGGGTGCGGCAGACCGGCTTATATGGGATTTTGGTGATGAAAGCCGGGCATCAACAGCAGAAACCAGTATTGAACATATTTATACCAAACAGGGCAACTATACCGTAAGGCTCATTACCGCCGACCTTATCAATTGCCGGGATACACTGGACAGGCCCTCTTATATAAGGGTAATGGGCCCGGTGGCAGCATTTGAAACCAATAAACCGGTAGTGGGTGTAAATACGGCACTGGTTTTTAATGATAAAAGCCAGGCCTACAATAATAATGCTATCATACAGTGGCGCTGGTACCCTGGCGATGGTACAACAGCCGAAAGCAATACGCCGGCATACAGCCATACTTACAGGAGGCAGGCACTGTATTATCCCTCTTTAAAAATCACCGATATTAAAGGGTGTTCCGATTCGGTAAGGTTAAATGTGCCTGTGGCAGTTACAAAAGTGCAGTTGCGCTTTGATGTGGCAAAAAATGTGGTATGCCCGGGTAGTAAAGTAAAGTTTTATGCCCAACCCTTTAACCCTGCTTTAAAGTATAACTGGTATTTTGGCGATGGTAAAACCGCTACCGGCCTCAACCCGGAGCATTTGTACGAAACCGAAGGCGTATTTGATGTAAAACTGCTGATAACCGATCAGCAGGGTAATGTAGATTCTTTGTTGCGTCCCGGTTTTATAAAAGTAAGGATGCCGGTGGCAGATTTCGCCATTAGTGCAGGTACCGCAGCCTGCCCACCGGTAAATATCAGCTTTACCAATTATTCTAAAAATGCTGTAAGCGCCGTATGGGATTTTGGCGATGGCAGTGCAACAGCCAATAATAATCCCTGGCATTTTTATACCCGGCCCGGCACATACCCGGCAAAACTTACCGTAACCGGCGAAGGTGGATGCAGCAGCGAATTGCTCAAGGAAATAGTGGTAAAAGGCCCTGATGGTGTGCTGGAGTATGATACTGCCATGAGCTGTAAACCGGCATTAGCCGTATTAAAAGCACACACAACCAATACGGTACAGTACACCTGGGATTTTGGTGATGGGCATACCACCCGGGTAAATGATACCCTGGTGCAGCATGTGTATGCCAAAGCAGGCAGCTACATGCCCAAGTTGTTACTTATGGATGAGAATGGTTGCCAGTTAGCTATTACCGGCAAAAAGCCCATACTAGTGGCTGGCGTAAAAGCCGCTTTTACCGTAAAAAGTTCTTCCGCCTGCGATAGCAGCAAAGCCTGGTTTACCAATACCTCGGTAATTGAAAATGATGTGCTGCAGCAATTGCAATGGCATTTTGGCGATGGTAACAGTGCAGCCACAGCGGCGCCGGTGCATCAATACGAGGCAGATGGTACATACACCCCGGCACTGGTGGTACATACTGCCGGGGGCTGCAGCGATACGGTGCAGGCAACCCAGCCTGTTAGTATCAGGCTGTCGCCGGTGGCCGATATTGATGCAACGGCAGTTGGATGTGCACCGCTTAGTGTGGAAGCATTGCCTACATTAAAAAGAAAACAAAACCATAAAAACCTTAGCTGGCATTGGGATTTTGGCGATGGTAAAATGTTTGAAGCCGAAAGGCCCCCTGTACACCTGTACAACCAGCCCGGCCAGTATAAATTGCAACTTATTATTACTGCAGCCAATGGTTGTAAAACTGCCAATAGCCTTTGGGTGAAGGCAGAGGAAAGCCCGGTGGTAAAAGTTACAGGCGATACCGTTATATGCAGCAACAACAGGGCAGTACTTAAGGCAGCCGGTGCCGACAGCTTTAGCTGGTACAGCCTGTCTGGCAGCCTGCTGGGTCAATCGGCTATGTTACATACAGCGCCTGATACCACCGCAGCATACATTGTAAAGGGTACAAATAGTAATGGCTGCAGCGCATCAGATACCATACAGGTACAGGTAGTACAAAAGCAACAGTTAAAATATACAGCTACTGCTGTAGTTTGTACAGGGCAAAGTACGGTGCTGGCCGCATCCGGCACCGATACCTACGAGTGGTACCCTGCCACCGGCTTAAGCAGCACTGCTGCGCCTGCACCCGTAGCACAGCCCGGCAGCAGCACGGTGTATCGCATTATTGGCGGCGACAGAAGGGGATGCTTTAAAGATACCGGCTTTATACAACTCAGCGTTTATCCGGTACCGTTCGTTTCTGCCGGTAAGGATATTACCATTACTGCTGGTACAGCAACTGAACTGGTGCCCGTGATGTCAGATGATGTTACACAAGTACAGTGGTCGCCTACATCGGCCATATTCCGCAATAGCGGCAATGGTATCACTGTAAGGCCTGCTGAAACTACCGAATACCTGGTACAGGTAAAAAATGCCGGCGGCTGCCAGGCTGCCGATAAAGTGAAAGTGCTGGTAAACTGCAGCGGCAACGATGTGTTTATACCCAATACATTTTCGCCCAATGGCGATGGTAATAATGATATTTTTTATGTGAGGGGCAAGGGTGGTTTTACCGTAAAATCGATACAGGTATTTAGCCGAAACGGACAGCCGGTATTTGTTCGTACCAATTTTAATCCTAACAACCCCTCTGCCGGTTGGGATGGTACTTTTAAAGGTGCAGCCCTTGCATCGGATGTATTTGTATACCGGGCAGAAGTATTGTGTGCCGGGGGCGAAATACTGGTATTTAATGGCAATATAGCCCTGGTGCGCTAATCATTTATACCCCATACTGCCTTTTTATAGCCCTTTCGGTGTCTCTCTCTTTAATGGTTTCTCTCTTGTCGAAATTTTTCTTGCCCTTACCCAGGCCTATTTCCATTTTAAAAAATCCTTTATCAGTAATAAAAATTTTTAAAGGAATGATGGCATAGCCTTTCTCTTTGGTTTTGGCTTCAAGTTTTTTAAGCTCTTTTTTTTGCAGCAGCAGCTTACGTTCCTGCACCGGCTCGTGGTTGTTATAGGTGCCGTAATTATATTCACTGATGTGCAGGCTTTTTACAAATAATTCGCCCTTATGAAAATAACAGTAGCTGTCTATAAAACTGGCTTTACCATTACGCAGGCTTTTTACTTCGGTGCCACTTAAAACAATACCGGCAATATATTTTGTTTCAAAAAAATAATCATGATAGGCCTTTCGGTTACTGATTTCCATTTTGTAAAAGTAAATGAATGTGGCCTAAGGCGATAATTTCGGTATGGCAATGTTTTATCCTGAACTATCTGTGTGGCTATACTGTTACATACTGCACATCTTTATTACATTGCAAGGCATAAAAAATAGTATGGTACAGGCAAGTATTATAACAATAGGCGATGAGCTACTGATAGGCCAGGTAATTGATACCAATAGTGCCTGGATGGCACAAGAACTCAATAAGGCAGGCATACCCGTAGTGCGGCGTGTGGCAGTGGGGGATGTGTGGGAACAAATATGGCGAGCTCTGGATGAGGAAAGCCGGCATAGCGATATTGTTTTAATTACCGGCGGCCTTGGTCCTACAGCCGATGATATTACCAAGCCATTGCTTTGCCAGTATTTTAAAGGCAGGCTGGTGGTGGATGAAGCGGCTTTAAAAAATGTGGAATACCTTTTTAAAGAGGTTTTCAGGCGACCGCTTACCGGGCGTAACCTAAAGCAGGCACAAGTGCCGGATACCTGTACCGTTATTCAAAATAAAAAAGGTACGGCCCCGGGTATGTGGTTCGAAAAAGAGGGAAAAGTATTTGTAAGTATGCCCGGTGTGCCTTTTGAAATGAAGGGAATGATGGAAGCCGATGTAATACCACGCCTGCAGGCCCGTTTTACTGTACAGTATATTACACACCGCACTTTATTAACGGCAGGTATCGGCGAATCGGCCCTGGCCGACCTGATACAGGATTTTGAAACTGCATTGCCGGCAGTAATCAAACTGGCTTACCTGCCTTCGTTTGGTATGGTTCGTTTGCGCCTTTCCATTTCCGGGGTGCCGGAGCAGGAGGCAAATGCTTTAATCGACAGTCATTTTACCCAATTGCAGCAATTGGTGCAGCCTCATCTTGTTACTAACGTTGATGAACCCCTGCATCAAACTGTAGCCCGGCTGCTTATACAAACCGGTAAAACTGTAGCTACTGCCGAAAGCTGTACGGGAGGGTATATGGCACACTTGCTTACGCAAAAAGCAGGGGCATCACAATACTTTAACGGCAGTGTGGTAAGCTATTCCAATACCGTAAAGGAAGCCCTGTTAGGTGTAAGCAATAAAAGCCTTCAAGAGCATGGTGCGGTAAGCGAAGTTGTGGTACGGCAAATGGTACAGGGGGCATTAAATATCCCCGGTACAGATTATGCTATAGCCGTATCCGGTATCATGGGGCCTGGTGGGGGTACACCCGATAAACCTACAGGAACTGTATGGATAGCGGTTGCCAGTAAACAAACCACCGATTGCCGCAAAATGCATTTTCGTTTTGACAGGGAGAGGAATATGCAGCATACCGCCAACGTTGCTTTCAATATGTTGAGGCAGCTTATTATTGCCGAAATGTAACCCGGGCAGTAAGGCAATTAAACGGCCAGCAGCAATGGTAATCACCCCAGCCAATTATTGTAAAAGAATTACCTTTACCCCGTTTGATTGCAGTAAGAAATCCATATTGCTTATTGCCATTTTTCCAACTTAAACCAAACAGTATGTCTTTAGTTGACCTTGTAATGCCAAAGCTGGGAGAAAGTATTATGGAAGCTACTATTTTACGCTGGCACAAAAAGCCCGGCGATACAGTGGCGGAAGATGAAGCGGTGCTCGACATTGCAACAGACAAGGTGGACAGCGAAGTGCCCTCCACTGCTACAGGTGTATTGGAAGAATTACTGTACAACGAAAATGACGTAGTGGCTATTGGTGCTGTAATTGCCAGGATACGTGTAGGCGCCAATGCAGCTATCACCCAGCCAGCACCTGCACCAGCGCCGGAACCGGAATATGAGGAAGCCAGCGTGGTAGAGCCGGTACCCTACCAGCCTGCAGACAGTGTAGCTGCAACAAGACCCTTGGTAGCCAATGGCGGTGGTATACGTTTTTATTCACCACTGGTATTAAATATTGCACAGCAGGAAGGTATCAGCCTGGCCGAACTGGAAAAAATTGCCGGTACAGGGCAGGAGGGAAGGGTAACCAAAAAGGATATTTTAAATTATGTTGCCAGTCGTACCGGTGCAGCCGTACAGCCCACTTTTGCCGATACCACAGCTTTACGTCCTGCCGCCCCGGTAGCACATCAGCCGGAACAGGCCCCAGCCACTACAACAAATACGCCGGTACAGTTTAACGGGAATGTGGAGATTATTGAAATGGACCGCATGCGTAAGCTTATTGCCAAACACATGGTGGATAGTGTGCATACCAGCCCACATGTAACCAGCTTTGTAGAGTGTGATGTTACCACAATGGTACTTTGGCGTGAAAAAATCAAAAAGGAATTTGAAAAAAGAGAAGGTGAAAAAATAACCTACACCCCCATATTTATTGAGGCCATTGTAAAATGTATCAAAAAATATCCCATGCTGAGCAGTTCGCTGGATGGGGATAAAATCATCATTAAAAAAGACATCAATATAGGTATGGCCGCAGCATTGCCCAATGGCAACCTTATCGTACCTGTAATAAAAAATGCCGACCAGTTTAACCTTACGGGTTTAACCAAGCAGGTAAACGGACTTGCGAATGCTGCCCGTAGTGGCAAATTACGCCCCGATGATACCAACGGCGGTACATTTACACTTACCAATGTGGGTACATTTGGCAGTATTATGGGCACGCCTATCATCAACCAGCCACAGGTGGCTATTATGGCAGTTGGGGCTATTAAAAAAAGGCCTGTAGTAATTGAAACAGCCCAGGGCGACAGTATTGCCATCCGGCACATGATGTATATTTCCATGAGTTACGATCACCGCATTATTGATGGTGCACTGGGTGCTACTTTCCTCAATGCTGTAGCTAAGGAGCTTGAAAACTTTGATTCGGAACGAACTATCTAAATCTTGTTTGGAGCAGGGTGTACAACTGCATCCGTTTTTTGAAGTATAGCTGCTGTGCTGATATTTTCCATACAGGCATGGTCGCTGCGGTGGCAGGTTTTGTTGCCAAATACCGAACAGGGGCGGCAGGGTAAATCAATCGAAACGATATTGTCTTCCTCTTGTGCCCAGCCATAAAATCCGGCAAAGGGATGGGTAGCACCCCAAATACTAATTACGGGTACCCCATACAGTGAGGCCAGGTGCATATTGGCCGAGTCCATACTAATCATGGCATCAAGGTTACTGATGATAGCCAGTTCTTCGGCAAACGAAAAGTTACCGGCTGCACAGGTAATACCGGTTGTTTCTGTAGTCCACCCGGTTAAAACAGCTTGCTCGGCTGCACCACCACCAAAAAGAAGAACATTGTTTTGCTGTGCCAACTGCTGCACCACAGTTTTCATTTTTTGTAAAGGGTACATTTTTTCTTTGTGCTGTGCAAAAGGCGCAACGCCGATAATTTTTTTGCCCTGGTTAAATAGGGTTGCTGCAGCAGCAGGCAGGGGTTGCCGGGGGTATACAGGTACTGTTGTATCCAGCGTAAACTTAACCCCCAGTTGCTGCAAAACCTTTGCATAGCGCTGGTGTGAGGTATCCAGTTGGGCAAAAACCTTTTGTGTGCTACGGGTAAGCGCTTTCTTTTCCTTTCTTTGTTTGTTGATAACGGCTGTACGGTGCCCGGATAGTTTAAATAAAGTTCTAAGCAGGGAGGAGCGGAGCACCTGATGAAAATCTGCAACAGCATCATAGGTGTTTGCACGGCACAGTTCCCTGAAAAGTTCGTAGATACCTGCGGCGCCTTTATGTGTTGTGCTGAGGTAGGCCGGATGAAAATTGCAGTTATCTATCCCGGCAAACATGGGGGCAAAAAATGCATTTGATACAATGGTAATCTGTAAATCCGGGTTTTGCGCCAATGCATTTTTAATAACAGGCACCGCCATAGCAACATCACCCATTGCTGAAAACCTGATGACTAATATGTGGCGTTTTGATACCAAATTTGAATAGGCTTTAACCAGCCGTTTGTTGCTGGTACAGCACCGGGTTGAGGCTGGGGTCGTTGTACATTTTCATTTGCCGGTACACTTTCATGTATTTTTTGCCTGCGGCAATATCCTCTAGTAAAGCATCAATGGCGGCTGATAAATCTTTTTGTTGTTCCAGCAGTATGGCCAGCTTTGCCGTGCAGGCGGCTTTATGAGTAATGGCAGCATCGGGCCGGTTTACTTCGGCCTGCATGTGAAAAATTTTTAGTGCCAGTATGGAGAGGCGGTCAATAGCCCAGGCCGGGCTCTCGGTATTGATACTGGCTGTGGCTTCAGGTATTACAGTTTTATATTTTTCCAGGAAATAACTGTCGATATATTCTACCATATCCGTACGTTCCTGGTTAGATTGGTCGATGCGCCTCTTTATAATTAATGCCTCGGCCGGGTTGATGGCCGGGTTGCGAATGATATCCTCCAGGTGCCATTGTACGGTATCTATCCAGTTTTTCTGGTACAGTAAAAAATCGATACTGCCTGCAGTAAATGGATTAACTATTTTGGCATCCACATCATCCTCTACATGATAATTACTGATACTTTGATTAAAGATGGCGGTGCAGTATTCGCTGAACGACATGTAAAACGTTTTTATTTTCGGTTAGCCACTGCAAGATAATACAAAGGAATACCAATAAGGGCTATAATCAATCCCGGCCATGTAAATGCCGGCTTATATATAATAAGCAGGAGGCAAAAACTAATGCCCATGATGATATAGATGATGGGTAATACCGGGTAACCAAAAGCTTTGTAGGGACGCTCTGCATTGGGTTGCTTTTTACGCAATATAAATATGCCTGTGATGGTGAGCACATAAAAAATTACCACGATAAACGACACCATATCCAGCAAGTCGCCGTAGCGGCCGCTGAGGCAAAGCACACAGGATAAAAAGCATTGAATCCACAAGGCCCACTCGGGTACCGCATTTTTATTAAGGGTACCTGCTTTTTTGAAAAATAAATTATCATGTGCCATCGTATAATATACCCTTGCACCGGCCAGTATAAGACCATTATTGCAGCCAAAGGTTGAAATCATAATCATTACTGCAATGATAATGGTGCCGCTGCTGCCAAATATCGCTTCTGATGCACTTAGTGCCACCCGGTTGTCTTTTGAAAATGCCAGCTCATGCACCGGTACGGTTGCCAGGTACACAATATTGGTTAATAAATAAATGATTGTTACAATGATGGTGCCCAGCATAAGGCTGAGCCCAATATTACGTTTTGGATTTTTTATTTCACCGGCTATAAAAGTTACATTATTCCAGGCATCACTGCTGAAGATGCTGCCCACCATGGCGCTGGCTACAGCCCCAAGTGCAGCGCCGGTAAGCAATGGCTCAAAATCAATTTGTCCGCCCGGAGATTTAACCAGGTGCTGCATGTTCCAGGCGCCCTGCCAGTTGGCCCGCCATACTTCCCAGTTAAAAGCAACAAAACCGGCAATGATAAGGCCAAAAAGTGACAGGATTTTTGTGGAGGTAAAAATGGTTTGTATGATTTTACCAGCCTGTATGCCACGGGTATTTACAAAGGTTAAAAAAATGATGAGCACAATAGCCACAAGCTGGGCATAGTGAATATTAAGCCCGGCAAGCCGGAAGGTATTGGCATCTTCCCAGGCGAGGGCCGGAAAAAAGGACCCGGCAAATTTGGCAAAGCCCACGCCAACTGCGGCAATGGTGCCGGTTTGTATTACGGCAAAAAAACTCCATCCGTATACAAAAGCTACCAGTGGGTTGTAAGCTTCTTTCAGGTATACATACTGCCCGCCGGCTTTGGGAAACATGGCGCTCAGTTCGCCATAACTGATGGCAGCTGTAAGCGTCATAAAACCGGTGATGCCCCAGGCAGCCAGCAGCCAGCCGGCACTGCCCATATCTTTAAGCATATCGGCGCTTACAATAAAAATACCGGAGCCAATCATTGAGCCGGCCACTATCATAGTGGCATCAAATAAGCTGAGCGATGCTTTGAAACCCGAAGCAGATGGTTGCGACATAAAAAACTCCTTTTGGTATAAAGGAGTTCAATTTAATTAAAATGCATGGAAGTTATTAAGGCGTAGTTTTTTTATTCAATACGGCATTGAGGCCTTTAATTACATCCTGCGTAATGTTTTGTGCAGAGTCTTTGTAAAAGAGGTAATCCAGCCCTGTACCGGTAGCCAGGATATAAGAGTAGCGTTTGTCTTTATTGTAGTCGTTTAAAAAAGCTTTGAGTTTGGTTTGCATATCGTCCATCGCTTTGGCGCTTTTTTCGGCCAGCTTCTGGCTTTTCATTTGCCGGGAAGATTCAACCATTTGCTGGCGTTGCTGTAGTTTTTCCTGGAACTCTTCGGCCTCCTGCTGGGTAATGGCATTGCCTCTTTTAATAAAATTATTTCGGTCGGCTTCCATTTGCTGGTAAGCCCCCTGGTATTCGTTTACAATAAGGCTTTGTTCCTGCTCCAGTTCTTTTTTGCGTTGTTTAATATAATCTACATTGTTGTTAAGTGAGTCCAGGTCGATATAGGCAATCACCTGTGTGCCGATACAACTATCTACATGCTTAACCGCAGCGTTGGTTTGTTTATCTTTTTTGTTTCCGGAAAAATGAAAATAATACAAGAGTGCAACGGCAGCAATAAGTACTACATTAAGGATAGAGGAAAATTGCTTCATGCAAATGATTTGGTTAGGTTGGCAAGATAACAATTACCCCAAATTATCCAAATTGGCTTTTTTAAGTTTAGGAAAGGGTTAACAGCGGTTGCGGCATTTTAATTTCCCGGATACTTTGCTTTTACCGGCTTAATAATTGCAGCAGTTGATACAGGAAACCCTTATTTTAGATGATTGCTTTTACCAGTAATTTTTTCAACTTAAAACTGTCATCGCTGTCATGCCGATATATATGGATTTGCATATAGTGCCCGGCGTAAAGGCTCAGGCGGTAGCTGAGGCGCACCAGCTTGATGTGCAGGTGCAAATGGAACACAACTGCAACTGTATGACTTATTGGGTAGATGAAAAAAGGGGTAATATATTTTGCCTTATTGAAGCGCCAAATCAAGAGGCGGTTGAAGCTATGCACCGGCAGGCGCACGGGCTGGTGCCGCATCGCATTATAGAAGTGAATACCGGGCTGGTGGAAGCTTTTTTAGGAAGAATCAGCGATCCGGCAGATGTAATTTTAACTGATGGCGGATTAAGGGTTTTTAATGATGCATCTTTTCGTATCATCCTGCTGGTACAGGTGCAGGACCCTGTGTTGCTCCTGCATCACCTGGGCAGGGAGGAGGCACATGAATTGACCCAGGCCTGCAGCAATGATATCCGCCAGTCAGTTGTATCTAACAACGGCAGCCCGGCAGCTTACAACGGTCATGGTTATCTTGCTTCGTTCTTCTCAGCTAATGCAGCAGTAAATTGTGCACTTGAAATTCAAAAAAAATTAGCAGGTAATGTTGGGGAAAAAGCCGCTGTAAAAATAGCCGTTCATGCAGGTATGCCTGTTACTGAAAACGAACAATTGTTTGGCACCGTAATACAACAGGCAGAGCAGCTTTGTACAGTAGCTGGAATCAATAAAGTTGCAGTAAGCGAAGCCGTGCAGGAATTGTTGCACCACGATTGCCTGGAAAGCAACAGGGCATATTTATATAGCCTGGCGTCAAATGATGAAAACTGGCTGAATGACCTGTACAAAGTTGTTGATGCCAACTGGAATGATGCTGAGTTTACAATAGCCGATTATGCAATGGCAATGGCGATGAGCCAACCAAATTTTTATAGGAAAATGATGGCTTTAACGGGTATGGCACCCAATGTTTTTATTAAAGATTACAGGCTCAGGATGGCAAAGCATCTGCTGAAAAAACAACATTGTAATATAGCCCAGGTAACTTTTGAAACCGGCTTTAGCAGTCCTTCTTATTTTACCAAATGTTTTAAAAACCGTTACGGCTTATTGCCCAATACCTATACCAGCCTGTTGCATTAAGCCTGCAATACAGGAACGAATTTTACCAGTTTTTGAATGATTTTTTATAGCATGCCGGCATAGCCCGGGGGTATCTTTATACCATCAATAACTTTTAAAATTTTCCATCATGACAACGCAAAAAATCATTCGTTATTTACTCACTATGGTACTGTTATTCTCCGGCTATTCAGTTTTTTCGCAGCAGGCGGCAAACCATACAACACCGGTGATGAAAACTTACCTGATAGAAAGGGATATTCCTAATGCAGGTGTATTAACTGCAACCGATCTGCAGGGTATTTCACAAAAATCCTGCACTGTACTGAAAGATATGGGCCCGGGCATTGAGTGGGTACACAGTTATGTTACCGGCAATAAAATTTACTGTATTTACAAAGCCGAAAATGAAGCGCTCATTAGAGCTCATGCCAAAAAGGGCGGCTTCCCGGCAAATGTGATTGTGGAAGTAGGTACAGTCATCAGCCCGGACACAGCAAAATGATTGAAAAAAGCGGGGGAGCCTATAACCTTCCGCATAAGGATATCTCCAAAAACTTGTGATGCTTTGGTGGTGATTGTACCGTATAACATGCAATAAGGAGCATAAAAAAAGGGACGCATTGCATCCCTTTTTTAGTATGGTAAATTTATAATTAAGCTTGCTTTTCTGCTGCAGGTTTAGCAGGCTTTTTGTTGCTTTTAGGCGCAAACATTACCTGCATGCGTTTGCCTTCCATTTTAGGCAGGCCCTCCAGAGTGCCAATATCTTTCAGCCTGTCGGCAAATTTAAGCAGCAGCAGTTCGCCCCTTTCTTTAAACATAATGGCACGACCTTTAAACTGAACGTGTGCTTTTACTTTATTGCCATCCTGCAAAAATTTTTCGGCATGCTTGCATTTAAACTCAAAGTCGTGATCGTCGGTATTGGGGGTAAAACGTACCTCCTTTACCTCACTCGTTTTTGAGTTGGCCTTCATCTCTTTCTTCTTCTTCTTCTCGTTGTACAAAAATTTATTGTAGTCGATAATCTTGCACACCGGCGGGTTGGCACCCGGCGAAATTTCAACAAGGTCCAGTTGTTGTTCCTGTGCAATCTTAAGTGCTTCGGGAGTGGGGTAAACACCTACCTGTACATTATCACCAACCAGCCTTACTTCGGGTACCCTTATCATGTGGTTGGTGCGGTGTTCCTGTTGTTGTTCTTTTCTAAACCGTGGGTTAAATGCGCCACGGGGGGGTCTGGGTGGAAATGCCATTAAATAATTTTAGTTAAAAATGTTTTTTGTGGCAGTTGTACTGCCTGTTTTAAAATTAATTATTGTAAAGATAATGTTTTTTGATACTTGCTCACATTTGTGTTAACGGGGGCTTTTCATCAGTTTTACTTCTTCTTGTACCAGCCCAATAAAATCTTCAATACTGTACACCCCTTCGTCGCCTTTGCCCTGCCGCCTTACAGCTACTTTATTGTCGGTGGCTTCTTTTTCGCCAATAACCAGCATGAGGGGTACTTTTTCCAGTTCGGTATCCCGTATTTTTTTACCGATTTTTTCATTACGGTCGTCAATTTCAGCCCTTATCTCTGCGGCTTTTAACTGTGCAAGCACTGCTTCGCAGTAGGGTAAAAATTTATCACTGATGGGTAATAATTTTACCTGTGTTGGTGTAAGCCAAAGTGGAAATTTGCCGGCACAATGTTCTATAAGTACTGCCACAAAACGTTCCATACTGCCAAAGGGTGCCCGGTGTATCATTACAGGGCGGTGCTTGTTGTTATCTTCTCCAATATAGCTCAGGTCGAAGCGTTCGGGCAGGTTGTAATCTACCTGTATGGTACCCAACTGCCAGCGGCGGCCAATAGCATCTTTAATCATAAAGTCCAGCTTAGGCCCGTAAAATGCCGCTTCGCCATACTCTATTGTTGTTTGAAGGTTTTTTTCTGCTGCCGCTTCGATGATGGCCTCCTCGGCTAAAGCCCAGTTCTCTTCACTGCCAATGTATTTCGCCCTGTCTACTTTATCTCTCAAAGAAATTTGTGCGGTGTAATCGTTTAGCTCAAGCGATTTTAAAACATACTGAACGATATCAATTACTTTTTTAAACTCTTCCTTTACCTGCGATGGCATGCAAAACAGGTGGGCATCGTCCTGGGTAAAGCCACGAACACGGGTAAGCCCGTGCAGTTCGCCATGCTGCTCATAGCGATACACTGTGCCAAATTCGGCTAAGCGCAGGGGTAAGTCTTTATAACTGCGGGGTGATGATTTATATATTTCGCAGTGGTGCGGACAGTTCATCGGTTTCAAAAAAAACTCTTCGCCTTCCTGCGGCGTTTTAATCGGCTGAAAACTGTCTTTACCATATTTTTCATAATGGCCCGATGTTACGTATAATTGTTTGTGGCCGATATGCGGCGTAATTACCGGTACATAGCCACTTTCGGTTTGTGCTTTTTGTAAAAAATCCTGCAGGCGCTGGCGCAGCATGGCACCTTTGGGCAGCCACATGGGCAGGCCCATACCCACTTTTTCAGAAAAGGTAAAAAGCTCCAGTTCCCTGCCCAGCTTGCGGTGATCCCTTTTTTTGGCTTCCTCCAGCATTACCAGGTATTCGTCTAATTCTTTTTGAGAGGGAAACGTAATGCCGTAAATACGGGTAAGCATTTTGTTCTTCTCATCATTAAGCCAGTAAGCACCGGCAATATTAGTAAGCTTTATGGCTTTAATAAAACCGGTATTGGGGATATGTGGCCCACGGCACAGGTCGGTAAAATTACCCTGGGTATAAAAAGTAATTTCGCCATCATTGAGGCGGTCAATAATTTCCAGTTTATAAGGGTCGCCCTTACCAGTAAAGTATTGTACAGCGTCGGCTTTGCTTACTTCTTTACGTTGGTAGGTGGAGTTGTTTTTGGCCAACTCCTGCATTTTGCTTTCTATTTTTTTCAGGTCTTCTTCGCCTAATGCCCGGCCGCCCAGGTCAACATCATAGTAAAAACCTCTTTCGCCGGGAGGGCCGTAACCAAATTTTACGCCGGGGTAATAAAATTCCAGTGCCTCGGCCATCAGGTGGGCAGAGGAATGCCAGAAGGTTTCTTTACCATCGGTATCATTCCATTTAAGCAGTTGCACGCTGGCATCAGTAGCGATAGGCCTTGATGCATCCCATACCTGCCCGTTTACTTTTGCTGCCAGCACTTTCCTGGCTAATCCTTCGCTGATAGATTTTGCGATATCCATTGAAGTAATGCCTGCTTCGTATTCCCGTACTGCACCATCCGGAAGAGTTATCTTTATCATGTTGGTATTATTCCTTTCCTTTATTTTGAAGGTGGCAAAATTAACGAAGTATTTGCGAAGGCAAAATATATCTCGGATATCTTTGCAATGCCCGTTATTACAGCTATACAGGATAGTTTTTATTCACAAAATGTTTTCGGAAAATGCTAAAAGCAGCTACAACTGTTCTTTTATTATTGTTTTGTTCTACACTGGCTTTTGCCCAAAAGATAGATGGCCAGTGGCGTGGTTCCTTTGATAGCCGTGGTGATATTGTGCTTTCCGGTACCAATAACACCGAGTTTGTATTAGAGCTCGAAATTGATGGCACTACAGTATCCGGCTATTCCTACTCTTACTTCCAGGACAGAAAGTATTATGTGATTTGCTCCATCAAAGGCACTTATTACAAAAGCAGCAAAAGCATAAAAGTAACCGAAACGGCAAGGGTTAAAGGCAATACACCACCCGATTTTATCGACTGCCTCCAAATACACTACCTCACCTATGAAAAAAACGGGAATACCGAAGTGCTGGAAGGCAGGTGGGAAGAAGTGCCCGACCAGCCCGGCGGTGGCTGTGGTGTGGGTAAAACAACCTTAACCCGGCGCACATTAAGCAAAAACCTTTCTACATTCAATAAACCTGTTAAGCCAAAGGCGGGCATTACCCCACCGGTAGCCGAAAAGCCCAAAAAACCTGTTGCCACAACAGGAACTGTAGCCAAAACGGATACCGCAAAAAAAAGAACAACTGCTGTAGTAAAACCCCGGCCACAATTAAAAATAGCACCAAAGCCCCAGCCTGAAACTGCAGCCGTTACAGCGCCGCCGGTATCAAAGGAAATACCCGATACAAAAGTGGATGCAGCAGAGTTTCGTAAGCCTGCCGAGAAAGTGCAGTTTGTACCCCAGGTATTTGAAAAACGCAGAGCAGACGTATTGAAATCAATACAAATTGAAAATGAAACATTCCGTGTGGATTTATATGATAACGGGGAGATAGACGGCGATACCATTTCGTTGTTTTATAACGGTAAATTACTATTGGCTAATAAACGGCTGGGTACAAAGCCCATTACACTTACCCTTGAAGCCAATACCGGCAGTGCAGTAAATGAGTTAACTATGTATGCCGAAAATCTTGGTGAAATACCACCCAATACTGCACTTATGGTAGTTACCGATGGCGACAAACGGTATGAGGTACGCATAGCATCCGATTTAAAAAACAGTGGTACTATACATTTTATCCATAAGCCAAAAACACAATAAAGCACATTCGTTTGCGTTATAACCGGGTATAAAACCAATACTCCGTGAATAAAAGTTTACCTGGCGCATTCATAGCTGTTGTTTGCCTGCTGGCCATCATGGGTGCAAGCTGCAAAAAGGGGGTAAAGGAACCGGTAACCCTCGATAAAGCAGCCGGAACCTGGAGCATCAATGCAGTACGCTTTAGTGCATTTTACGGTTCAGGCACTTCTAAAGACAGCACCATTCCCTGGAAGCCGATTATCGGCAATAACGTACGCTTCGACGGTGTTTCCAATATGGAATATTGCTTCAACCTGCCTTATAAAAATTTCGGTACTTACCAACTCAATGCCGGCGACTCTATCACCATCTCTTTTGTAAAAGATAATAACCGCTTAGAAGGTATTGACTATTGGGTAAAAGCATTTGGCGGCGAAACCACCAAATGGAAAATTCGCCTCCTCACGGCTACCAACTTTAATATTGAAAAAACAGTAGACCAACATATTGCATTTCCCGGCGCCAGTACAGTAATCATGTACCAGAATTTTGTGCGCTGATTTAATCCTTACCACTTTGAAACTACATCATGCCCCGGTTTTTTCCGGGGTATTTTGTTTAAGATAAGCTGCGGTATTTTCTTTGCCGGTATACAGCCGTTACAGGCTGGTTTGTACGCAATCGTTCCCGTTGATTTAAGTTTTTTGTATAAACCCATTCAGCGTATTGTTGTTACTTTTAGGTTTCAATTGAAACGAGGATATGAAAAAATTAAACGTACTTGCTTGTGCTGTAACCGCAGTCATTTTATTTTCCTGCAAAAAAGATTCTGGCACCACTCCAACACCTCCACCACCGGCAGAAGAGCAAATTGTGGCTTTCCCGGGGGCAGAAGGATTTGGCCGCTTTACCAGTGGCGGCAGGGGTGGCCAGGTAATTTATGTAGATAAACTTACCGATGTTGCCAGCGAACCGGGTACACTACGCTATGCCATAAACCGCACCGGGAGGAGAATAATCGTATTTAAGGTTTCCGGTACTATTACCTTAGCCAACCCCCTGGAAATTACCAATGGCAACATCACCATAGCCGGGCAAACAGCCCCCGGAGATGGGATTACCCTCAGGAATTATCCTCTTATCATTAAAGCTGATAATGTTATTGTGCGTTTCATGCGTTTCCGTCTGGGCGATATCAACCAGGAAAGGGAATACGACAGCTTTGAAGGCCAGGGCCGGAAAAATATCCTCATCGATCATTGTTCAATGAGCTGGTCGGTGGATGAATGTGCTTCATTTTACCGCAATCAAAATTTTACCCTGCAATGGTCTATCATTTCAGAAAGTTTGAACAAATCTTTTCATGGCAAGGAAGATCATGGATACGGCGGTATCTGGGGCGGCTCCAGCGCCAGCTTCCACCACAATTTGCTGGCACATCACCAAAATAGAAACCCTCGTTTTGACGGAGGCAACCGTGCCGGTACCGGCGCACTGATACCTTCAATAGGGTTGGATAAAGTAGACTATCGTAATAATGTAGTATACAACTGGGCCAGTAATACTGCTTACGGCGGCGAAAATGGCCAGTACAATATGATTAATAACTACCTGAAGCCGGGCCCTGCCACGCCATCCAGCAGGCGTGCCCGTATTCTTGAAATATATATGGAAAACGGAGCAGCATATGCACCGGGTTTTGGTAAATTTTATGTAGACGGGAACTTTGTAGAAGGCAGCACTGCTGCTACCACCAATAACTGGGATGAAACAGTAAAACCAATTGTGATGGGTTCTGGACTAAGCACTGCTAATTTTGCCCTTGCAAAACTAACTGCCCCAATTACCGCCGAAGCAGTAACAACGCATACGGCTGCAAGTGCTTATAACAAAGTGCTTTTATACAGCGGCTCAAGCCTGAGCCGGGATGCTGTTGATACCCGTGTAGTCAGTGAAGTGCAAAATGGTACAACCACCTATAATGGTTCAAAAACAGGTTTGAAGGGAATCATCGATTCGCAAAGCGATGTAGGTGGATGGCCTGCATTGGCAACCCAGCCAGCACCTGTGGATACCGACCTTGATGGTATTCCCGATGCCTGGGAAACTGCAAGAGGATTAAACCCTAATTCCTATGCTGATGGTTCGGCTAAAACCCTGGATACCAAACTTACTAACGTAGAAGTATATCTTAACAGCCTGGTAGAGCATATCATCACCGAAAAGTTAAAACCATAACTGTTTAGATGTTTAAGCATGTCATCTTACAGGCATGTAATACTAAAAAAATAAATTGCTTAAAAAAGGAAGGAGTCTTTACAAAGTTTTTTGCAGGGGCTCCTTTTTTCTGCATTTATTGTAACTTCATGCCCAAACTAACAGGGCTTTGATACATTTTTTACTCAACGATAAAGAAGTGCATACGGCATTGCCGCCGGGTACACTGCTGCTCGATTTTATCCGCTATCATAAAAATCTTACCGGTACTAAAATTGGCTGCCGCGAAGGCGATTGCGGTGCCTGTACCGTATTAACCGGGGAACTAAAAAACGGGCAGTTGCAATACCGCTCTGCCACCTCCTGCCTGATGGCTATCGGTAATGCGCAGGGTAAGCATATTGTAACTATTGAAGGGGTAAACACTGAAGGCCTGAACTACATCCAGCAGGCTTTTGCCGAAGAAGGTGCTACACAATGCGGCTTTTGTACACCGGGCTTTATCGTATCGCTGGCAGGCTTTTGCCTTAGCGATAAAACACCTACTGCAGCAGCAGCTTGCGATGCGGTGAATGGTAATATTTGCCGCTGCACCGGCTACAAGTCTATTGAAAAAGCTGCCGCAAAAGTTGCCGGAAAATTGCAGGAATGTGCAGCAGCCGACCGTATAGATTTTGCTGTGCAGCAAAATATTTTGCCCGCCTATTTTACGGATGTTAAACACAAGCTGGCAGCACTGGTGGCTACAACAAACGGCACACTTACTCAAAGTGATAAGGCAGCAAAATATTTAGGCGGTGGTACCGACCTGTATGTGCAGCAGCACGACACCATGCCTTATGAGGCTATCAACTTTTTGTTTGATAAAGCGCCGCTAAATGGTATTACACAAACCGGCAATACCTGCTATCTTGGTGCTGCTGTAACGGTTACGGATATGTTCGAGTCGCCTGTTTTGACTAAGTATTTTCCCCATTTGGCTGAGCATATCAAGCTGGTGTCTTCCACCCAAATCAGGAATATGGCCACCATTGCCGGTAATTTTGTAAATGCTTCCCCAATCGGTGATTTTACGATCTTCTTCCTGGCGCTGGATGCACAATTAATTTTAAGCGATGGTAACAGCCGCAGACAAATGCCGTTACGCCAATTGTATAAAGGCTATAAGCAATTAGATAAAACACCCGAAGAACATATTGAGCAAATCTTTTTTGAATTGCCTTCGCCTGCCAGCATTTTCAATTTTGAAAAAGTATGTAAGCGTACACACCTGGATATTGCCAGTGTTAATTCGGCCATCAGCCTGCAAATGGACCGGGATACTATTACTAGTGCCGGTATTTCGGCGGGCGGCATTGGCCCCGTGCCCACTTATTTGCAAAAAACATCTGTATTCGCCACAGGCAAAAAAATAACACTTGATTTGGTTGAAGAACTGGCAGCAATGGCACAAACAGAAATTTCGCCTATTAGTGATGCCCGTGGTACTGCCACGTATAAGCGCTTTTTGCTTGGGCAGTTGATAAAGGCACATTTTATAAAAATGTTTCCGCAAATGGAATGGGAAACTTTAATAACCGGAGCAGTATGAGGAATATTGATTCATATACACATACCAGGGGCGAATCTGTTTATTTAGATGATATACCGGTACTGGCCGGCACACTCTATGCTGCCTGCTACGATTCGCCTGTGGCACACGGTAAATTATTGAGCATAGATACCAGTGCTGCCGAACAAAGCGAAGGCGTGGTAAAAGTACTAACGTATAAAGATGTAACCGGCGAAAACCAGATAGGCGGCATCATCCCTGATGAACCCTTATTTGCCGATCATGAAGTACATTTTGCCGGTATGCCCATAGCACTGGTGCTGGCCGAAACAGATGAAGCCGCAAGGCATGCGGTGAAAAAGATTAAAGTGGTGATAGAGCCACTACCGGTAATTACCGACCCAAGGGTAGCTGCTGCAAAAGGCGAACTCATTATTCCGCCCCGTACTTTCAAAATAGGCAATACAGAAGCTGAATGGCAAAATTGTGCTTATGTTTTTGAAGGCAAAGCCGATAATAACGGACAGGAACACCTGTATATCGAAACACAGGGTGCTTATGCTATGCCGCAGGAAAATGGCGCTGTTCGGGTGTACTCCTCCACACAGGGGCCTACCGCCGTACAAAGGGCCGTAAGTAAAGTAACCGGGCTGCCGATGCATAAAATTGAAATTGATGTAACCCGGCTGGGTGGCGGCTTTGGTGGTAAAGAAGACCAGGCCAATGCATGGGCGGCGCTTACAGCGCTGGCAGCATTGATAACAAAGCGCCCGGTAAAATATGCCTTGCACCGTATGGAAGATATGCGGATGACGGGCAAGCGGCATCCTTATTCGAGCGACTATAAAATTGGACTGGATAAGGATTTAAATATCCTTGCTTTTGAAATGACGGCGTATCAAAATGCAGGCGCAGCCGCTGATTTATCGCCGGCCGTTATGGAGCGTACACTTTTTCATTGCACCAATAGCTATCGTATTCCCAATGTAACGGCTACTGCCTATAGCTGCCGTACACACTTGCCACCCAATACGGCTTTCAGGGGTTTTGGCGGGCCACAAGGTATGTTTGTTATTGAATCGGCCATTGCACAAGCTGCCGATGAACTGGGCATAGCCGCTACTGTTATACAACAAAAAAACCTGCTGCATACCGGCGATGAATTACCTTATGGACAAAAAGTGGTAAGCGAAGCCAATGAATGCTGGCACAGGGCTGATGAAGTATTTCAATTGAAGCAAATACAGCAGGAGGTTGCCAGCTTTAATGCAGCAAATAAACTGTATAAAAAAGGCGTGGCAGTAATGCCCATTTGTTTTGGTATTTCGTTTACCAACACTTTAATGAACCAGGCCCGTGCGCTGGTGCATGTATATACCGATGGTAGTGTAAACATCAGTACCGGCGCCGTGGAAATGGGGCAGGGGGTAAATACCAAAATGCTGCAGGTAGCGGCCAGCGTTTTTTCGATACAGCCCGAAAAAATTAAAGTTAACAGTACCAACACCTACCGTATTGCCAATACCTCCCCAACAGCCGCCAGCGCTACGGCCGACTTAAATGGCAAAGCCACATTAAATGCCTGCAACGAAATTTTAAAGCGGCTAAAAGCTTCTGCTGCACAGGAATTTAATACAGGTGACGATGCTATAGACATAAAGGACGAATGGGTGTATGTGAATGGTAAAAAAACTGATTTACACTGGAACAAACTGGCACTGCTTACCCACAACAAACGCATCAGCCTTTCCGAACACGGGCACTATGCTACGCCGGAAATTTATTTTGATAAAACAAAAGAAAAAGGACATCCATTTGCCTACCATGTATTTGGTACGGCCATAATAACGGCAACGGTTGACTGCATCCGGGGCACTTACGAATTTGATTCGGTAAAGCTGGTACATGATTTTGGCACCAGTATGAATGAAATTATTGATAAAGGCCAGATTGAGGGCGGCCTGGTACAGGGTATCGGCTGGATGACGATGGAAGAAGTGGTGTACGATGATAAAGGCATACTGCGTTCAAATGCACTATCTACTTATAAAGTGCCGGATATTTATTCGGTGCCAAAAGAAATTACCATCGAATGGCTGCAAACCCAGCAGGACAACCTCGCCATCTTTCGCTCAAAGGCAGTGGGTGAGCCTCCGCTGATGTATGGTATCGGAGCTTTTTTTGCATTGCGTAATGCCATCAGGGCGTTTAACCCTGCTTCTGCACCGGCATTTGATGCGCCAATGACACCAGAAAAAGTGCTAATGGGCCTGTATCCCAAACAATTTGCGCCAGTAACCAGCCCAACACTGGCAGCCGAAAAATAAAAATACCTGTACACATTACCGGCATGCAAAAAAAAATACACACCTGGCAGTTTATTTTAAAAAATATACAACTGGGAACAGGTGTAGTGATGCTGTATGTATTGGAAAGTAGCGGCAGCAGCCCGGGCAGGCAGGGTTTTTTGATGGCGGTGAACACTAATGGCGAAATGCATGGCTCTATTGGTGGTGGTATTATGGAGCATAAGTTTGTAGAGATGGCAAAAAGCCGCCTTAACGATGGCCTGCAGGAACATAGCCTGCACCATCAATTTCATGATAAAACGGCGGCCAGTAACCAGAGCGGCATGATTTGTTCCGGCGAACAAACGATATTTATTTATACGGTACTGCCAAAAGATAAAACTGCCATTGAAAAGGTTATACAGGCATTGGTGCATCTTGAGCCGGGCTGTATAATACTTACGGCTACAGGTATTGGTTTTGAAAATAGTATTCCACCGAATGAATTTGAGTTTACAAAAACCGGAGACGCCGAATTTATATACAGGGAAAAAACCGGTTCCCCCAACTACCTGCATATCATAGGCGGAGGCCACTGCTCACTGGCTTTTTCGGCACTCATGCACAGCATGGATTTTTACATACATGTATACGATGAAAGGGCAGGCTTGAACACAATGGAAGCGAATACGCATGCTCATGAAAAGCAAATACTGCACAGCTATGCTGATTTAAAAAATATCATACCTTATGGACAAGGCCAGTATGCAGTGATTATGACTTTTGGTTACCGTACTGACAAAATAGCGTTGCAGGCCCTGCTCAACAAGCATTTTTTTTATCTTGGTGTATTGGGCAGTAAAACAAAAATCAGCAAAATGTTTAACGACATGCAGCTTGAAGGTATAGCTGCGGCGGATTTGACTCATATACATGCGCCTGTTGGCATCCCAATTAAAAGCCGTACACCCGAGGAAATTGCCATAAGCATTGCTGCCGAAATTATCCAGGTAAAAAACAGGAATCTCCCATAATAAAGAAGCCTGTTGTTTGCAAAAAATGCAGGAGATTGCTTGTAGTGTTGCAATTTTGTTGTTTGAGGCTTGTATATTAAAAAAACTTTAGTTTATCTTCAATCGCTAATCACTGCTGCTTATAATAGTACTAAACCAATATATTGTATGAACCTGAAATTCCGGCTTACCATCCTCAGCTTTTTGCAGTTTTTTGTGTGGGGGGCATGGCTGATTACCATTGCCACTTATTTTTTTTCGAGCCCAATGGGTGCAGCGCAGGATGCCGGTAAAAAATTTGGCGATGTATTTTCTACGCTGGCTTTAGCCTCCTTATTTATGCCGGCACTAACCGGCATTATTGCCGACAGGTGGATGAATGCCGAAAGGCTGTATGGTATACTGCATATACTGTATGGGTGTGTACTGTTTTATGTACCTCAGGTGGCTGATGCAGATACATTGTATTATGTGATTTTTGCAGCCATGATTTTTTATATGCCCACTATTTCGCTATCTAACTCTATAGCCTATACTATTTTAAAAAGAGAGGGGTATGATGTGATAAAAGTGTTTCCGCCAATAAGGGTATGGGGCACCATAGGCTTTATTGTAGCGATGTGGGTAACCAATTTAACAGGTAGTAAAGCCAATACCAACCAGTTTTTAATTGCTGGCACTGTAGCAATATTACTGGGTATATTCTCTTTCACCCTGCCTAAATGCCCGCCGCAAAAAAATATTTCAAAAGATGCCGGTTTGCTGGAGCAACTGGGTTTAAAAGCATTTAAGCTTTTTGGCAATTATAAAATGGCGTTGTTTTTTGCTTTTTCGATGATGCTGGGTGCTGCTTTGCAACTCACCAATATGTATGGCGATACCTTCCTCGATGATTTTAAAAAAATGCCTGAATATGGCCCCGAATCTTTTGTGGTGAAATACTCCACCATCATCATGTCTATCTCACAGATTTCGGAAACGATTTTCATTCTTACCATTCCATTTTTCCTGAAGCGCTTTGGTATAAAAAATGTCATGCTGTTTTCGATGCTGGCATGGGTACTGCGTTTTGGATTGTTTGCCTATGGCAACCCGGCTGATGGGTTGTGGATGATAATACTATCCTGCATTGTCTACGGTATGGCTTTCGATTTTTTCAATATCTCCGGTTCATTGTTTGTTGAAACCACCACTGATTCGTCTATCCGCTCCAGTGCACAGGGCTTGTTTATGATGATGACCAATGGTGTTGGGGCTTTCCTGGGCAGCAAAATCAGCGGCTGGCTTATAAATGAATATTATACTTCAACCTCCGGCGACAGGGAATGGCATGGTATCTGGTTTGCCTTTTCCGTGTATGCATTGGTGGTAGCTGTGCTGTTTGCCCTGTTATTCCGGCATAAACATAATCCAAACGAGGTACAGCAGGTACGGCATTAGCCTTACGCATTTTTATAAGCAGGGTGGTGCAGCATTAGCGTAGTGCGGAGAAATTCCCTGTCAAGGTGTGTATAAATTTCTGTAGTGGTAATGCTTTCGTGCCCCAGCATTTCCTGTACGGCACGCAGGTCGGCACCACCTTCTACCAGGTGTGTAGCAAAGGAGTGGCGAAAGGTATGCGGTGAAATTGTTTTTTTGATCTGTGCCTTTTGCACCAAATCTTTTATCATTAAAAACACCATTACCCGGCTCAACTGGCTGCCTCTTCGGTTTAAAAATAAGATATCTTCATTACCAGGCTCTACGGTAAGGTGTACACGAATATCGTTTTTGTAGATGCCGATATACTTGCTGGCATCTTTGCCAATTGGCACCAGCCGCTCTTTATTGCCTTTACCAATCACCCGTATAAACCCAACATCGGTGTACAGGCAACTGATACGCAGGTTTACCAGTTCGCTTACCCTGAGTCCGCAACTGTATAATGTTTCAAGCATAGCCCTGTTGCGGCCGCCTTCAGGAGTGCTCAGGTCAATTTGTGCTATGATGTTTTCAATTTCATCAAAGCTGAGTACATCGGGGAGTTTGCGTTGCAGTTTTGGCGACTCCAGCAGCAGGGTGGGGTCGGTATCGGTTATTTGTTCCAGCGTACAGTACTTAAAAAAGCTACGCAGGCCGGATATGATTCTTGCCTGTGATGTGGCCGTCATGCCCAGGCTGCTAACCCACTGTACAAACTGTTGTAAATCGGCCATGGTTATTTGTGCCGGTGTTTTTAACTGTACTTGCAATTGCAGCCATGCGGTTAGTTTTTCAATATCGGCAAGATAAGCCTCCACTGAATTATCGCTCAGCGATTTTTCCAGTTGGAGATAGGCTTTAAATCCTTTTTTGTAGGGTTCCCACATGGTTGTTGTTAATTCAATTGGGGGAAGTTAATGCAGATGTGGTAAAACAGGAAAAGATACCTTTAAGGGGCGTTTGTAATCCATACTTAAGGTGTACTGCTTTTGATATCGCAGTTACTTATTTACCTCAGGTCTCTTTAAAAGGTAATAGCCTAACGCAAGTGCAATAATCAGCGCTGCTAACCCGATATTTTGAATGCCTTCGCTATGCCCAATATCCAGTACCAGTAATTTCCGGCCAATTGCAATAAGACCTATCAGCAGGATGCTTTGTACTTTAATGCTATGCTCTTTGATGTATACATTGAAAGTGTCTATCAATTCGATGGCTATAAGTATGTTGAAAAAAACGGGGAGTACCTGTGCGGTTTGTTCTTTTGTAATGAGCAGCCTCGAACTGTTTTTATCAGGTGAAAAAAGGGATTTTCCAAACTGGTAGATGAGTTCAATCACCTCTATAGTGATGTAGATAACAATAACGCTGATGAGTATATAAAATACTGTTGTTTCAAATTTTTTTAATACGGGGTGGCTCATGGTTATTGATCTATTTATTTTCAGGTGGCCAGTTTACTTGAGGGTGTTTTTAATAATTTGACCATCCTTAATGATTAGCAAAAATTTTTCAGCAGGGTTGCCAATCAAATTAATATTCAGCAGCGGGTTGCCATCAACAAGTATTAAATCGGCCAAAGCGCCCTGTTCTACAACACCCAGTTTGCCGGTATAGGGGCTTCTTAACCCTGATAATGCCAAAAGTTGTGCATTATCGTGTGTAACCATTTTAAGTATTTCGTATGGGCTAAACCAGGGTTTTAGTTTAAGGATATAATCGTTTTGTTCATCATACAGTTTGGGCTTAAACAAAAAATCGGTGCCCCAGGCTAATTTTACTTTTGCCTGCTTTGCCATGCTCCATATTTTTTTTTGACCTTCAATTACCGGTTGGCGTTTTTGCAATCTCAGGGGATTCATGTCGGGCCCGCCTTCTTCTAAGTTTTGGCAACTTAGCCATATCCCTTTTTTTTGCATTAGTTTCAGCGTAGCCATATCCAGCATCTGGCCATGTTCAATGCATTTTACGCCTGCTTCTATGGCTCTTCTTACGGCCCTGGTGGTATAAGCATGTACGGTAACATAAGTGCCCCAGTCTGCCGCAGCTTCTACCGCAGCTTTCATTTCATCAAGGGTATATTGAGTTACGTCTACAGGATCGTATTCCGATGAAGTGCCACCACCTGCCATCAGTTTAAGCTGGCTTGCACCAAAGCGCAGGTTTTCTCTTACTGCAGTTAACACTTCATCTCTGCCATCGGCAATGAATGTAGCGCCGTATTTTTCTGCCCTCGATATTTCGCCGGTAAATCTTCGGGAATGTTCGTTGGGCAATCTGAAATCGCCATGGCCTGCTGTTTGGCTGATGGTAGCGCCAGACGGCCATATTCTTGGCCCGCGGATAAGTCCTTTATCAATGGCCATTTTTAAAGGAAATATCGGGCCACCTACATCCCTAACGGCAGTGAACCCACGCAGCAGCATTTTTTCGGCATGACTGCTAATTTTTTCAATAATCTTATCCTCGCTAAAATCGGGTGCCATCATTTCTTCCATTGTTAGTCCGCCAAATACCATGTGTATATGCACATCTATCAGCCCCGGCATTAAAGTTTTGCCTTTTGCCTGTATTACGGTTTGAGCAGTAGCGCCGGTTATGGGCAGGGGCGATATTGTTTTAATGGTATTGCCCTCTATTAATACATATTGATTTAATAAAAGCCTGTTTGTTTTGCCATCAAAAATGTTGACAGCTTCTATAAGGATGGTATTGGCATCGGTTCTTTGTGCATTGGCCTTGTAGGTACTCCAGTTTATACACAGCAGTATTAATGCAATACTTGTAGTTAATTTGGTAAAAGGCATAAATATTAAATTGAAATTTCAGCGATTAAACTGGATGTTGTTTGGTAAGTGCAGTTGTTATTGATATGTAATATATGAACTTTTAGGAAGTTCTGATTTTTTGTGTAATTAACCGGGTAATTTGATAATGGTGATGGGCGAGCTTACACTGTAGTAAATTACAATGATGTGGAAAAAGGTTTACTATTTAGAAGATGTCGCAAAAGTTATTGTATCCATAATACCGAGTTGCCGGTGCCGTATTCATTTTCTTCCCACAAATTATTGTGTGGGTCCAATATCCATTTGCCGTCTACAACAAATTTGTAACGGCATTTGCCTTTATCGAGATGAATATTGATTTGCCAGCCGGTTGCAGTTTTTTGCATGGGATAGGTTGTGGGCGACCAGTCGTTGAAATCTCCTGCAACATAAACTGCTTTAGCATTGTTGAATCCATTAAGAAGGAAGGTATAATTAGGCTCAATCACCAGGCTAAAGTAATTGGCAAAGTTTTTATCGTCTACCAGTATCGTATTGTTGTTGCCGCTTACCCATTTGTCATTTACTTTAAAGGTATATTCATAATTGCCTGCACCCAGTGTATAGGGTAATTGCCAGCCTGAATTAGTTTTTTGCATCAGCAACTCATTATCCATCCAGTTGTTGAAAGTGCCTAATAAAGTAATTTTTTGGGCTTCGGCAAACCCGTCGAGCTGGAAAATGTAAGGCTTCCCGATTCTTAGTACAGAGTTGTATTCGTGAAATTCATTGGGATATTTGTTATTGTTTTCGGGGTCGGCCGTCCAGTTGCCGTCGGCAATAAAACGGTATGTGTGTGTGCCGTCTTGCAGGTAGATGGGTAATTGCCAGCCATTGGTAGTTTTGGCAAGTGCAAGTTCCTGGTCGTTCCAGTTATTAAAGCTGCCGGCAACATACAATTTTCTTGTTTTTGAAAAAGCTGATGAATGGAAAACATAGTTAGTTTTATAGTACACAGAGTTGTCGTTACCCATGCCATCGTTTTCTGTAAGTTTATTGTCTTTGTCTGTTTGCCAGTTGTTGTCGATGATGAACTTGTACCAGTATTTACCCGGTGAAAGTTTTATGTAGGCAATCCAGCCACTATCGGTAAGCTGCATACGCTGTGCCGTAGGCGACCAGTTGTTGAAACTCCCAGCAAGCATCACATTTTTTGCACCGGTATTGTTTCTCAGGAAAAAGGTTACCACCGAGTCGTTCACCGCAAAGGGGTACTTATTTTTAAATAGGTTGATGCCATATTTTGTTTTACGGCTGATCGCAGCAAAGGCATTGTCTTTTGCCGTAATGGCGTAATGTGCAGTGGGATTTTTGAAATCATCTATGCCGTCAATTTTTTTGCTGAGGGCCAGCCATTCGGCGTTATTTATTTCTACCTGCCAGCCCAGGTGCAGCAGGCTGTCGACAATACCGGTTTGGATTATATGTTCCAGGTTCAAATCCTGCAGGCTGTATTGTGAGGTAAAGCCGGTAATTTCCTGCGGGGATAGTTTTTTACTCAGCATAATATGCATGCGGCCATTTTTAATGCTGTATTTTTTTTGTTGGGCATGCAGGGTGGTATGCAGCAACAGCAAAAGGCCCAGTAAACAAGCTAATTGCTTCAGGTAATTAGTGATATGTATGTGCCTGCTTTTCACTTCCAGATATACATTTTTCGTTTTACAAAGTTAAAGCCTATTTTCTGCCGGCTCAGGAAATCAAAACCGAGCATACCATCCAGGCATTTATCATAAGCGTAACAAAGCTTTTCAAGATTGGTTATCACTACCGGCAGGTTATCGGCATCGTACTGGCCAATTTTTATACTGCCGAGGTTGCCGGATAATGCTTCTACTTTTTTGTTAGCGGCGCCATTGAGTATTACCCTTCGGGTAATGTCTACCGCATCCATTACTTTATCAGGCAACCGGCTGTCTAATAAGTTCGATTCTGCACCGGTATCAATTACAAACTTTAATTTTTTTCCACCGGCCCATGCCTGGGTAATAAGTTTGTTTTCGATAAATTCTATGTTGTGCTCAAAATACATCGAAGTATCTGCCAGTAAGGGATGTTTATAATTTTTACCGTCTTTTTTACTGATGTGGTGCAGGTGTAAAAGGTTGGCTTCGTAGTCAATAATCATCTCAAAATGGCTGAAAAGCTGCATGCCTAATAAGCCGTGTATTTGTATGCCTTTATTATTTTCAATATGCCCCATGTAAATCCTGTCTGCCTCTACACCGCTGTATTTTACCGGCCCAAAACTGAAATTTGTAATACTTGTTCTGCCGCCATTTTCTGCAGCGCCGGTTAGTCCGCCTGAAATTTCAATACTTGTTTCGATAGTAGGGAAGTTACGGAAATACGTACTGTTTAACACCAGGCCGGGTGCGCCGGTATCTAATATAAAGTTGCCCTCTATGCTATCTGCTTTTGCTCTTATAATAATCAGGTTGCCTGCACGGCTAAAGGGAATAATGCAGTACACCGAGTCGGTACTTACGTATGGCTCTTTATCATAAAGCTGTTGATGGTTTTTTTTAGGTGTTTCATCAATAGGGTGCACGGCAGCCATACCTGCTATTGTACACATGCCAGTGCACCATAAAGAGGTGAGCAGGCATGTGCGTAATAAAAATGATAAGGTTATGGCCATACTTTAAGCTGGCACTAAATTAGCAGTTGATTTGTAGTATAGTTTGCCGTTTGTAGAATTTAAGCTTTGTTTTATGAATATATTAAGAGACTATACTCGTTGACACAAGGTATGATTGTACGTACAGGCTTTATCGTTACTTTTTATTTTTCAGGTTTTGCAGTTACGGCAGCAGGCAGTAAGTTTTTTGCAAAACAGTATAGTTGCATTGATATACTTTATTTCAATCGCTGGCAGAATAAACTATTGGGGAATTTCTGCCATTAACATTTATACCTGCTTAAGAGGTAATATTTCCCGTTAACCAGCGTTTTGCATTTAATGCTTGTGTTTTTGGGCGCAGGCAGTTACCTTTGCACGGCTATCGAGCAGATCATTTTATTCAATTATTGCACAACAGGAATTTGAGCCAAACAAATAGTGAACAGCAGAATTAAAGATTACCGGAAGATTGAATAACACAAGACTAAGTTGTACTTACTGTAAAACAAAATTTTACGTATGAAACACTTATTTTTTGGTATGCTTACCACATTTTTTATTTCCGCTACGCCCAGTACCTTACAGGCACAAACGAGTGTACACCTCGAAAAAATTTCCAAATCAAAATCCCGTACAGCATCTCCCCGGTTTATTGAGTCCATAGAAATAAATCCTGCCGAAGGTTATGTTGCAGCACCTGAAATTAAACAGGAGCTAACGGATAACAGCACTGTAAAAATCTATGCCGGCGCAGCGCCAGCCATTGAAAATTATACGGCATTGCATTTTAAGTATGCACTCCTCATGAATATGGAAGTTGAAGCGCTTGCTAATACCGCCCTGTACAGCTTTATTGATAGCTGGTGGGGTACCCGGTACCGCTATGGTGGCCAGGATAAAGACGGGATTGATTGCAGTGCTTTTTGTAATAAAATTGCAGGGGAGGTTTATGGCATTACTATCGACCGTACGGCAAAAGACCAGTTTAGGCAATGTGCCAAAATAGCGGATAGCGAACTACAGGAAGGCGACCTGGTTTTTTTTAATACAAGGGGAGGCGTAAGCCATGTGGGGCTTTACCTTGGTAATAGTTATTTTGTACACAGCAGCACCAGCAGCGGCGTTACCATCAGCAGCCTGAGTGAGGACTATTATAGCAAACGATTTATCAGTGGGGGCAGGCTGCAAAAATAGCCTTGCAGTTAATACGCAGTTTTATCCTCCTTTTTTTTCCATGCTTCAAACACTTTCATAGCAGCATTACGGCCCAATTGCAGTATGGGTATTTTTCGGCTTTCCAAATCGGCGGCCATTTCATCATAAATCATCGAATCATCAAAACCAATATCAGCAGCATCCTGCCGGTTATTGGCAAAGTATACCACTTTGGGCCTGGCCCAGTATATAGCCCCAAGGCACATAGGGCAGGGCTCGCAGGAAGTGTATATCTCACAATCTTCAAGCTGAAAGGTACCCAGGTTTTTGCAGGCGTCCCTGATTGCGGTAACCTCGGCATGGGCCGTTGGGTCGTTGCTGGAAGTAACTTTATTATTACCCCGGCCTACAATTTCATCTCCTTTTACAATAACGCAGCCAAATGGCCCTCCCTCATTATTTTCCATGCCATGTTGCGATAATTGTATGGCTGCCTGCATAAATTGCTCTTCTCTTGTCATATAATTCTTGTTGAATTTGTAAATATAAATATAGCCGGTTACTTGCAGGCTTTAAAAATATTTTATCAATCCACTTATTACACCTAATTTTGTCCATCTAATAGGTGGACTTATTATAAAATTATGCTTTATCTGCACTTCAAACTCATCAAGTGTTGTTGCTCCTGCTTGGAGTAACAGGTTTCCCCCACCTTTTTCAATTTAAATACAAATGATATAACATACATGAAAGATAGTATAAATACGGTTTCTGAATTACTCCACCAGTTAGATGGACTAAGCATGGCCGCTTTCCTGAAGTTGCTGGCCGAAAAATATCCTGGCAAGGTTGTTTTTTCTACCAGTTTCAGTTACGAAGACCAGGTGATAACGCATGAAATCCTGAGCAACAAACTGCCTATCAAAATATTTACGCTGGATACCGGCAGGCTTTTTGCCGAAACTTATTCTGTATGGAGCAGTACCAATGCCACCTACAATACACAGATAGAAGCTTACTATCCAAGGCAGGATGCTTTGCAGGAATTTGTTGGAAAAAACGGCCCGAATTCTTTTTATGAATCGGTTGATCACCGCAAGCAATGCTGTTTTATCCGTAAGGTAGAGCCCCTGCAGCGGGCATTGGCGGGTAATAGTATCTGGATAACAGGTCTCCGTTCCGAACATTCCAAAGACCGGGAAGACTTACCCATGATTGAATGGGACGAAAGTAATTTAATCATCAAATACCATCCCATATTACACTGGACAACCGAGGAGGTGAAAAACTATATCACACAACAGCATATTCCTTACAATCCGCTGCACGACAGGGGCTTTGTAAGTATTGGCTGTGCCCCTTGTACCAGGGCAATACGCCCCGGCGAAGATTTTAGAGCTGGCCGCTGGTGGTGGGAGAGCAGCGATAAAAAAGAATGTGGGTTGCATGTACATGCACCGGTTAAATAAAAAAAAATATAATTTATACAATCAGTAAGGATTAAACGTTATTACATACATGACAGCAGCACCAACAGCAACTTTAAATAACAATATGGTAAATGGAAGGCCATCAGGCAAATATTCGCTTGATTATCTCGATCAGTTAGAGTCGGAATCAATTCACATTTTGAGGGAAGTAGCCGGGCAGTTTGAAAAGCCAGCCCTGCTTTTTTCCGGTGGCAAAGATTCAATTGTACTGGTACACCTGGCCCTCAGGGCCTTCAGGCCGGGTAAATTCCCTTTTCCCTTAGTACATATCGATACAGGGCATAATTTTCCTGAAGCCCTTCGCTTCAGGGACGACCTGGCTGCCGCCCTTGGCGAAAAATTAGTTGTACGCAAAGTAGAAGATACCATTAAGGCTAAAGGCTTAACCGAGCAAAAAGGTAAGCTGGCCAGCCGCAATGCACTGCAAACCTTTACCCTGCTGGATACTATTGAGGAATTTAAATTTGATGCCTGCATCGGTGGTGCCCGCCGGGATGAAGAAAAAGCAAGAGCTAAGGAAAGGATTTTTTCGGTTAGAGATGAATTTGGACAGTGGGACCCCAAACTGCAGCGCCCCGAATTATGGAATACTTATAACGGCCGCATACATAAAGGCGAAAACGTAAGGGTATTCCCTATCAGCAACTGGACCGAATTAGACGTGTGGAATTATATCCGCCGCCATAATATTGAACTGCCTTCAATATATTTTGCACACGAAAGGGAAGTGCTGGAATACCAGGGGCAGTTAGTAGCCACATCCGAATTTATACAGTTAGAAGAAGGAGATGTGGTATCGGTAAAAAAAGTACGCTACCGCACGGTAGGTGATATGACCTGTACTGCAGCCGTAGAATCGAGTGCAGACAGCCTTGATGATATCATCAACGAAATTATTGCTACCAAAACCAGCGAACGTGGCGAAACAAGAATAGACGATCGGGTAAGCGAAGCCGCAATGGAAGACAGGAAAAAAGGCGGCTATTTTTAACCATCAACCATACACCATCAACCATTCACCATAACTCTTAACTCATAACTCAATACATGGATTTATTACGTTTTATAACAGCAGGCAGTGTAGATGACGGCAAAAGCACTTTAATTGGTCGCTTGTTGTACGATAGCAAATCGATTATGATCGACCAGTTGGAAGCGATAGAAAAGCAAACCAAAAACCGGGAAGATGGTGAAATAGACCTGGCTTTACTCACTGATGGGCTTCGTGCCGAGAGGGAGCAGGGGATTACCATTGATGTGGCGTATAAATATTTCAGCACACCCAAACGCAAGTTTATCATTGCCGATGCACCCGGCCACATACAATACACCCGTAATATGGTTACCGGCGCTTCCAATGCCGACCTGGCCATTATACTGGTAGATGCCCGTAATGGTGTGGTAGAGCAAACACGCCGTCATTCCATTATTGCATCACTCCTAAATATTCCGCATGTGGTAGTGGCCGTCAATAAAATGGACCTGGTGGATTATTCGCAGGAAGCCTATATCAAAATTGTTGGCGATTATGCGGCAATGGCCGAAACATTAGGATTAAAAGATGTAACCTATATCCCTCTTGTGGCGCTTACCGGCGACAACGTGGTAGATAAATCAGGTAAATTTCCCTGGTACGAAGGCGAATCGCTGTTGCATATCCTCGAAAATGTGCATGTGGAAAGAGATATCAATTTAACCGATGCCCGCTTCCCGGTGCAGTATGTTATCCGTCCGCAAACTGATGATTTGCACGACTACCGTGGTTATGCCGGGAAAATTGTAAGCGGTATTTATAAAAAAGGCGATGCCATAACCGTGTTGCCCTCCGGCCTCACCAGCACCATACAACGTATTGAACTGGCAGGTAAAGAAGTGGAAGAAGCATTTGCCCCGCAAAGTGTAGTGCTGCATCTTGAAGATGATATCGACATCAGCCGCGGCGATGTAATTGCTTTAAGCAATAACCAGCCCCAAACCGCCAACGAATTTGAAGTATTTCTTTGCTGGATGGGCACCAAGCCTATGGCACCCGGTAATAAATACCTGTTACAAATCAACAGCAGGGTGGTGCGTGCCGTAGTAAAAGATATTGAGTACAAGCTGAATGTAAATTCATTACAAAAAGAACCGGCACCGGAGCAGGCAGGTCTTAACGATGTGGTAAAAGCCACCATTAAAACAGCAGCGCCAATACCTTTTGACTCTTATAAAAAACTTAGGGTAAACGGCGGTGCCATATTAATTGACGAAACCAGTAATGTAACAGTTGGTGCCTGTATGATTGAGTAACAGCGGTTGCCATTGAATTACATCCACCAACTGAATTAAAAATGAGTACAACATTTATACATAAGCTGCACGGGCAGCACCAGCAATCCAACGCTACCTTTCCGGATAAAGTGCTGGCCGAGGAATTTATAGACGGGTTCTTTAAATTTTTATTTATACCCAACCGGCAAAAAAAACTATCGGAGTTTGAGCTGGCAAAAGAGTTTGAAGCATTTAAAAGCCATTTGTCAACGCTTATTTACGATGTGCTGGGCGATGGGGATAAAACACAGTCCGTAACCGAAAAGTTTTTTGAAGCAGTGCCGGGTATTTACGATGCCTTGCTGAAAGATGCAGCAGCCGTAGTACAGTTCGACCCGGCAGCCGAATCGATTGAAGAAGTGCTGGTAGCCTACCCGGGTTTTTATGCCACAGCAGTACACCGGTTTTCGCACCAGTTGTGGGTGCAGGGTGTAAAGCTGCTGCCCCGTGTGTTTGCCGAATATGCCCATAGTAAAACCGGCATCGATATTCATCCCGGCGCTACCATCGGCGAATCATTTTTTATTGATCACGGCACAGGGATAGTAATTGGCGAAACAACCGTAATTGGTAATAACGTAAAAATATACCAGGGTGTTACCCTGGGTGCATTAAGTGTAAGCAAGGGGGCTGCCAAATTAAAGAGGCATCCAACCATTGAAGACAATGTGGTGATTTATTCCGGTGCTACTATTTTGGGCGGCGATACGGTAGTGGGAAAGAACAGTGTAATTGGCGGCAACGTTTGGCTCACCAATAGTGTTTTATCTGATTCTATTGTGTACCACAAAAGTGAAGTAACCATCAGGGATAAAAATCCATTACCCGATGTGCTCAATTTTGTGATTTAACTAAAAAGAACCTTAACCATTTATAACAATAAAATTTCGTCATGAAAGCAAATAGTATTCTCGAAACCATTGGCAACACACCGCATGTACGTATCAATAAATTGTATGGTGCTAACCACCAGGTGTGGATAAAACTGGAAAGAAGTAACCCAGGTGCAAGCATTAAAGACCGTATTGCGCTGGCCATGATTGAAGACGCAGAACAAAAAGGTATTTTAAATAAAAACAGTGTTATTATAGAACCTACATCCGGTAATACGGGCATTGGCCTGGCGCTGGTGGCGGCTGTAAAAGGCTACAAACTGATATTGGTAATGCCTGAAAGTATGAGCATCGAACGCAGGCGGCTGATGGCCATTTACGGCGCCGAGTTTGTACTTACCCCCCGTGAAAAAGGGATGAAAGGCGCTATTGAAAAAGCAACCGAGTTAACCCAAAGCACACCCGGCGGCTGGATGCCGCAGCAGTTCGATAACCCGGCTAACACTGAGGTACACCGTAAAACAAGCGCCATAGAAATATTAAATGATTTTCCCGATGGGCTCGATTACCTTATTACTGGTGTGGGAACCGGAGGCCATATTACCGGTGTAGCCGAAGTTTTAAAGCAAAAAATGCCCAACCTTAAAGTATTTGCCGTAGAGCCTGAGTTATCGCCGGTATTAAGCGGCGGCAGCCCGGCGCCACATCCCATACAGGGTATTGGTGCAGGTTTTGTACCGTCTATTTTAAATACAGGCATACTCGATGGGGTTATTAAGGTTAGTAAGGACGATGCATTTGCTTATGCACAGCGTATTGCTAAGGAAGAGGGCATACTGGTGGGTATCAGCACGGGAGCATCACTGGCAGCAGTAGCCCAAAAAATTGCTGAAATACCGGCAGGTTCAAAAGTGCTTACCTATAATTATGATACAGGCGAAAGGTATTTATCTATTGAAGGACTTTTTGCATAAATAAATACATGCAGCAACAAACCACACATACAGGTAAAGTAATTCTGGCAGGCGCCGGCTGCGGCGATCCTGAACTGATTACCATAAAAGCTGTGCGCTGGCTGCAGCAGGCCGATGTGGTGCTTACCGACAGACTGGTGAGCAATGATATTATTACCCGGTATGTACCTGCCACTGCCGAACTGGTATATGTGGGCAAGCAATGCCGCAGGGGATTTAGTACACCACAAAAAAGTATTAACGAATTACTGGTGCAGTATGCACAGGAAGGTAAGCTGGTGGTGCGTTTAAAGGGCGGTGATGTATCCATCTTTTCCAATATCCTGGATGAGTTGGAAACCCTGGCTGCCCATCATATTCCTTACGAAATTGTACCCGGCATTACCGCTGCCACCGGCGCTGCAGCTTATGCAGGC
This sequence comes from uncultured Chitinophagaceae bacterium, assembly GCA_937873715.1. Taxonomy (GTDB): domain Bacteria; phylum Bacteroidota; class Bacteroidia; order Chitinophagales; family Chitinophagaceae; genus Ferruginibacter. The sequence goes on from CALMYJ010000011.1 coordinate 177,443, forward strand.
ATTCCGCTTACGGCACGCAACAGTGCCACTGCAGTACGCTTACTTACTTTTTATAAAAGCGATGTGGTAACTGATGCCTACTGGAAAGAACTGGCTGCCTGCAACGATACGCTGGTATTTTACATGTCGTCTGAAACACTGGATGGCGTGGTTGAAAATTTACGGAAGCATCATATTGATGCAGGTACTATGCTGGCGGTAATTGAGCAGGCCACCACGCCCATGCAGCAGGTGCATGTGTGCAGCCTGGCTGATTATTTTGAAAAAATGGCCGGTAAAACATTTGCTTCACCCACACTGGTAATTATTGGTAAAGTGGTGGCACTATATGAAAAATTTGCCTGGCAAAAAAATGAACCAGTACCGGGTGAATATTTTAAACCACCAGCCGATGAACAATTTGAATCGCTGATTGAAGAAAGCATAACCCAACAAAACCCTGATAACAACTTTACAACAAAAACTGAAAACCGCTGACATGTTGCCGGAAAACAAATTAAAAGCTTTACTTGATCTAATCAGCAGTGCTTCAAAAGAAGAACTGGTATGGATGAGTGGCTACCTTGAGGGAGTCATCAGGGGTAGTGCTGCCGCACCTGCACCACAAGTTGCATCTAATGCCGCTGTACCCGCTGTAAATAAAATTACCATCTTGTATGGTACCGAAACGGGTAACTCTAAAAAACTGGCTGCCGAGTTTGCCGCCAAAGCCAAGCAAAATAAAATTGTGGCTAAGGTGGTGGCAATGGATCAGTATAAGCTTACCGACCTTGCAAAAGAAGAGTACCTGCTTGCTGTGGTAAGTACTCACGGTGACGGTGAGCCGCCGGCCGCTGCCAAAAATTTTTACGATCATATACACCTCAATGGCTTCAAACTGGAAAAATTAAAATACAGTGTGCTGGCTTTGGGAGATACGTCATACCCGTTGTTTTGTAAAACCGGTGAGGATGTGGACCTGCAACTGAATAAACTGGGTGGCAGCCGCATCGCTCCTATACAAAAATGTGACGTGGATTATGATGAAGATGCAGCCAAATGGTTTGATGCCGTTTTAAAAACACTTACTGCCCCTGCCGTTGCACCAAAAGCACCGGCTGGTACAACAGTGTTGCCGGCAGTTCCGGGTGTAAAAAAGACGGGTAAACAAAATTATACCGGCGCCGTTACGGCACATGTAAACCTCAACGACCGGGGCTCTAATAAAACCACCTGGCATATTGAGCTTGAAGCCGAAGGCCTGCAATATCAATGTGGTGATTCAATTGGTATTGTACCCGAAAACGATTCGCAATTAGTAACCGATATTATTGCCACTGCCAATGTGGATGGTAATAAATCGCTGGAGTATAAAAAAGAAAAAGCCACTATTTACGAACTGCTGAAGCGTAAGATAAATGTGATACACCTTACCGAAAGGCTGGTGCAGCATTATGCTACCGTTACCGGGCACACTATCCCTGCCGGCCGTGCCGATTTGCTGGATTTGCTGAAGCAGTATCCTATTAAAAGCAGGGCACAGTTTGATGAAATACTGGTTGGGTTAAATGCTATGTCGCCACGCTTGTACACCATCGCATCTTCGCCTGCAGCGCATGATGGCGAAGTGCATATTATTGTGGCTAAAGATGTGTACGAAGTAAAAGGCCGGGAGCGCTTTGGTCTGTGCTCCGATTATTTGGGTAAACTGGCGAAAGGCAAAAAGCAAAACTTTTTTATTCAACCCAACAAACGTTTCAGGCTGCCTGCCGAAGATAAGGACATCATCATGGTGGGGCCGGGTACAGGTATTGCAGCTTTCCGCTCTTTCCTTGCCGAAAGGGATGCCACCGGCGCCAGTGGTAAAAACTGGCTGTTTTTTGGCGAGCAACATTTTGTTAGCGACTTCCTGTATCAAACCGAAATACAAAACTGGCATAGTACCGGGGTACTCAGCAAGGTTAGTCTGGCTTTTTCAAGAGACCAGCAGGAAAAAATATATGTACAACACCGCATGAAAGAACATGCTGCCGAACTGTATCAATGGTTAGAAGGCGGCGCTTCGTTTTTTGTGTGTGGTAAAAAAGACCCGATGAGCCACGACGTGGAAAAAACACTGCTGCAAATTATACAGGAGCAGGGCAAAAAAACTGAGGCAGAAGCGAAGCATTACTTAGAGCAAATGGAAGAACAGGGCAGGTATGAGAAGGATGTTTATTAAGGGTTGAGGGTTGAAGGTTGAGGGTAGAGGGTAGAGGGTTCTGAGTTAGTTGGGTTGTTGCATGGAGTACCTGCTGTACAAGTGTGCGACGCAACGATGTGGAGTAAATAACTAATGTTTGGTACAAAAAAATAATAAGCTACAATATTCACATGAGTAAATTATCTGCAGTAGAAAAAATTAAAACATCGAGCGACGGGCTGAGGGGTACAATTAAAGAAAGCCTGAAAGATGAAATAACCGGTGCCATCAGGGATGATGACCAGGCGGTGATAAAATTTCATGGCATGTATATGCAGGACGACCGTGACCGCCGTGCGGAGCGTGCCGAAAAAAAACTGGAAAACCTGTACAGCTACATGATACGACTGCGCCTCCCCGGCGGATTAATACCGGCTGAAAAATGGGTTGCGTTGAACGAAGTAGCTAATGAACACAGCACCGGCGTCATTAAAATTACCACCAGGCAAACGGTACAGTTGCATGGTATTTTAAAATCGCATGTAAAGCCTACGATACAATCCTTTAATGAATCGAAGCTGGATTCAATTGCCACCTGCGGCGATATTAACCGTAATGTAACCTGTGCATCGCACCCTAAGCAATCGCCGGTACATGCCGAAGTGTTTGCTTATGCCGATAAAATAAGCGAACTGCTGATGCCTAAAACAAAGGCTTACTTTGAAATATGGCTGGATGATGAAAAAATAGTGGACAAAAAAGAAGAGGAGGATCCGCTATACCAGGACAGGTACCTGCCCCGTAAATTTAAAATAGGTATTGCCATACCGCCTAATAACGACAGCGATGTATTTACCAACGATCTTGGCCTTATTGCCATTATCGAAAACAATAAGCTGCTTGGTTTTAACATAGCCGTTGGCGGTGGTCTATCCACCACACATGGTAACCCCGACACCTATGCCCGCCTGGCAACCGTTATCGGCTTTGCCAATACCGATAATGTGTTGAAGGCCGTGTATGAAGTATTAACCGTACAGCGTGACTTTGGTAACCGCAGCGACCGCAAGCTGGCCCGGTTGAAATACACTGTAGACCGCATGGGCGTGGAAAATTTTAAAGCCGAACTGGAAAAACGCTGCGGCTTTAATCTGGATGAGGCGAAGCCTTTTACCTTTACCACCCGTGCCGATTTATATGGCTGGCATAAGGGTGAAAACGGTTTGTGGTATTATACCGTGTTTGTAGAAAACGGCCGTGTGCTGGATGATGAACAGGTGGCCTTAAAAACAGCCTTGCTTGAAGTGGCTAAAACCAATAAGTGTAATTTTCTTTTCACTGCTACGCAAAACATTATTGTGGCTGATGTAAAAGAAGAAGATAAAGCGACTATACATGCTTTGCTGGAGGCGTTTAAAATAACTGATCATACAGAAAAGGCATCGATGATTCGTAAGAATGCCATTGCCTGTGTGGCGCTGCCTACCTGCCCGCTGGCTTTGGCCGAAGCGCAACGCTATATGCCCACGCTGCTCTCTAAAATTGAACCTTTACTGAGCCGCTATGGTTTGGCAGATGAAGACATTGTGATACGCATGACAGGCTGCCCCAACGGTTGCGGCCGCTCCTATGCTTCCGAAATTGGTTTTGTAGGTACTGCCCCGGGCAATTATAACCTGCATATTGGTGGCGATAACCAGGGCCAGCGCCTGAACAAAATTTATAAAGAGTCGCTGGACGAAAAAGCCATACTCGCCACACTGGATGGATTATTTGCGGTATTTAAAAACGAAAGAATAAAAGGGGAGAAGTTTGGCGATTTTGTGATGAGAAGACAGTTGGTGTAGTTTTTATTTTTGTGATTTTTATTGATATAAGCCCGGCAGATGCCGGGCTTATATATTGGGTAACAGCAGGCCTTAAAGCCTGCTGCTTTGTATGTATACTTCAATAGCCTGCGTAGGAATATTTACACAATCCAAAGATTAATTAGGAATGTCTGATGATAAAGCCTACATTTACACCCTTCATTATAAAATTGAGACCTCACTCTAATTGTATCCCAGATACTTTCAGTTAAGCTTCACAATTTTTTTATTAAGCAAACTTTTCAATAATTATTGTAAAGGGGTATTTCAAAACAAACCCAACACTGGGTAAAATTTAACAAATGAAAAAAGGAACAGTAAAGTTCTTTAATTCAACCAAAGGATTTGGTTTCATTAAAGGCGAAGATGGACAAGAAGTTTTTGTTCATGTAACAGGTTTAAAAGAAGAAATTCAGCAAAACGACAATGTATCTTATGATACAGAAGTTGGCTCCCGTGGGGTCAATGCGATAAACGTTAGGTTACAGCATTAATTTTCAAAAAAGCGGCTTTTAAAGCCGCTTTTTTTTGACTATATCCTTGCCCCTAAGCTACCGGGGCCTGCAGGCTTGCAATATTCGTTGCCTCCTTTTGAAAATACTTATGCCGGTTGTTCCGGTTAGCCCTTTACACTTTTACTCCTGGTATTCTTCTTCACTGCCGCTGCATCCTGCCATCGGTACCTGACAACAATCACCCCGCTGCTTGATGTTTATCACCTTTCATGCTTTTGATGCCGGGTAGTTTTGCCCCGAACAAATCAACGGCTTTGAGTGCATTATTCATCCTAATTGGTATTAGCATTATTGTGGCAGGCAGTTTTCTTGCTGCTTTTTTATGGAGCGTGGGCAGCGGCCAGTACGAGGATGATTACACGCCTTCGGTACGTATGCTTTTCGACGATCAGCCTCCGGCAAATCATTCCACCACAATACAACAAGACAGCCATTCAGAAATCAACTAAATTATGCAGACAGAAAAATTTTATTACGACAACCGGATTGTAAAAAACTTTGCCTGGGCCACCATCATCTGGGGCGCCGTAGGTATGCTGGCCGGGCTTTGGGTATCGCTGCAGCTTATTTTTCCTTCGCTGAATATTACGCAGTATGGCTCTTTTGGCCGCCTGAGGCCGCTGCACACCAATGCCGTAATTTTTGCTTTTGTGGGTAATGGTATTTTTATGGGGGTGTATTACTCCCTGCAGCGTCTTTGTAAGGCAAGGATGTACAGCGATGTGCTGAGTAAAATACATTTTTGGGGCTGGCAACTCATTATCGTTGCTGCTGCCATTTCCCTGCCGCTTGGTATGACGTCGGGTAAAGAGTATGCCGAATTAGAATGGCCGATAGATATAGCCATTGCCGTTATCTGGGTAGTGTTTGGGTGGAATATGTTTGCCACTATTTTACAACGCCGGGAAAAACATTTGTATGTGGCTATCTGGTTTTACATCGCCACATTTGTTACCGTAGCCGTACTGCACATTGTTAATTCATTTGAACTGCCGGTTAGCTTTTTTAAAAGCTATAGCTGGTATGCCGGGGTGCAGGATGCATTGGTACAATGGTGGTACGGGCACAATGCAGTGGCTTTTTTCCTTACCACGCCTTACCTGGGGCTGATGTATTACTTTATGCCAAAAGCTGCTAACAGGCCCGTGTATTCGTACCGGCTGTCTATCATTCATTTTTGGGCATTGATATTTTTATACATATGGGCAGGGCCACACCATTTGTTATACACGGCACTGCCCAACTGGGCACAGTCGCTGGGGGTGGTGTTTTCGTTTATGCTCATTTTTCCAAGTTGGGGTGGTATGATTAACGGGCTGCTTACCCTGCGTGGCGCCTGGGACAGGGTAAGGGATGATGTGATTTTGAAATTTATGGTGGTGGCCGTTACTTCTTACGGTATGGCCACTTTTGAAGGGCCAATGCTTTCACTCAAAAATGTAAACGCTATTGCACATTTCACCGATTGGATTGTAGCACACGTACATGTAGGTGCACTGGGCTGGAATGGTATGCTCACTTTCGGTATCCTATACTGGCTTATCCCACGCATTTTTAATACGCCTTTGTATTCTAAAAAAATGGCTAACCAGCATTTTTGGCTGGGTACGCTGGGTATAATATTTTATGCAGTGCCTTTGTACTGGGCTGGCTTTACACAAAGCAGCATGTGGAAACAATTTACCGAAGCTGGACAGCTTAAATACGCTTTTCTCGAAACAGTTACCTATCTGAAACCATTTTATGCTATGCGTTCGCTCGGCGGCACCCTGTACTTAGTGGGTGTGTTTATCATGTTCTATAATATTTACAAAACCGTAAAAGCCGGTAAGCTGGTGGCGGATGAAGCTGCCGAAGCGGCTCCGCTGCAAAAGGAATATGTAAAACATGCCGGCGAACACTGGCATCGCTGGATTGAAAGAAAGCCGGTGCAACTGATGGTGTTTAGCCTGGTGGTAATACTTATTGGCGGCGCTATAGAAATGATACCCACCTTCCTGATAAAATCAAATGTGCCCAGCATTAGCAGTGTGCAGCCCTATACACCGCTGGAGTTGCAGGGCAGAGACATCTATGTACGGGAGGGCTGCTATACCTGCCACTCACAAATGATAAGGCCCTTCCGCAGCGAAACCGAACGCTACGGTGAGTATTCCAAGGCAGGAGAGTTTGTGTATGATCATCCCTTTCAATGGGGTAGTAAACGCACCGGGCCCGACCTTGCCCGTGAAGGTACAGGCAACCTGAAAAAGAGTGATGGCTGGCATTTCAGGCATTTCAGGGAGCCATCCTCCATGAGTGAAGGCTCTATCATGCCCGCCTATCCCAATTTATTAGAAAACAATCTGGATACCTCTACCACTGCTGCAAAAATAAAAGCCATGATTACGCTTGGGGTGCCTTACGCCAAAGGCTACCCGGCAATAGCCAATCAGGATTTAATGCAACAGGCAAAAGCAATTGCTGATAACCTGAAAAATGACAGTATCAGGGTATCGCCCAACAGGGAAGTAATTGCTGTAATAGCTTATATGCAGCGGCTGGGCAGTGATATTTCAAAATCTGAAAATGCTAAAAACAATTAACGATGTTCAAGTTTATAAAACAGTATGCCGAAAAAATTAATCATGCAGAGATATACCCGATGGTATCACTGCTTATCTTCTTCCTGTTTTTTGTGGTGCTGCTGGTAATGGTAAAACGTATGAGTAAAGACAGGGTAAAAGAATTGTCCAATATTCCTTTAGATAATGATACAATCCCACACTCAACCCTCTAAATAATTGTTATGTACCGCAATAAGAGAATATTGTTTTTTGTAATAATGCTAATGGCTAACGGTGCATTTGCACAGGATGCTGCAGCCGCTACTCCGCAGGAGGGCAGCAACCTGCTGGCAGTATTGCTGGTATTTACCACCATTGTACTCGCTTTTGTAATATGGGGTATGGGCCAGGCGCTTATTACTATCAGCAGGCAGGTGCTTGAAAAAAATAAGGCGGCAAAAAAAGCGCTGTCGGTTGTGCTGCTGCTGGGTTTTTCGTTGCTGCAGTTAAAAAGCTATGCACAGGATGCAGCAGTAGTACAAGCTGCCGAACCCAATTACGGCGGATTAAGCGCTGCAAATTTTTATGCTTTTGTAGCTGTTCTGATTATTGAAGTGGCAGCTATTCTATTCCTGGCTTTTTCCATCCGCCGGATGTACCAGGAACTGCTGCCCGAAAAAGCGGTTGTGGTTGCCCGTGAGTCGAAACTGCTGCAGTGGTGGTCGGTATTGGATAAAAAATTCTTTACCAAAGCCGTGGCAGTGGAAAAGGAGCAGGATGTAATGCTGGATCATGATTATGATGGCATCAGGGAACTGGATAATGCCCTGCCCCCCTGGTGGAAATATGGTTTTTATATAACAATTGTGGTGGGCTTTATTTACCTGTTTCATTTTCATGTATCAGGTGCCGGTAAAAATCCAACGGAAGAGTATGCAGCTGAAATAGAAAAAGCAAGAATTGCAAAAGAAATATACGAGGCTGGCAATAAAGATAAAATTGATGAGCAAAATGTGCCGATGGCCGATGCAGGGGGAATATCAACGGGAAAGGAATTATTTACTGCCAAATGCTGGGCCTGCCATGGCAAGCTGGGTGAAGGCGGCGCTGGCCCTAATCTTACGGATGAGTACTGGCTGCATAAAGGTTCGCTCAACGATATTTATCACAGCATAAAAGTGGGTTATCCCGATAAGGGCATGCAATCCTGGTCTAAAGAATTTACCCCCAAAGAAATGAGCTATATCGCCAGTTATATTAAAACGCTAAAGGGTACCAATCCGCCCAATGCCAGGGCACCACAGGGCGATATATATGTCGAAGAGAATCTAACTGATTCTTTACCTGTGGCAACAAAACAGTAATACCTATACGATGCAAACAGCAATGATACAGGATGCAGACAGGAACAGCTCTTTCAGGGATTCGGTGGCTACCATCAAAAAAGACGGCAGCCGTAATTATATTCATCCCAAAAGGCCTAAAGGCAGGTTGTACAACAAGCGAACAGTATTCAGTATTTTTTACCTCATCGTGTTTTTTACGCTGCCTTTTATACATCTGTATGGTGAGCCCCTGCTGCTGCTGAATGTGCTGGAACGTAAGTTTATCATTTTTGGGTTAATCTTCTGGCCGCAGGATTTTTTCATCTTCGGTATTGCCATGCTCACGTTCATTGTATTTGTGATTTTGTTTACGGTGATCTTCGGCCGCTTGTTTTGCGGATGGGCCTGCCCGCAAACCATTTTTATGGAAATGGTATTCCGTAAAATTGAATACTGGATAGATGGCGATGCCGCACAGCAAAAGCAACTAAGGGCCATGCCCTGGAATGGGACCAAAATAGCAAAGCGTACTGTAAAGTTTATCGTGTTCTTTTCTGTGTCGTTTATCATTGCTAATTTTTTCCTGGCTTATATTATTGGTATGGATAAACTGCTGGGTTATATACAAACACCTGCACAATCAGTAGGTACATTGGTATCCCTGCTGGTATTTACCTGCGTTTTCTTTTTTGTGTACTGGTGGTTCAGGGAGCAGGCCTGTATTGTGGTATGCCCATATGGCAGGCTGCAGGGCGTATTGCTGGATAAAAACTCGATTGTGGTGGCTTACGATCATCGGCGTGGTGAGCCCAGGGGCAAATACTCCAAACAGCAAAAAGAAGAAAAGCATGATTGTAAATGCACCGACTGTAAAAGTGAAGGTGCCTGTAAAAAACTGGAAGAACATTTTGACAATATCCAGCCAAAGCAGGGCGATTGTATCGACTGCCTGGCCTGTGTAAGGGTGTGCCCAACGGGCATAGATATACGCAACGGCACCCAACTGGAGTGTGTAAACTGTACCGCCTGTATTGATGCCTGCGATGCTATCATGACCAGCATTAAAAAACCAGCCGGGCTTATCCGTTATGCTTCTGAAAAAAGTATTAGCGATGGGGTGCAGCTCAAATTTACCGGTCGTATAAAGGCTTACTCAGTGGTGTTGTTATTGCTGCTTATATTTTTGGCAGTATTGATGATAACCCGTACCGACCTGGACGCAAGGCTGATGCGTACTTCGGGTATGACGTATACTTCGCTGCCTGATGGTCGTATCGCTAACCTGTACAACCTTAAGCTGGCCAATAAAACGCATAAGGATATACCCTTTACCTTAAAACTTGAAAATATCAAAGGTGAAATAACACCTGTAGGCAGTGGAAAAACGATAGTGCGAAAAGAAGATTATACCAACCTGCAATTTTTTGTAAAACTCAACCGGGGAGAGGTGAGGAACTGGAAAACCATTGTGAAGATTGGATTGTATGAAAACGATAAAAAATTAAAAACTATTGAAGCGAAGTTTATCGGGCCAGAAGTGTATGAGTGAAGGGAGAAAGGTGAATGGTGAATGGTCAAATGTATATAGTTATTAAAATGGAAAGAAAGTAATACATCTTCAAGTCAATCAACAAGCACATAACCCATAACCTGTAACCTGTAACAAATAACTCGTAACTCGTAACCCATAACTCGTAAACTATAAAAAAAATGAACTGGGGAATAAAAATACTTATCGCTTACCTGGCTTTTGTAGCAGGCATTGCCGTATTGGTGATTAAATCATCGCAGCAAAATATTGATTTGGTAACAACAGATTATTATGCCAAAGAGCTAAAGTACCAGGAAAGAATAGACGCTATTAGCAGGACAAAAGCATTGCTGACATCAGTGCAATACAAAGCAGTGGAAGGAAAGTTGCATCTCGTTTTTCCTGCAGCCTTTTCTGGCAAAACCATCAGCGGAACGATTGTGCTATACTGCCCTTCGGATAAGCGTAAGGATGTGGAGAGTGGCTTTGTAACCGACAGCAGCAGGGCTGCCATTTCACTACCGGCAGCAGGCGGGGCCTACGATTTGCAGGTAAGCTGGCAGGATAGCGACGTCGCTTATTATTTTGAAGAAAAAGTTTTTTTATAAATACAGCGTATGGCAGCAGTAATGATAGCCGCATGCATCATGGGTGTTACAGGCAGTTTTCACTGTGTGGGTATGTGTGGCCCGCTGGCGCTGGCTTTGCCCTTGCAGGGTGTTGGTCTGTCAAAGCAATTTGCCGGCACACTGCTGTACAATACCGGGCGTATTACTGCTTATAGTTTATTTGGGCTATTAGCCGGTGCAGTTGGCGAGGGATTTACAGCATTTGGGTTTCAGCGATGGGTATCATTATTAGCCGGGGTGTTCATACTAACACTGTTGGTTATACCCAAATGGTTTCCGGCGTGGAACAGGCACCTGCACAGCAGCCCTGTTTTTTTCCAACAGCTAAGGGAGGTTTTTGGCAAATTGTTTTTTAAAAAAAACCAGGCTTCATTTTTTGCTATTGGCTTTTTAAATGGCTTATTACCCTGCGGTATGGTGTACCTGGCATTTGCCGGCGCTGCCGCAACCGGTAGTTTTACAACAGCCATATTGTTTATGGTATTTTTCGGATTGGGTACATTACCTGCCATGTGGGCTGTTGCCTTCTGGGGGCAGATTATCGGGTGGGAGCTGAGGAAAAAGCTAAAGTACATACAGCCTTATGTGTTGCTGCTAATGGCCCTTTTACTGATTGTAAGAGGTATGGCCTTGGGGCTGCCTTATATCAGCCCAAAGCCAGCACAGGGCAGTGCAGCTGTTGAATGTCATACCGTAAAAAGCGTACACCCTTGATGAAATTAAAAGCAAATAGTTACAACATGCCACAAGAGGCTTACTATAACGGGCATTTGCATCCAACGGGCCAACTGCTGGAAGAGTGCGCCGGCTGGATGCGTCTGCTTGATTTTTTAAAACAGGAAAACGCTTATTTAAAAACCAGGTTGAGCGAAGTGGTGGATTATAAAACCGGTAAAGACTTTTTAAATGAGGCAGAGCATTTTCAAAGCCTGTTTATTCAAAGGGATGATTTTTTTAATAGTGTTGCTGGGGATGTGCGCCAGCAATTAGCTGTGTTAAAATCACTTCGGGAAAAACATATTGGGCCGGATGAAAAAACAGTTCAACTACAGCAGCGGTTGCGTAATGAAGTGCGGCGTTTAGAAACTGATTTTACTTTACTCAAAAACGAATTCAACCAAAAGCTGGCGCAGTAGCCATTTTTAATTCAGCATATCGGTGAGCTTTTTTTCATTAATGATGGTAATGCTGCCACCGTTGATTTCAATTAATTTTTCCGATTTAAAATCGCTGAGGGTGCGTATGAGGGATTCAGTAGCTGTGCCGGCAATATTGGCCAGGTCTTCCCTCGAAATTTGAATGGAAAATTTTTCGCTGCTTTCTTTTCGGTATTTGTGCAGCAGTGTTATAAGGGCATCGGCCACTCTTTTACGTAGCGAATTGTAGGCAAGCCCCAGTAATTGTTCTTCTTTTTCTGTTACATCTTTTGCCAGCATTTTTATAAACTGCTGCATGATTGCTTTATTGCTGTCAATAAGTGTTGTAAATTCTTCCACCGGGATAATGGCGATGTCGGTATCATCAATGGCTTCGGCGGTTTCTTTGTACACGGTGCCTTCCAGTACAGCCAGGTAGCCAATAAATTCGCCTTCTTTGTACAGGCCTACCGTAAATTCCTTACCATCGCTGTTGGTTTTACAGGTTTTTACTTTTCCTTTTTCGATATAGTAAAGCCGGGTGGGGTGGTTGCCTTCGGAATAGATAACCTGCTTTTTTTTGTAGTGGTTGGTATGCCTGTCTTTTGTAAAATTTTCTAAGGCGGCTTTGGCACTGATAGTATCGGCGGCAGGTGTGGCCACAGTTTCAAAATTACTTTTGAGCATCTCAGTTTTCTTGAGCCTGCTTTCAATAGCCGTAAGTAATTCAATATCGGTAAAAGGTTTTGTAACATAATCATCGGCACCCATTTCCATACCTTTCCTGAAATCGCTGCGTTCGCTTTTAGCCGTTAAAAAAATAAAAGGTATGCCTTTAAGTTCTGGATTCTTATTAAGCAGGTGCAGCACACCATACCCGTCCAGTACCGGCATCATTACATCACATACAATAAGGTCGGGCCTGTTGTTCAGTGCAAGCTCTACACCCGTTTTGCCATTTGGAGCAGTGCTTACTTTATAACCAGCCAGTTCCAGTATCTCAGCGGTGTTTTCCCTTATTTCATCATTGTCTTCTATCAGTAACAGGTGTTTCATGCTGTGGCGTAATTGTGGTTAAAGGTTAGGGTAAATATAGTGCCTTTTTCCAGTTCGCTTTTGCAGGTGATGCTGCCTTGCATTAATGCCGCATACCGGCCCACAATATGCAAACCGAGGCCCGTGCCCTGGATATTAGTAGCGTTTTTGCCCCTGAAAAATCTTTCAAACAAATGTTCCTGGTCTTCATTGGAAATGCCCATGCCGCTATCTTCAACCATCATTATCACCTGGCTACCGGTTACGGTTGTTTGCACATTTATTGTGCTGTTCTCCGGCGAAAATTTAATGGCGTTGGAAAGCAGGTTGATTATAATATTTCTCAGTAAGGTAATATCGAGGCTTACCGTGGTATTACCGGTATGGATATACTGTATCTGCTGGCCTGCCCGGCTAATACCCTGCATTTCGGCTACAACAGTTTGTACGAGGGTTTTAATATCAAAATTGCTGAAGCTGGCTGTGATTTTTCCGTCTTCAATTTTTCCGATGGATAAAAATTCGTTGAGAATATCGGTAAGGTTGTGTACGGCAGATTTGATGCGGAGAATATGTTTGTCCCGTTTATCCTGCTCTTCGGTATTGGTATATTTGGCCAGTAGCGATGCAGAGGACAGGATAGTGCTGAGCGGTGTACGAAATTCGTGAGAAGCCATCGATACAAAGCGGCTTTTTAAATCGCTGAGTTCTTTCTCTTTACTAAGGGCCTGCGCCAGTTCATCTTTTGAATGTTCCAGTGCCGTCATGGCCTGCTCTAACTGCCGGGTGCGGAGTTGTACTTTATCTTCCAGTTCGTCGTTCAGTGTTTCTATTTTTTCATTGATGGCAGCCAGTTCGTTTTGCTGCCGCAGCACATCGGCCTCAATTTGTTTACGCCGGGTAATATCATTTACAAAGGCGATTACAAAATTGGTTTCTTCGTTCCGGTAGTTGCTCAGGCTTACTTCTACCGGGAATTCTTCGCCGCTTTTTTTTATGCCAAATAAATCCATGCCCATACCCATTGGCCTGTTTTGCGGTTGGCTGGTATAACTTTCCCTTTGCTGCACATGCCTGCCATGAAAGCGTGCCGGTATCAGCACTTCAATTTTTTTGCCTGCAAGCCCGGCGGCATCGGCATATCCAAATTGCTGTAATAAGTAATTATTGGCCAGTACAATGCTTCCGGTTTTATCCACAATCAAAATGCCTACTGAAGCAAACTGAAAGAGTGCTTCAAATTTTTCTTTTTCGTTAAGCAGGGCTAATTGAAGTGAAGACATGGCAGGTGTATTATCTGAAGCACAAATATAAACTGCCCTTCAGATTGGTGTATAAAAAACAACTGGCCCGCCTTAATAGGCTCTTGCAAATAATACTCTTTGCGTACTGGGCTTACCGGTAAGGATGCATGTGCCGTTTTCCATTGTATTGTTGAGCGGAATACAGCGGATAGTGGCTTTGGTGAGTTCTTTAATTTTTTCTTCTGTTTCGCCTGTGCCATCCCAGTGGGCAGCAATAAATCCTGTTTTGGTATCCAGCAGTTGCACAAATTCGTCCCATTGATTGGCAGGCGTAATATGCTCATCCCTGTAAGCGGTGGCTTTTTTATAGATCTTGTCCTGGATATCATTCAGCAGGCGTATAATGGTTGCCGAAAGTCCGTCGATGCTGATGCTTTGTTTTTCTTTAGTGTCGCGGCGGGCTACTTCCACCACATTATTTTCAAGGTCCCTTGCGCCAATGGCTATACGCACCGGTACGCCTTTCATTTCGTATTCGGCAAATTTCCATCCGGGGCGGCTGTTATCACTATCATCGTATTTTACGCTTATACCTGCCGCTTTCAGTTCCTGTACCAGCACCTGTACCTTTTCGTCTATTTTTAGCTTTTGTTCTTCTCCTTTATAAATTGGAACAATTACTACCTGAATAGGCGCCAGTTTTGGCGGCAGCACCAGGCCGTCGTCGTCGCTGTGTGCCATTACCAGGCCACCAATGAGGCGTGTGCTTACACCCCAGCTACTGGCCCATACATAATCCAGTGTATTATCCTTATCGGTAAATTTTACGTCAAAAGCTTTGGCAAAATTTTGACCCAGAAAATGTGATGTACCTGCCTGTAATGCTTTGCCATCCTGCATCAGGGCTTCAATACAATAGGTTTCTACCGCCCCGGCAAATCGTTCGTTTTCGGTTTTTACACCTTTAATCACGGGCACGGCCATGTATTGTTCGGCAAAGTCGGCATACACATGCAGCATCTGTATGGTTTCGTCTATGGCTTCCTGTTGGGTAGCATGGGCGGTATGGCCCTCCTGCCACAAAAATTCGGTGGTGCGTAAAAAAAGCCGGGTACGCATTTCCCAACGCACTACATTGGCCCATTGGTTGATGAGTATGGGTAAATCCCGGTAAGACTGTATCCAGTTTTTATAGGTATTCCAGATGATGGCTTCGCTGGTTGGGCGTATCACCAGTTCTTCTTCTAGCCTGGCTTCGGGGTCAACGATTAATTTACCTTTATTATCCGGGTCGTTTTTAAGGCGGTAATGGGTAACAATAGCACATTCTTTGGCAAATCCTTCTGCATTTTTTTCCTCTGCTTCAAACAGGCTTTTGGGTACAAAGAGGGGGAAGTAGGCGTTCTGGTGGCCGGTTTCTTTAAACATTTTATCCAACTGGCGCTGCATATTTTCCCAAAGGGCAAATCCATAAGGTTTAATTACCATACAGCCCCTCACTGAACTGTAATCGGCCAGGCCAGACTTTATAATCAAATCGTTATACCATTGCGAATAGTCCTGCTGCCTGCTTGTAATTGCTTTGCTCATGTTGCTTTGTACCGATGTTTAATTTTGGGCCAAATTAGCACCCTGTTAACAAGAAAAAGTGAAACTTTGCTATACTGCAGCAGTCCTACAAAATATATGTAGCGCCTGCCGAAGCGGTGCAAAAGTAGTAACTTCATTTTTAATTCATTTAAACCGGGTTGCCATGAACACAAAACTTTTACTCCTGATAGTTGCAGCAGTTGCTTTTAGCAGTTGCAGCAGTGTATATAAAACAGGGCAAACACCAGATGATGTGTATTATTCCCCTGTACGTACCAACTATTATGTGGATACCGACCAGCAACGGCGTGAAGAGGCCATGCGTACTGCCACGCTTGAAGACAGGCAGATTCGCATGGGTATCAATAACCGCAGGTGGCGCAGTTTTGATGACGACTTCTTTTACAGCTACAATTATAATCCTTACCGGTATGGGTTTAATTCGGGGTTTTATTACAACCCGTTTTACTGTACGTTGCCAGTGTATTATCCCATAAGCTTTATACCTGCTACACCAAGGAATACCACGCCACGTATGGTTAATCTTGCCGGTTATGGTAACGGTTACAACAATGTAAATACTGCCATTAAACCTAAAACAGGTACTTACAGCAGCAGGCCGGGTTATAACAACAGCAATAGCGGTGGCATATTGAGCCGGATATTATCGCCGGGCAGCAATAATTCCAACTCTTCATCCGGCAATAGCAACAGAACGTATTCGCCATCATCCTCATCAGGTAAAAGCAGTTCCTCATCGGGTGGAGGCAGTATTTCACGGCCTGCCAGGAGAAATTAAGTATTGCTGATTTTGATGCCGGATACGGCTGATTATCCCTAACAGTAAAAGGTATAGCCTTACTAAAACATAATTTGTTCCATGAAAAAATATTTACTCCTTTTTTTATTAACTGGTGCTGTTGCCGCAGAGGCCCAGGTTCCTGAAGATGTGCTGCGTTATTCTTTTTTTCCACAAAATGGCACGGCACGCAGCATGGCCATTGGTGGGGCAATGGGCTCCTTAGGCGGTGATATTACTGCCACTTTTGTAAACCCGGCCGGCCTGGGTAATTACAAAACGGGTGAGGCTGTTTTTTCCCCGGGTTATTTTTTTAATAACAATAAAGCCGATTTCCGGGAAACATTAAGTCGCAATAAAAAAAATGCTTTTGGTATTGGTACAATGGGGGTAGTGTATGGCGAAAGTAATTACCGTGACAAAACCTCGAGCCAGGCTATCAGCATCGCTTTTATGCAACAGGCCAGTTACAACAACACCCAGTATTATAAAGGATACAATAATTTTAGCTCGGCAGCCGAGCAGTGGGCCGAAGCCGTGGCTGGCAGCGGGCTTAGCCTGGATGATATACTCAATTCGCCAGCTTATGCTTATGGTGCAGCGCCGGCAGTATACACTTACCTGGTAGATACGTTTAGAAACAATAATAACGCCTTGCAGGTAAAAGCCCTGCCGGAGTTTTTGCTGGAAAGCGGTATGGCACTGCAACAGGAAAAAACCATCGCTACCCGTGGAGGCCTGTATGAACTTGCCCTCGGTTTTGCCTTCAATAAAAAAGATAAAGTGATGTGGGGTGGTTCTATCGGTATTCCCATTGTGTACTATGATAATACCACCACCATTAAAGAAACAGATACTTCAATGAACACGGCTAATGGGTTTGGCAGTTTTACCTATACCGACCAATATAGTACCCGTGGCGCCGGTGTTAATTTTAAATTTGGGATGATATTTAAACCTGTAGAGTATGTGCGTTTGGGCTTTGCAGTACATTCACCTTCACTTATGTTTAGTTTAAAGGACCGGCGCAGCACTTCGCTTGATGTGGATACTGAAAATTATAATGGTGTATCCTCTGTTACTTCTGCTGTATTTACTAATGGCCTTCCCGGCGAAAGCAGGTATACTATGCTTATGCCCTGGCGTTTTATGGTGAGCGGCAGTTATGTAATCAGGGAAGAAGCAGATGTACGCAGGCAAAAAGGTTTTATCACTGCAGATATTGAATATGTGCGCCACAGGGCCAGCCGCTTTTATAGCGCACAGGAGCAGCCTGATGAAATGGAGAAGGATTATTTTAGAGCCCTGAACCGTGTAATAAAAGGCGAATACAAGGGCAACTTTAACTTTAGGGTAGGTGGCGAACTCAAGTTTAATATCATTATGGCAAGGCTTGGCTTTTCTTACTATACCAATCCATACGCCGATAAAGCGCTTAAGGCTAACCGTATGTTACTCAGCGGTGGCCTGGGTTACCGGCACCGGGGCTTTTTTGTAGATCTTACTTATGTGCATGCTTACAGCCGGGATGTTGATTTTGCTTATCGCCTGGCGGATAAAAGCAACACTTTTGCCACGGTTAAAAACCAGCGTGGTAATGTGGTGGCGAGTATAGGGGTGAAGTTTTAAAAGTTAGTTTGAAGGGAGCAGTTTAGTGCAGGATGATATTGTGCTGCAAATATTTATATTCATAATGATGGAACATCATTAAACGCTGCCTGGCTTTTTCTACAGCCCTGGTTTGAATTTACTTAGTTAATGCATCTAATTTGTTTTTTGCTGACTCATTCTTCGGGTCTAATAACAGTATTTTTTTATAGGTTAATATGGCTGCTTCTTTGAGGCCAAGAGATAGTAACCCTTCTGCATAGCTGTCATAGATGTTGGCATTTTCCGGGGCAAGCAGTGTGTTGATCCGGAATACCTCTACTGCCAGTGCTTTATGATTTCCCAATTCAGATTTATAAAGCAGGTGATACCCAAGTTCATTCATTTCATTCACGTCCAAATACCAGGCCGTATCTTTTTTCAATGTATTTAGTAAGGCTAAAGCAAAATCAGCGCCTTTTGTTACAAGTACCGGGCCATAAGCTTCCCGGACGATTGACTTTTTTAACGAAACTTCTGCCGGCTTGTTATTTTCTATAACATTGGCAATAGCCAGGTAGCGACGGAAAAAGCCGGGGTAATTCCTGTTTTCAAACAGTATATAAGTGATGCTATCCGTAAAGTTTTTGAAAAGCATCGTTGTCAGTCCCACAAGGCTGCCATCATGCCAGGCAACAAATTGACCTGCGGCGTTCTTTTCATTTACATTCCAGCCCAACGTATAGGTTCTTGTTCCGCCATTAAAGAAGTAATTCCCGTTGGCGAGCATAACCGGCTTGTACATTTGTTTCAACAATGCATGCGGCAATAGTTTGCCCTTGTTCAAGGCATTATCAAACAAGGCCATATCCTCTAAGGTGGTGATGATATTATTGTCGCCATAAGTACCACCAAGGCTATGATCGGTATAGATTTTTTTATTGCTGATGGAGTCAACATGCTGATAGATGCTGTCGTAAAATGTTGCCCGGATGTACCGTGATGTATTGGGGCTTATGCGCTGTCGCACATAGCTATGCTTCATGCCTGCTTTGTCAAAAATATTTTTTTTCATATACGACTGAAATGAAGTTTGGCTGACTTTTTCTACCAGCAAACCAAGCAGTATATAATTCAGGTTATTATAAAAATGCTTTTGCCCCGCATCAGCCAGCGATGGTACTTTTAGCCGTTCAAGGTCATCATAGATCTGTTGGTTGGAAAGCACTTCATCAGGGTGCGATTGAATATAGGTCTTTTCAAACTGGTCTGCTTCGGGCAAGCCTGATGTATGCGATAGAAGCTGCTCAATCGTAACAGACCGGTAAGGAAAGCCAGGGAAATAATTAACGAAAAGATCGGTCAGCTTTATTTTTTTCCTGTTTACAAGCTGAAGAACAGCAACACCTGTGAAGGGCTTTGAAACAGATGCCAGGTTAAATGCGGTGGCACTGGTATTGGGCTGCTCTTTCTCAAAATTTGCATAGCCTGCACAGCGCTGGTAAAGCAGTTTTTCGTTTTGTTTGATCAGTACGCCGCCGTTAAAGATACCATGGTTATACCATGTAGTGATCATACTGTCAAGCAATATGCGCTTTTGTTCCAAAGCAGGTGTGGCGGATTGCGACCATCCTGTAAGAAATGCTGCAACCAGCAGCGCTACGCATATTCCTTTCTGCATAAATTTTTTTTTGTAAAGCTAAAGCCTGTAAAAGCAGGTTGGTAGAATGAGATTAGCCTGCAACTGTTAAAGTTTTCGGTATGCGCCTGGTAAAATACCTGTTTGTTCCCTGAATACTTTGGAAAAATGAGATTTATCGGCAAACCCACATGTAAAGCCAATTTCTTCGAGGGAATGGCTGGTAGAGTTGATGAGTGAAATAGCTTTTTCAATTTTTATGCTGCGCATATATTCACTCAGCGTACAATGGAAGTACCGGTTAAAATGTTTGGAAATAGTTACAGGATGCACTCCGGCTATTTCGGAGAGCTTTTCTAATGAAGGGGTTTCATACCACTCATCTGCAAGAAATTCCCTGATTCGCTTTGTCCAGGCGGGGAAGTTACAGGTTTCATTTCGTTCAGGTAGCAGTAGTTGCAACAGGGTCATTTGTAAAAAAGCAGGATTTGGCGTATCCCGGTTTAACTCGTTGTATAATTGAAGCAATGCAATCCTGGATTGGGGGTTAAAAAGTGTACACTGTTGAATTTCACTTTCAGTAACAGCATATTTTTTTAAAAAAGCTGCTTCCACTTCAAGGTTCAGGTTCACAGACGGGAAGAGGGTGTGGCTGTTCATATGCAATTCGCCAGAATTGTAAAACGATATTTCGCCAGCGGTTCTTTTATAGGTATGCTGCTTTCTTTGTTCTACAGTACCGCCTTTCATAAAAAAAGTGAAGTGTGTATTTTCATGTGCATGCCACTGTTCACTGCCGGTTTCAAAATCAGGCCTCGAATAAGTTATCAGTTTAACATGGATATTATCTGTAGCGTAATACAGTTTGGTATTGCCTAAATAATTTGCGGTTTGCAGTAGCAGCATAAATGTTGATTCATTCTTTATATAAGGGTCAATTATTCAATCCTGTAATTGTAGCCAAGTATTAAATAACAGGGTACCAGTGTAGCAGTTTTGAAATCTTGCGTTATTACCCTGCCGATATTTAAGGTTAAGTCGCACTTATTAAATGAGTACACGATTTGCATACCATATTTAAAATTCCCGCCGGTTGCAGGCTGATACCAGCCATCCTGTACATCCTGGTAAATTGTTGCTTTAAAAATTTTAGAATGTTTGAAATGTGTAATAACTGTTTTATAAAACCAACTTCACCTGCTATAAACCATTTGGGTTTGTAGTATCCAAATATACCTTTCATTTCGCATCCAACATTCAGTAATCGTACCACTGGATTCTCGTATCTCCTGAAAATGTCGTGAAGGGCTATGCCTGCTTTAAAGTGCACTAGATATAAATTCAGTATCGATAAATGCAAATAATATCTCGTTGATGTGGGGCAGGGAGCCCGTAAGCACAAGCATTACCGTTAGTACTAATGCTGTTGACTTTAAAGCTTTTTTTGCCAATGGAAAAACTGCCGCTACTATTATGGCGATGATGGCAGATTTTATGCCATGCACAAATGGCCACCAGCATAATACCCGTAATGGCAGCCTAACGAATCCGCTTTACTTTAAACTGGCCTTCAGTAATATTTGCAGCGTTATCATTAAAGCTGTCGTACAAAAAGTTTCCTGTAAAGGTGCCTTCAATTTCTGTTGCTGTAATGGATGTAATATTCACCATGTACCTTGAAACGGCTACCATACTGGCATCAACAGTATGGGCTCTTGGGCTGGTGGTGGCCTGGGTAATATATACCAGGGAAGTAGAAGCTACGGTTGTGTTATCGGTATCATAGGTGCCGGCAGATAGTGAAGTGCCCTGTATGGCAATAGTAAAGGCTTCTGTACCGCTATTGCTTTCAGCAGCAATCACAAGATTGGTAAAAGACGGATCCAGTAAATCGGGACCAAACTCACCGGCAACTTTCGTAAAAGTTGTCCAATTGCCGTCTTGCTTAATTTTTACAAAGTAATCGGTATTGCCAGAGTTTTTTTTGCAGGATAAACTAACGGTTACCAAAAGGGTAAAAAAAATGAAATAGTGCAATTGCTTTTTCATAACACAGTTTTTAAAGTGTACTAATAGTGGCAAATATAGTAAAAATTATTTATTCGATAAGCGGTTAATAGTGCAGGAGGGGGGATTTAATATTCGTTTCATATACCTTAGTGCTTGTATTAGTAATATCCTGGTAAATATGCAGCAGTAAAGTAAACTGCTTAGCATGCGTCAGTATCGCTTAAGGTGCTATCATTCTAATTGGCTCTTGTGCTGTTTTTTGTTAGTTTTGCCGCATCAAAGAACCACTGCACAATGAGATTAGCCTCCCTGTTTACTCCACTTTGAGTAACCATTTATCATGCCGGTTTTTTTTTCAATTGTGTTTTTTCGAAATTATTTTTTTGCAGCATAAATTGACTTGATGAAGCAATATTTGAAACTATTTGACCTTAAGCAAAAAGTAAATTACAAAACTGAAATACTCTCGGGCCTCACTGTTGCTCTTGCATTAATCCCTGAAGCCATTGCCTTTGCATTAATAGCCGGTTTGTCGCCACTAACGGGCTTGTATGCCGCATTTACCATAGGTTTAGTTACCTCAGTTTTTGGTGGCCGCCCCGGTATGATATCCGGCGCAACGGGTGCTGTTGCTGTTGTGCTGGTGGCACTGGTACAATCACATGGCGTGGAATATGTTTTTGCAACAGTAGTGCTGGCTGGTATTATACAGGTGGTAGCTGGTGTTTTTCGGTTAGGGAAATTTATCCGGCTTGTGCCGCACCCGGTTATGTTTGGTTTTGTTAACGGGTTGGCTATTATCATTTTTATGGCCCAGTTAGATCAATTTAAAATAGCTGATGATGCCGGTGCTTTACATTGGATGCAGGGTGGCCAGCTTTTGTTGATGCTGGGTTTGGTATTACTAACCATGCTCATTATCTGGGGCCTGCCAAAGCTTACAAAAGTTATCCCGGCCTCACTTACAGCCATTTTAATTGTGTCTGTAATAGTGATAGGCTTTAATATTGAAACTAAAACGGTTGGTGATATTGCTTCTATCCACGGTGGTTTTCCTCCCTTTCATATTCCCGGGATAGCTTTTAGTTTAGATACCTTAAAAATTATTTTTCCGTATGCGTTAATTATGGCCGGTGTAGGCTTAATAGAGAGTTTACTTACTTTAAACCTGATTGATGAAATCACAGAAACCCGGGGCAGGGGTAATAAAGAAGCGGTTGCACAGGGAGCAGCAAATATTGTTACCGGTTTTTTTTCCGGCATGGGTGGTTGTGCCATGATTGGTCAGAGCCTTATTAATATTTCTTCGGGTGCAAGGGCAAGATTGTCTGGAATTGTAGCCGCTGTTATGCTTTTGGTATTTATTATGTTTGGAGCAGGCCTTATTGAAAAACTGCCTATGGCTGCACTCACCGGTTTAATGATTATGGTATCAATTGGCACTTTTGAATGGGCAAGTTTTAAAATGATTGGCAAAATGCCGAGGCATGATATTTTTGTGGGTATACTCGTAGCGGTAATAACGGTGTTGTTGCACAACCTTGCACTGGCAGTATTGATTGGTGTTATCATTTCTGCTTTGGTGTTTGCGTGGGAAAGTGCCAAAAGAATAAGAGCAAAAAAATACGTAGATGAAAATGGTATAAAGCACTATGAAATTTACGGTCCGCTTTTCTTTGGCTCGGTATCAGCCTTCAATGAAAAGTTTGACATACTGAATGACCCTAACGAAGTGATCATTGATTTCAGGGAAAGTAAAGTTGTTGATATGAGCGGTATTGAAGCCCTGAATAAGCTTACGGAACGTTACCTGAAACTGGATAAAAAATTACATTTAAAGCACCTTAGTGAAGATTGCAGAAAGTTACTGGCAAATGCCGATAAAGTTATTGAGGTTAATATTATTGAAGACCCGTATTACAGGGTTGCTGTGGATAAAATTTAAAATGAAATTGGCTATACCCGGACTTACACTTTCAGTGTACCTGGCATAAAACTCTTTGAGCAGCAAAATGTTGTTGTATCATAATACTGGCTGCTAAAGCAGTGTTGTATAAAGCAGTTCAGCAGCCCATGCATTACCTCTCATCACATTAAAAACAATACAGCTTTTCAGCGTAAAGCATAATATTGCAGCATGAATCTTCCGCCATTGGCCGAACGCTTAAGGCCTACAACCTTGCAGCAATTAGTAGGGCAGCAGCACCTTACCGGCCAGGGCAGTATTTTGCGTACTGCCATCGAAAATGACAAAGTGCCTTCAATGATTTTGTGGGGGCCTCCGGGTGTGGGCAAAACAACTATTGCCAATATTATTGCGCAGGCTGTACAGGCACCTTTTTACCAGTTAAGCGCTATTTCGTCGGGAGTAAAAGATGTACGGGAAGTAATAGAAGCTGCCGGCAAACAAAGCCGGGCTATACTGTTTATCGACGAAATACACCGCTTCAACAAAGGTCAGCAGGATGCTTTACTTGGCGCTGTAGAAAAAGGTATCATAACATTAATTGGCGCCACTACAGAAAATCCTTCTTTTGAAGTAAACAGCGCTTTGCTGAGCCGCTGCCAGGTGTATGTATTAAAAGCATTGAACGAAAACGAACTGGTGCAATTGCTGCATTATGCTATTGCTCATGATACATGGCTGCAATCAAAAAATATTGTACTGCAGGAAACTAATGCCCTTATTACAATTTCGGGTGGGGATGCCCGTAAGTTGCTCAATTTACTTGAGCTGGTGGTGGATGCGGCCGGTGGAGGCACCATCACGGATGAAATAGTGATGAAAGCTGCCCAGCAAAAAATTGCTTTGTACGATAAAAAAGGGGAGCAGCATTATGATATTATTTCGGCATTTATAAAATCTATCCGCGGCAGCGACCCCAATGCGGCTGTGTATTGGCTGGCCCGTATGATTGAAGGCGGCGAAGACGTAAAGTTTATTGCAAGGCGGATGCTGATATTAGCCAGCGAAGATATTGGCAATGCCAACCCTAATGCCCTGCTGCTGGCTAATGCCAGTTTTGATGCCGTGAATAAAATCGGGTATCCTGAATCGCAGCTTATTTTATCGCAATGTGCCATTTACCTGGCATCCAGTGCAAAAAGCAATAGCGCCACCACTGCTATTGGCGCAGCGATGCAGGCGGTGCAGCAGCATGGCGATTTGCCGGTACCGCTCCACATACGCAATGCACCTACAAAGCTGATGAAGAATTTGGGCTATGGTAAAGGGTACGCCTATTCGCATAATTATGAGCAAAATTTTTCGGGGCAGGAGTATTTGCCCGATGCTATAAAAGGGAGCCGTTATTATGAGCCGGGTAATAATGCAAGGGAAGAAGAACTAAAGAAATATCTTAAACAGCTTTGGAAAGATAAATATGGGTATTAACCCGGTACTATAAAATTGGAGCGGAAAACGGGGCTCGAACCCGCCACCTCCAGTTTGGGAAACTGGTGCTCTACCAGATGAGCTATTTCCGCTTACTGTTACACATGCTAATGTAAGTATTTGTTATAAATTTTACAGCAGTGGTGCTGCACCCCTGTTTTTCAATTGGCTAAGCCTACATCCGCTCCGGCACCTGTATGCCTAATAACTGCATACCGCTTTTAATGGTGTTGGCCGTCATGTTTGCCAGCTTTAACCTTAAATGTTTTTTTGCGTCGCTTTCTGCATTGGCTACCGAGTGTGTGGCATAAAACGAATTAAAAGTTTGCGCCAGTTGAAATACATAATTAGCCACCAGCGAAGGGTTTTGTTCTTTGCAGGCCTGCTGCAGCACAGTACCGTATTGCTCCAGCAGCAGCAGCAGTTCTTTTTCCAGTGCCAGTAATGGGGTAGTGGTATCAATACTGCTGTTGTACCAGATTGTTTCGGGGTTTACTTTTCGCAATATGCTTTTTATACGGGCATGGGTATATTGTACAAAAGGGCCGGTAAAGCCATGAAAATCGATACTTTCCGTGGGATTGAATACCATCGTTTTTTTAGGGTCAACTCTAAGCAGGTAAAACTTGAGTGCGCCAAGAGCCAGTACCCTATACAGTTCTTTAAGTTCATCTGCAGTAAAATCTTTCACTTTGCCGAGTGCTTCGGTATGCTGGCGTGCGGTATCCTCCATTTCATCCAGCAGGTCGTCGGCATCAACCACGGTGCCTTCACGGCTTTTCATTTTACCACTGGTAAGTTCCACCATCCCATAGCTTAGGTGGTATATTCCATCAGCATTGGGCATACCCAGCTTTTGGCAAATGAGCTGCAGCACTTTCATATGATAGTTTTGCTCGTTGCCAATTACATAAATACTTTGGTCGATGTTGTACTGCTGGTATTTAAGTTGTGCCAGTCCAATATCCTGGGTGATGTACACAGAAGTGCCGTCTTTGCGCTGCACCAGTTTTTCATCAAGCCCGTCGGCTGTTAAATTTATCCATGTGCTGCCATCTTCTTTATGGTAAAATACTTTTTTATCTAAACCCTGTTTTACAATATCCTTACCCAGCAGGTAGGTATCGCTTTCATAATAAGTAATATCAAAATTGCTGCCAATGCGTTTGTAGGTTATATCAAATCCATCGTAAACCCATTGGTTCATTTTTTTCCAGAGTTCTATTACTTCGGGTTTGCCGGCTTCCCAGTCCAGCAGCATTTGCTGGGTTGCTTTCATAATAGGGGCTTCTTTTTCGGCTGTTTCTTTGTTGCTGCCTGCTGCCAGCAGTTCATCTACCTGGCGTTTGTATTCATTATTAAATTGTACATAGTAATTGCCTACAAAATGGTCGCCCTTAATACCAGTACTTTCAGGGGTGGCGCCGTTGGCAAACAGTTGCCAGGCAATCATACTTTTGCAGATATGTATACCCCGGTCGTTTACGATGGCACTTTTAATCACTTCATAGCCATTCGCTTTCATAATTTCGCTAACACTCCAGCCTAAAAAATTATTTCTTAAATGGCCCAGGTGCAGTGGCTTATTGGTGTTGGGGCTGGAGTATTCAACCATTACCTTTTTACCATTCATTTCTTTTTTGCCATAGCAGCTATCGTTGTGATTTTTTTGGAGAATGCTAATCCAGTAATCGTCGGCAACTGTAAGGTTAAGAAAGCCTTTAATGATATTGAAT
Source organism: uncultured Chitinophagaceae bacterium (assembly GCA_937873715.1). GTDB lineage: Bacteria > Bacteroidota > Bacteroidia > Chitinophagales > Chitinophagaceae > Ferruginibacter. The sequence goes on from CALMYJ010000011.1 coordinate 204,188, forward strand.
TGTGTAAACAGCCCGGGATTGTTTTCCGTAAGGTGCTGGCCTAGGGTGTTGCCAATGCTGTCTGGCGATTGCTTCAGCATTTTTACCAATGAAAATAAAACAACGGTATAGTCGCCCTCAAACTCGGGCTTGGTTTGGTTAACCTGGAAATCTTTTTCTGTAAAAGGCTGTTGAAAAATTTGTGTTAAGCTGCTGGTAACGCTCTGCTGGATGCTGCTAATAATACTCATGCGGCAAAAGTAATAAAAGCAGGCTGCACAAAACAAACCCGGGGTAGTACAAATGCTTTCGCTAAAAAATTGGGGGTTCCAGTAGCGTAAATCAGGCCCGGCCTGTGTACTGTTGATACTTCATTTTAAATACTGCAATACCTTTTTTGTAAAAAAGTATAAAGTGAACTGCAAATTTTATAAATTCGTCCACTTATTTTTAAAAAATTTATGAAATACTTCTGCTTTTTACTTTTTTTTGCTTTAAGCATAACCACTACAGTATACGCCCAACCGCCACTTAACATCAATAACCAGGTAAAAAAAACAGGCCGTGCAGCTTCAAAAGCTTTGCCGGAAAATGCTTTAATACCGGTTAACCCCACCAAGAGTACATTAAAAAAAGACAGGTGTGGTTTTGCCCTTATGATGCAGCGTGCCAGCCAGAAAGGTTACAATGAAGCGGCGTACGAGGAAGCATTTACCCGGCTGGTTAAAAAGCGTATCGCCAGCAGTCAAACTGCCTTTACAGGCATAGTTACCATACCGGTAGTATTTCATTGTATTTACCGCAATGGTCAGTCGGTTTCCAATACCAACCCAAATCTTACAGCGGCAAAATACCAGGCCCAGTTAGACCAGTTGAATAAAGATTACGCCAACCTCTCCGGCTCGGCGTTTGGCGTTGCCACAGATGTGCGTATCCGTTTTTGCCTTGCTGTTGTAGATACTGCAGGCAGACCCATGACTGAGCCGGGCATCGATCGTATTAACGGCAATTCAAGGGGATGGAGCAATACCAACAACCTGAATGATGATGCGCTGGTAGAATATTTTGAAAGCACCATTAAGCCGGCATCTGTATGGGATCCGTATAGCTATTTTAATATCTGGACTGCTGCTATGAATACCAGCGGCTTATTGGGCTACGCCACCTTTCCGTCTTTAAGCACTTTGCCGGGGCTGGATAATACCGAAACAGACCTTAATGCCGGAGTAATTATCAACTGGCAGGCCATAGGCAGTACCAGTTCGCCCGGGCAGGATGAAGACTATGGCTTTGGCCGTACGCTTACACACGAAACCGGTCATTTTTTAGGCTTACGACATATTTGGGGCGATGCTGACTGTGGTAATGATTACTGTGCCGATACGCCGCCGCACGACGATGCAACAACTGGCTGCCCGACACCTGGTGTACTCAACAATTGTACACCATCCCAGGCAAGGATGTTTCAGAATTATATGGACTATAGTTCAGATGCCTGCCTCAATACATTTACTGCCGACCAGGCCCTGCGTTGCCAGGCAGCTATGGACAATAGCCCAAGAAGGTTTACACTTATTGCGTCAAAAGCCTGCCAGGCCAGGGCCGCTAATGCCGTGCAGTTTGCTGCTGCAAGGGCTTTGGTGGTTAGCGAAGCTGGTATTACCGGCCAGTGCCCGGCCACAAAATCGTACAGCTTTAATATATATGTGTCAGACAAATCAAGCGCTGCCGCAACGCTTAATTTTTATGTTGCAGGCGGTATAGCAACCCTCCATAAAGATTTTACAATTGCCACGCCGCAGGTTACTTATACGGCTAATGATAATGCTGTAAAAACACTTACCATTACCATTATCGACGACGAGGTAACCGAAGGAACAGAAACCATTGAAATTGGTTATACCATATCGGGCAGTGGTGTAGTGCCGGGGCCGGAAAAACAAACCATTGTGCTCAGTATTACCGATGATGATGCAGGGCAAACGGCTATTAATACCATCACGCCTGTAAAAACGCTTTTAAATGAAAATTTTAATGCCTCTGCCACAATACCGGAAGGATGGTTTACCGAAGTATATGATGATGGAACAGGCGGCTATACCCCCAATCAGTGGGTGATAAGCGCTAATGGTGGTACCGGTACTAATGGTAATGCCGCACATATCAGCAGGAGTGTAGATACTAAAATCAACCAGTATAGCAATACAGCAATTTCGGATGCCTACCTGTTTACACCGCTGCTGGATGGCATGGGAGTTCGGGGTATTACTGCCACATTTAAATGGCGCTGCCTTGGCGAAGCAGGCTACGATATGGGTTATATTGGTTATATACCCGAAGGGCAGGCGGTAACTGCTGAAAATGTGCTGTACTTTGATACGGCATTTTACGGGCTTGCTGCAGGTACATCGGCACGTACGGCCACCATTACCCTGCCTGTAGCCTTAAGTAACAGCAAGTTTCACCTTGTATTCAACTGGTATAATGATGAAAGCGCCGGTAGCAACCCTCCATTTACCATAGATGATATTGTGGTAACAGGCCAGTATTTTACTGTGGCTGCAGCCGCCGGAGCAGATACTGCATTTGTACAATATGCCGGGCAAACGGTTGATTATTATAGCAGGGCTTCGGGCAGCGGTATTATTGCAACAGTAAGTAATTTAAATGAGGATGTGGGTTGTATACAGGCCGCAGTGCAGCAGTCGGGTACAGGGCGTAAAATATTGCTCAGTGGTGCCGGGGGATATTATCGCACTGATAAAGTAATATCATTAATGCCTGCTTTGGGCAATACTACTGCTGTATACCAGGCTACACTGTATTATTCAACCGAAGAGTTGAGTAATGCATGGAATGTAGCCGAAATACCTCAGCTTAAACTTATAAAAATTAAGGAAGGTGTTGATTTAACTACCACCATTGCAGCTTCAGATATAGAAGTAACCACGCCGGTATTTGCTGATAAATCTCAGCAGGGTTATTACAGCTATACGGGCAGCTTTACCGGTTTTTCGCAGTTTATGCTGGGCTTTCCCACATCGGCGCTGCCGGTACAGTACAGCAGTTTTACAGCAATGGCAAAAGGAAAGGTAATCGTACTGTCGTGGACTACTGCGCAGGAACTGAACAATAAAGGCTTTTGGATAGAGCGGAGTGTTGATGCGGTGCAATTTGAAACAATAGCCTGGGTACAGGGCAGGGGTAGTACTATGCTGCAGAGTAACTATACTTATACAGATAATTTTGTTGTGGCTGGCAACAGTTACTATTATCGCTTACGCCAGGTGAATACTGATGGAGGGGTAACCTTATCGGCAGTAAGGCAGGTAAGGCTTACAGGCACAGGTGTTACGGTAACCATTAGCCCGGTACCGGCAAGGGATGTGCTGCATATATGGATACAGGGTGGATACAATAGTGCAGATATGGCTTTGGTAAATATGCATGGCCAGTTGGTAAGGCAGGTACGCCAGGTGAACTTGCAGGGCAGCCAGCAAAAAGTAGATATTAAAAATTTACCTCCCGGTATTTATACGCTGCACCTTGCCATGCCCGGCGAAAAGCTGATTAAAAAAATAGTGATTGAATAAAACGTTGGTGCGTTCAAAAAAAGGGCTGGTTATTGCAGCCCCTTTTTTATACCTGTTTTTTTAAGAAATGTTTGCCATACGGGCTGCAAATCAGATGAAAGCCGGAGTGTAACTACGCCATAAATATACAGTATCAGGAAGGTGCTGCTGCGAAGCACCATCCACCAAAAGCCCTGTTGATGCCTGAACAGCAGCCAGCAAATAAAGTAAACCACTATGGCCAGCAGCAGTGTGTACAGTGTTTTGATGGTAAATGGCTGCAGCTTGTACCGCTTTAGCAGGAGCCAGTACCGGATGCTGTTGTATACAAAAAAGGCAATGAGTGTGGCCACTGGGGGGCCAATGATGCCTAAGCTGCTTTTGGTTAAAAAATAGGTAAGCGGCAGCGTTAGTGCCAGCAGTATGGTGCCGGTATAAAATTCAAATCGCCAAAGGGTGGAAGTAGCAATAATTTGTGCATTGACACCGGTACCCATATCCATGATACGGTACAGGCCAACAAAGAAGAAAACCCATTTGGCATCGAGATAACCTTTTTGCAGGTTAAAAGTGAATATGCCATCGGTAAAATTGAGCCATATTAAGGTAAACATGCCGGCAGCAAATATGAGTTGATTGATAGAGGACTGCCTGTAAATTTTTAATATCCTGCCCATATCCTTATCCTTCCATGCCTGTGATAAAGGCCCGATAGAAGATGCGATAATTCCCCTTTGTGGTGCCTGCACAATACTGGCCATATATTGCCCCAGCGAAAAAACGGCTACGTCGGCCAGGCCGTCCGGCATAACTGAAGCAATTACCAGCGAATCAAATATGAGGGAGATACCATAAATAAGTGTGCCGCCAAATACAAAAGAAATGAGCGACAGGATTTTTTTATAGTATTTACGGGTTACAAGGCTCGCAGTAAAAGTGAAATTGATTTCTTTTTTTGAAAACAGGTACAATAGCAATATCAACGCTGTTGCAATATAGGTAAAGGCATAAATTTTTATAAATACATCAAACGAAGTGATAACTGCTGCAAAACTCAATACAATAAGCAGTGTGGTAAACAGGCGAAATTGAATTTCACGCAGGTAATTGGTAATTACAGCCCTGCGCAACTGCCAGGCAAATGCTTCGAGCACACTAAATAAAGTGAGCCCAAAGCCGAGTGGAAAAATCCAGTAATAATATTTAACCAGCAGGGGAGAGTTTTTACCAAACTTTAAAATGATGAGATCTTTAAAATAAATGCCGCCCGCCATTACCAGCAAAAAACCAAATGCAGCAACCACGATGGCCCAGGTAAGCATATCATTTTGCGCCTGTTGCAGGTTGCTTTTATAATAAGGAAAAAACTTGCCAATATAGGAGGGCATGCCAAAATTGGCTACGGCAAACATAAGGCTGGCCACTGCTACGAATATGCCCACCAGCCCATACTCTTCCTGGCTAAAGCCGCCTTCTTTTGTAAATAAATATGTGTTTAAAAAGCCAAGGGCAAATCCAATATAAACCATTACCGACGAAATGATGCTTTGCCTTCTTATTTGGCTCATACGCTTGTTTGTGCGCTAAATTAATCCAGCTTTTTTGTAAAGATGTAAAAATTTGGATCTGGTATAAATGCCGTACCGGGGTCTTTACGCAACGGCAAAGTTTGCCAGGCTTCTGTTGGGGTTATCCATTTTTTCGTTTTAAGGTTTGTTTTAACCGGCATTGTAAAACCGGGGATGCAGTTGGTGAACCTGTATTGCAGCGTATCGCCCTGTTGCCTGTATTCCAGTACGGGTACCTGTGGCTGGCGCAGGTACTGTTCAAAAATTTTATCAAAATTGATATTGCTTTGGGTGCTGATATAGTTTTCAATTTGAGCCGTGGTTACTGTTTGATGATAAAAATTACTGCCCAGCCCACGCAGTATTTTACGAAATTTTTTATCGTTGTTAATGATGTAACGAATCGTATGCAGCAGGTTAGCGCCTTTGCTGTACATATCGCCGCTGCCTTCTTTATTTACACCATATGTGCCAATGATGGTTTTTTTGTTGGCTATATTTTTACGCAGACCGCTTATATAGGCCGTTCCGGCTGCTTTACCATAATAATATTCCGTATACAATGTTTCGCTGTAGCAGGTAAAACCTTCCTGCACCCACATATCGGCAATATCTTTTGTAGTGATGTTGTTGCCAAACCATTCGTGCCCGGCTTCATGTACAATAATATAGTCCCACTTCAGCCCCCATCCGCTTTTGCTGAGGTCGCGGCCACGATAACCATTCTGGTATCCGTTACCGTAAGCCACAGCGCTTTGATGTTCCATGCCCAGGTGCGGTGATTCTACCAGTTTAAAACCATCCGCATAAAAAGGATAAGGACCAAACCAGTATTCAAATGCTTTCATCATTTTGGCAACAGCGGTAAAATGTGTTTTTGCCCGGTTAAGGTTAGAGTCAAGCACCCAGTAATCCATGGTGAGTTTTCCTTTTTCGCCTTTATAGATTTCACCAAAATGTACATACTTGCCGATATAGGGAACGATATTGTAATTATTGATGGGGTTTACCACAGCCCATGTATAAGTGGCTGTGCCATCCGTGTTGTTTGTTTTGTTACTTAACCGGCCGTTACTAACGGCTACGAGTGTGTCTGGTATGGTGAAATGCATTTCGGCGCTATCAGGCTCATCGGCCTGGTAATCTTTGCAGGGGTACCATACGCTAGCCCCAAGTCCCTGGCAGGCTACCGATACCCAGGGGCTTCCGCTACTGTCTTTACTCCATATCAGGCCACCATCCCATGGCGGCCTGATAGCAACCCGGGGCTTGCCATGATAATACACCGTAAGGGTTTTATCCGTATCATCTGCAAACTCTGTTTGTATAAAATAGGCATTGCCGTCTTTGATAATATCCTTGGGAAAATATTTTTTTTGATAACGTTTTGTGGCAGAACGTGGGTTTGCAGGTGTTGCAGAAATTTCCAGCAACATGCTGTCAATAATCATCGGGTCCTGCAAATCAATCTGCATCAGTTTCCCGGTTTTAAGCGGCCTGAAACTAATACGGTTATAACCACTGATACTGCTGTCGGTAATGTTAAAACGAACATTTAGGTTGTATTTGCTGGCATTCCACCATTCCCTGCCCGGGCCGTTGCTGCCCCTTAGTGTATCGGCATGTGTGGTAGTTTGGGCATTGGAAACAAAAGTTGAAAGGGTAAAGAGCGTAACAAAAAATAGCTTAATTATGCTTGTCATCAATAGTGTTTTAATTCGCTAATTTAGATTTCTTTTATTGTATTTATGCGCCTTTCAGTCAAATATCCATTGCCGGTAACGCTTATGTTGATGCTATTTATTTTAATGGCTATTGCCTGCAACAATAACCGGCAATCGGCTAAGAAAATTTTTCGTTACAACGAACAGGCTGGTATTGCTTCGCTGGATCCTGCATTTGCCAAAAACCAAAGTATAATGTGGGCAGTACACCAGTTGTACAGCACCCTGCTGGAAGTAGACAGTGCCATGCAACTGCGGCCTATACTAGCTTCACGTTGGGAAGCAGACGTTACCAACACCCTCTATACTTTTTACCTGCGAACCGATGTTTTTTTTCATGATGATGCCTGTTTTGCTGATGGCAAAGGCCGTAAGTTAACGGCAGCAGATGTGCTGTATAGTTTTAATCGCCTTATAGATAAATCTGTAGCCAGCCCGGGCTCCTGGATATTTAACAGCCGGGTAGATACGGTGCAGCCTTTTAAAGCGCTGAATGATTCTGTATTTCAATTAAAGTTATTGCGTCCTTTTCAACCTATACTGGGTATATTAAGTATGCAATACTGCAGTATTGTGCCGCATGAAGCGGTTGAAAAATATGGAGAGCATTTTCGCAGCCATCCTGTGGGCACGGGTCCTTTTCAACTGGTGCGTTGGGCAGAGGGGCAGGCAATGGTATTAAAACGGCATACAAATTATTTTGAACAGGATGAAAATGCTGTGCAGTTGCCTTATCTGGATGGGATAAAAATTTCTTTTTTCGACAGCAAGGCTACAGAGTTTTTAGAGTTCAGGCAGGGCAGATTAGACTTTGTAAACGATATAGAGGCTTCTTTTAAAGATGAAGTACTCACTAAAACGGGAAGCCTCAAAAAAGTGTGGACAGATAAGGTAGTGCTTCAAAAGCATCCATACCTGAATATAGAATACCTTGGGATACTGGTAGAAGATAGCAACCCGCTGGTGAAAAGCTCACCGCTGCGTTTAAAAAAAATCAGGCAGGCGATTAATTATGCATTTGATCGCCGTAAGATGATGTTGTACCTGCGTAATTCAATTGGTATTGCAGCAGAGAGTGGTTTTGTGCCGCAGGGTATGCCCGGTTTTAATGCCGATGCTGTAAAGGGCTACACTTACCGGCCTGATGTAGCGAAGCGGTTGTTGCAGGAGGCTGGTTATGGCAACGGTCGCTCCTTCCCGGTAGTAAAATTATATACGGTACCTGTGTATGCCGATCTTGCAGGCTATATTGCCAATGAACTTTTACAAGCCGGCATCAGGGTAGAAGTAGAAGTGATGCAAAAAAGTGTGCTGCTGGAGCAAACCGCCAAATCGCAGGCACTTTTTTTCCGGGCAAGCTGGATAGCTGATTACCCTGATGCTGAAAATTATCTTTCTGTGTTTTATGGTAAAAATCCGGCACCGCCCAACTATACCCGTTATCAGAATAGCCAATTTGATGTACTCTATGAAAGGGCAGTTGCAGAAACAAATGACTCTTTGCGGTACTTATTGTACCAGCAAATGGATAAGCTAATCCTTGCAGATGCCCCTGTAGTGCCCTTATGGTATGATATGGCCATTCACCTGGTACAGCCCTATGTAAAGGGATTGGCACCCAACAGCCTCAACCTGCTGGAACTTAGAAAGGTAAGGATAGAAAAATAATTTGGACAAAATTCTTTAAAATTGGGAAATTTGTCTAAATTTGGGTATGGAACAAGGAAAAAATAAATCTGAAAAAATATACCAGCAGTACGAAAATTACCTGCTCGAAGAAAATCTAAATGTAGTTGCCGAGCCCGGCGAAGTATATGCCACAGCCTTCAACGATATGGTGGCTGTTGCCAATTACGATAAAAACTATGCTGCCGGCCTCCTGGATGTGTCTTACAAAACAGTAGCCCGGTACCAAAAAGAAAAAAAGAAATTAAGCCCGCTTCAAAGTGAATACATCTTAAAAACGATTGCACTTTTTAATAAAGGTGCCCAGGTGTTTGGTACCGAAGAAAATTTTAGCCGCTGGTTAGATAAGCCTGCCTTTGGGCTTGGTAATAAAATTCCCCGCCGCCTTATTACCACTGTTGGCGGTATTAATCATGTAATTGATGAGCTCAATCGAATTGCTCACGGAGATTTGGCCTGATGATAACGGTGTATAGAATTACAACTGTGCAATGGAGCCGGGAGCTTACAGCATCGGGTAATGCTGCCCGGTGGAACAGTAAGGGCAGATATGTGATTTATACTGCCGAAAGCAGGGCACTTGCCTGCCTCGAAAACTTAGTGCATCGTAGCGGCGAAGGCGATAACCGGCTGTACAAAGTAATGCTGATAACTATTCCGGCATCCGTTAAAGTGGAGGTTATTGATATTTCGAAATTAAAAAAAGACTGGTTTGTTATGGAGCAATATCCTTATTGCCAGTCTATCGGCAACGACTGGCTTCAAAAACAGCAATCTGCTATTTTAAAAGTTCCTTCTGTAGTGATTAAAAAAGAGTATAATTATTTAATCAATCCCCAACATCCGGATTTTAAGAAGATAAAACTATCTGCTACGGAAGATTTTGATTTCGACAGCAGGATTTAACTACTGCTTTTTTTTGAGTTTGGCTTTAAAAACCTTTTCAAACTTTTCTACTTTGGGCCGCACTACAAACTGGCAGTAAGCCTGGTCGGGATTGTTGATGAAATAATTTTGATGATAATCTTCGGCAGGATAAAACTTTACAAAGGGCTCCAGCGTGGTTACTATCGGCTTGCTCCATGCACCAGATTTATCGAGCGCCGATTTATAATGTGTTGCTTTCTCTTTTTGTAATTCGTTGTGATAAAAAATTACGCTGCGGTATTGAGTGCCCACATCATTACCCTGGCGGTTAAGTGTGGTGGGGTCGTGCGTTTGCCAAAAAATTTCCAGCAATTCGTCGTATGTAATTTTTGAGGGGTCGTAAACGATATTCAGGCACTCAGCATGGCCGGTTAGGCCTGTACATATTTCTTTATATGTTGGATTTTGCGTTTGCCCGCCGCTATAGCCGCTGGTAACTTTTATTACACCTTCCAGTTGTTGAAATATTGCTTCGGTACACCAAAAACACCCTGTGCCAAATGTGGCAGTATCTGCCGGGTTTGTTGCTATATTATCCATTGTACTTTCATTAATTTCTTTATGATTGTTGCAGCCTGCAGCCGTTAGCATAAGTATTGATGTAGCTACTATTGAAATAAATTTTTTCACGGTAATTTTTTATGCCAGTTTTTTTTAATTGAAAGTGCTTAAATCAAAACACTTTGTTTTTTACCCTCATTAACAAAGTTGAGGCATTTTTGTTGGCACTATTAAAAATACGGTGTTAATGCCTGCTTAAGATTTTTGGGCATTTCGCAGCGTTTCATAGTTGGGGCATCCATAAAGTAAAGGGTTACTTCGGCAGTACTCAGTAATTCGTCCTGTTCGTTAAATACCTGTTGATGAAAAACAATTTTATGATGGGCGGGCAGTTCTTTTAAGGTGGTTTTTATGGTGAGTAAATCGTCGTATTTGGCCGGTCGCAAAAAGCGAATATGTATATCTACAACAGGCATGATTACACCCATTAATTCCATATCCTTGTAGGTAAATCCCAATTGCCGGATTGCTTCTACACGGCCAATTTCAAAAAACTGGGCATAGTGACCATGATACACAACACCCATCTGGTCGGTAAGTGCATAGTGTACCCTTGTTTGCGTGGTGGCGGTATACATTTGCCGGATTATTTATTAATCATGCCATCTACACTAAACCTGCCGGGGCCTATTAATAATAAAACAAAAAAGCCACAAAGGAATAATGTGGCATGCTGGCCTGTATTGAAGATATCCCAGTTATGGCCTTTGCTTACAGCTACAAACATGGCAATAACAAGCGGTATGGCTGCAAACCGGGTAAACAAACCCAGTATAATCAACAGGGCACAAAAGAATTCGGCAAATACAAGCAGGTAAAAAGAAAGATTTTTGCCAAGGCCCAGGAAATTGATAAAGTCATCGTGGTTGTTGCCAATTTGGATCAGCTTGCTATAGCCTGCTGTAATCATCAATGCGCCAAATACAAGCCTTAATAAAAAAGTGGCGGTATTGAAGGCGGCTGGAGAGTAACGGATAGAAAGAAGCTTTTTCATGAGAAGTGGTTTTACTTTGTTGGTTGTTTATTTTTAATAATTTTTTCAAGGCTGTACCTGCCGGCACCTGCAATGGCAATGGTTAGAAAGCCAATTACAAACAGAAAAGACTTTTCGCCATGACCTGTGATATCAAATTTAAATGCTTTGGCCAAAACATACATAATCCACCCGGTAATCATGGCTGCCCCAAGCCTGGTATAAAACCCTGCAACCACCATAAGTCCGCCAACTAACTCTACTAATATTACCAGTATCTGCGATATCGTGGTGCCAATACCTAAAAAATTCATGCTGCCATTTTCTTCATTATCAAAATGCACAATTTTATCGGCGCCATGATACGTCATAAGCAAACCCATACCCAGCCTCAGTAGTAGCAGTGCTGTATCAATTTTGTTTTGGGGTTTATTACCCGGCAGGTTTTCATTCATGTGGCAATGTTTTGCAGGCGCAGGCAATTGGGTGAACTATGCTGCATTATTTGTTTTATAGATTGTTTAACACAAAAGCAAATGTAAATGCTTTTCTTTATACCAGTTATCCACTTATTCACAAATATACCGGCATGCTGTTTGCACAAACAGGCGTATGGTTAATTTTGTACGTTGAAAATTTTGATGACAGCTACATACAATACAATGCACCGAAAAACCCGATTGTTATTTTTATCCGTGCTCTTCTTTTCAATAGCAGTTGCCCAGCCTACACATGTTTTTACCGATACGGAAAGACAATTTAAAGAAGCGAAAGATTTATTTGTTGCACAGCAATACGGACTGGCTTATCCACTGTTGCAGGAGTTGCACAGCAATGCTTTGGAGCAGAAAAAAAGCGATAACAGTAACCAGTATGATGATTTGCAGTATTACTTTATTGCATGCCGTCTTAAACTGCACCTGCCCGTTGCTGCACAGGAAGCCGACCGTTTTATCAGCCGGGTAAATAATACGCCCAGGCAGGAAATGATGAGCTATCATCTTGCGAAGTATCATTTTCAAAAAAATGATTTTGGTCAGGCGGTACGCTATTTTGAAAACGCCGGCTTAACCAACCTGGATAATGATGAACTGGCCGAAGCTAAATTTGAAATGGGCTACAGTTATTTTAATCTAAAGCGTTTTAAAGAAGCTAAGCCGCTTTTTAATGAAATACTGCAACTGCCTGCAAGCAAGTATTACATTCCTGCCAATTACTATTACGGCTTTCTTTGCTTTTACGATAAGCAATACACTGAGGCCTTAAAAGCATTCAGGCTGATTGAAACTTACGACGAGTACAAAGGGGTAGTGCCTTATTACATTGCACAGATATTTTATTTCCAGCAAAAAAAAGATGAAGCCCTGCGCTATGGCGAAGCTATACTTAGCCGGGGTAGCCTGTACTATGATAAAGAGATGAAACTTTTGCTGGGGCAAATATATTTTGAGCGTAAAAATTTTACAAAAGCATTGCCATTACTGCAGCAATATGTACAAAGCAGTGATAAAGTAAGTAAAGAAACTTTGTACGAATTAAGCTACTGTTATTACGCCACCAACGATTTGCCCAAAGCCATTGAAGGGTTAAAGCAATTGAGTAACGAAAAAGATTCCCTTGGTCAAAACTCGATGTACCTGTTGGGCGACTGTTATTTAAAAACAGGCCAAAAAGCCAATGCCAGGAACGCCTTCCAGTTTTGTGCCTACAACAGCAGTAATAAAAGTCAGCAGGAAATATCAAGGTTTAATTATGCCAAACTATCGTACGAACTGGGTTACCAGGATATAGCGCTCAATGAAATTCAGCGTTTCATCGAAGACTATCCCAATACCATTTATAAAACAGAAGCACGGGAAATACTGCTGGCCTTATTGACGCATACCAGTAATTTTAAAGATGCACTGGCCTTGTATGAAATGCTGGATAAGCCAACAGCGCCTATGCAAAAAGTGTATCCACGAATTTTGTATGGCAGGGCTGTTGAACTGGTTAACGATCAGCAACTGTTGAAAGCCGACGACCTGCTGGTAAAAATATTACAACTGCAGACATCAACAGTTACCCCCTATGCTCATTTTTGGAAAGGTGAAATTGCTTATCGTTCGTATAAGTATGATGATGCTATACGGCATCTCAATTTGTTTTTACAGGCAGCAACTGTTGCCCAGGGCGAAGCCAATTACAGCAATGCCCGTTATACGCTGGGGTATAGCTGGCTCAAAAAGGAAAATTACCAGCAGGCTTTAGGATATTTTGAGCCATTGGGTAAACAGGTTGCCACGGCAACCATCATAGAGCAGGATGCTTACCTGCGCAGCGCCGATTGCCATTATATGCTTAAAGACTTTGCAAAAGCGGGCAACATGTATGAAAATGTAATCAGTAATTCATTGGCACAAAGTGATTACGCTATGCTGCAAAAAGCGATGATTGCCGGCATCAAAAATTCAGCATCTAAAATAACAACGCTGCATAATTTGATACGCCAGTATCCGCAAAGCAGCCTGGTGCCCGATGCCTATATGGAAATAGCCACTACCTATATATCCGACGAAAAATTTGCTGATGCCATACCGCCGCTTAAAAATATACTTACTATAAAAAGCGCTGGCGGGCTATATCCAAAAGCCTGTTTGCAACTTGGTTTGGTGTATTATAATTTAAGTAAAAACGAAGAAGCAATGCAATACTACCAGCAGTTGTTGCAGCAATATCCGCAATCGCCGGAAGTAGATGAAGCCCTGGATAATATCAAAAATATTTATGTGGAAGAAGGCAGGCCCGGCGATTATGTGGCACTGATGCAAAAGACCGGCAAAAATGTTTCGGTAACGGAAGCAGACTCCTTAACTTTTGTTTCGGCTGAATTGAAATACAACAGCAATAATTGTGCGGCTGCCATTGCAGGATTTAATCAATACCTCAATCAATATCCTGGTGGAGCATTTGCCATTGATGCCAATTATTTACGCAGTGAATGTTATGTAAAAAATAAGGACTGGGCTAATGCCCTTGAAGGATACAAATATGTAAGCAATAAAGGGCTGAATAAATATTTTGAAAAGGCAACATTGGCAGCAGCACAATTGCTATATCTTGAAATGAAGGATTATGCTGAAGCTAAAACCTATTTTACCAGGCTGAGCACAGGAGCAGTAAACCAGGATAACCGGCTGGAAGCACTGAGGGGCCTGGTGCGTTGCTATTACCAGTTGAAAGATTATACACAGGCCAACGACGAAGCAAAAGAATTGCTGGCCAGGAAAAATATTAGCACCGATGATAAATCAATAGGTAACCTGGTGCTGGGTAAATCACTGCAGGTTCAAAATGATTACCCTGCAGCCATTACATCTTTTAAATCGTGTGCTTCCATCAACCGGTCGGCCTGGGGAGCCGAAGCCCGGTACGAAATTGCAGCCTGCTACTTCAGTCTTAAAAATTTAGTCGCTTCGGAAAAAGCCGGACTGGCGGTTATAAAAGAAACCGGTAGTTATGATTACTGGGTTACCAAATCTTATATCCTGCTCGGGGATATTTTTATGGAGCAAAAGGATTATTTTAATGCGAAAGCCACTTATAAAAGTGTGGCTGAAAACGCATCATTGGCCGAATTAAAAGTAGTGGCGCAGCAAAAACTGGATGCTGCAGTAGCATTGGAAAAAGGAGTTTCAAAATTAGAAAATTAATGATGCAGGAATTGAATAAAAATTATCACAAAGTAATTCGTACAGCAATTGTTGTGCTGCTTACTGCCTGCACCGGCAGCAGTATTTATGCACAAAAAGAAAATGACAAAAAGCAGCAGGCTATTGAAATTACATCCAGCTACAAACCGGTATTGCGTAACGCTGCTAAAATATCTTTTTCTGCGGCACAGCTCCCGTCTGATACTTCCCGCCAGGTATCTGCATATAACATACCTGCGCAAAATTTATTTTACACCTATCAGCCCGGTACACTAAGGCCATTGGCACTGGAGCAGGATAGTGTAACAGCGCTGGGTATCCGTAATTTTATAAAAGCCGGCTTTGGTAATTATTCCACACCTTATGTAAAGGCGGGCTTTAGCTTTGGTGATGGCGAAAAAGCACTTCTCAATATTTATGGCGATTATATTTCATCAAAGGGCAGCATCCTGCACCAGGATTATTCAAGGGGTAGTGTAAAAGCAGCCGGCAGTTACTTTACCGATAAGGTTGAAGTATACGGCAATGCTGAAGTAAGGCAGCAGGATTTTTATTTTTACGGGTACGATCACAATACATTTAATTATACAAAAACAGATGTGCTGCAGCGATTTAATGATGTGAATGTAAAGCTGGGTGTTCGCAATAAAGAAGAAACAGCCCTGGGCATTCATTATAACCCTGCTATCACGTTCAGCCTGTTTAATATAAAAGACAGGGTGCTTGAAGAAACGATGCTGCTGGATGCCCCGGCAGAAGTACCCTTGAACGAGGAGTTATCGTTACGGGTGGCAGTAAAAGCAGATTTAACAGCCTATTCCACAAAATTTGTATCGGATAATGTGTCGTTTGCCAACAATATTTTCCAGGTGGCACCACAGGTTGTATACGCCAGGGATTTATTTAATATCCATGTTGGCATTTCGCCCACATGGGATAACAGTAAGCTGAGTGTACTGCCAAATATTTATGGTGAGGCTAAATTTAATGACTTGCCTTTTTTGATACAGGCGGGCTTAACGGGCCGCTTTATTAAAAATACCATGCGCAACCTTACCGCTTTAAATCCCTGGTTGCAGGCCGTATCGGTACAGCAAAATACGAGGGAAACAGAACTGTATGGCGGTATTAAAGCCACATTTAACAAGCACTTTAACTTCAGTGCAAAGGCGGGACTTATCAGCTATAGTAATTTCCCGTTTTTTATTAATGATACTACTGATGGTAAAACCTTTTATATCAGTAACGAAGGAAAACTCAGCAATCTTCGGTTACATGCAGATTTAAGTTTTATCAGTCAGGAAAAATTTACCATTACAGGCGGTATTACATTTAATGGGTATACCGGCATGAGGGATAACGCTAAAGCATGGGGTACTATTCCACTGGAGCTTAACGCTTCTATGCGCTGGTGGGCATTTAAACGGTTGCTTATTAAAAGTGATTTCATGGCATTTAGCGGCGGCCCTTACCTGCTAAAAGACGGCATCAATAAAACCTTAAGCGGCGCAGCCGACCTGAGTGCCGGCGCAGAATATAGTATTACACCTTCAATTAGTGCCTGGCTTGATTTTAATAATATTTTTAACAACAAATACCAGCGCTGGAATAATTACCAGGTGTATGGTCTTAATGTTTTAGGAGGGGTAGTGGTGCGGTTTTAGTTGTTTGGTGCAGTGCTGGTAAATACCGTTTTATTTTTTTGGAGATTCTTTTGCCGAATTAAAACGAACAAGTTTATCCCAGTTTATTGAGCCATTGTTGAGGCAGAATGTATCGGCAAATTCTTTTGTGAACTTGTTTATCATTTGTGCATATGTCTGCGTAAAATCATCATTTCTTTCTTTGGCTTTGTGTCCCAGCGGTTCAATAATTTTTGTAAAAAGTTCCGTGTCGCCCGAAATGAATTCCCAAAAACGTTGACCACAATATTTAAAATAATCACCTTTGTCGGGATTGTTATCTCTCCCATAGCAGCAGCCGTTCACAGCAGTGATATTAAGTTTTGAATTGCTTGTACGCAGCGTTTTTTGTGCAGTTTTAAAATCTGACCGCATTTTGGCAACCTGAGCGCTGTTGCCCCAGTTAGGCCCTGATTTTATTGTTACGATATATCGTATACCATCATTGTCAAATTCTACATCAATGCCGGGTATGCCTGATTTTCTACCAGAATAAACCTTCTGATTAATAAAAATGGCAAGCCCTTCTAGCCAGTCGCCAAATATGGTTTCTTCTTGTGATGATATGAAGGCATCGGTTAAACTCTTGATTATATCCTGAGCCGTTAAAATATATTTTGCTTTGAAGAGGTATGGATTCTTCTTGCTAAGAACTTTCTTTAACCTCAAATCATTTAATCCCGAAATTCTTTTTTGATGAAATACCCCAATGTTTTCTTCAACGTACTGCGTAACGTCGTTTAGATTTATTTGTATCATATTTTACTTCCGGCTCTAATAAATATAGTTTCGTTGGTTCAACCTGTTGTTTCACCATTTCATAATATTCGGGCTTAATATCGATACCTATTGAATGGCGTTTCATTCTGTTTGCTACAAAAATTGTTGTACCCGATCCCATGAATGGGTCTAGCACAATATCTTTTTCTTTTGTAAATAATTTCATGAACCATTCGGGCAGTTCTTCCGGAAATGCGGCGCTATGATTTTTATTGCTGCACTCAGTTGCTAAATGTAATACGTTCGATGGATATGCTTTGTCTCGTGTGAGCCAGTTTGAAATATTTTTGCCGAACCCGCTGCCTACTTTTGAATTGTCTCTTATTTTGTCCGTGTCGCTAAGGTTTTTAAGTCTTGATTTTGCCCAGTCGCCCATCGGCACCATCACTTCTTCCTGATACATGCAAAATTTCTTGTTTTTGTTAAACTGGAGAAGTCTTTCCCATGCATCCCGGAAACGGTTAGGCCATTTTCCTGGATAACAGTTTTTCTTGTGCCAAATAAATTCCTCTGTCCAAAGCCATCCCTGCTTACGCATTTCAAGTATTAATTCCATTACGTAGGTACTTCGTTCGCCTTCAACGACTTTTTCTTTAATGTTAAGGATAAAAGTACCTGTGGGTTTTAATACCCGGAGCAGTTCCTTTGTTATAGGCAGAAACCATTCAACATATTTATCGTGATGAATACCACCGTATGTTCCTTTGCGTTGGTCGGCATAGGGGGGAGATGTAACTATCAGGTCAACTGAGTTATCTGGAAGCTTTTTCAGTGTTTGTTTGCTGTCGCCAAGAAATAAATCTGTCTTAATCTCCATAAACTACGTACAGTTTTCACAAATATAAAACCTTTGTTACTTAAATGCCAAAAATTTTAGTAGCATTGGTGTGCCTTGTAAAATGGTATGCAACTTATAATTGCCATCAAATGCAGCCGCAATATTTTGATTGATTATTTATCTGCCCAGCCACTCTTTAAAGCCATTTACCCTTTCCCTGCTCACCACCGTTTCTACATTGGCCGATGGCACAATATCAACTTTAAGCCTGCCACCCAGCCAGGTGTGTACTTTTTTTACAGCTTCAATATTTACGAGCAGTTGCCGGTTGATGCGGTAAAATTTTACAGGCTCCAACTGTTCTTCCAATTGGGTCATATTGTTTTCGAGCAGGTATTTGCTGCCGGTAAAATCAACGGCATAACATAATTTTCCATCAGCATAACAGTAAGCCGTATCTGTAGTTTTAAGATAGCTGAGTTGCTGCCCTCTTTTAATCAACAGGCGTTCCTTATATTTCACAAGGTTCATCTCCTGCATCATTTTCAGGATTTTGTCCGGGAAGTTATGGGCTGGTTTTTGATACAGGTTGTAGTATTTTTCAAGTGCTGTTTCAAGTTCTTTTTCATCAATAGGTTTTAGCAGGTAATCGATGCTGTTTACCTTAAAAGCTTTTAAAGTGTACTGGTCAAAGGCGGTGGTGAATATTACCGGTGCTTTTACCGCTGCCTGCTCAAATATGGCAAAGCTTAAGCCGTCGGCCAATTGAATATCCATAAACACGAGGTCGATGTCGGGCATTGTATTGAAGTAACGAACGGCAGCTTCGATGCTATCGGCTTTTTGTACTACAACAATACTGTTGCTATGCTGTTGCAGTAATTTGGCAAGCCGGTTGGATGCAGGTAGTTCGTCTTCAATAATAAAAACTTTCATCAGTTATCTATTAATGGAATAGTTACGGTAAAGTTGGTACCGGTGTCGGCTACGCTTACGGTTTTTTCACCCAGCAGTTTGTAGCGGTTGCGGATATTATCCAGCCCAATACCTGTGGATTCGGGCACATAATGTTTTACCTGAAGGTTATTATCCACCACGAGGCTGCCGTTGTTGGAAAAGATATGAATGTGCAGCGGCTTTTCAGCAGAGATGATATTGTGTTTGATGGCATTTTCCATTAGCAGTTGCAGGGATAGCGGTACAATGCGTTTATCCATCTTTTCTGCGGGTACATCAATATGCACTTTCAGGTTGCTGCCAAACCTTGTTTGCAGTAAAAATGCATAAGCTTGTAATACGCCTAATTCATCTTTAAGTAAAATGCTCTGCTCATCTTTTACTTCAAGTATATACCGGTATAATTTAGAAAGTTGCTGTACAAAATCAGTGGCCAGCCCGGGGTTTTCAGGTATCAGCGATACAAGTGTGTTTAGGTTGTTGAATAAAAAATGCGGATTTACCTGTGTTCGCAGCGCATCCAACTGGGCATTCAGGTTTTCTCTTTTAAGCTTTTCTGTTTCCTCTACAGAGTGCCGCAACTGGTGCATAAAATAAATGCTTTCATACACAGCAATAACCATAATGGTACAAAAAAGACAGGCGGCATTGGAGTTGATTAACCGGTCGATTTGTGTGATACCGGCTGCATCTTTCATAAAGGTTTTTTCAAAAACCAATCCCAAAGCCACATTAGCAACTACCGTGTACACCAGCATCAGCGCCGATTGAAAAAAAATGCGTTTGCGTACCTCATCGAACAGCGGGTATTTTTTCCTGCTGTAAATCATAATGTACCGGTTACCAATCCAAATCACAGCCGTTATCAACAGGGTGGTAAAATATTTTTCCCAACTCAGTATTGGCGGCCGGTTAAAGCGACAGCCAAAAAACACTATCGGGATGATGAATGCCATTAATGGTATGCCGATTGCCATCAGCATACCATCATTAAAGCCTATCCTGCAATTGTGTTTTTTCATTACATAAAATTACAGTAATCAAAAGGTGATTTGATAATTAATATTAGGGAAAAGTCCCATTTGGTTAATCCGGCTTTGTACACCTGTTTTTGGGTTAAAAGTGCGGATGTAAATATTTTCCCTGTTGGTAAGGTTTTGCAGGTCGATATACCATTTTTGGGTAACCTTACGCAGGTTGCGTATGTACGAAAACTTTAAATCCCAGCGTATATAAGTATCATTTTGCAGGCTGTATGCTTCATCCTCCCTGTAAATAATGTAACCTGCAGCTTTTGATGCCTCTGTATTAAAAGGCGTATAACGCTGGCCGCCGGTGATAGTAATTTTGGTGTCTATCCCAAAGGTTGTTTTGCTGTTTAATTTAAACTCTTTGCCACCCAGTGCATTTACTACGTAGTTGCTGTTAAATGCGGTGCTGCGCCACACATTATCGCTCCCTTTGTATTTTGATTCAAACAGCGAAACGGTTAACAGGTAGTACATGCCTTTGTGCAAAAAGCGTTCGGCGGTTAACTCTATACCATAGTTATAGCCTTTGCCCTTATTAACCAGGTTGGTTTTGTCAGGAAAACCAAAATCGCTGCCGGCATTGAGCATACTAAAGGAGGAGGCTGTTTTTTCAACCGCCGCATTATAAATATACTGGCCATACAGTTCCGTTTTCAATCTGAAGTTGCGGCTGAGGTTTACATCGTACCCCAGGGCGCTGTGCAGGCTTTTTACAAAATCAAGTGCTTTATTGGTGAGTAATACGGCACCATTATCTGCACGGGACTGGTAAAAATAAACTTCAAGTGGTTGGGCCTGTGTGTGCAGCCCTGCACCAAATGAAAGCGACTGATTGGGCCTTAACTGGTATTTAATATTCCAGCGGGGCTCAATACTAAAGCTGTTGTTAACCGCAAAATGCTGCGTATATACGCCGATGTTAGCCGATAGCCTGTCGGTAAAGCGGTGGCCCAGGTTGGCAAAGCCACGCAACAGCAGGGCCGATTCATTGGTATTAAGCAGGTTGCTCAATACAGAGTCGCCGTTTTTGATATAATCCTGCACCAGGTTCAGTTGGTTAAGGTCGGCAATAGCGCCTGCGGTAAACTGATTTTTAGCATTAAACTTTTTATTGAATGTGTGGCTCAGCGAATATTTTACCTGGCCGTTTTTGCGGTAAAAAGCCCTTTTATCTTCTTTGTTTTCTTCTACAATGTCTTCGGTGTATTTGGAAGAAAAACCAGATACTGCAAAAGTGGTTTTTGAGGAAGTGTTGTTATTATAAAAATACTGGTGCGATAAGCCGATAACACCGGTAAGCGATTTAAATTTCCTGTCTCTTAACGTACCATCGTTGGAGGAGTACAGGTTATCATCGCCCTGGCTGTCGGGTAAAAAGTGAATATGACTTTCGCCGCCAAGACCAAAAATGCTGAAGGTACCGGCTTTTGCAGTGGGGAGGTTTATTTTAAATGTGGCATCCTGGTAATAAGGCGTGGCGGAGCCGGTGCCAAACTTGATACCAATATTTTGCAAAGCAGCTACCATAGAATAGCGGTAATCAATCAGGTACGATGATTTATTGCCTTTACTAATCGGGCCTTCGGCGCCAAATTCAAAACCATTAAAGCCCATTTGCCCGGTAAATTCATTGCGGTCGGCATTGCCATTGCGTAAGCGTAAGTCAAATACACCGGCTATAGCATTGCCATATTGCGAGGGAAAGGCACTGGTTAAAAAATCAGAATTTTTAAGTGTATTAATATTTAAAATACTTACTGGTCCGCCGGTAGAACCGAGTGTACTAAAGTGATTGGGGTTGGGGATATCAATGCCATCCATACGCCAGAGCACACCGGTGGGGGAGTTGCCGCGGATGATAATATCGTTGCGGCCATCGTTGGTGCCGCTTACACCGGCAAAATTTTGTGCCATGCGACTGGGGTCGTTACGGGTACCGGCATAGCGAAAAGCTTCATCCACACTCAACTGGCGGGCACTAACCACTGCAATATCGTTGATGGCTTTGTTTTTGGCCTTGCCGGTTTTCAGTACCACTTCATCCATCTTCTGCACTTTTTCTTTAAGCCTTATTTCAAGTACCACTTCTTTTGAGGAGGTTACTTCAATATTAGCAATAAACGCATCTTCGTATCCAATAATGCTGGCTTTTAAGTTCTGCCGGCCTACCGGTATGTTTTTGAGTAAAAAAATACCCCTGCTATCGCTTATGGTTATGCTTGTTTTACTCCCGTCTATACCAATAGTAACACCACTTAGTATATTACCCGACTGGTCGTCGATTACCACACCTTTAATGCTTTGTGTAAAGCTACTGTTTTGAGCCATTGCCGATAGTATTACCATACTGCAGGCAATTGATGCAATTAGTTTTTTCATAACTAAAAGTTTACGGGTTATTAGAATTGTATATAGCTATGGCTTCGCTTAATGCGGCTATTTCGCCATTGCCTGCCTGGGCTTTTTCCAATGCTGGTGGGCAGTTCACTAGTTTTTCGTTGATAAAAGTTTCGGCTGTTTTTTTGGTGAGGTGGGTTAATTGCTCGTTGCTGTACACAAAATAGTCGCCAATTTTACCTGATGTGCCGGAAGCAAAAATGGCTTCGGAGCCGTTGAAGACAGGCTTGCCGGAAGCATTGCTGGCTTTTTGTAAAAAGTACAGTTTACCGCTGGTAATCACTTTAAAAAAATCGCCTTTGATGCAAATAAATTGTACACCATTGAGCTCAACGCCTGCAATTTCGCTGCCATCAAATAATTGTTTATTGCCACTGTTATCTGCAAAAGTTATGGCAGCGCCTTTTTTCATATTATCTTTTACATAGCCGTTCATTACTGAGCCGCCGGATAAAGTAACTGTACCGTTTACAAATCCATCGGGTGCCTGTGCGTTCAATTGTACTGATGCTGTAAGGCTTGCTAGCAGCAGGCTGAGGAAAACTGTTTTTTTCATGGTTGTTGTTTTGATTGTAATTAATGGTACTGCAAGATTCAGCTAAAATGGGGCATGGGTAAAGCGCAAAAGAATGAACTGGCAAAAATGAGGAGTGAGTCGAATACCGGGGGTAAATTTTGGCACTACCTGGCAGAAATAGCCAATGCCCGGTAAAGCTTTTTGTGTTTTTAAACGCAAAAACTACATCGGTATATTAAAGCCTGTTTTTTATATTTGTATGGCTATTACACTTTTACCCGTTAAAATTTTTGCCATGCCTTCATTCGACTTCAGTAGTAAAGTAGACCTGCAAACACTGGATAATGCCATCAATACTGTTAAAAAAGAAATTACCAACCGTTTTGATTTTAAAGACAGCCCGGTACAGATAGAACTAAATAAAAAAGATTTTAAAGTAAACCTGGAGGCTGAAAGCGAAATGAAACTGGATCAAATTGTGGATGTAATGATTAGTCGCAGCATGAAGCAGGGGCTGGCCGCTGAAATTTACGACCTGGGCAAGGAGCCCTTCCAAAGTGGTAAAGTGGTGAAAAAGGAGATATTAGTAAGAAATGGTATAAAGCAGGAAGATGCCAAAAAGATTGTAAAACTGATAAAAGACAGTGGATTAAAGGTGCAGGCAGCGATAATGGACGATATAATCAGGATTACAGGCAAAAAGATAGATGATTTACAGGCTGTCATCCAGGCATCTAAAAGCTGGGGCCTGGGCATTGCATTGCAGGTGGTAAATATGAAAAATTAATGTTTCAACATAAATTTGGCCCGGTTGTTGAAAAAATGAAAATAAGTACGATGTTTTTGAACTTTTTTTTATTTAACTTGTGATATATACAAGGAAGTTCTTTGATGGGATAATATGGGTTTTGCCGCTAAGCATAATTTGCCTACTTTTGCCGTCTTAAAAAATCAGCATGGCAAAATCCATGCACAAACCTTTTAACATTTATGAAAAAAGATTTGCATCCCAAAAACTATCGTTTTGTAGTTTTTAAAGACATGAGTAACGGTTATTCGTTTTTAAGCCGCTCCACTGCCGAATCAAAAGAAATGGTAAAGTGGGAAGATGGCAACGAATATCCTGTTATAAAGCTTGAGATTTCGAACACATCGCACCCGTTTTATACCGGTAAAAACGTATTGGTTGATACTGCGGGCCGTATCGATAAATTTAAAAAACGTTACGAAAAAAAGACTAGCTGATAACATTCAGCGAAAGAGTGTTTTTCATGGCTATACTTTAAGTCCCCTACGGTTCTCCGTGGGGATTTTTTTTGCCCTTATGTTTCGGCCTTTGCTTTCATTTAGTTTGTAATTTCGGCGCAATGAACCTGCAGTTTGATGATTCCCCCATAAAAGACAGCCTATATCCTTTTACGGCTACCCGAAATGCCGCCGATATTCGCATCGGCATCTTAACCATCCGGGAAAAATGGGAACACCTGGCTCAAAAAAAAGGCATCGATGCTTCCAATACTGTTATCCAGGCCAATATTGTACCCACACTGCAGTACATTGAATCGATGGGGGATGTTACCGATGCTAACGTTCCTGCGCAGCATCCCTCACAAGATGTAAGGATACTTGAAAACCCCTGGCATATTTTTCAGTACAACGACTGGGCTATCCGTAAGGATTATGAATTACTTACGGCAGGCAAGTCATCGCAGCCCATACCTGCAGGCAATACAGTGGTAGCACCCGACAATGTGTTTATCGAGGAGGGGGCAATTATTTCCTGCAGCATCATTAATGCCTCAACAGGGCCGGTGTATATTGGTAAAAATGCTGAAATTATGGAAGGCTGTATTATCAGGGGGCCGCTGGCTTTATGCGAAGGCGCCGTATTAAAAATGGGCACAAAAGTGTATGGTGCCACCACCCTGGGGCCATTTTGTGTGGGTGGGGGAGAAATTAAAAATTCGGTACTTTTTGGATACAGTAATAAAGCACACGATGGCTACCTGGGCGATAGTGTGCTTGGCGAATGGTGTAACCTCGGCGCAGGTACTACCAACTCTAACCTCAAAAATACAGCAGGGCAGGTAAAAGTGTGGAGCAAGGCTGCCAAAAATTATGTGCTTGCCGGTACCAAGTGCGGCTTACTCATGGGCGACTATAGCCGCAGCGCCATTAATACTGCATTTAATACAGGTACTGTGGTTGGTGTAAGTTGTAATATTTTTGGTGCTGCTTACCCATCTAAATATGTACCCGATTTTACCTGGGGCAGTCAATCCTATCATTTTGATAAGGCATTGCAGGATATTGCCAACTGGAAAAAATTAAAAGGAAAAACAATAACTACGGCCGAAACCAATATTTTACAATCACTCTATAACCATATAAACAATAGCACACAATGAGAAAACAAATTGCCGCCGCTAACTGGAAGATGAACCTTACACTGGCACAGGGAAATGCACTACTTGACGAACTTTTTGCCAACGGTGTACAGCCCGGGCCTGCCCAGGAAGTAGTTTTTGGAGTTCCCTTTCCTTACCTGTACAATGTAAAAGAGCGTATTGCCGGTAAAGCAGGTATATTTATTGCCGCACAAAACTGCTATACCAAAAAATCGGGAGCGTACACCGGTGAAGTAAGTGCCGAAATGCTGAAAGATATTGGTGTGGATTATGTAATACTTGGCCATAGCGAACGCAGGGAATACTTTAATGAAACCAACGCCATGCTGGCCGAAAAAGTAAATATCTGCTTTGAATATGGGCTAAAGCCCATTTTTTGCTGCGGTGAGCCACTATCTATCAGGGAAGCAGGTACACAAAATGCTTTTGTAGAAACCCAGATAAAGGAAAGCCTGTTCCATTTATCCGCTGAGCAACTTACTGGGTTTGTAATTGCCTACGAACCTATCTGGGCTATTGGTACCGGCAAAACGGCTACCAGTGAGCAGGCACAGGAAATGCAGGCGCATTTACGCCATGTTTTTGCCACCCAATATGGTACAGAAGTGGCGAACTCAATTTCTATTTTATACGGTGGTAGCGTAAAAGCCGCTAATGCCAAAGAAATATTTGGACAGCCGGATGTAGATGGCGGATTGGTAGGCGGCGCTTCATTAATAGCGGCCGAATTTACCGTAATTGCCAACAGCCTTAAATAAGGCAAGTATTACATCAAATCCATTGCTTTGGCAAAGTAGGTGCAGTTGAATGGAAGCACCATGGAGCAGTATCCACCGCCTATTTTATACACAAAAAAGAAAGCAGCAACAGAGGCAAAGAATAATATCCAGTATAAAGTGGTGGATTTTTTTGAAGATTCCATTTGGTGTTAGTTTTGGCAAAAATAGGATAATTCATTTTAAAAAAAACTTTACCCAGGGTTCAGCTCTTATAGTTGCAAATCAATTTTCCAATCCATGTATAAGGGCTTGTACCTGATACTGCTGTACCAAAAGATTCTGCAAACGTTACCGGCTGCTTATAAAGTGTAAATTTTACATTTTAGTTAAAAAAGTTTTTATATTGCTGTTCCTTACAACACCTAAACGATGATACTTAGTTTTTATGTCCGGTTTTCCACAAGGTTTGGCCAGTCGTTGTATTTATCCGCTAACCTTCCAGAGCTCGGAAACGATAATCTTGCCGCTGCCGTACCGATGCAATACTTTAATGAGGAGTACTGGCAGTTGCAGGTAAAGTTGCCGGACGCATCATCCTGTGTAATTGAATACCGCTATATACTCCGTGAAAAAGATGGTTATGAAATTGTGGAATGGGGCGATGACAGGATAATCGATTGCGATAAATATCATTCCAAAGATCTTACCCTCATCGATACCTGGAACCATGCCGGGCAGGTGGAAAATGCTTTTTTTACCCAGCCTTTCCAGGAGGTACTGTTTCCTAAAAATGAGGGGGGTAAAACAAAACAACACAAATCATTTACACACGAGCTGAAAGTAAAAGCACCATTGCTGCAGGCTAACGAAGTGGTTTGCCTCTGTGGCAGCGGCACTGCAATGGGAGAATGGAATACAAAAGCCCCGATACTGCTGGTAAAAGAAAACAACTGGTGGGTGGCCCGGCTGAATATGACAGACGAGAATTTCCCCATTGCCTACAAATACGGTATTTACAACAACGATAGTAAGGCTTTTCAAAATTTTGAATTGGGTAGCAACAGGGTGATTGCCGGCAGCGGCGCCAGGCACCGGCAAACCATTGTTCACGACGGGTTTGTGCAAATGCCTTATCCCAACTGGCGTGCAGCCGGGCTAGCCGTGCCCGTATTTAGCCTGCGCAGCGAAAAAAGCTTTGGTACCGGCGAATTCTCCGACATTAAACTATTGGTGGATTGGGCAAAAGCCTGTGGTTTAAAACTGATTCAGCTTTTACCCATCAACGATACAACGGCCACCCATACCTGGACAGACTCTTACCCCTATGCGGCCATCTCGGCTTTTGCACTGCATCCCATGTATCTCAACCTTGCCAAGGTTGCCGGCAAAGAACATGCTTCAATTATAAAATCACTTGAAACCGAAAGGCTAAGGCTGAACCAATTACCAGAAGTAGATTATGAGGCCGTAAACAACTTAAAGTTTGAAACTGTTAGTAAAATCTATCACCTCCAAAAGGCAACTTTCAGGGATGATACAAAGTATTTTGAATTTTTTGATTTGAACAGGCACTGGCTGGTACCATACGCCGTGTTTTGCTATCTTAGGGATAAATACCACACGGCTGATTATACACAATGGCCTGAGCATGCTGTGTACAATGAAGAAACCATCCTGCAATTAGCAGATTCCACACAATCGCATTACGATGAAATAGCGCTACACTACTTTATTCAATACCATTTACACCTGCAGTTAAAAGAAGCCACAGCTTATGCCCATAAAAATGGTATCATCGTTAAAGGCGATTTACCTATTGGTATTTACCGCTATGGCTGCGATGCATGGGTGGCACCGGCATTATACAATATGGATGCACAGGCAGGTGCGCCACCAGATGACTTTGCTATTAAGGGGCAAAACTGGGGCTTTCCTACCTACAACTGGAAAAAAATGGAGCAGGATGGTTACGCCTGGTGGCGCAGGCGTTTTGAGCAAATGAGTGATTATTTCGATGCTTTCCGTATAGACCATATCCTTGGCTTTTTTAGAATTTGGAGCATACCAACACATGCCGTTGAAGGTATTATGGGGCGTTTTGTACCAGCCATACCCGTTAGCATCAGGGAGTTTCACCAACAAAACATTTCGTTTGAATATCATCGTTTTTGCGAGCCTTATATACCCGAGTACCTGGTGCAGGAGCGTTTTGGCCTTCATGCCGGTTTTGTAAAAGATAATTTTTTGGAATGGCATGATGGAAGCTTTAAACTGAAACAACCCTACGATACTCAACGAAAGGTGGAGCAGTACTTTAGTAAGCAGCCCGATACAGATTTCAACCGGTTTATAAAACAGGGGCTTTTTGATATCATCAGCAATGTGATACTTTTTGAGGAAGAAGGTTCGCAAATGCAGCGCTTTCATTTTAGAATTAATATGGATAGTACCATATCCTTCAGGGATTTAGACGACTACTCCAAACAGAAACTAAAAGAATTATACATTGATTATTTCTACCGCCGCCAGGATGATTACTGGATGCGTGAAGCCATGCACAAGCTCCCCGAACTAAAACGTACCACCAATATGCTGGTATGTGGCGAAGATCTTGGGATGATGCCCGCCTGTGTGCCCCATGTTATGGAACAACTCGGTATGCTCAGCCTGGAAATTCAACGAATGCCAAAGGATATCAATAAAGAATTTTTTCATCCTGCCGATGCACCATACCTCTCGGTGGTTACACCTGCCACACACGATATGAGCACTATAAGAGGCTGGTGGGAAGAAGATATCGCTAAAACGCAACGTTTTTACAACTATATATTGGGCAAATACGGTACCGCTCCTTACTTCTGTGAGGCATGGATAAACAGGGACATTCTTATCCAGCACCTGTATTCACCTGCCATGTGGTGTATATTCCAGGTGCAGGATATACTGGGTATGAATAACGAACTCAGGCGAAATAATCCCAATGATGAACGCATTAATATTCCTGCAAACCCCAGGCATTACTGGCGCTACAGGATGCACCTCAATCTTGAAGCATTAATTTCCGAAACTCCCTTCAATTCAGAATTTAGAAACTACGTAACCGCAAGTGGCCGCTAAAATTGCGTTGTACACTATTCAATTACAGTATAAAGGCATGGGATTAAATGCTTAAAGCTACCTATAATACATTCAACTTACCTTTCAGGCATCCTTTTACCATTTCAAAAGGTACCAAAACGCATCAGCCCACATTTGTAGCAGCACTACAATATTTTGGTGCAACCGGCTTTGGCGAAGCACCTGCCATTAGTTATTACAATATTTCGGTGGAGCAAATGGTGGCCGATTTTGACCTAAAGAAAAAATTTATTGAAAAATTCGCCTTTTCCGATCCGGAGCGTTACTGGCATTACCTGCATCATTTATTCCCCAATAATCCCTTTTTGGTATGTGCATTAGATATGGCTGCATGGGATTTATATGCTAAACTACAGCGAAAACCCCTGCATGTGCTGTGGCAGTTGGATACCAGCAAAGCACCGCTAACCGATTACACCATTGGGATAGACAGTATTGAAAAGATGCTGGCAAAAATGCAGGAAAAACCCTGGCCCGTGTATAAAGTAAAAGTAGGGGTGGAGGGTGATGTGGAAATGATAGCCGCTTTAAGAAAACACACCCGTGCCATACTACGGGTAGATGCCAATGCCGGGTGGACACTGGAACAGGCCCTTGAAAAAATTCCAGCCTTAAAAGCTTTGGGGGTGGAGATGATAGAACAGCCATTGGCAAAAGATGATTGGGCTGGTATGAAGCTGCTGTATCAAAAAAGCGAACTGCCCTTATTCGCCGATGAAAGTTGTGTGCAGGAAGCAGATGTGGAGCGTTGTTACGGTCATTTTCATGGCATTAATATCAAGCTAACCAAGTGTAGTGGTATTACACCTGCACGACGCATGATTACCAAAGCACGACAATTGGGTATGCAGGTAATGCTTGGCTGTATGAATGAGAGTACAATAGGTACGGCAGCGCTGGCACAACTGGCACCCTTAGCCGATAAAGTAGATATGGATGGCCCGCTGCTCCTTGCCGAAGATATTGCCGACGGCCCGGCATTTGATTATGGCAAAATTATTTACCCGGTTAAAGATGGCCTGGGTGTGGTGTTGAAGAAGGCATGGCAGTGAAGATAAAATGTTTATCAAACCGTAAGTAAATTTTATGGGTTGTTGATTATAAAGCCGCTTGTAAATCCGTTACTGCCCCGCAGTTTTAAGCGCCGCAAGCATATTCACAATTTCACGTTCATCCGTACTCGTTATGTTTCCTGTTGCTTCAAATCCGGGTGAAATATATTGCATGGTGGTTTTTACCATCGTACGTGCCGAGCTATGAAATTCAACTGCACCGGTAGCCTGTGCCAGTTGGGCTATATTGCTGCTGTTAATGCCGCTGCCCGGCATGATGATGATGTTATGTGCTGCCTTTTCTACAAGCATTCTTATAAGTGTTGCACCTTGTGCTGCAGTAGCCTGCTGGCCACTTGTTAATATTCTTTCACAGCCGCAAAGGGTTATGTCTTCCAGGGCTTTTAAAGGATCGTTGCACCTGTCGAATGCCCGGTGAAAAGTTACACCAAGGGGATAAGCCAGCTCTACAAGCCGGCTTGTTCTTTCTTTATCAATAGCTCCATTGGCCTGCAATAAACCTAATACCACACCATCGCTGCCCAATTCTTTACACAGCCGAATATCCGACTGCATCATGTCAAACTCCTCATCGCTGTACAAAAAATCGCCGCCACGGGGGCGTATCATTACATAGAGTGGTATGTGCAGCAGCTTTCTTGCTGCTTTGATAAAACCATACGAAGGTGTGGTACCGCCATCGGCTGCATTATCGCATAATTCTATACGGCCGGCACCTGCCGCCTGTGCTGTTTTGCAGCCTTCAAGCGTAAATCCAATAATTTCAAGCATAATGGTAATCAGGAAAAGAAAAACGGCGCATGATAAATTTTATCTTCTGCATTACTTTTTACAGCATACGTAAATCCTTTTTGTATCGCATAAGCACCAAACATGCCCTGCTTATTTACCGCTACAAAACCTACTTGCAATGTCTTTGCTTTTCCAGGATTACGCTGTATAATTCTTTCAACAGTTTTTTTACAGGCCTGCTCTGGCGTAAGTCCGTTCCGCATCAGTTCAATTACCGTATGTGTACCGTTGATACGGATTACCTCTTCACCCACACCACTTGAAGTGGCAGCACCTGCTTCATTGTCTACAAACAATCCTGCACCAATGATAGCCGAGTCGCCCACACGGCCATGTATTTTAAATGCCATACCGCTTGTGGTTACCCCACCTGAAAGATTGCCATGTATATCCAGCGCAATCATGCCCATTGTATCATGATTGGGCTTACCATCTTTAAAAAAAGGCGGTGCTGCATTACCGTTATCAGCCTTTTTGTTTTCGATATTAATGGCTGGTTTATATTCACTTTTTTTCAACCACTCAGTATAGGCTTTTTGGGCAGAACCGGATAGCTGCTTTGGCTGCAATGCAAAACCATTTTCGAGGGCAAACTGCTGAGCCCCGTTGCCTACTAAAAGCACATGTGGTGTGGTTTCCATCACTTTCCGGGCAACAGATAAGGGATGTTTTATTTGTTCCAGCCCGGCTACTGCACCACAGTTCGCATTTTCATCCATGATGCAGGCATCAAGGGTAACCGTTCCATCCCTGTCAGGGTAGGCACCAAGCCCCACACAGCAGGATTCTACTTCCTCAATGTAAATGGCACCTGCTTCAATAGCATCGAGGGCACGGCCTTGCTGTTGTAATATTTTCCAGCCTGCGGCATTCACATTTTTACCTTCATCCCAGGTAGAAATCATAATAGGCTTATTGGTAAATCTGATGGCATTGGCTTTTGGACTGTACGATAAAACAGGTGTGGCTAAGGCAGATAGCTGTATAAATTTTCTGCGGTGAATTTTCCCTGGCATGGTATTCAAACTGCTTTAATGCTGTATCGATAATTTTTGCAGCATATCATTGCTGACAGCATCGGCGTAAATGCCAAATGCACTTACAAAAGTACCCCTTTGCTTGCCGTCTTTTGATTGAATGGCATACAGCACTTCCTCATCCGACGGATTGGTTTCGCCTTCAAAACGATGTACCTCTGTTATTTCAAATTCCGACGGGTTCAGGCATATATTGTGTTCATCACACTTAATAGTGTCAAACGAAATATTAAAATCAAGGCTGTAGCCCTTTGCTTTTAACCCGGCTATGGCTGCCGAAATAGTATCATAACTTTTCATAACTGTTTTTTTGATGCTTAAAGGTAGATAAACTTTTAAGCGCTGGCATACCAGTTATGTAATCGCTTGTTTTTTAAGCAGCACAATCTGCCCTAAATGATAAGCATCATGCTGCAGGCAGCCCATAATGAGATGGTAATAGGTTTGCTCCGGGCGGGGGGAGGGTTTGTCCAGGTTTTCTTCTTTAAAATGCAATAAGGTATTACGGAGTACATGGTAGCTGGTTTCAAGGTCGTGGATGGCCTGTTTCCACGTTATATCATCCTGTACTTCGGGCAACCTGAAATCCTGGAAGGGGGGTAAATCTGTAGTACCGTTAAGGCGGATGTTCACTACGGTACGCCAATAAGTAACATGAGCCACCAATTGCCAAATGGTATTGGCGATATTGATTGTAGCTGCCGCAGCCTGTTCAGCGGTAACAGCATGTAAGGCTTCTTTAAAATTGGTTCCTATCCAGCAATCGCCGTGCTGCAGGTCGGCAAAGAGTTTTACAATACGTGTAAGTTCACTCATGTATGGCAGGAATAAGGTAAATGGTTATAGAAGAAGTGCTAATGTACAAAAAAACCATATCTGGAAAATTCATGCCCGGTTTGTTTTTAAAAAATCATTTATGCCTTACAGGTAGTTTTAAAAATGGTACCCTAGTTTTTCAACCAATGCCTGCGGCAATGGCGGCAGGGTATTCCGGTCGGTTAAAAAACTGCCTAGTTGTGCAATTTCTTTAAAAATGCTGTGGCTGTCCATTGCCCCTTTGAGGTAGGTGGTGCCGGTACTGCCACCTGTACCAATACGGGTGCCAATGGTGCGTTGTACCATATTGATGTGGCGATAGCGCCAGTAACCGAGGCCATTATCTATCTGCAATAAAGTATCCAGCAATTGCCAGGGCAGTTCAAGTGCAGGGTAGCCCCGGTACAGCATAATAAAAAGTGCCGAGCGGCAGGCTTTAGCACTTAACTGCCTGTTATTGTCATGGCCTGTCGCATCAAAAACCAGTTCAAAAAATTTTTCATTCTGTTTTTCTTCAGGCAAAAGATTGGAGCGGTATGCCTGTTTGTAAACTTCCCAAAAGCTACCTGCGGTACCGGCCTCCTGTTTTGGTTCCTCCCAATGCTGCCAGTATTTTGCTTCATCTAAAAAGGGCATCCGTTCCAGCCAGCGGTTTACCAGTTGCAGCAGGGTGGGGGCTTTTTCAGTGTTATGTAGCAATTGAATTTCCTCTGTTGTTAATTGGGAAGTATAGTAATGACTTCCAAAGCGTTGTTCCAAAGGCAGGCCCAGCTTAGCTTCCATTAGTTTAAACTGCAGGCTTTGAAAGCCTGATGCCGGCCGTAGTTTGTTCCTGAAATCTAAAAAATCCATCGGCTCCATCGTTTCCATCACATCCATTTGCTGCGCCAGCAGGCGGAGTATTACAGTTACCCGTTGTAGTTGGTGTACCACCTGTTTTAAATCGGCAGCGTTATCATTTAATACAGGTTTTGATAAAATGCTGCTAGCGCTGTCTATTTCAAAAATGATTTGTTTAAACCATAATTCGTATGCCTGGTGTATGATGATGAACAGCATCTCATCATGTGCCGGCTGCTGGCCTGGTTTAAAGCTTTCGGGATGCTGTGTATTCAGCAGGGTATCCAGTTGCAGGTAGCTGGAATAATGCATGGCAGGCTTTTCCATAAACACTGTTTTATGGTATCAAACTTAAATAAAACTGTGGCAGTTTACCGTAATAATATTGTAGTGCCTTTCTGGTTTATCCTTTCGCCGGTATCGGTATGGGTGTACGTGAGTGTCCATACATACGTGCCGGGGTCTTGGGGATTGCCTTTAAAAGTGCCGTTCCATTTTTGCAGCCAGTTGCTGGTTTCAAAAATGAGTTGCCCGCCACGGTTATATATCCTGAATTTGAGGTCTTTGGCCTTATAGGCATTGGTAGGATATAAAAAATCGTTAAGCCCGTCGCCGTTTGGAGTAAAAGCTTTAGGTACGGCGATATAGCAGTTGTTTACCACTTCAATTGTACTGTATGCGGTATCCCTGCAGCCGATACTATCGGTAACGATTAGTCGAATGGGGAGTTTACGCAACTGGGTGCCCGGAAGATAAAATTGTTGTGGCGGATGTTGTAAATTGCTTGTTTTGCCCTCACTCATATCCCAGTGCCACTGGCGGATAAATTTGCCGGTGCTTTTATCCCTAAAGCTTACCGGGTCGCCGGGGCAGGCAAAGCTGCTGCCTTCAAACGCCGCTTTAAAAGCATTGTCCATCATTACCGTAGCTGTGGCAGTGGCGCTGCAAACACCATTACTCACTGTAAGGCTTACCTGCTGTGATACAGAGATAGGATAGGTAATAGCAGTGTCTTTTTTTGAACTGCCGGTATTGCCAAAAGTCCATTGCCACTGGCTGGTGCCGTTATTACCATCATGACTAAAAAAAACAGTATTGCTGGTGCAGCCCAGTTGTACATTGTAGTTAAATGCTGCCGAAACCGTATCTGCTACCGGGAAAATAAGAAAACTGCCAGCCGGTGTTTCCATGCCACATTCGTTGATAAGGGTGTTGCCATCGCTGCCCCGGTTTAGCGTAATGCGATAGTTGCCGCCTAATTGCAGCGGTGCAGCTAATTGTACCCTGATGCTGCTCGTAAGTCCCTCATTATTGCAGGTACCCGTTGCCGTTGTTACCGGTATAATTGCTGAGCCAAGCGTTACGACAAAATCGCTGCCATCAGCAGCAATAGTATTGCAGCGGATGGGTTGTTTAAATACCAAATCAAGTGTTGTTGGGGCACAGGCCGGTTTGGTGATGCTATCCATTAATGTAGGTATCAGGGGGTATACTGTTATGGCATAGGAGTCGCCGTCGGGCAGGCTTCTGTCGCAATTATCCAGCAGGTTGCGGCCATTGGCATCGTTTCTTACACTTACGGTGTAGTTGCCCGGAGGTATGGGGCCTGCCAGCGTAAGTACAATTGAGTCTAAATCAAAACTGTTATTACAGTTTACACCCACTGCACTGATAATGGGTGCTATGGCCGGGGTTACCACAAAATCGCTGCCATTGGTTTTTAAGCTGCTGCACTTCATTTTCTTATTCAGCTTTATGCTTATTTTTTCGCCATCGCATATAGCCCTTGCACCGGCAAGATGTGGCTCGGTAGGGTCGGTAATTACAGCAGTACCGCCATTGGCACCACCAAACGATAAAGAGTATCCGCTTTGAGAGGTTACGGTAAAATGGCTTACAAGCAAAAGATATTCATGCCCTTTAATAATTTGCGGCATGGCGCTAAACAGTGGCCGGTAAGGCCCCCCGGGAAATGAACCGCATACCAGCAGGGTGTTGCCTGCTGCGGATGCTCCCGTTTTACCCGTTTCGCCCGACCAGTTGCCGGCTACAAACATGGAGGGGTCGGTATACAAATCTTCCGGGTTGCGGCCGGTGATGTCGAACAACTGCCAGTCGTAATCATCATTTAAATCATTGGGCGTAATGGTAAAGCCTAATGTGCCGGTTTCAAAACAGGTAAAGCGGTACCAGAAAGGATTGATATCTGTTAGCACATCGTTACAGCCATTGGTGGGTATGCGCCGGTTACCACAGCCCGGTA
Source organism: uncultured Chitinophagaceae bacterium (assembly GCA_937873715.1). Classification (GTDB taxonomy): domain Bacteria; phylum Bacteroidota; class Bacteroidia; order Chitinophagales; family Chitinophagaceae; genus Ferruginibacter. Next base: position 240,098 of record CALMYJ010000011.1, read on the forward strand.
CTGTACTTTGAAAAAATGTGTCTGTACCGCAAACCGGGAAAGCCGTGGAGGGATTTTGGCCAAGTGTGGTACAGGGTGTTTGAGCACCGGTTACACCGTATAGCACGGTAAAAAAAGCAATTAGTATTCCTCTTATCATCATAGCGTAATGCAAAACTAACCCATTGACACCGTAGATAGATACAGCGTTGCCGGTTATGGTTTTTTTAACATATTCAACTTTAGCAGCCATGCAATTATATTTGCAGCCTGAAAATGCAGACAGTTACAGGAACAGATATCATAGCAGCAGCTAATTATTTGAAAGCAGGTGAACTGGTGGCTATCCCTACCGAAACAGTGTATGGTCTTGCCGGTAATGCCCTGGATGAAAATGCGGTGATAAAAATTTTTACCACCAAGGGGCGGCCACGCTTTAATCCGCTCATTCTTCATGTAGCCAGTTGGACTGCTGCTGAAAGATATGTAAAAAATATCCCCACAAAAGCATATTCACTTGCTGCTGCTTTTATGCCCGGGCCTGTTAGTTTTTTATTGCCTAAAAATGATCTTGTACCGGATATAGTTACTGCTGGTAGTGATAAAGTAGCTGTACGTGTACCCGGGCATCCGCTTACCCAGCAGTTGCTGCAGTTGCTGCCATTTCCGCTGGCGGCGCCGAGTGCCAATCCTTTCGGCTATATCAGTCCAACCACGGCGGCGCATGTACGTGAAAATTTAGGTGGCAAAATTCCGTATATCCTTGATGGTGGGCCGGCCAGAGTGGGGGTGGAATCTACTATTATTGGATTTGATGAAGCTGGCCAGCCATTACTGTACCGCAGCGGGGGTATTGGTACCGAAGCCATAGAAGAAGTGCTGGGAGAAAAAATTTTAAAAGCAGGTACTGCCGCAGCCCATCAGCCCGAAACTTCGGGCAGGTTAAAATCGCATTATGCACCACATACTCCCCTCTATTTAGGGCATATAACTGCAATGACCCAACTGTGGGCTGGTAAAAAAATAGCGCTTATCAGTTTTAAAGATGAATATGCTCATTTGCCTGCGGCCAAACATTTTGTGCTTTCGCCTGCTGGCAACTTGAACGAGGCAGCTTCAAAATTATTTGCGGTGTTAAGAGAGGCCGACAGTTCCGGATACGATGTTATCCTTACAGAAAAATTTCCTAACCACGGTATTGGCCGTGCCATTAACGACCGCCTGGAGAAAGCACAGGCTTTGCATAAAGATTAAGCAAAAATTCCGGGCTTTTTGTGAGGTAGTTACCGGGTTAAAAACTTTTCATGCAGGGCGGTTACCTGGGGAATTACCAGTTGCTGCTCATCGTTATAAATAACGTAATCACATAGCCGCATTTTAATATTTTCATCTATCTGCCGGTTCATACGGCTTAGTACTTCCTCCCGGCTGATACCATCCCGTTGCATTACCCTTTGCAGGCGTACAGCTTTGGGTGCATACACGCCAATTACCGCATCAAGCTGCTCCTGCGAACCGCTTTCAAAAATGAGTGCTGCTTCCTTGATGGCATAAGTACTGCTTTGCTGTGCCATCCAGGTTTCGGCATCTTTAATGGTGGCCGGGTGTACAATAGCATTAAGCTGTGCTAATTTTTCGGGCTGGTTAAAAACAATGCCGGCGATATAACTACGGTTGAGCAGGTTGTTTTGATAAGCTGCTGTGCCAAACAGTGCGGTGATTTTTGCTTTAAGTTCTGGGTTTTGGTTAAGCAGTTTTTTGGATGCCTCATCTGCATAATACACCGGTATGCCCAGCACTTCAAATATTTTGGCTACGGTGCTTTTACCGCTGCCAATACCGCCGGTGATACCTATTTTGAGCATTTGTAAATAGAACAAATGTATGATTATTGAAATACAGAATACTTAAAACAAGTGATACTATTTTTTGGATGGATAGTTTCTGTTTGCCGGAAGATTATTAATGATAAGGGCAGTAAGCAATAAGATTAAAACTCCGGAAAGTACAGGTGATAGTACATAGTAATAGCCGAGGTTTTTTATTTTTTCAGTACCAATATTGGCTATAATTGCTGTAGCGCCTCCCGGGGGATGCATTGATTTGGTTATCTGCATACACACAATGGATACCGAAACCGCCAGTGCGGAGGACAGCCAAATTTCGTTGGGGAACAACTTGTTGCAGGTTACTCCAATAAACGCACTGATTAAATGCCCCAATAACACATTACGGGGTTGTGCTAAAGGGCTGTTGGTTGAGCCGAAAATTAAAACAGCCGTAGCGCCAAATGAGCCAATCAGGTAAACATTATCCGTTTGTGCAAATTGGTGTTTTTGAATAAACCCAATAATTCCAATGCCCATGAAAGCGCCGATAAATGTCCAAAAATGATCTGCCGGCTTTACAAGGGTTTGTTTATACACAATGTATTTCGCTAACCTGTACGAACGTTTAATTTTTTTTTTCATCACAACTCCTTTGGTATGAATAAAAACAACTGCTATGTAGTATAGCAGTTGTAAAAAATGTTGTGCAAAATATTACTTCATTTACGCAGATTGCTTCGGCAAAGCATTCGTCATCTCCATGCTTACGGTGCTTTTTTCTATTTTGATATAGCTGCCCGGGCTTACTTCAAGTTCAAGGGTGCCATCTTCATTGAGCTTATTGATTTTGCCGTGTATACCGGCAATGGTAACCACTTTATCGCCTTTTTTTAAATCGTTGATAAAAGCTTTTTGCTGTTTGGCTTTTTTGGCCTGTGGCCTGATCATAAAAATCCAGAACACCAAAATCATAAGGCCCATAAAAAGTAGAGAAAAACTGCTGCCACCTTTACCGCTTGGGTCGGGGGTCATTAAAAAAATACTGAGTAACTGCATGTGTTGTATGGTTTGTTTTAAAGAATTATGAATTATGAATTATAAGTTGAGAATTTTAAATTTTGAATTTATAGTTGTGTATGGAGCATTATTCTTTTGATTTTTGTGTTACTTCCCCCATCAGTTTCAACGTTGGAAAGCCGGGCTTTACGTTGGCGTTAACAAACACGGCTTTTTCCTGGTGGCCGGGCTTTCCCTTGCTGTCGAACACCACTTTTATATAACTGGTTTCGCCGGGGAGCACCGGTTTTTCCGGTTTTTCGGGCACCGTACAACCGCAGCTTGCCGAGGCATTGGTTACCACAAGGGGCTTGGCACCGGTGTTTTTAAACCGAAAATTAAAAGCCACTTTTTCACCTTCAGCGATGGTGCCAAAATTAAACACACTATCTATCACCTGTACAGCAGTAGAATCCTGCAGGGCCAGTTCGGTTTGCTGCCGGGTATCATCCATCACCTTATCGTGCCGCCGCACATCGCAACTGCACATACCAACTATACTTAATGATACCATGAATAGATATAACCTGTTCATTACCTGGTTTATAATGTACTGTTCTTAAAAGTTTTTTTTGTGATTTTGCCCTGTGCCGTCAGCTCTTTATGAATATTATCTAATATGCCGTTAATAAACTGGCCGCTTTGTACCGTACTGTATTCCTTAGCCAAATCGATATACTCGTTAATGGTAACACGGGTGGGTATGGTTTCAAAATAGAGGAACTCACATATACCCATGCGGATAATGATGAGGTCGAGTGCGGCAATACGTTCTGCATCCCAGTTTTTTAATTTGGGTTTCAGCAGTTCCATGCATACTTCTTTTTTTTCGATGGTGGTACGGAGCAGGCTTTTGGCAAATGCCAGTTTTTCGGCACTAACAAAAACGTGGAAATCAAAACTTTGCGGCTTTTGCAAAAAATTCTGCATCAGGATATGCATCATTTCGGCATCATCATCCCAGTTGATAAAAAACTCTTCGATGTGGGTGGTAAAATCTTCATTGGGCAGCATCAGGCTGTTGAAGATAAAATCCAGTATATCTTTTTCCGATTTTTTATCCCGGCCTTCCACAGCGGTATAATCTGCATATTCCTCAGATTCGGTAAGCGACTGGTAAATTTTTTTGAGTAACTCTTCATCCAGCAGGTGTGCCGCTTTTGTTTCGGCAAGGGCCGCTTTGTAGGAGGGTATTTCTAATATCTTCCAAAGTAATTCGTTGCCGGCTATTTTGGTATTAATGGCTAAATCCCGGGCTGTAGGCAGGTGCTTGGAAGCTTTTTTATGGGCATCCTTTTCGGCATATCGGGCCACTTCACACAAAAAGTGTATAAGGTATAAAAACAGCTTACGGGATTGTTCTAATTGTTTTGACAGCAGGTTGTTGGCCTCCGTTATATTACTGTCATTCCCGCTACTGTCCAGCGTATAGAGCGCCTGCATTACTTTTATCCTGATATTCCGCCTGCTGATCATCGATGCTTCGTTTTTTAAGAAAGCGCAAATGTACATTTAAAAAAATTAAGGCCAACGGCCTGCCTGCCACTGTCATCCCTGCTGTATTGGCTGCTTAGGATACTTTATAAGGGACGCCTTTTGTAATAATCAGCTATAATTTGATGCAGCATCAACAGGGCATACTTAAGCTATACAACTCATACTGGCAGGAATAGTGCTGGCTGGGTATCGCATACTGACTAATTTTCACCCATTCCCACCTGCATTCCGTTCATTTTTTCATAAAAAACTGACAACAATGCTTTTCCCCGGCTTTGGTATGGTATTTAGTGTACATTCGCTGCCCGGCACCCAAAGCCGGAGAAATTAATCAACTAACAAAAATCAATAACACTTATGGCTAAGAAGTTAAGCATTACCCCACTGCACGACAGGGTGATTGTAAAAGCGGCTGCTGCAGAAGAAAAAACAGCAGGTGGCATCATTATCCCGGATACTGCTAAGGAAAAACCACAGCGTGGTACCGTACTGGCAGCAGGACCCGGTAAAAAAGACGAACCTGTAACTGTAAAAGCAGGCGATACTGTACTGTATGGCAAGTATGCCGGAACTGAAATTACCATTGATGGCGCCGAGTACCTGATTATGAGGGAAAGCGATATCCTGGCAATTGTATAAGCCTTATTCGTTAATGGCCTACAAAGGCTGAAACTGTAAAAGTGAGTGACACAACGATGTACAATAGCGTACCAGTTGTTGGCTCAAAAAGTAAAAACAACACTTAAAACTTTAAAATTATTTCTGCTATGGCAAAGATGATTTATTTCGACATCGAAGCAAGAAACAAAATGAAAAAGGGTGTAGACACACTGGCTAATGCCGTGAAAGTAACCCTTGGTCCTAAAGGCCGCAATGTAGTTATTGAGAAAAAATTTGGTGCACCAGCCGTAACTAAAGACGGTGTAACGGTGGCTAAAGAAATTGAACTGGAAGACCCCATTGAAAACATGGGTGCCCAAATGGTGAAAGAAGTGGCCAGCAAAACGGCTGATATTGCCGGTGATGGTACCACCACTGCCACCGTACTGGCGCAAAGCATCATCAGCGAAGGATTGAAAATGGTTGCCGCCGGTGCCAACCCAATGGATTTAAAACGTGGCATCGATAAAGCTGTATCTATTGTAGTTGAAAACCTTAAATCTCAATCGCAAACCGTAGGTAACGACAGCAAAAAAATTCAGCAGGTAGCTACCATCAGCGCCAACAATGACGAAACTATCGGCAAACTGATTGCTGAAGCTTTTGCCAAAGTGGGTAAAGAAGGTGTAATTACGGTAGAAGAAGCAAAAGGCACCGATACCACTGTAGATGTGGTGGAAGGTATGCAGTTTGACCGTGGTTATGTATCGCCCTACTTTGTAACCAACAGCGAAAAAATGGAAGCTGAGTTACAAAACCCCTACATCCTGATTTACGACAAAAAGATTTCTGCCATGAAAGACATTCTCCATATCCTGGAGAAAGTTGCTCAAAGCGGCCGTCCTTTGTTAATCATTTCTGAAGACCTTGAAGGTGAAGCACTGGCTACACTGGTGGTAAACAAATTGCGTGGCACTATTAAAGTGGCTGCTGTAAAAGCACCAGGCTTTGGCGACCGCCGCAAAGAAATGCTTACCGATATTGCTATCCTTACTGCCGGTACTGTTATCAGCGAAGAACTGGGCCACAAATTAGAAGGTGCCGACCTTAGCTCACTTGGCCAGGCAGCTTCTGTAACCATCGATAAAGACAATACAACCATTGTAGGTGGCAAAGGTAAAAAAGCCGATATACAGGCTCGTGTAAATCAAATTAAAGCACAAATTGAAAATACTACCAGCGATTACGACCGTGAAAAATTACAGGAACGCCTGGCTAAATTAGCCGGTGGTGTTGCGGTATTGTATGTAGGTGCTGCTACCGAAGTGGAAATGAAAGAGAAAAAAGACCGTGTGGATGATGCCCTGCATGCTACCCGTGCTGCGGTAGAAGAAGGTATTGTACCCGGCGGTGGTGTAGCCTATATCCGTGCTATTGAATCGCTGGAAGCAAAAATTAAAGGACAAATTGAAGATGAGCAAACCGGTGTGCAAATTGTACGTCGTGCTTTAGAAGAACCAATGCGTACTTTAACTTCTAATGCCGGTATCGATGGCTCTATCGTGGTACAAAAAATTAAAGAAGGTAAAGCAGATTTTGGTTTTAATGCAAGAACTGAAACTTACGAAAACCTCTTTAAGGCCGGTGTAATTGACCCCACTAAAGTAAGCCGTGTGGCATTGGAAAATGCTGCTTCAATTGCCGGTATGTTGTTAACCACTGAATGTGTGGTAGCCGACAAACCAAAAGAAGAAGCTGCACATGCTCACCCTGGCGCACCAGGTATGGGTGGTATGGATTATTAAAAATACAACTGCTCACCAGCAGTACTGTAATAGATACAATTGCCCCGGTATTTTCCGGGGCAATTGCTTTTTGGTGATAAAGCACCTTTATCAAATGTGTTAAAAAATACAGTGGCAATACCCGAATTGTATACGGGCTTCAATACTGTATATGCAGTAAGTACAATAACAACTATTGCGTAACGGTAATATTATATCCGGGTAAAACAGTTATAGAACCGGGAGGTATTACCTTTAATGAATTGCAGCTTACATTGGCATTAACAGTGATATTGTTTCGGATGATAACATCTGCATTTGCCGCAGGGATACTGTTGTCGTGTCAGCTTTGGGCATCCGTCCAGGTGCCATTTGCTGTTGTAATTTTTTGATGTAAAGAAGGGGTGATATTGTAGAGATACAAACAGTTGCCAATGCTTAGAAACCAGGTAGAATTTCGATAATACAGTTTTCCATAATTTTCACCAATTTCAACAGGGTTTAGGCTTCCATACTTCAAGTGATAGCGTTTTTTAAGCCCTTGTTCATTTGTTGTTTGATAGATGATATCGCCATTTGCTGTGAGCATTTCAATAGTACAGTCATTTCGATGAAAAGTAACCTGGTTGTTATTTCCTGTACTATCTCTAAGCCATATTTGTAACTGATCAAAAATGCCCCGTTTACAATAAGCTACAAATTTATTATTAACCTGATAGTGCAGGCCAGGCGATGCTGTATACTCGTTCGTATAGGTGCCCAGGTTTGATAATTCGATTTCTGCTCCCTGTCCATCATGCAAACAAAGCGTATATGGATACTCGGAGTTTTTAAATATATTATAGTACAGTAAATAATTACCATCCGTAACAGGACGAAATGAATCAAATGGAGGTGGATAATTGTAGATTGCTTCGGTTATGGGGCCCGATGTGCCACTGTTATACCAGCGCAACTGACTGTTATATGCATAAAATACGGTTCCATTTTTCGATACAGTATTATCGCTTGAAAATGCATTCTCAGCAACCAACGTGTTTTCCCGTGTATTTAAGTTTCGAACCCAGAGTGCATATTCTGAAGCTGAACTTGCTACCCAGGTTAAATAATCACCGGCATATTGTAAACCACGTAAGCTGAAGTAGCTGGATAAATCCCCCCTGTTAAAATCAAACACATAGTTGTAGGTGTAAAAAACTGCTCCATATGGGGTGATAAATGCTTCATCACTTACGGGATATATATTTTCAATGATTGTTTTCTCAAGGGTTGTTATATCTACGATACTGCCCTTTGCCTGATGCTTGTCCGGGCTGTCAAAACCATTGTCTGATTCAAGTGTTCGCCCATAATTAAAGTCAAATATTCGTCCCGTACCGCTGTAGAGCAGCACCAGTTTGGGGTCATCTACATAAAAAAGCATTCTTGAAATTGTGCTGGTTTGTCCCCATTGGTCTTTTGCCGTAAAATTTATAGTTCCTGTTAAATAACCCGAGGCATTAATTTGTATTACGGTGTCGATATCAGCGTTGAATATTTTATTAAAATAAACAGTATCGTTAAGTATTACTGATACTTCAATGTTACAGGGGCCCGTTCCGCTGCATGAAGCTTTTATGGCTAATGGAGCATGTGCATCCGACCAAACTAAGGGATATGCCGCATTAATATCAGGTAGGGGAGCATAGATGAAATGTAATGAGTCTGATTGTTTGTTGTTCAAAAAATCTGTTGCAGTTACAAATAATAATAAAGTATCCCCCGCTTCAAAGCCTGCCATAGAAAGACTTCCTTTAAATCTTGAAGAATAAATATCATAGCTAAGTGCTGTTTGCTGGTTCTGAACAAATGCAACTACAGAATTTAAATCAATTTCAGACTGTACAGCGGCTTCAATAAAAATTATACTGTTCGTAACCTGGCCGGGCGTGGGGTTTAGAATTTTTACTTCAAAGTTTGCAAACATAAAATTGCTAATGCCCAGCAATAGAATGGTGAAAATAGACTGTTTCATATTGCAAATATTCGAAAAGATATTTTGGACGGGATAAAAAAACAAGTTCACATCTATGAATATAAGGTAAATACCTCTTTTTCTGCGATACATTTTGCAGCAGCCCTCAAAACCTTGGCGGACATAAGTAATAAAAATCTTTTTGGTTGCGCCTGCCGGTAATTGTTAACGACATTTCAATACTGTTGGAATTGCTTACCTGCCTGCCCAATGCAGACGTGTTTACATCATAGCTTAACCCAATTTGCAGGTTGGCTATCCTTAGCCCTGCGTATGGCGATACAGCATCTTTAATGCGGTAATTCAGGCCGCCCATTACATCCACTTCTGCCGATGCCGCTACCTGCAAATAGGCCCCCAGCATGGTTTCCGTAGCATTGCCCTGCTGCATGTAAATAAAGTTGGGTGTTAGTATAAGGCTTTCATTTACGTGAAATTTCATGCCGCCATGCAGCGTATACCTGTAAGGCAGCCTGTACTTAATGCCCGCAATAAATGGATCTTCGGGCCGGGTAAGATGGTTGATGGAAAACCCGGCATAAGGGTTGGCCCGCTTTTCTGGGTTGGCATCCAAATAAACAATACCTGCAGCCGCATCAAAGGCTGTGGCCGAAGTTACTGTGAGTATATCGCCGCTAATCCTTGAAGGATCGTAACCAATACCGGCCACCCACTGGTCGCCAAATTTTAGTTTATCCGGGTCAAATCTCCGGTTTATAAAACCTATTTGTATGCCCAGCATCACCCTTTTGTAACCCTGTGCATCTAATTGTAGCCCTGAATAGGCCAGCGAAAAAGCGCCCTGTAAAAATTTATACCCACCATCACCTGCCGACTGGTTAAAGAGGTTAATGCCGATGTTGGTTTTGCCACTCGTTGTCATGTCGGCCGATGCACCGGTGGTAATAAATGCCTTGCCAAAATTGCTCCATTGGTTGCGGTGAATAACCGTAGCCCGGTAATCGCCTTCTAATACACCGGTTAACCCGGGATTGAGGTATAACGGGTACGCATAGTATTGTGAAAAATGCGGATCTACCTGGGCCTTGCACCAGTTGATGCATATTATACTCAGTATAACGGTATGTATTATACGCTTTCTCATCGTACCAGGTTTACATGTCCTTTTGCAGTTCGGGTGCTGCCATTTGTCATTACAGCCGATACCACGTAAATGTATACACCTACCGGCTGTGGTTTTCCTTTATACATACCATCCCAGCCATTCCTGTAATCTGTAGTTTCAAAAAGTAGTTCTCCCCATTGATTGTAAATTCTCATTCTTGCCGACTGGATGCTGGTGCCATATACCAAAAAGCGGTCGTTAACAAAATCGCCATTAGGCGAAAAAGCATTGGGCACATAAAAATCATCTGGTGCTTTTATTACGTTAAGCCGCAGGCCTGCTGTATCTGTACAGCCTTCGGTGGAACGGGCTGTAACCACTACATCCAGGTTTGTTGATGCAGTGATGGTTTGTGCTGTTGCTGTTTGGGTTAAAAATGCCCCGGCCGGTGCCCAGGATAAAACCTGGTAAGCTGAAGATGCATTTGTAGTAAAAGTAACTGGAGCGCCTTCCTGTACAGGGTTAGCCGAAGCCGTAAGGTTAAGACTGAATTCTGGAACTACAGTAATATTGATGGTTTGGTATACACTGTCGCAGCCCCCGGCGCTTATGAGGGTATTGTTGATGACCGTATTGGAATTGTATTGCACAGCATTATACACTACAAGTTTACAGCCTGTAATATTGATGTTGTCCGTAACTGGTACAACAAGTGTGATGATGATATTTACTTTTTGAAACACACTGTCGCAGCCGCCAATGCTGAGCAGGGTATCAGCTTCTGCCAAAGCGGAACTGCTGTAAGTAATGCCATTGTACAGCACCGGGCTGCAACTGCTGATGGTTTGAATAATTTCTTCTACCGGTACAACAGGTGTGATGATAATATTTACTTTTTGAAACACACTGTCGCAGCCGCCAATGCTGAGCAGGGTATCAG
>CALMYJ010000012.1 GCA_937873715.1 uncultured Chitinophagaceae bacterium
GTTCCGACTTTTGCTTATTCGTATGAAGAAGCGGTAAACCACATTCCGCCATTCCTGAGCAATTTTCAGGTAATGAAAATCAAAACCAGGTTTCAGGACGAAGGAATAAACAAACGGACAATTTCTTTGGAAGACCAACAGAAACTCATGTTGGAAGGAAAGGAAATTGAAGAAATCAATTACGAAGGAACAGAGATTGAAAAAAAGGTAATCAACAGAGGAACGAATGCTTTGATTGTCCGTGAATTCATGGAAGAAAGCATCAAAGATGCCAACGGAGTTTTGCCCGGGAAAACGATTTTCTTTTGCATCAGCAAAGCCCATGCAAGACGTGTTGAAGAAATCTTCGATTCACTTTATCCCGAATACAAAGGTGAATTAGCCAAAGTATTGGTGAGTGAAGACCCACGGGTTTACGGCAAAGGTGGATTGCTCGACCAGTTTGTGAGAAACGACATGCCACGCATTGCCATTAGTGTAGATATGCTCGACACGGGAATTGATGTTCGGGAATTGGTGAATTTGGTTTTTGCAAAACCTGTTTACAGCTACACCAAGTTTTGGCAAATGATAGGCCGAGGAACTCGTTTGCTTGAACCTGAAAAAATTAAACCTTGGTGCACTCAGAAAGATAACTTCTTGATTCTCGATTGTTGGGACAACTTTGAGTATTTCAAACTGAACCCGAGAGGCAAAGAACTGAAAGGACAAATTCCTTTGCCTGTTCGCTTGTTTGGTGTTCGATTAGAGAAGATTGAAGAAGCCCAAACACAAAGCAATTCAGAAATTGTAAATAAAGAAGTTCAGAAAATCAGAAAGCAAGTTGAAGCACTACCGAAAAACTCGGTGGTAATCATGGAAGCCAAACATGAATTGCAACGCTTAGAAGATGAAAACTTTTGGAACAACCTGACTTCTGACAAAATGGAATTTTTGGAAGCGGTAGTAAAACCTTTGCTTCGCACGGTTTCAGATGTGGATTTCAAAGCCATGCGATTTGAAAAAGATATTGTGGAAGTTTCATTGGCTCATTTGGCTGGTGAAACCGAAAAGTTTGAAACACTGAAAGAAAGCATCATTGAAGAAATTGGCGAACTGCCGTTGAGCATCAACATTGTAGCAAGAGAACAGGAATTGATTCGTCAGGCACAAAGCAATCATTTTTGGGCAACCATCAACGAAGACAAGTTTGAAGAATTGATTCAGAAACTTTCGCCACTGATGAAATTCCGTGAAGCGGTTATTCCTTTGGCTCCTGCAAAATTCAACTTTAAAGACATTGTTGCCGAAAAGGAATTTGTAGAATTTGGTCCACAACACGAAGCCTTGAGTGTAGCCAAATACCGTGAACTGGTTGAAAAGAAAATTAACGAACTGGTTTCAGGCAGTCCGATTTTACAAAAACTAAAACAAGGTAAGGAAATCACAGCAGATGAAGCCGAAGAATTAGCGGAAGAACTGCACAACGAGCATCCACACATTACCATTGATTTGCTTCGCAAGGTTTACAACCACCGCAAAGCAGCATTAGTGCAATTCATCAAACATATATTGGGCATCACGCCATTGGAAACCTTTGCCGAAACCGTTACCAAAGCATTTGATGATTTTGTTTCCAAACACAGTTACCTCAGCAGCCGACAACTGCAATTTTTGGAATTGCTCAAAAACTTTGTGTTGGAAAAAGGCAATGTAAGCAAACGCAATCTGATTGAATCGCCTTTTACCATGCTTCACCCAGATGGTATTCGTGGCATTTTCAATCAAAGAGAGATTGACGAAATTTTACGTTTAACCGAACAAGTATTAGCAGCATAGTATGGCAAAGAAGAAAATATTCATCAGCAGTGTGCAAACTGAGTTTTCCAACGAACGGAAAGCACTGCATGAATACATCTGTGCCGACCCTTTGCTTGGTAAATTTTTTGAACCTTTTTTGTTTGAATTACTTCCTGCTATTGATCAACGGGCTGATGCTGTTTACCTGAAAGAAGTGGAGCAATCCGATATTTATCTCGGGCTGTTTGGAAAAAGCTATGGTTCTGAAAATGCAAATGGCCTTTCACCCACAGAACTGGAATTTGACCATGCATCAAATTGGCACAAAACACGGCTCGTTTTCCTGTCAGAGGCTAAATCAGAAGACCGTCATGCAAAAGAAAATGCACTCATTCGTAAAGCACAGGATGTTTTAGTGCGTAAAAAGTTCAGCACAGCAGAAGAATTAAAAGCGGCCGTTTATGCTTCATTGGTGCGTTATCTCGAAGAAAAAGAAATTATCCGAACCGGTCCTTTCGATGCTTCGCTGCACGCTACCGCAACATTGCAGGATATTGATCCGGAAAAATTAAAATCTTTTGTAAGGCTGGCCCAGGCTAAACGTGGTTTTCCGCTTGCAGAAACAGAACCGGCTGATAGAATATTGACACACCTGAATCTCTTTCAAAATAGCCGGTTAACCAATGCCGCACTCCTGCTTTTTGGTAAAGAACCGCAACGTTTCTTTATCAACTCAGAAGTTCGTTGTGCCTCTTTTGCCGGAACGATCGTTGAAAAGCCTATTCCCTCATACAAAGTTTTTAAGGGAACATTGTTTGAATTGGTGGACCAGGCTTTAGAATTTGTGCTGAATAAATTGGATTACCGTATTGAAACCAGGGCTGAATCGGTTTCGATACCCGGCCGTTACGAAATTCCAAAAGAGGCAATTGCCGAGGCTATTGTGAATGCCATTGCACACCGTGATTATACCAGCAACGCCAGTGTGCAGGTGATGTTGTTTCGGGACAGGTTGGAGATATGGAACCCGGGGGCCTTACCTATGGGATGGACCACTGATAAACTCAAACAACTGCATACTTCTGTGCCGGCCAACCCGTTAATTGCGGAACCGCTTTACCTAACCGGCTACATAGAGCGAATGGGCACAGGAACTACAGACATCATTCAAAAATCGCTGGCAGCAGGTTTGGCCGAGCCTCAATTTATACAGGCAGAAGATTTTAGAAGTATTATTTATCGACCAGGTACCGACCAAGTAACCGACCAAGTAACCGACCAAGTAACCGACCAAGTAAAAGCTTTGATCATGATCATGGAAAAAGAATATTCCAGAAGTGAGCTGATGCATATTTTGGAATTAAAACATGGGCAAACATTCAGAGATAATTACTTAAATCCTGCCCTTCAAGATATATTGATAGAAATGACTTTGCCGGAATCTCCGAAAAGCCCAACCCAAAAATACCGCCTCACCCAAAAAGGAAAGGCATTACAGCTACAATTGAAAAAGAAGAAATAGATGCTCCAAAACAATACACAACTAAAATCACTCATAGACAAGCTCTGGCAGAACTTCTGGGAAGGCGGCATTGCCAATCCTCTCACGGCCATTGAGCAAATTACCTATCTCATTTTTATGAAGCGTTTGGACGATTTGGAAGCCAAACGGGAACGGGATGCAGAATGGACAGGCGAACAATATGTTTCCCGGTTTGCAGGCAAATTTCAAATTCCGGGCAGCAACGAAAGCATTGATAAGAATGAATTGCGTTGGAGTGTTTTTAAACACAAACCTGCCGACGAAATGCTGATGCATGTGCAAATGAAAGTGTTTCCGTTTTTAAAAGAAATAAATAGTCTGAACTATGATTCGTTTGATTCCAGGATTACTATGATTAGTTCAAGTACAGAGCATGCGAATCAAGAAAAGCAAAATCATGGCAATCAGAAAAATCCCATAAATCATAGTTCAGACAGCTTTACCAAACACATGGCCAATGCCGTGTTCATTATGCCCAAAGCCAGTTTGTTGGTTTCTGCCATCAACATTGTGGAAGACATTTTCAAAGAGATTGAAAAAGATGCTACCGAGGGCGGACATGCTTTTCAGGACATACAAGGTGATGTGTATGAAATGCTGTTGAGTGAAATAGCCACGGCTGGTAAAAACGGACAGTTCCGCACACCACGCCACATCATCAAACTCATGGCTGAGTTGGTTGCTCCGCAATTGGGACAACGCATTGCCGACCCTGCCTGCGGAACAGGTGGTTTCTTGTTGGGTGCTTATCAATACATTCTCACCGATTTGGTGCGTAAGAAAGACCCTGCCAAACTGCAAAAAGATGAAGATGGTTTTGAACGTGCCGCCATTAGTGCCGTGCTGACGCAGGAAGTAAAAAGCATTTTGGATAAAAGCTTTGTGGGTTACGACATTGATACCACCATGGTGCGTTTGGGTTTGATGAACATGATGATGCACGGCATTGACGAACCCAAAATTGACTACAAAGACACCTTGAGCAAAAGCTACAATGAAGACAGCCAGTTTGATATTGTGCTGGCCAACCCGCCTTTTACGGGCAATATTGATAAAGGCGACATCAACGAAGGACTGAAACTGCCCACCACCAAAACCGAACTGCTGTTTGTAGAACGCATTTTTAATATGCTGAAAATGGGTGGAACGGCTGCCGTAATTGTGCCCAGTGGTGTGATACAAAACAGCGGAAAGGCATTTGAAGCTGTGCGGAAACTCATCATTGAAAAAGCCGAATTGAAAGCCGTGATTGCTGTGCCAAGCGGAGCATTTAAACCCTATGCAGGTGTAAGCACAGCTATTTTGATTTTTACCAAAGGCGGAGAAACCAACCATGTTTGGTTTTACGATATGCAGGCAGACGGCTACACGCTGGACGATAAGCGAAACAAAATTGCCGAAAGCGATTTGCCCGACATTGTGCAACGCTACAAAGCCAGAGATGCCAAGAAAGATAGCGACCGAAAGTTGAAATACTTTATGGTGCCCAAAAAGGAAATTGTAGCAAACAACTACGACCTTAACCTGAGCACCTACAAAGAAGAAGTGTATGAAGAAGTGGTGTATGAAAAACCGAATGTGATTTTCAGTAAACTAGAAAGCATGGAAGCCGATATCCAAAAAGGATTGGCTGAATTAAAAGGTTTGATGCAATGAAGTTTGAAAAGCTAACAGAATTAATTGATGAACGAATCACTGGTGAATGGGGGCAAGAACCCGTTTCATCTGGCGTAAAAGTGATTAGAACTACAAACTTCACAAATGAAGGCAAGCTTGATTTATCGAATGTTGTTGAAAGAGATATAGAAGCAAAGAAGATTGAAAAGAAGTCTTTGCTAAAAGGGGACATAATTATAGAAAAGTCCGGTGGTGGTCCAACTCAACCAGTAGGAAGAGTCGTCTATTTTGATATTGAATCAGACGAAAAATACTTATGTAACAATTTCACAACCATTCTAAGACCAAAATTGAACTTGGTTGCTTCAAAGTATTTGTTGTATCAAATGCTGTATTTACACAAATCTGGACGAACAAAAAGATATCAGAACAAAACAACCGGAATTCACAATCTGAATCTTGAAAAATATCTTCAAGAAAAAATTGCACTCCCCCCACTTCCCGACCAACTCCACATAGCCAACATCCTCAGCAAAGCCGAAAACCTGATAGCCCAACGCAAAGAAAGCATCCGCCTGCTGGATGAATTTTTGAAAAGCACGTTTTTGGAGATGTTTGGAGACCCAGGAACAAATCCGTTAAACTGGAATTTAATTAAGCTTGAAAGCTCATTCCTTGTTAAACCTTTAATTGGCAGCATGGTTCCTGCAATTGAAACAGGAACTATCCCGATTGTCAGAGTTGGTGAAATAGGAAGCAAGAAGATAAATTTTGATAAATGTAAATTTTCACAGTTAAATCCAAATGACATTGAAAAATATCGCCTTATACATGGTGACATTTTATTAGCAAGAGCAATTGGAAGTGAATCACATTTAGGTAAAGCATCAATTTACTATGATAATGATAAAACTGTTGTTTATGACTCTCATGTCATGAGATTGAGATTTAATTCTAAAATCATTAATTCAGAATATTTCTATACTTTCCTGCAAACACAAGGCGGAAGAAAAAGATTTATGCGGAAAGCTGGCCAAACTTCGATTCAATTTAATATCAATTCCAAACAAATTTCCGATATAGATATTCCTGTTGCCCCCATCGAACTTCAAACCCAATTCGCCCAAATCGTAGAAAAGACAGAAGCCCTCAAAAGCCAATACCAACAAAGTTTGCAGGAGTTAGAGAATTTGTATGGCAGTTTGAGCCAAAAGGCGTTTAGGGGGGAGTTGATGTCTGAACGGTGATTTTTATGATTAAATGATTGCTATGATAAATGAACAGTACAAATACTCCGAGCTTACTTCCAAAATAATTGGCTGTGCAATGACTGTGCATAAAACATTGGGAAATGGCTTTCAGGAGGTCATTTATCAAAGAGCATTGGAAATAGAAATGCGCTTAGCCGGTATTGGGTTTAACCGAGAGTTTGAAATGCCCATTTTTTATCGGGAAGAACAGATTGGAATACGCAGGGTTGATTTTTTAGTGGGAGGAACTATTTCAGTTGAATTAAAAGCAATTACAAAACTGGAAGATGTGCATTTTGCACAAGCCATCAACTATTTAGAGGCATACAATTTAGAAATTGGTTTACTGATAAACTTTGGAGAATCTAGCTTGAATTTTAAACGTCTTACCAACAAAAAATTCAAATCACCGGAATCACAAAAATCAAACAAATCATAGTTCAGACATTATATGGCAGTTTGAGCCAAAAGGCGTTTAGGGGGGAGTTGGGTATGGCATCAGCAAAATAAAAAATACCCAACCGCACCAACCAACACGACACCGACAATGACGGTAAAACTCAACAATGACAATGGTTTAGCACAGCGAATCCCTTTTGGAAAAATGCGTAAAATTTTGCCGGGGCATATTTTATGGGGTTTGATAAAATTTGTACCCAAAGCAATACTTATCTTCAAAACATGAAAGCAGTACTACAAAGGGTTAGCCATGCCAGCGTGAGTGTACAGGGCAGTATTACCGGCAGTATTCATAAAGGTTTGCTGGTGCTGCTGGGTATTGAAGATGCCGATACAGATGAAGACATCACCTGGCTGAGCAGTAAAATTGTTAACCTCCGCATTTTTGATGACGAAAACGGCGTACCCAATATTTCGGTAAAAGATATTGACGGCAATATTTTATTGGTAAGCCAGTTTACCCTGCATGCCAGTACCAAAAAAGGCAACCGGCCATCGTATATAAAAGCCAGCAAACCAACCTTTGCCATACCGATGTACGAGAAGATGATAGCGCAATTGGAAAAAGACCTGGGCAAAAAAATTGAAACCGGCATTTTTGGCGCCGATATGAAAGTGGAACTGCTCAATGATGGCCCGGTTACGATTGTGATGGATACAAAAAATAAAGAGTAGGGGTATTTTGTAAAGCCGGTATAGCAACTCAGTTGTATTGGATAGGTTATACCGGTTTCAAATTTATTAGCGTGAAATAAAATCTGTAAATGCAATAACATGACCATACAACAAGCTCAAATCCGGGTGGATGAATGGATAAAAACCACCGGTGTACGTTACTTCAACGAACTTACCAACCTTGGCATACTGATGGAAGAAGTAGGTGAACTATCAAGGCTGATGGTGCGTACCTACGGCGAACAATCCTTCAAGGAAAGCGATAAGGGAAAAGCCATTGCCGATGAAATGGCCGATGTGCTGTGGGTGCTTATTTGCTTAGCCAACCAAACGGGTGTTGATTTAACCACAGCCCTGCAAAAAAATTTTGAAAAGAAAAATACCCGGGATGCCGAAAGGCATAAAAACAACCAGAAACTGCAATAAGCTTTTGCCTGCAGGCGGTGCCAGCCCGAAGAAACATAAAAAGTGCAGCGCAATTCATCCCCGGCTTTTCTCATTTCATACGGTTAATACGTCATCCCCGGCCGCAGCATACAGCAGGCTGTAAAAAAGATGTTAATTTAGAATTGCTATGAAATTTTCGCTGCCCAAATACTCAGGAAAAGACCACCTGGTGCTGGCTATGGTACTGTTACCGGTTACCCTGCTTACCAATGTAGTTGTATTTGGCCTGCGTTATTTTACCGATATATACCTGCTGTTGCTGGCTACTGCTATTACGGCCATTGCATTCTCCCTGTATTTTGTGCTTTGCGGCGGTATAGCTGTAGTACTCAAAAGCCGCTTTCCTGCAGAACAGCAACTGAACAGGCGCATGGCGCTGATGATTGCCACCTTCCTTACGATGTCGGGGTTGTTTTTATTACTCCTGTTCAGGTTGTACACCCTGGTACCTGCACTGGATTATCACCGGGATGAAGACAGTTTTGTATGGGCCTACTTCATCCTGGGCATCACCAATATTTTCCTTACTTTTTTACACGAAGCCATTGCCCGCTACGAAAACTGGAAGAGCAACCACCGGGAAACCGAACAACTGCAGCAGGCTTACCGCAAAAGCAGGCTGCAGGGATTAAAGAGCCAGGTAAATCCACATTTTTTATTCAACAGCCTTAATTCCTTATCGGGCCTTATTGCCGAAGATGAAGCAGCGGCCGAGAAATTCCTGGACGAAATGAGCAAAGTATATCGCTATATGCTCCGCAACGATGAAGACGACCTTATCCCCCTTGCCACGGAGTTACAATTTACCGAATCGTATATATACCTGCTTAACACAAGATTTGGCAGCGCACTGCAAATAAGCATAACCGTTAGTGATGAAGATGCAGCCAAATACATACCCCCGCTTAGCCTGCAAACCATTATAGAAAATGCCGTATCGCAAAATACCATCAGCAAATTAAGCCCATTGCATATCCGCATCAGCTCCGGCAGCGATGGCCTGCTGGAAATCACCAACAATATTCAGCCAAGGCAAATTACCGATACGGCAGATATAGACAGCGGCCTGGATAACCTGGTAAATAAATACCTGCTGATGAGCGAACAAAAACTGTATATCACCGAAACCTACGACCTGCGTATTATTCAACTGCCATTGCTTACTAAAAACCAGGAGGTGCTGCTATGAAAATATTTTTTCCTCCAAAACATAAATGCAACTTATTCCTGTTTTCGATGCCGCTGATAGATGTGGTGCTTAACCTGGTGTTGTATAAAGAAAGGTTCTGGACAGATGCAAACGTATGGCTGCTGTCGTTTCCCCTGCTGTATGCTATCGGTTTTTTATCCTGGTACGGGCACATGCTGTACGGGCATTATATCGAAAAAAAATACCCCACACTGCACCAGAGCCGCAAGCGTATTACCTGGAAGGCGATGGTGGCAATACTGGTGATGTGCCCCAGTGTGTTGTTTATTTTCTGGCTGTACAATTACTTCCATATACTGGGCTATAATATCCAGCAAAAAGATATCACCAAGGGACTGCTGGTTGGCTTTGGGGTAAACCTGATTTTTGAAACCCTTTTTGAAGCCGAATATATACTGATGCAGTACAAAGAAAGCAAGATGGAAAAGGAAACCCTGCAACTGCTTTCTATAAAAGATGAATTTGATGCTTTAAAAAACCAGGTAAATCCGCATTTTTTATTCAATTGCTTCAATACCCTTTCTTCTTTAATCAGCGTAGATAAACAGCGTGCCGAGCAATTTTTAAATGAACTGAGCAAAGTGTACCGCTACCTGCTGCGCAACAACCAGGAAACAGTGAGTACGGTTGAAAACGAAATCAAATTCATTCAATCTTATTTCCAGTTGCTGCAAACCCGGCATGGCGATGCCGTACAACTGAATACAGAAATTGATAAAAAATATTACCAGTACCTGCTGCCCTCCCTGTCGCTGCAACTGCTGGTAGAAAACGTGGTAAAGCATAATGCCCTTTCAAAAAGCCAGCCCCTGGTGATTGATATTTTTACCACCGCCGGCAATAAACTGGTGGTTAATAATAACCTGCAACGACGCTCGATAAAAGCACCGAGTAATAAAGTAGGCTTGCAAAATATCCGCACTAAGTACGAACTGCTGCGCCTGCAGGGCTTCCAGGTAATAGAAGATGAAAAAAATTTTACCGTGGTGCTGCCCCTGCTGTGGCGCAACATCACGGCATAGTGTATACGCTTTATAAACAACTTTAAAATTAAGTATATGAAAATCCTGATTGTAGAAGATGAAGACCTGGCCGTAAAAAAACTGCAAAAAACTTTAGCGGCGGCCAATCCTTCTGCCGAAGTAACCGGCATTACCGATAGCATAAAAAGCACTGTGGAATGGCTGCAGGATAATCCTGTACCCGACCTTATACTGATGGATATTGAACTGGCCGACGGGCAGAGCTTTGAAATATTTAACCTTACCGAAGTAAAAGCGCCTGTAATATTTACAACCTCTTACGATGAATTTGCCCTGAAAGCATTTAAGGTAAACAGCGTAGATTACCTGCTAAAGCCTATCCAGAAAGAAGAGCTGGAAGCCGCCCTCGGCAAGTTTATGAAACTAAAAGCACAGGGTATTAATTTTGATACCCTGGTAAAGCAACTGCAGCAAAAACTGCAACCCAAAGAATACCGTAAAAGATTCCTGGTAAAGCATGGGCAAAAATTAGTAAGTGTAGAGGTAGATGAAATTGCTTACTACTTCAGCGATGGCAGGCTCAACTTTTTTAAAACCTTCGACAACAGAAAATTTGTAGTGGACTACACGATGGATGAACTGGAAGATATGCTGGACCCTGATAAATATTACCGCATCAGCCGTTCTTTTTATGTATCTATCAACAGCATTGATAAAATAGACGATTACTTCGGCAACCGCCTTATACTTTCGCTTAAGCCGGCCGTAGATAAAGAAGCATTGGTAAGCCGGGAAAAAGTAACAGAATTTAAAAAATGGATGGGCAAGTAAAACACTAAATACTCAAAAAGCCTGCCCGGACAGTGGCACTTTGATGGTAAGGCCCGAACGGCTTTTATGCAAATCTGTATGCAGTCTTGCCCGGATGGTGGTTACTCTTTTTTCCATAGCCTGGCTGTGCAGCAGGTTATTCAATTGCTGCATATCGCAGCACTGATTATCGAACCGCACACTAAACACCAAATTCATTTTTTCGAAGGCTACATGTATGCTGCAGCAGGTGGCGCAGGCTTTTACCAGACCCCGAACGCACTCTTTAAAAAGCAGGTAAGCTTCGTGCCTGAACTGCATATCCAATTGCAGGCCTTTTACTTTTTCATCAATAAGCATTTCAATACTGGCACCATATTCATGTTGAAGCTGGCTGATATATTCTTCCATCCGCTCCACCGTTTTTTCCATGCTGTCATTTTCAGGGGCAATAGCCCAGAGCATATCATCCATAGTATCGATCATAGTGCCGCTTCGGTGATGTATCTGTTCGATAAATTCTTTTGATTTTTGCGGCTCCTTATCCGCTTTAAGCCTGGCCATTTCGCTCAGCACATTAATGTTGCCCAGCGCCGTACTTACCTCCTGGTGCAGGTTGCCGGCAATATTACTCCGCATCTGTTGCACTGCTTCCCGGCGTTTTACCCTTTCCCTGTCTATCCAAAACAGCAGGGTGCCAATAGCCAGTAACAGTAACGCATAAAACCACCAGGTACGCCAGAAGGGCGGCACTATGTGTATATGCAGTTTAACTTCACTGGTCTGCCGTATACCATTTTCATCTATCAGTTGAAAAAGCAGGGTATACTTGCCTGGTGGCAGGTAAGAGTAAGCTGCCCTTTTATCATCACCCGGGGTTTTCCAGTCTTTATCCAGCCCATCTAATTTATAGCGTATAAGCGCCGGTGTGGTATAGGTAATTGCAGAGAAGTAAATGTTTAACGTATTATCATCATGTGCAAGCTGCAGCACTTTTTGTTGCAATACAGAGTCTACCGGCAATTCCCTGTTCATTACATCGATGCCGGTAATATGCACTTGGGGCTTGTACATACTTTTTAAAATACCAACCGGGTTGAAAATAATGAACTGGTTACTGGCTCCAAAAATCAGCCTGCCATCGGGCAATGCTGCAGATGAAGCAAGAATAAAATTATCATTACCGATACCATCCTCCCGGCAAAATTTTATAAAAACTGAATTAGGCAAATACAAGCGGTACAGGCTGCTGGAAGTGCTTATCCATACAAATCCATCTTTATCTTTTTGCAAATCGGCGATAAAGCCCGACATCATGCCCGGCTTACCCACCAGCCTTACAGTTTTGGTAAAGCGATTGTACTGGATAAGCCGTGTAAGGGTGGAAATAAGTACAATGCTATCGCTGTAATCTAAAAAAGATGACACTCCCTCTTCCGGTAGCGGGTATACGCTTTTACCTGTACTGTCTTTATTAAAGTGCAGCACTACTTTTTTGGTGGCCGGGTTAATGGCATAGGCACCGTTAAATGAGGTGCCTATCCAAACCAGCCCGTTACGGTCAACAATTATTTTGTTAATGGTAGTGTGGGGTATCTCCTCTATTTTTTTCGGGCAGGTATCTTTCCCGTTTCGCATGCCCTGTATATTCCAGGTATATACACCGCCACTGCTCCCATGTGTACCCAGCCACAGGTTGCCCAGCTTATCTTCGGCTACCTGGCGGATGGTTCTGTGGCGAATGCAGTAAGGGTTATAAAAAATTGCTTCACGCCTGCGCTGGTTAATTTCATAAATACCCGGCTGTGCAGCACCCCAAATGGTATTACTGTCTGCCGAGGCATACATACTCCACAAAAAAGGACCTACTTTTTCTTCAATACCCTTTATGCCTGTTGGTACCGGTTTTAAATTGCTGTCGTAATGATACAAGCCATCCTCCCAGGTACCCACCAGCAATGTACCCCAACGGGTATGCATAAACGACATTGGCGAACCGGCCCCGGGCTTTCCATTAATTCTATTAACATGCGTAATACTGGTGAAATATTCAATGGATGGGTTAAACCGGTACAGTCCGTTATTATCTGTAGATACCCATATGTTTTTTTCCCTGTCTTCCGCAAGCCTAACAACAGATTCGAAACTGATACTGTGTTCCTTAAAATAACCGTTTTTCACCAGCCTGAACTTTTGTGCCTGCTCTACAAAATGTGCAAATACTTTGGCGCCGTGCACCCATATTGTACCATCACTTTGTTCAAAAACCCCCCTTATCTCGTGGTAGCTTTTAAGCTGGGAGAGCAATTCATATTTATCGTATTTGCCAGTGCTGGTATTATAATTATAAATTAAGGGATACACATTATTCCAGCAGTAAAACCATGCCCGTCCTTTTTTATCAAACAGTAAACCGCTGGGAAAAACCTCTTTATCAAAAGCATCCACCACCGCCTCGCCTTCAGTGTTGTGGCCTGCATAACTCAGGTTGCCAGTGGCCTGGTTATACACGGCAATGCCCACACCCTTTACCCCAATCCAATATTTTTTTGTACCGGGTTGTTGTTGAAAATCTGTTACCTGCCAGTGCCGGGGGTAATTAAAAATGGTACTACTGTTTACAAACACATTAAACTGGCTATTCCATTGCAGCAATTGAATACCGGCTAACAGGTAATAAATATTGCCATCGCTATCGGTAGAGATATTTTTAAGTGCACTGCGTAAAATGTCTTTTTTTTGATTACCGGTTTTTACCGGGCTGAACTTAAATTGCTTCCTGTCGAATATACCAACGTTACCATCGGCCAGCAACAACCAAAGCCGTTTATTTTTATCCATCAGTAATTGCAGCACGGGGTTAGAAGGCAGGGAAAAACTATCACCGGGTATATGTGTAAATGTTCTGAACCTTACGCCATCGTAGCGTTGTAAGCCATCGGTGGTGCCTATCCACAGGTAGCCCTCTTCATCCTGAACCACGGTATTGACCTGGTTAGATGCCAGGCCGGCAGCAGGACTGAAATGCGCAAATGTAAATACACTTTCTTCCTGTGCCAGTGCAGGGGCAAGGCCCAATAATAAAAGTATAGCAGTATAAAAAAAAGGGCGCAAGGAGGTAATGCTTTAGTGGTATAAATGTAAAAACTATTGGCTGCATACCGAACCAGTTGCTACAGCATTTTGCACAGTTCATACAGCAGTTTGTACATTCCAGGATAACGGTTACTGCTCCATGTACTGCTGCGCTGCCAGCACCCAGTCTGCATCACGGTTAAGTACAACCGAAGGCTGGATGCCTTTATTATCGATAGCCTGCTCCGGCACCCTGCGGCTACGGGTGGTGGCATAGCTAAGGGTATAAGGCAGACAGGGTAATGTTTTGTTACGCATATTGGCATAATCCAATACCCCTGCAGTGGGCTGGCCCATAAGAATTACTTTTTTGCTTTGTAAAGCCGCCAGCAGCAATTGCTCAGTACTGCTGGCGCAACCCTTATCAATAAGTATTGCAATTTTTTGGGGGTATGCCCTGGGTTTATGCAGTATCAGCGCTTCATCATCGGCAACACTTACCAAACTCCCGGGCTTAGCCTGCATGGCGGCCACCAGTTTTTTTACCCACAGCTTTGTTTCATCTGGCAGGCCGGGATTATCCAGCAGTGCTTTCCAGGCTTCAGCGTTATCCTTAGTGGCGAGCACATCAGCACCTATCGTATTGATGGGGTTGGTATAGAGATAAGGTATGATGGGGCTATAGGCAAAATCGTATCCGCCGCCATTGCCTCTTAGGTCGAGCACCAGGTTGGGTACCCGGCTCAGCAGGGCAGAGTCGGTTTTAAACACCGAGTCTATCTCATGGGTAAAATAAGGATCAAAAGAGCCAATACGAATGTAGTGGGTTGAATCAGAGATGGGCTTACTGTATACCACTGCCTGCTCTTTGGTGGCTTCAGGCACATAAGTTACCCTCTCTTTTATCCAATCGCCGTTGTTGAGTACGCCTTTGCTATAGGCGTACTCCGGCAACTGGGCATGATGGTCGCGGTAATAAAAAATACAATCAAATTTATTTTCGCCACGCTGCTTTAATTCAAACTTTATCATTCCCGGCAGCCACATATTGCTCCTGCTTTGCAGTATTACTGCAGCATAATCCCTGAATGCTGTGGGAGAATACATTAAAGCAATTTTGTACGAAGAATCCCGGAACCAGTAAATGCCCTCTACGTTTTTCTTTGCCTGTAGGGCCTTTAATTGCACAGGGGTAATTTTTATCCGCTCTGCTTTTGCCAATAGCTTTTTTACTGTAGCACTGTCATTCAACTCAACATTACCATGATAGCCAAGTTGTATATGGCCATCTTTAAAAAACTCGAGCAACTGCGATATAAGGTAAAAGCAATGCGCTGTTTTTTTGGCATAAACAAGTTTTGCAGCAAGCCGGGCATTATGCCTGCTATAAGCAGCTCGAGTGTACAATTGCAGCTTATCGGCAAAGCCGGCATAGTTGCGTTCAATATAGTTTTTAACAAAGTCGAACTCTTTTTTGCAATTACAATCCTGTGCTGCGGCATTATTGCCAAGAACTCCGGCAAGGAGCAGGAAAAAAATAATTTTTTTCACCCGGTTTTTTTTAAAGACTTGAGTAGATGTATTTGTTTTTGTGCATAGCAGTAGCAGTAACAGCAATATATAGGCGCCGCAATACAACAACTGGTACTGTCAAATATACAGTTGATACAACATATATCATTCAATGGCGGGCTGCTTTATTAAAATTGTTGTACTGAAAAACATTAAACACTTATTGTATGAGCCATGAATTAAATCCTGCTGGCAGTGGGATAAAAATACTTTTTGCCAGCTTCCCGGCACACGGGCATTTTAACCCACTTACCGGCCTTGCCGTACACCTGAAAGCGCAGGGGTACGATGTACGCTGGTATACCTCTAAAAGCTATGCGGTAAAGCTGAAGCGGCTTGATATACCGCATTTTCCGTTTAAGCGAACCATTGAAATTACCGACGGCGATGTGGATGCTGCTTTCCCTGAAAGAAAAAAAATAAGCTCCCCACTGGCCAAGCTGCGCTTCGACATTATCAATGCCTTTATATTGCGTGGCCCCGAAATGTTTGCAGATATCCAGGAACTGTACACTACTTTTAAATTCGACCTGCTGGTTGCTGATTGTGCTTTTACTGCCATTCCTTTTGTAAAAGATATTATGGGCATTCCTGTAATATCTATCGGGGTACTGCCACTAACCGAAACCTCAAAAGATTTGCCACCCGGCGGCATGGGCCTTACGCCATCCTATACCCCAATTGGAAGGCTGCGGCAGGCCCTGCTCCGGAAAATTGCCTACTGGCTTATTTTTCGCAAGCCCAATAAAGTACTGCACCAGTTGCTGGACAGTTATAATATTGGGCACAATAAAGAATCAATATTTGATATCATTGTGCGTAAATCAACCCTGCTGCTGCAAAGCGGCACACCGGGCTTTGAATATTCCAGGAGCGATATAAGCAAACATGTGCGCTTTATTGGCCCACTGCTGCCGCATGCACCTGCCATTAACCGGCAGTGGTTTGACGAGCGGCTGAATAAATACGAACGCATTGTACTGGTAACACAGGGCACTGTTGAAAAAGACGTACAAAAATTACTGGTGCCCACACTCGAAGCATTTAAGCACAGTAAAACGCTGGTAATATGCACTACAGGTGGGTCGCAAACCGCAGCGCTAAAACTGCAGTATCCCTACAGCAATATTATTATTGAAGACTTTATACCCTTTGGCGATGTAATGCCTTACGCCGATGCCTATATTACAAATGGTGGTTATGGTGGCGTAATGCTGGGGATACAAAACCGGCTGCCTATGGTAGTGGCAGGTGTTCACGAAGGCAAAAACGAAATTTGCGCCAGGGTTGGATATTTTAAAGTAGGCATTAACCTGAAAACAGAAAGGCCCACCCCCAAACAAATACGCCATGCGGTAAATGAAATCATTTGCAATACAACCTATCTTAAAAATGCCGAGCAACTCGGTGCTGAATTTGAACAATACAATCCGGTTGACTTATGCGCCAGCTACGTGGCAGCGCTAACCAAAGCAAACAATACAATCATAAATACCGGTGCCTTTATGAATAATTAAATACGCTTGTGGAGGCGATACACCAGGTTAAGGCTGCAATAAAAAGCAGCCTTTTTTTATGGAAGCGGTATTGATACAGCACTTCATGCCGGTATTTACCCACTTCATACAGGCCGCAATTGCCCGCCGGTGCAGGCTGATAGATATTTGCAGCATTAAATCATTTATAAAAAATTAGTCATGAAAAAATTAATTATTTGCGTGCTGGCGTTTGCCGCAGCTACAAACGGCTTTGCCGGTACAAAAAAAGATCCTAACCATGTAAACCGTTCACTCCATACTGCCAGCTACATTCATTCGCTGGTTGTAAATGGTAACACTTCTGTAGTGCTGGTAAATGAAGTTTCAAAACAAATTAGCATTGAAGGCAGCGAGGATATGATTAACCAGGTAGAAGTGAAAGAAGAAAACGGGCAGCTCACTATTACCAATACCTCAAAAAAAGGCAGAACTGCGGCCATCGTATATGTACCGGCAGCACTCATCAGCCATATACATATGAATGGTAACGGTGCCGTATCTACCATGGAAACCCTGGACAACAAAAACATTGATGTGCTTGTAAATGGCGATTGCAAACTTTGGATAAAAACATACGGTACTGTTACCGTTGATGCTATGCCAGATTTTGACTACACTTATGTTTCTAAAAAAATTAAACCGTAATTGTTGAGGGTTGTGATACACTACACAGTCAGCCCCGTAAGGCTGGCTGTTTTCTTTACTGCCCCAATACAATTCATACAGCATTTGGTACAACTGTCACAGCAAAGCTTTGCCTTATGATACCAGTTTAGTGATTTTTACTTTGAAATCATCAACTTAAAAGTAACAGCCATGAAAAAACAATCTATCAATCAACTCATTTTGCGCCTGCGCATCTGCATCATTGCACTACTTGCAGTACTACTTTGTGCATTTTTATTTTCGTTTAAATTAAACGACGATTTATTTAAAACGCTTGGTATTAGCAAAACGGATGCAGATACTAAAATTACCAGGAGTGTATTAGGCGGCTACCTTGATGCTTATGGCCTGAGCAATGTAAAAAACATAGCCCTGGGCAACAGGACTGCGGTAGCCAATAACCTGCTGCTATATGTAAAACAGCAGGTACAGTCTGCCGAATTTAAAAAAGAATATGCGCTACTGCGTAACCAGTACAAGCCTAAGGCAGGCAAAGTGGAAACCCCTGCTGAAATGCGTAACAATATGATTGACCGCTATGAAAAAGCAGTAGCCGAAATGGAAGATGCGGTAAAAAAAGCCGACGCTTCGTTCAAGCCTGCTTTTCAAGAATCGCTAAACGCAGCAAAAGAAGAACTGAAAAAAGCAAAAGACCCCGGCAATAAAGCGGTGAAACTGTATGAGCAAAATTACCCGGCCCTTTTACAAGACCTGGAGCAAGGCCACCAGCAACAGTTGGCAGCCTGGGAAACAAAGTATCCTGAAAACCATTTGTTGTTTGTAAAGCAGCGGCTGCAACAGTTTTTGAATGAAACAACAGATATTAATTTTGATGCCGAACTAACGACAAAAAACAACCGAAAAATTTTTGTTAACCCTGACTATGAAAGAAAAAGCAAACGCTGGAAAATGGCTTACCGTGCCGGCAAAGAAGTGGTACTGCCGGCACGCAGGTTTGCCGAAGCCTGGATGATGGAGATAAAATAAAGTATAAAACATTGCCGGGGGGTAAAGCGCAAAATCAACGCAGTTCAAAAGGCTGTGCAGCAGCTTTTTTAGCCGGGAACCATGAGGCCAGGAAAGCTATAAGTATGGCGGTAGCTGATACCAGTACAAAATCGGTAGCTACCAGTTTAACCGGGAAGTAGTCTATAATAAATGTGCCGCCCTGCAATTTTAACAGCTTGAACTGTACCTGCAAAAAACAGGTGATAAGGGCCATAATGATTCCTAATGCCGTACCTATGATTCCCAGCAGCAAGCCTTCGCTCAAAAATATTTTGAGTATGGCAGATTGATGTGCACCCATACTTTGCAGCACATTAATGTCTTTTTGTTTTTCAAGCACCAGCATGGTTAAAGCGCTAATCATATTGAAAGCGGCTACAACCAGTATTAGTGTGAGTACAGCATATATTACCCACTTTTCCATACGCATGGTATTGTAAAGCGTCATATTTTGCTCGTACTTACTTTCTACTTTGCAGGTACTGCCAAGCAATTGCTGCAGGGAAGATTTTGCTGCATCGGGAGTAATATCTTTTGAAAGCTTTATTTCTACGGCACTGTATTCATCAGCTGCAAAGCCCATTTGTTGTTTTACAAAATCAATATTGGTGATGCTGTATTTATTGTCAAAGTCCTGCTGAATGGCAAATACCCCGGTTGCCTGTGCCACACCTTCGCCAAGCGACTGCAGGGGGTCATTCACCGAAACTTTACCCCGCCTGGGTACTGTAAGTGATACTACCGAAGGTTGCATGCCATAGCCCACTGCTATAGCGGCTGCATTTTGTATGCCGGCACCTATCACCAGCCCTGGTTCATCGGCAGTACCTGTATTAAAACTACCCTGGTGTATATAAGAGGCCAGGCCGGTAACTGCAGTATAGTTTTCGTCTACCCCTTTCAGGTAGGTAATGCTTTGCTGGCTATCATGTTGTAAAAGTGCTTTGTCTTCGGCAGAGAGTGAAGTGGCAGCAATACCGGGTAATTTTTTTATGGCATCAATTTGGGCGGCTGTAAGAAAAAAGGTTTTTCCACGGGCCGGCACCACCCTGATATCGGCATAAAATGAGGAGTACAATGATTTTACAAGGTCTTCAAACCCGTTAAATACGCTTAGTACTAGCAACTGGCAGGCTGTGGCAAAAGCAATTACCCCAACCGTAACCCATGCAATGATATTGATGGCATTGGCCGATTTTTTTGCTTTAAAATATCGCCAGGCAAATGTGAAATACAATTGTTGGATTTTAAATGTGTGATTATTGAGGATGCAGCGGCAGGAGGCTGGTTGCTGGATACTGGATACTGGATACTGGTTGCTGGATACTGGTTGCTGGATACTGGTTGCTTATGCCCAATATCATTCCCCATTCACCATCTACCCCTTACCCGATTCTCCCTGATTGTCATCCTCTTCTTTTTTTATTTTTTCAAAAAGTTGCTCCATTTTAAATACATAATCGAGGGTGTCGTCGATAAAAAATTTGAGTTCAGGAATACTACGCAACTGGTGGCGGGTACGCATCCCTAATTCTTTTCGGATTTCTTTATTTTTTTCGTTGAACTTTTGTAAGGCCCCATGAGTATCTTTTACCTGGAACATGCTGAGGTATATCCTGGCTTCAAACAAATCGGGGGTTATTTTAACGGAGGCTATCGATACCATACCACCATCAATCATCAGCAGCCCCATCTTACGGAGTATATCATTGAGTTCTTCATTAATTAGGCCCGCCACTTGTTTCTGCCTTTTGGTTTCTGCCTGCATATTATTACTGTTTTAACAAAGGTATGTTGTTTAAAAATGTAATGTTAGGTGGGTATTACAATATTACCTGCATAAAAAACAGGGAGCGGTGATGCTCCCTGCGCAATTTTATGATGATGGTAAAACTATTTTACGGTGCCCATTTTGGCTTCAATGCTAAGTGTGGCATGAGGCACGGCACGAAGCCTTGCTTTATCAATCAGCTTACCGGTTACCCTGCAAATGCCGTATGTTTTATTTTCAATACGCATTAAGGCTTTTTCAAGGTGGTCGATAAATGTAATCTGGCGGCTGGCCATCTGGCTCAGTTGTTCTCTTTCCATGCTGAGGCTGCCATCTTCCATTGTCATGTAGCGGTTATCCCCCTCATCTCCCCCCATTTCATCCTTACGGGTTATTAACCCCTGCAGGTAGGTGAGTTCTTTTTTGGCTGCCTCCAGTTTACGCAGGATAAGTTCTTTAAACTCTGCCAACTCGGGGTCGCTGTAGCGTTGTGAAGGCGCTCCGGGGTCAACTGCTGCTTTATCCAAAACCGATTTGGTAAAATCGGGCTCATATTTACGGGCTGTTTTGGTAGTAATTTTTGGCAATACCACCGGCTTAGGCGTTTGTACTTTAATGTCTTTAGCCTTCACCTCTGCCGCCGGCTTGGCCGCCGGTGCCTTAACTGCAGGTTTACTTATCTCTTTTTTTGCCATGTGATTATTAGTAGTTTTTACGGATACTGCCGACTTTGTTGCCGCTTTGGCCGGTGCAGGCTGTACTGCTTTTTTCACCGGGGCTTTTTTGGCCACTGGCTTAGATTCCTTTTTTACGGTTTTTGCTGGCTTTACTGCTTTTTTAGGCGCAGGCTTTACTGCTGCCTTTTTTACAGGTTGCTTTTTTGCTACTGGTTTTGCGGCTTTTTTTGCTACAGGTTTTGTTGCTTTTTTAGCTGCTGGTTTACTGGGTTTTGCGGCTTTTTTTGCTGCCGGTTTGGCAGCAGCCTTTCCGTTTTTAACGGGTCCTTGCTTTTTGGTAGCCATAGTACTATCCTTTTTTTAGTACGTTAACTTTGATTATAGCATTATTCACCTCAATTTCGAGGCCGTTGTCTAAAACGGGGAAAAAAGCAAGCGAATCTGCCAGAATTTCGGCGCAAATATAATCTTTATATCCAATTAATGAAGGCAGCACTTCTTTATTTTCAAGCACCTCTACATTTATCCTGTCGGTAAGTGCAAAGCCATTGTCTTTCCGAATATTTTGTACCTTATTTACAAACTCCCTGGCCATGCCTTCATGCACCAGCTCAGGGGTAAGGGTGATATCCAGTGCAGCAGTAAGGGCGCCGCGGCTGGCCACTTCGTATCCGGGTATTGCATCTGTGGCTACTTCTATATCTTCGGCACTAATGATGATTGGCTCCTCGCCTGTTGCCTGGTGCCCGGGGTTAAGCAGGTACCCGGCTTCCAGCACTTTATCGATGGTAGCATTGTCAAAAGCAGCAATGGTATCGGCGGCCCATTTCATTTTTGGGCCCAGTTTTTTGCCCAGTGTTTTAAAATTAGCCTTGGCTTTTTTGCGGATAAAATCGTTGTCGGCTGCCAAAACCTCCACTTCTTTGATATTGGTTTCTGCCTTAATGATTTCCTCTACCTGCCTGAGGCGCTCTATCATACCGGCATCCAGTGCAGGTACAGATACTTTTTGAAGCGGCTGCCGCACTTTGATATTTACTTTTTTTCGAACAGATAAAATGAGGGAGCAAATATCCTGTGCTAATTGCATCCTTTTTTCCAGTTCGGCATCAATCACTCCTGTATCAGCTTTAGGGTAACCCAGGTGGTGGATGCTTGATGCACCTGCTTTACCGGTAACGGAACTAAGGTTGCGATAAAGGGCATCGGTAAAAAATGGCGAAATGGGTGCCATAAGGGTAAGCACTTTTTCGAGGCACTCATAAAGGGTTTGATAAGCGCTGATTTTATCCTTTTCGTATTCTCCTTTCCAAAAGCGACGACGACAGAGGCGTACATACCAGTTGCTCAGGTGTTCATCTACAAATTCCTCTATAGCCCGGCCGGCCTGTGTAGGCTCGTACTGATCAAAATAGGCGGTAACCCTTTCAATTAATGTATTAAGAGAAGATAAAATCCAGCGGTCCATCTCGGGCCTTTCTCTTACCGGGATATAGGCTTCGCTAAAGCTGAATTTGTCTACATTGGCATAAAGGGCAAAAAACTGGTAAGTATTAAACAGTGTGCCAAAAATTTTGCGCTGCACTTCTTTTATACCTTCTTCATCAAACTTAAGGCTATCCCAGGGGGAGGCATTGGTGATAAGGTACCAACGGGTGGCATCGGCGCCATATTTATTTATAGTGGCAAAGGGGTCTACCACATTGCCAAGGCGTTTGCTCATTTTGTTGCCGTTTTTATCCAGCACCAGGCCGTTGCTCACCACAGTTTTGTACGCAACGCTGTCGAATAAGAGTACGGCCAGCACATGCAGGGTATAAAACCAGCCCCGGGTTTGGTCCACCCCTTCGCAGATGAAATCGGCCGGAAAATTTTGCCGGAAAATCTCCTCATTTTCAAATGGGTAATGCCATTGGGCATAGGGCATGGCACCACTGTCGAACCACACATCCACCAGGTCGGGCACCCTTTTCATCGGTTTGCCCGAATCACTCACCAGTGTTATTTCATCTACATACGGCTTGTGTAAATCCAGTATGCCTTCGTGCAGGTAATGTTTATTGGTTTCGCCACCCAACGCAGTGGCGGCTTTTTTTATTTCGGCATTTAATTCGGCAATGCTGCCAATACATTTTTCTTCTTCGCCATCTTCGGTACGCCAGATGGGTAAGGGTGTACCCCAGTAGCGGCTGCGGCTCAGGTTCCAGTCCACCATATTTTCGAGCCAGTTGCCAAAGCGGCCGGTGCCGGTGTTGGCTGGTTTCCAGTTGATGGTTTTATTTAATTCTACCATCCGATCTTTAGCGGCAGTGGTTTTTACAAACCAGGCATCTAATGGATAATAAATGATGGGTTTATCGGTACGCCAGCAGTGGGGATAGTTGTGTTCGTATTTTTCTTTTTTGAAGAGTTTGCCTTCTTCCTGTAGCTTAAGAACAATACGGTCGTCGACACTGAGGTATTTTTTCAGTTCTTTTATTTTGCCGTTGGCTTCCAGTATTGTTTTTTGCTTATTGAATTCAGCTTCTTTTTCTTCGTTACCCAGGTAATCTTCCTTCACATATTCGTTGCCATACAGGAAGATGCCATCTTTTACGCCTTCTAAAAAACGGCCCCGCCTGTCTACCAGTGTTAGTATACCGAGGTTGTTTTTTTTGCCCACTTTAAAGTCATCAGCGCCAAAGGCGGGGGCGGTGTGTACTATGCCGGTACCATCTTCGGTGGTTACAAAATCGCCGGTAATTACTTTAAAAGGCGCTGCGCCGGAGGTAATTTCCAGTATTTGCTGCAGCGTATTGGCATCAAAGGGAAGCAGTTGTTCGTATTGGATACCATCAATGGCCGATCCTTTAAATTCGGTCAATATTTTCCAGGGCGTTATTTTATCACCGGCTGTATAACTTTTAAAATCCCCGTTTTCGCCTTCCGGCTTAAAATATTTGCCCAGCAAATTTTTAGCAAGAATCACCGTATTGGGGGCATGAGTATAGGGATTAAATGTTTTTACCAGCACATAATCAATATTTGCGCCAATTGTCAACCCCAGGTTGGAGGGAAGTGTCCAGGGAGTGGTCGTCCACGCTAAAAAGAAAACCTCATCACTGCCGGCAGCATCAAATAAAAACTTGCTTTTTTCATTTTTAACGGCTTTAAACATCGCCACGGCACTGGTATCCTTTACATCCCTGTAAGTGCCCGGCTGGTTCAGTTCGTGTGAGCTAAGGCCGGTACCGGCAGCAGGCGAATAGGGCTGTATGCTTACACTTTCGTACAGGTAGCCTTTTTTATATAATTCACTCAGCACCCACCACAGCGACTCAACATAGTTGTTTTCAAATGTGATATAGGGGTCATCCAAATCTACCCAGTATCCCATTTTACGGGTAATATCGTCCCATTTGTCTTTGAATTTCAGCACTTCCCGGCGACAGGTGGCATTGTACTCCTCTACAGATATTTTTTTGCCGATATCTTCTTTGGTAATGCCCAGCAGTTTTTCCACACCCAATTCCACTGGCAAACCGTGGGTATCCCAGCCGCCTTTACGCTTTACCTGGTAACCCTGCATGGTTTTATAACGGCACACCAAATCTTTAAGCGTACGGGAAATAACATGGTGTATGCCCGGCATACCATTGGCACTGGGAGGCCCTTCGTAAAATACAAAAGGGGGCTGCCCTTCCCGAATTTTAACACTTTTTTCAAAGGCTTTTTCCGCTTCCCACAATGCTAACACTTCCTGCCCTATTGCTGGTAAGTTAAGCTGTTGATACTCTTTGTATACTGCTGACATTGTCGATATTATAATACTGGTAAAATGTGGGCAAAGGTAGTAAAATACCCCTGCAGGCAAAGGGGCAAAATATTGTTGTTTAATGCTTTTACCACAAGGGCACCAGGTTTTTCCACATACTGGAATTTTGGCATAGTATTGGTAAATAATTTAAATGAACAACGTACTAAGAAAGCAGATTTATTCTGTTTCCGATACTAATTCAATATCCAGGATTAAGCATTTGATCCCCTGAGGTTTAGCTAATGTTTTGGGGTAAAATTTATACATCCTAAGAATGATCCGTCTGCATAAACGGCCGTTCATCATAAAATTGAGCAAGTTCGCACCGTTTATGCAGCATTTTTTGAAATTGGAGTATCTTCGACATACAACCTAAAGATTTTTTGCTGGTTTAGGGTTTTATTAGGGTAAAGACGGAAGTATTCCTACTTCCGTCATTTTTTTTCGAGGCCCTCTCCCGTTTTTAATTTCCATATCCGGCACCGGCAACAATGAACAGGAAACTGTTCGGTTTTAACAAACCTTCCAAACGAAAAAATCATCAGCCCCTGGAAAATGAAGTATGACACTGCGGTAGTGCAGGGCATAAAAAAAGCGGCATCTTTTACAGGATGCCGCTTTATATTTTATACCATTTGAAGATTAACTGATTTTTTCCTGAACAATCCGCTTCACCTCTGCCAACAAAATTCTTTCCTGCACCATAGTATCCCGGTAACGGATGGTTACAGTACCATCTTCCTTGGTTTGCTGATCGATGGTTACACAAAAAGGGGTGCCAATTGCATCCATACGGCGGTAGCGCTTGCCAATAGTATCTTTCTCTTCGTAAAAACAATGGAACGATTCCCTGCATTCGGCCACCAACGCCTGGGCAATTTCGGGCAGGCCGTCTTTTTTCACCAGCGGCAATACCGCCAGTTTGGTGGGGGCAATTTTGGCCGGAATTTTTAATACGGCCCGGCTGTCTTCCGTTCCATCTTCTTTGGTCCATTTCTCCTCGGCATAACTCAGGCTCAGGATAGTAAGTACCAGCCTGTCGAGCCCCACCGAGGTTTCCACCACATAGGGAATATAATTGCCATAAGGCTTGCCAGTGGCAGGGTCAACATCATTATCAAAGTACTGCATCTTCTTTTTGCTGTACAACTGGTGATTTTTTAAATCAAAGTCTGTGCGGCTGTGTATGCCTTCAAGTTCCTTCCAGCCAAATGGAAATTCAAATTCAATATCCAAAGCAGCATCGGCATAATGCGCCAGCTTTACATGATTGTGAAAACGCAGTTTGCCGGCAGGTATACCCAGGCTTTCGTGCCATTTTTTGCGTGCCTCTTTCCAATAGTTGTACCATTCCATTTGTGTACCGGGACGGATGAAAAACTGCATTTCCATCTGCTCAAATTCCCTCATACGAAAAATGAACTGGCGGGCTACAATTTCGTTGCGAAATGCCTTACCGGTTTGTGCAATACCAAAGGGTATTTTCATCCTGCCGGTTTTTTGCACATTTAAAAAATTGACAAAAATGCCCTGTGCGGTTTCCGGCCGCAGATACACCATATTCTCATCCGGATTTTCGGATGCCACAGCGCCAAATTCGGTTTTAAACATCAGGTTGAACTGGCGCACATCCGTCCAATTGCAGGTTTTGCTGATGGGGCATTGTATTTTATAGTCTTCAATTAATTTTTTCAAACCCGGATAATCAGCAGTAGCATCAAGCGCCTCCATTTGAGCAAGCATTAGTTCCGCTTCTTTTTCTCCTTCAGGGCCCTTTGCCTTAAGCAGGTCGGCGTGGCCTTCTATCAAATGATCCACCCGGTAGCGCTTTTTGCTGTCCTTGTTGTCTATCATTGGGTCGCTGAAATTATCCACATGGCCGCTGGCCTTCCAGGTGGTGGGGTGCATAAATATTGCCGCATCAATACCCACAATATTATCATGCATCTGGGTCATAGCTTTCCACCAATTATCCCTGATATTCTTTTTAAGCTGTGCCCCATTTTGGCCATAATCGTATACAGCAGCCAGCCCGTCATATATTTCGCTCGACTGAAAAATATACCCGTATTCCTTGCAGTGTGCAATCAGTTCCTGAAAATTGTATTGTTCGTTTGCCATAGGCGGCAAAAATAAGGCAGGGAGGGGATTTTTAAAGTTGGGCACAAAAAAGATTTGCAACTACCGGTTGAGTAAGTCACCATCACCAGGCAAGCTGCATCAATTTGTACCCCCCTTGTTTACACCTGCACTTAAAATAAAATGACCGCTTTTTCACAGCGGTCATCTCATCAAAGGGCCTGTACGTTTTTTATAATTCACTCAATGGTTTTATCGGTGGCTCCACATTCTTAACAGGCTTTGTTGATTTAAGAAATGCAAAGACAGCTTTTACATCATCTTCTGTCATGTTACTATACTGCTGCCATGGCATGGGGGGCATTAACGGACGGCCATTATCCATACCCTTCCACTTTCCCTGTTGAAAAGCTTTTTTAAACTGGTCAAATGTCCAATTGCCGATACCGGTTTCATCGCTGGTAATATTTGCAGTAAATGAAGCACCCCAGGGGCCTGCCCATCCTGTAAGTTCGGGGTTTGCTAAAGTCCAGCCCTCTTTAATAAGGTTTGTATCAACTTTGGGAAAAGGCACCCCCTGGCGGTAACCAGAAAACCTGCGTTCCATATCAAGCTCTGGTCCATTTGGGCCCATTTTTTTGGGTGTATGGCAATCGTCGCACACTGCAATATTTACAAGGTATGCCCCACGCTCAATCAATTCCTTATTTGTAAAATCTGTTTCCCCTTTTTTGTTTCCTGCTTTTGTATTGCAGGCAAACATCACCACAGCTACGGCGGCAGCCATTACAGTAATAAATAAAATTTGCTTTTTCATGTTTATACTTTTTTAAGGTTTATTGTAAATGCTTAAGAAAATTGTTTTGCGTTATCAATATGTCGCCTTCGGCATGCTGCGTTACAGCCTTGTTGGTAAGTTCCCATTCGTTCCTGCATTCCATATAGGCATTGTGGCAAGATTTGGCCGCAGCTACTGTAACCACCGTGGTCATTACAATCAATGCTGCGGCCTGTAATACATTTTTCATGACTGCTACTTTAATTTTTAAAATCTGCTGCAAGATATTTTTGAAGTACGGGGCAGGCAATGCCTGTATGTACGAAGTGTATAAATGCCTGCATGAAATGCTGCAAGGCCTTTCTTTATTTGAAGCAACAAAAAGCGCCGGCAGTTGCCGGCGCCATAAAAAAACACCACTCACTAAAACAGCATTTATGCCACAAGGCTTTTGTTTATTTTACACTACAGTGCCGCTCAAATTTTTCTATATGCTGCTGAGCCCCTTTTTCAAACCACAGCATGCCGGCAGGTAAATTAAATACCAGTGCCACCACAGCGCCATAATCTTAAGCATTCATGCTTTTACTCATTGTTTTCTCAAATTTTTGAAAACAGGTACCTCGTCATAAAAATGCCGCCCGAGCCGGTATCATTTGGGCTAAGTGTAAGTGGTATTACCTGCTCAAGATTCCAGCCCAGGCCGGTATATTCCTTCAGCACCTGGAGTATCCTGTCTTCGTTTTGCTTAATGTTTTTAAAATTAATACCGGTAAGACTAAACAGATTCTCCAAATCCAGCTCCTTTTGCGAACCATCCGGATTGGTGATTAACAAACGGGAACGCCCCAAACCACCGGCAACAACAGATTCAACAGTTGTTACCTGCATAAATTGTTTTGCTGGCTTTGCCTCCTGGGCATTAGCCTTACCATATACAATAAATACCGCTGCAAGGATTACAATACATTTTTTCATGACACATATTTTTTTAAATAGTACCCCAAAGTAAAAGCTGCCATAGTCCCTTTTAAAAACATCACCTGTATGAATTGTGGAAATAAAATACCTAACTGTTCAAACTGCTGATAAAGCCATACAGCCGTTCAAAAAAATAAGTATAAACTCCGCAGCCAAAAGCTTATTTTCATAAGGTTATAAAACGGATTACAATTTGCAGCGCAATAAAATTTTAAAAACCACTACTATATGTATGAATTAACCATCAATCAAAAAAAATACAAAGTGGATGCAGCGCCGGAAATGCCGCTGTTGTGGGTACTTCGGGATATTCTTGGCCTTACAGGCACTAAGTATGGTTGCGGTATTGCACAATGCGGTGCCTGCACTGTTCATGTTGGCGATACTGCCATGCGTTCCTGCATGTTGCCGGTATCGGCAATAGGTGATAAACCGGTTACCACCATTGAGGGCTTGTCGGAAAAAGGCGACCACCCGGTACAAAAAGCATGGCTGGCGCATGATGTACCGCAATGTGGTTATTGCCAGGCAGGGCAGATTATGACGGCAGCAGCTTTTCTTAAAAAAACACCACAGCCCACCGATGAACAAATTGAAGAAGCAATGAATGGCAACCTCTGCCGCTGCGGTACGTATGTACGCATCAGGGCTGCTGTAAAAACTGCATCCGAATCATAATTAAACTTTATTATCATGTCAACAATAAATACAGGTGTAGACAGAAGAAAATTCATTAAAGTATCTGCATTAGCCGGTGGCGGTATGCTGCTCAGCTTTAGCTGGCTGGCTGGTTGCAAACCATCTGCCACCGAAGCAGTAGCCACGCTGCCCAAAGAATGGTTCAACTTTAACGGCTATTTAAAAATTGGCGATAACGGGTTGATAACACTCATGTCGCCCAACCCCGAAATTGGCCAGAATGTAAAAACAAGTATGCCCATGATGGTGGCAGAAGAACTGGATGTAAACTGGAAAGATGTGCTGGTAGAACAGGCCCCACTAAATACAGATTTATACAAGCCTATGCAAATAGCCGGGGGCAGCAATTCTATCAATGCGTCGTGGCAGGCCATGCGTACAGCAGGCGCTACTGCCAAACAAATGCTGAAACAGGCTGCTGCCAATGCCTGGAAAGTACCTGCAGATGAAATAGAAACCATTGAAGGAAAACTAATTCATAAAGCCAGTGGAAAATCGGCCGGTTATGGCGCATTTGCATCGGCAGCCTCACAATTACCTGTACCCGAAAAAGTAGAATTAAAAAAAATAAGTGATTTTAAAATCATCGGTACCAGCCGCAAAAATGTAGATGCCCAAAAAATTGTAACAGGCCAGCCCTTATTTGGCCTCGATTATACACAAGAGGGTATGCTAATTGCCATGATTGTGCATCCCCCGGCATTTGGCACCATGTTTAAAGAAACAGATATAAGTGCTATTAAAGCCATGCCGGGCATTGTTGATGCTTTTTTTATTGACGTATATCAAGGCGAAAGGCAATGGTGCGATGTGGCAGCCTTTAATAAATTACTGGCAATTGTAGGCAAATCTACCTGGCAGGTAATGGAAGCTAAAAAAACATTTAAAGGCGAAACAGTCCCCATCAAAGCATCTACGGAAAAACAGGATGTATTTGGCCAGCAAATAACCATTATTACGCCCAACGGTTTTGAAAGCACCACAATACACAAGCAACAAATGGCGGCTAACGCCAATAAAAAACTAAGGCTCGTGCGGAAAGACGGCAACCCCGAAGCTATGTTTAAAAAGGCTGCAAGCATTATTGAAAGCAGTTACTCCTGCCCCTTCCTGGCACACAGCACCCTTGAGCCGATGAATTTTTTTGCAGATGTACAAGAAGACAAAGCCATATTAACCGGCCCTGTGCAAACACCCTCATTTATGGAAAAATCGGCTGCCGACAGGCTTGGCCTCCCCTTAGATAAAGTGGAAGTAAATATGACCAGGATGGGAGGAGGCTTTGGCCGAAGACTATACGGGCATTTTTTAGTTGAGGCTGCCGTAATATCTCAAAAAATGAAAGCGCCGGTAAAACTCATCTATACCCGGGAAGATGATATGACAGACGGCGTGTACCGGCCTGCCTATTATGCTACTTACCGGGCAGCATTAGACGAAAATAAAAACCTTATTGCCTTTCATGTACAGGCAGGTGGTATACCCGAAAGCCCGTTGATGGCTAACCGTTTTCCTGCCGGTGCTGTAGCGCATTACCTGGCCGAAGAATGGGATATCCCCACCAATATCAGCACAGGCGCCTTCAGGGCGCCGGCCTCAAATTTTATTGCCGGTGCCGAACAATCTTTCTTGGATGAACTGGCCGAAGCAATGGGTAAAGACCCTATTGAATTAAGGTTAGAGCTTTTTGAAAAAGCAAAAACTAACCCGGTTGGCACAAACAATGATTATGACATTGACCGGTATGCCGGGGTATTAAAACTGGTAAGGGAAAAATCTGGCTGGGATAAGCCTGCACCAGCAGGAGTGCACCGTGGTGTAGCCGCTTATTTTTGTCACAAAAGCTATGTGGCCCATGTAGTAGATATCATTACACAAAACAATAAGCCGGTTATCGATAAAGTAACCACCGCTGTGGATTGCGGCATTGTTATTAATCCCGATGCAGCTACCAATTTATCCGAAGGCGCTGTGATAGATGCTATTGGCCACAGCATGTATAGCGCCATCACATTTACAAACGGCATCCCGGAACAAACCAATTTTAATACTTACCGCTTAATCCGTAATGCCGAAGCGCCCAAAAAAATAGAAACCCATTTTGTTAAAAGTGATATTGACCCAACCGGCATGGGCGAACCTTCGGGCCCACCCGTAATTGGCGCACTGGCCAATGCTTTATATAAAGCCACCGGAAAAAGATATTACCACCAGCCTTTTTCAACCGAAAATCAAACGCCTGCAAAGCAGCCATTAGGGTAACATACATGAAAGAAACGAGAGAAATTATAGCCGCTCATGCCAAAGCTGTGGCCTTAGGTAAAAAAACTGTACTCGCCACCGTAGTGCATGTGGAAGGTTCCTCGTACCGCAGGCCGGGTGCAAGAATGCTGGTTACTGAAGATGGTGAATTAACCGGTGCTATCAGCGGTGGCTGCCTTGAAGGTGATGCCTTAAAAAAAGCTTTACTGGCTATAGCACAGCAAAAAAACAAACTGGTTACTTATAATACGCTTGATGAAGACGACCATTCACTTGGCATACAATTAGGCTGTAACGGTATTGTATATATTTTATTTGAACCCATAGATACTGCAGCCTTAAACAACCCCATTGCATTGCTTGAAAAAGCAGCAGCACAAACAAAACCCGGTGTACTGGTTACATTGTTTTGCTTAGATGACCCTGCCGCTGAACAACCTGGCACCTGCCTGCTGGCCACCGGCAACAGTTATACAGGCCATATCAAAAACCC
Organism: uncultured Chitinophagaceae bacterium; assembly: GCA_937873715.1. Lineage (GTDB taxonomy): Bacteria > Bacteroidota > Bacteroidia > Chitinophagales > Chitinophagaceae > Ferruginibacter. Next base: position 32,169 of record CALMYJ010000012.1, read on the forward strand.
TGCTTTACAGGCCGCAATTGAAAGGGATATTGAAAAAGTTCTTGAAAGCTTTGAATCGAAAATAAAAAAATACCCGGTGGGCAACAGTGCAGCACTGAATGGCTTTGCAGAACTGGTAAAACCTCCGGTACAACTGGTCATTGCCGGTGCAGGCAATGATGCTTTTCCCCTGGTGCAAATGGCAAACATATTAGGATGGCAGGTTACTGTTACAGACGGAAGAAGAACTCATGCTAACGAACAGCGCTTTTCTGCCGCAAAAAAAATTATTGTTGCAAGGCCAGCCGAAGCTTTACAATCTATTGACATTACAGCACAAACCGTTTTTGTACTAATGAGCCATAATTATAATTACGATATGGCCATGTTGCAACAACTCATAAAAACCTCCTGCACCTATATTGGCGCATTGGGGCCCCGGAAAAAACTAGAAAAGATGCTGCAGGAACTGGAAGAAAGTGGAATGCGGATTACAGCGAATGAAAAAGAAAAAATTTATGGCCCCACAGGCCTTGACATTGGTGCTGAAACAGCAGAAGAAATTGCCCTTTCTATCATTGCAGAAATAAAAACCGTACTGGAAAAACGAAAGGGCGGCATGCTGCGCCAGAAAAACGGCCCCATACATTCTGGCAATATCTTACCGGCTAATATGCCGGTTTGCCTGCAAAATATTCAATCAGCATGACGGCCTGTATATTACTGGCAGCAGGCAACTCATCAAGAATGCAGGATAACATGGGTACAGCACCATGCAAACTGCTTTTGCCTTTCAACAATAGTACCCTGCTGCAGCATGCTGTATCTAAATTACTGGCTGTACCCAACAGCCGGCTATTTGTGGTAACCGGCTGTTATCATCAGCAAATTACTGAGGCACTGCAACAACAACAACTACAGTTGGTATTTAACGATAACTGGCAACAGGGTATTGGCAGCTCTATACAAAAAGGCATACAATACATTCAACAACATTTCGGTGAAGCAGAAAATGTACTCATAACCGTTAGCGACCAGCCCGGTATTACCACAACCCTGATACACAACATCATTCAATTGCAGGCAGCTACCCACAAAGGCATTGTGGGCTGCACCTATGCCGACACCACAGGCACACCAGTATTGTTTCATAAAAAATATTTTACGCTGCTGGAACAACTAACAGGGCATCAGGGTGCAAAAAAAATTATGCAGGAACATGGGTACGATGCAGCCAGCATTGATTTTCCGGAAGGAGCAACCGATATTGATACGCCTGAAGACTACAGGAAGAGCCTGTTAAAATAAATGATACACTAATTATACCCAGGCCGCAATCAAAATCGCACCACCTGCATACTTATACCTTTTAAGCAATTACGCTGTTGCAAATGTTTGATGGCATTCAATCACCTGGGGCATGCTTGCCAAAACATTCATTCCAGAACAGAAAAAAGCACGAAGCCCTTTGAAGCTTCGTGCCAGATTTTTTCAGCAATACTTACAAGCCTTTTTGGGTAAACAAAAATCACTAAACCCAAAAGCGCAACAGGCTACTAAAAAGAAGACCTAAGATGCTTATCAGCAAAACTTACTGCCTTATTTACTGCAATATGCCCGTATAAATGCTGCTGCTTTGTCTGAAATTTTTTTGGCCAAAACACCTGCACCAATATGGAGCGCTTTTGATATAATGCTTTCGGCAAGCGTATCCGGCGATTTGCCCTGCCCAATAATACCAGCCAGCGCTGCACTGGGCTTAAGGCTGTGTTTAAGCGCCTGCCAGTTGCTGCTTATATCCTGCTCAAGGCGATACTGTTGTTGCTGTAGTCTTTTTTTTTCACGCCGCAACTGACTGATGTTTTTAATCTCTTTCATCTTCGTCTGCTTCTGCTTTAAATAATTCTTTTAAAATACTGTTCATCACGGGTATGCGTATAATTTTTTCCCTCGCCACCCAAACGACTACCGCTATCAGCAGATAAAAAGCCGCTACAATTAAAAAGCCAATCCAGGTTTTACCGGTAAGATCAGCCAGCATGTAGGCTATGGAAAAATTTAAAAACAAAAAGAAAACTAAAAACACCAGCACAGCTATCGCACCAGCAATAAGGTTAGATAAAAGGCTTGATATTTTTTCTGCAAGCTCAAGTTTGGCTGCATCTATCCGGGCGTTGGCGTATGCTTTCACTTGTGCCGAAAGCGTTTCTATACGCTCAAAAACTTCCTCCATAAGTATGTATTTGGTTGTAACCAGGCTTTACTTGCTATCAGGCATATTCTTCCAGTTTTTCTTTCACCGACTGTTCAAGCTCTTCTTTCATGGCATGCATTTTTTCCCTGCCTTTCTGTACTGTTTCTTTAATGCCTTCGGCAATTTTTTTGCCACCTTCACTTATTTTACGCCTTGTTTCCGAACCCTTATCGGGTGCAACTAAAATGCCCAAAACGATTCCTGCTGCCAGGCCACCGGCCACTGCTGTTAGTATTTTACCACTTGTGTTCATAACTGAAATTTTTATGGTGAATAATAATCTAAGCTAAATAATAAGTGCTGCAACTGCAATGATAATATTCAGCAACACAGCTAATCTGCATCATACACTGCACAAAACACAACCAGTATTTTGGTATGCTTTTTTGGTACAAACAATATTCATGCCTGTATCGTCCCGGGTTAATTTTTTAACAAACAGGCTCAATTGATAATTTTATATTAGCCAAATGAAACATTAAACATATAAAGCCTGGACTCAGTTACGCATATAGCCCTTGGCGCCTGCATCGGCGAAGCTTTTTTTGAAAAAGGCTTTGGGAAAAAAGCCATGCTCTGGGGTGCGCTGGCACAAAGCGTACCCGATATCGACTTTATTGCTGCCAGTTGGCTTACTCCTGCCGAAAACCTGCTGGCACACCGTGGCTTTACACACTCTTTTTTATTTGCCTGCATCACAGCGCCGGCACTGGCAATGACTGCTGAAAAAATTCACCGGCCGCATAATATAGCTTTCAAAAAATGGCTGTTATTTTTTTTAATACAAATAATAGTGCACCAATTACTGGATGGATTGAATAATTATGGCGTAGGCTGGCTGGAGCCCTTTAGCCACAACCGTTATTCCCTGAACCTCATTTATGTAGCCGACCCTTTTTTTTCCTTATGGCCGGGCATAGCCTGTATCGTATTATTTATATTAAACAGGCATCACCCCCGGCGCAATCGCTGGTGGCGCTTTGGGCTTATCTTTCCCTTTGTTTACCTGCTGTATTGTGGCTACAATAAAATAAAGATAGACCATACCGTTAGGCAGGCTGTACAAGCACAACAGCTTCCACACCAGCGTTATTTTACCACCCCTGCACCGCTCCAAAACTGGCTGTGGTATGTGGTTACCGGCAACGATAGTGGTTATTATGTGGGCTTTACCTCCGTATTTGACAGCAAAAAACAAATTACTTTTGAATACTTTCCCCGAAATGATTCCCTCCTGCAATCAATTCATGACCATGAAGACCTGCAAAAACTCATCCGCTTTTCCAGGCAATTTTATACGGTTGAAAAAACCGGAGATAACTTAATTTTTAACGACCTGCGCTTTGGTCAAATCATAGGATGGCAGAACCCAAAAGAACAATTTGTATTTCATTATTACCTGCAGCATCCCGAAGATAACCGGCTGGTAATACAGCGTGGCCGCTTTGCCGGGTGGAACTGGCAGTCGTTTACCGCCCTGCTTCGCAGCATCAGGGGTAATTAACCCTTCGGTAATAAAATGTAAAAATGTAAAAAATCAGGCGAATGGCATGATAAGAAAGCCCGCGCAACAGTTGTTTAAAAATATTTTTTGTTTGCACATGGTAGTCCGCTGTAATCTGCACACAGTCCTCCTCAATAATTTTTTCGAGGCCCTGCCTTACCATTTGTACAAACTCAGGCTTATGCACATCCAGATTAAGTTCCACACTGGCATAGGCGCTAATATTATTGATGTTATACGATCCCAGGGTCATCCATTTGTCATCACAAACAGCCAGCTTACCATGTAAAATATTTTTTTGATACTCATACAACTCTATGCCATTGCGCAACAGCCAGTCGTACAACCAGCGTTCGGCATGCTTGGCCAGCATCACATCCGATTGGCCTGCTGCTATAATCCTGATTTTTACGCCACGCTTAACGGCCTGCATAATCTGGCGCCGGATAGCATTACCCGGTAAAAAATAGCTGCATAAAATTGTTACATGCTGTTGCGATGTTTTCAGCATTTCAAAATAGGTATTCGAAATTTCATTCTTGCGCCAAATCCAGTCGTTGCGCCGTACCCGTATCGTTGTTTTTTGTTCTGAGGTTACAGGTGGCAGAATTGCAGGTCTTGTGGCACAGGCACTGGCTGGCAATTTTTTTCGATAACCACGCCACACCTGCATGCACAACAGGCACAGCTCGTGTGCAGCCTGCCCTTCGGTGTAAAGGGCAAAATCGAGCCAGGCGGGCTGGCCGGGCATATCGTTGTACCGGTTTGAGATATTTACACCACCCACCAGTGCACAACGACCATCTGCCACTACTACTTTATGATGCAGCCGTCGGCCAAAATAAAAATTACTGCTGCGATACAACGGTTCAAAATAGCGAAAATGCACCCCGGCAAAACGCAGCATACTGATAAAAGAATCTTTTATTCCCTGCGATGCATAGCCATCTGCAAGCAGGTACACCTGAACTTTGCGCTGAGCTGCCTGCATCAACGCTTCAGCTACCATCATGCCCGTTTCGTCATCATCGTATATATAAGTTTGAAGGTGAATGGTAACTGTTGCAGACTCAATAAGCTGCAGCAGCTTATCAAAATAGGGCTGCCCCCCGGGCACTAATTGTACCGTGTTGCCAGTAGTAAAACCCCTTGTTGATTTAACGCTGTGGACTGGCATAAGTATTGATACATATCAGTTTGGAATATAACTGTACTCATTGCAAATGACGGAAAAAGTTTTTTGATTTGCTGCGTTAAAAACAGTTTTAGCCGCTACAGCAACATTCATTTTTTTACCGTAAAAAATTTTACGCTATGACAGCAGGAAAAAACCAACCAAAAATCATTCCCCTGCCGGAACAGAATCCCGGGTTTAACCCCGAAGCAGCCCCGGCACCCGTGCTAAAGCCCGAAGAAGAACTGGACTATATACCCGATGAAGAGGAGTTGTACGACGACAGTCCGAACGAACCGCCAGTACCCGGCGAAGGGCCTTAAGCAAAATAAATTCCCCGTTGTATATTTGAACTAACCGGTAGTACTATCAACCCTTTATTAAAGCCGCTGTGTTTCCGGGGCACAGTATCATATCAACATGCTTGTAAAAACTTTTGGCAGTGCCGTATATGGTGTTGAAGCCACAACTATTACAGTAGAAGTGAACCTGAACAACCAGGGTAAGCCCGAGCCTGTAATAGTAGGCCTGCCCGATAGCGCCGTAAAAGAAAGCATACAGCGTGTGGAAAGTGCCATAAAAGCCAATGGCTTTTTTATGCCCCGTACCCGTCTTATAGTAAACCTTGCGCCTGCGGATATACGAAAAAGCGGCAGCGCCTTTGATTTGCCCATCGCCATTGGTGTGCTGGGCGCCAGCGAGCAATTGGATTTTCCTGAAAAATTAGCCGACTACGTGATGATGGGTGAGTTAAGTCTTGATGGCTCACTGCGGCCCATAAAAGGCGCCCTGCCTATTGCCATACAAGCACGCAAAGAGGCATTTAAAGGCTTAATTGTACCAAAGCAAAACGCCAGAGAAGCCGCAATGGTAAATAACCTTAACGTGTATGGGATTACACACCTGGAAGATGTAATTAATTTTTTAAAAGACGAGAGCATCCTGCAACCCATTACGGTAAATACCCGTGAAGAATTTGCCCATGCACAAAATGATTTTGAGGTAGATTTTTGTGATGTAAAAGGCCAGGAAAATATTAAAAGGGCCTTAGAAATTGCTGCGGCTGGCGGCCATAATGCAATACTGATTGGCCCACCGGGCGCCGGCAAAACGATGCTCGCCAAACGCCTGCCCACCATTCTGCCGCCACTCACACTGGCCGAAGCACTGGAAACAACCAAAATACACAGCGTGGCAGGCAAGCTGCCCGAAAATGCCACATTAATTTCAAAAAGACCTTTTCGATCACCGCACCACACCATTTCGGATGTGGCGCTGGTAGGCGGTGGCGGCAATCCGCAGCCGGGTGAAATATCGCTGGCACACAACGGGGTATTGTTTTTGGACGAACTGCCGGAGTTTAAAAGAACAGTGCTTGAAGTAATGCGGCAGCCGATGGAAGAAAGGCGTGTAACTATATCAAGGGCTAAAGTGGCGCTGGATTTCCCGGCCTCCTTTATGCTGGTGGCCAGTATGAACCCCTGCCCCTGTGGCTTTTTCAATCATCCTGAAAGAGATTGTACCTGCCCGCCGGGTGCCGTACAAAAATACCTGAACAAAATTTCGGGCCCGCTGCTGGACAGGATTGACCTGCATGTGGAAGTAACCCCGGTTGCCTTCAGCGAACTCTCCAGTACCCGGCAGTTTGAAAAAAGCGAACAGGTAAGGCAAAGGGTGATACAGGCAAGAGAACTGCAGGCTGAACGCTATAAAAACAATACCGGCATTTACTGCAATGCCCAAATGAGCAGCAGCCAACTGAAAGAAATTTGTGTTATCAATACTGCTTCGCAAAACCTGCTGAAAGTAGCCATGGAAAAACTGAATCTTTCAGCCAGGGCATACGACAGAATTCTAAAAGTAAGTCGTACCATTGCCGACCTTGCTGCAAGCCCTGGTATAAAAGCCGAGCACCTTGCTGAAGCCATTCAATACCGCAGCCTCGACAGGGAGGGCTGGAGCGGATAAATAAATAAAAATTATGCACAAAGCATGAGGGCACCAACTGTAGCCATACTGTATATCTGCACCGGCCGCTACACCGTTTTTTGGAAAAACTTTTATGATAGTGCCGCACAACTGCTGCTGCCGGGGATGGAGAAGCATTACTATGTGTTTACAGATGCCAAATCAATATACATGGGGCATTTGCCCAATGTACATCTCATTTACCAGGAGGCGCAACCCTGGCCATGGCCTACCTTGCTGCGTTTTAGATTTTTTAAAAGTATTGAAACGCAACTGCAGCAGCACGACTATATCTATTTTTTTAATGCCAATACAAGGATATACAAAACCATTACAGCAAATGATATACTGCCTGCGCCGGATGAAGAACTTGTGGTAACACAGCATCCCGGATTTTGGGATAAAACACCGGAGCTATTTACTTATGAACGAAACCCCGTTTCGGAAGCGTATATACCTGCAGGTGAGGGTGAAGTATATGTTGCCGGTGGCCTAAATGGTGGCCGGGCAGCCAGCTTCATTAATTTTGTAACAAAATGTTCAGCACAGGTAGATAAAGATTTACAACAAAACATTATTGCCACCTGGCACGACGAATCGCACCTGAACAAATACATCCTTCACCGTAAAGTAAAACTGCTGCACCCCGGGTTTTTATATCCGCATGAAATGGACCTGCCTTTTGAAAAAATGATACACCTTGAATACAAAAAAGATTTTATCGGTGGGTATGGAAAATATTCCTTGTGGCACAAATTGAAAAAAGCATGGCCCTTTAAATAAATCAACAGTATTGAAAGCCTCTTTAATCATACCATTTTATAAAGACCTTGAAGCGCTTGAAATTATCCTGCTTGCACTCAACAGGCAATCGGCAAAAAACCAGTTTGAAGTAATCATTGCAGAAGATGATGATGCAGCCGCAACAAAAACATTTTTAAGCAGGACACGTACAGCACTGCATTATCCTTTATTCCACAGCACCCAACCCGACGAAGGCTACCAGCGCTCCAAAGCCCTCAACAACGGCATACGGATGGCCAATAACGAACTCATCATTTTTACAGACGGCGACTGTATCCCACACCGGCATTTTATAAAAGCTTACCTGCACAGGGCAGCACCCCAATACCTGCTTTATGGCCGCCGGGTAAACCTTGGCCCGCAATACAGCCAAAAAGTTAGAACACAAAAAAAACTGGACCCACTACAATGGCATAAACTAATATGGAGCGACAGCAACCGCACTGCAGAGGGATTGTACCTGCCCTGGTATCCGCAGGCTTTAAAAAGCAAGCGCCAGCCATGGGGTTGCAATATGGGTATATTAAAAGAAAACCTGCTTGCCATCAATGGCTTTGATGAAGACTACCGGGAATGGGGACCCGAAGACCTTGACCTTTACAGCCGGCTAATACAATCGGGCTGCAGCAGCTATTCGCTGAAATACGAAGCGATTATATACCACCTGTATCACACCAGCAAAGGCTTACCCGAAGTAGTGCAAAGAGGACAGGAATTATACCAGCGCAAAATGGAGGCTGGCATTATATTTTGTATGAACGGGCTGATTAAACAACCATAAAAAAGAAACATGATTGCAGTACACTTACGTGGCGGACTTGGCAACCAGATGTTTCAGTATGCCCTGTACCTTGCTTTTAAAGCGGCGGGCAAAAAAGCAGGCATCGATATATCGCATTATAAAAACAGTACAAACACTTCGTACGAACTACAAAGAATTTTTGGTGTGCAGGCACCCATTGTTGGCCCGGCTAAAAAAATTTTCCTGAAAGCAGGCTGGCAGGCACTACGCCCCTTTTACAAGTTACCCTTTGCTGAAACCGACGATATGTTTGGCCGGTACAACAACAAAATCCTGCGCCTGAACTTTGCCTACCTGAAAGGCTACTGGCAATGCGAACAATATTTTTTGCAGATAGCCGGTGCTGTGAGGCAGTGTTACAACTTCCCGGAATTTCAGGACGAAGCCAATATCAACATCCTCAACAGCATCAGCAACTGTAATGCCGTAAGCCTGCATGTGCGCCGCGGCGATTACCTTAAAGATGGCAGAAACGATGCCCTTGATGCAGCATATTACAACAGGGCGGTTGAATATTTTGAAACAAAACTGCACAAGCCGGTATTTTATATTTTTTCGGATGATGCAGCTTGGGCCGCCACCAATATAAAAGCAACGCATGCCCATTATATTAACTGGAATACCGGTGCAGCAAGTTACCAGGATATGCAACTGATGAGCCGCTGCAAACACCATATTATTGCCAACAGTTCATTTAGCTGGTGGGGTGCATGGCTCAATACCAATCCCGAAAAAATAGTGGTGGCACCAGCACAATGGCTGCACTGGATGGACAGCACCAGGGATATAATACCGGCAGCGTGGGTTACGTTGTAGCGGCAACCGGCAGGTACTGGCTGATACCTTTGGTACACCAAACCGATTTGTCAGCAATAGATTTTTCGAGCAGGGCATCATTGGTACTAAGGCTTTGGCGGGATAGTACCGGGTGCCATAGATGATACGTGATAGCCGCAAATTTTATATTCCTTCTTTTTACCCCGCTATTTAGCAGGCGCACATATAAATCAGAATCTTCCCTGCCCCAGCCTGTAAACGATTCATCAAAACCATTTACCCGGATAAAATGCTGACGGAATACACCCATCAATCCGCCCCTTGCACCCTCATGGGTGGTGCTTCCTTTTACAACATGCTGCAGCCAGGGTAAGCGTATGCCGGATAAATGATTTTTCTCTGCCTTAAAAAAATTATAACGAACCGGGGTGAAGCGGTTTTGCAATAACTGCCTGGTATATTTTTCGTTTAAAAAAACACGACTGGCCACCAAAATCTCATCAGGCCGTATACTTTGCTGATAGTCGTATATAAAAAAGGGATGCAACACCAAATCACCATCCAAAAAAATGATATAGCTGCCTGTAGCTTTTGCGGCTGCTTTGTTTTTGATGGCAGATAAGCGATACCCGTCGTCTTCGTGCCAAACATGAACAAGCGGTACCGGAAAGCTTTGCTGGTAACGCTCTACCAGCACCAGGGTATCGGATGCAGAGCCATCATCGGCAATAATCACCTCCTGAGGCAACAGCTCTTGTGCCATCACACTTTGAAGTACCAGCTCCAGGTAAGTGGGACTGTTGTAAGTGGATATGATTAGAGAAACAGAAATACTATGCTGCATGGTTGTATTTAATGCAAAAAAATAGGTGCGCCATAAACGGCACACAAATATACAACACCTATATACATCGAAACATTTCGATGTATAGTTTGCATTACCTTTGCGCTATGAAACTATTACTACAATACCTTAAACCATACAAATGGCTGGTGGTGCTTACGCTGTTCCTGGCGGCTATCAACATCATTTTTTCACTATTCGATCCCATACTGTTTGGCCGCATTATACAGCTTGCCGAAAATGAAGATAAAGTGCAAAGCATCAGCGGCCTTCACATCAACGGCTTTTGGGGTAAAGTGATTGAAATACTATTGCTATCAATGGGTACGGCGATGATAAGCCGTATTGCAAAAAATTTCCAGGATTATTTTGCCAATGTAATTATTCAAAAATTTGGTGCCCGGATTTTTACCGATGGCTTAAAACATGCCATCAAACTTCCTTACCAGGACTTTGAAACGCAGCGCAGCGGCGAAACCCTGAGCATTCTTACAAAAGTGCGTACCGATACCGAAAAGTTTATCAACTACTTTTTAAACGCACTTTTTTCCATCGTAGTAGGTGTAGGTTTTGTATTTGTATATGCAGCAATTTATATCCACTGGACGGTGCCTTTAGCCTATATTTTTGGCATAGTACTCATTACCGTTACCACCAATATATTTAGTAAAAAAGTAAAAACCATTCAAAAGGATATTGTATCCAAAACCACATCGCTTGCCGGTGCCACCACCGAAAGCCTGCGGAATATTGAACTGGTAAAAAGCCTTGGCCTGGCGGAGCAGGAAGTAAAGCGGTTAAACAATAACACGTACAAAATATTAGGCCTGGAACTCACTAAGGTAAAACGCATACGCAGCATCAGTTTTTTGCAGGGCACCATTGTAAACACCCTTAGGCAGGTAATACTATTTTTACTAATGTGGCTTGTATTTGGCAATAAGATGCAACCACACGAACTGGTAACGATGCAGATTTTTTCCTTTTTTATTTTTGGCCCCCTGCAGGAAATTGGGAACATCTTACTCAGCTATCGTGAGGCCGAAGCTTCGCTGAATAATTATCACAACCTGATGCAAAAAGCCCCTGAAGCCACACCGGCCAAGCCACTTACTTTAGGCAGTATCGAAACACTGTCGTTCAGGCAGGTGGGTTTCAGGCACGAAACAGCCGCACAAAAAGCCATTGATGCCATCAGCTTTGAGGTAAAACTTGGTGAAACGATTGCTTTTGTGGGCCCCAGTGGTAGCGGTAAATCTACCTTAATGAAACTACTGGTAGGGTTGTACCGTCCGCAGGAAGGCAAGGTGCTGTACAACGGCATCGATGAAAACTCCATCAACTTTGAAGAGTTGCGTAAACAAATTGGCTTTGTAACACAGGATACCCAGCTTTTCAGCGGCAGCATTCGTGAAAATTTAATGTTTGTAAATCCTGATGCTACCGAAGAGGATTTAATTGATGTACTCAAAAAAGCTTCCTGTATCAACCTGCTGGCAAAAGCCGAAAACGGGCTGGATACCGTAATTGGCGAAGGTGGGTTTAAATTATCCGGCGGCGAAAAACAACGCCTTTCTATTGCAAGGGCATTGTTACGCAGGCCCAAACTATTGATATTTGATGAAGCCACTTCGGCACTGGATTCCATAACAGAAGAAGAAATTACTACTACCATTAAAGACATCTCTTCGCAAAGCGAACAAATCACCATACTAATTGCTCACCGCTTAAGCACCATAATGCATGCAGACAGGATATATGTGCTGGAGCAGGGCGAAGTGGTAGAAACAGGCAGCCACCAAAGCCTGCTGGAAGAAAAAGGTTTGTATTATGCAATGTGGCGCCAGCAGATTGGAGAAAGAAAAAGGCTACAACTTACCGAATCAACCACTACTTCATAATACCTTAACCCTCCAGCCATGAATAAAGAAAATACAACTGTAGATACCTACCTATCAACATTCCCCGCAGCAGTGCAGGAAAGACTTAATGCCCTGCGCCACTGTATTCTTTTAAATGCCCCTGGGGCGGATGAAAGCATGGCCTATGGCATGCCGGCTTATAAGCTACACAAAAAACCACTGGTATATTTTGGAGCTTTTACGCACCATATCGGCTTATATGCCACGCCAACCGGGCATACAAAATTCAAGAAGGCGCTGTCTGTTTATAAGCAGGGCAAGGGCTCGGTACAATTTCCGCACAGCAAACCATTACCTATGGATTTGATTGAAGACATCATCCGCTTCCGGGTAAAAGAAAATATGCAACAAAAGCCCTGAAGCATTTGACAAAGAAGTTGAAAGACTATTGTAACATTTATTACAATCTGCCGTGTTGCATACGCTTAACTTTGCAGTGATGGACAATAAAATACCAAGGCCGAACTATTTTTGGAGTATACTAAGCATGAAGTGCCCCCGCTGCAGGCGTGGACCAATGTTTAAAGATGGCAATCCGTATAAAAATGTAAAACTGTCGCACATCTTTAATATGCCAGAGCATTGCCCTGAGTGTAAGCAACGCTACGATTTGGAACAGGGCTTTTGGTATGGCACCGGCTATGTAAGCTATGCCCTTACGGTGGCAATATCGGTTACAACTTTTATAGCCTGGTGGGTATTAATTGGTATTTCTACAGATGATAACCGGATATTCTGGTGGCTGGGTATAAATGCCGTATTGTTAATTGTATTACAACCCTGGCTGATGCGGCTGAGCCGGGTGATATACCTGTACTTTTTTGTACGCTACGACGAAAACTACCGGGAAACAGCCCCGCAGGAATTTGATCATAAACAGTAACTAACGGCAAGGGCTACTCTCTTGTTCGAAAAATATCCCGGATAATATTACCCCCCGACAGTTCTTCAATATCGCTTAATTCTAATTCAATTGCCCTGGTGCTTTTATTAATTTCTATCAACGACAGTATAATAGATACCAACAGGCATATCAGGCTGGCAGCAAATATTCCGTGTGCCATTACCGACCATCCCCTGAAAATAAAATACATACACAATACACAAAGTAAAAAACTCACTACACCAAAACTCTGCATATAACGAATAAGGTTAAGCCGGCTACGAATATGCTTTATCTGCCTGAGAATATGCGCTTCTTTTTCGCCCCTTACGTATTCATCATGCAGCTTACGCACCAGTGTTGCCAGCGATAAAAACCGGTTAGTATATGCCAGCATCATTAGTGTAATAGCCGGAAAAAGCAGCGCAGGTGTATTGATATTTATTTCGAGCATAGCCGGGTGTTTGATTGATGTGCTAAAAGTACAAAACACTCCTGCATTTATTACAGCTTGTATGCTTAATATCAAAAACAACAGCGGCATTTCGAAAAATGGTGTTGTACCCGGAATAAAATCCGGGCACAACACCTTTAGATTGAATTACAAAATCCTGAGTGTAAAGCCCCCAATATCAACAGTTGAAATATCCGTTTCCGATTTTGGACTGTTCACAGGGTCAGCCATTGCTTTACCCGGAGGGGTATTGGGATAATGACGCAGGGTTACCTGTACCTTACCGGTAGAGGCAGCGCCGGTTGTCCAGGTGCTGTTTATCCCAAGGGGCACACCGTTGGCATCGGTATCCAGATTATCAATAGTGAGGTTGGCACCACCCTGCACTTCAAAATAAAAGCGGTGGGCTTCAGCCTCTTCTTCTACCTCTTCGGTAATATTTTCGGGCGGACTTACTGTTTTATTCAGCAATTCTATTTCGGCATTGTAAGTAGTAGACGGCGCCAGTACAATTTCATCAATTGTTGGAGCCAGGCCACCCGGCCCGTCGGGATCATCAAATGAGTATGACAATGTGGTACCGCCACCTACCGGGGTAAGCTTTATAGTTAGTGTGGTGATTACCTCTTCATCATTGCTTTCTGTTTTTTTGTCTTTTTTGCAAGCTGTAAAAAGCAATGGCCCTATTGCAAGCAGCATTGCTGAAAGTAAAATCTTTGTTCTTTTCATCGGTTGTTAAAATTTAGTGTTGATATACAAAAGGTATTTTAATGCGCAGGCCAATATTTCTTCCTGCCTCATCAGCGAAGTATCTAAAGCTGTTGAGATAATCCCTGTAAGTGCTGTTGAGCAAATTGCGTACACTTACAGCAACCACCACGGGTTGCCGCCCTATCATCAGGCTGGTTGATGCATTTAGGGCGAGCAGTGTATAAGCAGGCGGCGGTGCTTTGTAATCCTGCTTACTGTTGTTGCCATCGGTAGGCACACGGCTTTGCCGCAGTACATGCTGTACCTCTATGCCGGCATAGCTATTGCTAAAAATGTTTTTATCCTTAAAATGCCAGGTTATTTCCCCCGTGTAGCGGTCTGCCGGCATCCATATCAGCCAGTCGTCGGCAAGGGTATTGCGTGCCCTGAGCATTGAGCCTTTTAATGAAACCTCCAGGGCTTGAATGGGCCGGTACAGCACCGAAGCATCTGCCCCTTTTAACAGGGCATTGGTTTGCCGGTACACTACCTTAGGAAAAGCACCGGCTATGGTAAGCACCGGGCTGTCGGGCAGGGGCTGCTGGTAAATAAAATGCTGTATGCTGTTGCGGTATAGTGTTAACTCTGCCGAAAAAGTATTACTGCTGTTGCGATAGGCCACACCGGTAGTAAGGTTGAATGAACGCTCCGGCCTTAAAAAAATATTACCCAGTTCGTACGTGGCAGTGCCATGATGAATACCATCGCTCAGCAGTTCATTTACATGTGGCGCACGGCTTGCAAGGGATGTATTGATATTAAACCGCCAGGCATTTGTTGGTCGGTATCCGATATTGAATGATGCGGCCGTTGTATTAAACCGAAAACGGTAGTTGATAGTATCGCCGCCATAGCGCAACCGCTCAGTATTAATTTGCTTATTATCGTAGCGCATACCGGCCTGCAATTCCCAGTTATGGTCTTCCCATTTTTCAATATAGTAAGCCCCGTAGCTATAACTGGTATAATGCGGTATAAAATAACGACCACTGTAGCTGTTATCCTGCTGCATGGCATTTAAACCAGCCACACCGCTAAAGTGATTTTTTTTAGGATGCTCCCAGGTAATATCCTGTGCCAGCGTAAGAATATCCAGTTCCATCTGCGGCCTTGTATTGCTGCTGTTGCGTACTATATCGTATTCTTTGCGGTTGTTATACTGTGTGCTAAGCAATACATTAAAGCGGTGCTCGCCTGCCTGTATCGTTGTTTTTGATTTTAGCAGCCGGTGTATTACTTCCTGCCTTGGGCGCTGGAGGCTGTAGGTATTTTGCCCCAGGTAAACGGCATCAGGCTTTGGCGCTGCAATAGCCTGCAGCAAATCGGTAAGGTTGCCGATATGAGCACCGGTAAAAATGCCCACTTTATTATCAAACTGGCTGTAGAAAAGTTCTGTAGAAAATTTTTCTTTCCGGTATGCAGCAGTTACAGAAAAATTAATTTCCTCATTACCGGTATTATTCACCCGGTAACCGGGCGTGGTAATATTGGCGCCTTTTTTAAATGTACCCTGCAGGCGAAAGCGCAAGGCCGTTAATTTTTTTAACTGCCCCTCCATAACCGCTGCAGTTACATATTGCCGGTTGTTGGTAAAATAACCCGTGTTGATTTCTGCGGTATAGCCTGCTGTATTTTTCAAAGCTTTGGGTTCTACCAGTATTACACCGGCAATAGCATCGGAGCCGTACTTCAAAGCATCTACGCCTTTAATCACCGTTAGCCGGTTAGCAATAAACGGATCTATCTCCGGTGCATGCTCATTGCCCCATTGCTGCCCCTCCTGCCGTACACCATTGTTGATGGTAAGTATGCGATTGCTGTGTAACCCATGTATTACGGGCTTACTGATGTTACTGCCGGTTTGCAACAGCGTAACCCCATTTATTTTACCCAATGCTTCAGAAAGGCTTAGCCCCATTGTCTCGCTGAGCTTTCGGCCCGATAGCTCCTGTTTAAACCCGGTATTGGGCGTACCTGTTACCGACTCTACCGTTACCTCCTTCAACACATTTTTTTGATGCGGCAGGTGTATGTCAGTATGTACATCTTTTTTTAGTGTTACTGTTTTTTCTACTGTTTCGCAATCCACATGGCTTACCACCAGTGTATAAGTACCGGCGCATAATTGTGTAAATACAAAATCGCCATTGGCATCCGTAACCAGGTAAAGGTTTAGCTCCTTTAGCCATACCGTTGCAGCAGCCAGCTTTTCTTCGGTATGCGTATCCTCTACATGCCCGGCAAGGGTATATACACAGGGTTGTGCCACAGCGCTACTGATGACCATAACGGCCACTACTATCAACATTAAATACTTCACACTAAAAATTAAAAAACTTAAGAACCCGCCACGCAGGCAGGGATGATACAGGAAGGCGCAAACAATCAGGCTGTTGTCGGGGGGCCGCGGAGTAAAACCTGGCCGGGAGAAACAGTTACAGCATGTACAGAAAATGCCGGTTGAATTTTTACAAATACCGTAACCGGCGTGCTGCAATGCAGTGAAGCTACAGGTGTAAAGGGAGATTCAATAACCACATCATTACACTGGCAATGTGGCTTTTGTGCAGTTATCGCTTTACCGGCCGTATCAGCAGAATTGGCCCTACAATCGGTATGGCGGGCAAAGGCATCATGCAGCCATAGCCGGGGTGTATTACCCAGAATAAACAACGCCAGCAAAAATGCTGCAGTATATTTTCCTATAGTGTGTGGTGCCTGCACAATAAAATTTGAAACAACGATGCAAAAATAGGTGATTATACAATACAACGCCAACATTTTCTGTAATGCGGCAGGTTAACGGTTGTACCCGGAGGAAAGCATGATGTAATTACAATCTTTCAATAATACCGGCTATGCCCTGCCCGCCGCCAACACAAGCCGTAACAATGCCAAATTTTTTGTTCAGCCTTTTCATATCGTGGGCAATTTGTATGGTAAGCTTGGCGCCGGTGCAGCCCAGCGGATGACCTAATGCTATTGCGCCGCCATTGATATTTACTATATCCGGGTTAAGCTGCAACGCCCTTATAACGGCCAGCGCCTGGGAGGCAAATGCTTCGTTGAGTTCGATTAAGTCAATATCATTCAGGCTCATGCCTGCCTGTTTCAATACTTTTGGTACAGCCTCTACCGGGCCAATGCCCATAATACGGGGATGTACACCGGCGCTGGCACAGGCCACCAGCCTGGCCATGGGTTGCAGGCCAAGTTCCTTTACCATTTTTTCACTCATCACTATTACAAATGCTGCGCCATCGCTGGTTTGAGAGCTGTTGCCGGCGGTTACACAGCCACCGGCAGCAAAGGCTGGTTTTAATTTTGCCAGCCCTTCCAGCGATGTATCGGTGCGTACCCCTTCGTCGGTCTCTACCACATAGCTTTTCTTTTGCCTTTTGCCTTTTTCATCTAAATACACCTGCTCCACCGTTATAGGTAAAATGCCAGCTTTAAAATAGCCCTCCTGTATTGCGGTTGCTGCCTTTACATGGCTTTGCAGGCTAAAAGCATCCTGGTCTTCCCGGCTTACGTTGTACTCTTTTGCCACAGCTTCTGCCGTTAGTCCCATACTCAGGTAGTAATCGGGCTCATCCGTTGCAATGGAATAAGCCGGGGAGGTTTTCCAGCCTGCTGTTGGCACCAGGCTCATACTTTCGGTACCACCGGCTATAATACATTCGGCCATGCCGGTACGAATTTTAGCGGTAGCAATGGCAATACTCTCCAGGCCGCTGGCACAATACCGGTTAATGGTAATACCCGGGGCATGTATCCCCACAGCCCTTGCCGCAATAATACGGCCCACCTGCAGGCCCTGCTCCGCTTCCGGCACGGCATTACCCACTATCACATCATCTACTCTTTTGGCGTCTAACTGCGGCACACTGGCCAGCAGCCCTTTAATTACTTCAATCGCCAGGTCATCAGGCCGGGTAAACCTGAAGCCGCCTTTTTTACTCTTGCCTACTGCCGTTCTGTATCCGGCAACGATATATGCTTCCTGCATAGTGATTTATTTTTTTGTACCGGGCTGCACCACGCTGTTCAACTGCAGTGGCGTCGCACACTTGTACGATGAGTATTCTATGCTGCAATGTAAGAAAACTTTCAATTAGTTGTTTATGCAACCTTTAAAACCTATAAGGTCTTGCAGCGCAGCGCCACCAGGGGGCAGACCTTATAGGTTTACCCAAAAGCTCATTTATATTTGCACACCATGTATACAATCCTTCGCTCTTTCCTGTTTTTATTCAACCCGGAGTGGGTGCATTATTTTTCAATGAACTGCCTGCAACTGGCCTGCAGGATTCCCTTTAAAAAAGCCATCCTTAAAAGCATTTTTCAGCCAAAGGGCAACCATCGGTTTTCATTATTCGATCTTACTTTTAGCAACCGGGTGGGCCTGGGGGCAGGCTTTGATAAAAATGCCCGTTACCTCAGCGAACTGGAAATGCTGGGCTTTGGTTTTGTTGAAATAGGTACCGTTACCCCAAAGCCGCAGGCCGGTAATGATAAACCAAGATTATTTCGCCTGCCAAAAGATAAGGCCCTTATTAACCGGATGGGGTTTAACAATGATGGGGTAGAAGCCATTGCAAAAAGATTAAAAGCCTGGAGAGAAAAAAAGGCCAACCAGCCCGGTGCTGCACTCATTATTGGAGGCAATATTGGTAAAAACAAAATTACACCCAACGAAGCCGCCTGGCAGGATTATAATATTTGTTTTACAGCCCTGCATCCTTATGTAGATTATTTTGTAGTAAACGTAAGCAGCCCCAACACACCGGGATTAAGAGAACTGCAGGAAAAAGCATCGCTGCATAAAATATTAACTAACCTGCAACTACTAAATGTACAATACAGCAACCCCAAACCTATATTGCTTAAAATAGCACCTGACTTAACCAGCACCCAGGTGGATGATGTAATTGCACTGGCACTCGAAATTCAATTAGATGGCTTAGTGGTATCCAACACCACTATTAACCGGGAGGCACTGCTAACCGATAAAAAAATTGTGGAAGCCATTGGTGCCGGTGGCGTAAGTGGCCTGCCCGTAAAGCAACGCAGCAACCAACTGGTACAATACATTGCCCAAAAAACCAACCGGCAAATACCCATCATTGCCAGCGGGGGTATTTTTAATGCTGCCGATGCACAGGAAAAAATACAGGCTGGTGCTACACTGGTACAGGTGTGGACAGGCTTTATATACGAAGGCCCATCCATTGTAAAAAATATTTGCAGGGGATTGTAAAAACCTGGGCTCTTTAACAACAGGCAGTTGTAATCACATTTAGCCTGTAGAAAAACGGCTGTAATAAATTAGCTCTAACAGATACTAATACCAGCAAAAGCCGACAACCACTGATAAAAATTACTAACGGCGTAGCCAATTCGCTTTTACATTTGCGCATACAAATTTTATACTGATGAATATTCTTGAACTGCAAAACCTGAAAAAATATTTCGCCACACAAAAAGCGGTTGATGATATCAGCTTTGATATTCAGCAGGGCAGCATATTTGGTTTGCTTGGCCCTAATGGTGCCGGCAAAACCACCCTGCTCCGTATGATAACCGGTATCTTTTACCCGGATGAAGGCAATATTACTTTTAACGGTAAAAAATTTGACCCCATTAATGATGTGGTACATATTGGCTACATGCCCGAAGAAAGAGGCCTGTACAAAAAAATGAAAATTGGTGAGCAGGCTTTATACCTGGCACAGTTAAAAGGACTGGGTAAAGCCGAAGCCATGCAAAAAATAAAAGAGTGGTTTGTAAAATTTGAAATGCAAACCTGGTGGAATAAAAAAGTAGAAGACCTCAGCAAGGGCATGAGCCAGAAACTGCAGTTTGTAACCACGGTACTGCACGAACCCAAACTGATTATACTGGATGAACCTTTTAGCGGCCTCGACCCTGTAAATGCCAACCTGATTAAAGACGAAATTTTTAACCTGGCCAAAAAAGGCAGCACCATTATATTCAGTACACACCGTATGGAGCAGGTAGAGGAAATATGCGATCATATTGTGCTGGTGAATAAAGGGCACAAAATATTAGACGGCACGGTAAAAGATATCAAAAACCAGTTTAAGGAGAATATGTATGAAGTGGGGGTTGCCACCCGGCCCGAAGACCTGGCCACCTATATTTTTGAAGTGGTACATCACGGCCCCGAAAACCTGCGCATAAAACTGCTGCACGACAGTACACCCAATGATGTGCTCAAATACTTTATCAATAAAGACAAAGCCATACACTCCTTTAATGAAGTGCTGCCTTCGCTCAACGATATATTTATCAAATTAGTGGAAGGCACACCGGAAGCGAGGCAATTTGAACCGGTACAATAAAATTAAAACTGTACAAACAACCATACCATTTGCATTATGAATAAGATACTCCTCATCATAAAAAGGGAATACATAACCCGGGTACGCAACAAAACATTTTTGCTCTCTACTTTTTTACTGCCCCTTGTAATGATACTCTTCATTTTTGGCAGTGTGTTTTTTGCGATGTCATCCAAAGACAGCAAGAAAAAAATTGCGGTCATCAACGACCCCGGCCTTTTTGAAGCCAACCTTAAATCTGACAGTACAAAGCTTAATTTTATTTTTACCGGCGGGGGAGACAGCACCAACCTTTTAACACAGGGTTACGGTGCCGTACTCGCTTTGAAAAACGACAGCGCCGCACACCGCTTTGTTTTTCATTCCAAAAAACAATTGGGCATTGAAACCAAAAGCAAAATTGAAGACCGCCTCAACAGGGCATTTGAAGAAACCCTGCTGCAGCAAAAAGGCATACGCAAGGAAATATTAGACAGCATCACCAAAACATCGGCTAATGCTTACCGTATCGACAACCGGGTGTTTTCGGATAAAGGCAAATCGGAAGAAGTGAATGCGGCCGTAAACTATGGCGTGGGCTTTGGCAGCGGCATACTGATTTATATCACCATGTTTATTTTTGGTGCCATGGTAATGCGTGGCGTGATGGAAGAAAAAACCAACCGCATTGCCGAGGTAATGGTAAGCAGTGTAAAACCCTTCCAGTTAATGTTGGGTAAAATACTGGGCATAGCCGCAGTGGGGCTTACACAGTTATTATTGTGGGTAGTGCTTATTGCTGTATTGTCAACTGCCGCTTCAGCGCTTTTATCGGGCCAGATGCTGCAACAGGTGCAGGAGGCCAACAATACTATGCCCGGTGCCGGGGGCAGTGCTGCCAGTGCCATTAAATTTATGGAGTTTCAAAAAACGATGGGCAGTGTAAACTGGCCTTTAATTATTGGCTGCTTTGCTTTTTATTTTTTAGGCGGTTATTTATTTTATGCTTCCCTGTTTGCGGCTATCGGTAGTGTCATTAATGAAGACCCCCAGGAAGCCCAGTCGCTGATGCTGCCCATTACCATGCCCATTATTTTTGGCTTTATCATACTCTCCAGCAATTTGAATACACCCGACAGCCCTGTAATGGTATGGGCCAGTTATATCCCCTTTACCTCACCCATTGTAATGATGGGACGCATACCCAGCGGGGTCCCTGTTATACAATTAATTATTTCCATGCTGCTGCTGGTAGGGGGGTTTATTTTCACTACCTGGCTGGCCGGCAAAATTTACCGCACGGGTATTTTAATGTATGGCAAAAAAGCAAGCTGGAAGGAAATGTTTAAATGGGCCTTCAGGAAAGCGTAAACGAAAATGAATATAATTGAAAACGCAGCTATGAAAAAGCTGCGTTTTTTATTTTTGTTTATCACAAATTAATTGTGATGCATTACCTTCGCTGCGATTTTGAAAACAGCATCCACATATCACCGGCTGGCAGCGCTTTTGCTTACTGTTGCCTTCCTGGCACAAACCTTCAGCAAAGGCTTTATTATTGCCGATTATTATGCCAATACCGCAGCCTATATTAAAAACTGTATCAACAAAGCCCGGCCCCAACTGCATTGTAATGGTAAATGCCAAATGATGAAAAAGCTTGCCGCCGAAGAAAAAAAGGCACAGGAACAGGCTGAGCATTTCGGTAATCTTAAGCTGGAAGTACTTTCAACCAAATCATTTTTTCCTGCACTCGTTCAACGGCCATCAATGCTGATTAGCGCTAATCAATACCCCGTTTTCAACAGCGGTAAAGTTACCGACCGCTCTTTCGATTTCTTCCACCCGCCGCAGGCAGCCTGATTCATAAAGGCTTTATACTTTTTTCCAAATCAGCTTACACAATAGGTTGATGCAATGGCATCAATGTACATGCTGCTGGTAAAATTTTTCCCGGAATAAAAGTCCTGTAAAGCCTGCCATCCTTTTACAATCAATCAAATTTCTACCATGACACAGCATTATAAAAACGATGCTGAACGCCTTGCTGCCTTAAAACGCAGCAGGTGGTTCATCACGGCTATACTTATCATCATTGCTGCACTGGCAGCATATACCGGTTATAAAACATTCATGTAATCAACTCAACTGCAATGAAACAGTTTTTAATATTACTGCTGCTAACACTTCAACTGGCAGCACATGCACAAACAAAAAAAATTAAAGTATTTGATGCCGATACCAAAGAGCCTTTGGCCGGGGCATCTGTAAAAATCAACAACCAGTTATTCATCACGGCAGCCGATGGCTCCTTTAATACTGGTAATTCCAATACCCCAATTGAAATTTCAATGCTGGGGTACAAAACAGTAACCGTACCTACCACAGCCACAGCCATTGCTTTAGAAAAAAACAACAACAGCCTGCAGGAAATAATTGTTACCGCAAGCCGGGAAGCTTCGCTGCGCAGGCAGGCCCCGGTTGCTATCCATAAAGTATCTGCCAAAATGCTGGAAGAAACCAAACCTACCGCCATTTACGAGGCCATCAATAAAGTGCCCGGCGTAATGATGCAGAACTATAATAACGAACAGCATGGTATGGCCATACGCCAGCCAATGGGAACGGCTAACTATTACCTGTATATGGAAGATGGAGTACCCATCAGGCCCATGGGTGTATTTAATCACAACGCATTACTGGAGGTAAACCAATATACCACCAGCGCTATCGAAGTGGTTAAAGGCCCGGTAAGCAGCATCTACGGCCCCGAAGCGGTTGGCGGCGCTATCAATTTTATTACTCAAAGGCCCACAGCCATCCCCACGGCAAGGGTGGGCATACAGTTCGACCAATTTGGTTACCGGCGTGTACAAACGGGTATGGGCAATACTTTTGGAAAATTTGGTATATACGTTGGCGGTATTTACAGTAAGCAAACCAACAGTTGGATGGCCAACTCCGATTACGACAAAAGCAGTTGGACAGCCAAAATGGAATACCAGTTCAGCAACCGTACCAGGCTTACCGCCTCACTGCTGTATGCCCGGTATTTTTCCAATACGGCAGGCAGTGTGGACAGCCAGGCTTTTTACACCCGTACCTATGTTAGTCCTACCGACTTTACCTACCGTAAATCAACCGCCAGCCGCAACCGGCTTACGCTGGAGCACGACTGGAATAAAAATGCCAAAAGCTTTATTACATTTTTTCACCGGTATAATGCTCACGGGCAAAATCCATCCTATGCCATCCGCTGGACAACGGGACAAACTACTGCCCGAGGAGAAATTAATTCCAACAACTTTAAAAGTTATGGTGTGCTGACACAACACAGCCAGCAGCTTAATTTTTTAAATGCCAAATTACTGGCCGGCGCCATGTTCGATTATTCGCCCAACGAGTATTGGAGTTACCAGGTTGACCTGAATGCACAGCTTCGCCCCGATGGTAAATCAGTAGAGAAATATACCATCAACAAAGAAAGGCCCGATATACCTTTAGCAAACTATGCCGCTAAAATCCGTAACAGTGCCGCTTATACTCAATTTGAAATAGAACCACTGAAAGCAGTAAGGGTTGTAGCAGGCCTGCGTTACGACCGCATGAGCTTTACCTATGATAATTTTTTAGACAAAACAGCAGGCAGTAAAAAATATGAGCAGCTTACACCAAAGCTGGGTATTACCTATACTGTTAATAGCAATGCCGGTGTGTATGCTAATTTTTTACAGGGCTTTGCACCGCCATCCCTTACGGCCATCTTCCGTAAAAAGCCAAACAGTAACCCTGCAGAATTTTATTATAACCTCACCCCGGGGCAATTCAATAATTACGAAGTGGGTGGATGGGCCTCCTTCTGGAAAAATAAGCTATACGTAGATGTTAGTGTGTACCAGATGAACGGGAAAAATGAACTGCTCAATATTCGCCAGCCGGATAATTCATTCGATTACCAGAGCGCCGGCAAAACCCTGCACCGGGGTATCGAGTACGGCTTTACATTTAAACCAACAAACCAATACAGCCTGCGTTTTGGCGGCACTACTGCGGTTCACCGCTTTGTTGACTTTTTGGTAAGCGCCAAAGAAACCGATGTGGTAAAAAAATTAGACGGCTTTGATATGCCTGCTGCACCCCGTACAGTTTTTAATACTGAACTGAGCTACTATCCAAAATGGCTGAAAGGATTAAGAACATCGGCTGAATGGCAGCATGTAGATGGCTGGTACCAAAACCAGGTAAATACAGTACGGTATAAAGGATACGTATTGCTGAATTTTCGTATCGGGTATCAATGGAAGGGTGTAGAACTATACAGCAATATCATGAACCTTACCGATGCCTTGTATGCCACCGGCGCTACAAGGGGCAATGCTGCTACCGACCGCACCACTTTTACACCTGCTGCACCACGAACATTTGTGTTTGGCCTGCAGTATAGTTTTAGTGGCAACCAATAACCTGTTCATAAGCCAGCAGGATGGCAATACCACCCCTTTAAATGCTGTCCTGCTGCTTTAATCTATTTATGTTATGATTCGTAAAAATATTTATCGCTGGCACAGGGTTACTTCCCTCATCATTGCACTGCCCGTACTGCTTTGGGCCATCAGTGGTTTTATGCATCCGCTGATGACGAATGTGCGGCCCAAAGTTGGCACACAATGGCTGCCGCCTAAAACTGTTGATAGCAGTAAATTAAAATTTTTGCTTGCAGGTGCTTTGCAAAACAATCATATTGAAACCATCAGCAATTTCAGGATTGTATCCATTGGCGACGACTGGTTTTACCAGGTGAAGCTGCCGCATCAAAATACCCTGCAGTACCTGAGTACCCAAACAGGAAAAAAACTTAAGGATGGCGATGCCCTGTATGCAAGGTACCTGGCTAAGCAATTTTTGACCGGCAAAAAGGAAGATGAAAAAAAACTGCCGGCTGCTGCCGATACTGCTGCTGCAAATACACAGCCGTTAAACGAAACGGAGCATGATTGCTGTGCCAGTGCCGCCGCATTTGTAATGAGTGATACAACAGGTGCATCAATCAGCAACATAGAAATAATTGAGGCCTTTAACAGTGAATACAAAAACATCAACCGGCTGCTGCCCGTGTATAAAGTAAGCTTTGCCCGGGCAGATGGCATCCGCATTTATGTGGAAACCTGGCAGGACAGGTTTGCATTTGCGATGGATAACCGCAGAGCGGTGTTTGATACTTTTTTTGCCTTATTCCATACCATGAGCTGGCTGAATGGATTAGGCAGCGCAAAGTTGTGGATTGAAATTATACTCATGTTGCTTGCCGCAGCCACCACGTTAATGGGTATCTGTATTTTTTGTATCACCAAAACAAAAAAGCCATCAGGCAACAGCCTGGTACGTACAAGAAATACACACCGGTGGGTATCGATAGTGGTATCGCTGTTCACCCTGATGTTTACATTAAGCGGTGCCTTTCATGCATTTGAAAAACTTACACCCGATACCAGGGATGATTATTTTGTACAACATGAATATCCTGCTGCCGACTTACAGCCCGATTATCCTAAACTTTTTACCGCCGCTGCAGGTAAATTAATTACCGGTATCAGTATTGTAAAAATAGACAGTTCCAATTACTGGCAGGTTACGTTAAAACCTACAGGCAACAAAGGAGCCGGTAAACCCCAAGCCCCGGAAGCAGACCTGATGAAAAACAAAACAGTGCCACCTCCTTCACGTATGTATATTAACTGTAGCGATTATGTGGTATTGCCCGATGGCGAAAAAAAATATGCACAGGAACTGGCAACAAATTTCAGCAGGCACCCGGCTTCGGCTATCCTCAACACTGCTGTGGTTACAAAATTTGAAGGCGAATATGGATTTGTAAATAAGCGCCTGCCTGTATGGAAAGTGGGCTATGCCGAAAACAACAATGAAAGATGGTACGTAGAAACCAGTACCGGCAGGCTTGCTGCAAAAGTGACGGATAAGGATTTATGGGAAGGCTACAGCTTTGCCATGCTGCATAAGCACCATTTTATGGACTGGGGCGGAAAAGAAACCAGGGATATCAGTACCATGTTTTGGGCAATAGCCCAGGTGTGTATGGTAACCGTGGGGCTGGTGCTATGGCAGCGCAGCAGGAAAAAACATAAAAATTCCTGAAAACATAACAGTTATCCCTAAACGCTGAATACTTTTAAACAATCACCAAAACAACTACCTGATTCAAATGAAAAAAATAAGCAGTACAGTTGCCTGCATTTTTATGCTGGCCAGCGCTTATGCACAAAGCAGCATTGATACCGGCAGCAACAATATCCTCTTAAATGAAGTAGTGCTTACAGGCAGTAAAACAGCCGTTTCAAAAAACTATATCCCCTTTAACATAACTGTGGTGGGAAGGCAGCAAATAGAAAACAGCAGCGAATCAGCATTATTGCCTGTACTTGCCGATAATGTACCCGGGCTATTCGTTACCGAAAGAGGGGTTACCGGCTTTGGAGTAAGCACCGGTGCCGCAGGCAGCATAAGCATGCGTGGGTTGAGCGGCAGCCCCAATACCCGTGTGCTGATGCTGATAAACGGGGTGCCACAGTTTATGGGCATATTCGGGCACCCTTTGCCGGATGCCTATGTGGCTTCGGATGCAGAAAAGGTAGAAGTACTGCATGGTTCAGGCTCGGTATTGTATGGCACCAATGCGATGGGTGGCGTAATTAATATCATTACCCGTAACCAGCCAAGCGATGGTTATCATGTAAATGCCAGGGTGGTATACGGCTCTTTCAATACCCAAAAATATATGGCTCATGCAGGCTGGCGCAAAAAAGGGTTCAGCATTATGGGCTCAGTTAATCACGACCGTACCGATGGTCACCGGCCTTCTTCAGATTTTAAAATCACCAACGGCTACCTCAAAATGGGCTATGTATTTTCAAGCCGCTTCAATATCAGTGCCGAAACAAATATTGCCAAATACCTTTCTACCGACCCCGGCCCAACAAACGGAAGCGTGGGCAACAGTATTGATATAGTAAGGGGCTCCACTTACCTTACACTTGCCAATACTTACAGTAAAAGTTCGGGCATGGTGCAGTTGTTTTACAATTATGGCAATCACAAAATAACCGATGGCTTTCGCTCCACGGATGGCAACTATGGTTTTTCTGTTTCACAGTCTTTCAGGCATATAAAAAATAATACCAGCACCATTGGTTTCGATTACAAACACTATGGCGGCAAGGCGCAAAACATTTTTGCCATGAATGGCCAGGGCATTGTATTTGGCGATCATACCATTACAGAATATGCGCCCTACCTGCTTACGCAGCAAACCATCAGCAGCAAGCTCACGTTGAGTGCCGGTATAAGAAGAGAGCAGCACAATGTGTTTGGCAGTGTGCTGGTACCATCCGGCGGTGTGGCATACAGGGCTGCTGCTGCCACAACCATAAAAGCGAATGTAAGTAAGGGTTTTCGCAGCCCCACCATACTCGACCTGTATTTATTTCCACCGGCCAACCCTTTGCTGCAACCCGAAAAAATGATGAATTACGAAGCTTCCGTTAGCCAGGTACTGGCAAAGGGGAAACTTAAAACCGAACTAACGGTATTTAATGTACGGGGAAACAATATGATACAAACTGTTTTTCAAAACGGCGGGCCTAAAAATGTGAATACCGGAAGTTTTAATAATACCGGGATGGAGTGGAGTGTGCACTATTTTTACAATACACATTTTACTGCTATGCTGGCTTATGGCTACACCAATATGAAGCAGCCGGTTGTGGCAGCACCAAAGCACCTGTTGAATACGGCATTAAATTTTAATAAAAACAAATGGATGCTGCATACGGCCCTGCAGTGGGTAAATGGATTATACACACAGGTAACACCGGCGGCTGTGCAAAGCAATTACCTGCTGCTAAATGCCCGTGCCGGTTACCGCATCAGTAAGCTGGCTGATATTTTTGTAAAAGGCGAAAACCTAACCAACCGCAAATACGAAATCAATTATGCTTATCCAATGCCGGGTGCTACGGTGTTGGGTGGTATCAATTTTCACTTACAAGGAAAAGCAGATTAAGTTTTTTGGAAAGACGTAGCAGGGCGCTGCGGACTAATATTGTTTGTTGAAGTTAAGGTTTAAAGTTTTGAATTAAATCTTTGAGTTCTTTATCAGAGATATTGTCAACATCTGCTTTATCATAAATAGTTATAAGATTGACCGTTATTTCTTCGTCTGAAACTATTTGAGCATAACCGATTAAAACTGTTTCAACAAGCGAAATGACCCTTGCTCCTCCACTTTTACCCTTGCCTTTACTTGTAATTTTGAGTCGTATTTTATATGTGTCTTTGCCCAATGGAGTTCCGAGCCTGGGTGTCTTTACAAGATCCTTTTCGAGATTGAGTAAATCTTTAGATAGGGATTGATATTTCTTTAGCAGGGGTTTTGCGGCAGTTTTAAAAGACCGGGTAATTTTAACTGTTACTTTCACGCAAAAACTCTTTTAGGGTTTGCAATTTCTTCCCTGACTTCCTGGCCTCTTTTACTTCAGAAAGACCTTCATTGATTCCAGTAAGCACCTTCAATTTATTTTGAAGTTTGCTGTACTCCTGGTTTATTTTCTCCCAGGTGCGGATTGGAACCAAAACAGAAGTCTTGTCACCGTTTTCATCAACCATATATTTGATTGCCCTTGCCATAATAATGCGTTTAGCCAAAACTACAAAATTGCTTTGAATAGAAAAGCTGTTATGGCAGTACCCATAACTTTTGGTGTGCTGCCCGCTAACTTTTGCAACACATCATTTAACCGAATATGGTTAACTTGCCATTGCTTAAAACAACATGTATGAAAAATATAGTGATGGCAATGGTCTGCATTATTGCATTTCTTTCCTGCAACAGCAACAGCGATACAGCAGCCGCAGCAGAAACCGAAATGACAGCACCTGAAAACAAATTTTCGAAAGACTCAGTAGATAACAAAAGAGATTTTATATGCAATATGCCTGTTACGGCCGGCATTGCGGATACCTGCCATTATGATAACAAAGTGTATGGCTTTTGTTCCGAAGAGTGTAAAGTGGAGTTTTTGAGCGACCCTAAAAAATACCTGGCCGAAATAAAATAACACTACAAGCCACCAATACTTTTATACAGTTCGTCTTTAATAAACCTAAAGAGCAGTGTACTGCACAATACAAGCATACAAAGAATACTGCCAATAAACAGCCCAATTACTGAGTAAATAACCAGTGGCTGTTTTTTTACTTCAAAGGGAGCCGTAGGCTTGTCGAGCACGGCAATGATAGGTGTTACTTTTTGAAGCCGCCATACTGCTTCATCACGGTTGTTGATATACATATCCCGCTGCCGTAGTATTCTTGTTTTTTCGGAGCTTACATTTTCTTTTGGAATGGCGTATTCCAGCAACTCGGCCGGGGTAAACATGGTGCGTTTTTGCATACCAATAGCATCCCTGTCTACCGCATTAATCATGCGCTGCAGCGAATCAATTTTATCTAAAGTAAACTTATAATCCTCGTATGCTTTCTGCCTTTTTAAATCCACATAAAACTTTGAAAGCTTATCTACCAGTACATTAGAAACCGGTGTTATCAACTCTTCCTTTGTGCCGGTATAATACAACTCCAGCACACCGTTTTTGCTCATTTTGGCATTAATATGCGGCTTCAGCAACTCGGCTCCATGCAGCGCAAAAGACACACTGTCTTTTGGTGTTTTTATGGTATTGCCAAATATGAAAAAGCTGTGCTCATTATTGTCTTCAATAATGAGTTCACTAATCATTTTGTTGCCAAACTCGGGCAAGCGAGTTACGGCCAGAGCCTCCCGTATACGCCTGCTGTAGGCCAGCTCAATAATATTTATGGATGCCTCTTCGCTAAATGATTTGGGCGACTCACCAAGCCCAAGTATACCACTAAGCATACTGTTAGATATGGTACGGTCGCTGGGCGACAACAGCGGAAACACCGTTGCCTTGGAAGTATAGGTTGTTCTTTTGCTCATGGCAAACAACAACATGAATACAGCGCCGGCCAAAGCAGCAGCAAGCACCAGCAGCCTGTACTTTTTTATGCGGTAAAATATAGCTCTTAATAATGCTGTACTGTTCACGGATAATTATTTTCTAAGTAACATATAAGTAATAACAATAGGCAATGCGGTGGATACTGCCTGTACGATGTTGCCGCTGATATCTTTACCCTCAGGTCTTTCAGGAACGGTAATGGTACAACCCTCCTCTGCCTTGGGATAAAAATGAATGAAGAAGAAGTTTTTGGTACGCTTGCTGCGGCCATTGGCATAAGTAACAAATACTCTTTTGCGCCAGGGCCTTGTACCAAAGCCTCCAGCCTTATCGATATAATACTTTAGGCTGGCATGATCTTTATCAAAAGCAATTTTAAGCGGCGACTGCACTTTACCCTGCACCGTTACAAAAGGATTTACTTCAGGGATATAAATAATGTCGTTCTCCTGTAAAATAATATCGTACTTACTACCCTTTTCTTTCATAGCCCGGTGCAAATCGATGCTTACCGGCTGGTCCAGGCTCAGCACCACACTATCATTTACTATCAGCCTGCCCATCGAGTCTTTTTTGGGTTTAGTAAAAAGTTTCTCTTTCAGGTAATCGCTTTTTTTACGGTAGAGCATGGCACCACCCAGGTTGGCATTATCTAAAATACCCCCTGCTCTTTCGATATAGCTGGATAGTCGCTCATATTTATCGAGCCGGGGATAGGCACCCTGGTATTTTACGAGGCCAACGATATGGATATTTTCCTGCAGTGAAAAAGTTGGATTTTTACGCACATGCACCTGGTCGTAAGGGCGCAGCAATACCTGTGCAGCTACCGAATCCAGCTCAAGCGTGGAGCTGATATTATAACTGCGTACAACCGTTCGTGTTGGTTTTAATCCCTGCTTTGCCGAATCCATATCCACAATGCTGGCAATTTCTAACCGGCCAAATTCGGCAGAGGGCTTGAGGCCGCCAGATAAATAAATAAGGTCCTGCAGCGTCATACCGCCGTACTTGCGTACTTTACCTTCTTTGCGTACTTCACCATCGATGTACACAAATTGCTGGTCGGCAAAATCGCTGGTAGAAAATAATTGTATCACATCATTAGGCTGCAGCAATACATTGTTTACACTGCTGATATCATCATTTTGATAATCGGTAAGGTTTACCTCCAGTTTATCTGATTTAATATTGGTAGAGTCGCCGGCACCACGAAATATATAAGCCCGTGGCAGGTAGGTGGTATTGGTAATGCCACCGGCTCGGTTAATTACATCAAACAGCCTGTCGTTGGTACGTATTTCATAAACACCCGGGTACACCACGGCACCGGCAAGTTCAACTTTATTAATTATGCCCGGCTTTATCATGTCTACTTTTACAATATCCCCATCTGCCAGCTCAAAATCCTGGTTAAGCAGTTTTACAATAGCCGTACCATTTACATCATGTAAAACCTGGCGCTCATTTTCGGTGCGGATTACCTTCATGGCCGATGCAAATGCTTCGGAAGTAAAGCCGCCGGCATATTTTATCAGGGCCTTAATGCCTTCTTCTTTTTTAAGCTGGTAAAACATAGGGCGCTTAAACTGCCCTGTGGCCAGCACTCTTTTTTCGGCAAACTTTACAATGATGAAATCATTGTTTTGCAAATACACCCTTTTGCCAATATCGCCGGTAGTAAGGTATTTATATACATCTAATACTTCGATGGTGCGGCCGGCACGTTTTACTTCAATTTCTCTCAGGTTGCCGTATTCGGTAACGCCACCGGCAAGGCCAATAGCATTGTACGCATTGGAAAAGGCAGATATTAATTTTGGCCCCGGGTTTACCACTTCACCCACCACATTTACATTAATGGTGCGTGGCTGGCCTAAAGTTATTTGAATATTGGTGCCGGGTGGTACGGTGCCGCTAAAGCGGGCATGCACCAGTTTTTGGGCATTTTCAAAAGTGAGGCCCTGTACCGATATTTTGCCCAGGCCCGATGGAAAAATAGCACCATCACGAGCTACGATATAATCTTCCTGGTATTCGCCGCCACCCCACAGGGATACAATGATATGGTCGCCCACACCAATAGGATAATCCGGCGGTGGGATAGACAATTCCGAAATATCATTCATGGCGGCATTGGCAAATACATAAGCACCGTAGGTATCATCGGGGCGATAGTTGCTCTTTTTAAAGGAGTCGCCCTGTGTACTGTCTTTTTCAAGCGCTTTATTTTCAAGCCTTCTTCTTATTTCGGGGGTTTCTTTATTCTTGTCGCTGCCCTTGGTGTTTTTTTGATTATTGTCTTTAAAAAAACTCTCAAA
Organism: uncultured Chitinophagaceae bacterium; assembly: GCA_937873715.1. Taxonomy (GTDB): domain Bacteria; phylum Bacteroidota; class Bacteroidia; order Chitinophagales; family Chitinophagaceae; genus Ferruginibacter. The sequence goes on from CALMYJ010000012.1 coordinate 65,004, forward strand.
GCCCGAACGGGTCATTTGAACGGGGTTAACAGCACCGGGAGTAATTTCGGAAAATTGCTGCTGGCCGGGCTGGGCATATAGCCCTGCACTCAATAATGCCTGCAACAGTAATACTGTTATGCGGTTTTTCAATAGCAACGGTCTTTTTGTAAGCATGAGCCTGCCTGATATTGGTATACGATGTTGTTTCGCTTTATGCGTTTTCTACGGGGTTGGGACTAAGGCGGAATCAGTTGTAAACCAGTTAGTTTTATTAATTCCGTGTAATGAAGCCAATGGCTACTGCTATTAAACGCTGTGTAAAGGATTTTATTTTGGAGAAATTCCGGTTTTTGGAAAAAATCCGGCAGATAGGAATGTCAGGGATGATACCAGCTTCAGTTTTTTATGGCGGCATCGTTGCATCGCAATCTCTTGTACGGCATACCAGTGGGCGGCAGATGGTACCCCAGCCCGTTGTTTATTGTGCTGCTAAAAAGGTATGGCACTAATCGCTATTTCAGTTGCACACTAATAAGGTACGATACGGATTGCCGGAGTAACCGGTTGGCGTTCCGGCTTTATGATACATCTTTTTATACGAATGGGTCACTGCTGTATACTTTCCGGGTTTTAAGGAACAATCTTATAAAAAAGTAGCAAAATAACACCCCTATTACCCTAATGGATTTTTTAATGCGATTTCAAATTCCTGCCACAATTCCTGTACAATTTCCGCTGCCGGTTGTATGTCGTTTATAATAGCACTCACCTGGCCTATCTCCAGTTCGCCTTCTTCAAGATTGCCATCAAACATGCCTTTTTTTGCACGGCCCCGGCCAAGGAGCTCTTTCAATTTTTCTGCAGGTGCGCCATTGGCTTCAGCCTCTTGTACCTGTTCAAAAAATTTGTTTTTAAGTAACCTAACCGGTGTGAGTTTTTTTAAGGAGAGCTGCGTATCCCCTTCTTTGGCTTCAATGATACTTTGCTTAAAGTTGATATGTGCCGAGGCTTCAGGCGTAGCTACAAAGCGGCTGCCTATTTGCACCCCCTCGGCACCCAGCACCATTGCGGCAAGCATTTGTTTGCCCGTAGCGATGCCGCCTGCAGCAATTACCGGTATGGTTACGGCATTACAAACAGCCGGAATTAAAACCATTGAAGTTGTTTCCTCTTTGCCATTGTGGCCGCCTGCTTCAAATCCTTCTGCCACCACTGCATCGCAACCAGCCTGCTGGGCCTTTAATGCAAATTTGCTGCTGCTTACCACATGCACTACGGTAATACCCTGTTGTTTTAATGTTGATGTCCAGGTGCCGGGGTTACCGGCAGAAGTAAATACGATGGGTACTTTTTCATCAATAATTATCTGGATATGCTTATCAATATCGGGGTAAAGCAGGGGTATATTTACACCAAAAGGTTTATTGGTAGCCGTTTTACATTTTTGGATATGTTCTTTTAATACATCGGGATACATACTGCCGCTGCCTATTAAACCGAGCCCGCCGGCATTACTAACGGCACTGGCTAAGCGCCATCCACTGGCCCATACCATACCCGCCTGGATGATGGGGTATTGAATATTGAATAGCGTTGTTATGCGGTTGAAACTACTACTCATGGTTGAAGATTTGATGCTGGATGCTGGATACTGGATACTGGATGCTGGTTATTAGCCTCCTGTTATCCAAGATCAATATCTGTATTATCGCCTATATTCAGCGAACGGGTTTCTCCTTTAATACCGGTATCACTGCCTATAAGTGAATCGTCGAGCACCACATCGTACAAACGGGAGAAGGAGCCAATGATAGATTCTTTTACAATGGTATAATTGAGTATGGAATATTCGCCAATGGTAACATTGGGACCAATTACAGAGTTCTGTATTTCGCAGCCCTCGCCAATACTTACCGGCGGAATGATAATAGAATTTTCGAAGGTATGCAGGCCGGAAACCGAACCGCCGAATTTTTTAAGCAGGGTGGCATTCGATTCGAGCAGGGTTTCTTTTTTACCACAATCGAACCAGTTTTGCACTTTAAATACTTTAAATTTTGCCCCACCCTGAATCATACATTCCAATGCATCGGTGAGGCTAAATTCTTCATGCTTACGTTCCTCATTATCGAGTATTGTTTTGAGGCAACGGAACAGCGCACTGGTTTCTTTTATTTTGTATATACCCACCAGGGCCATATTGCTTTTGGGTATGGCTGGCTTTTCCACCACTCTTGAAATAAAACCTTCTTCATCTATTTCGGCCACCCCAAAGCTGCGTGGATCATCTACTTTTTTAACCCCGAGCATCGAAAAAGGTGATTCAATGATTTCCTTAACATTATACTCAGCAATAGTATCACCCAGTACAATAAACACTTCGTCTTTACCTACAATTTCCCTTGCCAGGTCAATGGCATGGGCCGTACCAAAGCGTTCGTTCTGGTATACAAAATGGCAGTTCAGTTGCGGATAATGTGCTTTCACATAATCCTGGATTTTGTCACCGAGGTAGCCTACTATAAAAATAAAATCGGTAATCCCTGCTTCATGCAGTTGATCGATAATGATGCTCAACACTGTTTTACCGGCTAAGGGAATGAGTGCTTTAGGTTGTGTATATGTATGTGGCCTGAGTTTGGTGCCGGCACCGGCTACAGGTATTATTGCCTTCATGCGTTTTTAGTTATCTGGCGGCAAGCTGGTTTTTGCTTACGGTTTACTGGTTTTAATAGAAACGGGTGGTGAAAATAGTAATTTTTGTGTAATCGGTACATTAAACATCAGCCCTGCCGGAAATGGCCGGTATATTTTTTAAACCACATTTCTGTTCATGAAAGTAAATTTTAAAAAAACAAGCCCTGTGGCTTAAAAAATTATCAACAACCTTACGCACAACCACATAAAGCAATAAAGGCCTTTACCCCAAACCTGTATATTTGTGCCCTCAAAATAAATACATGCAAAGAGACACCCTCGTTTTCGACATTATACGCAAAGAACTGGAACGCCAGCGCCACGGCCTTGAACTGATTGCCTCCGAAAATTTTACTTCACTGCAGGTAATGGAAGCCTCGGGCTGTGTAATGACCAACAAATATGCCGAGGGCTATCCGGGCAGGCGCTATTATGCCGGCTGTGATTTTGTAGACCAAACTGAACAATTAGCCATCGACCGTATCAAACAAATATTTGACTGCGATTATGCCAATGTGCAACCGCATAGTGGTGCCCAGGCCAATGCTGCCGTAGCCCTGGCTATACTGCAGCCCGGCGATAAAATACTTGGCCTGGACCTGAGCATGGGCGGCCACCTTACCCACGGCTCGCCGGTAAATTATTCGGGCAAATTATACGAAGCACATTTTTATGGCGTGGTAAAAGAAACCGGCCTGGTGGATTACGAAACCCTGGAACAAAAAGCCAGGAGCCTGCGCCCAAAACTGATTATGTGCGGCGCCTCTGCCTACAGCCGCGACTGGGATTATGCCCGTATCCGCAAAGTGGCGGATGAAGTGGGTGCTTTTGTACAATGCGATATGGCACACCCCGCCGGGCTGATTGCCAAAAACCTGCTAAGCTCCCCATTTGAGCATTGCCATTTTGTAACCTCCACCACACACAAAACACTGCGTGGGCCCAGGGGTGGTGTGATATTGATGAAAAAAGATTTTGAAAACCCTTTTGGCCTTAAAGATATTAAAGGCAATATCCGCCTGATGAGCAACCTGCTGGATATGGCTGTTTTTCCGGGCATACAAGGCGGCCCGCTGGAGCATATCATTGCTGCAAAAGCTGTAGCCTTTGGCGAAATACTTACAGATGAGTTTGGGGTATATGCCCAACAGGTAATTAATAATGCACAGGCCCTTGCCAAAGCCTTTGTTGATAAAGGCTATCAGCTTATCAGCAACGGTACCGATAATCACTTAATGCTGATTGACCTGCGGAATAAAAATATCAGTGGTAAAAAAGCGGAGCAGGCACTGGTAAAAGCAGATATAACTTTAAATAAAAACATGGTGCCCTTTGACGATAAAAGTGCTTTTATCACTTCGGGCATACGCATTGGTACACCAGCCATCACCACAAGGGGGCTCAAAGAAACCGATATGCAGTTTGTAGCCGACAGCGTTGATAAAGTAATTATTCATGCCGATGATGATAAAGTGCTGGATGCCGTACGTAATGATGTCAATGCGTTTATGAAGCAGTTTGCTTTATACCCTGAACTGGGGTAAATTATTTATAAAAGTTAAACTGCCGGGTTGCCGGAAAAAATGTAAACTTGTATTCAGTACTTCTAATTTTCAGCTTATGTTACAAAGAATACAAACTGTTTGGCTGGCACTTGCCGGTATAGCGTCGCTTTTAGCTTTAAAATTGCCCTATTACAGCGGCAGCCACGAAGCCAATCAGCCCTATCATGAGTTGAACGGCATTACTGGTGGTATATTAATATTATTACTTTCTCTCGGCATTGCAGTTATCGCATTTGTTGCCATCAGCCTGTATAAAAACCGAACCACCCAACTGCGGCTATGCGTAGCCGGCATTGTGCTGGAAGCGTTGCTGATATATTTGTACTACCGGCAGGTTTCCGGTTTTGCTCAAGGCACTTTTTCGCTCACATCTATCCTTCAGCCCCTGGTTGTATTATTTTTTGTGATGGCGGCAAGGGGTATCAATAAAGATGAGAAACTGGTAAAAGACAGCGAAAGATTAAGATAATATCAATTTTTAGTACAAAACTTCTATAATCTGCATTTTCGATAGCTGTTTATTACAGCTTTTACCTACATTTGATTTTCATCAGAATCCTGTACCTACTGTTAATCCCCCCAAGATTTACCGTTTTTTTTATTGCCATTAATCATTATGGCCAATCGTTCATTTAGCATACACACTAAAAATTGTATAAACTGCAAGATTTATGAAGAAAATGTACCTATCTGCGGTAATGCTTATCAGCATAGCTGCCACTACTCAAGCTCAGCTTACCATCAACTCCCAGTTCATCAACCCCTGTGGTGGCGATGAACACAATGAATTTATTATTGCCAAAACCGGCAGCAATGGTGTAGATATTGCCAATATCAGCTTTGGCTCTTACAATCCTTCTTCTAACAATAATGGCGTTGGTGGCACCGCCGTGGTAGATTATAATTACTGGTGGGCCGGTACCAATGCTGTATCAAGCCCATACCCTACTTTTTCTGATTACCCCGGCGAATCCTGCGGCTCGGGCCTTACCTGCTATGGCTTTCGCTACCCCTCTGTTCCTGCCGATGAAACAGACATCAACGCACTGATTAACGAGCTAAATACAATTGCCGGCTGCAATGTATTTTTAGCCGTACCATCTACCAATATTATTCCTGCCAACAGCAATGTGGCCATTTTTGTGGGTGCTGGTTTTAGAAGCGCCAGTGGGCTTTGCGGCTTTCATGATGCCGTTACCAATATGAATTTCAGCAACCACTGCAGCGGAACCGACCCGGTAGTTACTTACTACGCCGTATTTGGTACGGGAAGCGGCGCCGGGCCCAACTGCACCACTACTACGGGTGGCTATTTTTCTAACAGCAGCAGGCGTATCAGTGCCCTTCATGTATTTAATGGTGGCGATAATACTGTAGCGGCTAACTACACTTCTTCCTTCCAGGACTATACCCCGGGTGCGGCCAGCGGCGCCACCAATGCAGGCCTCATTATACCCAGCGGCAGCAACGGCACTACCTGGATAAACAACCAGGGTTGTATGCCTTCGCCTTTTGTAATTGTACCCGTTAAGCTGAGCTATTTTACCGGTTCGGCTTCTGCCAAAAAATCGGTATTAAAATGGAAGAGTGAGTACGAAGAAGAAGTATTGCATTTCATTATTGAAAAATCGTACAATGGCCGCGACTTCGTGGAAATGGGCAGTGTAAAAGCAAAAAATATTTCAGGCTCGGTGTACAACTTTACGGATGAACTCCCTGCTGCTGGCAATAATTTTTACAGGCTAAAGACCATTTCGGCCAACGGGCTTATCGAATATTCGCATATCGTAAAAGTAAATTTTGCCCGAACCGCATCGGCCTGGACAATAACACCCAACCCTGCCGAAGGCTACGCCTCGTTACTGTATACGGCAGATGCTGCAAAAAACATTATGATTAAAGTATCAGATATTGCAGGCCGTACCGTTAGTGCTGCCGCCTACAATGTATACCCTGGCAGCAACAGGCTTATCCTTGCTGGCAGGCAACTGGCCAGCGGCACTTACCTGGTAACCGTAATGGATGGCGGCAAAGCCTCATCTGCTGTGCTCATCAAAAAGTAAATCAGTAAACTTTTTTTAAACAACTTAACCCTAAGGCTGGTGCTTACCATAGTAAGCATCGGCCTGCTGCAGGGGAATGCTGATTTGCAGAGTGCAGCCATTGCCAGGCGAAGTAATTATTTCAGCTTTACCGTTGTACACATGTGCCCTGTTAAAAATATTGATAAAGCCAATACCCGATGCCTGTTTTTTATTTTTATCAAAGCCTTTGCCGTTATCACTAATGATGAGTTCGGCATTGTGTTCTTTTTTTTGCAGTGAATAAGTAGCTTCGGTACATTCGGCGTATTTAATAATATTGTTGGTTTGTTCCTGTATTATCCGGTACAGCATGAGCATTTGATCGTTAGATAATTTTTTTAAAACATTCGTGTCGAAATTAATACGGGGTGTAATTTCATTAAGCACCAGTGTTTGGGCAATATCTTCCATACTTTTTTCAATACCGAGGGTAGTGAGCACACTGGAATTAAGTTGTTTCGACAGGGTACGGATTTCTTCCACTGCCATAAGTATATAAGCAGCGGCTTTTTCTAATAATTCGGTATTGTCTTCTTTTAAACTTTTGGCAGCGCCAATATTGAGTTTGGCACTAATCAATAGCTGGTTAACATTATCATGCAGTTCACGGCCAATACGGTTACGCTCCAGCTCTTGTGCCTGTATGGTAGCTTTATTAATAGCCCGCTGCTTTTGTACCTGTTCCTGCACCAGTTGCAATTCCAGTTTTTTACTTTGGGTCATATCCTGTATACCACCAATTACTCTTGCCAGTTTACCATTTTCATAAATGGCAAAAGCTTTATCCAGGAAATGGCGGTAGCTGCCATCGGCAGTTTTAAACCGATAGGTATTTTGCCAGTTGGTAAGGTTACTCTTCATACAAAAGTCTACGTTAGACTGTACCCTGTACCTGTCTTCCGGATGAATTTTTTTCATAAACCATTCCAGCGTAGCTTCTATTTGTGCACCGGTATACCCGGTAAGTGTGGTAAAATTGTCGCTGCGGTAAATGGCTCCACTTTGTACATCCATGTCCCAGATGGCATCGGAACTTGCTTTTAATGCGTAGGCATACCGTTCGTTTGCCTTGCGGCTTTCGGTGATTTCGGTAAATGAACAAACAACAGCTTCCGGCTGTGTAAAGCCCTCCCTGTACATGGGCCTGCAATTTATGGTAAGCCAGCTTACGGTGCCATCAGATTTGGTTATCCCCATGATGGCATTATTGATTTCCTTACCTGTATTGAGTGTTATAATAGCGGGCAATTCGTCCAGTGGATATTCTGTACCATCTTCTTTTACAGCATTCCAGTAGCTGCTTGCCACAAGCTTGCCGGTAAGTTCGCCATGTGGCACACCCAGTATTTCTTCGGCCCTTTTGTTACAGGTGGTAATAATGCCATTTACATTCATCATAATCACCCCTTCCGAAAGGGATTCTATCAGGGTATGATACCTGTCTTCGGCTTTGGCCAATGCCAGCTCCTGCCGTATACGTTCCGAAATATTGCGACTTATAAAAGTGTAAGCAATAATTTTTCCTGTAGCATCTTTTACCGCACTGCTGCAACTGTTAAAAACCAGCTTGTGTTCGTAGTTGTAATAAGCCTGGTCATCATTATAGTAAATGATATCACCATTCCATAGCCCTTCTTCTTTAAGCTTCCTGATGGCTTCTGCATTTTCAATTCCAATAGTTTTGAACTTAACGACCTCAAAAAAAGGCTTACCAATTAAATCAGTAGCCGGGCCGCCATAAATAATTTGGCAGGCCTGGTTAATACCCGTGATAATGAAATCCGGGTCGGTGGTAACAATAATATCCGGCAGTTGATCCAGGATGTCTTCTCCTAATGCCATGGCTCTGTAAATAACCGAGAGTGGCGAACTGCCGAAATAAGCAGGCTTTGGCGCAGCTTGGCTCATGGGGTGGTTTTTGGGATGTAGGACAAAAGGTTTAAGGTTTCAGTTGTAATACGTTTACCGTATTGTTTTAGTATTTAATAGCCTGAATCAGCAGTTTTTTTACCCGATTCAAGTATTAGGTGAACTAAATTGAACAGCATTAGTTTTACAACAGGGTAACGTGGGCAATTATACAATATTATCTATAAAAACATTACCATTAACTTTTAAGATTTGCCCAAGCACAAATACTACTATTTTCATCTTTTTAAATGCCTGCACAGCAGTTGTTTGAGCATTGACCTTCGATTGCATAAATACTTTAATTTACCGGTATAAATCCCAATTCCCGGCAGGGTACATGCTGTTTTTCCGCATTAGCACCTATCTTCGTACAAAATAGTTGTTTAACTAACTAATTTTATTGCCATGTCTAAAAGAACGATTAAAAAAGTAGCCGTATTAGGTAGTGGCGTTATGGGCAGCCGTATTGCCTGTCATTTTGCAGGAGCAGGCCTGCAGGTGTTGCTGCTGGACATACAGCCAAAAGATTTGCCGGCAGATGCTAAACCTGCAGCAAAAAATAAAATCGTAAACGACGCCCTGGCTGCCGCCATCAAATCTAACCCCTCACCCGTATATACCGCCGATGTGGTGAAGCGCATCAGTACCGGCAACTTTACCGACGACATGCAAAAAATTGCCGACTGCGACTGGGTAATTGAAGTAGTGATTGAACGATTAGACATCAAACAATCTGTATTTACCGAAGTGGAAAAATACCGCAGGCCCGGCACTTTAATCAGTTCCAATACATCCGGCATTCCGATTCACCTGATGGCCGAAGGCAGGAGCGATGATTTTAAAAAACATTTTTGCGGCACCCACTTTTTTAACCCTCCCCGCTATTTAAGGCTCTTAGAAATTATTCCCACACCGCATACCGACCCAGCGGTTGTTGATTTCCTGATGCAATACGGTGATGTAGTGTTGGGCAAAACAACTGTGCTTTGCAAAGACACACCGGCCTTTATTGCCAACCGTATTGGTGTATTTGGGATGATGGCCATTATGAACAGCATGGAAAAGCTGGGCCTGAATGTAGATGAAATTGATGCACTAACGGGGCCGGTTATTGGCAGACCAAAATCAGCTACCTTTCGTACTGCCGATGTGGTAGGCATAGACACCCTGGTAAAAGTAGCCAAAGGCGTGGCAGAGAACTGCCCCGATGACGAGGCTAAAGCACTGTTTGCCATTCCTGCATGGCTCAACCAAATGGTGGAGGCCAACTGGCTGGGCGATAAAACAGGGCAGGGTTTTTTTAAAAAAACCAAAGGAGCCGCTGGGGAAAAAGAAATCCTTACCCTCAACCTGAAAACACTGGAGTATGAACCCAGGCAAAAAGCAAAATTTGCCACACTCGAAACAGCCAAGCCCATTGAAGATTTAAAAACAAGGTTAAAAGCGCTTTGTGCAGGCAGCGATAAAGCCGGGGAATTTTACCGCCTGTTTCACTACCATCTTTTTGCGTATATCAGTAACCGTATTCCTGAAATAAGCGATGAGCTTTATCGGGTGGATGATGCCATGATGGCTGGCTTTGGCTGGGAGATTGGCGCTTTTGAGAGCTGGGATGCATTAGGTGTACGCAAAACCCTTGAAGCTATGAAAACCGCAGGCTTTACCATTGCCCCCTGGGTGGAGGAAATGCTTGCCGCAGGTTACCATTCATTTTATAAAATAGAAAACGGAAAACGTTTATGCTACGACGTTAGCAGTAAGGCTTACAAAGCAATCCCGGGCTGTGAAGACTTTATTGTGATGCGGAATTTTGAAAATGAAACTGTGTGGAAAAACAGCGCCTGCCGTACTTATCATTTAGGCGATGATGTATTAGGGCTGGAATGGTACACCAAAATGGGCAGTATTGGTGGCGAAGTATTGGAAGGTATTCAAAAATCAATTGCACTGGCAGAGGAAAAATACAAAGGGCTGGTGATTGCCAACGAAGGCCCAAACTTTAGTGCCGGTGCCAATGTGGGTATGATATTTATGCTGGCTATTGAGCAGGACTTTGATGAAATTGACATGGCTATCCGCCTCTTTCAAAACAGTATGATGAGGGCCCGGTACTCCTCCATACCTGTAGTAGTAGCGCCACATGGCTTAGCGCTGGGCGGCGCCTGCGAACTAAGCCTGCATGCCGATAAAGTAATAGCAGCCGCCGAAACCTACACCGGGCTTGTGGAAGCCGGTATTGGCGTTATACCCGGCGGCGGTGGCACTAAAGAATTTGTTTTGAGGGCCAGCGATGAACTGCACAGTGGGGAAGTGGACAGCAACACCCTGCAAAACCGTTTTCTCACTATTGCTACAGCTAAGGTGGCCACATCGGCTTTTGAGGCATTTAATCTCGGCATTTACCGCCCCGGAACCGACAGGGTAAGCCTGAACCCCGGCCGTAGAATTGCCGAAGCCAAACAGGCTGTTATTGATATGTACGACGATGGCTATGTAATGCCTGTGCAGCGAAACGATATAAAAGTATTGGGCCGCAGCATACTCGGTGCACTGTATGCCGGTATTAACGGTATGCGTACTGCCAATTATGCCACCGAACATGATGTAACCGTTGCTAAAAAATTGGCCTGGGTAATGGCAGGCGGCGACTTAAGCGAACCCTCCCTCGTAAGCGAACAATACCTGCTCAACCTCGAAAGAGAAGCCTTTCTTTCCCTGTGCGGCGAAAGAAAAACATTAGAAAGAATACAAAGCGTACTCAAAACTGGTAAGCCCTTGCGCAACTAATTTCAAAGGACACTGCCCTAACGTACAAAACCATTTTATCTTTACCCAAAAAAACAATACATGCCAATAATACTGCCTGTAAATGGTGTACTGCCCAGGATGGGCAATAATTGCTTTATAGCACCTAATGCCACTATTGTGGGAGATGTAATTACGGGTGATGACTGCAGCATCTGGTTCAATGCCGTGGTAAGGGGCGATGTAAACAGCATCAGGCTGGGTAATAAAGTAAATGTGCAGGACGGTGCCGTAATACACTGCACTTTTGAAAAAACAAAAGCCATAATAGGAAATAATGTGAGCATTGGGCACAATGCAATAGTACATGGGTGCGTTATAGAGGATAATGTACTGGTGGGTATGGGTGCCATTGTAATGGACAATGCCCGTATTGGCAGCAACAGTATCATAGCCGCAGGCGCCGTGGTACTTGAAAATACGGTGGTAGAACCAGGCAGTATTTATGCCGGTGTTCCGGCCAAAAAGGTGAAAAATATTTCGCCGGAACTCATCAGCGGCGAAATAAACAGGATAGCCAATAATTACCTCAAATACAGCGGCTGGTTTAAAGATGCCGTTGGCGAAGAGGGAAAATAAAAAATCCTGTTGTAAAAAAAATTACCTTTAACACATGAAAAAACTGGTAACCATTATAGCTTGTATTATTTTGCTGAGCAGTTGTTCTGTTTTTCAAAAAAGAGAAAAACTGGGCTGCCAGAGTGATGGAAGAAATGTAGGCGCAGAAAAACTGCTGTCGGGTGATGGCAATACAAAAGAAATGAAAGCCGCCCGTAAGGCCAAGTTCAGGGGAAGATAAACAGCCGGCTGCAGTGCAGCAACCCGTAAAACCGTAACCTATTTAAAACCTATACTCTATGTGCTACCACCTTATCACCCGTCATGGCAACACCGAAGCCATTATTGACGACAATTGCGGTATCTCCAAATTTTACGCTATTGCCAACACACTGGTATCCGACCTGCAGGTAAACTTCCTGAACCAGGTAGATGATGCCGAATCGCTGGACTGGGATTTCAAATACAAGAATCATTTACTCACCCTGCATTACAACATTTTTAACGGGGTATCTATTTTTCCGCAACACAAAAAAAATGTACAGCAGGAAAATAATGCCGTAATGGAAATTGCTCATTTCCTGGAACGCAGGGCGTATTAATCAGTAATTTTTATCGCTGATGCTGTCGAGTATGCCCAGGTAGCTGAGGTAACGCTCCATGTGGATACCTCCCTCCTCTACCGCATTTTTAACCGCACAGCCCGGCTCATTAATATGCAGGCAGTTGTTAAACTGGCACTGCTGTATCAGCCTGCCCATTTCAGGAAAATAATGCGATAATTCCTGCCTGCTGATATCTACCAGGCCCAACTCCCTGATGCCGGGTGTATCAATAATCCTGCCGCCAAAAGGCAGGTTGAACATCTCTGCAAAAGTAGTGGTATGCATCCCTTTGCCACTCCAGCCACTTACTTCTTTTGTTCGCAATTCAAGCTCCGGAAACACAATATTGATAAAAGAAGATTTACCTACACCCGAATGACCGCTGAATAAAGTGGTTTTATCTTTCAGCAATTCCTTCAGCTCATCAACCCCCTGGCCCGTTACAGCACTCAGCAGGCAAACCTTATAACCGGCGGCCTCATACATTTCTTTTATTTCAGCAAACCTGGCTGTTTCTTTTGGCCGGTATAAATCGGCTTTGTTAAATACAATTACAGCCGGCACATGATAAGCCTCGGCTGTAACTAAAAACCTATCGATAAAACCAGTGGAAGTTTTTGGCTGTATGATAGTGGCAAAAAGTAAGGTTTGATCAAGGTTGGCAGCAATAATATGGTGCTGCCATTTGTTGTGCGGCGATACCCGGGTGATGTAATTTTTCCGGGGTTCGATGGCTGTAATGCTTAGGGTATTTTCCAGTTCATTTTCCATTTCCACCTGCACCACATCGCCAACAGCTACGGGGTTGGTAGAGGTAATTCCATCTATCTTTAACTTGCCCACAATACGGGCACTAAAGGCTTGGCCCTTATCGGTTTGCACATTGTACCAACTGCCGGTACTTTTATACACAGTGGCTTTCATGGCTGCAAGTTAGGCAAAGGCGGTACAGCAATTTCAGCATCAGGGAAACTTCTTAAACACGGTAAATTTCAAAACCACTTCCAGTAGTATAAAAAACAATGCAGCCATCAACACAGGAAAATACTTATCGGTGTACCGGGTAAAACTGGTGATATCCACTTTGGATTTTTCCATGGCATCAATTTCTGTATAAATATTTTCGAGCCCGGTATTATCCTTTGCCCTGAAATATTTTCCGCCTGTTTCGCTGGATATGGCTGTAAGTAGTTTTTCATCGATGGTAACTTTTTGCTGCTGTACCACCACCCCTGCCGGCGTTTTAACAGGAAAGGGGGCATAGCCATCGGTGCCCACTCCTATTGTATATACTTTAATGCCAAATGTTTTTGCAATTTCCTTTGCATTGGCAGGCCCAATTAATCCGCCGTTATTTTCACCATCGGTAAGCAGTATTACCAGTTTGGTTTTGCTTTGGCTGTTACGTAGCCTGTCCACACTGGTAGCCAGCCCATCGCCAATAGCAGTACCATCTTCCAGCAGGCCGTTGTGAATATGTTCTACCGCTGCTTTTAATACAGGCTTATCGGTGGTAAGTGGGCACTGGGTAAAACTTTCTCCGGAAAAAATCACAATACCAATCCTGTCGGTGAGCCTCCTGTCGATAAAATCGGCAGCTACTTTTTTGGCAGCTTCCATACGGTTGGGCGTAAAGTCCTGTGCCGTCATACTACCGCTTACGTCTATACACAAAATAATATCCACACCTTCGCCTTCGGCATGTTGCTCCTGGTTAACAGCCTGCGGCCTTGCCAGCGCAACAACCAGGAAGGCAAGGGCAAGCATCCTTAATACAAAGGGCAGTTGCACCAGTGCAGTTTTCCAGGAACGGGTGGCTAAAAAAACTTTTACAGACGACACTTTAACAGCAGCCGAATGATTTTTTAACCGCAGGATATAGAGCACCGCCAGCAAAGGAATTGCCAGGCCAAGCCATAAAAAATACGGCGATTCAAAACGGGTATTATTGAAATAGTCAAACAGCAATACTTAAGTTTTTGGGTTAAATGAATTTTCTTCAATGCTGCTTATAGCCTGCTTCACCTGTATGATACTTTGCAGGCAATCTTCTTTGGTGGCCTGGTACCGGGCAAACTTAACCGCATCGGCAAGTCGTAAAGCTGCAGCCGCATCCGCTACAATACTGCCGTTGATTTTTTTATCCTGCAGTATGAGTAATATATCCCCGGTTGTGGTATGGCTGTAATCCACCATGTCTTTCCGGGAGAGGTAACGCCTGAGTACACCCGGCAATGTTGTAAAAAATAAACGCTGCTGAAAATTACTACCTGCCGCCTGCTGCTGCAAAGCCTGGAGGGCCTGCAGCGCTTCCTCTAAAGCCGATAGTTTTGAGTGCTGTAACGCATCCGGGTTTATTTTTTTTGTCCAAAACCGGCGGTACAGCCAGGTGGCTGCGGCAATTAAAACAACAAGGCCCAACAAGACTGCCATCCAATACCACCAGTTGGTTTCGGGCTGGGCAGCCCTTACTGGTTTGATATCTTTCAACTGTGCAGTGGTATCGGATAGAGAAAAACTAACGGTAACGGGTATAGAATCGGAATAGAGCACTACCGGTTTATTACCCTGAGCAGGCTGCAGCTTAATAGCAACAGCAGGTACATACCAGCGGCCCGAATCGAAACTGGTAAGTGTAAACTGCTGTGTTAATCCTGTAAGATTTGTTCCATCAAATTGCGGTATGGCATCGCCGGTATGCAGCCATTCAAAATGACCGGGCATTGCCGGTGCTGTTGCAACAGCCGACAAATATTTTCCCGGTTCAAACTGCACCTGCAGCAATACCTGGAACTGCTCCCCTATCAGTATATCTTTTTTACCAGGTGTAATGGTTGCAGATGGCGGTTGCGAAAAGCCGGCAATACTGCACTGCAATACAGGTATCAAAAAAACAAGGGTGTATTTTAATATAGGCCTATGCACACTCAGTGGAATACTAACTTCGGTGAATAAAAAATTTCTGCAGCACTTTTACGTAATCCTCATCGGTGCGGATATGCAGCAGGTCGGCGCCGGCCTTCCTGAAATAATTTTTACAGGCTTCACTTTTTTCTATAAACTGCTGCTGGTATTGATAACGCACCATCCTGTTGCTGCTGTCTACCCGGCAGCGTTGCCCGGTTTCAAAATCTTCTACTTCCAGCAGGCCTGCATCGGGCAACTGCATATCCATTTTATCGTACACTTTTATGCCGATAACATCGTGCCTGCCGCCAATAATTTTTAAATCATTTTCATAGCTGGCATCCATAAAATCGCTTAACAAAAAAGCAATACTTTTTTGATGGGAAGCCTTATTAAAAAAACGGATAGCTGCTTCAATATTAGTGCCCTTACCAGCAGGTGTAGCGGTAAGCATTTCCCTAACCAGGTAAAGCGCATGCTGCCTGCCTTTTTTGGGAGCAATATATTTTTCAACCTTATCGCTGAAAAAAACAGCCCCTACTTTATCGTTATTACTTATTGCACTAAAACCCAGCACAGCACCAATTTCGGTAATCAACTCCCTTTTGCTGCGCTGCAGGGTGCCAAACAGGTTGCTGGAACTGGTATCTATCAACAAATAAACCGTAAGCTCCCTTTCTTCTTCAAACACTTTTGAAAAGGGATGACCAAACCTGGCACTAACATTCCAGTCGATAAACCGGGTATCATCGCCGGGATAATATTCCCTTACCTCACGGAAACGCATACCCTTTCCTTTAAAAGCTGAATGGTATTCGCCCGTAAAAAGGTGTGTGGTTATTTTACGGCTTTTAATTTCAAGCTCTCTTACTTTTTTTAATATTTCTTCTGTAGTAAGCATCAAGGTACATTTACCACCCGGAGTATTTCGTTAATCATTTGCTCTACGGTAATATTTTCGGCTTCTGCCTCGTAAGTAAGGCCAATACGGTGGCGCAGCACATCCCGGCAAATATTGCGTATATCTTCGGGCAGTACATATCCCCTCTTATGTAAAAAAGCTACAGCCCTTGCTGCCAGCGCCAGGTTAATACTGGCCCTTGGTGAAGCGCCAAAACTGATGAGTGGTTTTAATTTTTGCAAGCCATGCTTTTCGGGAAACCTTGTGGCAAAAACAATATCGAGGATGTACTGCTCCACTTTTTCATCCATATATACCTGGCGCACCAGTTCTCTTGCGGCTAATATTTCGCTGGTGGAGGCTACGGCAAATATTTTTTCGGCAGGCAGGCTGCCTGTGTTTTGCCGGATGATTTGCTGTTCCTCTTCCCGGGTGGGATAGCCTACCACCACTTTAAGCATAAACCTGTCTACCTGCGCTTCGGGCAAAGGATAAGTACCCTCCTGCTCAATGGGGTTTTGTGTGGCCAGCACCAAAAAAGGTTCTTCTAACTTATACGTATGTTCGCCAATGGTTACCTGCCGCTCCTGCATGGCTTCCAGTAGGGCACTTTGCACTTTTGCCGGGGCCCTGTTTATTTCATCGGCCAAAATAAAATTGGCGAATATGGGACCACGACGTACATAAAAATCGTTTTTTGCCTGGTTGTAAATCATCGTACCCACTACATCCGCCGGCAACAAATCCGGGGTAAATTGTATACGGCTGAAATCGGCACTAATGGTTTGTGCCAGCGATTTTATCGCCAGTGTTTTTGCCAGGCCCGGCACCCCTTCTAGCAACACGTGCCCGTTGCACAACAGGCCTATCAGCAACCGCTCCGTCATAGCCTGCTGGCCTACTATTACCTTAGCCAGTTCATCATTGATGCGGTTAACAAAAGTGCCGGCATGTGCAATTTTATCACTGAGTAAACGTATCTCCTCTGCTGTTTGTACCATAAAAAATATTGAGAAAATGTATTGGTTTGCGAAATACTATACTGCACAAAATACAAACTATGCCTGTACAAAAATGCTGCCGTTATATTTGTTCACAGCAAAATTGTGTTAAATGAAATTTCACGAAAGACTGCATTTGTCCAAAATGAGTTTGGATGTAAAACCTGCTCCTGCTAACTAAGGTATTTGCCCACTATCGGTACCCTGCGGCCCACCCCAAAAGCCTTGGGCGAAATGCGGATGATAGGGCAAAACTGGTTGCGCTTGTACTCATTTACATTTACCATCTTCAGCACACGGTCTACCAGCGCTGCATCAAATCCCTGTGCTTTAATTTCTTTTGGCCCTTGCCGGCGCTCGATGTACTGGTACAAAATTTTATCGAGTATAGCATAATCGGGCAGCGAATCAGAATCTTTTTGTCCGGGTCTTAATTCTGCAGACGGTGCTTTGGTGATGATATTTCCAGGAATAATTTCTTTCTGCCTGTTGATATAATTGGCCAGCGCATACACCTGCAGTTTATAGCAATCACCCAGTACCCCTATACCACCGGCCATATCGCCATACAGTGTGCCGTAGCCGGTGGCCAGTTCGCTTTTATTGGAAGTGTTTAATAAAATATACCCGAACTTATTGGCAATAGCCATCAGCAAATTGCCCCTGCTCCGGCTTTGTATATTTTCTTCAGCAAGACTAAAAGGTAAATCTTTAAAAATGGGCTGCAGTTCCTGCAAAAAGGCATCATAAATATTTTTGATGGGTACCACATCGTAAGGATTGCCCAGGTTTTTACTCAATGCTACGGCATCATTTACCGAATGATCGGTAGAATACTGCGAAGGCATCAATACCGCCCTTACATTTTCGGGGCCAAGTGCGGTGCAGGCCAGGGCAATGGTAACGGCACTGTCTATACCACCACTGCTGCCAATGATGGCTTTGCTGAAACCCATCTTACCAAAATAATCTTTAATCCCCATTACAATTGCATCATGCACCTGTGCTATGTTCAGGTGTTCGTTGAGTACCAAAGGAGCAAGTTCAGTATCGGGCACACGGCTGGCAGGTTCTATTACTGGTGCATCAATACTGCCGTCATCATTCAATACAAAGCCCTGCAGTGTCGATTCAAAAAAAGGCAACTGGCCACACAGGTTACCGCTTTTATCAAACACCATTGAAGCGCCATCAAACACAATTTCTGTTTGGCTGCCAACGGCGTTGCAGTAAAACATGGGCAGTTTGTATTTTAACACATTGGCCTTAATGATGGCTTTACGGTCTTCATCATGCGTATAATCAAATGGAGAGGCCGAAATATTAATCATTATATCCGGTTGCTGTTCCATCAATTTATCCATCGGGCAAATGCGGTACAGGGGATTGTTGCCCAGGTTCCAGATATCTTCACAAATAGTGAGTGCAATTTTTTTGCCTTTGTGTTCAATCACATTCCATTCGTAAGCCGGTTCAAAATAGCGGTATTCATCAAACACATCGTAAGTAGGCAGTAGTGTTTTGTGGGCTATCGCTTTAATTTTTTTATCGTACAAAAAGAAAGCGGCATTAAATAAATCTTTCCCCTCTTTTATGGGGTTGCGTTCGGGAGCGCCAATAATTACGGCAATGGTATCGGCATGCTGGCGGATAGCATCAACCGCCTGGTTACACTTAAGGATAAAATCGTCAAACTCTAAAAAATCCCGTGGAGGATAACCGCATACACTTAGTTCGCTAAATACAATTATATCGCCACCCTGTTGTTTTGCTTCTTCTATGGCAGAGATAATTTTTGTTGTATTACTTTCAAAATTGCCAATATGGTAGTTTTGCTGTGCTAAAAAAATTTTCATAAACACATCCGCCGAGTACAGGCGTATCTTTATTTGCCCGAAAAATAATTTATTTGTAAAGTTAACCCATTAAAAAGCATTATTGATGAAGAACCTGTTTGTAGCTGCCGGCTTCGCTGTTGTGGTTTTATTTTCCTGCAGCGATGGTAACAAAACGCCTGATGTATCCGGCATAAAAGTGACCCTTAACCTGCATCGTTTCGACAAAGATTTTTTTGCCATAGACAGCAACCGTATTGATACAAGCCTGAGCGAACTTCAAAAAAAATATCCAACTTTTTTTACCGATTATCTCGGCAATATACTCGGCATCAACCGTGATATGATTGAGCAGGGTACTGCACCGGCAGCTATAAAGTATTTTTTGGCCAGCTACAAACCATTATACGATAGTGTGCAAAAAACTTTTGGCAGTTTTGATCAGCCGCTGGAAGAAATAAAAAAGATGCTGCAGTATGTACGGTATTATTTTCCTGCTTACCAGGTTCCGTCAACCGTAGTTACTTTCATCGGCCCTTTAGATGCTTCATTTAAAACAACCCTGGGTGTGCAGGGCGATATACTTACGCCAAACGAACTGGGCGTTGGCCTGCAGTTGCACCTGGGCGCTGCCTCTAATTTTTATACTTCACAGCAGGGGCAGGAACTTTACCCCTTGTACATTTCAAAAAGATTTGAACACAATAATATTGCACTCAATCTTGCCAAAACCATTGTTGATGATTTGCATCCTGAAGCGGAGGACGACAAGCCTCTTATCAGCCGCATGGTGGATAATGGCAAACGCCTGTACCTGCTGGAGAGATTTACGCCAAAAGCACCGGCACACCAGTTAATTGGGTATACTAAAGAACAGTTAGAGGGCTGTTATAAAAACGAGGCCCTTATCTGGGATTTTTTTATAAAAAATAATTTCCTGCAGCGCTCAGATAAAAATGTGGTGGACTATATAAACGAAGGCCCAAAAACACAGGAGTTAGGCGAAACGGCGCCGGGCAATATTGGCAGCTTTTGCGGCTGGCAGATTGTAAAAAAGTATATGGCTAACAATCCTTCAACCACAATGCCGCAACTGCTGGCGATGGATAATGAACAACTGTTTCAGACGGTAAAATATAAGCCCTGATTTTTCAAAAAAACAACGGGCATGTTGTGCTGCAGCAGTACACCGCATTACTGCAAAATTGCTGCCGTATTAAGTGAAGGAAAAAACTTAGTTCATTTTAAAAGGCACTACCATTTCGAAAGCCGGGATGGATACACGGAATAATTTTTGTGTGCTGTGGTTTTCCATCTGGTAATTGCCATACATGCGGCCCATTTCGGTACGCAGGTTACAGCCGCTGATGTACTGGTAATTTTCGCCGGGATTTATTTGTGGCTGCACCCCTATCACCCCTTCGCCTTCCACTTCACGCAGGCTGCCGTTGGAGTCGAAGATGTACCAGTGGCGTCTTAACAATTTTACGGGAAAGCTATTGTTGTTTTCAATGGTAATCCTGTAGGCAAACATATACTCACTGTTTACAGGGTTGCTGTAATCGGGCTGGTAGAAAGTTTCTACCGATACTTTTACACCTTCAGAAATTTTTGATACCATGTAATGTAATTGCTGATATAAAAATAATGGATTAAAGGCGTACTACTATTGTTAAAGTTTTTTTGCAGCAGTGTAGCCGTTTTTTTGCAGCCATTGCAATACTTTATCCCGGTTATCGCCCTGTACTAATATTTCTCCATCCTTAACCGAGCCCCCTGTACCGCAAAAAGCTTTGAGGCTTTTACCCAACTGTTCTATATCGGTTAGGGTTCCGGCAAATCCTTCTATTAAAGTAACAGCTTTGCCGCCCCGTTGTTTGGTATCGAGGCGTATTTTAAGTTTTTGCTGGGCAGGCAGTAAGGTTTCCGGTTCATCTTCTGTAAAACCGGTTGGCTTAAAATTGGGATCGGTGGAGTACACCAGTCCGCCAAAGCCATTTCTTTTTTTTGAACTCATCATTGTTAATTTAAGGGTAGCGCTTTCAGGCTCAAATCCAGGCTGCGTGCCTGGTGTATTACAGCCCCGCTCGAAATAAAATCCACGCCTGTGGCAGCATAGCTTTCAATATTATCCAGCGTAATACCGCCGCTGGCTTCTGTTTCACAACTACCATCAATAATTTTTAAGGCATCTGTTATTAATGCAGGGGTAAAATTGTCGAGCATTATGCGGTCAACTTTTTGGGTGGCCACAGCTTTCTGTACATCATCCAATGTACGTGTTTCCACTTCTATTTTAAGCCCGGGTTTTATCGTTTGTACATAGCTGTATGCTTTTTCAATAGCCTGCACTATACCGCCACAATAGTCAATATGATTATCTTTTAGCATAATCATATCGTACAGGCCCTGCCGGTGGTTGAGGCCACCGCCAATACGCACGGCTTCTTTTTCGAGCAGGCGAAAATTGGGAGTGGTTTTACGGGTATCAAGCAGTTGAGTTTTATACCCTTTTAGTTTATCGGTGTATTTTTTGGTAAGTGTGGCAATGCCGCTCATGCGCTGCATACAGTTAAGGGCCAGTCTTTCGCATTGTAATATGGTATGCACCTTGGCTGTTACTTCAAAGGCTATTTCGCCATAGTGCATAGATTCGCCATCCTGTTTTAATATTTCAAACTGCACATCTGGCTGCATGTAGCGAAAAACTTTTTCAGCCACCTGCACACCGGCCAGTATGCCTTCATCTTTTATTTTAAGTATTGCCTTACCTGCTGCTGCCGGTTGTATGCAGCTTAAAGTGGAGTGATCGCCATCGCCAATATCTTCAGCAAGGGCATTTTTTATCAGCAGGTGTAGCTGTGCATCAAACTGTATCATTGGCACAAAACTAAAATAAAAATCCCCCGGGTGAACGGGGGATTTTTTAATATTCAGCATTTGCTTTTATCGTGTTTCAAATCTTAACTCCTGCAGTACCTGGGTTTCCTTTTTTTGTTTCATAAATATGGTGGTTCTGTAAGCACCGCTTTTAGTTTGCAGGGTGCCAATACAATACTGTGAGCCTGCGCTTTCTCCTTTATGGATAATCTCAAAATTTTTTACCGAATTATTGGAGAAAAAATCCCTGATAATCATTTCGGCCTGGCTTTTACTATAGCTGTTACTTTTATCAGGCATACTTATCTCTACGCTGGCATCAAAAAAACGAGCCAGTTGCGTAGCGTTACCGGCTTTCATCGCCCCAATTACATCTTCAATACCTACTTTAATGGTAAAGGCAGACAGCAGCATCATTAGAAATACGGGAGTAAAAATATATTTCATACAAAATGGTTTCACTAAAGCAATTTGCCAAAAACGTGCCAATCCGGTAAAATTTTATAATTAGCCAGGGATTTAAAATAAATAGAAGACGTTGATAAAGCCCCAAAAGCTGCAAATAATTTAGCTTTGGGACATGAATAGTAAAAAAGTAGTATTAATTATAATGGATGGATGGGGCCTTGGCAGCGTTAAAAGCAGCGATGCCATCCAAAACGCTAATGTACCCTTTGTAACCTCACTGTACGGCAAATACCCCAATACCACCCTCATTACTTGTGGTGAAGCTGTGGGCCTGCCCGAAGGACAGATGGGCAACAGCGAAGTAGGCCACCTTAACCTTGGCGCAGGCCGTATTGTGTACCAGGAACTGCAGCGGATTAACGTAGCCATACGCAGCGGCGAATTCCAGGCCAATGCCACCCTGCTTGATGCTATTCGTTATGCCAAAACAAACAATAAACCCCTGCACCTGCTGGGCCTGGTAAGTGATGGCGGTGTGCACTCTCATACTACTCATTTAAAGGCTATTACCAGCCTTTGCCAGCAAGAAGGTCTCAGTAACGTACTGGTACATGCTTTTACCGATGGCCGGGATACCGACCCAAAAAGCGGCCTGGGTTACCTGCAGGATTTACAGCAACACCTGGATAAAACAACGGGAACTATTGCCAGCATTACCGGCCGCTATTATGCGATGGACAGGGATAAAAGATGGGAAAGAGTGAAGCTGGCTTATGATGCCCTGGTAAATGCTGAAGGCAAAAAAACCGGGGATATGCTGGCGGCTGTAAAAGCCTCGTATGCCGAGGGTGTTACAGATGAATTTATAAAACCTATCATCAACAGTAATATTGCCAATACGGTTATTGCCGAAGGCGATGCCGTTATTTGCTTCAACTTCCGTACCGACAGGTGCCGGGAAATTACCCAGGTACTTACGCAAACAGACATGCCCGACTTTGGCATGAAAACCCTTGCATTGCATTATACCACTATGACACAATACGACCAAACCTATAAAAATGTGCATGTGGTATTTGAAAACGATGATTTAAAAAATACCCTGGGCGAAATACTGGAACGGCATGGCAAAACCCAGATACGCATAGCCGAAACAGAAAAATATCCGCATGTAACTTTTTTCTTCAGCGGTGGCAGGGAAGTACCATTTGAAGGAGAAAAAAGGCTACTCGTGCAATCGCCCAAAGTAGCTACCTACGATTTACAACCGGAAATGAGTGCCTATGAAATTACTGATTTGATAGTACCTGAAATTGAAAAAGGGGATACCGATTTTATCTGCCTCAACTTTGCCAATGCAGATATGGTGGGCCACACCGGTGTATGGGAAGCTGTAATAAAAGCTGTAGAAACTGTAGACAAGTGTGTAGAAAAAGTAGTAACAGCAGCTCTTAAAAATGATTATACCATTTTTTTAACGGCCGATCATGGCAATGCAGACTATGAAATAAACGAAGATGGTTCACCCAACACAGCACATACCCTAAATCCTGTACCACTCTTTGTAATCAGCAATAACTGGAGTGGTACCGTAAAAAATGGTAAATTGGGCGATATTGCACCCAGCATATTAACCATGATGGGCCTGCCGATACCTGCGGAAATGACGGGAGACATTTTGATTTAACCTTAAAAAAATCCAATTGTGAAAATAATCCTGCGCCGTTTAGGCCTGCTGTTATTGGCTGCGCTTATTATCATCCAGTTTTTTCAAACAGAAAAAAACAACGACACTTCTGCCGCAGCAGTTGCTAATGATATCAGTAAAAGTTATGCTGTACCGGCTGAGGTATTAAAGATACTGCACAACAGTTGCTACGACTGCCATAGCAACAATACCGATTATCCCTGGTACGACAATATACAGCCTGTTTCCTGGTGGCTGAATCACCATATCAGCGAAGGTAAACGAGAGCTTAATTTCAATGAATTCTCTACTTATTCAGCACGCCGGCAATACAAAAAAATGGAAGAACTGGCAGAAGAAGTAAAGGAAGGCAAAATGCCTTTACCTGCTTACACCTCAATGCATAAGGAAGCAGTGCTTACAGCAGAAATGAAAAACCTGCTCCTCAACTGGGCACAATCTGTTCAGGATACTATCAAAAACAGGTACCCGGCCGACAGCCTTATTAAGCGCTAAAACATTGCTCCCGGCTATATTTTTTGTACAATTATTTTTTTCTTTTCCGGCTATTTTACGCCACATGCAGCTACTCGTCTGTTTAAATTGCCTACATTTAGGGTAGAAATCCAAACATAAGTATGACGGAAGAACTAATGCTGGCTGGGTGCCTGGAGAACAATGCTGCTTCGCAGGACGCCCTTTACAGCCGATACAGCCCCCGGATGCTTGGAGTATGCTACCGCTTTGCAAAAAACAGGGAGGATGCAGAAGATATGCTCCAGGAAGGCTTCATAAAGGTATTTTCACAAATTCACCAATACCGGCACGAAGGTGCGCTGGAAGGCTGGATTAGAAGAATAATGGTACACACCTGCATCAACTCTATCAAAAAAAATAAAAAATTTAACGACAGCGTAGATATTACTTATGCTGCAGGCATAGGCATCAGGGAAGAAGCAATACCCTCTGTGATACATGCCAAAGAAGTAGTGGAATGTATTCGCCTGCTGCCATTGGGTTACCGTACTGTTTTAAACCTGTATGCCGTAGAGGGCTATTCGCATAAAGAAATTGCAGAAATGCTGGATATTGAAGAAAGCACCAGCCGCTCCCAGTATACCCGTGCCAAAGTAATGCTGGAAGATATGCTGGTAAAAAAGAAGATTATTTTCAAACACAAAGAGAAAAATATCAGTTCAGCAACGGCTGTTTAATGCTTTGAACGATAAAGATTGCGACCAAAAGAAAAAGAACCTAACGTGCAAAATGGAAAGAGAAATTAACAGGGATAGTTTTGAGCGGCTGCTTAGAGAAAAATCAGATGACTTCCGTATGTACCCCAGCAACAAGGTATGGAACAGCATCTACAACAATTTTCACCCTGGCCGCAAATGGCCATCTGTAGCCATGTGCATTGGCCTGATTACAACACTACTGATGGTAGGCTACCTCAATACCAACAGCACCCATTCCAAAACAGCAACACCTGTTACTAACCCTGCAGTAGCCGAAACAACGGCACCGGTTATCCCACCTGCCGCTACAGCAGCCTACAACACAGTAATAGCAACAAATAACCTTTCCAAAAAAGCATTACAAAGCCACGCCACCCCTGCAGCCAGGCAGTATGCTACCCATAGTAATGTATCAAAGCGTAGTACTGCAATAAACATAAAGGCTTCCAGCAACGTAACCACCATTAATACTATTGAAGTAGATGAAACGGATACAAACAATACAACCCCTGAAAATACTTTTACTGCTGCACAGCTTACCGGTAACAATACCGGCAGCGGGGAAACAACCGAAACACAATCATCTTTTGTACAAAGCATACAGCTACCTGAAACAGTAACTGAGTTCAGCCGCACTGAAGCCAACACAGCGGCACTTACCACTAAACTTAACGAAAAAATTTACGCTGAAAACAAAGCAATACTGGCAGCCACTGAAAAGCAAAGCAATACAGCAGCACTAAATCCTGAGCAAATTTCGTGGATAGAAGATTATGCCCTGCACAACAGGCCTGTAACCAAAGCCTGGAAAGGCAAACTTGCCTGGCAGGCTTATGCGGCACCATCTATCGTATACCGCAGGCTGTACAACAATATCAATAAAGAACATGCACAACAGTTTGGCTTTACCAACAGCATTTATTACGACAATATTGAACAGCTCATTACCGAAAAACCTTCCTGGGGTATGGAAGCCGGTGCCGGGCTGCAATACAGCCTGCTCAAATGGGTGAAACTGCGTACAGGAATACAAATGAACTATACCCGGTACGTGATACATGCTTTTAAAAACAGCCACCCTACTACCACGGCACTTACCATGATACATCCGCAAACACAATTACCTTACGAGGTTTTTCGCTCCACACCTTACTCCAACAAGTTTGGCCTTATACCGGCCCGCCTGCGCAACCAAACCCTGCAACTCTCCATACCTGTAGGCTTAGACCTGCGGCTTAGCAAAATGAATAACCTGGAATGGTACGTTGCCGGCAGTATTCAACCTACCCTGGTGCTTGGTGGCAGTGCCTACCTCATCTCATCAGACAGGTTGAGTTACGTAAGTGACAAATCCATGCTCAGCAGCCTCAACATGAATATGGCTTTTGAAACCTATCTTTCTTACAAAAGCAGCAATGGCTATACCTGGCAACTTGGGCCGCAATACCGCACCCAGTTATCATCTACTTATACCGGGCAGTACGCTATTGGCGAAAAATTGCAGAATTACAGCTTTAAAGTAGGCATCAGCAAAGCCTTTTAAACCACCACAAAAAAGCTGGATTACCAGGCCCGTTTACAACAATTTTTTAGCCGGATATACGTTTTTAATATTGCTCCCAAAAGAGCACAATTTCAATAAAAGCCACTGCTCCCGTACCTGCAGTGGTTTTTTGTACGCTACGGTATAAGGGCTAATTTTGCATTATGAAAAAAGTTATAGCCGCTTTTGCATTACTTATTTTTTTATCAAACTGCAGCAACAACAGCAAAGAAAATACGGCCGCACAAAACAATGAAATAACTGAAGAAGACAGTACGGCGGTAAATTTTTTCCCGGTAACCGCATTTTTAAAAGGCCAAATGGCCGAACTGGATTCTTTACCCATTACATTTTTATACACCCGCAGCCAAAATAACAGCATCGACTCTGCTTGGGTAAAACGAGACACCATACACAAAATACTTCAGCCATTTGCTGACATAAACATCACCGAGCACAACCTTACCCACCTTTTTACAGCCAGCAAATTCAACGACCAATCGGTAGAAGCGATCACCTTTACACATACACCGAAGGGGCTATTACCGGATAGTATTAAGCTACGCAACTGGAGCCTGTACATTAGTCCCGAAACAGGCAAAATAATAAAGCTATACCTGCTCCTCCAATACAACAACAATAAAGAAACTGTTACCCAACAACTAACCTGGCAAACAGGAAAATGGGCTAAAATAACCACCCTGCAGCATACCGCAGACAACAAAAACAGCAAATTGGTAAAAGAAGAAAAACTAATTTGGGATTTTGATTAAACATAAGCTGTGTAGTATTACCACAGCCCACAACTATGACACAAGAGGCATTTTCGGTAATTGCACCTACTATACCACTACAACCCGGCATATATAAATATTACGATGCTGAAGGTAACCTGCTGTATGTGGGCAAGGCCAAAAGCCTGCGCAAAAGGGTAAGCTCCTATTTTTCAAAAACACATAACAGCTATAAAACTTACGAATTGGTAAACCGGATTGCAACAATTGAATTTACCATCGTAAACAGTGAGCAGGATGCCTTCCTGCTCGAAAATTCGCTGATTAAAAAATTTCAGCCATTTTTTAATATCAACCTCAAAGACGATAAAACCTATCCCTATATCGTTATTAAAAATGAGCCCTTCCCCCGGGTTTTCTTTACCCGGAAAAAAATAAATGACGGATCTGAATACCTCGGCCCTTTTACATCGGTAGGCCGGGTAAGAGAACTGCTTGATTTTATAAAACAGTATATACAACTCCGCACCTGCAACCTTAATCTTGCACAAAAAAATATTGAGCAAAAAAAATATAAGGTTTGCCTGGAATATCACCTTGGCAATTGTAAAGGCCCCTGCGAAGGCCTGCAGGACGAAGCAGGCTACCAGCAGGGCATCGAGCAGTTGCGCAACCTGCTAAAAGGAAACCTTACACCGGTAATTCAACATTACAAAAAACAAATGCAGGAACAGGCAGTTGCCCTGCAATTTGAAAAAGCAGAAGCCAGCAAAAAAAAACTGGAACACCTGCAATTATACAAAGCCAGCTCTACCATTGTTAACGAACGTACCGGCACCCTAGATGTATTTAGCATCCTGGAAGAAGGAGACACCGCTTATGTAAATTACCTCGCTGTAAATGACGGCGCTATTGTACAAACCAAAACACTTACCCTTACAAAAAAACTGGACGAAACTGCTGCTGAAGTACTCAGCTTTGCAATAGCACAAATCAGGCAAACATTCAATAGCAGTGCTGCCGAAATAATCGTACCCTTCGCCATAGAATTCCCGGAAGACACGATAAAAATTACCATCCCTAAAGCAGGCAATAAAAAACAACTGCTGGAACTATCAGAAAAAAATGTACTGCACTTTAAAGATGAATTAAAGCGCAAAAAAATATTGCAGGTAGAAAATAAATCAACCAGCGAAATCAATAAAGTGCTGGAACAAATGCAGGCCGACCTGAAGCTGAAAGAATTGCCGCTGCATATTGAATGTTTTGATAACTCCAACTTCCAGGGTAGCTATCCCGTATCGGCAATGGTATGTTTTAAAAACGGCCTGCCCAGTAAAAACGACTACCGGAGGTTTAATGTAAAAACAGTTACCGGCCCCAATGATTTTGCCACTATGACCGAAGTGGTATACCGCAGGTACAAGCGGCTGCAAGACGAAAGTAAAAGCCTGCCCAACCTTGTAATTATAGATGGTGGCAAAGGGCAGTTAAGTGCCGCTATGGATAGCATTTTACAACTGGGCCTCGATGGCAAACTTACTGTAATAGGCCTGGCCAAAAATGAAGAAGAAATTTATTTTTACGGCGATACACAATCTGTAAAACTACCCTGGGATAGCGAAAGCCTGAAATTGCTGCGGCGCATCCGGGATGAGGTACACCGCTTTGGTATTAGCTTTCACCGCAACCAGCGCAGCCGGGGCAGTTTTAAAAACGAACTGGAAAACATTGAAGGCATTGGTAAAACAACCGTAGATACACTGCTCAAAAAATTCAGGTCGGTAAAGAAAGTAAAAGAAGCCACCCCTGCCGAACTGGAAGCAGCTATTGGCAAATCGAAAACAACAATACTCATGCAGTATTTTGCCGCCACGCCTGTGGCAGGTAACAGCACCGCACCTTAAGCACTAATACTAAAAAAGCCCCTCACGGGGCTGGTTATAGTTAGAAAGCAAAAAACTATTTAAGGCGCTTCAGCAGCATCACATAGCCACAAAGGTCTTTCTTTTTCTTTTTGTTTACCTGCAGCGGTTTTATCATGTGGTACTCCGAAAACCTGGGCACATAATCGTACCGGATAATATTACCATCCACATCGCCCCACATTTTTTTCTGGTACATTACTTCCTTTTCATTCCAGTCGTACATCCTTACTTCGTATAATTTGGAGCTGGCATCGCCAATAAAAATAAACTGGTACCAGCTACCCTGGTTCAGCGGCACTATTACCGGCATCTCGTATTCGCTTTCCATCGTCATCGAAGCCTCTTTTACCACGATAAAGCCCTGCTTTATCATTTCCTGTTTGATACTGTCGGCCTGGTGAAGAATGGTAGCATCGCCACAGGCCGACTGGCGTATTACATTACCATTTTGCCCCTGCGCCTGCAGTGCAGTAATCGCTATTAACAATACAAAAGATAAAATAGTATTTTTCATCAGATATCCAATTGCAATAACGGCAGGGTACAGCTCAACTTTTTAACCTGTTTTGTATCTGCCCCAAATAGGCATCGAGTCAAAATCATGGTTTTGCCGGTTATGCTATCAAGAAACGCTGAAATTGCTGGATTATTTTAATAAATCGGTAAGAATTTTCTGTACACTTAACGCAGCAGCACCACGCTGCCTTTTTTAGTAATTACCTCACCCCTGTAGGTAACGCCCTGGGCCATCCACACAAAGCTGGCAGGGTCTTGCAGGCGGCCCTTAAAAGTACCATCCCAGCCTTTACCAATTTCGGTAGTGGTATATACCATTTGCCCCAGCCGGTTAAACACCCTGAAATAATTAAGCTGCCTTATGCCTAAGGCCACCGGCTTCATTACGTCATTAAGTCCATCGCCATTGGGCGAAAAAGCAGTAGGCACATAAAAGCCCGGAGGTAATTTGAATACTTTAATATTAAGCGTATCGTATCCCTCGCAATTACCGGTACGGGTAGTGAGTTTAACAATATACCGGGTATCGTTTTCCGGAAGGGCAACAGGGTTGCGTATGGCCGCATTGCTCAGCCACAATGAGGGTGTCCACTGGTAAAAATCATTATTCAGTCCGCCACTTACATTAAGCTGTAGTGGCTGGCCCAGTACCACGCTGGTATCATTTATGGTTTTGACATTTACTTTTGGATAAACTCTCACCCATACCGTATCATTTACCGGTCTGGGACAACCGAGGTTATCCGTAACCGTTACAATATACCTGGTATCAGTGGTGGGTTGTATTACCTGTGGATTTGCAATCTGGGTGTTACTTAAAAAATCTGGCGGCGCCCAACTATAAATACTGCCACCGGATGCCTGCAACTGAACCGGTTGTTCAAAACATACCAGCGTATCGTTACCGGCATGGGCAGCCGGGTAAGGCACAGTGGTTACTGTAATAAAATCCGAAGCTTCGCATTTACCAATATTGCCTGTTACTTTATAAGTTACCGCAGCATCAAGTGGCCTTGCCACCGGGTGCTTGATGATATCGCTGCTGAGGTAAGTAGCAGGCTCCCACTTATAACTCAGGGCATCGCTATTGGTTTTTAAAGTAAATGTATCGGTGCGGCAGATAGTAGTATCGGTGCCGGCATTGATGGTTACAAAAAGTTTTACATCCACTAAAACCGTATCCCGGCTGATACAGCCAAATGCATCGGTAAGGGATACAAAATAACTGGTAGGCACATCAGGACTCACCAATGGCGAACTTGCCGTAATGCTGCTGATCATATAATTAGGGCTCCATGCAAAGTTGCCCGTACCTGTAGCATTTAACCGGAGGGTGTCAATGGAGCAAATAAGGGTATCGTTGGTTAACCCCAATGCCGGCAGTGATCTTACAGTTACAACCAGCGAATCTGCCTTTGTGGCACT
This sequence comes from uncultured Chitinophagaceae bacterium, assembly GCA_937873715.1. Taxonomy (GTDB): domain Bacteria; phylum Bacteroidota; class Bacteroidia; order Chitinophagales; family Chitinophagaceae; genus Ferruginibacter. The sequence continues at coordinate 96,211 of CALMYJ010000012.1, forward strand.
GCAACCAATAGTGCTGCCGTATACAAAATATTTTGTTGTAACTACAGGTGCTGCCACCGGGTTGGCAATAGTAGTACTGCTAAGGCCTGCAGCAGGCTCCCACCGGTAACTATCGGAACCGGTAACATTCAATTGTGCTGTTTGCTGCCCGATACAAATTGCAACATCCGGCCCGGCTTGGGGCACCAGCAGTTTTTTTACTACAATAGGTACTGTAGCAGTGCGCTTACAATGCTTACCCCAGGTAGTGGTCAACGAATACGTAATATCAGCTACTGGAAAAGCCCTGGTTGACTGATTGCTGGCAAAGCTGGTTGATACAGCTGGCGACCATTGCCAGCTTACGCCGCTTGTATAATTGCTGCTGCCGGTAAGTGTAATGGTATCCCCTTCGCAAATGGATGTTGAGGAAGCGGTAATACTGTTAGTAAGATTATTAACCGGGTTAAGCTTTACGGAATCTGTATTGGTGCAGCCGTTGGCATTAAGGGTAACGTATAGTGTAGACGGTACCGTTCTAAATACCAGGGGCGTTGCTGTATTGGCACCCTGCATATTTACCGCAGGCGACCATGTAAAATTTCCGGCACCTTCGGCCCTAAGCTGCAGGGTATCCAGTGCACAATAAGTGGTGTCTTTAGGAAAAACGGCTAAAGGTGGTTTCTCCGGTATAACTATATCTTTTTCAATAAACCCTGTACAACCAAAGCTGCTGGTAACATTCAGCCGCACTTTATACGTACCGGCATTATCATAAGTGTAAGCCGGGTTGCGAAGTATGCTTGTATCTTCAATAGTACCGGTATTACCAAAATCCCAGCGCCAACTGTTTATTTGCCCATAGCTGGTGGTTGACTTATCTACAAAGCTTACCGGCACCCCCTTGCAATAAGGAGCAACGGGTTCTAAATCGGGTAAAAAACCAGGGTATACCCTTACTAATAATATGGCAGAATCGGCACAAAGACCGCCAATAGTTACTTTTAGCTTTGCTGTAAAAACGCCGGTATCGCTGTACGTATGGGTAGGTGTGGGTAAGTTGGAAATATTATTTGCTCCCGATGCCGAATCACCAAAAGTCCATTCAAATAATGTACCGGTTGGATTAGGAACATCGTTGGAAAATGACACATTATAACTATCGCAAACAACTGCTTTGGGTGCCAGCCGGGCTACAATGGGTACACAATCTCTTACTTTAATGTGCAGCTCTTTTCTCGACTGGCCCAGGAGAATTCCATTACGATATTCATTTACACAAACAGTAACCACATACTCGCCAGTCATCAATATTGGCGGCGCAATACCGCTTAGCAAGCCGGTTTTTGAATCGATAGTAACCTGGTTACCCATTGGGCTGGTACCTGAGTAACCAATAGTGTAAGGCACTGCCGCAAACGGTGGTGAAGCAGAAATAACTGGTGCAGGAACACCCATAGCACCACCGGCATAGGCAGAACAAAGGCTGTAGGTAAGTTCATCGCCATCCGGGTCGCTAGCCTGTACCTGGTAGCTAAAATAACTGCCGGAACAAACTACCACTGTATCGTTTACTAAAAAACGGGGGCTGCTGTTTTTGTCTGCATTTGGCACCGGTGAAGCCGTTCCGGGAATTTGTATCGCATAAGTATTGCCCACCGAGCCGGAACCAAAAAGGTTATCCATATTATCTATACGGCAGCATCGCTGGTAGCTTATAATATAACCGCCGGGCCTTGGGGCCAGTTCGTATACCTTTTCATAATCTACAACCCTGTAAAAACATATGGCCTGGTTACCACTGATACAGGGATCATCAGTAGTTTTTGAAAGCAGCCTGCTGGAGGATAACCATACCTGGTCGGTACCCAAAGTTTCAAGGCTGGCACCATCAAAAAAAGTAAGGGAAATCAAATCATCTATCTGCATACTTTGCGATGTACAATCCATATACACCGTATAGGTAAGCCTGTAGCGAAGGTTGTTGGGATTTTGCGTACCGGGGCCAAGGTAGGTATATGTAACAAATCCTCCCTTTAGATGGCGTGCCTGCAAATTTTCGGCGCCGGTTAACAACAACAAAAAAATTATAATCCGCTTCATAGTATTATCGCTCCACCCATTCACAAAGACCTAAATGTAGCCAAAAACGCTGTTCCACCGGCCAAAGGCTGCATTTTTTAGGACAAACGGACAAAATGCTGCAGCCTGCAGACATTACGCAAAACAAACGGACAAAAAACTATTTAAAATTTCATTTACCCTCCCTGTTTCTTCCCACATGCCCATGTGGCCGCTGTATCGCAAAATATGTACAATGGATACCTGCGGCAAATGGCTTTGCTCTAAACTGGCCTGCATGGGAACCGCCGTATCGTATTGCCCTATTATAAACAATACCGGCCGGGTAATGTTGTGCAGCACGGCTGTTCTGTCGGGTCGGGCTATCATGGCTTGATAATATTGCACCAGTGCTTCGGCGCTAAATTGATGCCCATCATGCACCAGGGCCTCTACTTTTTCAGGGTTACTCTGCTTGTAACCTTCGCTAAACAAGCCGGGAATAGCAGTTTGCAAAAAGGGAGCAGCCCCTTTTTCTTCAATAAACGTAATGGCCTTTTGCCTGCTTTTCTTTTTCTCCTCGCTATCGGCATAGGCCGATGAATGAAAAAGACTAAGCCCGGCCAGGAACTCCGGGTACCTTTCTGCAAAAGCCAGCGCTATATAGCCGCCCATGCTATGGCCTATAAATGCCACAGGATTATTAGGGGATACTGCTTCTGCATCAGTAATTTTTTTTATTATTTCAGCATAGTCATCTATCCCTGCACCGCCAACCCACTCCGATTTTCCACTGCCCGGTATATCCGGTATAATGAGTAAATAACTCTCTTCCAGTTCAGTCAACTGCTGGTTCCATATCTGCCCGTCTTCCCCAAAGCCATGCAGCAACAATACCGGCCTACCGGCACCGGCTATGCGGTAGCAGATTTTTTTTTCCTTCCAGTGTAAAAATTTCTCTTGTATCATCATTTAGTTTAAGGCGTAAAATTTAAGGCATAGCCCTTGCGGCACTGCGGTACAAAAGCAATAATACCAATGGCAGCAAGCCCCTGTTCATGTGCTGGGGTAGCATAAACCAGGCAATCAACACTACCAGCAAAAACAGGGCAGTATATTTAAATGCTTTTTTTACCCATACTTTTTTACTGTTTACAACAAAAGCCAGTACCGCATAGCTGGGCAAAGCCCAAAGCAGGTTGTAATTGTTGCGGCACATCTGGTGGTTGGTAGCGGTCCACATCAATATTAAAACAATACCGAGCACACCGGTAAAAAAAAACAACAACCCATCGAAGCCCTGTAAAAATGCTGTTGCTGCATGATGCTTACTAAAGCCGGTAAGTACAATTACCAGCAGGAGCAGCCCAAAAAAAAGAGCTGGTGAAAAAAAAGAGCCGCCACCTGTTGCTGCCTGTTGAAATTCGTAGAGGCTGGCCTTTGATACTACAACCGGCTGCCGGCGGTGGCTGCTGTCTAATGCCGTCATCAGGTTATCGGGCAAAAATTGCATTTCTGCCGCCGACATCACCGCATCGGTGGGAGCACCCAATAAAATATCGATACCCAGCTTACTCCAGGCTTTGTCATTTTTATCAAGGTATTGGTAAATAGCCTGCCTGAAGGTAGTGCCCCCTGGCATAATGGCTACCGGTGGCGGCATGTTTTGTTTATGAGCCGCAATGATATCCCTGAGCCTCGTAGTGCAGTTATCGAAAAAGAAATCGTACTGGTAATATTTGTTTTCTTCTTTTGCATTGTTGAACAAAAAATCCCTTAATGCAATTTTTTCTTCGTCAGATAATAGCAGTACCTGCTCCGTAATGCCCCTGTTGGAGAGCAAATACTCTTCTTTAAAATCGTAAAAGCTGGCCGTAGAAACATAGTACAGCAATTTGCCCCGGATAAATTTTAAATAAAACCCTTCGTCATCAAAATTAAAAGTGCCGTAGTTAAATACAATATCCTGTGCGGTAACACTATCGGTTATGCGTATAGCGCTATGTCCAAAAGTGGAATACAGCTCATCGCCGGGTGTACAGGTAAGCAACGAAATACGCATACGGGCCGGTTGTTGGGCCCTTACTGTTGTAACCAGCAGAATTAACAGGCAGCCCAAAAAAAACTTTGGCCCACCGTGGAAGAGTGTATTTTTCATGAATGCCGTAGCTGGTTACGAATGTACGGCAATAATGTAAATGGGTATAGAATAGCTGCTTGCTTATCTGCCCTGATTGGGTATTTTTGCCCCGCAATGAAAAATCCATCAAGATACCTTGTAACGGCAGCCCTGCCTTATGCCAACGGCCCCCTGCATATCGGCCACCTGGCCGGCTGCTATATCCCGGCAGATATATATGTACGCTACCTGCGTGCCAAAAAAAGAGATGTACGCTTTATTGGCGGCAGCGATGAACACGGCGTACCCATTACTATCCGTGCCATGAAGGAAGGCATTACACCGCAACAGGTGGTAGATAAATTTCACACCATAATTAAGCAGAGCATGCTGCAAATGGGTATATCCTTCGATATTTACTCCCGTACTTCTAATGCCATCCATCACGAAACGGCTGCAGCTTTTTTTAAAAAACTGTATGATGACGGTTTGTTTGAAGAAAAAGAAACCGAGCAATACTTTGATGAAAAAACCAATACATTTTTAGCCGACCGTTATATTACCGGAACCTGCCCGGTATGCAGTAACCCCAATGCCTATGGCGACCAGTGTGAAAAATGTGGCACTTCTCTTTCACCGGAGCAACTCATTAACCCCCGCAGTACATTAAGCGATGCCATACCGGTAAAGAAAAAAACCAGGCACTGGTATTTTCCATTGCAGCATTACGAAAACTGGCTGAAAGAATGGGCGCTGGAAGGACATAAGGAATGGAAGAACAATGTGTATGGCCAATGCAAAAGCTGGCTGGACAGCGGCCTGCAAAGCCGTGCTATGACGAGAGACAGCAATTGGGGCATTAAAGTACCGCTGCCCGATGCAGAAGGAAAAGTATTGTACGTATGGTTTGATGCCCCAATCGGCTATATCAGCGCTACCAAAGAACTTACCCCCAACTGGGCTGATTACTGGTGTAAAGAAGATACCAAACTGGTGCATTTTATCGGCAAGGATAATATCGTATTTCACTGCATTATTTTCCCGGCTATGCTTAAAGCACACGGCGGCTTTGTGTTGCCCGATAATGTGCCGGCTAACGAGTTTTTAAATATTGAAGGCGATAAAGTAAGCACCAGCCGCAACTGGGCCGTGTGGGTAGAGGAGTATATAAAAGATTTTCCGGGCTGCGAAGATGTATTGCGCTATGTACTATGCGCCAATGCGCCCGAAACAAAAGACAATGATTTTACCTGGAAAGATTTCCAGGACAGGAACAACAGCGAACTGGTAAGCATATTCGGCAATTTTGTAAACCGCACCTGGGTGCTGATGCACAAACTTTGTGGCGGTAAAGTACCCAAACTGCATGATGATATTTTGGATGAAAAAGACAGGGCGCTGATTGCAGAAATTGAACAGGCAAAACTAAAAGTGGAAACACTAATTGAAGAATTCAAACTGAGGGATGCCCTGTTTGAAGTAATTAACCTGGCCCGCAGTGGCAATAAATACATGCAGGAAAAAGAACCCTGGATTGTGGTAAAACAATTGGCCGCTAACCCTGATGTTCAAAAAAATATTGACAACTGCCTGCATTTATGTTTACAATTATCGGCCAATCTTGCAGTACTCATCAATCCATTTTTACCCAACACGGCCACAAAAATGCTGCACATGATGAAAGTGGTAGATAAAATACTGGATTGGGATAATGCCGGTAAAATAAAGCTGCTGAGTGTTGGCTACAGCTTAAGAGAACCACAACTACTATTCAGGAAAATTGAAGATGCAGAGATTACCGCACAAATTGATAAACTACAAGCAGGACTACAACAAACTACAGCACCCAAAATGGAAGAGAATACAACAACAGGCACCAATGCACTGAAACCAGCTATTCAATTTGATGATTTTGCTAAAATCGATTTGAAAGTGGGGACTATAATTGCTGCCGAAAAAGTAGAAAAAGCCGATAAATTATTAAAGCTGCAAATTGACCTGGGCTTTGAAACCCGAACGGTAGTAAGTGGCATTGCCCTGCACTATCAGCCGGAAGCCATTGTGGGTAAGCAGGTAGTGGTGGTAGCCAACCTGGCGCCACGCAAAATGAGGGGTATTGAAAGTAATGGGATGATATTAATGGCCGAGGATAAATCGGGCCGATTGCATTTTGTGAGCCCGGAAAATATTATCGATAGCGGCTCAGGGGTAAGCTAACTGGTTGTAGTGCTGCGATGCATTTTGCAAAAATGCCTGTACCGTTATAATTAGTTCGCTGATTTTTCCCTTTGCCGCCACAGTATTTACAAGATTATTTTTTCGTTCGGGATCATTCAAAAAATGATAACAATACCCGGCTTTGCCGGTGGCTTTGTTGTAGCCCAGCACATAAGCACTGTCGATCACTACATAATTATCCGCATCTTTCTTGCATACTACCGGCGTACCTGCTGTATGATACAGGCTGTTACCAAAGCTGGTAATGCTATCCTCCACACCTGCAATACTCAATACTGTACCCAGTATATCAAACTGGCTAACGGTACTGCTTATAGTTTTTCCAGAGTGGTTAGCCGGGTCAAAAATAAAAACAGGAATATGATACTCCTGCCCGGCAGGCGGGCTTTGAAAGGCATCATCCGGGAAAGCCCAGTGATCGGCACAAAAAACAAACAACGTATTGCTGTACCATGCCTGCTTTGAAGCCTGGGCAAAAAAATCCTGCAGGCAATCGTTGTAATACCGCATGGCTTTCATTGCCGGAGTATACGCTTCGCATCGTGCAGGCAGGCGATACCCGGCAGGTAAATTATGTGGGTAGTGGGTAGAAATATTGTAATGCACAGCAAAAAAAGGGGCGTTCATTTTACTTACTTCATCTGCCACAAAAGGCAGCATATCGCCATCGTGCAGGCCCATTGTATGTGCCTCAAGTTTCTTATACCCAGGCACTTTTTCTTTGCTGTAATATTTATCTATACCCAGCCAGTTGCAGCATTTTGCAAATCCAAAATCATCGTAACTGTCACCAATAAAAAATGCAGACTGGTAACCCTTTTTTCTTAAAGCGTCTCCAATTGCTGTTCGCTTTAAGCCCAAATAACGGGAATGGTACAGCGGAATATCGGTTAAAGTGGGCATGCCGACAAGTATTGCCACCAGTCCATTGGTAGATGTAAACGCATAGCTATAGGCCTGGCTATAGTAAGTGCTGTTGCTTACCAGCGAATCTAAAAAAGGCATATTTACCTTATACCGGCTTTTGCTGTTAAAAAAATCTTCGGGTACACTTTCCATAATAAACAACACTATATTTTTTGAAGTAGTACCAGGATACAGGGCTGTTATTTTTTTTTCATACTTATACCTGGCTGCGGCGGCGGCAGTGCTCATATACTGCAAAGGTGGAACAGCCCCCTGCTCTTTGCGATAGAGGGAGTACAGCAGGGTATGAAAAGAGTTTTGTACAAAAGGGAGGCTGTTGCTATTGATTGACAAAAGTGGATATGCCGGTAAAATTATTCTATGGGCATAGGGTGTTAAAAAAAACAGTACACCTAATACAGGCAGCAACAGTGCAGATGCCGGATAAGCATTGGTGTTGTTGTAACCTGATATTACTTTTTTGTAGCTATACCACAGCCACACACTCACTATTACCAGCAGCAGCACACAGCAGGCGCTTATAACCGGACTGGCCATAAAAGCCTTGCCCAGTGAGTGTGTGGCCGAAAAAAGCATATCTGCATCGGCCCGCTGCTGGCGAAAGCGGAAATAAAATATGTCTGCCAGGCTGAGCAGTATACACAACAGGTTGAGCAGGGCAAAGGGTATACTAACAGCAACGGCTGCAACTGTTTTAAACCTGAGTTTGTAAAAAATATAGAGCAATAATACATAGGGCATGTTAAGGCTCAGCACTACCATTACATCGTACAGCATTGCCCAGCCAATTACCTTTAACCAATCTCCGGCACCTGTTGCTTGGGAATATAAAAGCGATTTGTTATACCCGTAAAACGCTAATTTTAACAACCACAGGAGCACAATAAGCAGCAGGAGCAATCGCAAAAGTTGTTTGATTTTCTGCCCTGCCATACCGGTTAATGATAAACGCATTGTACAACAAAATGAAATTGTTTTTAAAAAACATTACAGCGCTAAAGGTATTGTTTTTTGCTGCGGCTTTCTGTATTGTGTACGATGCGGCCCGGCATAAAGGCATGATACGGGTACTGCTGCCCAAAACTTTTCCGGATGCTGCGGTGCAATGCCCCACAGCATTACCTGCCGCATTTAATTTCCAGGCTAAAAAATGGATAAAAGCAGTGAACAGCAATAACGCATTAACAGCATTACCACTGCACCTGCCCGGTATTGAAACAGATATTTATTTTAATGCCGGGCAAAATAAATTTGAAGTACGCCACGATCCTGGTGAAGCACCAACAGGCCAGTTAGACAGCATCCTGCAGTTTTTGAAACAGCATAGTGCAACGGCAGGGATCTGGCTGGATATAAAAAACCTGGATAGCAGCAATATGCTTCAGGCTGCACAAGCTATTACCGTTTTAAGAGATAGTTTTTCCCTGGAGGGCCGTATCATCATCGAATCGCCACAGGCGCAATGCCTGCAACCTTTTGTTGACAATAATTTTTTTACCAGCTTTTATGCGCCTTACTTTAACCCTTACCTTGTAAGCGATGCACAACTCACCCGGTATGCCGATTCAATTCGGTTGCTGCTGGCGCAATACCCGGTGCATGCCGTATCGGGCTACTACTACCAGGTGAATTTTTTAAAAGCTTATTTACCCGGCTACCCGGTATTAAGCTGGTTTAAAAAAAATGAATGGAGTATACCGGGTTACCTGCTTTATAATAAGCTGGCGGCAGATACAGCCATTAAGATAATACTACAACCGCTGTAGCGTTTACTGATCAGCAACTTTATCCATCCAGTCTTTTTCCTTGGCATCTCCTGTTGCTACGATGAGTGCCGTAAAAAACAACAGGAAAATTTGTGCGATAAGGCCGTACTGTGTGTTCTGTTTGTAAAGGGTCATCCATTCTCCTTTTACGGATAAATAATCGAGCAGGGCAAATACAAGTGTGGCGAGGCAGATGATACTACCTGTTACCATCAGCACCCTGCCGGCAATACGGGAAAAACGCCTGGTGCTTAAGGGAATTTTTTTATGCATATAATGATACCCGAAAAAGAAAACAGTATAGGGTATCACCACAATAAAAAATTGATACACTTTATCGGTGCCGGGTATATGAAAAAGGGTAACCGAAAATAGTTTTAAAATAAAAAAAAGGGCTACAGCCAGGAGCAAAAAGCCTAAGAAGCTACCGATTATCAAAGCCAGGAGCGTAAAGTATTTATTGAAATTATTCATACCAGTTAATGCAGGCAAAGTAAGTGCAAAAGAATGGTGATAAAAAAAATCCCACTGCAAATGCAGTGGGATTGAAACATTATTACCTGTGCGGATAATGGCATTATTCAGCAGCCGGTGTTTCGTCGGCGCTTTCGTCAGCCTTAGGCGCTTCAGGAGCAGCAGCTTTTGCTGGCGCAGCAGCAGCGGCTTCACTATCCATTTTAGCTTTAAGGTTAGCCAGTACACCAAGGTCGCCAAGGGTAGATTTTTCTACTTTACCCTGCAGGTTTTTCACTGCTTTTTTGGTTACTTCAGCTTCTGCTTTCTTTTCCTTAATTACAGCTTGTTTTTCTTCTTCTTTAGCCTGTTCCCAAAGGCGTGTATGGCTTAAAACGATACGTTTGTCGTTGCGGTCGAATTCGATTACCATAAACTGGTTCACTTCATCAGCAACAATTGATTTACCATCTTCTTTTGCCAGGTGGCGGCTTGGGGCAAAGCCTTCAAGCCCGTAAGGCAGTTGTACCACAGCACCTTTATCATCACGCTTTACTACAGTACCCTCATGGATGCTGCCAGTATGGAAGGTTTCTTCCAGCGAATTCCAGGGATCTTCTTCAATTTGTTTGTGCCCAAGCTGCAATTTGCGGCCATCTTTATCGATGTTTAAAATCACTACATCGATATTGCTGCCAACTTTAGTATACTCATTGGGGTTATTGAAGCGTTTCAACCAGCTCAGGTCGCTGATATGCACCATGCCGCCAATGCCGGTTGCCAGCTCTACAAACACACCATAAGGGGTAATATTTTTTACCACGCCGGTATGCCTGCTGCCTTCGGGGAATTTGGTTTCAATTTCGCTCCAGGGATCGGGCGAAAGTTGCTTGATAGAGAGACTCATTTTACGTGTGTCTTTATCCAGCGTTACAATTTTAGCCTGGTGTTCATCACCCAGCTTGAAGAATTCTTTAGCATTTACAGGTGTATTGGCCCATGTAATTTCACTTACGTGTACAAGACCTTCAACGCCGGGCATAATTTCGAGGAATGCACCGTAATCTTCGATATTCACTACTTTACCTTTAACTTCTTCCCCTTCTTTAATATTCTCTGCAAGGGTATCCCACGGATGAGGCGTAAGTTGTTTCAGGCCAAGGCTGATGCGTTTTTTATCATCATCAAAATCAAGCACCACCACGTTCAGTTTCTGATCCAGCTTCAATACTTCAGAAGGATGGTTGATACGGCCCCATGAAATATCGGTGATATACAATAAGCCGTCTAAGCCGCCAAGGTCGAGGAATGCACCAAAATCTGTAATGTTTTTGATGGTTCCTTCCAGTACCTGGCCTTTTTCCAGTTTGCCCATAATTTCGGCACGTTGTGCTTCAATATCACTTTCAATAAGTGCTTTGTGCGATACAACAGCGTTTTTAATGGTTTCGTTGATTTTAACCACTTTAAACTCCATGGTTTTGCCAACAAACTGATCGTAATCTGTTACAGGTTTTACATCTATCTGTGAACCTGGCAGGAAGGTTTCCATACCAAATACATCCACAATAAGCCCGCCTTTAGTTTTGCTGGTAACCTGGCCGGTAACAATTTCGCCGGTTTTGTGCAGTTCCACAATTTTTTCCCAGGCACGGCTGGTACGGGCCTGCTTGCGGCTAAGGTGCAGGTTTCCGTTGCGGTCTTCTTTTTCAACCACCATTACTTCTACCACATCACCGGCTTTAATGCCACCCGGTATATCCCTGAATTCATTAAGCGATACAAGGCCATCGCTTTTAAAGCCAATGTTTACCACAGCATCTGTTTTGGTAACAGCTTCAATAGTAGCCATAACCATTTCACCATCATTTATTTGCCTGAAGGTGTTTTCGTATACAGCATCGTACTTTTCTTTTTCATCTTTGCTGTAAGTGCTTACGTTGCGCTTGTCCATGCTCCAGTCAAAATCATCGTGGGCACTAACAACAGTTTCTTCTACAGGCGCTGCCACAGGCACATTTGTTACCGCAGCAGGTGTTGCTTCTGTAGAAGCGGCACCTTCCTGTGCATCTGCGTTTAATTGTTTATTAATATTGAATTGCATAATATAACCCCGGTTTTTTTTAACGGGGCTGCGAAGGTAGGGCTTTTAGCCTGTTTTTGACCAGAAAAAAGGCTGTTTTTTAGGCTTTAAAAACACAGGGCTGCCGTATGCATTAGAGCATACAGGTTAGGTCTTTTAAAAAACTGGAGCAATGGCTTACCCGGCAGGCGAATTTTGCCAGCGGAAGCTGTTTATAAGATGCTCTAAATCAGCTTGTAAAAAATCCTGTACGGGTTTCAGGGAATCGGCGTTGGGTGGTGAATTAAAATAGAGTGCCCCCCTTAAAAAATGCCTCGTGGTATCGGTTAAAAAAAATTGTTTTGCCGTGGCAGCATTACCCCCCACCCGGAAAAAAACACCCCCAATTCCATTAGGTGTGTGGATGAGGCTGTCTTTAATAGACGATGACACCACGTTGTTTTTGTTGGTTAGTTTAAAGGCATCATCCACCATTTTGTCGTACACATTAATGCCAAAAGAATCTCTATAACTCCCGTCGGGTTGTTTTATTTTATACAGGGCTTTCCCGCCTATTTTTTTGTAGCTGATAAAAACACGGCTGTTGAATTGGGGAAAATCTACATTTATCCAGAACGGATTTTCGGGGTTACTGTCAAAGTAGGTGCTGTCTTGTACAACCTGTGCATATACCGGGTATTCAAAGCTGTAGGGGAACCCTTCTTTTGAAAACTGCTGGTAGCCCCGTTCGGGGAGGCTGATGGCAAAAAAGCCCCGTTTTTTTGTGCCATAGGGCGAATTGCAGGAAGCAAAAAATATAAGGATTGCCAGGGCGGTAAAACAACAATTAGTAATGCGTATACCCGGGCCCGTTGTATTATTGAAGTGCCTTTTAATCCGCAGCATGGTTATTCTTCGTTTACAATTTGCCTTATCAGCACTTTTACTTTATCAATCCTGTTTTTATTGATGGCCAGCGGCACAAATACAAAATCGCCGCTGATTACTTCTTCGTCTACCTGCGGAAATTCGCCGGCAATTTCCAGCACCAGCCCTGCAAGTGAATCACTATCCCCTCTTACAACTTCAAAAGTATCGGATGGCAGGCCCATTGCTTTGCATACATCGTTAATCATGGTTTTGCCTTCAAAGATGTAGGTATTGTCATCAATTTTTTTGTTGATACTTTCCTCATCGTCAAATTCATCCCTGATATCGCCGATAATTTCTTCCATAATATCTTCCAGCGTTACAATTCCGGATGTACCACCAAATTCATCTACCACTACGGCAAAGTGTATATGTTTATTTCTAAACTCCTGCAATAAATCCTCAATCAGCTTTTGTTCATGTACAAAGTAGGCGGGCCGCACCAGTCTTCGCCAGTCAAACTCCTGCACCTGCATTTGTGCGGTAGAGTAAGGCAGCAGGTCTTTTGTATGCAACATACCCACTACTTCATCCAGGTTGTTTTTATATACCGGCAGGCGGGAGTAGTGCAACTCTTCCACCTTTTTAATAACAGCATCAAAACTGCTGCTGTATTCAATGCCGCTAACATCGAGCCTTGTACGCATTACCTGCTTTACGGGTGTATCGCTGAACTTGCGTATACCTTTCAGTATTTGTTTCTCTTCAACCGTGGCTTCATGCTCGGGTAGCAGGTCGATGGCATAATCCAACTGGCTGTTATCGAGCATAGAAGAGTGATGGGGGGAAAACTTTTTTTCAACAGCATTGCTAAGGTGTACCAGCCGGCGGCTCATTTTATAAAACACACTATTGATGATTTCAATAATGAGCGAAGCGGTGGAAGCAAACCATATTTTGTGGTTGGTAGCCCATACCTTAGGCAGCACTTCGCCAAACAGCACCAGTAAAAATGTAACCGTAAATACCTTGATTAAGAAACTTACCCAAAAACCCAGGCTGAATGCCTGTAACCATTCGTCCATCAGTATGTTGGAAATAAGGATAATGCCAATATTTACAAGGCTGTTGGCAATGAGCATGGATGCCAGCAGGGTTTTAGGTTGCTCAAGCAGCAGTATAATACGCCGGAAAGCCGGTTGCTGCTTTGTTTTAAGCATATTAATATCCTTGTAGGTGAGTGAAAAAAATGCCACTTCTGACCCGGCAACCAAAAAAGACACTACAAACAAAAGAATGGCGAGAAAAATAAGTACTGCAGAGGCCGCAGGCGTAACCAAAAAATAAAATCGCAGCCCGGGAAAAAGATGTAGCACCGATTGGGGGTCCAAAACCTTGAGTTTTAGTAAACAATAATTTTTAAAAAGTCAACCAGCCAAAAACCATGAATGTTGGTTAAACTATGTTGTAAAGCATTTTTTAAAAGGGTAGTCTTTCGGGGCCCTCTTCTGCCGGGGGTGGGCCACCTGCTCCCAGATCGTCCACATTATCAACGCCGGGTGTTCCGCTGCCATCGCCACGTTTATCCAGCATGATCAGATTATCGCCTACTATTTCGGTCGCAAATTTTTTATTCCCCTCTTTATCCTCCCAGCTACGGGTTTTAAGGCGGCCCTCAATGTAAACCAGGCTGCCCCGGTGCAGGTATTTTTGTGCCAGCTCTGCCAAACCCCTCCACAGTACCACAGTATGCCACTCTGTTTGCGATATTAACTTGCCGCTCCTGTCTTTATAGGTTTCGGTAGTAGCCAGCGAAAATTTTGCCACGCAAATATTACCTTCCAAAAACTGAATATCTGGATCTTTTCCCAGGTTTCCAATAAGCATTACCCTGTTTACCCCTCTCATGATTTTCAGATTATTGCTTAAATATTATTTTCCGTTTACAACAAATTTAAAGATACATTTTTATCTTTTAACCAGTGGTTTATAAATTTTGGGAATGGCAGTTGTGCCAGCATTTTGGTAGTTACCCGCTGGTATCCCTTTGCGGTAGGTGAAGTGTTTAATTGCACCTGTATAAACCGTCCCTGTATTACCTGGTGTGTAAGTACCTGGCGGTACAGTTTTGATATGGCAAGTACTTCAAAGCCTCTTTTGCCGGTAAATTGCTGTAGCTGGGCAGCCCTAAGCAAATCCTCTGGTTTAATTTCAACATCGCTTTCAACTAATATAAACTCATAAAGGCCTTCCCATACATCTCCGGCAGTACGTTTACGAACATACCATCGGCCCTTATACCCGGCAACAATATAATTCAACCACCGCTGCTGCTTTACCAGTGTTTTTTCTTTTACAGGAAGTTGTGCTACCGTATTACCGGCAAAAGCAATGCATGATTTGTTTAAAGAACATTGTGCACATTGCGGCAAACGGGGGGTACACACTATTGCGCCAAAATCCATAATTGCCTGGTTGTAGATGCCTGGTTGCTTTTTATCCAGCAGTAAATTGGCCATTTCGGCAAACAGTTTTTTACCCTCGCTGCTGTCAATTGCAGTATCTATATTAAAATACCTTGCCAACACCCTGAAAACATTGCCATCTACCACCGCATGCGGCAGTCCAAAAGCAAATGAGGCAATGGCGGCCGCCGTATAAGCACCTACACCTTTTAAACGCAGCAGTTCTTCGTATGTAGCAGGAAATTTTCCTTCCAGCTCCATGGTGATAAATTTTGCGGTATGAATTAAGTTTTTGCAACGACTATAGTAGCCCAGCCCCTCCCAAAGTTTATAAACCTCTTGCTCAGAAGCACTTGCAAGCCGTTGTATAGTAGGGTATGCTTGTATAAACCGGTTATAATATGCCAGGCCCTGCTCTACCCGTGTTTGCTGCAGGATGATTTCGCTCAACCATATTTTGTAAGGGTCTTTTTCACCCTTCCAGGGCATTTGCCGGTCATTCACTTTTAAATGCCATTTTAATAACTGCTGTACAAAATATTTTCGGTGCGCCGCTTCTATCATAAACTTTTATCAAAATGCTATAGCCTGTTAAATCAATTTTATTGCAAACCATTATTGGGTGAAAATGTTCATTTAATAACAATTTGAACACTATTTATCTGATACTCAGCATTTAGTATTGTATTTTACAAAACTATTAATTATCTTACTGTCTGATAAACAAATACAAACCACAGTATAACATGAGAAAAGCAGATTTAATATCAGAAATTTCTGAAAAAACCGGTATCCCCAAGGTGGATGTAATGGTTACGCTGGAAACCATGTTTAAAGAAATTAAAAAATCATTAGTAGCCGGCGAAAATATTTACATAAGGGGCTTTGGCAGCTTTATTACCAAAAAAAGAGCCGCCAAAATCGGTCGCAATATCAAAAAAAATATTGCCGTAGAAATTCCTGAACACTACATTCCGGCCTTTAAACCTGCCAAAGAATTTGTACAGGAGGTAAAAAACAAAAAACTCGACGATAGCGCTTCCCCGTCGCTTGACAGTATCTCTTCTGCCCCTTAGGCAAAAATGCTCCTTATTTTACAAAGCCCACGGCCATTCTCCCTTTGGCTGATGCCTTTTTGCATACAACTCTTAAAAATACCTGTCCCCCTTTTTACAGAAAGTGTATTTTTGCTGCCCTAAATTCAAGGTTTGAAAAAAACACCAACAATTTTACTATCCGGCGGACTGGTTGTATTGCTCCTCCTCCTTTTTTTTGGGAAAACAGTACCACCCGGGAACCCCGATGCAGCACATACCAATCACGACGGTCATGATCATGATGAACATGCCGCATTTGATGTACAAAATGCCCTTACACAGGCAAAAGCAGGGTTAACTTTAAGCCAGGCGGCCTACATCACAGCCATCGAAAACAGCATTTCCCGTGGCAATGTGCAGGAACAGCAGGTAAAAGCCTATAACCAGTTGGCAAACTTTTGGAAAGATTCGGCAGCCAATACCGACTTATACGTATTTTATACCGCAGAAGCCGCTAAGTTGGTAAATTCTGAAAAAAACCTCACCTTTGCCGCCCGGCAAATTGCGGCAGCCTTTAGAACTGAAGCTGATGTAGATAAAAGAGCATGGAAGGCTGGGCAGGCTATTGAGCTGTACGAAAAAGCTATTGTACTGAACCCGGCCAATGATTCGTTAAAAGTGGAGATGGCTGGTTGTTATGTATTTGGTAAGGGTATGGCCGGCGATGCTGCCGAAACCATGAAGGGGGTGCAGCAACTGCTGGAAGTAGTGAAAACCAATCCAGAAAACATGCAGGCGCAATTGCTGCTCGGTATTGGAGCAGTAATATCTACCCAGTATGATAAAGCGATAGAACGCCTGCAGAGAGTGGTGCAAAAACAACCTGGCAACCTCGAAGCAATATCATGGCTTGCCGATGCTTATGCAGCCAAAGGTGATAGGGAAAACGCTATAAAGTGGTACAATACAAGCAAGCAGCTTGTTAATAACCCGGCCTTTAGTGAAGCAGTAGATGAAAGGATTAAGCAGTTGAAATAAAATGCTGCCCGGCAGCATGATTATGATAAAAGTTATTCAAAATTATTTTTTAACAAAAAAAGATTAAGGTTATGCCTTGTGGTAAAAAGAGAAAGCGTCATAAAATAGCTACACATAAACGCAAAAAGCGCTTAAGAAAAAACCGTCATAAAAAGAGGTAATTCATCTTTTTATAATAGCTGCCGGCATCCTCATCCCGGCAGCTTATTTAGTTTTCTGCCTGCAGGCTGTTATACCTATTTTTATTTGTGTAACAGGTATGCCGGTGCTCTTCCGTACAAATAAATATCCCGGTTTAAATTAAGCATTGCTTGACAAAAGAGTTAATCATAAACGCAGCACCCCAGGGAGTAGAAATAGCCCTGATGGAAGACAAAAAGCTGGTAGAACTGCACAATGAAAAAATTGATGCCAGTTTTGCCGTAGGCGATTTGTACCTGGGTAAGGTAAAAAAACTAATACCCGGCCTAAATGCTGCTTTTGTGGACGTAGGCTTCGAAAAAGATGCTTTTTTGCACTATACCGACCTTAGCCCCTACGTTCGCTCCCTGCTCAAGTTTACCAATACTGCCATCAATGATAAATCAGAAGGCGGATTCGATTTCGGTAAGTTTTTGGTAGAGCCGGAAATTATAAAAACCGGGAAAATTGCAGAAGTACTTAGCGGCAGGCCCAATATACTCGTACAAATATTAAAAGAGCCAATAGCCGCCAAAGGCCCAAGACTAAGCTGCGAAATTTCGCTGCCCGGCCGTTTTGTAGTGATTACCCCGTTTAATGATGTGGTGGCGGTATCCAGGAAGATACACTCCGGCGAAGAAAGAAAAAGGCTGCAAAAAATAATTGAAGCGGTAAAGCCTAAAAACTTTGGCGTAATTGTACGTACGGCCGCCGAAGGTAAGCACACAGCCGAACTGCATGAAGACCTTAACACCCTTGTACAAACCTGGAAAGCCATCCAGGAAAACCTGAAAGGAGCCACACCCCCATCTAAAATACTGAGTGAGCAGGCTAAAACCACCAGCATGCTCAGGGATTTGTTGAATGAAGACTTCAACAGGATAGTGGTAAATGATAAAAATATATATAGCGATACAAGATCCTATATTCAAAAAATTGCTCCTGAAAAAGCAGATATCGTTACCTATTACAACAATGGTTCGCCCATATTCGACAGCTTTGGTATTACCAAACAGGTAAAAGCAGCATTTGGCAAAACGGTAAACCTGCCCAGCGGTGCCTACCTCATCATTGAACATACCGAAGCGCTTCATGTAATTGATGTAAACAGTGGTTACAAAAGTGTAAGCAATAACCAGGAACAAAATGCACTTGAAACCAACCTGGAAGCTGCAGAAGAAATAGCCCGGCAACTTCGCCTGAGAGATTTGGGAGGTATTATAGTGGTAGACTTCATTGATATGAAGCTGCAGGATAATAAAAAACGCCTGGCCGATTTTATGGAACAGGTGATGCAGCCCGACCGTGCCAAACATGCCGTGCTGCCCATCAGCAAATTTGGCCTCATGCAAATTACCCGGCAGCGTATGAAGCCGGAAATGAATATTAATACTTCCGAAATATGCCCAAGCTGCAACGGTACCGGTAAAATTTCATCCTCAATTATACTCGAAGATGAAATTGAAAAAAACCTCAGCTACCTTATCATGCAAAAGCACAAGGGGCTTACTATAGAAGTAAACCCTATCATTCACACTTATCTCACCAGCGGATTCATCTCAAGGCGCAGAAGATGGATTTGGAAATACAAACAAAAAATTAAAGTGGTGGCCAATACCAATTACCACCTTACCGAGTTCCGCTTTTTTGATGATAACGACGAGGAAATAAAACTGTAATGCCGGTATACTTTAGCAAAAATTAATTCTCTATAAAAACAAAAGCCGTTCCAGACAAGAACGGCTTTACTATTTCAAATTTCGTACACGGTTAATCCCTGCTCCTGGACTGGTAAATTAGAATATACTGCACCAGCATGGCAATTGAGGCCAATGCAGCCACCACATAGGTTGATGCTGCCCATTTTAAGGCATCTTTTGCTTTTTCATGCTCAGTGGTTCGGGTAATATTGGCCGTATCCAGCCACTTTAAAGCCCTTGCTGAAGCATCAAATTCAACCGGGAGTGTAACAAGTGAAAATAAAGTGGATACTGCAAACAGTACAATACCCACCAGCAGCAATGTTTGATTACCACCGCCAAAGCCATACATACCGATACCGGCAATAATTACCCACTGCGAAAGTGATGTGCTGATTTGTGTAACCGGCACCAGCCTGCTCCTCAGCATAAGCATAGAATAGGCAGTGGCATGCTGTACAGCGTGGCCACACTCGTGTGCTGCAACGGCTGCGGCTGCTACTGTGCGGCCCTGGTAAACATCCGGGCTCAGGTTCACAGTTTTTTTGGTGGGGTCGTAATGGTCGGATAAAAAGCCCTGCACCGATACTACCTGCACATCATATATGCCATTATCCCTAAGCATTTTCTCAGCTATTTCTTTACCGCTAAGGCCCGATGAGGTAGGCACCTGGCTGTAGGCTTTAAACTTACTTTTAAGCCTGTATTGCACCGCCATGCCTAATACCATAAACACCAGCGATACTGCAATGATTCCAAATGTCATTTTTGTAACTTTTAGTAAAAATTATTTACAAACAGCAAGCCAGATTTGTTGGCTGCCAAAAAGACAAAAAAAACCGGGCAATTGCCCGGTTGTACAAATTTTAATGCCCTTACAGTATTACTTTGCAAGCACCTCTATCACATCTATCAATTCGCCCTTGGTAATGGGCACCCCTTTAATTTTATTGTAACCTTTGGCATCAACAAAATACACATCCCGGATTATTTTGATGAGCTGGCCGTTGTTAATTTCGGGGATCAGCACATGTTCAAAATTTTTGAGTATGCTACCGAGGTTTTTAGGGAATGGCCTTACATACCTAAGATGTGCATGCGATACGGCATAGCCGGCCGCCTGCAAATCTTTTACTGCACTTTTAATAGCCCCGTAAGTACTACCCCAGCCCAGCACCAGTACTTTACCGGTTTCCGGGCCGCTGTCTAACTGCTGGTCAGGTATATAATTAGCGATGTTGTCTACTTTTGCCTGCCTTGTTTTTACCATGTGCTCATGGTTATCGCTATCGTAACTTACGTTGCCGGTAATATCTTGTTTTTCGAGGCCGCCTACACGGTGTTCTAATCCTGGTGTACCGGGTATGGCCCACTCTCTCACTAATTTTTCATCCCGCTTGTAGGGCATAAATTTACCCTTGGCATCCACACTTTCAGGAGCGGCAAATTTTACATCAATGGGTTGCAAATCAGCACTGGATGGGTAGCGCCATGGCTCGGCACCATTGGCAATATAACCATCGCTCAGTAAAATTACCGGGGTCATGTGCTGTACACTTATCCGTACCGCTTCGTAGGCTGCAGCAAAACAATCACTGGGGGTAGAGGCAGATATGATGGGCATAGGGCATTCTCCATTGCGGCCGTAGTAAGCCTGCAACAAGTCGCTTTGTTCTGTTTTGGTAGGTAAGCCTGTACTGGGGCCGCCACGTTGTACATCTACTATTACAAGCGGAATTTCGAGCATTACAGCCAGCCCCATCGCCTCGGCTTTAAGTGCCATACCGGGGCCGCTGGTAGTAGTTACACCCAGGGCGCCACCATAGCTTGCACCAATTGCCGAACCAATAGCAGCAATTTCATCTTCGGCCTGGAAGGTTTTAATACCAAAATTTTTGTATTTGCTCAGGTCGTGTAAAATATCGCTGGCCGGCGTAATAGGATAACTGCCTAAAAACAGTTGCAGGCCACTTTTTTGTGAAGCCGCAATCAGCCCGTATGTTAAAGCCTGGTTGCCCATGATAGAGCGGTAATTGCCCGGCTCCATTTTAGCTTTGGCAACGGTAAAACGGGTGCTGAAAGTTTCAGTAGTATCACCATAATGATACCCTGCCTGCAGCACTTTTACATTACTTTCAAATATCTCTGGTTTTTTGCCAAATTTTTCTTCGAGGAAATTAATGGTGTTGGCCATATCCCTGTTGTACATCCAGTACAGGAAGCCAAGTACAAACATGTTTTTAGCCCTGTCTTTTTCCTTCATCCCCATAGTGATGTCCTTAAGGGCTTCACGGGTCATTTTGGTAACATCCATTTTTATCAACTGGTAGTTGCCAAGGCTGTCATCTTCCAACGGATTTACTCCTTCCGGGTAATTGGCCAGGCGCAGGTTCTTTGAATCAAACCCATCCGTATTGGCAATAATGATTCCACCCTTTTTTAAGGAAGTAAGGTTCACTTTAAGCGCAGCCGCATTCATGGCCACCAGTACATCGCAGGCATCACCGGGGGTAAATATTTCATCACTGCTAAAACGAAGCTGGTAGCCGCTCACACCGGGTAGGGTACCTTGCGGAGCCCTTATTTCGGCCGGGAAGTCGGGAAATGTGGCCAGGTCGAGGCCAAGCAGGGCGGTATTATTGGTAAACTGGCTGCCGGTAAGTTGCATACCATCACCACTATCGCCTGCAAACTTTATTACTACGTCTTGTATTACCTGTTCGGTTGTACTCATAACAAACAATCATTAAATGAAACGTGGCGCAAGTTACATTTAAAATCATTCATGTATATGCAGGTACATAAACTTTGTTACGGCAACGTTGCCATAACAACTTTTAGGTGGATAATCCCCCTGCCAACTGCTCCAAATGCTTTACAAAATCATTAACAGCGAAAATTTGCAAAGGCCTGTTGCCTGCATTTAACTTCAGTGCATCATCAATTAACCAATCAATATTATGGACCCCGACGCCGAAGCCCTGCAGGCCGCTTCAAAAAAAATTGCCAGCACCATCTTTACCATTGTTTTTACCGCCTGTTATTACCAGCAACCCGAAACAACCGCTCCGCCACTGATCAGCACAAAAAAGGACACCAACCTCAAGCCTGCAGCAGCCGATAGTGTTACCGTAGTGCAGGCGGCCACATCCAAAAAGAAAAAGAAAACCATTTACCTCACTTTTGACGATGGCCCCAATAAAGGAACCCGGAATGTGATGAATATTGTACGCAGCGAAGCGGTACCGGTTACGCTTTTTGTAGTGGGTGAGCATGTATTTGGCTGTGCCGAACAAAAAAATACGTACGACAGCCTGCGCCAGTGCCGGTATATCGAAATTGCCAACCACAGCTATACGCATGCCCATTGCCGTTATGAAAAATTTTATGCCGCACCCGACTCCGTTGTACACGACTTTGCCCGGTGTGCAGATAGCCTGGGCTTACAAACCGGTATTGTACGTACACCCGGGCGTAATATCTGGCGTACAGAAAATATCAGCAGCACCGATATTAAAAGCAGCGTTGCTGCAGCCGACAGCCTGAAGCAGCACGGTTTTGTAGCCGTAGGCTGGGATGTAGAATGGCATTTTAACCAACAACTTAACCTGTTAAGTACAGATGAAGAACTGCTGAGCAAAGTAGATAGTGTGTTTGCAAAAGGAAAAACAAAAACGCCCAATCACCTGGTACTGCTTGCGCACGACCAGGCTTATACCGATAGCGGCGACTCTGCGCACCTGCACAGGTTTATTCAAAAACTGAAATTTAAAGACGACTACGATTTTGATTTTATTTCCAACTATCCCAACCTGAAAGCAGCACCATAAATGCAGTTCCGTATAAATCGCTACTTTCGGTTTTAAAAAATAAGTTATGAACCTATTCAAATCAGGCAACCCTGCATTAGGCGAAAAAGCCTTTCAGCCCAACCTTAGTACCAACTATGCAGAAACCATGACGCTGAGGGGCACGCTCAACAAATTTGGCTTTATGCTCCTGATGCTGATGGGCACGGCTTATTATTCGTGGAAAGAGTTTGCCGCTGGCGGTAATGTGCAGCCCTTAATCTGGACAGGCCTTATTGGCGGCCTTGTGCTGGCATTGGTGATAATTTTTAAAAAAGAATGGGCGCCGTATTTAGCACCAGCTTATGCTTTGCTGGAAGGGCTTTTCCTTGGCGCTATATCGGCTATGTATAATAGTGCATTTGCCGAGCAGGCTCCCAATATTGTGATGAATGCGGTTGGCCTCACTTTTGGCGTAGCCATCGCCATGTATTTTTTATACAGTTTCCGAATTATTAAGGCAACAGAAAAATTCAAGTCAGTAATTTTTACTGCTACAGCCGGTATTGCTATATTTTATTTCATTGCTATTATCCTGCGTTTCTTTGGCGTTCAAATGGCTTTTTTACACGAAGGCTCTATGATGGGTATCGGCTTTTCGCTGGTAGTGGTGGCCATAGCTGCACTAAACCTTATTTTAGATTTCGACAGGATAGAGCAGGGCACTATTGCCGGGGCACCAAAATACATGGAATGGTACGGCGCATTTGGCTTAATGGTTACCATTGTATGGCTGTATCTTGAAATTTTAAGGCTGCTTTCTAAACTAAGCAGCAGGAAATAATAACTTCCTGCTGCACGGGTATTGGTGTGTGTTTGCTGTATTATTGGTACACCCTGATGTAATCAATTTCCATCGACGCATTGGTTACACCGGCATCGATAATGCCGCCGAAATTGCCCCCCATAGCTACATTACAGATAATAAAGAAATTGTGATTAAACGGTATACTGGCCGAATTGGCAACGGTATGTATTAACTGGTCATCTACCGAAATTTTAATTTCAGTTGGCGACCAATCCAGCGAATAAATATGAAACTCGGTAGTAGCATTGGCAATCACTCTGCTGGAGCCATTGGCATTACCGCCAAACCTGCCGGGGTAATGCAGTGTACCGTGTATCCTGTTAAGATCGTTGCCAATATGCTCCATAATATCAATTTCGCCGCAGGCAGGCCAGCCCACCGTACCAATATTGCTGCCCAGCATCCAAATGGCCGGCCAGGTACCGCCACCTGCCGGTAATTTAGCCCTTGCCTCCACCCTGCCATATTTGAATGAAAATTTATCTTTTGTCAGCAGCCTTGCAGAGGTGTAATTACTTCCGCTGTAGGCTTCCTTCTTTAAGGTAATTTTAAGCGAGCCGTTAATTACAACAGCATTGTCGGCACGGCTGGTATAATACTGTGCCTCATTATTGCCCCAGCCACCGGCACCTAAATCGTAGCCCCACTTTGCCGGGTTGGGCAGGCCATCGGTATTAAACTCATCGCTCCATACCAGTACCGGTGCCGTTATAGTAACGGTTACGGTTACACTAATCGTTTTGGTGGCAGTTGCGCCGGTGCTGCTCTTGGCTGTAGCCCTCACGGTAAACGTATTGGTACCGGTAAGGGTATAACGGTGTGTTACGTTGCCATTGGTACCGGTTAGCACCACTCCATCACCATATTCAAAGTCGTAGGTTACGGCATTGTTGGCTGTAGCGCTAAAGCTCACATTACCTGTTCCGTCGGTGCTTACCGTAGCAGTTATCTCAAGGTTGGTGGGTGCCGTATTAACCGGGCCGCTATTATCCTTTTTACAGCTTGATGCAGTGAGAAAACAAAAAAGAAAAAAGCTTGCTGTAGTATTTTTTAAGAACATCATATGTTATTATTTGGCTTTAAGTTTTTGATACCAGGCATTGCCGTCGATACCAATATTGCGTATATGCATACTCGTTTCGGAAATAGACAGTATTTCGTACACGGTGGCACCGGTGCCGAATATAAGAAGGCCATTGCCCGGCACGCCAAACTCTACCCGGGTAGATTGGGCCGGGGTGGAGGCAGATGATGCAGGTACAAAAGACAGTCTTTTAACTCCACCAGGATTAATATCCCTGCAATCTTCAGCACTGGCCAGGCCGTAAAATGCCGCAGCGCCACCAATAGCAAAAGACTGGCCAAAATTATTCAATTGCATATCGATGGCATTATCCCCTGCTTTGGTAAAAGTTATTTCATCATCGTACGAACAGGGAAGGCGGCTGTTAGGATCGGCAGCATACCATATTGGCTCAAAACCATCGGCGGGGCCTACCCCAAAATGACCACCGGCATCTTTATCCGACATCCATACTTTTGAACTTCCGCCGGTTAACGCTGCCATAATATCGGCAGGAATAACAAAGGCGAAATACACAGTTACTGTTTTACTGATGGTAGACATAATGCCTCCTGTACCCACCGCATTTACGGTAATGGTGTAATCATGTGTACCGGTTTGTGTGTAGCGGTATTCTATCTCGCCGGTAGGCACCACTTTGGTAGTACCATCGCCAAAATCAACATTGTAGGTAAGTGCATTATCTCCTTTTACAGTGATCACCACTATCCCCGAGCCATCGCCTGCCGGATTGGCCGCATCGGCACCCGCTACCGCAGCAGTAAGCACCAGGTTGGCCGGTGTTTTTAAATCGCCAAATGCATATTTTTCTTTTTTGCAGGCACTAAAACAAATAGCTGCTGCCGCTAAAAAAACGGTGGCTGTATGGTTAAATATCTTTTGCATGAGCATCATTTTTGTTATTAGTTAGTGAGTTGGATATCATCAAAATAATAGGTGGCCCCGGTTCCGCCATTTCCAAAATCGAAGAACACTACGAGGCGCTGGTAATTATTACTGTTTACAATTCCGCTGAAATCAAAACTGAGTTCCTCCCAGCTATTGGCTACCGTATTGGTTACATCTCTTTCAATATTAATAGAGGGATTGTCCAGGTTTTCTAATTTCATCAATACACGAATACCGGCTGCCGGCGACCACACTTTCATTTTTATTTTGGTGAGTGCTGAAAAATCGATTGGTTTTTGCAATTCAATAAATGAACCAGCCCAGGTTTCGGCACCACTTGCCTTGTTAAGTGCGGCTACTTTTGTAGATGTGTTGATACCGGCAGGATTGGGGTTATCCACCACCGTTGTGTTGGCATTTCCAAAGCCTGTAAAATTATAAGTGAGTGTAGCCGATTGGAAATTGAGTGGCAGCACCAGTTCTTCGGCACCTGATGTAAGCGCTATATCATCAAAATAGTAATTGGCACCATTGCCGCTATTACCAAAATCAAAAAATACCACCAGTCGCTGATAGTTATCAGCATTATTAACACCGGCAAAATCAAACACCAGGTCTTCCCAGCCATTAGCCACGGTGTTTACAGCATCTCTTTCGATATTGATGGCAGGGTTTGCCAGGTTTTCCAGCTTCATCAATACCCTTATACCTGCGGCTGGCGACCATACTTTCATTTTAATTTTTGTAAGGCTCGAAAAATTGATGGGAGTACCCAGTTCCAGGAAAGAGCCTGCCCAGGTTTCGGCACCATTGGGTTTATTAAAGCGGCCTACAGTAGCACTGGTATTAGCCCCATTTACTTGCGGATTAGCCACAACAGTACTGCTGGCATTGCCAAAATTGGTAAACGCATAGTTGGCTTCTGTGCTTTCAAAATCAACCGGCAGGTTTACCTGTGTAGAAGGCAGGGTATTGGTAAGCCTGATATCATCAAAAAGGAAAGTGAAATTGGCAGACCCATCACCAGGCGTACCCAGCTCAAATATCAATACTACTTTATGATAAGCATTGGCTGTATTAATGGCTGTGTAATCAAACACCAGGTCTTCCCAGGTATTAGCAACCGTACAAGTGGCTTCTTTTTCAAAACTAATGGCCCCGTCTGTTGCATTCTCCACTTTCAGCAATACCCTTGCGCCAACCCTTGGCGAAAACACTTTCATTCTGAAAATTTTATTTGCTGAAAAATCTATGGGTTCGCTCAGGCTGATAAAACTGCCGCCCCAGCCTTCGGGTGCATTTTTAATCATTCGGCCAACCCTTGCAGAGGTATTGATGCCGTTTTGTTGTGTATTGGCCACCACCGATGCATCGCCGCCACCAAAGTTTACAAAGCTGTAATTAAGTGTTGGCGATTCAAAAGTAAGGGGCAGCAATACAGGGTCGGCTATAGTTATGGTTTTTGTTAGTTCCGTAACAGCAGCACCACCACTGTAAGCAATTACTTTTACGGTATAAACGCCTGTACTGGCATACACATGGCTGATAGTTTCACCTTCAAGAAAGGATACAGGCACTTCATTAGGGTCTTCGCCAAAATAAACTTTAAAGAAGGTTTCGTACTGCGCCGATGCGGCAATATTTACCTTAAAATTATTGGAAGCGTCCACCTCGGCAGTAAAATCTAAATCTTCAGGCGCCCTGAAAGATACGGTTAGCTGCTGTGTGGCTTCAGTAATCTTACCGGTGATACTATGCCCCACAATTTTTACCGTATACACACCTTCGGCATATACATGCTGTACGTTTTTGCCGGGCAAAATTTCAACAGGCGTGGTGCTGGCATCGCCATAATACACTTCAAAAAATGAAATGCCTTCACCGTTAGGCGTAATAGTTACCAGCCCGGTATTATCCTGTGTGATGGTAAATAAAGCCGATAAAGCTTTAGGCGCTGCATCTGTTTTTAAAAACGATACATCATCATTCTTTTGCTTTTTACAGCCTGGGGCTATGGCCAGTAAAAAGAGTATGCTAAAAAAATATTGAACTAATTTCATGTTACAGTTTTTTATAAGTGAATATTAGTAACCGGGGTTTTGCGGCAGGCCTGATATATCTACTTCCTGCTGTGGAATGGGGAACACTTCATTTTTTCCGGTTACAAAACCCGTAATTTTTGCAGCGGCCTGCCCGGTACGCACCAGGTCGAAAAAACGATCTCCTTCCATAGCCAGCTCCAGCCTGCGCTCATCCCAAATAGCCTGGCGTAATGCCACACCCGTAACCGTGATATCATGGTTGTTGTCGGCAAAGGCACGGCGGCGCACCCTGTTTAAATATTCTCTTGCTTTGGTATCGTTGGCAGCAGTGGCCCTGTTATTGGCTTCGGCAGCCATCAGCAATACATCGGCGTAGCGTATGGTGCGAAAGTTGTTCAGGTAATTTAATTCCACCTGCCCGGATGTTTCGCCCTTGCGGGGATGATACTTCTGGTTGTACAGGCCGGTATTTTTATACGGTGCCACGAGGTAAGTAATATTAAAAGAAGGATTAGCATTTTTATATGCCTCAATATCCAGTATGGTTACATCTTTACGGCTATCGCCGGCTTCAAAAGCACTGGCCAGGTTTTGCGTGGGGAGGTTAGTACTCCAGCCCTGCCCGTAAGGACTGTTACCGGTAAGGTTGCGTATACCACATACCTGCACCGCCAGGTTGCCCTGTCCCCTGCCGGGGTGGCTCCAATCAAAATAAGGGCTGAGGTTAGAGTATTGAATTTCAAATACCGACTCGGCACCGTTTTCGCCAGACTGTAAAAAGATATCTCCAAAAGAACCGGCACCGGGATACCCAATTAACTGGAAAGGCCCGTTTACAACATTTTCGAGCATGGCTGCGGCCTCATCAAATTTATTTTGATACAGTAATACTTTACCCAGCAGTGCCTGTGCAGCATACCTTGTAATACGACCCTTTTGCGGATTGGTAATGGGCAGTACTGAAATAGCGGCATTTAAATCTTTCTCTATTTGCGCATATACATCAGCTTTAGGTGCCCTGCCCAATGTACCCGATTCGGCAACAGCAAGGCGTTTATCTACAAAAAGGGGCACATCGCCAAACATGCGTACCAATTCAAAATAGTAGTACGCCCTTAAGAAATATACTTCGCCATATAAAGCTTCCTTGCCGGTAAAATCGAGCAGGTTTTTATTTTCTTCAAGATAATTCACCCTGTTGATACCCTCGTAGCAGGATACCCAGCATTCAGCAAGGTAGCTGTTATTGGGTACAATGGTATAATCATCAATTTGCTGAAAGCCTATCTGGTCGGTTGCATTTTCGCCACCAGATACAGAATTGTCGGAAGCTACATCGCCAATAACCACATTGGCCCAAATCCATTGCAGTGGCGAATAAGCACCCACCACCATCTTGTGGTAGTCGTCGGCAGTTTTAAAATAATCAGCAGCCGTTATCTGGTAATCGTCTTTAGGATCGTAAGCAATAAACTTTTTGCAGGCCGGCAGCAGTGCCACCAGCAAGGCAAGTGCAGGTATATATTTAGCTTTTTTCATACAGCAATAGTTTTTCGTTTAAAATTTAAAATCAACACCGAGCGAATAGGTACGTGCCTGCGGATATGAACCACGGTCAATACCGGTATCAAATATGCCGCCGGATATCTCGGGGTCAAAGCCGGAGTACTTTGTAAATACAAAGGCATTTTTCACCTGGGCATATATCCTTATTTTGGTAAACATTTTATGCCGGTACCAGGCTGCCGGTAATGTATACCCCAATTGCATATCTTTTACTTTTATAAATGAACCATCCTCCACATACCTGTCTGAAGCTCTTGTATTGTTATTGGCATCAATAAAAGTGTAGCGTGGGTTACGGGCATCGTTGGTGCTGCCCTCGCCTGTCCATCTTGCCAGCACACCGCGGAATTTGTTGGTCATAGCCAGGTTACGTTCGTAAGCCCTGTACACATCATTACCTACTGAAGCATATACAAAACTGGTAAAATCGAAGCCTTTAAAATCGACATTAAGGCTCCAGCCCATAGTAAAGTCGGGGAAGGGATCGCCTATTTTGGTTCGGTCGTCGGCATCAATTTTTCCATCGCCATTCATATCCACAAAGCGGATATCTCCGGGCTGTGCATTTTCCTGCAAAGCGCCCTTGGTTAAATCACCTGCATTTTGAAAAAGCCCGTCGGTTTTAAACCCGTAAAAATAACCGGGTGTATACCCTTTTTCAAACCGGGTGATGCTTTGCGAAGGGATCCCGTAATTACCACCGGTAATTAAACCGTTGTTGGTTTCTGTTACTTCGTTTTTAGCAGCCGTAAATGTGAGGTTGGTATTGATGCGCAGGTTGCGGCTGATATTGTCGCTATACCCGAGGGTCATTTCGTAACCACTGGTTTTGGTAGTGCCGATATTAGCTGTAGGTGCTGCGGCTGTACCAAGATACAGGGACAGGGAAGGCGTAAAGAGCAGGCCGCTGATTTTCTTTTCGAAGTAGTCTGCAGAAAGTGAAAGCTTATTATTAGCAAAGCGAACATCAAAGCCCACATTCAGTTGCTTTTGTTTTTCCCAGGCCAGGTTATCATTTCTAAAGGAGGCAATGGTTGCACCGATAGATGTTGGTTCGTTACCAAAAGTATAGCCGGCATTTTGGCCAAGATTATAGATGTAAATACTGTTGGAAATACGCTGAAACTGCGGACTTACATTTTCGTTGCCGGTAACGCCATAGCTACCCCTGATTTTTAGATAGTTGATAAAATCAGGCTGAAAGAATGTTTCGTTGGTAACTACCCAGCCCAGTGAGCCGGCGTAAAAATTGGCAAACTTATTATTGATACCAAATGCGTAGGAGCCATCTCTGCGTGCAGAAAATGAAAGCAGGTATTTATCCCTGTAATCGTAATTAAGCCGGCTGAAGTAAGAGAGGTTGCGGCGTTCGTACTGCCAGGAACCCACATCAAGACCCGATGCCGGTGCTGTACCCGTTGCTGAAGAGATATCCGCATAATCCCAGGAGTTAAACGGTACATCCTGCCGGGAACCGTTGATGGAATTCCCGGAATTTTTTGCCATAGATATCCCAAGCACCACGTCAAAATTGTGGCTTTCGTTGAACTTGAAAAGATAATTGGCAAAAGTTTCGAAAGTATAACTGAAGTAGGAGGTTTTATTTTCAGATACATTGTTATGTGCACCCGGCCTTGGTGTGCCATCAGCATTTAAAGTAGAGTTGATATGCCCGGCACCATAATACGATAATGGATTAAAGCTTTTGCCGGTAATATCCACGTTGGTATAACCATACCTTGAAGTGAGTTTTAAATTCTTGATGATGTCGTACTGCATTTCCAGCTTGCCATACAGCTTGTTGGTATTGTTTTCATTATATGTATCACCCAACTGAGTGAGGGGATTAAATATTTCGGATAAAATATACTGGCTTGTACTATACCTGCCATAGGTGTTGGGTATATTATTAAATATTGGTGCTGTAGGGTCAAAGTTGAGTGCATTGGAAAGTACACTGTTGATTGAATTTTCGGGAATGCCCTGTCCTTTTATATTTACAAAAGTGGTGTTGGCAATAAACTTTAGTTTTTTGGTAAAATCAAAATTCAGGTTAGCGGTACCGTTAGCCCTTCTGAAATTAGATTTATCACCCCCGCCCACAATACCATCCTGGCCCAGGTAACCGGCCGATAGAAAATAACCCATTTTTTCGGCACCACCCCTTGCAGTAAGGTTATAGGATTGTATGGGAGCCGTTTTAAATATCTGGTCCTGCCAGTTGGTACCCACACCCAGGCCGGATAAATCAGGAAAAATTACCGGGCCGCCTGATACGGTACTGCCTTCATTTACCATAGCGGCATACTCCGTGGCATTTAGTACACCTATGGTGTTCAACACTTGCTGTACACCATAATTGGCACTTGCGGTAAATTCAGTTTTTTGATTGCGCCTGCCCGATTTGGTTGTTATCAGTATCACCCCATTGCCACCTTTTACCCCATAAATAGCGGTTGTAGCAGCATCCTTCAATACATTCATCGATTCAATATCAGCGCTGTTGATAGAATTTAAATCATCCAGCGATTGTATAGAGCCATCCACAATTACTACCGGATCGGTACCGGTGTACGATGGAATACCCCTGATTAACACCGTAGGCTTAGCACCTGGCGAACCGGGTGATACCACTGTAACGCCGGAAGCCCTTCCCTGCAGGGCATCTTCTGCCCTCACGGGCCTTAACTTTTCAATATCAGCACCTTTTACCGTAGCGATGGCACCCGATACTTTAGTTACTTTTTGCGTACCATAGCCAACCACAATTACCTCGTTCAACGCTGATGAATTGGATTGCAGCTTTACCGTTAAACTAACGGCATTACCTACCCGTATTTCCTGCGGCTGGTAGCCCACCAGCGAAATCACCAACACCGCGTTGGCATCAGGTACATTAATTTTAAAAACACCGTTTTTATCGGTAGACGTTCCGGTAGTTGTTCCTTTTACCAGCACCGTTACACTTTCGAGCGGCAAACCGGTCAACTGGTCGGTTACAACACCGGTAACAGGCACTACAGCTATATCCTGCTGCACCTGCCGGAGCAACTCCGATGTTTCAGCGGGCAACATACCCATACTTTCGGTAAGTTTTTTATAATCGGCAGCCGATTTATAAATCACATACGCCTTGGTGAGCACTTTTTTATACTTAATATTGAATGGCTTAAACAATGCCTCCAGCATAGTTTCTACAGTACTGTAGTTCGATATATCAAAACTGATTTTTACGGCAGGCAGCGTGTTGGACTCATACACAAAATCCACATCAAATTTTTTCCGGGATTCGGAGAGGATGTCTGTAAAAGACCGTGGGGATTCGGCTTGTCCCTTGGAGTAGCTGTGCAAATTAGCACATAGCAGCAGGGACAGCAGCAGTTTTACTGCTACAATTTTTTTTCTCATAAAGCTAAGTTTATCGTTAAAGAGTGAATGGGGCGGCGGGCTAAAAACCAGCTACCCGTATGGTTTTATTGTCAATCGTCATTTTTAAGTTATAGGCAAGTTGCAGCACTTCTACCAGCTCTTTTAAATTATCGGCCCTTAAATCGCCACTGATGGTGCGCTGCAGTAAAGTTTCATCGGCGACTACTACTTTGTAGCCATAAATATCCTGGATGATGGCACTTACTTCCTGTAAGCTGGTATTGTCAAAATGAAACTCGTTGCGTACCCAACCGGAGTGTGTAGCGGCATTAGCAACCGAACTTATATTCAGACCGGATACAGTATCCAGTACTACTATTTCGCCGGGCTTAATTTCAAACACTCCAGTTGTTGCTTTTGCTTTGAGTGCCGCTTTCGCTGTTTGATTAAGGGTAAGCTTTATTTTACCTTCTTCCAGGGCCACTATCGATTTTTCGTGCCGGGTATTCACATTAAACTTTGTGCCGAGCACTTCTACATCCACATCCTTGGTATGTACAATAAATTTTTGCTGTGTGGTTTCTTTTTTGGCTACTTCAAAATAGGCTTCCCCTTCCAGCCACACCTGCCTTTCGCCAATATCCGTCCAGTTGGCAGACAGCTTTAATTCAGAATTGGCATTGAGTGTAACAACCGATCCGTCTGGCAGGGTGATTTTTTTAATTTTTGCATAATCGGTTTTATAAACGCTTCCACTACTGCTGTCATTTTGTGAGGTGTAATACCAAACGCCGGTACAAAGGATTAATAATAAGGAAGCTGCTACGGCAACACTTTTCATCCAGTATATATTACGTACCGGTGCTTCTGCGCTAATGGCCTCTTCCACTTTTTTCCAGTTATGCTCCTGGATTGTATCAGCAACCGCTTTCTTTCTGAAGCTGAAAGACATCTCATCTTCCGGAAGACCGGAGGTAAAATCTTCACTCATTTGCAAGCGTTTTTTAATAAAGACACCAAAAAGAAAAGAATATACTCACCCGGGATAAAAAAAATTATACCGTTCCAAATCGATGTGCCGTGCAGAGTAGTAAAAAAAGGGTGAATAAGTTAGCCGAACGCATATTGTGGAGTGCCCGCTGCTTCAGGTTTTGTACGGATTGATAATTGACTGCCATGATATCGGCCACCTGTGCCAGGGGCATATCTTCAAAGTAGTGCAGGTATATCACTTCACGCTGCCGTTCGGGCAGGGCATGCAATACATGAAGGATTTTTTCTTTAAGCCCTTCATCATACTCCTTTTTAATGATTATTTCTTCCTGCGAAAACTCGATATCGGGCCCGGCCATTTCCGTGGGAAGCAGACGTTTTGGTTTGTTATCCCTTAGCTGGTTGAGTAACTGCCTGCGGAGTGTGGTAAAAAAAAATGGTTTTACTTTTTCGAGCCGGCCTATTGAAGAGCGTTTATTCCATATTTTAATGAACAATTCCTGTACTGCATCATCTGCACCCGTATCGTCTTTCAAAATCTTAACGGCATAACTATAAAGGCCTTCAAAAAGCGCCGCATGGATATAACCAAAGGCAACGGTATCGCCGTTAAGACAAAGCTGCCAATAGTTTTTTAATTGTTCATTATCTGCAAAGGCCTGGTCCATTACAACTTACCCTGCAAGTATACAGGATATTTATACTGAAATTATGCGTTAACCCGGCAGAATGGAAAAAAAATTTAGTTGCAGCTAATAAAGCCTGCATCACCATGCAGGTAATTTTAAAAAAATAAACGGTTATGCTGCTGCACCGGCTGCTATAATTCTGTCAGCAAGGCTTTTACCTGCTGCCCGATATAATCCCTCACCTGGTTAAACGCCTGCGGCTCCATGTGTTTGGGATCGGGTATTTGCCAGTCGATAAATTGTTTTGCAGGCATCCAGGGGCAGGCATCGCCACAGCCCATAGTTACTACCGCATCAAAGGGGGCGTATTCTTTTACTTCGTCGAGGCTTTTACTGTCGTGTGTACTCAAATCGTAGCCCAGTTCATTCATCGCTGCAATGGCTTTCGGGTTTACAATACCGCTTGGTTTGCTGCCGGCACTGTAAGCTTCCACAGCATCGCCGCCATATATTTTGGCAAAAGCCTGGCTCATTTGAGAGCGGTTGCTGTTTTCAATACATACAAAAAGCAGTTTCTTTTTTTCCATGGTTGTTTTTAAGTTGAAGTTGAATAATTAATATCCTTTACGTAGCATATCGGCCAGTGTGTTGGGCAATGGGCTGGCTTCAATAGCAGTTGCTGCTTTTTCCACATCGTACGAAAATCGTATAAACTGTACTGTTATACTGTCTTTATCCAATGGGCTGCTGTTGGCATCCAATGTGATTAATGCATAGCAACCATCGGGAGTGCCATCTTTTGGCTTACCCACCGAGCCTGCATTAATGGCATGATAACACACTGGTATACCAGTACCCGCCTGCAACACCCGGTGGTAGGCTTTATGCGAATGCCCGAAGCAAATCATATCGGCACCTGCATTAGCAAACACCTGTAAAAATTCGGTTTCGTCTTTATCTTCCAGCAGGTACTCTTTATTACTTGACGGGCTGCCATGCACCAACAGCATGTTGAGTTGGACATTATCGAAATTAAAAGTGAGCCGGATATGTGCCGGCAAACTCAACAGGTATTTTTTTTCATCAGCACCCACCAGGCTGTAGGCATAGTTTTGAACCTGGTTCAAATCGGTAGCTGTAAGCTTTTGCATTTTCACATCATGATTACCAGCAATAGTGGCAATACCCCGCCGGCGTATTAGCTGCACAACTTCGTTGGGCCAGATGTGATAGCCAATTAAATCGCCAAGACAATACACGGCATCAGGCGCATGGGCATCCATACTTTCAAATGCCGCCTCCAAAGCTGGCAGGTTGGCATGTATATCACTGAGTAAGGCTATTGTCATCAGGTGTATATTTTTTACGCAGATAAAGGGCTGCCTTAACCAGCAGTATCAATACCGGCACTTCTACCAGCGGACCAATCACTCCTGCAAATGCCTGCGGCGAATGGATACCAAACACTGCGATGGCCACTGCAATAGCCAGTTCAAAATTATTGCCGGTGGCTGTAAATGAAATAGATGCATTTTTATCGTATGGCATGCCCATTGCCTTATTGATAAAAAAACTGGAGAAGAACATCAGCACAAAATAAATAAACAGGGGTATCGCCACTTTAACCACATCGAGGGGTAGCTGCAAAATGGCATCGCCTTTGAGGCTAAACATTAATAAGATGGTAAACAACAAAGCGTACAGGGTGATTGGTGAAATAGCCGGTATAAATTTCCTGTTGTACCAATCTTTGCCTTTGGCCTGTAGCAGAAAATGGCGGCTTAAAAAACCGGCTACAAAGGGTACACCAAGATAAATAGCTACACTTTTGGCCACTTCGCCCATAGGCACCTGTACGCTAAATTGCCCCATGCCTAATTTTTGCGGCAGCACATTAATAAACAGCCAGGCATAAAAGCTGTAAGTAAATACCTGGAAGATGCTGTTAAGCGCTACTAACAGTGCTGCATATTCCCGGTTGCCCCCGGCAAGATCGTTCCACACAATAACCATGGCAATGCAACGGGCCAGCCCAATTAAAATGAGGCCCACCATATAATCCGGCTCATTGCGCAAAAAAACCAATGCCAGCACAAACATCAGCACCGGCCCTATCACCCAGTTGAGCAGTAATGACAACGACATGGCCTTTTTATCCTTAAAAGCCTGCGGCAGCAAACTGTAATCCACTTTTGCCAGTGGCGGGTACATCATTAATATTAACCCCACAGCCAGTGGAATATTGGTAGTTCCGGAAGACATGGCATTGGTAATAGTGGACATACCCGGAAAAAAATAGCCAATGGCCACACCCAGCAACATGGCTAAAAAAATCCACAGGGTAAGATAACGATCCAGGAATTTTAAACGGACTTGCATAGTTCAAAAAAGCGTTTATAGATACAGGAGAGTAATTAAATTCTTTTTTTCATCAGCACGGCAGATGCAGGGCAAAGGCCGGTAAATTCAGCAGTTTGCTGCACTGCTGGCGGAGCCTGCTCCCTGCCAATTACACAATAGCCCTGCTTATCAAAAAAGTCTTTAGCTGTGGTAGTAAGCAGGTACATACAATTGATGCCGCTTTCTTTGGCATAAGCTTCAATGGCATCAGTAATGAGCTTACCATACCCCCTGCCCTGCATGCTGCTTAGTACACTTACGCTGCGCAACAGTGCACAATCTTCAAAAATTTCTAAGCCGGCAGTACCCACAGGCTGTTCGGCATCCAGCAGCAGGTAAAGAAGTTTATCTTCATCAAGGTCGCTTACAGGCAACTGTTGTTGCTGCAGTAATTGTATAGCGGTTTGCCTATCGCTATCCGATACGGCAATTTTTAGTATTAATGTTTTGTTGAGTGTAGTATTCATGGTTATCTTTTTTTTTAAAATCATACAATTTGATAAGGAGAGAAAGGAACCGGCTTTAGCAACCGGCCCCTTTAATTTTTAGCAGCATCCGCCGCCGTTGTACTGGCAGCCACACACTGTGCAGCAGCCGCCATCATTTTGATTGTTTTTCATGGCTCTCTTGTTTTGTGCCTTTCGGCGATGAATAAAAATTTTTAGCAGCAGCCGCTACCTGGTTCGCAACATTCACGGTCGTCTTTTGCCGGTTTTTCGGCATACACGGTAATGCTGGTAATCCGGGTATTCGATTGCTTAAAAGCTTCTATCGCTGCAGCATCCATATAATTCGCCAGGATGCTATCAGGTATCTGTATGGTTTTATCTTTTTGAATAATGATATTGGTAAAGCCGGCCGCTTCAATAATTTCGAGGTACACCTGCTTTTGGATAGCGCCGCTTACACAACCGGCATACAGTTCTGCTACTTCCTTCCATTTGGCAGGCAGTTCGCCTTCCAGTACAATATCCGAAATGGAAAAATGCCCCCCTGGCTTCAAAACCCTGAAAATTTCACTGATTACTTTGTATTTGTTGGGCACCAGGTTCAGCACACAATTGCTTACAATTACATCGGCATAATTGCTGGTTACGGGCATGCTTTCAATATCACCCTGCCTGAACTCCACGTTGTTTAATCCAAGTTTTTCTGCATTGGCCCTGGCTTTGTTAATCATAGCTTCGGTAAAATCGATGCCGATAACCTTGCCAGCCTCGCCGGTAAGGCGCCTTGCAATAAATGCATCGTTGCCGGCACCACTACCCAGGTCAATTACGGTATCGCCGGATTTTATTTTGGCAAATTCGGTAGGCAGGCCACAGCCCAGGCCCAGGTCGGCATCGGGATTGTAGCCCTCCAAACTGCTGTAATCATCGGCCATTATGGTGTAAGTACCCTCGCCGCAGCAGGCAGTGGCACCGCAACAGGATGCGACATTTTGTTCAGTACTTTGTGTGGCAATGCTGGTATACTTCTCTTTTACCAGTGCCTTAATTGATGCTTCTTTTTCCATGACAATATACTTTTACAGGTGTTAAATATTTTTTAGCAACAGGCTTTATCATTTTTTACTTTGAGGTTGAGGAAAAGCGTATTGAATTCATTGCTGAATTTTTCAAATGCCTTCCAGTTAATACAGTAACAACTTCGGGGGCCATCCACGGTGCCGTCAATCAATCCGGCATTTTTCAATTCCTTTAAATGCTGCGATACGGTAGATTGCGCCAGCGGCAGCACTTCTACTATTTCGCCACAAATGCAGGAATTATGTTGTGCCAGTACTTTTAAAATGGCGATACGGGCCGGGTGCGCCAGGGCTTTAGCAAATACAGATAGCTCCTGTTCTTTTGAAGTAAACTCTTGTTTTTTATGAATAGCCATATAATCGTTTTTATACGATGAATTAAGTTTTAAAAAAAGACAGCTAATCCGTCTTTTCAATTTTATATCGCAAATATACGATGACATAATTCGGATAAACAAATATTTTTTTTGGCTTTAAAATAGATAATCCTGAAGAAGAGGGGCTTTATTACAGCAATTACCCCATATTTTACAATACGGGCCTATACGATACCGGTAAAATTTACGTTTATCGCCTAACCATTAATAATATGTAACCCATGCAGGGCTTAGGGATTTATTTATACTTTTGCCCCCTTATTAAGTAATTTATATTTATGCACACCATTCTTATTACAGGCGGAGCCGGATTTATAGGTTCGCACCTCACCAGGCTTTTTGTAACCAAATACCCGGATTACAAGATTATAAACCTGGATAAACTAACCTATGCCGGCAACCTTGAAAACCTGAGGGATATCGAAAACAGC
Source organism: uncultured Chitinophagaceae bacterium (assembly GCA_937873715.1). GTDB lineage: Bacteria > Bacteroidota > Bacteroidia > Chitinophagales > Chitinophagaceae > Ferruginibacter. Next base: position 135,069 of record CALMYJ010000012.1, read on the forward strand.
CCTAACTATACTTTTGTGAAAGGCGATATTGCTGATGCAGCTTTATTAAAAGAGCTTTTTGACATACACCAGTTTACCGCCGTGCTGCACTGTGCTGCAGAAAGCCATGTGGACCGCAGTATTAGCGACCCCCTTGCTTTTGTAAATACTAATGTAGTGGGTACCGCCACTTTGCTGCATACTGCCAAACAAGCCTGGCATGGCCACTACGAGGGAAAGATATTTTACCACATCAGCACCGATGAAGTATATGGCTCGCTGGGTGAAACCGGCTTTTTTACAGAAGAAACAAAGTACGACCCCCGTAGCCCCTACTCTGCCTCCAAAGCTTCAAGCGACCATATGGTGAGGGCATTTTACCATACCTATCACATGCCGGTAAAAATCTCTAATTGCAGTAATAATTACGGGCCTTATCATTTTCCTGAAAAACTAATACCGCTTTGTATTCATAACATCATCCATAAAAAACCACTGCCTATTTATGGGAAAGGAGAAAATATAAGAGACTGGCTTTTTGTAGAAGATCATGTAAGGGCCATCGACGTTATTTTCCATACCGGTAAAATTGGCGAAACTTATAATATTGGCGGCCACAACGAATGGACGAATATTGACCTGGTAAAAGAACTGTGCAAACAAATGGACGAAAAACTGGGGCGTGAAAAAGGTGAATCGGCACAATTGATCACTTATGTAAAAGACCGTGCCGGCCACGACCTTCGCTATGCCATTGACGCCACCAAATTAAAAGAAGAATTAGGCTGGATACCCTCACTGCAATTTGAAGAGGGGTTATCTAAAACAATTGACTGGTACCTTACCAATAAAAAATGGCTGGATGATGTAACCAGTGGCAACTACCAGCATTATTACGAACAACAATATCAGAAAAGATAATACGGTTTTTACTTATGAAAGGAATAATATTAGCAGGCGGCAGCGGCACAAGGCTTTACCCAATAACCATGGGCATTAGTAAGCAATTGATGCCTATTTACGACAAACCAATGATTTATTATCCGCTAAGCACATTAATGCTGGCTGGTATAAAAGAAATATTAATCATTACAACCCCCGAAGACCAGGTACAGTTTAAAAAATTATTAGGCGATGGCGCACAATGGGGCTGTACCATTGAATATGCCGTGCAGGAAGTACCCAACGGCCTGGCACAGGCTTTTGTAATTGGCGAAAAATTTATTGGCAGCGACAGCGTAGCATTAGTACTGGGTGATAATATATTTTACGGAACCGGATTTAGCAATTTACTGCAAAGCTCGGCCAATCCAGATGGCGCCGTAATATTTGCCTACCCTGTAAGCGACCCTGAGCGCTATGGCGTGGTGGAGTTCGACAACAACTTTAATGCCCTGAGCATTGAAGAAAAACCTGTGCAGCCCAAAAGTAATTATGCCGTACCCGGCCTGTACTTTTATGACAATGATGTAGTACGTATTGCAAAGAATATACAACCCAGCCCCAGGGGTGAATATGAAATAACTGACGTAAACAGGGTATACCTGGAAAATAAAAAGCTTAAAGTTGGCGTTTTAAACAGGGGCTTTGCCTGGTTAGATACCGGCACCTTCGAATCGCTGAGCGACGCTACAGAATATGTAAGGGTAATAGAACAGCGCCAGGGCTTAAAAATCGGTTGTCCCGAAGAAATTGCCTGGCGTATGGGCTTCATTACCAAAGAACAATTACTGGCTGAGGCTGAAAAGCTGAAGAAAAGCGGATACGGCGAATATTTGAAGCGGATAGCCCGATAAATATCGCTAACAATCCAATTCCGGTATTCACTAATGGACATCCAATTAGTTAATCCTTTTACGAAAAACCTGCTATCGCTGGCTGCTGAAGGGCTAAAAGATAATTATGCCCTCATTTTTCCCAAAAAAAATGGCGCCTACCGCATTGTTGACACGGGCAACTACACAGAAAGTTTTGGCTACCAGTGGAACAAGTTTGCAGGCACCCAGATTGACAAAACCAGCAAACTGCAAATCAGCCAGTCTCGTTTTTTTGCCGAAACCGGCTGGGACAAAGAAGACCTTTCCGGAAAAAATATACTTGAAGTAGGCTCGGGTGCAGGCCGCTTTACCCAAATACTTTTAGACCATACCAGGGCAAACATCTACAGCGTAGATTACAGCAATGCTGTGGAAGCCAACTACAAAAACAACGGCCCCAACCAAAGGCTGCACCTCTTCCAGGCAAGCATATACGAAATGCCTTTTGCCAAAGCACAATTCGATAAAGTAATATGCCTGGGTGTATTACAGCACACCCCCGACTTTGAACAGTCGGTAAAAGCACTCATCAGCATGGTAAAGCCCGGTGGCGAATTGGTGGTAGATTTTTACAGCATCAACGGCTGGTGGACAAAACTGCAGGCCAAATACCTGTACCGCCCCATCACCAAAAGAATACCCCACCATAAATTATTTAAACTGATTGAGGGTAATATAGACTGGATGATTAAAACAAGCCGCTTCTTCACTGCTATCGGGCTGGGTAAAATTTTAAACCGCTTTATTCCTGTATGTGATATTAACGGCACCCTGCCGCCATCACTCCCTTACCCTCAACTAAGGGAACTTTGTGTACTGGATACTTTTGACATGTTTTCGCCAGCATACGATAATCCGCAAAAAATAAGTACAGTAGCCCAATGGTTTGGCAAGCATGGTATGGAAAATGTGTGGGGTGGAAAAATCAAGTACGATAATTGCGTAGCATCGGTAGTAAAAGGCATCAAAAAACAATACGTGTAACCCGGTACATGGCAACCTTAACAGGCATATTAAAATTTGGCGCAGGCAGGGAGGCAAAAACTGTAGCTATCTACACTTTTGCCAACTTCTTTAATAAGGGTATATCCTTCCTGCTGCTGTTTTATTTTGCCACTGTGCTTACCGAAGCTGATTTTGGCCTGCTGAGTTTATTCAGCAATAGTATACTCCTGCTGATGCCCTTTGTATCGTTGGGCATTTTGCAATCGGTAAATGCCGAGTATTTCCGGCAGGATAAAAAAGAATTCAGCAACCTTTTTAGCAGCACCCTGCTGCTACCGGTAGTTGTGGCAGCAGCAGCCATACTGCTACTGCTGGCATTTAAGCAACCACTGCAGCAGCGGTACGCATTTCCTTCAGTAATGATTGGTATTATCCCTGTTATTACCCTGTTTACATTTTTAAATGAGCACCTTATCAATATGGTGCGTAACAATAACGACCCTGTAAAATACCTGGTGGTAAATATAGGCCGTCTGGCTACGGAAATTGTTTTAGCCGTATTTTTTATCAGTGCTTTAGAAATGGGCTGGCTGGGTCGTGTATTAGGTATGTTTGTTTCTTTACTACTGGTAGCAGTATACGCCATTATTTACTTCAGGGAGCGGCAGTACCTATCGGGCAGCATCCGCAAAAAATATATTCGCAGCGAACTGGTATACAGCATCCCCATCATTGTAATGCAGGCTGCTGTATTTTGTATGGGATCATCTGCCGCATATTTTATCGACTATTTTACCCATGATTTATCTGCTGTAGGCATATTTAGCATTGCAGCCACTTTTGCTTCGGTGATACTGGTATTATGCACCGCATTGCTACAGTACGTGTATCCAAAAGTGTACAGTATACTGGCACAAAACAACATCAACTATAGCGCCTTACGGCGCTTAATGATTTGGTATGCAGGTGTAATGCTAACCGGAACGGCAGCCGTAATTGCAGCAGCACCGGTGGCTTACAGCATTATGCTGAAGCCTGCTTATAATACAGGGTTATCGTATTATTGGTTAGTGTGCATCGGGTATTTCTTCTGGTCGCTCAGTTACCTGCTGTATGCGTTTATGCTGTACCGTAAGCAAAAGCGAAAAATATTGCTGGCCTCAGTGATATCCATCATACTAAGCCTTGCATCGCATTATTTTTTTGTGAAGCAGGCCGGTAGTTTTGGCGCAGCCTTTTCAATAGCCATAGTGTATGCTGCTGTATTTTGCATCACTTTAATTTTTGTACGCAAGGAACTTTCCCCCATATTTCAACCTCAAAAAAAAGGATTGCTATGATAAATACCAAGCCCATATACAACCTGCTGGAAAAAATAACTTTTGGCAAAGGCTTACCCAAAACGGTAAACGGTGTACCGGTAATGTTGCCGGCAAAATACATCCGGTATTTTCCCTCAAACTATGAGGCTGAGAATTTTGCTTTCTTAAAATCCTCCTGTAAAGAAGGTGCCGTAGTGCTGGATATAGGCGCTCACATAGGCCTTTTTTCTGCCATAGCCGCAAAAGTAACAGGCAATATCGGGAAAGTATTTGCCTTTGAACCTGCACCCAAAACCTTACCGGTACTGCATCAAACCATACGTATCAACAGCCTCGAAAAAGTAGTAGAACCCATCAACGATGCTATGGGCAGCAGCAGTGGCAGTATTACATTTTATGCATCCGACGAGGAAGCCGATAACAGCAACAGTCTTATTTCGTATAAGGAAGACCGTAAGCTGAACGGTGTAGAGGTTAATATCAACACTATCGACAATTTTGTGGCATCCCGTAAACTCTGCCATGTAGATTTTATAAAAATTGATGTGGAAGGTGCCGAGTACGATACACTACGTGGCGGCATGGCGGTGCTCAAAAAATTCAGGCCGGCTTTTATCCTGGCCATACATCCCGAGCCAATTGCCAAAAAAGGCGACCGGCTGCAGGATATTTATGATTTACTTACAGCGCTTAACTATAATATCGCCTGCAACAACAAGCCTATTACAAAAGCTGATTTTTGCAGCAACACCGGTTTGATTGACCTGCACTGCACACCGGTAGAACTGCAATAGTGTTCATGAAAAAAACTATTCTTCATATTATTGATAACCTTGGCCGTGGCGGTGCCGAAACGATGCTGGTAAAAGTGGTAAAGCAACTGCCCGATTACCGGCATGTCATTGTAACCCTGCACCCCGAAAATGAATTTGGTGCCGAGGTGGAATGTGCAGCCCTGTATTGCCTGCATCTTGGCTCAAAACTAAAAGCGCCATTAGCGGCCATGCAGTTGCGCCGGATTATTAAAAAAGAAAATGTACAACTGGTACACAGCCATCTTTTTTGGAGCAGCGTAATTGCCCGGATGGGTGTGCCTGCAAAAATTCCTTTATACACCACAATTCATGCTTTTGTGGCTTCCTCTATCGAATACCGCCCCTGGCGTATGCGGCTGATTGAAAAGCTGACCTATAAAATCCGCAAATCCACCATCATTGCCGTAGCAAAAGGTGCCTTAAAAGAATACTTTAGCTTCATTAACCTTAAGCCGCATGATGCACACTGCCTGTACACTTTTGTAGATACCGGCGTATTTAACAACAGTGTGGCAACCACCAAAAAATGCGATGATACTTTTCGCATCGTATCGGTAGGCAATTTAAAAGAACAAAAAAACCAACGCTTTTTGCTGGAAGCATTTACAGCACTAAAACACGAAAACATCACCCTCGATATATATGGCAAAGGCCCGCTGGAAGAAGAACTACAGCAATATATTAACCAGCACAACATAAAAGTGACTTTAAAAGGGCAGGCTACGGATATACAAAACCAGCTTGGGCAATACGACTTATTTGTGATGTCGTCGCTGTACGAAGGCTTTGCCCTTAGTGTGCTGGAGGCAATGGCGCTGGGTATGCCCCTTTTATTATCCAATATCAGTTCATTTAAAGAACAGTGTGGCGATACGGCAGCTTATTACAACCTGGATGATAAAAATGATTTTACCGAAAAACTGCTGGCACTTAAAAACAGTCCATTGCAATTAGAAGATATAGGCGCTGCCGCCAAAATAAGGGTGCTTAATAATTTCACCTTACAAAAGCATATAACCCGGCTAAAAGCGCTGTACAATAATGCGGTAGACAACAGTCGGCCTGCAATGCACTTCAATTAGCAGAAATAATATTTGCCTATTTTCGTTTTCATCCAAACAACCGGTACATGTGTGGCATAGCAGGGTATATTTCTTTCAATCATTCCATACTGCCAGAACAGTTACAACTGGCTGCAGCAAGCCTGCAACACCGTGGCCCCGATGCTGAAGGTTTTTATTTTTCTGCCCATAACACTATCGGGCTGGCTCACCGCCGCCTGTCTATCTTAGATTTATCAGATGCTGCCAACCAACCTATGTTTTCTGCCGATGGCAGGTATTGTATAGTATACAACGGCGAAGTATATAACTATACTGAACTAAAAGCACAGCTTGCTGATGGCGGCGCTTCACTGAAAACAACATCAGATACCGAAGTAATCCTTGAACTGTTTGCACAAAAAGGCCCGGCATGTTTTAAAGATTTAAATGGCATGTTTGCTTTTGCTATTTACGATAAACAGGCCGATACCCTTACCCTCTGCCGCGACCATGTGGGCATCAAGCCTTTGTTTTATTATGCACACGAAGGCAATTTTATTTTCGCCTCCGAGCTAAAGGCAATAAAAAAAATGCTGCATCAACCCCTACAGGTTAATACAGCCGTAATACCACAATTTTTGCACCTGGGCTATATACCCGAGCCCTACAGCATTTATAACAATACCTATAAATTTCCGGCTGCAAGCTGGCTGCAGGTAAACTGCTCCGCCAAAAGCCATAACAATATACAGGAAGGCATACAAGCTTACTGGCAATTAGCCAGCACCATACAGCCTGCTCCGTTACAGGATGAAGCCACCGCTAAAAAACAACTGAACGATTTACTGTGCCATGCTGTTGAACAACAACTGGTAAGCGATGTACCCATTGGCTGCTTCCTTAGCGGCGGTATAGACAGCAGCATAGTAACTGCTATTGCAGCTCATATCAACGGCAGTAAAAGCCTGCAAACTTTTAGCATTGCTATTGATGATGGCAAATACAACGAAGCCGCATTTGCCCGACAGGTAGCAGCACATTTACACACCCACCATCATGAGTTTGCTGTAAAAGAAAAAGAGGTGATGGAAATGGTAGACACACTGATACCGGCTTACGATGAGCCTTTTGCCGACTCCTCTGCATTTCCAACTATGATGGTGAGCCGATTAGCCCGCCAGCATGTAACCGTAGCCTTAAGCGGCGATGGTGGCGATGAACTTTTTCACGGCTATGGCATGTACCAGTGGGCCGAAAGATTAGCCCAGCCTGCTGCTTCGCTGCTAAAAAAACCAGCCTATGCGGTTTCAAAAATCCTGGGGAGCAGGTACCAAAGAGCCGGGCACCTGTACGATTTTAACGATAGCCGCCAACTCAAAACGCATATCTTTTCGCAGGAGCAATATTATTTTAAAGCATCCGAAATAGAACAACTACTTGGCTACAGCATCAGCAATATGGATGCCCTTAATGCGTTGCCGGCATTTGCAAGAAATTTAACCCCGGCAGAGCAACAATCGTACTGGGATTTTACCCATTACCTGAAAGATGACCTGCTGGTAAAAGTAGACCGTGCCACCATGCAGTACAGCCTCGAAAGCCGTGTGCCGCTGCTGGATCACCGGCTGGCAACATTTGCCTATAACCTGCATCCATCGCTTAAAATAAAAAATAGGGTGCAAAAATACCTGCTCAAAGAAGTGTTGTACAATTATGTGCCCCGTGAAATCTTCAACAGGCCCAAATGGGGCTTTAGCATTCCATTGGCCAAATGGCTGAAAACAGATTTAAAATACCTGCTGGATAAATATACTGCCCCTTCAACTATAAGTAAATACAATATTGTACGTTATACAACCGTAGAAAAATTGAAAAACCAGTACCTGGGTGGTAAAAGCTATTTGTTTAACCGGTTATGGTTAATTATAGTATTACACTGGTGGCTGGAAGAAAACGACAGAGATGCAGCATAAAATTCTTTTTATATCCTACGATGGCATGACGGACCCCTTGGGGCAAAGCCAGGTGATACCTTACCTGCAGGGGCTAAGTAAAAAAGGCTTTCGCTTTCACTTACTCAGTTGTGAAAAACCGGAAGCACTCAAAAAAAATAAAACGGCTGTGCGCCAGATGCTTGCCGGTTACAATATTCAATGGCACCCTGTAGCGTATACTAAAAAACCGCCTGTACTTTCAACACTTAAAGACATTGTACAACTCAGGCGTGCCGCAAAAACCATACTGGAGCAACAGCATATAAAACTGGTACATACCCGGCCAGGTATACCGGCATTAATAGGCCTGTGGATGAAAAAAAAATACGGGGTAAAATTCCTGCACGACATCAGGGAATTTTATGCCGATAGCCGTGTGGAAGGCGGTATATGGAACAAAAAAAATCCATTATTCAACATGGCGTACCGCTATTTTAAAAAGAAAGAAAAAGAGCAACTGCAACAGTGCGATGGTATTGTTTGCCTTACTTATGCCGCCGAAAAAATTATAAAAACCCAGCCAGGGTATACAACAGCCAAGCCACTAAAAGTAATTCCCTGCAGTGTTGATCTTAGTTTTTTTAACCCGTCGAAAATTAATGAAGCACAAAAGCAGGTGTGGAAAGAAAAACTGCAGATACAGCAAAGCGATTTTATTGTAAGCTACCTCGGCTCCGTAGGGGGCTGGTACCTCACCACCGAAATGATGCAGTTTTGCAAACTGGTGTACAAGCGCATGCCAAACGCTAAATTCCTTTTTATTACACCGCACCTGCATGATGTAATTGCAGCCGAAGCTGCAAAGCATGGGATACCGGCAAGCCGGTTAATACTACAACAGGCCAGCCGGAACGATATACCCGTTTTGCTTTCGCTGAGCCAGTATTCGCTGTTTTTTATTAAGCCCTGTTTTTCAAAACTATCATCTTCACCCACCAAGCATGGTGAGTTAATGGCAATGGGTATACCCGTAGTTACCAATACCGGCGTAGGGGATGTGCAGGCCATTATTGAAAAATATAACAGTGGTATTACTATCAACGATTTCAGCAACAGAAGCCTTGAGGCTGCTGCCGATCAATTATGTAACAACGCTGTATTTAATGCGGTGGAAATACGCAGGGGGGCAGAAAACTTTTATGCATTAAGCAAAGCCATAGCACAGTATTACGAATTGTACTGTCAAATACTGAGTGATGTAAATTAAGCCGGGCTGCAGTTTTTTCTACGATCATCAGCCCGTACCTTATCCCAGTATTTTTTGGCTACAATCAACATTCCAAAACTTTCACCTTCTTGCTTATCCAGGTGTTTATGATGCATTTTATGTGCCCACCGGATAGCCCTGATATAAATATTATTGCTACGGGTAAACCATTTGATACGCTGGTGAATAATTACTTCATGCACTATAAAATAGGCCAGCCCGTATAAGGCAATACCAAAACCTATTGCAGCCACCCAGTACACCTGGTGCTGCAGGCCCAGCATAATACACAGCCAGCTTGGTATGGCAAAGATGAGAAAGAAGGCATCGTTTTTTTCAAAAAAGCCAGGGCCTTTCTGGTGATGATCCTGGTGCAGGCACCATAAAAAACCATGCATTACATAACGGTGCGTTAACCAGGTAACCGCTTCCATTACACAGAATGTTGCAAGTACAATCAATATAAAAATGATGTAGCTCATCAGTTATTTAAATATATCCTGAGTATTAAAAAAAACAGTAGCTGGACGAGTAACAAATTTATGGCGAATTTGTTTCGCTTGCGAAAGGGGGCAATATGGAAAATGCCGAGCATAATCATACTTATAATAAACCAGCAAAAATAATTGTACCAGGGTATCACACCCATATCCCCGGTCCATTCCCAAAAACCCAGTTGTATGGCAACAGGCTCCATAATCCAGTCGTAAAAAGTAGCCAGTGTGGCACCATCAACCAGTAAGCTAAGTACCTTTACTGATTTCGAAATTTGCAAATTCTGTTTATAACCTCCCCCCTGCAGATGCATCAGCAGGCTGTAGGCGCTTATACCACAGCAATACATAACAATGCACCAGTTAATGCCAATCATAATTGGTGTAGCCAGTATTTTTGGGCCAAGCACTGTTCCATATTTGTAAGCACCAAAAATTTTACCGGTATTCACACCGATGGCTTCCACAACATATCCCGCCGCAAATACTGCCAGTAAAAACAGCCAGAAGGCGATGGGTTTATCCTTTTGTGTCCAGGTGATTAAAGCAAAACAAACCAGCAGGTTGTATGGCGTACAATTAATAATAAAATCGCTGTTGTATGCCAGTATACCCACCAGCCCTACTGCATGCAGTATAATAGCAATGGCAGTAGCTGCCTGTATTCTGTGATGCTGTTGTTTCACAAGTGTATGCGTATTAAGGTTGCTGCCTGTTGAAATCAGCAGCTATTAGTTCACTTACAATTTTTGCACTTTTAAGACAAAGCGGAATACCACCACCGGGATGCACACTGCCGCCACAAAAGTATAAGCCCCTGGTAGCCGAAGAAAAGTTGGGCTGCCGCAAAAATGCTGCAAAAGCAGAATTTGAACTGCTGCCATATAATGCCCCGTTTTGAGCGGCTGTTTGTTGTGCTATCATCAAGGGGTCGAGCGTATGTTCTGTTACAATACAACTCCGCAAATCCGTTTTCAAAATACGCTCCAGCTTTTCAATAATAATATTACGCAATTTTTCTTTCAGGGCCTGCCAGTTGTGCCCTGTATCGGCAGGTGCATTTACCATTACAAAACAGTTTTTCATACCCCCCGGGGCTTGTGCAGACTCCCTTTTGCTGGTAATATTAAAGTACACCCTAGGATCGGCACATACTACTTTGTGATTAAAAATACTGTCGAACTCTGCCTTATAATCTTTGCTGAAAAAAATATTGTGCAGGTGCAGTTGGGGGAAAATTTTATTGATGCCCCAGTAAAAAATTACTGCACTGCTGCTGCGTTCCTGCTTCAGTATTTTTTTGGCTTTCTTATTATTTTGTAACAACTGCTGGTAAGTAACATATACATCTGCGTTACTAACCACAATAGCTGCTGGTTTTATTTTGTTACCAACCAATACGCCCTGCACTTTACCGGCACTGGTAAGTATTTGCTGTACGGATTCATTAAAATAAAATTTCACTCCTTTAGCGAGGGCAAGCTGGTACACCGCTTTGGTAATACTTATCATACCGCCATCTGGATAAAAAGCGCCCTGGTTTTGTTCCAGGTGTGGTATCATACTCAGCATGGCCGGCGCTTTATACGGGTTGCTGCCATTGTACGTGGCAAACCTGTTGAACAACTGAACGGTTTCGGGTGCTGAAAATTTTTTACGATTGTATTGGTGTAGTGAGCTAAACAGGTAAGCCAAACGAACGGCCGATAAAGCTTTAAAGATGCGCTTATGCAGCCAGGTTTCTCGTTTGTGCAAAGAGTAATCCAGGAATACGGTTCCGATATTATCGTACAAAGTGGCAGCACGCCGCAGGTAACCGGTTACGGCACCAGGCGCTTCATGTAGCTGCTTGTGCAATTCGGTGGCAAAAGCAGTTGTATCAGTATAGGCCTGCAGCACTTTCCCATTTTCATAAAAATACTTGCAGGCAATATCTACCGGCCGGTAGGTAAAATATTTTTCAGCAGGCTCAGCGGCCAGTTCAAATAATGCTTCAATATTTTGAGGCTGGGTAAATAAGGAGGGGCCGGCGTCAAAGTGAAAGCCATCTTTTTCAAAAGCGTATAATTTACCGCCGGGGTAGCTGTTTTTTTCAAACACTTCCACATCAAAGCCCTGCACAGCCAGTCTTACAGCCGTAGCCATTCCGCCAATACCGCTGCCGATAATAATTGCCTTGGGGTTTGTAGACATATTACAGTTTGGAAAACTACCTGTAAACTAATACAGCGTAAATTAATGAAGTGAAACCGGATACTGGCAAAGCTTTGGAAAAGCTATTTTAAACCATTCTGTATAAGCTGCGGGCTGTTGCTGTATACCTGCTTCAATAGCCTCAATTGTTTCATAGCGCCAGTCGCTCACCTCTTCGGGATTGGGATAAATATTGCCGTTGTACACGCCGGTAAAAACATGATCGTATTCATACTCGGTGAGGCCATTGCCAAATGGTGCTTTATAAATAAATGTAAACGCTTTGCTGAGTGTGGTGGTAAAGCCCATCTCTTCCTGCAGCCTCACCTGCGCTGCTGCCAGGGTAGCCTGCCCCGGTGCCGGGTGACTGCAGCAGGCATTCGTCCATAAGCCGGCGCTGTGGTATTTGGTATCAGCTCTTTTTTGCAGCAGCATTTCCCCTTTAGCATTAAAAATAAAAATGCTGAAGGCCCGGTGCAGCAGGGCTTTTTCGTGTGCTTCTATTTTTTCCATGCTGCCCAGTTCCCTGTCCTGTTCATCTACCAGTATTACTGCTGTTGCTGCCATATTATAACAAGTTCAGTTGCACACGCAGGCCTGCTTTAGCTACGATGTACAGTTTCCTGTAATCGGGTATGCGTATGCGTTGCTGCAAAATATTTGCAGCGTTGGATTTTTGAATTTTTTTAAAAAGAGAAAGATAATATTTGTAGGCTACATATACGCCAAACCTTGCCTTTGCCGGTAACTGTACGATACCCTTATAGGCATGACTGAAATCAGCAGCAATATCTTCTTCTATTTTTTGTTTGTCGTGTGCGGTAAAATTTTTGAAATCAACACCCGGAAAATAGGTGCGGTTAAGCTGTTCAAAATCTGCATTGGCATCTCTTAAAAAATTCACTTTTTGAAAAGCTGCTCCCAGCGATTGTGCGTAAGGCTTCAATTTGTTATAATTCTCTGCATCTCCTTCACAAAATACGTACAGGCACATCAGCCCTACCACTTCTGCACTGCCATAAATATATTCCCTGTAGCCTGCTGTGTCGTAATCAACTTTTTTTAAATCCATTTCCATGCTCCTGAAAAAAGCCTCGATTAAGTCGGGAGGAATATTGTACGCATTTACCGTAAGCTGAAAGCTGTGCAGTATGGGATTAAGGCTGATACCCCTTTGTATCGCAGCATAGGTTTCGTTTTTGAACTGTATTAATAAACCTGCTTTATCGTAGCCGTGAAATGTATCCACAATCTCATCTGCAAATCGCACAAAGCCATAAATGTTGAATACAGGCGTACGCAAATCGGGATGCAATAATTTAATAGCACTGCTAAAGGATGTGCTGTATTTTTCTGTAGTGGTTTTGCTGCATTGCCTGCACACCTGATGATATAGCTGCATCATAACTTGGAGTTTTTTGCCTTAATGGTCTTTTTATTATATAGCCTTTGTATTTCATCCGCCACTACTTCGCCACTAATGAGCGACGGCGGCACACCGGGCCCCGGCACGGTAAGCTGCCCTGTATAAAAAAGGTTTTGAACCTTTTTACTTTGAAGCGATGGCTTCAGCAGGGCAGTTTGCATCAGGGTATTGGCAAGGCCATAAGCATTACCTTTAAAAGCATTGTAGTCCTGTACAAAATTGCTTAAAGCATAAGATTGCTTTACAACAATGTTATCTTTAATAGCAACACCTGTTCTGTTTTCAAAGCGACGGAGTATATCTTCAAAATATTTATCCCTTAAGGCTTCGGTATCACCTGTTAATCCTGATGCTACCGGTATTAGAAAAAACAAATTTTCACAACCGGCTGGTGCCACAGTGGCATCTGTTACCGAAGTAGCACTCACATAAAACAATGGTGCCCGGGGCCAGCTTGCTGTTTTATAAATCTCCCGGCCATGCACTTCAAAATCGGTATCAAAAAATAGCGAATGATGTGGCAGGTTGTTGATTTTTTTGTTGATGCCCACGTAATAGAGCAAACAACCCGGTGCCATTACCCGGCTATCCCAATAACTTTTACTGTAAGAGCGCTGCACTTCCGGGAGCAACTGCGTTTCAGTAAAATGATAATCGGCTCCGCTTATCACCACATCCGCATCAAACATTACAGGCGAACCATTTTGATTTTGGGCAGTTACAATTTTTGCATGGGCATCTTGCACCTGTATACCCGTAACATTATGGTTAAAGTAAAATTTTACCCCAAGCTCTTCTGCCAACTGGTACATAGCTTCCACGATGCTGTACATACCTCCCTGCGGATACCAGGTACCCAGCTTAATATCGGCATAGTTCATCAGGCTGTACAATGCCGGTGTATCCTGCGGCAAAGCACCTAAAAACAATACGGGGAATTCCAGTAATTGCCTCAACTGCGGATGCTTAAAATATTTACTGATATGCTTGCGAACAGAAGTAAATACATCTAGTTTAAAAACACCTTTAACCAGGTTCCAGTCGGCAAACTCTGATAGCGATTTGCCGGGTTTATACACCAGCTTATTAATTCCTGTATCATATTTATACGCAGCTTCTTTTAAAAACCTGTCGAGGGCTGCGCCGCTTCCCGGCTCAATTTGTTCAAATAATTTTTTTAAAGCATCATAATCGGCAGGAATATCCATTTGCTCATGTGGCCAATACACCCGGTAAGATGGCTGCAGGCGTTGCAGTTGGTAATAATCTTCCACCTTTTTACCAAACTGGTTGAAAAACCGCTCAAACACATCGGGCATCCAGTACCAGCTTGGACCCATATCAAAAGTAAACCCATCAATTTTCAATTGCCTTGCCCTGCCACCCGCCTGGTGATGTTTTTCCAGTACAGTAACATCCCAGCCATAGCTGGCCATGAAACAGGCTGCCGAGAGCCCTGCAAAACCACTGCCTATTACTACCGTATTTTTATTCACCGTATAAATCTAAATCTAAAAGATTGATTTTTAAAAGCGGCGAATTTGTTCCTTAAGCAGCTTACGGGCAAAATGTATCCTGCTTTTAATAGTACCCAGCGGCTCTTTAAGCATGTCGGCTATTTCGTGGTATTTATATCCATCGCAATACAGCATAAAGGGGTTTCTAAAAATATGAGGCAACTGGTGCACAGCAGCTTTCATGTCTTTCAGGTTCATACCTGCCTCGGCCGTATTGGATATAGTGGCCTGCTTCAGGTTCAGCAAAAAATCGTTGGCCGAACTATCGAAAATGGTATTTTGCCTGGCACGGCGGCGGTAATTGTTGATAAAAATATTCCGCATAATGGTGTACAGCCATGCCTTTATATTGGTGCCAACATTGTACTTGTCTTTATTAGCCAGTGCCCGGTACATGGTTTCCTGCAACAGGTCTTTTGCTACTTCATTATCCCTGGTAAGCGTAAATGCAAACGGCTTTAAAAAGTCGGCGTTCGACAGGAGCATCTGGTTAAATTCAACTGTTGACATAAAATGATTGTTTAACAATTAAAGCATAAAGTTAAACATGCAATTCCGAATGGCAAACCTTTTTGTTTACTTTTTTTGTTAAATATTTAAACAAAAAAGAGGGAGCAAATGCCCCCTCTTTAAAAACCAGGTTTCTTATACTAAATAGAGGCTATAAACTCTACCACCTCCTGGTATGATTTTTTGAAATTAATTTGTGCCGGTATCTTTTTTTCATAGGCCTGGCTAAGCCTGCCCGAAAGCACAATAGGTGTGGTTGGAAATTTTTTGGTAATGCCGTTAATGAATTTATCCAGGTTAAAATTTTGTCCGCAGCAGGTTAGATGTGTGTACAGGTAAGCGGGCTTTTTTAATTTGGCCACATATTCAACATCCTGCAAGGGGATATTTGCCCCGAGGTAAATAACAGGCACCCCCCTGCTTTTGAGCAGGTAATAAATAAAGAGCAAGCCCATTTCGTGATACTCACCTTCAGGCAAAAAAAGCAGTACTGACTTGTTGATGCTGAGAGAAGAAGATGCCCCCTCGATACCTACAATCAACTTCTGGCGTACAATATTGGATACAAGGTGCTCCTGCGCCGGGTTGATATGATTAGTTAGCCAAAGCACCCCTATCTTTTCCAAAAAAGGAAAAATGATTTGAGTAATTGACCGCTCAATACCACGGGAAAGAATATACTTGTCCAGTATTTCTTCAAAATTTTCCATGTCAAGGTCTACCATGCACTTTATCAGGTCGTTCACAATTCTTTCCTGTTGTGCCTGCATTTGGGTAAGCGAAAGTATTTTATCATTCACTTCTGCCTCACCCATTTTATCGATATGGGATATTTTAAAACCATACTTGTTAAGCAGGGCAATATTGAGCACTTTTTTTAATTCATCGTTGCTGTAATAGCGTATGTTGGTATCGGTACGGCTTGGTTTTAAAAACTGGTAGCGCTGCTCCCAGATACGAATAGTATGGGCCTTGATACCAGAAAGATTTTCAAGATCTTTTATCGTAAATACATTCATATACCCAATTTTACTCTATTACAAAGTTGGGGCTAATTTGTTTAAAGAAAAAAAGGAATTGCTGCACAGGCTGCAGGGTTATTTGCCGAGGTACACTTTTTGGTACCATACTTCCATGCTGAATAAAGTCCATAATATTTTAGCCCGTTTTTCGGCTTGTATTTTTATGCTGTTGGCTAAAAGCTTTGTGATAAAAGCAGGGGCCACCATTTGGCTGGTAAGGCTGCCGGAAGCAGTAAGGTAACTGTGGATGATATCGGCAAGCTGCCCATTTACCCATAGCTTCAAAGGAATTTCGAACCCACGTTTTGGCTGGTTCACTAAGGCTGCAGGTAAATATTTGGCTGCAAGCCTGCGAAGCAGATACTTGGTTTGCCGCCCCCGTATTTTATACCCGTCATCAATGCCGGGGATGTACTCCAGCAATTCCCTGCACAAAAAGGGGCTGCGGCCCTCCAACGAATGAGCCATAGTGGCAATATCCATTTTTACCAGTAAATCACTAAACAGGTTGGTTTCAAAATCGAGCAGCATAATTTTTTGCAGGCCACTTAAATCACTGTTGGCCACTTTGCTGAAATCATCGCTTATCCTTTGCATATAACCTGTTGGTGGATGCAGCAGGTGTTGCTCATAATCCTCAAATATATCTACTCCGGCCGAAAGGTAAATTTCGAAGCTGGCCTTGGAAGCCAGTGCTGCCAGGCGGTATAAATAGTTGTAAGCAGATTTTTTTGCAGAAGGCAGGGGCAAAACTTTTTTGGTAAGGGCCGCACCATTTTTTACCAGTCCGCCAGCATTAAAAAAATCGTAGCGGGCAAAAGGCACATAGCGCCTGTAACCGGCAAACAATTCATCGGCACCATCGCCATTTAATATTACCGTTAAATGCTTACGGGCGGCTGCACTTACATAATAGCTGGGTATGGCCGAGCTGTCGAAAAAAGGTTCGCCATAGTTGGCAATGATTTGTTCTACATCGCCGAGGAGGTTATCAAAAGATATTTCAATGGTGCTGTGCTGTGTATGATAAGCATCAGCCACCAGCCTGGCCAGTGGTGCCTCGTTGTACTCACCAGCAAATGACACCGTAAATGTTTTAAGCCTGCTGTTGTATTTGCTGGCAGCAGCCGTTACCAGGCCACTATCGATACCACCGCTTAAAAAGCATCCCACTTCCAGGTCAGACGATTCGAGGCGACGCTTTACGCCTGCATCAAGCAGGGCATCCGTTTTTTCGAGTGCTGTTTCAAAACTATCCCTGCTGCGCTGCTCGTAATATGGCCTGATATGCCACCATCGTTTTTCCTGCAGGTGCAGGGTAACACAATTTACCTGTAAGTAACTGCCTGCATTTAACTCCTGTACCTGCCGGTAGGGTGTACACTGGCGGTACAGCGCCCCCAGGCGCAGGTACTGGTAAATATTACCGGTGTCTATTTGTAAGGGTAATAATGCTTTGAGGCAATTGAGTTCGCTGGCAAAAACTATTTTTTCGTCATCGGAAAAATAATAGAGTGGCTTTTTCCCGGCCCTGTCTCTTGCAATAAACAATTCCTTTTCAGCCTTATCATACAACGCAAAAACAAACATACCATCGAGGTGTTCCAGCATAGCGGCTCCCATTTTTCGGTACAGCAGCAACAGGGTTTCGGTATCGGATGTAGTAGTGCCTGTCAGGTTAAACTGCTTCCTTACCTCATCATGGTTATAAATTTCACCATTAAAGATGATGGTATAACGGTCATCGAGATGCATAGGCTGCTTACCGCCCGATATATCAAGTATGGATAAACGAAGATGGTACAGGTCGATATTATCTACTGCATAGCCTGCCTGCTCATCGGGGCCCCGGTGAAGCATCGCCTTATTGATAGCACTATAGTTTAATTTAAAATTGACCGAGCCGGCTATACCACACATTGCTGCTGCATTTAGTGTGGGCAAAATAACTCCATAATGTTGAATGGCAAACGATAATTTAGGATAAATTTGCCCGAACTGCTTACTGCAGGCGCATTGCAGCAATATCAAGCATGGCCTTAACAGACCTTATATTATTCCCGGTATATGTACTTATTTTTTACCTCATTTTTTCTGCCCGGAGAAAACGCATAACCGACCCCGTATTGCGCCGTTACCACCTGCATGGCTTTTGGATAAAAGTGCTGGGTACCGTGGCATTTACTTTTTTTCACCTCTTTATCACCCGTGGTGATACCACTGCCCTCTATTATACAGAGGGTATCAATATTACCAAACTGATATTGCAGGACATTACCAATGTAAAAATGTTATTTACTTCCGGCAAACATTTTGACGAAAACCTGCTGGCCGATTCATTTAACAGGGGGTACTTTAAAAACGAAAGCAATTACTTTATAACCATACTGGTGAGCTTTTTTTCCTTTTTCACCTTTGGCAGCTATAGTGTAATCAACCTGGTGTTTTCGCTCATATCTTTTAGCGGGGTATGGCGTCTGTATAAATTTTTTTACGAGCAATATCCAAAGCTGCACCGGCAGTTAGCCATTGCTATAATTTACCTGCCCACTTTTATTTTTTGGAGCTCCGGTATTTTGAAAGACCCCCTTTGTACAGGTATGCTGGGCTGGTTTACCTACAGTGTGTACTGCGCCTTTATAAAACGAACCGGATTTACCCGGAATATCATTATTGCTGTTATTTCCGGTGCCATATTAGGGCTGGTTAAATCCTATATACTGGTTGCCTATATTCCTTTTTTTACCATTTACCTGGTGATGATGAACCTGAAACAGATGCAGCAAACTGCTTCTAAAATTATATTGCTGGGTAGCTTGATTTTTATTGGCGGCGGGGTAATGGCACTAATAGCCGGTAAGCTGCAGGAAGTGCTGGGCAATCTTGCCCTGGATAAACTAACCGAATCGGTAAAAACAACACAGCAAAATTTTATGGGTATTGCCGAACTGGCTGAATCGGCATTTACGCTTGGCGTAGAGTTTGACGGCACCCCGGAAAGCCTTGTAAAAATTGCGCCTGCTGCAGTAACGGCCTCGCTGTTCAGGCCATATTTGTGGGAGTCAAAAAAAATATCTACCCTGCTCTCCTCGCTGGAAAGCCTGGCATTTATGCTATTTACCCTTTATGTTTTTTTGAGAGCCGGGCCAATACGGTTTTTGGCAAGAATTTTTAATGACCCGATGATTATGTACTGCTTTTTCTTTGCGATATTATTTGCACTGTTTGTTGGTGCCACCACCCTCAACTTTGGCACCCTGGTGCGGTACAAAATACCCTGCCTGCCATTTTACCTGATAGCATTAATACTGATACTGGAAAAAAGCAAGGAGCATAAAAGATTAAAGCAGGCGGCTAAAAATACCCGGGAAAATAATTAACCTGCACAATTAAGCCCTGGCGGCTTTTCTGTCCCGGACAGCAACAGGTGGCGTTTGCAAGACCTGGCCAATAGCCCTTACCTGGTTGTGCAACACATTTTTTACACTTACAGGCTTACCATCATTAAGCCGCTCCATAATCATTTGCGGATTTACGGAAAGGTTATTGGTAAAAGCATCGGCTGCGGGCCAGAATATAAAGCCAAGCTTTTTCATCTTATCGGTTTTTTGAAAAACCACTACCACACCTATCATTGCCAGCAGAAAGCCGCAATAATTGATGAAGGCCATCAGCTTATTGCCAAACTTTGATTTGTGCACATGAAAGCGGTTGCGTACGTAGTAATACATCTTCCAGCAGGTTTTATAATCCCAGTCGCTTTTATAAGTAAATGCCGAAGCAGGATGATAGTGTATGCTGGAGGCCACTGTAATAACGGGTATGCGGTTCTTTTTGGTAATGCGGCAAAAATATTCTGACTCATCTCCCCACAAAAACAAACCCGGCCGCGGCGCTCCCACCCTTTCTACAATATTGCGGTGAATAAGGGTACCATTAAAGGGATGACCCACTCCTTCAATTACATTACAATCCACATCATCGATGGTGGCGTAATTTTTGGTGCGCCACACAAATGTTTTTTTATCGTTTTTATTGATAACGGCGCAATTACGCAGCGCTATTTGTTTTGTTTCGGGTTCCAGTAATTTTTCCAGGGCATCCTGCTTTGGATAGCCATCGTCATCCATACACCATATCCACGAATAGCCATTGGCAAAAGCCCATTGTATGCCTGTGCTAAACCCACCGCCCGAGCCGGAATTTTTTTGTGTAATCACCTGCACATCAGTTTGCGTTTGCAACCATTGTTCAGTATCATCGGTGCTGCCATTATTGATAACAAGTATAGCATCGGGCTTGCGGCTTTGGTTGCGAAGTGCTGTGATGCATTCAGCCAGCAATTCTTTGCGGTTGTAGGTAACAATTACTGCAATTACTTTCTCCATAGGGTGGTTTTTGGATGGTATTGGGTACTGCCAGTATGCAGTAATGCTATAACGAAAACGAAATGGGGTTATTGCCTTTAAAAACCGGAATTTGAGGCAATTATAAAAGCAATAAAGTAAAATTACCAGCCACTGCGGAGGTTTACGAAAAAGCTATTGGCATAGCTACGTTCAGGCTGTTTCTTCATTGGGGAACACAGGTAAGGCTGCACCCGTTCGTAGTGCTTCTGTAAAGCGTTTGGAAAAACTGAGTGCTTCTCCTATTACATGGTGCATATCCATATAGCGGTAGGTAGCCAGCCTGCCCAGGAAAGAAATTTTTTGCTGTTGCTCAGCAAGGTGGCGGTATTGCTGCAGCATGGCTTTATCTGTGGCCAGCCGCTTGGGGTAATAGGGTGTATCTGAAGGGCCGGTTTCTTTGCTGTATTCGGTAAAATACACCGTTTTATCATGCTGCTCCCAATAAGCAAAATGCTTGTGTTCGGTAATTCTTGTATGAGGAATTTCGGCATCGCAATAATTCATTTGTGCAGTGCCCTGGTAATCGCCATCGGCATAGCCTTTTTCAAAACTAACGGTACGGTAGCCAAGGCGGCCATACTGGTAATTAAAGTACGCATCAATTGGCCCGGTAAAAAAAACATGGTCGTATTCCATACCATCGGTACCGGGTATAAATTTTTTATTCAGGGTAATACGGATACGCTTGTCGGCCGTCATCTGCTGCATGATTGCGGTGTAGCCATCTTCAGGTATGCCGGTATAGATATTGTTGTGATAGTTATCATCGTAACTAAAGCGAACGGGTATGCGCTGCAAAATAGATGCCGGTAACCGGGCAGGCTCTACCCCCCATTGTTTTTTGGTATAGCCATAAAAAAATGCCTCGTACAACTCCCTGCCGATGAAACGCAGGGCCTGCTCTTCAAAATTTTGTGGCGCTGTAATAGAGGAGTCGGCCAGTGTGTGTAAAAAAGCCCTGGCGGCTGCCGGCGAAAAACTTTTATTAAAAAACTGGTTAATGGTATGCAGGTTAACAGGCAGGGGGTACACTTTACCCTTACTTACCGCTTTTACCCGGTGTACATAAGGACGAAAAACGCCGAAGTGGTTCACATAATCCCATATTTCTTTTTTATCTGTATTAAAAATATGCGGACCGTACTGGTGTACCATTACGCCGGTTGGCGCATCCCTTTCGGTATGGCAGTTACCCCCGGTATGGTTACGCTCATCCCAGATATCGATTGTGCAATCCAACTGCTGCAGCAACTGCTCGGCCAATACTGATCCGGAAAAGCCGGCGCCGACAATGAGAAAGCGATAAGTCATATTTTTATTGAAGGGGTTAAAGCAGCGCCCTGCAGGCAAAACAAATGTAAACGAAAAATGCTGCTCATTGTTTTGTGCTAAAGATTATTTTGCAGTAAACAAACCTTTTATTCACCCACGCTGTTGTAGGCTAAACATAAAAATACTGGATACACAATACACATACTTTTTGATACTTGCAGGCTCCCTGGCTGCACCACTGGCGTTAAGCTTCGATAAAAAAGTAGCTTTTTATACCAAGTGGAAATATCTTTTTCCTGCCATGCTTATACCTGCGCTGTTGTATATCCTGTGGGACATGTACTTTACCTATAAAGGCGTATGGTGGTTTAATGAAAAATATATCACCGGCATTACCCTTATTAACCTGCCGGTAGAGGAAGTGCTGTTCTTTTTTGTAGTGCCTTATTGCTGTGTATTTATTTACGAATGTATCCGCTGCTATTTCCCGGGTTTTAAAAATAAAAAAACAGCAGACTACCTGCTGCTGTGCATCGGGGTAGTATTACTGGCCGTGGGCCTGCTGTATTACAACCGGCTGTACACTTCCTGGACGTTTTTGCTAAATGCCGCCTGCATTGCCGTTATTGTGGTCAATAAAAAACGCTTCAGGTATTTTGATATTGCGGCATTTTTATTAGCCTACTGCATTATCCTTATTCCTTTTTTATTGGTAAATGGATTGCTTACTGCTATACCCGTTGTACTGTACAATGATGCCCAAAATCTGGACATACGCATTACTACCATACCCATTGAGGATACCTTTTACGGGATGCTGCTTGTGCTGCTGAATGTGATTATTTTTGAAAAACTGCGGCAGGCCAAATAATGTGTTTGTAATTATAATTGGTGCGCCGGTACGTATGTTGTTGTTAGATTGTATGTTGTCATTCCGAGGTACGAGGAATCTGCCTAACAGTTGTACAAATGCTCAACGCCTGTAATACTAACCGGCAGATCCTTCACTGCGTTCAGGATGACAGCAAAGTGTGGACTTGTCATTCCATTACGATATTAAATCAACAGGGAAAATGCAAAAGGTATACTGTCATTCCGATGCCGCCACAGAGGAAGAGGAATCTGCTGAAGCTGCTTTGTCATTCCGAGGAACGAGGAATCTGCCTAACAGTTGTACAAATGCTCAACGCCTGCAATACTAACAGGCAGATCCTTCACTGCGTTCAGGATGACAGAGAACCCGGGCAGAGCCTTCTTGCAACAGGATGACAGTTGTGCCGGGCAATAATGCTGTATAAAGAAATGGGTCAAAAAAAATTACATATTCCTGCGGTACTGCCCGCCTACTTCGTACAAAGCATGTGTAATTTGCCCCAGGGAACAGTACTTCACTGTTTCCATCAGCTCGGCAAAAAGGTTGCCGTTATGTATGGCCACCTGTTGTAATTGTTGCAGCGCCGCGGCTGCTACTGCGTTATGTCTTTCTTTAAATGCCTGCAATGTTTGCACCTGGCCCTGCTTTTCGGCTTCGGTACTGCGTATCACTTCGGTGGGCAAAATAGTGGGACTCCCTTTTTTATTTAAAAAAGTATTGACACCGATTACCGGAAATTCGCCGGTATGTTTCAGGGTTTCGTAGTGCAGGCTTTCTTCCTGTATTTTGTTGCGTTGGTACATCCGCTCCATTGCGCCAAGCACACCACCCCTTTCGCTGATTCTGTTAAATTCGGTAAGCACCGCCGCTTCCACCAGCTCCGTTAAGGTATCAATGATAAAAGCGCCCTGATTAGGATTTTCATTTTTGGCTGTACCCAGTTCTTTATTTATAATAAGCTGTATGGCCATGGCCCGGCGCACACTTTCTTCAGTTGGTGTGGTAATGGCTTCATCATAGGCATTTGTATGCAGTGAATTACAATTATCGTAAATGGCATACAATGCCTGCAGGGTGGTACGGATATCATTAAAATCAATTTCCTGTGCATGCAGGGAGCGGCCCGAGGTTTGAATATGATACTTCAGCTTCTGGCTGCGTTCGTTAGCCCCATACTTATACTTCATGGCTTTGGCCCAAATACGACGGGCCACACGGCCAATTACACTGTACTCCGGATCCATCCCATTGCTGAAAAAGAAAGACAGGTTGGGCGCAAAATCATCAATAGGCATTCCGCGGCTGAGGTAATACTCCACATAAGTGAAACCGTTAGCCAGTGTAAAAGCCAGTTGTGTAATAGGGTTGGCCCCGGCTTCAGCAATATGATAACCACTAATGCTTACACTGTAAAAGTTCTGCACTTTATGCTGAATAAAATATTGCTGCACATCACCCATCAGCTTTAAGGCAAACTCGGTTGAAAAGATACAGGTGTTCTGCGCCTGGTCTTCTTTTAAAATATCTGCCTGTACAGTACCCCTTACTGTTGCCAGAGCTTTCGCTTTTATGTGGGCATACACTTCTGGCGGTAATACATCGGCACCACTAAGGCCAAGGAGGCGCAGGCCCAGTCCATCGTTGCCTTCGGGCAACTGGCCCTTAAAGCTGCTTTTAAATGGCAGCACTGGTTTACCATCGTTGCCGGTATATTTTGGCAAAGCCTCTACAGCATATTTACTTTCAATGATACTGTTCACCTGCTGTTGCAGGTTGTTATCAATAATATATTTTTCGCATTGCTGGTCGATAGCGGCATGCATAAAAAATGCCAGCAGCACTGGCGCCGGCCCATTGATGGTCATACTTACGGATGTTTTGGCATCGCATAAATCAAAGCCGCTATAT
Organism: uncultured Chitinophagaceae bacterium; assembly: GCA_937873715.1. Classification (GTDB taxonomy): domain Bacteria; phylum Bacteroidota; class Bacteroidia; order Chitinophagales; family Chitinophagaceae; genus Ferruginibacter. The sequence continues at coordinate 159,816 of CALMYJ010000012.1, forward strand.
AATTTCTTAATATCATCCAGTGTGGCAATACTTACGCCGCTATTGCCCACTTTGCCATAAATATCAGGTCGATAGTCCGGGTCTTCGCCATAAAGTGTTACACTGTCGAATGCTGTACTGAGGCGCTTTGCAGGCTGGCCCAGGCTTACATAATGAAAGCGTCTGTTGGTTCGCTCCGGGCTCCCCTCACCGGCAAACATCCGGGTGGGGTCTTCTCCTTCCCGTTTTAAAGGAAATACTCCTGCGGTAAAAGGAAATGCGCCGGGCACATTTTCCTGCAACTGCCAGCTGAGTATATCGCCCCAGTCTTTAAAAGCCGGCAGCGCCACTTTGGGAATTTTTGTGCCACTAAGACTGGTAGCGGTTAAGGGCTGTTGTATTGTTTTGCCCCTTACTTCGTATTCAAATACATCCCGGCTATACTTTTCCGTTAGTGCATGCCATTGCGTTATAAGTGCCAGGTTATCGGGATGCAGTTTTGCAGCATAATTATCGTACTGCTGCTGTAAAATGACAGCAATAGTTTGGCTCGCCGTTTGACCTGCGGCATTTTGCTGTTGTATTATTTTAATTACACCATCCAGTTGATACAGTTGTGTAGCTATGGCGGCTTGCTCAGTGGTCTGCTGGTTGTACTGTTGTACAGCATCGGTTATTTCGGCAAGGTAGCGGGAACGCCCGGGCGGAATAATATTGGTATTGCTGCTGGTATCTTTTATATGCGGATGTTGCACTACCCCGGCATCAAATTGCAGTTTATATTTTTCAGCCACAATTTGCATCAGCCGTTCAAAAAGTTCATTAATGCCGGCATCATTAAACTGGGCTGCAATGGTACCTGTTACCGGTAGCTCATCATCTTTTGCTGTCCATAAACCGTGGTTGCGTTTGTACTGTTTACGTACATCATGCAGGGCATCCAGGGCACCGGCTTTATCAAATTTATTGATGCACACCAGGTGGGCATAGTCGAGCATATTTATCTTTTCAAGTTGCGATGCAGCGCCATACTCCGGTGTCATCACGTACATGCTGATATCCACATAATCGAGGATTGACACATCACTTTGGCCTGTGCCTGCACTTTCGAGGATAATAAAATCGTACCCTGCCGCTTTGCATATATCTATTGCCTGCTGTACATACCGGCTCAATGCTTTACTACTTTCCCTTGTGGCGAGGCTACGCATATACACCCGTGGCGAGGATACGGCATTCATCCTGATCCTGTCGCCAAGCAGTGCACCGCCACTTTTCTTTTTAGAAGGGTCAACCGAAATTACGGCAATGGTTTTATCGGGATAATTTTTTAAAAACCGCCGTACAATTTCGTCGGTTACGGACGATTTACCGGCACCGCCTGTACCGGTAATACCCAGCACCGGTATTTTATTTGCTGTGACTGCCCCGGAAGCCTGCAGCAGCATTTGCTGAAAAGGCGTATAGTCGTACCCGTTTTCAGCCAGCGTAATCGCTCTTGCAACCAGGCGTATATCTTTTAATTCGTTTAATAGTGGCACGCTATTCCATTGTGGCAGCATATCTGCATCAAGATGTACTGTTTCGGCCTGTTGTATCACATCATCAATCATACCTTCGAGGCCCATGTGGCGGCCATCATCCGGGCTGTAAATACGGGCTATGCCATAGCGATGCAGTGTTTCAATTTCATCAGGCAATATAGTACCACCGCCACCACCAAAAATTTTGATATGACTGCAGCCGCTTTTATCCAGCAAATCTTTCATGTACTTAAAAAATTCCAGGTGCCCACCCTGGTAGCTGGTAATGGCAATGGCCTGCACATCCTCCTCGATAGCCGCTTCTACAATTTCCTGTACACTGCGGTTGTGGCCCAGGTGTATTACCTCTGCACCTTTAGCCTGCATGATGCGCCGCATAATATTTATGGCGGCATCATGGCCATCAAATAAACTGGCTGCTGTAATGATGCGTATGGTATGACGGGGAGAAGGATTCATAAAAGTATGTTACGTTTTTTCCGGCGCATGGCAGTATACTGCGGCAGGCAATCAACACAAAAATACTAAGGCCGGCTAAATATTAACGCTTGTTAGTTTTTATTGTTACTGCATACGAAAACTGAGGGCAGCAAAATCCGCCACACTAAGGGCTTCGGCTCTTTTGTTAAACAGTTCATCCTGCAGCACATCGGGCATAAAAAGGCTTTTTACGGCATTACGCAAAGTTTTGCGGCGCTGGTTGAAGGCGGTTTTTACCAATAACTTAAATGCTTTTTCACTTTTTAGGGGCAAATCCTCATTTTTACGACGCAACCTTATTACGGCACTCATTACTTTAGGTGGCGGGTTAAAGCAGCCCGGCGGTACATCAAACAAATACTCCACATCATAATAAGCCTGCACCAGCACACTCAGTACGCCATATACTTTACTGCCTTCCTTACTGGCGGCACGTTCGGCCACTTCTTTTTGAAACATTCCGATAACCACCGGCACCTGTTCTTTCCAGTCGAGTATCTTAAATAAAATTTGTGTAGAAATATTGTATGGAAAATTACCAATCACCGTAAAAGCATCTTTAAATGGTGCATCAATATCCAAAAAACTTTGTGCAATAATGTTATCTTTTAAAGTGGGGTAGGCTTGCAGCAGGTAACTTACTTTTTCATCATCCAGTTCTACCGCCTTAAACTGTTCATACGGCAGTTGCAACAGGTGCTTTGTAAGTGCACCGCCACCCGGACCAACTTCGAGCAGCCGGGTATATTCTTCTTCTTTTACAACATCAATAATTTTCCTGATGATGTTTTCATCTTTTAAAAAATGCTGGCCAAGTGATTTTTTTAACTGCATCATATTCCAATGAAATTAGGCATATTTTTTATACCTCTGCAAAGCATGAAATAATGCTTTTTTTAGCAGGCATTGAATGGTTTATTTTAAAACATACTCCCAAACATTATCGTACATTTACAGCCAAACTTTTTTCTTGCTATGCATACTGAAAACAAACCTGTAATTGGGCTTACCTGTGGTGATATTAACGGCATCGGGCTGGAGTTGATTATAAAAACCGTGGGCGACAGCCGCCTGCTTGAAATATGTACACCGGTAATTTTTGCCAATAATAAAGTGCTCAATTTTTACCGTAAAGCTATACCGGAGGTAAACTTTAATTTTTCGGCTGTTAAAGATTTATCGAGGATAAACCATAAGCAGGTAAACCTGTATAACTGCTGGGAAGAAGAAGTGGCCGTAAGCCCCGGCACCCTCAATGATATTGGCGGAAAATATGCCGTACTCAGCCTTGTGGCTGCAGCACAGGCGCTTAAAGATGGGAAGATAGACGGCCTTGTAACAGCACCCATTCATAAAAAAAACACCCAATCGGCCGAATTTAATTTTACCGGTCATACCCCATACTTAAAAAACCTCTTCCAGGTGCAGGATGTATTAATGTTTATGGTGGCCGAAAATATGAGGGTGGGCCTGCTTACCGAACATGTAGCTGTTAAAGATATCAGCCAGCACCTAAGCAAAGAGGCGATTATAAGCAAGCTGCAGGTGATGCATCATTCACTTAGAAAAGATTTTTGTATTGATAAACCAAAAATTGCCGTACTGGGCCTTAACCCACATGCCGGCGATGACGGCCTTGTTGGAAAAGAAGAAGAAGACATAATTAAACCTGCTGTTAAGGAAGCCAAACACAAAGATATTTTTTGCTTTGGCCCTTACTCACCTGATGCTTTTTTTGCCCGTGGCCAGCATGAAAAATTTGACGGTGTGTTAGCAATGTATCACGACCAGGGGCTGATCCCTTTTAAATCGCTGGCACATGGCGAGGGGGTTAATTATACTGCAGGCCTTGGTGGCATACGCACTTCGCCCGACCATGGTGTGGCTTTTGATATTGCCGGTAAAAACAAGGCCGATGAAGCTTCATTCAGGCAGGCTATATTTAGCTGTGTGGATATTATCCGCAACCGAACCGAATACAGCGACCAGCGCAAAAACCCTATGCGTAAGATGGGCGCTGCCGTATTAGCAAGAGCGGTGGATGAAAAAATTTCGGAGTTGCCGGAATAAGGTTCTGCTTATTTAAAAATAGTATCGGCCACGCCTTTATTGATGATATAGCTGTAGTACACAATTTCGGCCCGGCCTGTGTTTGATGCTGTGCCTGCCGGTTGCTTCGCCGCCTCGCCATCATCAAAATCAAATGTTACGCCTTTGGGCAGTTTGTAATCTTTGGTATTAAAAGTGAATATCACTTTATCCGGCAGGCCATAGCTGATGTATTTACCATAACTCATTTCCAACTGAAAACTTCCGCTTTCCCTTGTGGTGGTTTTAGCCTTAAGTATTACTTCATTGGTGGCATCAATGTATAAAGTAGAAAGCACCACTTCGGCATTATCATCGTTGGGCAGCAGTTTAATTACCCTTACAGTGGTATTTCCAATTTTATCTGCTCCAGCATCTATAACACTATACTGATTACCTGCCACAATATTATTAAGGCTGATACTCATTGCACCTTTGGGTACAAACGAAATACCTTTTTCGTTTTTAATCTTTAACCTCGATGGCTTTTTAAAATATACTTTAACCTGTGCTTCGGGCACTTTTAAAAAGCTTACATTAGTTTTCATGTTGCCGCTTGCTTCATAATCGTTTACCAGTTCAATTTTTGCTTTTACCTTTTGCAGTAATGCAGCGGCGTCCTGTGCATGGGTATAGGCAGTTGCCAAAAAAACACTACAGCACAATACATATTTCTTCATATCATTTTATTTAGGACAGAATATCTTTTTTCCTGAAAGCCATAACTGAAATGGATACTATAACTACAATATGACCAATTAATATCCAAAGACTTTTTAAAATGGCCGGCCAGTTTTCAATACTGCCTTTTATGGGCTGCCCGTCGGGTGTGGTGGCGATATAAAAAAAACCTTTCCAGCCTACGAGGTAAGAGGTAAAAAGGAAGGGCTTTACATTACGATCGATAACAGGCACATTGATATTGGAGATGATGGTACACACAATAACAATACATACCGTTGCAATAATAGGGCCGATGGAATTTTCGGCAAAAACAGACAGCAATAACGACAATGCAGCTATTACCGTAAGCGCTACAGTGGCATAAGCAAATGCAGCACAGTAGCGCCACAAAACATCATCCTTAGTGATTTGCAGTATTTCGGACTGTTCGCCTTTTACCCTGAATATCAGCATATCATCCACACCAAAAATGAGCATACTCAGGAACAAAGCCGTAATGGCCATCCACAGCAGCAGCACGAGGGTAAAAATAAAAGCGGCAGTAAATTTCACTACTATAATTTGGGTGCGGCTAACCGGCTTGGTGGCCAGTAATCGTAAGGTGCCCATATTGGCTTCGCCCGAAATGGCATCGGCCGCTATCAATGCCACAAGTATGGGTACCTGTATAAGCAGGGTATTTAAAATAATATAGCACATGAAGTAGCCATTAATGGCTTTCATTTTTTCCAGCTCAAAGCTATCTTTTACACTTTGCAGCATCAGGTTCATATAACTTTCACCATCGGCCTTAAAGGCAAACTGAAAAATAAATACGATAGCTGCAATTGCTGCAAAAGCTATGTAGGTACGGGGCCGGCGGGATATTTTAAAGAGTTCAATTTGCAGCAATGTCCACATGGGCAGCAGATGAAGTGAGTGATAAAAAATAATTTTCGAGGGAGTGGCTGGAGTTCACAGAAAGTAACGGGATATCCATCGCCACCAGCGCCTGTATTAAGGCAGGCACTTCAGTTTTATTCATCATCAGTTGCAAACCATTATGCGGCTGCAGGTAGCTGCCCCAGGGCGTTTGGCTGATTTTTGTTTTGGCCGCTGCATCATTGGTGGTTGCTATTTCTACCAGGGTATGGGCAGGGTCGAGCAGTTCGCTTACTTCACCTTCCACCACTTTTTTGCCCTTGTGAATAACCATCATCCGGGTGGCAATCATTTCTACTTCGCTGAGCAGGTGCGAAGAAATTAAAACCGTTTTGCCTGCCTCTTTACTGAGGCGTACTATCAACTGGCGCATATCCGCAATACCCTGCGGATCGAGGCCGTTGGTTGGCTCATCTAATATAACCAGCGCCGGGTTATGTACCAGGGCAACGGCAATGCCTAAACGCTGTTTCATGCCGAGGCTGTAAGCCGCCACCTTATCTTTTGCCCTGTCGGCCAGCCCCACCATATTAAGTTGTTCCATCAGCGCTTTATGGGTTGCTGCGATGCCGCTCATTTTGGCAAAGATGGAGAGGTTGTCGTAAGCAGAGAGGTATTTGTACAGGTCGGGCTTTTCAATTACAGCGCCTACATTTCGCAGTATATCGGCACGGTGCGTTTGCAACTTTTTATCAAACAGTACTATTTCGCCGGCAGTGGGTGCTATGAGTGTGAGCAACATCCTGATGGTGGTGGATTTACCAGCACCATTTTGTCCCAAAAAACCATAAACATCTCCTTTATTTACAGTAAAAGAAAGGTTATTTACAGCCTGGAAGCCTTTATAACTTTTGTAAAGATTACGAACATTAATTACAGGTATCATATCATGTATTACCGTAAAGGTAAAACGGGCAAGGCTCCGGATTGTTCAAATTAAGCTTTACAGTACCTAAATTTTTTACAAAATTATTCGGCAGTTATTTTTTTTGCGCTTACATTTGTTTTCAATTCGTACCAATTCCCACCGAAAAACAAGCATTTACTCCTTTCCAGTTTCCGGATTAACCAATTTGCTCCAGTGTACTGTGTAATACCGCCATTGCCATCCGGCAATGTACACTCAAATATTTTACATTAAAATGTTACGTACCATGAAGCAGTTTATCATCAGTATTACAGTTCTCTTTTTTATAAGCGCAAACAGTTTTGCCACAGATAATGGCAAACGAAGCGAAAATTATAACCTTGGCGGCAGTCGGAAGGGGCTAATCTTATTACCCGATGCAGCAACGGGCAATGCCCAGTTACTTTTTGCAACGGCAAAAGAGGGCAAAGCCCTGGTACAGGTATTTGATGCCAATGGAAAATTAGTATTGCAGCAGGAGGAACAATTAAGTACCGGTAAAAATAAAATCCAGGTTAATCATTTTAACGAACTTGCCGAAGGTAATTACAGCATTACCCTTACGGTAGCCAACAGGCAATATAATACCAGCTTTTTGGTATGGAAATAATGTAAACTCATTTTACAAACCAGGCACAATACAAGCAACCCTTCCTTTTCCGGAAGGGTTTTTTATTGCCCGTTTGGGTTCATGTACGATTGCAGCGCCTGCACATATACTTCAAAAGCGGCAATACCGGTTGGGGTAATTTTACAAATGGTTTGCGGATAATTATTGTTGAACTGCTTGATTACATCAATATACCCGGCCTCTTTGAGTTTATTAATTTGCACACTCAGGTTGCCGGCAGTAGCGTTTGTTTTTTCTTTTAAAAAGGTAAACTCTGCCTCCCTTACACTGATGAGCAAACTGATTACGGCTAAGCGTAACTGTGAGTGTAATATTGGATCAAGTTCTTTAAACATCGGCGGCAGCTCTTTTTTTGTTCCTGTGCCGGATAATTAAACCCGGTACCAGCCATGCGGCTGTGGCAGCAATGGCGGTTAACAGCATATCCACATCAGATTTTGTATATACCGAAATGATACAGCATATCCAGCAAAGTATACCTCCATACAGCATGGGCCGCAACTTACGGCAGCCGCCGGTAATAATGGTGGGTATGCCATACAGCAACAAAAAGAAAGAGGTTGAAAAACTGCTGTAGTTAAACTCCGGTCGGGTACCTTTTACTTCGATATATGTTTTAAATACTGGTGCCAGCTTACTGCAAATATTATTATTGATGAATACGAGTAAAAAAATTGAAATACCAAAACACAGCCATACATAATCCATCACCGTTTGATCGTATGGGCGTACTTTACTCCTCTTTTTTTCCCGGCTTACAATAAATATTTGCGGCACAATGGCGACCAGGGTAAGCAGCCAGATATCAAAAGGCAACTTAAAACCATAGGTTATTTGTGCGTAGGTAACCAGGCTGCATATAGTAATAACAGTGCCCCATAATATGGGGCCGGTACCACTATCGTGGTAACTGTTTTTGGCTTTTTGAATCATCTGGCTAATGAGTGCCAGGCTTTCCTTTTCGGAGAGGTTATCTTTTTCCATAATTGGAGTGTTTAATATACCAAAAGAAAAATCATGGCTATACTTCAGGCATATATTACTTACACTCAGCCAGCATAAACTCTGCCTGCATCCTGCCCCATGTAGGATGCAGTTCGCTTGCCGGTTTAAAAGCATCATATTTTTCAATAGCTTTTTGCAAATGCGGTTTTGCCATTTTACATCCGCCGCCAAATTGCTCCGGGGTATATTTCAGGCTTTGCCCTCTAAGATAATAGGGTCTTGGGTTGGATGGATCCAGCTTCTGTGCATCTTCCATATTACTCAAGCTTTCCTGGCCGTACTCTGTCCAGCGTTGCATGGGGTTTACCATCAGGTAGCAACTTGCTATTAAACTTTTAATACAGGAAATTTCTGAATTGTTTGGCGATAGGGCATCGGCCTGGGCTATTAACTCATTCGCTTTATCAGCAATAGCATCCACTTTAGTTTTATCCTGCTCCATAAAACCGGCATTTACCTGGCAAAAAGCCGCATAATAAAATGGAAGCCATTCTGTTTTTTCGGTGGTGGCAATGCGTTCAAAACTGTTGGCCAGTGTAAGCAGGGCTGCCGGGCTGCGAAAGCTGCTATCCACAGCAGCCAAATTTTTTTTCATGGCGGCTACATACTTTTCACTTTGGGCAAATGCCGCAACAGTAATGCAAAAAGAGAAGAAGAGTACTGTTAGTTTTTTCATGTTGTAAAATATTTAGTTGTTGGAAAAAAAAGCTTTTTAAAGGTTGTTGTTGATGATATCCTGTGTACGGTCAATCCCAAAACTTAAAAAGCAGCCAACAAATACAAAGCGCAGGCTTGGTGGTGTTACTGCTTCTTTGCGGCTGCCATCGTTGTTATAATTATAAGTAAACACTTGTTTTTGCCCAAGCACATTATTGATGCCCAACACCCACACTGCAAATGCTTTGGGGTTTGTTTTGCCGAGGTTGGGCAGGTAATTTATACTAAAACTCATACTGTTAAATGCAATAGTATTACCCCTGTCGGTAATTTCAAATTTACTGTCGGCCTCATTATAGGCAATACGGTAATAGGGTCTGCCGGTGGCAAAGGTGTAACTAAGGTTAAAGCCGGTTTTCCAAGGTAAAACAAAGCGTTTGAACACAAGGGATGCCGTATGGCTGGCGGCAAATGAAGGCTGGATGCTTGCCGGGAAATTCAAGTGATCTCTTTTTGTATCTAAAAACGAATAGGATAGCCAGTAATCTACATTTTTTAGGGTTTTCTTATCCCGCCAAAACAATTCAATTCCCTTTGCATAGCCATATCCTGAGTTGGAGGCAGCCACTTCACGGCCATTATTGTTTATTGCCGTTTTGTACAGGTTATCATAGTTTTTATAAAATGCTTCGGCCCTTAGCGTATAATCTTTTGTTTGCTTCAGGTATTGCAAAATATAATGTGTGGCTTTAGAAAACCCAACCGCTGTTGCTACTGGCAGCAGCCTGCGTTCGGGGTTTTGATAAAAAACGCCGTATGCAAAAGAAGCCTGGCTATTACCGGCAAGCTTATACGCTAATGACAGCCTTGGCGCCATATTCCACCTGTTCATTAAGGCCGAATGTTCAGCACGGGCACCTGCTTTAGCTGCAAGACTGTTGGTAATGTAGATATCTGTTTCGGCAAAGCCGGCATACAGCTTATCCTGCACATTTTCCGTATAGGTGTTGCCGGTATACAGGGTATAATCCGTTTTTTCATTGCTATAAAAATAATCGCTGCCAAAGCGGAGGGTATTGAGCCCGCCAAATTTTTTCTCCAGCACTACCCTTGCCTGTGCATATTTGCCGGTGGTGAGGAGGTTAAAGTTTTTAAAAGCAAAAAATGACGGGTTGGTGATAATTATTTTTTTATTGTCTGCATCCTGTGTTTCACCTGCTATATCATCTTTATTGGTGCTAAAGCTGGCACCAGCATTTATACGCCAGCCATTACCCAGCCATTCTTTCCAGCTCAGGTTTTGGTAGGTATTCAAGTTTTTTAGGTCGAATGAACTTTTAATGATTGCCGAATCAATATCCTGTGTGCGGAAACCGGTTTTATTGTTGCTTACATACAGGTAGTATTTTATCATCCCGCCCTTTTTGGTTTTAATCCTGAAGTTGGCATCCACCTGGTTATTCACCGGAACATTAAAAAAGTCCTGCTTTAGTTTATTTACCTTAAAACCCAGCCACAGGTTGGTATGGTTATAGGAAATGCCCCAGGATGATTTTTTATTTTTGGCCAACTGCTGTATGCCACCACTGATACCAACTACAGAAATACCCAAATCGGCCTGCGACCTTTCCGGCAAATCAACACTTTCCAGCACCAATGCTGATGAAAGCGCCTGGCCATACAAGGCAGAATAGCCGCCCGTGCTAAAGATAGTACCCTTAAATAAAAATGGATTAAAACGACCTCTTGTAGCTATACCGGGGGTACTGCTGAAAAAAAAGTTGTTGACCAACTGGCCATCAATAAATATTTTACTTTCAGTAGCAGCGCCACCCCTAACAAATAGTCCCTCGCTTTCGCCAACCTGCTGCGTACCGGGCAATGTTTTAAATGCTGCTGTAATATCCGCATTGGCACTTGGAGTGGTTACAATATCAAGCGAACTAAGCACTGCACCCTTATTTTTATCGCTGGCTTCAAATGAGCCGGCAGAGATAATTACAGCTTTCAATTCTGTGATTTGCTCTTTCAAACTAATATTTTGCTGCAAGGATACACTGCCAATGAGTAATGGCTGCGTAAAGGGTAAATAACCCGAGGCACTTACCTCTAATAGTTGGTTACCTGTTTCACCGGTTTCAAAGGAATAGTTACCCAAAGAGTCTGTTGTTGCACCATCATATGTGTCTTTCAACTGTACGCTTACTGCTGCAAGCGGCCTGTTTTTATTATCCGTAACACGACCAAAAATTTTTACCTGTGCGCCAGCATCAGCCACATAAAAAACTAAAAATAAAACAGCCCAAAATTTCATAACGCAATTAAATTGTGACACAAACGTAAAGTAGTTTACAATATAAACCAAATTAATTTTATAAAGCCTGTGCATAAAAAAATTATGCCTGCATCCGTAATATGTATGATTTTATGTACGTATTAATATGATTTACATTTAGTTACACTTAAAAAATAATCAGTCTGCATAGATGGTATTATTGCCAAAACTTATCAACACCAACAAAAATTTATTTTTTTAATTGAGGTCAATTTGTACTTTAGCAGTAGAATTTAATGGGTTAGTAAGTACAAAGGGTCAGCAGAAATGCCGACCCTTTTACTTTTAAAAATTTTGTTAGCTTATATTATTCTCCTCCAGGCAGGCACCTCTCTTAGCATTAATAGTTTTCAATAAGTCCATTTGCTGCTATACAGTTCAAAAAAATTTAAACCCCCGGATAGCATCATCAACAACCTCTGCATTTTACGCTATACATTTACAGCATGAGTAAAACAAAGTCTGCCTTCTTTTGTCAAAACTGTGGCTACGAAACTGCAAAATGGACGGGCAAATGCCCCAATTGTAACAGTTGGAACACATTTGTAGAAGAAATACTCATTAAAGGCAGTGATAAAGGAGAAAAAGAAAACTGGAAAAGCTATGCCGGCACCGAAAAAATAAAAACAATTGCCATCAGCAGGGTGAGCAGTGCTGCAGAAGAAAGAATGGTTACAACAGATGCTGAAATAAACCGTGTGCTGGGCGGTGGCATTGTGCCCGGCGCAATAGTACTTGTAGCCGGTGAGCCAGGTATTGGCAAATCAACTCTTTTTTTACAAACCGGCCTGCAGCAAACTAACCTTACAACACTTTACATCAGTGGCGAAGAAAGCGAACAGCAAATAAAAATGCGTGCCGACCGTATTGGTATTGCCAACGACAATTTTTATTTGCTTACAGCAACAAACACCCAAACCATCTTTCAGGAAATAAAAAAACTAAAACCACAACTGGTAATTGTAGACTCTATACAAACCTTACAATCGCCATACGTGGAAAGTAGTGCCGGCAGCATCAGCCAGATAAGAGAATGTACTGCCGAACTGCAACGATATGCCAAAGAAACAAACACCCCTGTTTTTTTAATTGGCCATATTACCAAGGATGGCGGCATAGCCGGCCCGAAAATACTGGAACACATGGTAGATACTGTTTTACAATTTGAGGGCGACCGGCATTATACCTACCGCATTTTACGAACTTTAAAAAACCGCTTTGGTTCCACTGCGGAATTAGGCATCTACGAAATGACCAGTGCTGGCATGAGGCCCGTAAATAACCCTTCGGAAATATTAATTACTCAAAAAGAAGAAGCGCTGAGCGGTATTGCTATTGCAGCCACTATTGAAGGCATACGACCTTTACTGGTGGAAGGACAGGCGCTGGTAACACAAAGCGTATACGGCACACCGCAGCGTACAGTATCCGGTTTCGATTTAAGAAGGCTGCAGCTATTACTGGCTGTATTGGAAAAAAGAGGCGGATTTCATTTTGGTGTAAAAGATGTATTTGTAAACATTGCAGGGGGCTTAAAGGTAGAAGACCCATCAATAGACCTGGCCATAGTAGCAGCGCTGCTAAGCAGCTACGAAGATGCTCCTATCAACCAGCACTACTGCTTTGCCGGAGAAGTTGGCCTGAGTGGCGAAATACGAGCCGTAAACCGTATTGAGCAGCGTATTGCCGAGGCTGAAAAATTAGGCTTCGAAAAAATAATTGTAAGCAAATACAACCTTGCCCGCAATCAGCCTGGCAACAAAGCCATGAACAAGCACAACATTGAAGTAGTAGCACTGGCAAAAGTAGAAGAACTGTACAGGTATTTATTTTAACCGGTTTTGAATGTAAATTCACCATATATTTTACGCTCTATGCAAACCGTTAAAAAAATTTACGACAGCTTTTTTCACCTGCTTTATCCGCATATATGCACCGGTTGTGGCAGCGATTTACTCTCAAAAGACAATCAACTTTGCGCCAAATGCATGACGGCACTCCCCTATACACATTACGCCATGCATGAGGGCAACCCGGTAGAAAAAATTTTTGGGGGCCGCCTGCCCATAGCGGCTGCTCACAGCCAGTTTTATTTTGAAAAAACTTCTTTAATGCAGCACCTTGTACACCAGCTTAAATACAAGGGCAATACCAGCATTGGCATTTACCTTGGCGAATTGCTGGGCAAAACCTTATCGGTAAGTCATCGCTTTCAGCAAATTGATGCATTAATTCCACTACCGCTTTACCCGGAAAAAGAAAAAAAAAGGGGCTACAATCAGGCAGCAATCATTTGCCAGGGCATATCTGCTGTATTGCGTATACCAATCATCAACAATAACCTTATACGCCGCAGGTACACCGATACACAAACAAAAAAACACCGTACAGAAAGATGGGAGAATGTAGCAGACAGTTTTATTGTAAGAGACAGCGAAGCGCTTTGCGGCAAACACCTGCTGCTGGTAGATGATGTGATTACCACAGGTGCCACTCTTGAAGCTGGCGGCGCTGCCTTGATGCAGGCAAAAGATACAAAACTGAGCATTGCCACACTTACAATAGCTACACTTTAACCCACAACCAGCACAACCAAAATTCAGTTACTTTTGATTATGCCCCTATTCATTAAGCAGCAGGCTGCATCATTTAACCGGTTTATTGTACTACTCTGCAGTATTGGTATGTTATTCTGTTCCTGCAAAAAAGACAGCTTTATCACTTCGCCAGATGCAAGGCTTGTATTAAGTGCCGACACTTTAAAATACGATACGGTTTTTGCCAGCATTGGCTCCATTACGCAAGCCTTTAAAATCAATAATGCCAACAACCGCAAGCTGCTCATCAATACCGTAAAACTCATGGGTGGCGCTGCATCGGAATACAACATTAATGTTAATGGTATTGCTGCCCGGCAGGTAAATGATATTGAGGTTGCCGCCAACGACAGCATCTATGTTTTTGTAACGGTAAACATTAACCCCACTGCTGCTGCCCTTCCATTTATTGTGAGAGATAGTATTGAAATAACCTACAATGGCAACACCCGTTATGTGCAGTTAGAAGCATTTGGACAAAATGCTCATTTTTTACGTAATAAAGTTATTGAAAGCAATACCACCTGGGTAAACGACTTACCCTATGTAATACTCGGTGGTATACAAATAGATACCGGTATTACACTTACCATTAACCCCGGCTGCAAAATTTATTGTAATGCCAGTGCACCCGTACTGGTAGATGGAACCCTTATCGTTAACGGCACATTTGAAGAGCCGGTAACATTCACCGGCGACAGGCTGGATGACTATTACCGGGATTTTCCGGCAAGCTGGCCCGGTATTTATTTTCGGCAAACCAGTAAAAACAATGTAGTGCAGTTTGCCACCGTAAAAAATGCTTACCAGGCGCTTGCCGTACAGGGTGCCCCGGATAATTTGAACCCCAAACTCATCCTGGCGCAGTCAGTAATTGACAATGCTTACGATGCCGGTATTATTTGTGTAAACACCACCGTGTATGCCGAAAACAATCTTATAAGCAATTGCGGCAATAATATCAATATTTTACTGGGCGGCGCATATGCATTTACGCATTGCACTGTAGCATCCTACCCTACTTATATCCCACATCAAAAACCCGTACTCAGCGCTACCAATTTTGCAGAAATAAACGGATCGATGGTTACCACAGGTTTAAATGCCACATTTACCAACTGTATTTTTTGGGGCGAGGGTGGTATTGTAAAAAATGAAATTGATATAAAACGGCAGGGCAGCGATGCATTTACGGTACAGTTTGACCACTGCCTGTATAAAGCCGAAACAATACCTGCAAATGCACAGTTTACTAACTCCATTCAAAATCAATACCCGGCCTTTGACAGTATAGATGCTTCTAAAAGATTTTTTGATTTTAGAACTTCATTAGCGGCCAATGCGCCAGGTGTTGATAAGGGCAACCCCATTACCGCACTAAGCCTGGACCTGGACAATCGCCAGCGTACCGATGGTAAACCCGATATAGGTTGTTATGAAAAACCGTAAACAAAATGACCTGCAAATCGTTGATACAAAAAAAAGCATGAATAAAATATTGATTACCGCTGCTGCCTTATTTTCCTGTGCAGCCAATACTTCAGGCGATACCAATGCGACCCCGGGCAACGCAACAGCGCCTGCGGCCGCAACTACGGCTGCCTCCAGCATTCACCAGTTTACTGTAGAAGCACTGGATGGCGGCACCATCAACTTTGCCGATTTTAAAGGCAAAAAAATACTGGTTGTAAATACGGCCTCGGAGTGTGGCTACACCCGCCAGTATGAGGGTCTGCAAAAATTATATGAGCAGAATAAGGATAAACTGGTGATAGTGGGTTTTCCGGCCAATAACTTTGGTGGCCAGGAGCCGGGCAGTAATGCCACTATCAAAGAATTTTGCAAAAAAAATTACGGTGTCAGCTTCCCTATGGCCGCCAAAATTTCGGTAAAAGGCAGCGATGCAGCACCCATTTATACATGGCTATGCCACAAATCGGAAAACGGTGTACTGGATGCCGAAATAAAATGGAATTTCAATAAATTTTTGCTGGATGAGAACGGGAAAATGCTGTACTATTTTGAAAGCAGGGTAGAACCGCTGAGCGATGAAATAGTATCCAAATTATAATACAACAGCTATTTACAGCTAAATGCCATTTGCACTGATCATGCAGATGGCATTTTTCATTTACTTTGCCATGCATGCAATTCGAAAAAATCATCGGTCAAAAAAATATTAAAAAGCAACTGGTACAACTGGTACAGGAAAACCGCCTGGGTCATGCCCTGCTTTTTTTGGGTAATGATGGTACCGGGGCCTTACCATTAGCCATAGCCCTGGCGCAATATTTAGTTTGCGAAAAAACAAGAGCAGAACAAGCCCCGGCTGCACCATCACTGTTTGAAGCGCCAGAGCCGGCCAGTACTATAGCAGTACCACTTACCGATGCCTGCGGCAACTGCCCGGCCTGCCACAAAGCCAGCCAGTTGATACACCCGGATATCCATTTTTCTTACCCGGTAATCACAAAAAAAACTGGAGAAAAACCCATAGCGGCAGATTTTATACAAGAATGGCGCAGTTTCGTAAGCACTTATACTTATGGCGATGTGTTCGACTGGCTGCAATTTATAAAAGCCGAAAATAAACAGGGAAATATCACCGCCGAAGAGTGCAATGATATTATCCGTAAAATGAACCTCAAAAGCTTTGAAAGCGGCTACAAAATACTCATTATGTGGATGCCGGAGTACCTGGGCAAAAGCGGCAACAAACTGCTTAAGCTTATTGAGGAGCCCCCACCCGATACGCTTTTCATCCTGGTAGCTAAAGAAGAGGCACAAATACTACCCACTATACTTTCCCGTACACAATTAGTACGTATTCCCCGCCTGTCAAATGTAGAAGTAGAAGCTGCATTAGAATTAAGAGCCGGTGCCCCGGCAGAAAAAGCCCGGCAGATTGCCGCCATTTGCGAAGGCAATTATCACCAGGCCCTGCAATTACTGCAACATGCCGAAAACGACTGGCAGGCAGTACTTAGGGAATGGCTAAACAGTATTGCCCGTAAAAACCTGCAGGCACAACTAAAATGGGTAGAAGACATTGCGAAATCGGGCCGGGAAAATCAAAAACAGTTTGTACAATACTTTATACATCTTATGCAGCAGGCCATAAAACTGCAACTGATAGATAGCGACAAATCACAACCTGCGGCTATTGAAACAGAAACCGACTTTGCCCTTAGGCTAAACAAACTCTGCAGTATATACCAGCAGGAAGCCATTATTCATGAGTTAGACAAAGCCACCTATTTTATTGAACGTAATGCTAATGCTAAAATGCTCTTTCATGCCCTTACCATTAAGCTGCACCACATTATTAATAACAATTCCCTAATTTTGACCAACTGAGGAAGAAGTTTTGAAGGGCTGCATACAGGCAACAGTTACATTTTGTTGTTTGCCATTACTATTTAATATGTAACCGGCTTTGTCAACAATTTTTAACGGCTTTGTATCTTCCTTTATAAATAGGGGTACATGTACGGCATTCATATATCAGCATTATTTTTTCGGATCACTACTCCGCATAATAATATAATTGATTTAGCAGTGTGTAACTAATGCCAGTCCTACACCACTTCCTCTATTGTTTTTATACCGATGTACTGTAACAGCAAGCTGATTATTGCTAACTGTACGGTTATTATCCATTATTTAATTATCATTTTAACCATTATACATGGCTTGTGGAAATTGTGGTACCGGTGCACCGGGAGGATGTAAAAGCCACGGCAGTTGTGCCAGCGGCAGTTGCAACCGGATGAATGTGTACGACTGGTTGAAAAACCTCCCTATTTGCGATACCGAAAGTGCCTGCCAGGTAATAGAAGTGAGTTTTAACAACGGCAGCCGCAAAGACTACTTTCGCAATACCACCAAACTATTCTTTGAAAAAGGCGATGCTGTGGCGGTGGAAGGCGTAAGTGGCTTTGATGTAGGCAACGTAAACCTTACCGGCGAACTGGTGCGCCTGCAAATCAAAAAAAATAATATAAAAGAAGATGACCCGAACCTGAAAAAAGTACTGCGCCGTGCCAATGAATACGACTTTTCCAAATTGCAGGAATCAAAAGCAAGGGAAAAAGAAGTGATGATACGCAGCCGTGCCATTGCAAAGCAGCTTAACCTGAATATGAAGGTAGCCGAAGTGGAAATACAGGCCGATGGACGTAAAGCCACCTTCTTTTATATTGCCGACGACAGGGTTGACTTTAGGGAACTTATAAAAGTATATGCCGCTGAATTTAAAGTAAAGGTAGAAATGCGCCAGATAGGTGCCCGGCAGGAAGCCGGCAAAGTAGGCGGCATTGGCAGTTGCGGCAGAGAACTCTGCTGCAGCACATGGCTCACCGATTTTAAAAGTGTAAATACCACCGCCGCCCGTTATCAAAACCTTAGTATTAACCAGGCCAAACTTAGTGGCCAGTGCGGCAGGCTTAAATGCTGCCTCAATTTTGAATTGGATACTTACCTAGATGCTTTGCAACATTTTCCCGAAGATTGCGATGTGCTCGAAATAGCCAAAGGCAATGCCTTTTTAGTAAAAAAAGATATTTTCCGCAACCTGATGTGGTACACCCTCCCCGATAGCACCCGCCAGTATCCGCTCACTATTGAAAGGGTACGAAAAATAAAATCACTCAACCGCCAGGGCATACGCCCCGACGAACTGGAGCCCGTGGAAGTAGTGAATAAAAAAACTGTAGAAGCAGAGCCGGTATATGCTGATGTGGTAGGTCAGATAAGCCTTAGAAGCCTCGAAAAAACCAGTCGCAGGAGGCGTGAAAACGACCGTGGAGCCAAGCCTGGACAACGCCAGGGAGAGGAAAGGGGCCCACAAAACCGCAGCAACAACCCACAAAACCGCAACCAGCAAAGACCGCAGCAAAACAGGCCGCAGCAGCAACGGCAGGATAACAGGAACCAACAACCCGGAGGCAACAACCAGCAGCGAAACCAGCAAAGACCGCAGCAAAACAGGCCCCCCCGCCCACCCAGGGGAAATAATGCCGGCAATGAACAGGACAGGAAATAATTAAATACAACACATACACGTCAGGCAAATGCCTGGCGTTTTTTATTTTTACGTTCTAAAATCAGGTATGTCAATCACCGTTACCAACCTTACCAAAATTTACGGCACACAAACAGCAGTAAATAATATTTCTTTTTCTATCGCCAAAGGCGAAATTGTGGGTTTCCTTGGGCCCAATGGTGCCGGTAAAAGCACCACCATGAAAATGATTACAGGCTACCTGGAGCAGGATGGCGGACAGGCCCTTGTTTGTGGCGAAACAGTAACCGTTAACGGGCTTAGCACCAAGAAAAAAACCGGCTACCTGCCCGAAGCAAATCCACTGTACTATGATATGTACGTAAGGGAATACTTAAGTTTTATGGCGGGCATACACCACGTAAAAGATAGCAAAAAAAGGGTAGAAGAAGTGATTGTTACTGTAGGCCTGAAACCAGAGGCGAATAAAAAAATAGCACAACTCAGCAAGGGATACAAGCAGCGTGTAGGCATAGCCGCAGCCTTAATACACAACCCCGAAGTGCTGATACTGGACGAGCCTACCTCTGGCCTCGACCCCAACCAGATTATCGAAATACGGGAGGTGATTAAGCAACTGGGCAAAAGCAAAACCATTTTATTTTCATCGCATATCCTGCAGGAGGTAGAAGCACTTTGCGAAAGGGTTATCATCATCAACCGGGGTAATATTGTGGCCGACAGCAACCTGCAGGAACTACAACAAAAAAGCCTTGCACAACAGCAGGTAACCGTTGAATTTAAAGAAAGCATCAACACTGTTGTGCTGGCATCACTCGGCACTGTAACAGCCTTATCGGACAACAGCTTTAGCATTACGGCACCCGATGCAGATGTACTCAAAAAACAAATTCTGCAACTTGCTATTGATAACAACCTCAATATTGTTTCCCTCCAAAGCAGTGGCCACAGCCTCGAAGCTGTATTTCGCCAGTTAACCAGTACTGTACAATAAACCATCACAATTTTTAAAATACTTTCAAAAAATAACCGCTTCGGCTGTTTGCATCGTAACCCGTATTTTGTTTCTTTGCAATCAGCATTTTTAAACCAAACAAAACATACTAAAATGAGCTACATCGCCTCCATCTTTGCCCGCCAGATTTTAGACAGTCGTGGAAACCCTACCATAGAAGTTGATATACTTACTGAAACCGAGAAATTAGGCAGGGCTGCTGTACCCAGTGGTGCCAGCACCGGTATACATGAGGCGGTTGAATTACGGGATGGAAACAAAAAATTATATGGTGGCAAAAGTGTACTCAAAGCCGTAAAAAATGTAAATACCACTATTGCGGATGCCTTACTGGGCTGGGATGTAGCCGACCAAACCGGCATAGACGCCATGATGCTGAAATTAGACGGCACCCCCAATAAAAGTAAGCTGGGTGCCAATGCCATATTAGCCGTAAGTATGGCTGTAGCCAAAGCTGCTGCACTTGAAGCCAACCTCCCCCTGTATCGTTACATTGGCGGCACCAATGCCAAAATACTACCTATCCCCATGATGAACATTCTTAACGGTGGCGCACATGCGGATAATAAAATCGACTTCCAGGAATTTATGGTAATGCCTGTAGGTGCCTCTACTTTTAGCGAAGGCCTTGCATGGGGTGTTGATATATTTCATGCACTAAAAAGTGTATTAAAGAAAAAAGGCTTTAGCACTAATGTGGGTGATGAAGGTGGCTTTGCCCCCAATATACAGAGCAATGAAGAAGCTATTGAAACCGTACTTACCGCTATACAGGCGGCAGGCTACAAAACCGGCTCACAAATACAAATAGCTATGGACGCTGCCAACAGCGAACTGTGGGATGCCAAAAAGAAAAAATACGTTTTCCATAAAAGCAGCGGTAAAGAAATGACCAGCGAGCAATTGGTAAAATACTGGGAAAGCTGGGTAAAGCAATACCCTATTTGCTCCATTGAAGACGGCATGGCCGAAGATGACTGGAAAGGCTGGAAAATGCTTACCGATGCAGTGGGCAGCAAATGCCAGTTGGTGGGCGACGATCTTTTTGTAACCAATGTTACCCGTTTGGAAAAAGGTATCAACGAAGGTATTGGTAACGGCCTGCTGGTAAAAGTAAACCAGATAGGCACCATTACCGAAACCATCAATGCGGTAAGTATGGCGCAAAATAATGGCTACAATACCATTATGAGCCACCGCAGCGGCGAAACTGAAGATACCACTATTGCCGACCTTGCCGTGGCGCTTAACTGCGGCCAGATAAAAACAGGCTCGGCCAGCCGTACCGACAGGATGGCTAAATACAACCAGCTTATCCGCATCGAAGAAATGCTGGCCGATAGCGGCATTTATCCAAAAGGAAAGATTAAATTTGGAAAATAAGCCATTCACCTGGCTTAAAATAAAAAGGTATTGGAACAAAATTCAGAAAATACAGCCGCTCCAAAACTCCGCACCAACGGTGGACTGGGGCGGCTTGGTTTTTTAAAGAATAAATACCTGCTTGCCGGCTCATTTTTCCTGGTGTGGATGTTATTTTTCGATCCAAAGGATATTGGCACCGTAATGAGCAAAAAAAGCAAGTACAACGCATTGAAAGAAAGCGAATTACAACTTTCAAAACAAATCTCCGAAACAAAACAGGAACTTGGACAGCTTAAAAACAGCGCCCAAACCATCGAAAAATATGCAAGGGAAAAGTACCTGATGAAAAAAGATAATGAAGATTTGTTCATCGTACCCGATGAAAAGGCTGCAAATAACCAGTGAGTTATACAATATGCGGCACCCAATACCGTTAATAATAGCGGATATGGTTTTAATTAAATTTCTTAACAAGCAATTTCTCTTGCCTATGCACAGCTTTACACAGGAGGACCTGTTGCAGTACCTGTACAGGGAAACTTCCGCCGAAAAAACAAAGGCTATTGAAGCCGCACTGGAAAATGACTATAGCTTACGTGAAAAACTAGAAGTTATACAGTCAGGATTTCAGCGCCTCGAAAAACTAACCCTTTCACCTCGAAAAAAAGCCGTAGATAAAGTGATGGACTATGCTGCTAAAGCAGCCGGGGCACTTTCTACAGAAGCATAAAACCGGCATTACTGTTGGTATTTAACATAGTTTTGTCCTCCTCCGCTAACCCGGAGGAGGATTTTTTATGACCAGGAAAGACAGGTACCAATTTGTAATAGATTATTTTTCTGAGCTGGCACCCAATGCCGAAACAGAACTTATTTACGACAACCCCTTCCAGCTTTTGGTAGCCGTAATACTGTCGGCCCAATGCACCGACAAAAGGGTGAATTTAACCACCCCGGCTATATTTGCCCAATACCCCGATGCAGAAAGCATGAGCAAGGCAGATTTTGACAGCCTGTTTCCGCTGATAAAGAGCATATCGTACCCCAACAACAAAACAAAGCACCTTATTGGTATGGCCAGGATGCTGGTAGAAAAGTATAAAGGTAAAGTACCCATGACGGTAGATGAACTGGTGCAGTTACCCGGCGTAGGCCGCAAAACAGCCAATGTAATTACCTCGGTAATTGATGCCCAACCCAATATGGCAGTAGATACACATGTATTTAGGGTAAGTGCCAGGATAGGGCTCACCCTTAACGCCAAAACACCGCTTGAAACCGAAAAGCAACTCATCAAATTTTTCCCAAAAGAACTTATACACAAAGCCCATCACTGGCTCATATTACATGGCAGGTATATATGCACTGCCCGAAACCCAAAATGCAGCGATTGCGGCCTTCAAACTGTCTGTAAATTTTACAATAATAACCCCACAGGTGAAAGATAATTGGGGATTTATCGTTTAATTTGTAGATAATTCATTTACCTGCCGGGGCAGGAGGACAAAAGGAAAAATTTTTGCATGAAAAAAGTAACTCTCTTAGCAGCATGCTCCCTGCTGTTAACAGGCTTTTTACAGAAGGCGTCTGCCCAATATTATTTTTACGACGGGTATTCATACGACACACCACTGATGTTTGAACTTGGTGGTTCATTTGGTGCGATGAACTGCCTTACGGATATTGGAGGTAAAAGAGGGCTGGGAAAAAAAGGCACGAAAGATTTGAATATGGGTAACACTACCACTAATGGAAGTGTATACCTTACTGCTACCTGGCGTGATGCCATTGCCCTCAGGCTGGAAGGAACTTTTGGCAGGGTACAGGCACACGACAGTGTGTTAAAAGATGTGGCAGCAACCACCAATGGCCGATACGAACGCAACCTGCACTTCAGGAGCAAAATCAGCGAAATTGCCGTAATAGCAGAATTTCACCCTTTATTTATTTTTATCAACTGGCCCTCTACCGATGTAGAACCACCCCGGATATCACCATATTTAGCAGCAGGTGCCGGTATTTTCAGCTTTAATCCGCAGGCAAAAAACAGGAATGGCCAATGGGTAGATTTACAACCCCTGAGCCTTGAAGGGCAGGGATTTCCCCAATACCCCGACAGGAGGCCGTACAAACTCACACAAACCAATTTTATCTTAGGTATGGGTATCCGGTACGAACTTTCACCCACTTTTAACCTAAGGATGGAGTTGTTACACCGCATTTTAAACACCGATTACCTCGATGATGTAAGCACCCGCTATATCGACAATCAATATTTTGCAGCCAACGGATTTTCGGGAGTTCAACTGAGGGACGCATTGGATTTAACCAGCAACGACCGTTTAAATCCCGGTGGCCCTACCGGCAAATACAGGAAAACTGAAGGCGGTATCAGGGGCGACCCTACCAACAACGACTCTTATTTTACCTTCAACATCAAACTGGGTATATCCATAGGCAGGGAAAAAATCAGGTAAACTTTATTAAAAAGAAAATCCCCTTTCAAATGAAGGGGATTTTCTTTTTAAGGTAATTTTTATAGTAATTGAATACATTTTTCCAGGCTATCTCTCCATGCAGGAACTGTTAACCCAAATTGCTTTTCAATTTTTGAAATATCCATAACAGAGTAGGCCGGCCGCTTTGCCGGGGTAGGATACTGTGTCGATGGAATTGGATTAACAATACAGGCGCTGCCCGAAATTTCTTTAATCGCTTGTGCAAATTCATGCCAGGTAATATCGCCCTTATTAGAATAGCTGAATATCCCTGCCGCTGGTACAGTTGGGTTGAATTGTACGGGTAACTGCTCCACTATTTGCATAATGGCTTTTGCCAAATCGGCGGCATAGGTTGGGCAGCCTCTTTGGTCGGCCACTACGTTAAGGCTTTCTCTTTCCTTCATCAGGCGCAACATGGTTTTTACAAAGTTGTTGCCAAAGGAAGAGTACACCCAGGAAGTTCGGATAATGATGCTATCGGGGTTGTGCTGTACGGCAAGCGTTTCGCCCAAAAGCTTTGAAGCACCGTACGCATTTACAGGATTTACCGGGTGACTGGCAGTATAGGGTATTGAAGCTGTACCATCAAAAACATAATCGGTTGAAATATGTATAAATGCGGCATTGTATTGTTTGCACAAATCCGCCAGGTTGCCAACCGCAGTGCCATTAATGGCATTAGCTTTTTCTTTTTCTGTTTCTGCCTTATCTACAGCGGTGTAAGCAGCACAGTTTACACATACATCGATGGGGTGAGCCGCAAAGTACTGCTGTACGGCTTGTACATCATCTATCGGTAATTGGGCCCTGGTTACAAACAGGAAGTTATAAGCAGGATAACTTTTAGCAATTACCTGCATTTCGCTGCCTAACTGGCCGTTGGCACCTGTAACTAAAATAGTTTTTGCCGCCACAAAAAATAATTGAAATGAGCAAAAAGATTGGTGTGATTGGAGCAAAGCTTAGAACCTGTGTACTGCCTGCTTTTTACCACATCCTCAAAATTCAAAGTTAGTATCACATTCATCGATACCTTTCAGCACTTTGTCTTTATCAGAAATGATGGCTTTATCGGCCGGTATGCGCCAGTCGATAGCCAGCTTTGGGTCGTTGTAATAAATACCGCCTTCACTCTCTTTGCTGTAAAACCCATCGCATTTATACATCACCACTGCTGTTTCGCTTAACACGGAATAGCCATGTGCAAAGCCCTTAGGTACGAGTAATTGTCTTTTATTGTCTTCTGTAAGTTCAATGGCAAATACTTTACCATATGTTGGCGAACCTTTGCGAATATCCACCACTACATCAAGTATGCTGCCCTGCAAAGCCCTTACCAATTTCGTTTGTGCATGAGGGTTAAGCTGGTAATGCAGTCCCCTGATTACACCGTACGAAGATTTGGCCTGGTTATCCTGCACAAACTGCATGGCAACGCCATCTGCTGCGAAGCTGTTGTAATTATAGCTTTCAAAAAAATAGCCGCGGCTGTCTTCAAACACTTTTGGTTCGTATACCAGCAGTCCGGGTATGTCTGTTTGTTCAAAAGGCATAAAATAAATTAGTGGTTAGCAGGAAGGTGGCTGCCGGTTGGGGTTAAATCGGTAACCTGCCACCTCCTGCATACCTATGATTTGTATTTGTGTTTAAAATATTCAATGGTTTCTATAAGCCCATCGTCAAAACGCTTGGTAGGCTGGTATCCGAGCAGGCTTTTAGCTAACGAAATATCAGCTAAAGAATTGCGTATATCACCTGCCCGGGGCTCCCGGTAAGTGGGTTCAAAATTACTGGCTAATTGCTCCCGGCATTTGTTGAACAGGTAATTAACGGTATAATTTTCGCCTATCGCCACATTATACACTTTTTTGAGGGCAGCTTCATTATCAGTAAGCATCCCTTTTACATTTACCTGTACAGCATTTTCTACAAAAGTGAAATCCCTTGTTTGCTCCCCATCGCCGTTAATGTACACCGGTGTGTTTTTCATAATACCTTTTACAAAAAGTGGTATTACTGCAGCGTAAGGGCCATCGGGATCCTGCCTGGGGCCAAAAACATTAAAGTACCGAAAGCCCATCAGCTTCAACCCATATACATCGGCAAATACCTGTGCATAAAGTTCATTAGTTTTTTTGGTTGCAGCATAAGGCGAAAGGCAGTTGCCAATCCTGTCTTCCCGTTTTGGCAAAGTGGGCTCATCGCCATATACCGATGATGAAGAGGCGTATACAAACTGCTGTACTTTGTTATCTACTGCGGCTTTAAGCATATTGATAAAGCCAAGTACATTTACTTCATTAAAGTAAAGTGGCTCTTTGATGGAACGGGGTACTGAGCCGAGTGCAGCCTGGTGGCTGATATAATCGATACCCTCACAGGCCTGCTGGCAGGCTTCGGCGTTGCGTATATCGCCCTGTACAAATTCAAAGGCAGGATATTGTTGTAAGGTTTCAAGGTTCTGCTGAAACCCATTAACCATATTATCGAATACCCTTACTTTTTTTGCGCCGTGCTTCAAAAGGTATTCTGCAATATGGCTGCCTATAAACCCTGCACCTCCTGTAACTAAAAATGACTGTTGGCTTAAATCCTTTGTATGAAAAGTGTTTGTCATGCTGGCCCGTAGCTGGTTGCTCTAGTATGATTACTGTTATTTAGAGGCTCCAGTATTTTCTTGATTTTATTTTACCCCTGTATATCCCCTTGAGGTCGGCCACAATAGCCCCTGGTTTTGTAATGCCTGCAAAGTAAGCATCATCCAGGTTTTTATATGTATTATGCGGTACCGTTATAATTACGGCATTATAATCATTGTCGATATGGTCTACCAGCGTAAAACCATATTCATGTTCTACTTCCAGGCTTTCTGCATGCGGATCGGCTACATGCACATTAAGCGAAAATGACTGAAGCTCTTTTACCACATCAGCCACTTTACTGTTGCGGATATCACTTACATTTTCCTTAAAAGTAGCACCCATTACCAGCACTTTGGCATCTTTTACATTACCGTTATAGCTAATGATGTGCTGCAGTATTTTTTTGGCTACATAATCTGCCATGCCATCATTGATAACACGGCCTGCCAGTATTACCTGACTATCGTAACCCAGCTCTTTAGATTTGTACGTAAGATAATATGGATCTACACCTATACAGTGACCACCCACCAGCCCCGGCTGAAAGCGCAGAAAGTTCCATTTGGTACCAGCCGCTTCAAGCACTTCGTAGGTATTGATGTCCATCTTATCAAAAATGATAGACAACTCATTCATTAAAGCGATATTAAGGTCACGTTGTGTATTTTCAATAATCTTAGCCGCTTCGGCAACTTTTATGTTAGATGCTTTGTGTACACCGGCTGTTACCACCATTTCGTACACTTTAGCTATCAGTTCCAGTGCTTCTTCATCACATCCACTCACTACTTTCACTATCCGGGTAAGGGTATGTTCTTTATCACCGGGGTTAATTCTTTCAGGCGAATACCCAAGTTTAAAATCGGTGATATTTTTAAGGCCGGATAATTTTTCAATTATCGGCAGGCAGTCTTCTTCAGTACAACCGGGATATACTGTACTTTCAAATACAACGTAATCCCCCTTTTTAATCACTTTACCAATGGTATTGCTGGCACCTAGAACCGGACGTAAATCCGGCACATTGTGTTCATCTACCGGTGTAGGTACTGCTACAATATAAAAGTTGGCCTGCTTTAATACTTCAAGGTCGTTGGTAAATTCAATATCGCAACCTTCAAATGCCTCTTTTTCTAACTCCTGGCTGGGGTCTATCCCATTACGCATCATCTCGATACGCTTTGCATTGATATCAAAGCCTATTACTTTAATTTTTCGGGCAAACTCAAGTGCAATTGGCAAGCCAACGTAACCTAATCCTATTACGGCAAGCTTTTTCTTTTTTTCAAGTAAATCCTTATACATGCTTTGTCGCTTGTTATCTTCTGGTAAATTCTTTGGGTTGTTTAAAAAGCTCTTCTTTAGGCAGGGATTTAAAATATTCGTAAGTAATTTTCAAACCCTCGGCACGGGATACTTTAGGTTCCCAGCCAAGTATTTGCTTTGCTTTTGTGATATCTGGCTGACGTTGTTTTGGATCGTCTACAGGCAAAGGTTTATGTATAATTTTTTGGGTAGTACCGGTTAGTTTGATGATTTCTTCTGCAAAATCTTTCAACGATATTTCATCAGGGTTGCCGATATTAACCGGGTATACATAGTCGCTCATCAACAAGCGGTAGATGCCGTCAATTAAATCATCTACATAACAAAAGCTACGGGTTTGGCTGCCATCGCCAAATACGGTTAAATCTTCACCACGAAGCGCCTGCCCGATAAATGCCGGCAAAGCCCTTCCGTCGTTGAGCCGCATGCGTGGCCCGTAGGTATTGAATATGCGTACTATCCGGGTATCTACGGCATGAAAAGTGTGATAAGCCATCGTCATCGCTTCCTGGAAGCGTTTGGCTTCGTCGTATACACCCCTGGGCCCTACGGGGTTTACATTGCCCCAGTAATCTTCATTTTGCGGATGTACCAGTGGATCGCCATAAACTTCGCTGGTACTGGCTACCAGTATCCTTGCTTTTTTGGCGAGTGCCAGGCCAAGGCAATTGTGTGTACCCAGCGAGCCTACTTTAAGTGTTTGTATCGGTATTTTAAGGTAATCTATCGGGCTGGCCGGCGATGCAAAATGCAGGATATAATCCAGTTCGCCGGGGATGTGAATGAACTTTGAAACATCGTGGTGATAAAATTCAAAATCTTTCAGCTTAAACAGGTGTTCAATATTTTTAAGATCACCGGTAATCAGGTTATCGATACCGATAACCCTGTATCCCTCTTTAACAAACCTGTCGCACAGATGCGAACCCAGGAAACCTGCTGCGCCGGTAATGAGAATTCTTTTTGATGTCATTGCTGTAATGCTTGTTTAACCGATGTTAATTATTACAATACCTGCTGTTATCCAATTGTACGCCGTCCAATACTTACGTAATGGTATCCAAGTTCTTCCATCAACCGAAGGTCAAAAAGGTTTCTGCCATCAAATATGGCTTTATTTTTTAACAGGGACGATATTCTTGCAAAATCGGGTGTTCTAAACTCACTCCATT
The DNA here is from genome assembly GCA_937873715.1 of uncultured Chitinophagaceae bacterium. Classification (GTDB taxonomy): domain Bacteria; phylum Bacteroidota; class Bacteroidia; order Chitinophagales; family Chitinophagaceae; genus Ferruginibacter. The sequence continues at coordinate 188,688 of CALMYJ010000012.1, forward strand.
CTGTAGCAATAACCAGGGCATCAGCACCGTGTAAAGCGTCGTACTGGCTGTGTACAAAAGTTATTTTATCGCCCAGTTGCCCCTTGGCATTCGTCATCGCTTCAGGATCGAAAGCCGCCACCGAGGCCCCGGCTTTTAGTAATTCATCAATCATATAAAATGCCGGTGCTTCCCTGATATCATCTGTATTAGGTTTAAAAGCAAGCCCCCATATTGCAAAGCGTTTGCCTTTAAGATCGTTCCCAAAGTAGCTGTTTATTTTTGGGAGTAAATGCAATTTTTGATTTTCATTTACATCCATTACAGCATTGAGTATTTTGAAATCGTATTGCACTTCCTGCGATGATTTTACCAGTGCCTGCACATCTTTGGGAAAGCAACTGCCGCCATAACCGATACCGGGAAAAAGAAACCTTTTGCCTATTCTTTCATCACTGCCAATACCACGGCGTACCATATCTACATCGGCACCAAGCAGTTCACACAGCCTTGCCACCTCATTCATAAAAGTAATTTTGGTAGCAAGGAATGAATTAGCGGCATATTTTGTAAGCTCGGCACTTTTTTCATCCATAAATATTACGGGGTTGCCCTGCCGTACAAATGGTGCATACAAGTCGCTCATAAATTTTTTTGCCCTGTCGGATTCAGTACCAATTACTACCCTGTCGGGCTTCATAAAATCATCTACCGCCACACCCTCTCTTAAAAACTCGGGGTTACTTACTACATCAAAGCTGTCTTTAAGGTCTTTGCCATGCGCTGTTGCACTGGCCAGTATAGCGGCATTTACCTTTTCGGCGGTACCTACCGGCACGGTGCTTTTATCCACTATCACTTTATAATCGCCGTGTTCTATCAGCCTGCCCAGGTCTTTAGCTACACCCAGTACATATTTTAAATCGGCACTACCATCTTCACCGGGTGGTGTGGGTAAAGCCAAAAATATAATTTGAGCGTCTTTGATACCATCGGCCAGCGATGTGGTAAACATCAGCCTGCTTTCTTTTTGATTACGTAAAAAAAGCTTTTCAAGCCCGGGCTCATAAATGGTAATTTGCCCGGAAGACAGTTTAGCTACTTTTTTTTCGTCAATATCTACGCAAATAACCTGGTTGCCGGTTTCTGCAAAGCAAGTGCCTGTTACAAGGCCAACATATCCAGTACCTATTACAGCGATTTTCATAATGTGAGTGTATGTGTTTTAATGGGTGAATTCAAGTACTTTATTTACAATAAACGATTGTTGTTCTTCATCAAGTTCGGTATGTATTGGCAGCGAAATTACCCTTTGGGTAAGCCAATCGGTAACTGGCAAATGGCTGCTATTGCTGCCAAATGCTTCAAACATTTTTTGCTTATGGCAAGGCACAGGGTAATATATCATGGAGGGCACCCCATTGGCCGAAAGATAATGATGCAGCGCATCCCTGCCAATACCATCTAATACCAAAGTGTATTGATGAAAAACATGGCTGCTGTAACCGGCCCTGTAAGGTGTGCTTATTTTGGGATGGTTGGCAAAAGCCCTGTCGTAATAATCCGCCGCCTTAATTCTTGCAGCCGTATATTCATCCAGGTGCCTGAGTTTGATATCGAGTATTGCTGCCTGTAAGGCATCAAGTCTCGAGTTGCATCCCACTACATCATGATAATACCTTTTGCTTTGCCCATGTATGGCAATCATTTTTAACTTATCAGCTAACGCCGTATCATTGGTAAATATTGCCCCTCCATCGCCACAAGCACCCAGATTTTTGGATGGATAAAAGGAAGTACAGCCAATATGACCTATTCCGCCGGTTTTTTTCGTGCCACCATTACTGAAAGTATATTGAGCGCCTAATGCCTGGGCATTATCTTCAATCACATAAAGGTTGTGCTTTGCGGCAATGGCCATTATTTTTTCCATATCCGCTGCCTGCCCGTAAAGATGCACCGGCACAATAGCTTTGGTACGTGCTGTGATGGCTTTTTCAACAGCATCGGCATCCATACAAAAGGTACGCTTATCTACTTCCACAAATATGGGCTTCAACTGCAGCAATGCGGCTGCTTCTACAGTAGCAATGTAAGTAAAGGAGGGTGTTATAACTTCATCGCCGGGTTGCAGGCCTAAGGCCATCATGGCAATTTGCAGGGCATCGGTTCCATTGGCGCAGGGTATTACATGCTTTACCCCTGTATAGGCGGCTAAGTTAGCCGCAAAATCATCTACCACTTTACCGCCAATAAATGCAGAACTTTCCAAAACACTGATTACAGCAGCATCCACTTCCGGCTTTATTTTGCTGTATTGTGTCCTGGTATCTACCATTTGCAATGGCCTCATATCTGCTTTTTTTTAACGTGGGCAAAGATAATAATTCAAACCAGAGTACCAACCTAAATTAGCCTTGTGCTCAATTAATTAATTGAGGTTAGTTTTGCTTAAAATAATAGTGTTTTGCAATTCATCTACCAGCTTTTTTTATGGTGTTATGGCGGGGGCATCCGCATCGCTTCTTTGTGGAACAACAAAGCAAAAAGCTGGGTAATGGGCAGGCGCAGGTTCCCCGTTATTGAGCATAAAAAAAGTAAAACAGTATGGATGCATTGCGCCAGCCTGGGCGAATTTGAACAAGGCAGACCACTGCTCGAAAATATCCGAAAAACCTACCCAGATACAACCATTGTACTTACTTTTTTTTCACCATCTGGCTACGAGGTGCAGCATAACTATCCCGGTGCCGACTATGTGTTTTACCTGCCGATGGATGGCAGGCGCAATACAAAGCAATGGCTGGATATACTGCAACCCTCACTGGTGCTTTGGGTGAAATATGAATTTTGGTATTACCACCTGGCCGCACTCAAAAATACGGATGTACCGGTGCTGATGGTTTCCGGTATTTTCAGGCCCGGGCAACCATTTTTTAAATGGTATGGCGGTGTTTGGCGCAGGATGCTGTACAGTTTTACCCATTTTTTTGTACAAAATGAAGAAAGCAGGCTTTTACTGCAATCCTTAGGCCATACCAATAGCACTGTTGGCGGTGATACACGTTTTGACCGGGTAATTGAAATTGCCGAAAATGCCAGGCCGCTGCCTTTAATTGAAAAGTTTTGCAAGGGCCGTGAGGTAATTATTGCCGGCAGCACCTGGGAAGATGATGAAGCTGAATGGACGCATTATGTAAGATCCCACCGGGATATTTGTTTCATTTTTGCACCGCACGAAGTGGATGCAGCCAATATAGCCGATGTAAAAAAAGAGTTCCCGGGGTCCATCCTATATTCCGAACTGGAAAAAAACAACAGCCCGGAAGAGATGTCGGCGCATGTACTTATCATCGACAATATTGGTATGCTGTCGCAATTGTACCGCTATGCCACAATTACGTATGTAGGAGGTGGGTTTGATGCCGGGGGTATACATAACATACTGGAAGCGGTGGTGTATGGTAAGCCGGTAATTTTTGGACCTAATTACGAAAAATTTGCCGAGGCGGTTGATTTAGTGGATACCGGAGTAGCTTTTAGTATTGATAGTGCTGTTGAACTGGAGCAGTTGCTTACACAACTATGGGGGGATGAACAGCGGCTGCAGGAGATAGGTTATAAAGCCAAAAATTATGTTATGGCCAAAGCCGGGGCCACCCGGCAGGTAATGGCTTATATTCAGGCAAACCGCCTTCTTACCAATTGATCAAACTGCTTTACGATGGGCTCGGCATCTACCCAGCCAAGTTTTGTTTTTAACTCCCTGCGTATCCAATATTCGGCTTCGGGCCAAATTGTAAAACTGTTGATGGTTTTTATACTTCGTTCATACATTGCTTCATCTCCCCTGAATAATTCTTTGATGTAAAGAAACCTGTCGTTAACCCCAATGGCTTTTTTCAAATCTTTTACCGGTACATCTTTAAGCTTATCGCTTATTTCTTTTTTAGGCACTTTGTGCAAATCGTTGAGGGATGGTGCGGCCTGGGTTACTAGGTCATTAATTTCTGCACTTTTACCAGTTGATGGCCTTGGTGGAAGGGTGGGTATTTCTTCCTCTTCAAGATCGAACAAAAGCTGGGGCCTGCTATTGGTTGTTATTTGTTGTATTACGGCTGCATTCGATTTTATTTGCTCCAGTTCTGCCTCAAGTTCTGCTTCATCTACCTGCAATACTTCAATAATTTTTTCTTCACTGTTACTGGCAGGCTGTGGTTCTTTTGCTGCTTCAATCGCCGGCCCTGTAATTACCGGTAAAGGTGCTGTTACGGCAATATAGTTATTACCGGCAGGCTCCGTACTTTGCAGCCCGGCCAGTTCCTGTTGCAGCATTTGCACTGTTAGCAACATCTGATGCGCTGGCACCCGGTTACTGAATTGCTCGGTTAATTTTTGTATAAGCGTTTCCACCCTGTTCATATAACAGTTCATTAATTTACAGTACCAGAAAACAGAAAATTTTGTTTTGAACGAATGATGCAAATCGCCAATCTTTGCAATCATCGCATTAAAGTTACAAACAGATTTTAAAAAAACTCCCTTAATGTTTATTGAACCAAATTTATCAGGCGAAAGACGTGGCTGGATTGAGGTGATTTGCGGCAGTATGTTTAGTGGTAAAACTGAAGAGCTTATCCGACGGCTGAAACGGGTGAAAATTGCCAATCAAAAGGTTGAAATTTTTAAACCCTCTATTGATATCCGGTACGATGCTGAAAAAATTGTAAGCCACGATACCAATGCCATCCACTCTACCCCGGTTGAAAGTTCGGCTTCCATACTTTTACTTGCCCAGGATGTGGATGTGGTGGGTATTGATGAAGCCCAGTTTTTTGATGCTGCCATCACTGATGTGTGTGAGCAACTGGCTTTAAGGGGTATAAGGGTTATTGTTGCCGGGCTTGATATGGATTATACGGGTAAGCCTTTTGGCCAGATGCCTAACCTGCTGGCTATTGCTGATTATATTACCAAGCTGCATGCTATTTGTGTTAAATGTGGCAATATTGCCAATATCAGTTACCGAAAAACGGCTGATGCAGAGCAGGTGCTTGTTGGCGAAAAAGATGTGTATGAGCCCAGGTGCAGGAGTTGCTATCACCAAAAAAAATAAACTTTGGGACATTTGATACTGTTCAATTTGAAGCCGGGTATGCCACAAATAAAAAAGGGCCAGGATAGACATCCAGCCCCGTTTTAAAATCCAATATCCTATGAAAAACCGTTTCAAAGGTAAACCCTTATATACCAGAAACAATACCCTATTTGAGGTATTTTTTAGCATTTTGCCTTGTTGTTTAGTAAACGGTTATAATTAAAATGTTTTTGCAAAACAAAAACCCCCGGATACCGGGGGTTTTGAAAATTCATTTAATTCATCTTAATAGCTCCAAAGGTCGAGTTCGTAATTGAATATTTTCTCTTTAATACGTTCGCCTTCCAGTAATTGAAATAATTTATTGTCTTTTATACCCGGCATTGCTTCCAATGGCAGGTTAAAGGGATTATCGATAGTACTTTTAATAATACGGCCGCTGAACATCCTGTTTTCAAACAATTCTTCCCAGGTAGACCTTGCACCAAAGTTTTTACCATTATATACTTCATATTTGGCGAAAACGGGGCGCATATCGGGATAATATACCCAGAATACATCTTGCGTACCGATAAAATCACCTGCACTGCTGTAAACATTACGTACCGGAGCAATACCAAGAATACGCCAGAAAAGCCTTGAAGCTTCCTTATCGAAAATTACTTCTTCCTTTATTTTGAATTTATAGAAAGAGTCGAAGTTGATTTCACGAACCTTTCTGTCGTAGCGGTCAATTTCACCTACATCGTTGTAATGCGGAACAGAGTCTACGCCACCACCAATTTTGGTAGATACTTCACCAATGGTAAGCGGGGTGGTAAAACGATCATCGATGGGGTCAAAAACTGTTACATCTCCGTCTTGCACAGCTTGCAGTAAAATACTTATAAAACGCTGGTTGCCATTATTTTCATCTGCAGAATAGCGGAAGGGCAGGTTCATTTTTTCCCTTGCATCAATTTCACGCCATACTTTATGGCGGTATACGGCATCATCTACCCTGAGGTGTTCGTAAGCCAGTGGGTTTCTGTCCCTGATATCCCTGGTATCCACGGCTTCATCGGGCCGTAGCGATTTTTTTACTTTAGTAAGCGGCAGGCTATCCGGCGGCGGTGGTGGTGGCGGAGCCTGCACCACAGCAGTTTGTACCGTTTCTATTTCCGCGGCTGTATTAGTAGCCTTGGTTTTAGCCTTGGTTTTTTTGGTTTGTGCAGTACTCGGGCGCTTAGTGGCAGCACGGGGAGCCGCTTTCTTTTTTTGTGCGCTAACTACAGTTGTAGTAAGCGACAGCACTACAGCAAAACAAAAAACCTTTATTAAATGCTTTTTCATATACAGGGATTTTAAAATAATACGAACGATATGGGCGGAATTGTTCTTGTTCTGCCATCGGGGCCTACCACTTTCAAATCATCGAAAGTAACTGTAGAGCCGGGTTTGCACAATTCCATCTTTGACTTAATTGGGTCAAGATTACCACTGGTTAACTGCCCGGTTTGTACACCGCCACCGGTTGTAAAGCCAGCACCGGCGAAGTAAACAGTTGCACCTACCACATTAAACTTGGCGTCGAAATCGAAGTTTTCCAGTTCAGCACGGATGAAATCCTGTGCCTTAAAAATATTAGACTGGATACGACCGCCTTTGCTCGGGCCAATTTTGCCAATAGGATCGGGTATAGATTTTACACGAAACTTAAAAGATGATGCTTTACCATCTGCCGTAACATTAATAGTAGCTTCTCCGGGAGCTGAAACACGTACCACACGGTTTGAATTAGCACCTGTTAAAGTGCCGCCTGTCATAGATACGGTGGTTTTATCCCAACCAGAGCCAGATGAAATGGTAATTGGGTTATCTACACCTATGTAAAATACATTCATTTTATCGAGCATGATAGCAGCGCCACCGGGTACACCTACAGTATATTCCACTTTATCAGTAACGGATACTTCTTTACCATCCTGTCCTTTATAAACGATGGTTACCGGAAGCGTGTGATTACCGGTACCGCTTGGTGTAATTTCAGTTTCGGCATAACCTTCAGTTGCATTGAAAGCCTGTCCGCCGATAGTGATACGTGGTGCAGCAGCAGAGCTAAATATACCTACACCGGCTTTTACCTTAATTTTTTGGCCCGGCATCACATAGTTAGATGACTGGCTTACCAGGGCAACAGATTTGTTATAGATTACTTCTACCTGGCCAATTTGGTTGTGGCAGAAAGTAATTACCTGGTTTTCGGCATTTTTTACGTCATTTTCAAATTTGCTGAGCATGGTGATGGCAGCAATTGTTGGCGTCATGTGAAAGTAATTGTACTCCCAGGTATTATCACTGCTTCCTGTAGTTGATTTGGGCACGCTTAAATCAATTGGCAGGTTGTTTTCAAACTCTTTTGCCACTTCAGGCGAAATAGCCAGCATATTTTTCTTAAAATCTTCCAACATCTGCTTCATTTTAGGCCCTTCACCCTGTGAGATGAAAAGTCTTGTAGCAGCGTCGAGATGATCTTCTTTATAATCATTGATGCCTTTTTCAGGGTTATAACCTGATTCACGCTTCAATTTGTCTTTATACTCATTCAATTTTGCCAGTACAACGTCAGCCAATTCCTTTGCTTTTTGTGCACGGGGTTGCCAGATTGTTGCTTTTTCGGCGGTTTCAGCTTTCTTTACTTTATCTGCAAGCGATTTAAACATGGTGGCGTTGGAAGATTCGATTGAGGCATTTGATTTTTGCAAACTGCCATCTACCACCTTAAAAGCGTTGAGAATTTCGGCCGATACATTCAGGGCCAGAATGGCTGTTAACACCAGGTACATGATGTTAATCATCTTCTGCCTGGGCTCTTTAGGTAAAGCCATAATATTTCAGATTTACGATTGTTTTTTAATTAATTGTTTGGTTACGAATTCTTGTATCCCTTTATTGTGGTGCAGCCGTGAATTTGCATTCTTTTAAGAAAATCCGGGCGGCAGGCAATGCTTTTGATTTGTAAAAAGCAGGAGCACCTTATAGAAGGTTTACTTTACACCACCCTGCATAGCGCTAAGCATGTTGCCATACACTGAGTTCAGTTTGCTCAGGTTGGTAGCCAGCGATGCAATTTGGTCTTTCGCTTTTTTAGCATCATCCACGCTGGTCATCATAGCCTGGCTGGCTTCAGCCATTTTGCCATAGAAGCTGTTAAGCGCTTTCAGGTGATTGTTGCTTTCTTTTAATTCCAGTTCGTAAATTGTATTTAAGGAGCCTAAATTTTTGGTAAGTACCTGTACCTGCTCGTGGAAGCTTTTTGCACTTTCAGAAGCGGTATTGAAAGAAGACATTGTATTGGCACTGCTGTTGAAAGCTGCTGCCATTGAGCTAATAGCACTGGTGGCTTCTTTAGTTTTGGCACCAAATTCAGAAGTAGACTTTACTACATCGCCTACATCAGTAATACCACTTACAGTAGCCCCTAATTTTGAAAAACCTTCACCCAGTTTTTTGAGGTTGGTTGGTGTAATATCAGCTTCCTGCAGCATTTTATCCATTGATTTCAACGCTGGATTGCCAGCTTCAACGGCTGCAACAGGTTCATCTTCTTCATGCGATTTTGGTTTAACCCATTCGATGATTGCATAGATGGCGAAAATTGCAGTTTCTGTCCACATACCGATGGTAAGCATTTTATCGGCATAAGACTGGTGAGTGATTTTTGCCCAAGCTGCAAAAATGATTACCGCAGCACCGGCACTTACTAATACGTCAATCAGGGTTAAAAATGTTCTTTTCCTGGCAGCCATGATTTTTAGTTTTTTGAATGTTTAATTTGGGTTATTACAAGTTATAAAATACACAATAGTTAGCACTCCTTAAGATATCATGCTATATCCATAAGGTTATTCTCTGTTCAGTTTAGTCAGGTTGGGTTGTTGCTTTTTGCTTATGTTAATTATTTACCCCTTTTCATAGATGGTGGCAAATCAATTACACAGCGGAAGCCGATGTAAGACTTTGAAGTATCCTGGTATTCGTAACTGCGTGTGCTGGTTTGCAGGAAGTATCCTACATCTTTCCAGCTACCGCCACGTACCACTTTGCGCTTCATCCTTGGAGGGTCAGAGTCTTTAGCATTCCAGCGAATATCAGGGTTCATATCATGTTGGAAGGAGTATCCGCCTTCATAATATAATGATGACGTCCACTCAGCCACGTTACCTGCCATATTATATAAGCCAAAATCGTTAGGCCAGTATGCATCAGCCCTTACGGTGTAAAAACCACCATCCTCGGGATAATTACCACGGCCTGGTTTGAAATTAGCCAGCAGGCATCCTTTTTTATTCCTCAGGTAAGGGCCACCCCAGGGATAAGGTGATTGCGAACGGCCGCCACGTGCTGCATATTCCCATTGTGCTTCGGTAGGCAGGCGAAAATCTGATTCTGTTGTTTTACCTTTTCCTTCAAGAAATGAATTTAAATAAAGTGTTCTCCATTCGCAGAAAGCAGTAGCCTGTTTCCAGTTAACACCTACTACAGGATAATTGCCAAAAGCAGGGTGACCATAATATTTTTTAGCCATTGGCTCATTATAAGCATAAGAGAAATCACGAACCCAGCACAAAGTGTCAGGATAAATCATGATATCTTTCTTTACAATGAATTTTGAACGTTGTACACCGGCGTTTTCTCTTTTGGAAGCTTCTTTATAATCGAAGGTTTCGGAGTGGTAAACTAATTTGCTGGGGTCAATTTCTTTTTTATTGAAGATGCGGTTATCGGGGGTAAAGATCATCGCATCAATTTTTTCGAGGGTAGCTTTATCATTCCATTTGATGGTGCTGGCTTTTTTCCAGTCTACATATTCATTACCGTCTTTACCCTGCTTAATGAAACCCATTTGCTTTGCCGCAATTGAATCTCTTACCCAGTTGGTAAACTGCCTGTATTCGTTATTGGTAATTTCGGTGGCATCCATCCAAAAGCCACTGATAGATACTTGCTTATTACGGGCTGTATACGCATAGTTAACGTCTTCATCGCTGGGACCCATATGGAAAGTACCCGATGGTACATATACCATACCGGGAGGCTTTGGCAGGCTCCACCTCGAGCCCGGTGCTACGCCGTGAAGCTGGCCGTCGTTAGGCAAAATACTGCCTTTGTTTTTTTTACTGCAACTGGCTAAGGATGCGGCCGCCACAACAAATAATAGATAAAACGATTTGTTTTTCATTGTTTTTGACTTTGAGGGTATTGGCAAATGTAATGATTATTTTGAATTACGCACACCGTGTGAATTATTAAAAAATAGGTTTTACCCAAAATTATTTACGGCAACGTTGCCATAAAACGTATTCTTTGGCGGTTTATTGTGCTTATTCAACGCTGATTTTATCTTTTTGCGCCAGTGCATCCCATACTGCTTCTACCGATAGCAGCGGCTCCTGGCAGGTATAATTGCTGCACAAATAAAAAACTGGCGACTCCTTCACAGGCTTATCCTGCAACAAAGAAAAGCTGGTATTGTCCAACTCTTCGGCCATGATCACTTTTGCCGGTATGTACCGGTTCAAAAGGGTTTGGCCTGCTTTTTTTGCACTGCTGCCAACTATTGCGATTTCGTGCAGCCCCACAGTTTCCTGCAAAATCCTGGTGCACCAGTTACAAAATGAACCCGGGTATTTTACAGCCAGCGGCAAAATGGCGGAAACCATTTTATACGACCTTTCGGCCCATTGTGGCCGGTTAAAAATAACAGAAAGTTTACGGAGAGCGGATGCCATTACTGCATTTCCAGAGGGTACAGCTCCATCATAAATTTCCTTTTTCCTGACTATAACGTCATCCTGGTTGCTATTGGTATAGTAAAAGAAAATTTGTTCCTCATCGCTAAAATTTTCTTCAACATACAGGCACCATTGTTCAGCCGCATAAAGGTATTGGGCATCAAATGTGGCCTCATATAAATGTATTGCTGCCGAAATAAGGCAGGCATAATCATCCAAAAAAGCCGGGTATTTTGCAGTACCTGCTTTCCAAGTATGGAGCAAAGCTGCGCTATTTTCCTCAGCGGCAAACTGCTGTTGAATAAAGTGAAAACAGTTTACAGCCATTTGCTTGTAAGCTTCCTGCCCCAGCGCTGTAGCAGCCCTGGCCAAGGCTTCAATCATAAGTGCATTCCAACCCAAAAGTACCTTATCATCTAATGCCGGCCTGGCACGCTTTTTTCTCTCTGTTGCCAATTTACCCAGGCAATGCTGCATACGTTGTTCAAATACTTTGGCGTCCAGTTTGTATTGTTCTGCAAATTGTTCAACAGGTTTTAGTACTCTTAATATATTTTTACCTTCCCAGTTACCGGCTTCGGTAATATCATAAAACTGGCAGAAGCTTTCTGCATCGGCGCCTAAGAGTGTTTCAATCTCTTTTTTTTGCCAAACATAATACCTGCCCTCCTCCCCTTCGCTATCTGCATCGAGTGCAGCATAAAAACCACCTTCGGGGCTCAGCATTTCCTGACTGATGAAATTCGTGATTTTTTCAATTGCGTTAGCGTACTTAATATCGGCTGTAAGTTGATACGCATCGCAAAGCGTAATCAACAATAAGGCATTATCGTACAGCATTTTTTCAAAATGTGGTGCCAGCCATTCATTATCGGTACTGTAGCGGGCAAGGCCGCCGGCTACATGATCAAAAATACCGCCGTCGAGCATTTTATTGATTGACAAAAGCGCCTGTTGCCGGGCTTCCTGGTGGCCAGTATGATACGCATATTGCAGCAAATACCTTATTGTAAAGGTTTGCGGAAACTTGGGCGCCCGGCCAAAGCCACCCCATTCGGTATCGGCACTTTTCAATAAAGTACCGCAAATATTTTTACAAACTGATAAGGTAAATAAAGCTGGCGCAGCTGTAAAAGCTTCTACCTGCTGTGGCTTTGCCACATGGTTAGACTGTTGCAGGTAGGCAGTAACATTTTCGGCCTGTGCTATAATTTCGTGTTGCCGCTGCACCCAGGCCTGTGCAACACTATGGAGTACCTCTGCCCACGAAGGCCGGTTATAAGCTGGCTTAGGTGGGAAATAGGTGCCTCCATAAAACGGTTTTGCATCGGGTGTAAGAAAAACATTGAGTGGCCAGCCACCGCTACCTGCCATAGCCTGTACTGCATCCATATAAATATGGTCAATATCAGGACGCTCCTCCCTGTCGATTTTAATATTTACAAAATTTTCGTTCATAATAGCCGCTACAGCTTCATCTTCAAAACTTTCTCTTTCCATTACATGACACCAATGACATGCGGCGTAACCAATACTTACCAGTATGATTTTATTTTCAGCTTTTGCTTTTTGCAGAGACGCTGCGCCCCAGGGGTACCATTGCACCGGATTGTGTGCATGCTGCAGTAAATAAGGGCTGGTTTCGTAGATGAGCTGGTTACTGTGCTTGTGTTTTACCGTATTCACTTTTAAACGCTTTTAATAAAAATTACTTTACAATTTTACAGGCTATGTATCTATATTTGTTTAGATTCTATTTAAATAGAAAGGCAATGTAAGCTTTCCCTTGTAAAGCACATCTACTCCTAAGTCCACATCTTCCTCTGTAAAATCATTGTTTCCTTCATGTACCAAAAACTAATGTATGAATAAACTTTATCCCCAAAGATTTTTACGAGCCAGTGTTTTAACACTTGTGTTCATTTATTTACCAGTATTCGTTTTTGCACAAACCGTGCAAATAACCGCTAACCCAGGCCAGTCTGGCAATATTGTAATAGGGCCGAACAATTACCATGTAAGTGAAAATATTTATACTGATGAAGAAATTGGCAGTTCTAATTTTACCACAGTTGCTTCGGCTATTAACCATATCGACTTCAATGTATTTACAATAGGCGCAAATTCAAGTGTGGGCAATTATAATATTTACCTGAAAGAAGTACCTGCCGGCACAGAAACATTTACAGTTGGCGCCTACAGCTTAAATGGCTATACCCTGGTATTTAGCGGTACCTATGTGGCAGACGTGGTTGGTTGGGTTGGAGTAGATTTAACCACCAGTTTTGTACGCACCAGCGGCAGCAACCTGCAACTTTTAATTGAACGATTAGACAATACTCCTCACGCCGGTTTCCAGTTTAGAGCAACTAATGGCAATAATAACGGCAGTAGCCTGCTTACCAGCAGAAGACTAAATACGGCCACAGCGCCAATACCCGGCACAACAGTACTTAACACTGCTTCCAGCTTCAGGCCCCAGGTTCAATTACGCCACATTAATGCTAATGATGCTGCGCTTACACAATTATATACCTTAGGCGAATTGCCGATACCATTTGCCACACCACATACCATAAGTGCCAACATCATTAATAATGGCGGGCAAGCTATCAACAACCTGGATGTAACCCTTACCATTAGCGGCGCCAATGCATTTAACGATGTACAAACGATAACATCGCTTGCTCCCGGGGCATCTGCAACCGTAAGTTTTGCTGCATTTACACCTGCTGTTACCGGAACCAATACGGTAAGCGTTACCCTGCCCGATGATGATTTTAATGGCGACAATAACATAACGATATCACAGCAGATAACTGTTAATGCTTACAATTATGCTTACTCTCCCACCCCTTCCGGCTATGTGGGTGTTGTAAGCAATACCGGCGATTTTGTAGCAAAATTTTTCTGCAATGGCGCCGCTTCTGTTAACCAGGTGGGTGTATATTTTAACAGCACCGGCCAGCCTTTTAAAATTGGTATTTGGGGCGATAATGGCGGATTACCCGGCAGCCTGTTATGGGAATCGGAACCGCAGGTAACCGCACCGGGTTTATTTACACTTCCGGTAAGCCCTGCCGTGCCTGTTAGCGGCAACTTTTATGTAGGTGCCATGCAAACAGGAACAGCCAACTTACAATTTGCCTACCAGAATGAAACCCCTATACGCCCGGCTACTTTCTTTAGTGCGGTACCATCAGGCAGTGGCAACTGGACAGATTTTTCGCCAGGCAATCCATTTAAATTTATGATAGAGCCGAGGCTTACCATTACCAATGATGTGGGCGTATCTACCATTAATACCCCGCTTTCCGGCAAAAGCCTTGATAATTGCGGTATTGTTCCGCAAGCCACTATTTCTAACTATGGCAGTAACGACCAGCTTACAGCATTTGATGCAACCTTTATCATTAAAAGAGCAGGCAATATTGTGTATACCGATACTAAAGCCGTGAGCTTAAGCTCGGGAGAATCGAAAGAAATCAGCTTCACGCCATTTTCAGGGTCTGAGTCGGGTTCCGATTCTTCTTTCTGCTTCACCAGCCTGGCTACCGACGGCGCTACTAACAATGATACACTTGTAAATGCCTTCACCACCGGCAACTACAGTTATGGAGAAGGGGTTACCAACAATGGCCTTTATCCTTTTGGCAACTCCACCAGTTGTGCCGATCCTTCTCCTTACAAAGCAACATATAACTGGATAACCGAAACGAGTAATGAAATAAACTGGGGTGGTAATGGAGATGATAATGTAACGGGCACGCCTATCACACTTCCTTTCAGCTATAAATTTTTTGGTATCGATTACACCCAGCTATGGGTATCTACCAACGGCTGGATAAGCTTTAGCGACCCAGGCAGCCTCACAGCACCTGTAGTGCATACGCCGGTATTGATCCCATCTGCCGGCGGTATTAATAACTACATTGCCGGGTTGCTCACCAACCTTGATGTAACCAACAGCACCTATCCCGATGCACACGTGTACTACGGCGGTGATGCCTCACAATTTGTAATTACGTACCATCATGCCCACCTTAAAAATTCGCCTGTATACATTAGTTTTCAAATTATTTTAAAACCACAAAACAATGCCAACGGTGAAGTTATCATCCAGTACAATGACGCTGAGAGCACTTCGCCAATACCCTCGGCACTGCTAAATAATGGCACTGTTGGACTTGAAGATGCCACCGGCGCAAATGGTATTTTATACAGGTATAATGGAAGTTTTGGCCCCCTGTTTGGTTCACCACTGGCATTGCGGTTTAAACCACCAACTGCACAGCCGGTAACCCTTTTAAGCTTTACGGCAGCACGCCGCAGTGGTATTAATACCCTTACCTGGGTTACCAGCCAGGAGTTAAACAGTAGCTACTTTGCAGTAGAAAGGAGTACGGATGGCCGAAACTTTATAACTGTGGGAACAGTATCGGCTGCAGGAAACAGCACTAACAACAACAGCTACAGTTTTAGTGACAACCCTGCACCAAAAGGCATGATTTATTACCGGCTTAAACTGGTAGATACAGACAACAGCTACACTTACAGCGCCGTAAAAATGATTAAAAATACCGGCTTTGCTGATGTTACAGTATTCCCCAATCCCGGAAAGGATGCAGCCCATATTAATATCACAGCCGACAAAAGAAGCACAGCAACGATTACTATCAGCGACCAAAGCGGAAGATTACTCTACAACCAGCATACTGCCCTCAACGAGGGGCTAAACAGGATAAACATCAATACTGCCAATTTTGCCACCGGCACTTACCTCATCAAAATACAGTTGAACGAGGAAGTTATTGTAAGACGGTTTAACAGGCTGTAGCACTACAGCATAAAAGTGAATTATAAAAATACCCCGGTTTCTCCCGGGGTATTTTTTATGAAATATGGATTAGGAACAGGATTAACAATTTTAACCAAGCGTCTATAAAAGAAGAGCGCTACAGAAAGTGTTGCCGAAACAAATAAATCTTATATTTGGATTTAACTGATTTTTTTTCAAAAACTGCTTAGTGATGAAATGTTTATTACAAAGGGGAAGTGTTCTGGCACTTATTTTCCTGCTCAACACCGTATCCGTTTTTTCGCAATCTGCTTCGGTATTTATAACCACCAATATTGGTACATCCCAAATTGTGCCGCTGGGTACCGGCGGTTACTCTATCAGTGAAAGTATATATACAGCGGCTGAAATTGGTGCCGGTACATTTGGTGCCAATCCAATCAACCGTGTAGACTTCAGCACATTAACCATAAGCGATGAGCCAGTGTATGAAAACGTAAGGATATACATGCGAAATGTTGCTTCAACCGTAAATGCATTTGTTGGCAACGCCAACTATTCTACTTCAGGCTACACCGAAGTATTTAATGGTACTATTGCATTTACCGATACCGGCTTTACTGGTGTAAACCTAACTACTGCGTTCAACTATGTAAGTACAGGCAACCTGCAAATGATGGTGGTAAGGGGAGATGGCATCAATCATTTTTATGGCACTTTTTATGCAGCGCAGGGCAATCATCTTAGTTCCACGGCGCTTACCAACAGGAGGTATAACAGCAATACCCCTTTTACCACATCTTCTGCCCTCACCAACAGTTCATTTAAACCAGCAGTACGGCTATCGTATGTTGCCAATGGAGCCCCTCCCTTATGTGCGCCTTATCCCTGGCCCGAAAATAATGATACAGATATTCCCACTAACGTAACACTTGCCTGGTCGCAGGCTGTGGGAGCAACTTCTTATGATATTTACCTCGGCACCACTACACCGGCACCTTTTGTACTCAATAAAACAACTATTAATTACAAGCCTGCCAGTAACCTGTTGCCCAATACAAGGTACTACTACCGTATAGTGGCCCGCAATGCCAATGGCGCTGCAGTAGGCTGTACAGAAAGATCATTTACAACTGGTGCAGGTTTTGAATATTGCTTTCCGTTTTATACAACGGGTTGTACACTTGGCGATGGCATTACCCTGTTCCGGTTAGGTGATATCAATAATGCCTCTACCTGCTCCAACAGTGCTTATTCCGACTTTACCTATTTATCGTCAAACCTTACCCAGGGGCAGTCTTATCCGCTTACCATCAATCAGCAGGATGAAGATTTTGTAAAAGTATGGATCGACTTTAACGATGATGGCAACTTTGGCGAAAATGAACTGGTATTTGGTTCCGCCAGCGATAATAATGTTGGCACTGCCGTTACCGGAACGGTTACCATCCCTGCCAATGCTCCTACTGGCCTGCACCTGATGAGGGTACGAAACAGTTATGTAAGCAATGATTTTGATGCCTGTAGTATTCTTGATTTTGGAGAGGCTGAAGACTATGCCGTAAATATCATTACCTCCAGCACACTTGATGCAGCGCTAACTGATCTTTCTGTTTCGGCCTGCCAGGGTGCCGGTATTATTAATGTTACCCTCAAAAACACTGGCGGGGTTCCTATTGCCGCTGGTGCAGCCACTGTAAGGGTTTTTGTAAAAGGTGCCAATCCGCAGGGCCCACTCAATCAAACCAACCCGGCTCCGCTTGCTGCCGGCCAGTCTGTTGTGCTTTCCTACCCGGCAAGCTTCCCTGTTGCAGGCGAAAATATCGACTCGGCATTTATAGTAAAAATTGCAGGAGATGTAAATCCATTTAACGATACCCTGCTCACCGGGCACCTAACCGTGGGTGTAATTAATGCCCCGATGGCCGAGGATTTTGAAGGTAATGTAGATGGATGGACTGTAACACAAATTGCCGGCGAAGGCAACTGGCTGCTCACAGATACGGTTTATTATCCTGACTTTGAACCTATGTATACGTTAACACCCAAAAGCGGAGAATTTGCTGCCTTATTTGATAGTTACAGCAATGAGGCAGGCACTATATCAAGGCTTAGCTCGCCCTGTATTTCCTTGCCAGGTAATGCCGGCAGTGGCTGTGGTTACGTAGCCGGATTTTACTTTACACAAGATGCCCAGTATATCAACCCGGATAGTGTAGTATTACGCATTACTACCGGCGATGGTACCTATACCCGGCTGGGTGTGGCCAAGCGGCAGGATACCACGCTGAGTACCTCGGACGCTAATGCACCGTTTTCGAGACCGGTTTGGAAACTATATACTTTTGATGTAGCAGATTTTGCCGGCGAAACAGTACAATTTGCACTGGATGCTTATGGCAACTTTGGTAACATGATGGCTGTAGACAGTTTCTTTGTGGGGCCTAAAACAACCACTACCAACCTGTCGCTGGCCGGTGGTAACGAATCGGGCATTGTACATTCCAGGGCTATAGTAGCCTGCGATGATAAAGGCTGGACTTATTATCATACGCCCAATAGCGCCGATTATATTTTTAGTATACAATGGGATCCAGGTAATACCGGTGCCAATGCTGCTGCCAAAGCTGCTGCAACATCAACACTAATTATCGACCGGTCGCCTTTTGCAGCCGAGAACCCCGCCACACAAAAAGCCACGTACACCATGCAACGCTATTGGGATATTAACCTTAATGGTGCTACGCTTACTGCCCCTGTAAATGTTCGGTTCTTTTATTCGCAAAGAGAAATGGACTCTATTATTGCTGCTAAAAACAGGTTTATCGCTGCTCACCCGGGTAGTGTAGATAAAGGCATAAGCTGGTTTAAGAAAAACAACGGTGCATTTGTACCTGCTACCGATGTTACCCCGGATGGTGTTACTAATGCAACCGCAATTGCCAATACCAATACTATAAATGCAACTATCAATGGTGTATTATATGCACAGTTCAACGATATTACCAGCTTTAGCGGCGGTACTGCTGCAGCAGGCGTTGGCCCTGTACCGGCTGCCATAACTTATACTTTTACGGGCAATGGCAGTTGGAGTGTAGCGGCTAACTGGAGCAACAATACCGTGCCACCTGCCACCCTGCCTGCAGGCAGCAGTATTATTATTAACCATGCTGTGGGTGGTCAATGTATTTTGAATATTACACAAAATATTGCTGCTGGTGCCAGCCTTACTGTATTAACGGGTAAAAACCTGATTATACCGGGGCAGTTGAACATTCAATAAAATCACCACCTATAAATATTGTAACCGGCCTTGCATGTGCAAGGCCGGTTTTTTGTTGGCATATAATTATAATCATATTAGAAAAGCCGGATAAAACATCCAGCTTTTCTAATAATTACTTATTTGAAATCCCTACTTTTTTGAAAGAGAATTAAGGTACAATTCAAGTGCACTTACCATGCTGGGTGCCTGGGGCTGTGGCGCTTTAATATCGAGTGTAAGGCCTGCTTCTTCAACGGCTTTAAAAGTGTTGGGGCCAAAGGCGCCGATTTTTGTACCGTTCTGTTTGTATCCGGGAATATTTTCTACCAGGCTTTTTACACCACCGGGTGTAAAAAAACAAATAACATCAAAATCCTGGGCGATAATTTCTTTTACATCTGTACTAATGATACTGTACATCACCGGTGTGGCATATTCGCAGTTATGCGATTTTAGCCAGTTGGTAATATCACTATCAAATGATTGAGAGCAGGGGTATAAAAACTTTTCATTGTCTTTGTGCTTATTAATCACATCAAACAAACTTTTGTTTGTGCCATCGGCACCATAAAAAACTTTGCGCTTACGGTAAAGGATAAACTTTTGCAGGTAAAGTGCAACCGCTTCGGTGATGCAAAAGTATTTGGTATCCTGGGAGATACTCACCTTCATTTCTTCGCAGATACGAAAGAAATGATCAATAGCATTACGGCTGGTAAAAATTACTGCCGTATAACTGGTTAACTCAATTTTTTGCTTGCGAAACTCCCTGGCAACAACCGGTTCCACCTTTATAAAGGGATGAAAATGAAGTTCTACATTAAATTTCCTGGCCAGGTCGTAGTATGGCGATTTTTCACCTTCAGGCTTTGGCTGAGTAATCAGTACTTTTTTAACCATTGGGTTGTAGTATGCTTTTTGTTTTCCCTAAACCACAAATCAGGTTTCACCTGGGTTTCAATTAAAGTGCAAAGTTAGAGGTTTTTGCTCAACAAAACCAAGAGGCCTTTGTAAATGAGCAATAACGGTAATACTTCAACGCCTGCGATATACAGAAAAAAATGGAAGCGGCTTACCTTTAACTGGTGTTGTAAAAGCCCGAAGGATCTAAAAAAACGAAGCAGGAACATCAGTGCTACTAATAACATAGATATTACTGCAGCCGGAGTTTTGAGGAGCGAATCGGAAAATGCCATAATCACCACAAATGGTGCCAGTAATATGCCCAATATTTTATTGATGAGAAAGATAATAAAAATGTATGTATTAACGGCCTCACGGTAACCCGTAATCCAACCGGTAAATTTCAACACTACATATTTGGCAATATAAATTACCAGTAACGCCCCGGTGCATACAGCAATATAAAATATCATCCTGCCTGAAGGCAACCAGTGCTGCCAGCGCAACAAGAGGTATATGTATATACCGCCGATAAAAGTGAACATCAGGTTGAAAAACATGGATGGCTGCCTGGCCTGCAGCAACTGGTCGGTGAGCTGGCTTTGCCGCAACGATGTGTTGAAAAAAACCCTAAATACATTATCGAGGTACCTGGCATATACAAACCTGAAAAAAGCCAGTACAGCAATTACAGCAGCCAGGATATAAAACATGAGGTTATCGGTACGGGCATTGCGCTGTACCTGTATTAACACTACCGGCGTTCCGCCAGTATTGAGGTATTTGTTTTGTGTCAAAATTGTATTAAGTGCTGCTGCATATCCATTAACAACACTATGGTTATGCCGCCGTGGGGTGGTTACAGAATCTGTACCGTTCACGGAAATTGTATCCTGCAATTGCTGCAGTGTATCCATAACAGCCACAGGCAGGCTATCGGATGGTAAGGGCAGGGTATCCTGCTGTGCCATTAGCCATACCGGTAAAATGAATGCAATTAAAAAAGCAGGAAACTTTTTCAAAAAAGAAAGGATTTGTGTGGCAAAAATAACCGGATTTTATTTAGAAGTAATTGATGTATCCAAAATGAATCTTTGAAGCCCGGCGCAAATCAAAATTGATATCATCTCTTTTGCCAAGCGCAAAACTTAAATTGAGGAGGCCGGCTTTTGTTTCAAAAAACATACCCATTCCTGTACTGACAAATGTATTGTACTGTTTTAAATCCTGGTATTTGTTTTGCACCCTGCCTGCATCGGCAAATGCAAAAAGATAGGAGTTGCGGCCAAGCAGGTACCTGTATTCGGCTGTAAACACCATATACTGTGTTGCAAAAATGCTTTCTTCATCAAAGCCACGCAGCAACCGGTATCCTCCAATTTGAAAAAGGTCGTTTCTAAATATTTCGCCGCTGCCATATATGCCGGATTGTATTGCTGCTTTAATGGTGGCCTGCTTGCCTACCGGAAAATAATGTGCCCCCTGCAGTTTTAACCTTACCTGGTAGGTTCTTAATTTTAATGAATCGTACAATGATGCATAGTTAAAATCTGCATCCTGCAGGTTGAGTATATCATCATTAGGCTTAATTTTTTTTATCCCAGCACTGGTCATTATTTTCAGTTCGCTACCCGACCGTGGATTGAGCCGGTAATCAGTGTGTATCCATTCGTAATCCAGGCCAAGGCTGGTGGCACTTACATCTATATTTGCCGGTAAGCGCCTGCTGTTTTTTACTATCAGGGTATCTACCCCTGATGCTAACAGTGTGGTGGATTGCACCTGGAAAAAAAGCTTGCCCGACTGGTTGGCCGATAATAGATATTGTATCCCGGTTATAGCATTGAGCTGTAAAAAAGTACTGTCTTTCTTAAACAAGTCGAAAGAAAAATCAACACCAAAA
Organism: uncultured Chitinophagaceae bacterium; assembly: GCA_937873715.1. Lineage (GTDB taxonomy): Bacteria > Bacteroidota > Bacteroidia > Chitinophagales > Chitinophagaceae > Ferruginibacter. Next base: position 210,408 of record CALMYJ010000012.1, read on the forward strand.
GCTGATTTAAAAATATAAGGCTGCTGATAGCCGATATTGAGCCTGGGCGATTTTACCTGCAATTGCTGCCAGTTGATATACATGGTTTCGGCAGCGCCAAAGGCATTTTTCAGGTTCAGGTTTACATCGCCGGTTAGCTGTAGCTTATTAGTTTGATTATTAGCTGGCAAAAAACCAATTAAAAAATTCATCTGGCTGCTGCGGCGCTGTTCGAGGTAAAGGTTAAGCACCGACCCGGTGCCCAGCAGTTGCAATTCGGCGGGATACTTTTCTTCTGCAAAAGGTAGTTCGGCTATGCGCCTGCCCACCTGCTCTAATTTAGCCCTGCTGTACAAACTGCCATTGGGCAAATCGAGATAGCGCTGTAAAAAATAGTTGGATATTTTAATTTTACCCTTTACCCTGATGCTATCAATATGATAAGGGGTGCCTTTGTTGCATTTAAGCCAGGCCTTCATGCCGCCCTCCTCTAATTGTATACTATCCATGTATACTGATGCAAACGGGTAGCCGTTATTTTCGTAGTAATCCAGGATGCGTTCTTTTAAAGCCTGTAACTGCCCCACATCAAATGGCTTATGCTCGAAGTTCCGGGTGAGATAACCACTTTGTTCCAGTGCTCTTTTTTCAACACTATCTGTATGCAGTTTTACCCATTTGTACCGTATACCAAGGTATACTACGGCATGGGCCTCCGCATTTTCGTATACAACCGTATCTACCGAAGCGGCAGCATAACCCATTCCCTGCAGTAAAGCCGGTAGCTTATTTACATAATCCATACACTGCACCCTGCCTGCAAATGAGGTAAGTAACGCAGGGGGTGCTGTAGCAAAGCCACTATCTTTGTTGCTGTAACGAATATGTAATGTGTAAGATGCTGAAGGCTGGGCACTGGCAGCAACAGGCAATACCGCCGCAATGATAATAGCTACTAAGCCCCTGCATACACCTGTATATTTCAATATCATCATCAAGGTTATCAAATCTAATTGCTAAAACTGTAAATCAAAAATCTTTGTCTGGCGCATACATTCATATTCCATTTTGCCGGCAGGCCTGTCATTACTGTAATTTTCATTTCAGCACTTCGCTGCAGTATAAAGATGAACTTGTTGCAGCAATTTGCACTGAAGTAGCACTCACCCCCACTGCTGCAAATGCTACACTGGAAACCATTTATTTTGGTGGCGGTACCCCAAGCCTGCTACCTGTACAGGATATAGAGCTTATACTAAAAGCCCTGCAGCAGCAATTTAGTATTGTTGCCGATGCAGAAATTACGCTTGAGGCGAATCCCGACGATATCAACCCGGCCAAACTGCAGGCATGGAAAGCAGCAGGTATCAACCGTCTTAGCGTAGGCATACAGTCGTTTTACGAGGAAGAACTGGCATGGATGAACCGGGCACATACTGCTGCCGATGCCCTGCGCTGTATAGTTGCCGTACAGAAAGCAGGGTTTACCAATTTTTCTATCGACCTGATATATGGCTCCCCGTTATTAACAGATACCCAATGGAAAAAAAATGTGGATTTGATTATCGAAAATAAGGTTCCTCATATTTCCTGCTATGCCCTTACGGTGGAACCGGCCACTGCCTTACAACACATGATTGAGAAAAAAAAACAGCCCCCTACAGATGCAGAAAAGCAAAGCCGCCAGTTTACATTGCTGATGCAATGGTTGAAAGCAGCCGGCTACCAGCATTATGAAATCAGCAATTTTGCATTGCCCGGTATGCACAGCCGCCACAACAGCAGCTACTGGCAGGGCAAGCCATATTATGGGTTTGGTCCCTCAGCACATGCTTACAACGGCAGTGATACAAGGAGGTGGAATATTGCCAACAATGCACAATACATCCGCCAGCTGCAGGCAGGCATATTACCCTGCGAAGAGGAAAAATTAAGTACTATACAGCAGCTAAACGAATACATGATGATTGCACAGCGTACCTCAACCGGTATTGATACCGGCTATATAGAAGCACATTATGGCAAACAGTTTTACAACCAGGTAACACAACGGGCAGCAAAATACATTGATACAGGCAGGATGCAGCAAAACAATCAACACCTTTTGCTCACCGATGAAGGCAAATTATTTGCAGATGGTATTGCGGCTGACCTTTTTTTCGTGTAGCCATAGCAGTTGGGTATCTACTGCAACAATTAAATCAATGTTTTTTCAATATAACTGAACCCTTCGGCGGCAGGCATATTTTCCCAGAGTATTTTATATACTGTTTCGGCAATGGGCATATCGGCTTTAACCAACTGGTTGATGCTGTACATACATTTACTGGCATTATAACCTTCGGCCACCATACTCATTTCTATCTGTGCCGATTTTACAGCATATCCTTTACCAATCATATTACCAAACGTGCGGTTGCGGCTGTACAGCGAATAGCAGGTAACCAGCAAATCGCCGAGATAAACGGATGCGGCATAATTAATTTTTCGGTGCACTTCAGGATCAAGGTGTTCAGTGTGGCCTACTTCAATATTTTGTATGCCCGACAGTTTTAAAAACCCGGCCATTTCATCGGCGCTGTTGGCAATGAGTACACTTAAAAAATTATCCCCATAATCCAGCCCGTGGGCAATACCGGCACCTACTGCATAAATATTTTTGAGTATGGCTGCAAACTGCACCCCGTATATATCATTGTTTTCAACCGTATTGAGGTAATCGGTTTTAAAGTTCATGGCAATTTCGTGGTTCGCCATTTCATCGATACCGGAAAAAGTGAGGTAGGATAATTTTTCTGCAGCAACTTCCTCAGCATGACAGGGCCCAAGCACCGCAAAATAATCCTGCAGGGGAAAATCAAATTCGTTTTTTAAAAAATCGTTGAGCAATAAATTTTGTTCGGGCAGGATGCCTTTTACCGCACTGATAATTTTTTTCCCTTTCAGCAGGTTTTTATCTACCGATAAAAAAGTGGGAGCTATGTATGCAGAGGGTACTGCTATTACTATACAATCGGCATGAGATAACACTTCTGCCACGCTGGTGGTAAGTGTAATTTTAGCCATATCAAAATACACCATACTCAGGTAATGCGGATTATGCCTGCGCCGCTGCATATAGTCAATGGTTTTTACATTCCTGTTCCACCAGTATATATGCTGGCCATTATCGGTAAGTATTTTTGCAATGGCTGTTCCCCAGCTTCCACTGCCCAGTATTCCGAAAGTCATAAAAAACGTTTAAATCGTTGGTTCGTTTAAATCGTTGGTTCGTTATCCAACGGCTTAACCCTTTTCAACTTTTGCTTTATAAGCCCAGCTTTTCCACCGCTAATTGTGCTGCAATCTGGCTGGCATCTTTTTTATTGTACCCTTTTCCTTCGGCAACAAGTTCACCATCCACCGTTGCGCCGATGGTAAAAAGGCGGCGTCCGTTTTCAAATTTTTCGTTGAGGGTTTCAAACTCCAGTGCCTTACCATTTTTATTGGCCCAGCCGTACAGTTTGTTTTTGATATTGATTTCTATCGACTCCAAATCGTCGATAAAAATATGTGTGGAGATAATATTTTTTTCAACCCAAAGCTGTGTTTTTTTATACCCTTTATCGAGGTATACAGCACCAATTAAGGCTTCGAGTGTGTTGCCAAATATTTGAGATATTTTAAGAGAGTTATCCTGCTTGTTGTAAATAGTTATTTTTTTCAGCCCCATTTTTACACCAATATCATTCAACTGCTGGCGGTTAACAATTTTACTACGCATTTCGGTTAAAAACCCTTCGCCACGGTAAGGATATTTCATAAACAGGTAATGCGCCACGATAGAACTGAGTACAGCATCACCCAAAAATTCGAGCCGCTCATTATTTTCATCTGCACCTTCTCTCACTGAGCGGTGGCTGAGTGCAGTACGGTACAACTCCAGGTTGCCGGGGGTAAACCCCAGCACATTGGTGAGTTGCTTTTTGAACTCTTTCCGTTTAATATTCCCGCTAAAAATTCCTTTGATTATTTTCAAGGCAATCCGAATAAAGCTTTTCCGAAATTACTGTTATTTATTTCAATTAAAAAAAACAGGGTATTTACCATTTCTTTTTAAAATCGCCACGGCTAAAATATTTTTCAATAAAGCAATACAGGATGATAAAAAAATAACGGCTGCCCATTTCCTTTATCTTAAGGTTAGAAGTGCCATGCTTACGGTTGCGCCAGGAGTTAGGCACTATGGCATAGCTGTGCCCACGCACTACTGCCTTTAACGACAACTCAACAGTAAGGTTAAAATGAGGGGAAAGAAAAGGATGCAATCCTTCGATGGTTTGCTTTGAATACAGCTTAAAAGCGTTGGTAAAATCCCGGTATCTTATTTTAAATAAAATAGCTATGGTATGATTTACAATACGGTTAATGATGAGTTTGGTTTTGGGATAACCTTCTACCACAGCGCCTTTGGTAAAGCGGTTGCCAAATACACAATCTACTTTTTGTTCTACAAAAGTGTTGTAGAACTTCACCAGGTCTTCCGGCGAATCCGACAAATCGGCCATCACAATCGCCACACAATCGCCGGTGAAATTATCAAGCCCCTTGCGTACAGCCATACCAAAGCCATTGGCAGGTGGCGGGTTGAATACGGTTCGTAAGGTAGGTACGGATTGCTGCAACTGTTCTATCACTTCCTCGGTATTGTCTTTCGAATTATCGTTTACCACCAGCAGTTCATGCTCAATATTATGCTGCTGCAATGCGCTGTAAAATGCCTGTATGGTATCGGGCAGGTTTAACGCCTCGTTGTAGGCCGGTATTACTACACTCAGTTTCATTTGTTGAGAATTGGAGCAAGCTGTTGTTCGTTGGCCTGCAACCACGTAAATATATCTTCGAGGATATGGGTTGCATTTTTCTCCGGTTTCCAGCCGGTAAGTGTGGTTATTTTTGTATTGTCGGTAATATACACCGGCACATCGCCTTTACGGGTTTCGGGTACCGCTATTTCAGCCACGGTATTACCGGTAATTTGCTGGCAAAGTATGGTAAGTTCTTTAAGCGAAACACTGGAGGTAAGCCCGCCACCGGCATTTAAAGTTTGCCCGCTTACCACTTCAAAATGATGCAATTGATAAACGATTAACCGGAACAAATCGGCTATATGTAAAATATCCCTTACCTGCTTTCCGGTGCCGCCGTAACCGATATAATTTACTTCTTTTTTCCAGTAATGCCTGGCCATCCAGAGTGTAACAACGCCCTGGTCTACCTTACCCATCTGGTACGGGCCGGCAATTACACCACAGCGGTTAATAACATAATCTACCCCAAAAAATTCCCTGAATTCGATAGCCAGCATTTCGGAGGCCAGCTTGGTGGCGCCGTATACCGAACGGGCACTATCCAGTGGGAATGTTTCGCTGATACCACGGGCACTCATACCCTGCATGGGTTGTGCATCGGACAGTACAAAACGAGTATCATTTGGCTCAAATGCTATCGCATCCAGATAGGCAATAGGATACACCCTGCTGGTGGAAAGAAAAATAAATTTTGCCTTGTGCCTGGCAGCCAATTGCAGCGTATTTACCGTACCATCCAGGTTAGTATTAATAACGTAATCCAGTGCGCTGCCCATACCTGCCAGTACGGATGGCTCTGCTGCTGCATCTATGATAAAGTCAATTTTTGTATCAAAATGCAAATCTTCTTTGTTGCGGATATCGCCATGTATAAATTGTACGCCGGCCTCCGTTAACCTTGGTATATTTAATTCCGAGCCGCGGCGTTTAAGGTTATCCACCGCAATAATGTTGTATACAGGATATTGCTGCTTGAGCAACACCGACAGGTTAGAGCCTACAAATCCGCAGCCCCCGGTTATTAGTATAGTGATGGAAGAAGACGATGTTTTGGTTTGCACAGTAGCAACAATACTTTTCTAATTCTGCCAAAGATAACTGATTGATGCACAAAAACAGCAGCAGGCAAAGGGTTAAAAAGATTATTTTCGCTGGCATATATTTTTACTGTGAGCAGCCTTACATCTTATTTTAAATACAGGCGTACTTCCACCATTTTATTTGTATTGGCACTGCTTGTAGTTTCCCCCCGTTTTTTTGCATCCTGGCCCGATAGCCATTCCATTGATAGCGGCTGGGCATGGGCCCTGTACTTTTTTTCGGAACATGGCAATACTTACCAATGGGGCACCGATATCATTTATACTTTTGGACCCCTTGGCGTTTTTTACACCCGTGTGTTTCCACATAGCTGGTGGCTGTATCAATTATTGTTTGATGCCTATACTGTTTTAAATATTGTGCTGGCTTTTACTGTTGTACGCAGGATGAGCGAAAATCGTACAACAGTGTATTTATTTATACTGGCGCTGGCAGCGGCTGCCTGGGAAATAAATTTTTTACTGCAATTGTGCAGCCTGTATTTTTTAATTGCCACCTATCGCCGCAATACAGCAACCATACTGCCCATTTTAATAGCGCTAAATTCTGGCCTGCTGTTGTACAATAAGCTCAATACTGTTGCTTTTACAGTGGTGCTTATTCCTGCATTACTTGCTGTATTACTACTGCAAAAAAAATATTGGGCTGCTCTGCTGTCATTGCTCTGTTTTATATTGGTAAACGCTGTATTGCTTTCTATTTTTAATATTTCATGGAAAGGCTATTTTGGCACATCGCTGGATACCATACAGTATTTTACCTATGCCATGTATTTTTCATTACCGGCTTATAACAAAGCTATTTATGCCAGCCTTATTTTTCCGGTTGGGGTAATTATTGCACTGGCTTTTACTTCCTTTATCGGCCTGCTGCAGCGGCATTGGCAAAAGATTATTGTATCGGCTTGCATTTTTGTATTGTTTTATATTCTTTTCAAACAGGGTTACACCCGGTTCGACAGTGGTCACTTTTCGCAATACTTCAATTACCTGCCGCTGTTATTGTGTGCCATCATTTTTTTTGAACCCTCTTTTTTAAAACCTGGCAAATTTGTAGTGCTTGCTGCCTGTGCAGGCTCGGTAATGATAACCGCTTTGATATATGTACGCTGGCAAAAATTTTATACCGGGCTGGATAAGCCCCCGGTTGTTCATTATGTGAAGGGGCTAATTGATTTTGTACAAACACCAGCCAGGCAATATCCCATTACGGAGGGCAAAAGTGCCGATTACTTTAGCAATAACTGTATTAGTATGATGAACGGGCAGCAATACAACTGGCACAACCGCCCTGCTTTCCAGTCAATAGCCGTTGTATCTGCAAAAATTGATTCCATCAATACGGCATTCTATAATTCTCCAAAAGCACCGGATAGTCTTTTCTTAAACAACAGCACGGTTGACGACCGTAACCCACTATGGGATGAACCACAACTGCAATGGACGATTTTTACCAGGTACCGCTATGTGTATACCGATACTGCCGGCCAATGTGTAATGGCCAAAAGAGATGCTGCTTTAACCTATACAAAAACACTGCTGCTTGATACCGCCATTGCCATCAATGAAATGATAATACTGCCTGCACAAAACAATATTGTACTACAGGCGCATGTTGAATACAACTGGAAAGGCAAACTGGCAGCTACACTGTATAAACCAGCATCAATACAGGTAATACAACAAGGTATAAAAGAGGGGAACACAGCATCGAGGTATATACCGGCACTGCATAATAACCAACTGCTGGTAATTGACCGTTACGATTCATCGGGCCACCACAGCGCTTACAATGATTTTGTGCAAAACCGGTTTAACTACAAACCCAATGTGCGGCGTTTTTATTTTGCCTGCACTATGCCCGGCATGATAACAGGAAAAATTCAATTGAAGTTGTACAGGATAAATTGTGCCGGCAATTAAGGCACATATTTTTTTACAATCACAGAGGCATTGTGGCCGCCAAATCCAAAAGTATTGCTGAGGGCAGCATTTACGGTGCGGCGTTGCGATTGATTGAAAGTGAAGTTCAGTTTGGGGTCAAGTTCAGGGTCGTCGGTAAAATGGTTGATGGTGGGGGGTACAATATCTTTTGTAACGGCCATAATACAGGCCAGGGCTTCCAGGGCGCCAGCAGCGCCAAGGCAATGGCCGGTCATACTTTTGGTAGAACTGATATTGAGTTTATAGGCATGTTCGCCAAAAACATTCAGGATGGCTTTTGTTTCGGCAATATCACCCAGCGGTGTGGAGGTACCGTGTACATTGATATAATCAATATCCTCTGGCTGCATACCTGCATCTTTTAAAGCAGCTTTCATTACATTTTGTGCACCCAGCCCCTCAGGATGTGGTGCTGTAATATGGTGAGCATCGGCAGTAGCGCCGCCGCCGGCAATTTCGCAATAGATTTTAGCGCCACGGGCCAGTGCATGTTCGAAACTTTCAATAACAAAAGCACCGGCACCCTCGCCCATTACAAAACCATCCCTGTCTTTATCAAAAGGTCGGCTGGCCGATTTGGGATCATCGTTTCTTTCACTTAAGGCCTTCATGGCATTAAATCCTCCCACACCGGCTGCACTTACCACAGCTTCGCTGCCACCTGTAATTACAATATCTGCTTTACCGAGGCGTATTGTATCAAAAGCGTCAATAATAGCATTGGTAGAAGAAGCACAGGCACTCACTACAGCATAGTTAGGCCCACGAAAGCCATGCTTCATCGATATATGCCCAGCAGCAATATCCAGTATCATTTTAGGGATAAAGAAGGGATTGAACCGTGGTGTACCATCGCCGGTGGCGTAGTTGGTAACTTCTTCCTGAAAAGTGATGAGGCCGCCAATACCGCTGGCAAAAATTACACCTACCCTGTCCACATCCACATTATCCTTACTAATGCCGGCATCTTTTACTGCAGCATCGCTGGCAATAATGGCAAACTGGCTAAAGCGGTCGATTTTACGGGCCTCTTTTTTATCAAGATAAGCAGTAGGGTCAAAGTCTTTTACTTCACAGGCAAACCTTGTCTTAAACTTAGAAGCATCGAATTGTTTGATAAAATCACAGCCGTTCACTCCGTTTTCTAAACCCTGCCAATATTCAGCAACGGTTTTTCCTAACGGAGTAAGCGCCCCCAATCCGGTTACTACTACTCGTTTTAAGCTCATAAAGTTTGCCTGCAAAGATTAAAAGGTGGTATTACTTAGCGTGTTCCTCTAAGTAAGTAACAGCCTGTCCAACAGTAGTGATGGTTTCAGCCTGTTCGTCGGGAATAGAAATGTTAAACTCTTTTTCGAATTCCATAATCAGCTCAACTGTGTCGAGGCTGTCGGCACCGAGGTCGTTTGTGAAGGAAGCTTCGTTGGTAACCTCTGTTTCATCAACACCCAGTTTGTCAACAATTATCTTTTTTACCCTTGTTGCAATGTCTGACATAATTATAATATTTAGTTAATCAGGTGCAAAAATATACTTTTTGAGATAATTACAAAGAAATATGCGAACCCCTCAAAAACAGGCTGTTTTATATTATCAAACTGTGAATTTCAAACCCATTTTTCAGCACCCTTTTAAGGCAGTAGCGCCAACATTAAGCTTACAAATTTTCCATTTATATGTTACCAACCACCTTTTTTTTCCAGAAAACGGAAAAGACAGGAACTCCGAAAAACGCCCAAACCCTTGCCAGCACTACATTTTGCCCATTTGGCACCAGAAATGATTATATACTGGTACAGAAAACAGGCATAATAGCCGGCCAATATTAAAACTTTAAAAAACCCACGAAAATGAAAACAATACACAACACCCTGCTTACCGCCATTATACTGGTCATGTGTTTTGGCGCTAATGCACAAACGCCGATAGTACAGGTAAACACCAGCTTTGTTGATGCTGCAACAAGTACTAATTATACAGCATCAGGTGCTAATAACAGCACGGTAAGCAACAAAACCTACACGTATAGCTATGGTACTGCCACAAAGGCTGCCGGCCATACCCGCCAGTTAAACAGTTTTACAATAGGCGGTGATGAGTATAATTATATACACAATGCCAACTCATACGTAAAAATTCGCCGGGTTAACAATGCAGTAGTTAAAACCGACCGCCAGTTGATTTGGGTGGAAAAAGCTGTTAATGCCGCCGACAACGCTGTAGCTGTGGTGAACCCTTACAATGATAATATGGAAGCGGTGTTTAGCGGTAATGCATTGAACTGGGGTACCGATAACCTGTTTGCCAACCAGGGCGATGGCAACGGCAACAATAATAATATTGAACGTCTCGATGTAATTTTTGCCGGTGGTATTATATCTGAACAAAATAACAAAGTAGGCTTTGCACTTTTTGAAAGGGGCAATGATAATGAGCACGACCCATTTGTGATAGCTGCAATCACCGAGGTGGATGTAAATGGTAACCCCACTGCTTATGGCAATCCATTAAGGGTGGGCATTGCCAACTGGGGCAACCTGCCTGCCAGCACTATCGACTACTATGTAGTACGCCGCGACCCCAATACCGAAAACAGCCTGCGCATGAGCACCTGGGGTACACAAAATATAGGTGGTGTATTTATCTCCTTCAGCGACCTTGGCGTTAATACCGGTGAAAAAATTTACGGGTACTCCATTTTTGCATACGATTTACCGGCCAATGCCACCAGTGCCAACCTTGTAGATTACACCAATACCACTTACTTCCCTACCAATACCAGCGGTGGTACCATGCAGGGCGGTATAGACCTGATTGCACTTACCGGCCTTTTATCAATACCAGAAGTAGTAATACTGCCTCCCACTGCTTATAATATAGCAATGCCTTCTATGCTCAATACTGCTAAACTTACACAAATGCTGCCCTTAGAAGCTACCGCAGCAACAGGTGATATTGCAAACTATACTATTGAAACATTGCCTGCAGCAGAAATGGGCCAGGTATTCCTTTGTACTACCCAGGGTTGTACACCACTTACCATCGGGCAGGTACTTGCACCGGAAGAAATTAATCACCTGTTTTTTCTGCCTAACCCTAATTACACCGGTGATGTTGTGTTTTACTATCATGCTACTGATACGCACAACCAGATTTCTAATACAGCTTCATACACCATCCCATTAATTGCTCCCGGCTTTGGCCCTTTACCGGTAAAACTGTTAAGCTTTAGTGGCAGCATTAATAACAAATCGGTGGTGCTGAACTGGCAAACCACACAGGAAACCAACAGCAGCTATTACGAAGTACAACGCAGCGCCGATGGCAGCAATTTTGAACCAGTAGCTACAATCACAGCCAAAGGCAACAGCAACAGCACCGTTGGCTATACAGCAGCAGACGACTTATTCTTTTACCAGCACAGCAAGGTTTTTTACAGGTTAAAAATGGTAGATACAGATGGTTCTTTTAAATATTCGGCCATAATACAACTGAGGCCAAATGCCGAAACAAAAACCACTACCGTAAAAGCATGGCCCAACCCTTACACCAGCCAGCTTAATACAGAGTATTACAGCAGCAACAATGGCAGCATCACCATAAGCCTGCTGGATATGAATGGCAGGGCAGTAGCAGCTACAAGCGTAACCGTTAGCAAAGGCCGTAACAGCTTTGCCATTACACAGGCACAAAGCCTGCCCAGGGGTACCTATATCTTACAAATAAATAATGGCAGTACAACTGAAAACATCAGGATAATTAAACAATAGTGTTAACATACAATCCGTAAATCAGGGGGCCTTGGGCCCCTTTTTTTATACCGCAGCCCAAGCGCTTTTACGAACAATCGTTTATGTTAAATAATCTTTGTAATTTGGCAGTATTCCCTTTATCAATATCGTATTTATTTTATGGCGCTAAAGCAAATAGCACACGGAAGTAAAGAGTATGAGCAGATGATTAAGCTGCGCTACGATATTTTGCGAAAACCGGTAGGCCTCAATTTTGCTCCTGATGAACTGGAAAGGGAAAAAAATGACATTTTAATCGGCGCCTTTGATGAGGATAAAATAGTAGGCTGTTGCCTGGTAACAGAGGTAAACGAACATACGGCCAAACTAAGACAGATGGCTGTAGAAAAAAATATGCAGCGGATGGGTATAGGCGAATCGTTAATGATTTTTGCTGAAAATATTACACGGGACAGGGGCTACAAAACACTCATGATGCATGCCCGTGATACGGCTATAGGCTTCTACGAAAAATTTGGCTACAAAGTAAAGGGTGAACAGTTTACAGAGGTGAACCTGGAACACCACATTATGGAAAAAAAGCTTAGATAATCTCTCTTTCTGCTATTGTTTAATATTGTTTTTGATACACCTGCGGGCCTCATGCACACTGTCGCCCTCAAACGCATCTTTAGGAATTATAAAAAATGAACGGCTATCGAAGTACAGGTGAAAAAAATGCGGACTCTCCATAAAACTACTAAATGCCCTCCATTCCCACCGGCGCTGCCCTCTTACATTGTCAATTTCAAAACCATCATCATCTACCGTGGCCCTGAAGCTGTCTTTAAAAGTGGCCGAGCGGCGGTAAATGAGCAGGGGTAATACAAACCAAAAAGCAATCATCATTGCAAACCACAGTAAGGCACTCACTAAAAAAGCCAGTGCCGAAATTTGCTTTGCAAAAAATAAAACAGCCGACAGGATTGAAAATACATTCACTATTATCAGCATCAGTTTTATTTCTTTACGGGTAATAAAATGATAGCGCAATGCCTGTATCACTTTTGCTTTGTTGTAGGTAAATAGTGTTGACGTCATGCAGCAAAGATAAAAGAGCCGGACTGGTAAATAAAAGTTTGATGTTAATAGGTAAAACAAAATGCTAATTGCACTTTAGCCACATTAATACAGCAGAAAATATTTTTTACAGCATTACTTTTTATTGTGATACAGCATATACAGGGCTGTTTGGTAAAAGGCTGTTGCAAATTTATCCATGTTCATTTTTATACTGTCGGTTACAGGCTGAGGTGGTAAAGGGTTATTATTTAAAATATTGGCAAGGGTTGTTTTACCCGTTTGCAGGCTTCGGGTGTAATAATAATTGCTGTTCACCATGCCAATGGTTTTATAATCATGATCAATGATAAAAGCGTAATCTTTTTTACGGGTAATAGTATCAAAAAGATTTTTTCCCAATGCTGTATTTTTATGTGGCACTCTTGCCAGGTGGGCAGCACTTGGCATGATATCCAGTTGTGAACACACTTCATTGTGTAACTGAGGCTGTAATAGCGCCGGGGCATAAAAAAGCAGCGGTACGTGGTAGTAACTCAGGCTGTTTTCCCGCCAGGCCAGGGGGTAAACGGCATCCGCATTGCCGGGTATACCATGATCGCCGGTGAAAATAAAAATGGTATTATTAAAATAAGCTTCAGCAGAAGCTGCTTTTATAAACTGCTCATAACAAAAATCGGTATATCTAAATGCATTCAGTTCCTCGTTGCTGTCAAAACCATATTTTGTAAGTGTATCTTTTGGAAGCGTTATTTTTTTAAAAAAGGCAAGGTCTTGTTCCGGTATGCTATAAGGCCGGTGGTTATCGGCCGTTTGTATCACTGCAATAAAAGGACGCAGTTGTTTAGCTAAAATTGAGTTCGCTTCTAAAAAAAGGTTTTTATCATCTATACCCCATACATCTAATTTTTTGGCTTTAAAGCTATCCTGGCTGTATAGGTGCAGGTTTTCAATATTATTCATAAGCACCCCCTTTATATTAGCCCAGCTTGGGTTGCCGCCAATAAAATAAAACTTTTCGAAGCCGTCGAAATCGTTCATAATTACATGCTGATCTACTACTTCAGGGTTGCGGCTTGCTGTAGTTTTCTGGTTCAACAATACATCGGGCAGCCCGGTAACGGTGGCCCATACCCCACGGGCCGTTGGAAAGGCAGGTGTAAAACAACGGTTAAAAAAAACACCCTGCCGGCACATTGAATTAAAAAAGGGTGTTGTATTTAAAGGATTGCCGCTCATGCTGCTTTTGTACATGCTAAAGCTTTCGCATATCACCACCACGATATTTGGCTGCTGGCCGGCTGTGGTATAATTATAGCTTCTTTCGTATTGTAATGCTATTGAATCGGGGTGCTGTATACCCAGCACCGAAGCCATATAAGTATAATTTTCCCTTGCAGCATCCGGGCCGGGCCGCATATCTTTAAAACGAAGCGTACTAAAAAAACTCTGGAAAGGATTAAGTGCCACATTTCCCTTAAAAGTGCTGTTTAGTGTAAAAGCATCGCTCCAGCGCAGGTTAAACTGACCAGCTTTACCAAACACACCCCAGGCAAAAAGCAGGAAACAGAGCAGGTAGACTAAAAAACGCTTTTTGTGCTGTACAGCAGCACCATTACTGATACTGGCCAACAGCCTGCGAAACAGGTATCCGGCAACAAGTGTACTGCATATAACTACTGCAATACCCCTGATAACAGGATAGGTTTGCCATACCATTGCCGATGAAATTCGGGCATCACTAACAAACGACAGTACAGACGCATTTAGCCGCTGGTGCTGGTAATCGTAATAATAATAATCTACCGCATAAAACAACATCAATAGCAGGAAAACAATCGTAAGCACAATATTCCACAGCCCTGTAAGCCGCCTGTTGTGTACAGGGTTAATCAATGGGATAAAGGTGAGTACCATTATACACAGCGCAGCAATACATACAAATTTTATATCAAACCGCAGCCCCATCAAAAAAGCAGAGCCAGAAAAAGGCATACCATCCGGTTTGTAACTGATAAAAAAAATAAATCGCAGCACCGTCATGGTTAGCAGGAGTAGCAGCGAAACAGCCAGTATCCATTGTAAAGGCCTTGGAAAAAATCGTGTAAAAACCATAATCGTTAAATAATCAACCGGCAAATATAGATGAATTATTTTTGGACTTTATTGAATAAAACATTACATGGAGCAACTGCTGCAACTGGACAGGAGCCTTTTTAAATTATTGAATAGCCAATGGCACAATGCTTTTTTTGATGCAGTATTCCCCTACCTGCGTATTGCTGAGTTTTGGGGGCCGCTGTATCTATTCCTAATCATTTTCTCGGTTCGAAACTTTGGATACAAAGGTTGGCTTTGGGTACTTTTCCTGTTGCTTACCGTAACCCTTACCGATATGGTGAGCAGCAGGTTAATTAAAGAAAATATTACCCGGCTAAGACCATGTAACAACCCTTTGTATGCAGACTGGATAAGGGTGTTGGTGGCATACAGGCCACAAAGCAGCAGCTTTACTTCATCGCATGCTGCCAATCATTTTGGCGTAGCCATGTTTGTTTTTGCCACATATAGTAAGGTTTTTAAAAAATGGCCTGCCTTGTTTTTTGTGTGGGCCCTGCTGATATGTTATGCCCAGGTATATGTAGGTGTACATTATCCCCTTGATATTGCCGGAGGTACTGTTGTTGGCTGTTTAACAGGCTATATTACAGCCAGCTTTTTTAACCGAAAATTTCAACTCAAGCCCCACTATACCCTGTAAATACCGGGTTTACTACAGAATCCTGATATTTGCAACAATATACTCCTTGTTTAATGGGGTTCCTTACTATGGAAGAAGTCGTCATCCTGATTATACTTGTTTTGCTTAATGGGCTTTTTGCCATGAGTGAAATTGCACTGGTTAGCGCCAGAAGATCCAAATTAGAAAGCCTCGCTACAAAAGGAGATGTAAAAGCCAGGGCTGCCCTGCAGCTAATGGAGTATCCTGAAAAATTCCTTTCTACAATACAGATTGGCATTACCCTGATATCGATACTTACCGGTGTGTATTCCGGCGAAAAATTTAGTGCCGGGCTGGCACCATATGTAGGTAAGGTGGCTTTATTTCAACCCTATGCAGCTACTGTATCAAAAGTGCTGGTGGTGGTACTGGTTACTTTTTTATCCATCATACTTGGCGAACTGATACCTAAAAGAGTAGCCATGCTGCAGGCTGAAAAAATTGCCCGTGCTGTAGCCGGGCCTATGAATGTTTTGAGCAGGATTACCTACCCGGTTGTTTGGTTACTCAACAGTATTACTACTCTTTTTTTCAAGCTGTTTAACATTAAGCAGGTAAGTGACAATGCCGTTACAGAAGAAGAAATTAAGGCGATGATTACTGAGGGCAGCGAGCATGGCACTATTGAAGAAGAAGAAAAAGAAATCATTGAAAGGGTATTTCATTTAGGCGACCGTAAGATTACCGGCCTGATGACACACCGTACCGAAATTGTATGGTTCGATGTAGAAGATACGGTGCAAACCATTATCGATAAAGCTGATGATATAATTTATTCCACTTACCCGGTATGCGATAAAACAGTGGATGAATTAAAAGGTATCATCTACATAAAAGAATTGTTGAAAGCACATGCCTCAACACCATTAAAAGATATGCTAAAGCCGGCTTTATTTGTACCTGAAAATAACACTCCTTACCAGTTACTTGAAAAATTTAAGGCCACCAAAATACACAGTTGCTTTATTGTAAATGAATATGGCACACTTGAAGGCATGATTACGCTTAATGATATTTTAGAAGCTATTGTTGGCGATGTACCCCAAAGCGGACAAGAGGAATATGAAATTACAGAAAGAGCCGACGGCACTTATTTAGTGGATGCACAAATTAGTTTTTATGATTTCTTAAGCCGGTTTGAAAAAACAGAATGGGTAAATGAGGATGAACATGAGTTTGACACAGTTGCCGGCTTTGTACTGCACGAACTGGAACGAATACCCCAAACCGCCGACACTTTTGAGTGGAGAGGTTTTCATTTCGAGATAATGGATATGGATGGGCAGCGTATAGACAAGCTGCTTGTAAAAGTACCCGATGAGGTAAAAGAGGAAATGGAGGAGAAAGAATAGACCTCAAAGCATACCAATCTAAAAGGAATTTTGGAACTGCTGTATTTGCTAAAACCATCATTATGTTTACAAACACGTTTATCCAGGTCATCTGTCTGACCGATATAAAAAGAAAAATCCTTCAGGCTTTGAAGGATATACGTGTAAAACTTTTGACTGGAAGTATCAGCCATACCAATTAAAAATTGCGGAGACGAAGGGATTCGTTCCGAATGCTTTCGGAATGATACGGTTTCCCGTATACACACTTTCTCCCGATGCATCGGGACTCCTTCAACCACCCGGACAAGACCAGTACACCAACTTCTGTTCAATCAGGTATTGAATATATTGTCTGCTTTTTTTGTTCTTGATTTCTTTTTCTCTTTTCAAAGCCTCAGTTCTGGTTGCAAATACCTCAAAGTACACCAGCCTCATTGGGATTTTGGAACTGCTGTATTTACTAAAACCATCATTATGTTTACATACACGTTTATCCAGGTCATCTGTCTGGCCGATATAAAAAGAAAAATCCTTCAGGCTTTGAAGGATATACGTGTAAAACTTTTGACTGGAAGTATCAGCCATACCAATTAAAAATTGCGGAGACGAAGGGATTCGAACCCTTGATACGGTTTCCCGTATACACACTTTCCAGGCGTGCTCCTTCAACCACTCGGACACGTCTCCAAAAAACTATTTCAATTAACGTTTCCCGTATGCCCACTTTCTCCCGATTTTTTCGGGACTCCTTCAACCACTCGGACACGTCTCCAAAAAACTATTTCAATTAACGCTTCCCGTATGCTCACTTTCTCCCGATTTTTTCGGGACTCCTTCAACCACTCGGACACGTCTCCAAAAAAACTATTTCAATTAACGTTTCCCGTATGCTCACTTTCTCCCGATTTTTTCGGGACTCCTTCAACCACTCGGAC
>CALMYJ010000013.1 GCA_937873715.1 uncultured Chitinophagaceae bacterium
AGTGGCACGTGAACTGGGTTCAGAACGTCGCAAGACAGTTCGGTCCCTATCTGTGATGGGCGTTAGTAAATTGAGTGGACATGACCTTAGTACGAGAGGACCGGGTCGTATGTACCGCTGGTGTATCGGTTGTGCCGCCAGGTGCAATGCCGAGTAGCTATGTACAGCCAGGATAAACGCTGAAAGCATCTAAGCGTGAAACCTTCCACAAGATGAGTTTACTTTTAAGGGCCGTCAAAGACTATGACGTTGATAGGCTACAGGTGTAAAAGTGGTAACACTAAAGCCGAGTAGTACTAATTACCCGTAAGCTTTATTTTTTATTTTCTTAGTTCAACTTTTTCCAATATGATCTTATTATGGCATAAGGCTTTAGGTACAAGGTGTACGGTATACCCTGCATTCTTTAACCCTTTTCCTGAACCCATTAATCGTTTTATGGTGATTTTTCCAAGGGTGTTCACCTCTTCCCATACCGAACAGAGAAGTTAAGCCCCTTATGGCCGATGGTACTGGTATTCCAACCGGGAGAGTAGGTAGTTGCCATATTCATTTAAGCCTCTCAGCAATGAGAGGCTTTTTTATTTTATAGATTTCTGGCTAAAGACTTTCTATGTTCTGTACCAGGATCTTATCTTCCTGAATACAAAAGACTATTATCCCTCTTCAAGGCTTGCGTCTAACAGTTGTCTTATCATAATCGCTGATTACTGCCAACTCCTCAAAATTTCGGCCACCGGATTTTGCGTTAACAACTTTTTGAATTGTTAACTTTAAATTTTAAACACATGAAATTCGATTGCAGAAAATTCGCAATCTGTATTTAATGTCATTGCCTGTGTTTATAAATGATTTTGTGTGTACCTCATGAATCAATCGATTTATAAACAACCCTTTTAAAAAAGTAAGCCTGAATTTAACCTTGCATAAACAATCAACATGAAACGAGTACTTGCAATTGTATTTTTATTTTTATCGGCCTCCTGCTTTGCACAAAAGAACAACTGGCAATCCTTATTTGATGGAAAAACGCTGAAAGGCTGGAAACAATTAACCGGCTCGGCTCCTTACACGGTAGAGAACGGACAAATTGTTGGTACAACAATTGAAGGTTCACCCAATTCTTTTTTAGTGAGTGAACAACGCTTTGCAGGCGATTTTGTATTGGAACTGGAAGCCATGATAACCGATACTACAACCAACTCCGGCGTGCAGTTCAAAAGTAATTTCGATCCCAATGCCAATAATGGCAAAGGACTGGTATATGGTTACCAATACGATTTTGATCCATCTTCCCGTAAGTGGAGTGCAGGTATTTATGATGAAGGAAGAAGACAATGGCTGTATCCTGTATCGCACAATCCCAAAGGGCAAATCTTTTTTTCCCCCAACGTATATCATAAAATTCGTATTGAGTGTATTGGTAATACCACCAAAACATGGTTAGATGGTGTTCCGGTTTCTTACCTCGTTGATACACTTATTGCCAATGAAGGATTGATCGGCCTGCAGGTACATTCCATTGGCAGGCCTGAACATGCAGGCATCAAAATGTTCTGGAAAAATATCCGCATCCAGACAAAAAACATTAAGCCGATGGAATTTCCTGCCGGTTTGTATGTTGCGAATCTTGTACCGAATACACTTAGTGCATACGAGCAAAAAAGTGGCTGGAAATTATTGTTTGACGGAACTACAACCAACGGATGGAGAGGCGCAACTAAAAGTGCATTTCCTTCAAAAGGTTGGGAAATAAAAGATGGTGTGTTGAAAGTGTTGGCTTCAAACGGCGGTGAATCAACCAATGGTGGCGATATTATTTCTACCGAACAATACAGTGCATTCGATCTTTCACTTGAGTTTAAACTCACACCCGGTGCCAACAGTGGTGTGAAATATTTTGTTACACTGAGTGAACAAACTACCGGCTCAGCTATTGGCCTGGAATATCAACTGCTCGATGATACACTGCATCCCGATGCAAGAGCAGGACGTGACGGCAACCGAACACTGGCGTCGTTGTACGATCTCATCAAAGCAAATAAAACGGCTCGTTTTGTGCGTCAGCCCGGCAATTGGAATACGGCACGTATCATTGTGTATCCCAATAATCATGTGGAGCATTATCTCAATGGCGTGAAAGTACTGGAATACGATCGAGGTTCGCAGGCATTTCGTGATTTGGTCGCCATCAGCAAATACAAAATATGGCCCAACTTTGGTGAGGCACCGAAGGGACATATCCTGTTGCAGGATCATGGCAATGAAGTGTGGTTTAAAAGTATAAAAATCAGGGAACTGAATTGATGTTTGTGGATTATATTCCACTGTTGAATTACCATAGAATTCAAAAAGCCAACTAATTGCAGTTGGCTTTTTCTTTATTTATTCATCACTCAATTGGTTATACTTTATAATACTGCTCCCAACCTTTGCGTGGCGGCGGGCCGATCAATAATTCATTTGCCCTTTTGCTGCTGGTAACAATTTTCTTTGTTCGGTCGAATACAATTTTTTCGCCTGTCCACTGCGCCAGCACACCTAAACAAAATACCTGGCTCAACGGTCCTGCAATGGAAAACGGAGAACGTGTGATTTCTTCGCCTTTACATGCTTTTAAAAAATTGGTAAAGTGGTTGGATGGACTTTGTGGAACTTCCGGAAGTTTCGATGCCATATCCATTGCTTTTACTTCAGGTATAATGGATAATGTGCTTGCATGCGAACCGCCTTTGAACACAAGTTCTTTACTGTAAATGATTTTACCGGGATTCAATTTCGCCGGTTGAATGGCTCCCGTACTGGGCGGTGGAATGCCAGGATCTAATCCCTGCACACCATAGCCTTCCGGGATAGGCGGCAGATTATCAACTCCATCAAACCATTTTATTTCTACCGGCGGCATGTTGCCACGTTTGGGAAATTTAAACGAAAGTGTGGTTGACATGGGGTAGAAAAAATTATTATGCCCATCTAATTTTAACGGATCAATTTCATACGGCAACCCAAGATCAAGAAATTCATGTGCCGTATCGATAATGTGTGCACCCCAGTCGCCCAAAGCACCCATGCCAAAATCGAACCAGCAGCGCCATTGTCCGTTTATAAAATCTTTGTTGTACGAGTGACCCTGTGTTTGCATTTGCCATATATCCCAGTCAAGCGTGGAAGGTATGGGTTCTGCCGGCGGGAATGATGTGATTTTTGGATTCCAGCTATGCCAGCGCCTTGCAGCGTTCATATGTGCTGTAATATCTGTTACATCTTTAATGATGCCCGCTTCTTTCCATGTTTTGAATTGAAAGTAGTTTGCTTCCGAATGTCCCTGGTTACCCATTTGTGTTACCACTTTCGGATATTTGGCAGCGGCTTTCATCATCAGCTCTACTTCCTGGAATGTTCGTGCCATCGGTTTTTCTACATACACATGCTTGCCCAAACCAATGGCCATCATTGTCATGGGAAAGTGCGCAAAATCGGGTGTGCCGATAGAAACAGCTTCAATCTGGTTGCCCATTTTATCAAACATCTGGCGGAAGTCTTTAAAGCGGGGCACGTTAGGAAACTGTTTTAAAATATCCAATGTATGCGGCGCTTCCATATCTGCATCGCACAATGCAACGATGTTTGCTAAACCTGTTTTATACAGTTCTTTAATAATTTCAGCACCACGGTTGCCAATACCAATGCAGGCAAGGTTTACTTTATCTGCACGAAAGCCTTTTCCCATTAGTAAACCGGGGGTGGCAGTTGCAGCCGATGCTAACAGTACATCTTTTAAAAATTTCCTTCTTGAATAATTGTTGAGGGACATGGAATCGATTTTTGTATTGACAGAAATTTTTGTGTTTGAAGTTAGGCAATAATGAAATATTGTAAAGCGAATGGGTAGTTTTTTCATTGGCATTTATGCCTGTCGTGTTTAAACTCATTGTCATCTCCAGTAATAGTATTATCCCGGTGCAGACAAAGCATTAAAGTGTAGTAATAAACTGTTCGCAAAACAGGCTATTTTGAACCATCGCATTTTTTGCAAGAAATTTCTAAATGATTTTGTGTAAAATGATACTTGTTTTCATCAGTATGAAAACATCCGCATTTGTTAGCAATAGTTTAAAATATTAGGCCGACACATACGCTGTGCAACAAATTGTATCTTGTACATAAAATCAAATGAATATGCTTTCGCTTAAAAGGTTATTCCTGTTTTTTTTACTTTCATTTTTTTCAAATTACCTGCTTGCACAAAAAGATAGTGATTATGCCATTGAATGGAAAAAAGTTCAGGCATTGGAAAGCCAGGGCCTCACAAAATCTGCACTCAATAAGGTAAACTATATTTATCAATTGGCTGCTTCAGCCAAAAATGATGCCCAGCAAATAAAATCTTGTATGTACCAACTCAGGTACAGGTCTGTGTTGTACGATGAGGTGGATGAAAAAAATATACTTTTTGTTGATACTTTAATCAGTAAGGCAACTGCACCTGCAAAAAATATATTACAAAGTATGCAGGCCGAAATGTACTGGCAGTATTTACAAAATAACCGCTGGAAACTATACAACCGTACTGCATTGGCAGATGAAAAGGCAAAGGATATAGCTACCTGGAGCCTGGATAAACTGCATGCTGTAATTGGAGCATTGTATCAATCATCACTCCATAATGAAGCATTACTGCAAATTACAGCCCTCGATAAATTTGAACCCATAATTATTAAAGGGGGTAATTCGCAGCACTTACGGCCAACCTTATACGACTTTTTGGCGCACAGGGCTTTGGAATATTTTATGCATGATGAACGCAATATTACCCGTCCGGCAGATTATTTCACTATAAAAGATTCGGCTGCATTTTTACCTGCTTCCCGTTTTGTAGTTTCAGTATTTAAAACGAACGACACCGCTTCACTGCAATATAAAGCACTATTGCTGATGCAGGATATATTAAAATTTCATCTTGAAGATACCAGCCCGGATGCTTTACTGGATGCGGATTTAATACGACTAAATTTTGTGTTTAGTAAATCGGTTAATAGCGATAAGGATAAATTATTTGAGGCTGCACTGATTAATGTGGTGCAGCGCTTTCAGGCTAACGGGGGAGTAGCACAAGCCATGTACCTGCGTGCAAAATTGCATTACGACAGGTCAGTTGATAAAGGTGATATAGCGGATGCCGATATACTACCAGTATTTACACTAAAACAGGCCAAGGCAATATGCGAAGCGGCTATAAAGCAGTTCCCTAAAAGTGAAGGCAGTATTAACTGCCAGAACCTCCTGCAGCAAATCACACAACCTTATCTTGAAATTGAAACGGAGCAGGTGAATATACCGGGCCAGCCCTTCAGGAGCCTGGTTACCTATAAAAATGCGACGAAGTTGTTCTTACGGGTTATAAAAACATCTGCAGCAGAAGTAAAAGCCCTTAATCGCAGGAGTTACGATAACCAGTGGAAAGAAATTGTAAAGCTTCCTTCCAACAAAAAGTGGGATATAGATATACCCAACCCTGGTGATTACCGCCAGCATGCTACTGAAATTAAAATTGATGGCCTGCCTGCTGGTATGTATTGGCTCCTGGCCAGCCTTGATGAAAATTTTTCGCTTCAGCAAAATATTATTGCCCGGCAGGTGGTACATGTAAGTAATATTAGCTGCATACACAATACTAGCGGCAACTATTACGTGCTGAACCGGGAAACAGGTGTTCCGCTGGAAGGAGCAACCATACAGGCCTGGGAAAGAAAATATGATTATCAAAAAGGTGATTACAATGAACTGAAAGCCGAAAACTACCAGACTGATAAAAACGGGCTGTTTCAAATAAAACAAACAAAGGATTACAAGGCTATCAGCCTGCAGGTGCGTTATAAAAATGATGAACTGCACCTGGATACTTATGTCGATAACAGGATTTACAACAGTTACATTGAAACTGTTAAACCGATAACCTACTTATTTACCGACCGCAGCCTGTATCGCCCCGGGCAAACACTTTATTTTAAAGGAATAGTGTTTAAGAAAAATGAAAAAGCCACACAGGCAACTGTAATACCTGCATTTAAAACTTTGGTTCAATTAAAAGATGCCAACGGGCAAAAAGTTGGCGAAATAGCTGTAACCACTAACGAATATGGCTCTTATCATGGCGCTTTTACTTTGCCTGCAGCAGTATTAAACGGGCAGTTTAGTGTATACGATACAACAGCCAATGCCTACCAGTTTTTTAATGTGGAAGAATACAAGCGGCCAAAATTTAGTGCTGAAATACAAAAGCCGTCAGGAACATACAGGGCGTTTGATACGATAACGGTTAAGGGTGTAGCTACGGCTTATGCTGGCAATGCTATTGATGGGGCAAAAGTAAAGTACAGGGTGGTGCGTAAGGTGCAGTATCCCATTTGGTGGTACGGCGGTATAGCCATTCGTAAAGGAACACGTATCATGCCTTATGGCAGCCAGGAGCAGGTGGAAATAACCAATGGCGAAACGGTTACCGATGCTTCCGGTGGTTTTACCCTGCAATTTGCAGCCTTGCCGGATGAAACAGTGCATAAAAAAAATCAGCCGGTTTTTCATTACGAAGTAAGTGCCGATGTTACAGATTTAAATGGTGAAACAAGAAGCGCAACAACTACAGTTGCAGTGGCGTACCAGGCGCTCCAGTTAGATATTGTTGCTCCGGATAAAATACATACCGACAGCCTCAAAAGTCTTAGGGTACATTCGGCAAACCTTAATGGTATTTTTGAAAAAACAGCAATAACGATACAAGTATATCAACTGCAGCAGCCTTCAAAAATATTCCGGGAAAGGTATTGGCAACAGCCCGATCAGTTTGTATTAACACAGGCTGAATATTACACACTATTTCCGCATGATGTGTACAAGGATGAAGACAAAGTACACAACTGGAAACTACTGGAAAAGGAAATTGAAGTGAACGATTCAACCGATGAAGCTGCACCCGTTTACCTGCGTGTGCACAAGGGGTTGCCGCAGGGAAAATTTATGCCGGGCTGGTATAAGTTTATCGTATCTGCAAAGGATAAATACGGGGAAATCGTAAAGGCTGAAAAATATATACAGGTTTTTGACAACAGCACAACGGGTAATCAATTTGCACCTGTTGTTGTACAAACGAATACTGCAAAGGCTTTTCCGGGGGAGCAAATTAGCTACAATATTCAAACAGGATTTAAATCGGTTTGGATGATTCATTCAATCGCAAGAATGGACAGCAATACAACCGTACAGTATCCAACTATACAGGCTGTGCAATCTTATAAAAATACTATACTGGTTACTGATAGCGACCGTGGCGGTATAGCCATCTACTATGCTTTTGTACAGCACAACAGGGTGTATAGCGGAACTGAAATAATCGAAGTGCCATGGAATAATAAAACACTTAATATCAGCTATCAAACTTTTAGGGATAAAATATTGCCGGGGGCACAGGAAAAATGGACTGTAAAAATCAGTGGTGATAAAGGTGATAAGATGAGTGCTGAATTACTGGCCGCTATGTACGATGCCAGCCTCGACCAGTTTAAAACCCACAACTGGTACCGGATAGGGATATGGCCCACATTAAGTAACCTGCTGCGCTGGGATGGCGAAGGATTTGCGGCAGTGCGTTCGGAGCTGTATAATAAAACCTATAAGGAAGTAATTGTTTACCATAAAGTGTACGACAGACTGGGTGCATGGAAGGATTCTCCATGGATGTATGAGGAATACGTAGTTGGCAGGAGCAATAGAAAATACATGCGTTTATCAAAGAGTACTGCTCCAGCAGCTACGCCTGGCGAAATGCTCGCTGGTAAGGTTGCTGGTGTACATGCAGAAAGTGATGATTTAAATTATTTTAGAGGGGATAAATTTGAAGAGTATAGGATTGATGAAAATAAAAGGCAAAGAGATTCTTTAGGCCAGGTACAAAAAAATGCCAACCAAAATACCGACATCCAACTCCGCAAAAACTTTAACGAAACGGCCTTCTTCTTTCCTGATTTGAAAACAGATGCCGAGGGTAACATATCCTTTGGCGTTACCATGCCCGAAGCATTAACTCAATGGAAATTGATGACACTGGCGCATACTAAAGATTTGGCCAGCGGCTATATTGAAAAAACACTGGTTACACAAAAACTACTGATGGTGCAGCCTAATGCTCCAAGGTTTATGAGAGAGGGAGACAGGATGATATTCAGCGCTAAAATTGTAAACCTTAGCGAAGCTGCACTAACAGGCTTCAGCACACTTGAATTGTTTGATGCCGCAACAAATCAACCCGTTGATGGCTTATTTAAAAATTCAACACCCAGCCAGCCTTTTACAATAGCCGCTGGCCAGGGTGCGGCTGTACAGTTTTCAATAGAAGTGCCACTTAATTTTAATTCGGCACTCACTTACCGCATCATAGCAAGGGCAAACGAATTCAGCGATGGCGAAGAAATGGCCCTGCCGGTACTCTCCAATCGTATGCTCGTAACCGAAAGTATGCCGCTGAACATGCGTACAGCCGGTGTAAAGCAATTTAAATTTGATAAACTATTGCAAAGTGCCAAAAGCACAACCAGCAGTAACCATGAACTCACCGTTGAATTTACGGCCAACCCTGCCTGGTATGCCGTGCAGGCATTGCCCTATTTAATGGAGTATCCTTACGATTGTGCCGAACAAACATTTAACCGCTATTATGCCAACATGCTGGCTGCGTATATCAGCAACAGTACCCCTGCAATAAAAGCTGTATTTGAAAAATGGAAAACAGCAGATACAACGGCATTACTGTCAAATCTTGAAAAAAATGAGGAGCTTAAATCGGCACTGCTGCAAGAAACACCCTGGGTACTGGATGCACAAAATGAAGCTTTGCAAAAAAAGAACATTACCCTATTGTTTGATATGGTGCGTATGAGTAAAGAAGCCAGGCAAAACCTCGATAAGCTGAAAGAAATGCAGGTACCATCTGGCGGTTTTGTATGGTTCAAAGGCGGCCCCGACGACAGGTACATCACACAATACATCGTAAGCGGCATCGGGCATTTATACAAATTGAATGCAGTACAGGATATGGCCATACGTGATGCCATGCTGGCCATTGCCAAAAAAGCCCTTCCCTGGTTAGATAAAAAAATGAAAGAGGAGTACGATTACCTGCTGAAGCATAAAATTGATTTGAATAAAAATAACCTTGGCTACACCACTATTCAGTACCTGTATATGCGCAGCTTTTTTAAAGAGATACCCGTGGCTGTTACGGCTCAAAAGGCATATAACTATTATGCATCGCAGGCTAAAAGGTACTGGCTCAGCCAGGATAAATACATGCAGGGTATGATAGCATTAACCCTTCATCGTAATGGAGATGCCATAACACCCAAAGCCATTATAAAATCACTAAAAGAAAATGCTGTGTTACATGACGAAATGGGCATGTACTGGAAACAAAATACCCAACGGGTCGGCTGGCAGCACAGCCGCTGGTTCTGGCACCAGGCCCCGATAGAAACACAAGCCTTGCTGCTGGAAGCATTTACCGATATTGATAAAAACAGCAGCAACATCAATGCGATGAAAACCTGGCTGCTCAAACAAAAACAAACACAAAACTGGCGCACCACCAAAGCAACTGCCGAAGCCTGCTATGCTTTGTTAATCAACCCACCGGGCTTACGAAATGGGGAGGCTGGCAGTTTGCTGCAGGAGGAGAAAACAGTAACCATACAATTGGGCAGTATGCAAATCAGCAGTACTGCAGCAGAGGCGGAGGCTGGCACTGGCTATTTCAAAAAAAGAATTGAGGGTAATCTTGTACATCCTGCAATGGGTAATATAGAAGTGGCACTCCAACTTGAAGCTACCAAAATTGCTTCCACCGGGGGATGGGGTGCGGTGTACTGGCAATACTTTGAAGACCTGAATAAAATAACGCCATCTGCCACACCGCTGCAATTGAAAAAACAGTTGTACGTGGAGCGTTCCAGCACTAAAGGCCCGGTACTGGAAGCACTGGCCGATGGCGCAATACTTAAAGTAGGGGATAAAGTAAAAGTGCGTATTGAAATACGGGTAGACAGGGATATGGAATACGTACACCTGAAAGATATGAGGGCGGCCTGTATGGAGCCGGTAAATGTATTAAGCGGTTACAAATGGCAGGGCGGCCTTGGGTATTACGAAAGCACTAAAGATGCCAGCACCAATTTCTTTTTCAACTGGCTGGCTAAAGGCACCTATGTTTTTGAGTATCCTTTATTGGTAACACATGCCGGCCATTTCAGCAATGGTATTACCAGCATACAATGCATGTATGCGCCAGAATTTAGCAGCCATAGCGAGGGTGTTTTGGTACAAGTGGAGCCATAGCGGTGAGTAAAGTATTGATACTGAACCGCTGGCAGGTACAGCCTTTACCCGGTTGCAAACGGGCAACAGGAGTTAGCCGGCATAACAGCAACGGTAACCGTAAATGCAGGTAATGGCAGCAGGGCCGGTAGGCCCAGATTGTCAAAAAAACTCTTGTTTCACAGCTTGATTTGTGGCTGTAATGCCCTACCTTCGCAGCCCCGTTGATAAAAACGGGTTTTTAACCATTTTTTTAAACATAAAATCAGGGAAATGAACAATTACGAATTGATGGTGATTTTTACCCCTGTGCTCTCTGAAGAGGAATTTAAAGCCGCTCAGAGCAAATACGCTGCTTTAGTTGCCGAAAACGGTGGCGAAGTACTGCACACTAATCCCTGGGGATTAAAATCACTGGCGTATCCCATTGCCAAAAAGACTACTGGTCTTTACTGGGTAATGGAATATAAAGCGCCATCCAGCTTCAATGAAAAGTTGAAAATCCAACTTTTGCGTGACGAAAGCGTAATGCGTCACATGTACACTGCACTCGACAAATACGCCGTTGAGTACAATGCCAAAAAGAGAAGTGGCGTAAAATCTTTTAACAACGAAACAGTGGAGGCTTAACACATGGCAAAAGCAAACGAGATAAAATATCTTACAGCTATCAAGGCTGATAAGCGGCCTAAAAAATACTGCCGCTTTAAGAAAATGGGCATCCACTACGTAGATTATAAAGATGCCGATTTCTTAAAAAAATTCCTGAACGAACAAGGTAAATTATTGCCCCGCCGCCTTACCGGTAACTCTCTCAAGTTCCAGCGCAAGGTATCGGATGCCGTAAAAAAAGCCCGCCAGATGGCGATACTGCCTTACGTAACGGATTTGTTGAAATAATTTTTTTAACCACCCTAATCCATCATAGGAGAAAGTCTGTCGGCAGCATGCTGGCGATTGGGTAAAAATGCAAAACAATGCAGGTAATATTAATACAGGATGTAAATAATCTTGGCGGTGCCAATGAACTGGTAACCGTAAAAAATGGCTACGGTCGCAACTTCCTTATTCCTAAAAAGCTGGCAGTAGAAGCTAATCCCTCTACTTTAAAGCAACTGGAAGAAAAAATTAAACAACAAAAAAAGAAAGAAGCAAAACTGCTGGCCGAAATTAACAGCGTAATCGACAAATTGAAAGAAGGCGCAGTAAAAATCGGTGCTAAAACCGGTACCAGCGGTAAAATATTCGGCAGCGTAACCTCTGTTCAAATAGCACGTGCTATAAGGGAACAAAAGGGCTACGAAATTGACCGCCGCCGTATTCAAATTGCTGAAGACGTGAAGGAACTGGGCAACTACAAAGCCAAAATCGATTTTGGCAACGGGCACGAAGCTGAACTGGAATTTGAAGTAACGCCAGAGTAGTTTTTGAATTAAATTATTTTACCAAATCCATCCGTAATTACGGGTGGATTTTTTTATGCGGTGAACTTAACCCTGTAATATCTTATTTGTATTTATCTTCATTTAAAACATTTACCAGTGAAAAAAATGCCACAATCATTTTTAAATACAACCCGGCTGCTTAGTGTAGTAGCTATATTATCCCTATTACAGTTTTTGGTGAGCTGCAATGAGTCCGGAAATCAAAAACAGGCAAGCGTCGATACATTATCCAGGATTGATATGCATAAAGATGCTTCAATACCCGGCAGCTTTAGCACACAAACCACGCTTAAGTTTGATAGTGCTGTTCTAAAAATATTCATGGATAGTTTCCCGGCATTTAAGGAGTTTGAAAAAGATATTTATTCATTTTACCAGGGCAGGGATTATGCCTATGCCTGGTTTGATGAAAATGGTTTAACTGAGCCGGCCCATAATTTATACAATCGTATTGAGCATATTGCCGATGAAGGCCTCAACGTGGATTTGCCCTATACCGATAAGTTTGAAATGATAATGGATGAGTATGACGGTGCAGGGCCTGCCTCGCCAAATTTAGAACTCATGCTTACCAGCCAGTACCTGGAGTATGCTAAAAATGTATGGCAGGGGCTTTCCGAAAAACAAGCCAACACTATCCAGTGGTTACTGCCCCGTAAAAAAATATCCAACAGCCAGTTGCTCGATTCTTTGGCCAATAAGGGCGCTTTGCAAAATGAGCCGGTATACAAGCAGTATCACCTGCTCAAAGCCAGCCTGAGGCGGCTAAACGACATTAAAAAAGCAGGCACACTTCCAGTTATTCAAATGAATGAAAAAAAATTACAGTTAGGCGATTCTTCGCCAACAGTATTGCAGGTACGAAAATGGCTGCAGTTGATGGGAGATATAGCCACAGATACACAGAGCCCTTTTTTCGACAGCAGCATTTTTGCCGGGGTCAAACGCTTTCAGCAACGTATGGGCCTCAAGCCCGATGGGGTATTTGGCGTACAGGCTAAGGAAGAAATGAATGTACCCCTTGAAGTAAGGGCCGAGCAAATTATGGTAAATATGGAACGCTGCCGGTGGGTGCCCGTTCAATTGCAGCAAGATTATTTGTTGGTAAATATCCCCGATTTTAAACTACATATTTTTGAAAACGACACACTGGTTTTTTCAATGAACGTGGTGGTGGGCAAAGCACAGCACAAAACCGTCATCTTCAGCGGCGATTTAAAATATGTGGTATTCAGTCCCTACTGGAATATACCCCCGGGTATACTCAAAAACGAAGTGTTGCCTGCTATAAAACGCAACCCCCGCTACCTGGCACAGCACAATATGGAGTGGAATGGCGGTAATGTGCGGCAAAAGCCCGGGCCAAACAATTCGTTGGGGCTGGTAAAATTTTTGTTCCCTAATTCGCATAATATTTACCTGCACGACTCACCGGCAAAATCATTATTCAATGAAACCACCAGGGCCTTTAGCCACGGCTGCATCCGGGTGGCCGAGCCCAAAAAACTGGCCTTATACCTCCTGCGCAATGAGCCAGGCTGGGATGAGGCTAAAGTAACTGCCGCCATGAACCGGGGACAGGAGCAAACAGTAGTGCTCAAAAAAAATATACCTGTATATATTACCTATTTTACAAGCTGGGTAGATAGTAATGGCCTGCTCAACTTTAGAAAAGATATCTATAAAAGAGATACCCGTTTATCCAAAAATATACTGGAAAAGCCAGCTATATGATTTTTTGGATATAAGTACGCTTTATTATATAAAACCTTACATTTGTAATGCTATAATGGTTTTAGTTTTTCGTATTTAGCTGACAGGTTTCTTACAGATGCCCCCGTTTCAGTTCATTGTATTAGCTAAGTCATTACAGTTTTTATTTAAACACCAAATTTTTTTTGACAATGAACATTTATGTAGGAAACCTCAGTTGGACCATGACTGATGACGACCTGAACAACCTTTTTACTCCTTACGGAGAAGTTGCAAGCGCAAAAATTCTCAAAGACAAAGTAACCGGCCGCAGCCGTGGTTTTGGCTTTGTAGAAATGGAAGATGAAGAAGCCGCAAAATCTGCAATCGCCAGCCTTAACGAAAGTGAAGTAGGCGGTCGCAAATTAGTTGTTAACGAATCACAGCCTAAGCAGGATAATGGCGGCGGTGGTGGTTTCAAAAAACGCAGCTTCGGTGGTGGCGGCGGTGGCGGCTTCAAAAAAGGCGGCGGCGGTGGTGGTTACCGTGGCGGTGGCGGAAGCCGTGGTGGCTACGGCGGCGGTGGCAGAGATTATTAATCTTTAAATACTGCTTACACATAACAGTGCCAATACTAAAGCATACAGGATACTTCTGTATGCTTTTTTTATTCTGACATGCACCAGCTTTTTTATAAAAGCTAGTTTTCCTGCAGCAGCCCTGTATAAATTTCCATCATATTGGCGGCATAGTTTTTTCTGCTAAAAAGGGCAGCATGTATATGCCCTTTTTGTATAAGCTGTTGCCGCAAAGCTGCATCTGCTGCAAGTAATTGCAGGTGTTTTGCCAGCATTTCAGTATCGTATGGGTCAAAATATAATGCGGCATCGCCTCCCACTTCGAGCAGGGATGATGTATTGCTGCTAATAACCGGTATTCCACTTACCAATGCCTCTAATACAGGTAGGCCAAAGCCTTCAAATATAGAGGGGTAAATTAATGCAAGCGCCTGCTGGTAAATAGCCGGAAAATCAGCAGCAGTGGTAAACGAAGCTTGTTTTGAAACCTCCATATCATTTAAAAAAATCAACAGGTGTGCCACACCCTGCTCCTTTGCCAGTTGCTGTACTTCCAGTTTTTGCTTTTTACCATTACCAATTATTACCAGCGGAATATCCAGTTTACCCTTTAATGCTATCAGCGCACGACATATACTTACCAGGTTTTTTCTTGCAGTAATGGAGCTTACAAATAAAAAGTATTGATCGGGCAGGTTGTATTTTTTCTTTATGGCCTGTTTAATACTTTCACTTACTTTTTGCTCAAATAAAGGGTGGCAACTTTGATAGCACACCACAATCTTTGCTGCCGGTATTTTATAGTATTCTATTAAATCATTTTTTGTTTGCTGGCTGATAGCAATCACTATATCAGCTTCCCGGCAGGCCTGTTTCACTTTCCAGCGGTGTACATAGCGCTCGTCAAAATGGTATGTTTCCGGGTAGCGTTCAAATATGAGGTCGTGTATGGTTACCACCGATTTTATATTGGTTTTTCCAATGCCTGCAGGCAACTCATTGCTTACGCCATGAAAAATTTCCACACCTGATTTTTGAATATCCTTGATCATGCCAATGCGCCGCCACAGTGCACCTGATTTTTTATACAACAATGACAGCGGTGTTATAATATGGGTATTGGCTGAATTTGCTGTTTGAAATAAATTAGAAGTTTTTGGAGTAAACAGGTGGTATTCATTTTCAGGATGATATTCCTGTAATATCGTCAGCAGTGAACGGGCATAATTACCAAGTCCTGTGCGGTTTTGAAAAAAACGTTTGCCATCAAAGCCAATTTTCATGTATCCGTTTATTAATGCTGCAATATAAATAAATGCAGGGCAGGGTTTAAAATATCAACAATGAATAATGCCTGCTTTTAGCATGATTAGTTTGTATCTTGCGGCCCTTAATTTTTAAACAAATCGCAATGGAATTAAAAGCATTGATAGAAGCGGCCTGGACCAACAGGGAGTTATTAAAAGATAATACCTATGCCGATGCGGTAAGGGCATTGATAGAAGAAGTGGATAAAGGCCGCTTACGCACAGCATCGCCTGTAGCTGATGGCTGGCAGGTAAATGAATGGGTTAAGCAGGGTATCCTGATGTATTTTGGTATTCAGCAAATGGAAACACACAGCCTGCCACCATTTGAATTTTACGATAAAATGAAACTAAAAAGTGGCTACGCCGAATTGGGCGTAAGGGCCGTTCCGCATGCCGTGGCAAGGTATGGCGCTTATATCGCCAAAAATGTGGTGCTGATGCCCAGTTATGTAAATATTGGCGCTTATGTAGATGAGGGTACAATGGTTGATACCTGGGCTACTGTGGGCAGTTGTGCACAAATAGGTAAAGGGGTGCACCTGAGTGGAGGCGTTGGCATAGGCGGCGTGCTGGAGCCTTTGCAGGCAGCGCCGGTAATTATTGAAGATGGTTGTTTCATCGGCAGCCGCTGTATAGTTGTAGAAGGCGTAAGGGTAGAAAAGGAAGCTGTGCTGGGTGCCAATGTTGTACTTACCCAATCCACCAAAATTATTGATGTTAGCGGCAGTGAGCCTGTAGAAATGAAAGGCCGTGTACCGGCACGCAGTGTGGTGATTCCCGGCTCGTACACCAAAAAATTTCCTGCTGGTGAATATGGTGTAGGCTGTGCTTTAATTATTGGTCAGCGTAAACCAAGCACCGATTTAAAAACAAGCCTTAATGATGCGTTGAGAGATTTTAATGTGAGTGTGTAAGCTGGGTACTGGTTGCTGGATACTGGGTGCTGGCAACTATCTATTAACCTTGTTTTAAAACCATCGAATGATAATGGCCCTGCTTGTCGGGGCCTTTTTTGCTAATGCAACGTACAACCACAGCTACTTTAACTACTGCAGGGTTTATTATTGCCTTTACCGGTGCAGTATTATTTTCTACCAAAGCCATTATGGTAAAACTGGCTTTTGCCGGTACAGGTGTGAACGCCTTGTCTTTATTAATGCTGCGTATGCTTTGTTCGCTGCCTTTTTATATAGCCGTGCTGTGGTACAGCAATACCCGGCAGCAGCAAAAAGCGCCGCTTACTGCAAAGCAGTGGTGGCAACTGCTTTGGCTGGGTATATTTGGTTACTACCTCAGCAGCCTGCTCGATTTTGAGGGCCTGCAGTACGTGTCGGCAGGGTTGGAGCGGCTGATACTTTTTTTGTATCCCACATTTGTGGTGCTGATCAATCTTATATTTTTTAAACAAAAAATTTCAGGCGTACAAAAGCTGGCGCTGGGCCTTACCTACACCGGTATAGCCATCGCCTACTATGCCGAAATGCAGGTAGATTTTTCGAATCGAAATTTTTTATTGGGCAGCTTTTTAATTTTTTTATGTGCCGTTACCTACTCCCTGTACATTGTGGGCAGTGGTAAATTAATACCCCGTATCGGCGCCACCCGGTTTACCACTTATGCCATGCTGGCTGCTACAGGCGGAATTTTTATTCATTTTATTTTCCGAAATAACTGGACGGTGTTTACCGGAACCGGTAATACAATCTGGATATACGGCCTTGCCCTTGCGGTAGTCGCTACCGTTATACCTTCTTTTATGATTTCGGCTGCGCTTAAAAAAATTGGCTCCAATAATGTTGCCATTATTTCCAGCATTGGGCCGGTAAGTACTATTGTGCAGGCACATTTTTTCCTGGGCGAACGTATGCATGCGGCACAGGCTGTAGGTACTATTCTTGTTATTGCCGGTATCCTGCTTATCGGCTGGAAAAAAGAGCAGGAAGATGCTGTGTAAATATTATATCGTTGCAAACCTGCTGCTGACTACTGCTGCTTTACTGCCCACCGTATAAGTATAAAATCCTTCGCCGGATTTAATACCAAGTTTACCTGCCGCCACCATATTTACCAATAAGGGGCAGGGTGCATATTTGGGTTGTTTAAAACCGTCGTACAATACATTTAAAATGCTCAGGCATACATCCAGCCCGATAAAATCGGCCAGTTGCAGCGGCCCCATCGGGTGTGCCATGCCCAGCTTCATTACCGTATCTATTTCCTGCACACCTGCCACCCCCTCATACAGGCTGCAGATGGCTTCATTAATCATAGGCATTAAAATACGGTTGGCCACAAAGCCGGGATAATCATTTACCACACAGGGCGTTTTACCCAATTGCAGGCTTAAGTCAACAATGGTATTTGTTACCGCTTTATCTGTAGCATAACCATTTATAATTTCAACCAGTTTCATCACAGGTACCGGGTTCATAAAGTGCATGCCTATAACATGCTCAGGTCTTTTGGTAGCAGCAGCAATGGTTGTAATGGAAATAGAAGAAGTATTAGTGGCAAGGATACAATCTTTAGGCGCAGCGGCATCTATTTGTTTAAATATCTCCAGCTTCAGGGTAAGGTTTTCGGCTGCTGCTTCCACCACAAGCTGTGCCTGCTGCACGGCATCGGCAATGGATGTGGAAGTAGTTAGCGCTGCAAGTGCAGCAGTTTTTTGTGCTTCGGTAATTTCTGCTTTAGCTATCTGCCTGTCCATATTTTTATGGATGGTGGCTAATGCTTTTTGCAGTTGTGCAGGATTAATATCGGCAAGGGTTACCCCAAAACCATGCTGTGCAAATACATGGGCAATGCCATTACCCATGGTGCCTGCACCGATAACGCATACTTTTTTTATCATAACGCAATCTTTATAAAATGAGTTTAGCAATCCTTCCGCCACTGCCCGCTAAAAATACAGCTTTACCTTTTTTAGCCTTTCGGCATACATGAAAACCTTCTTTACTTATCCATACCCAGGTATTGCCTTCATCATTACTGTAATCCACACCATTTATACCACAGGTAATCCAGCTTTTTTTGCCTATGTATTCCACACAACTGCGGTAGCCGTGTGGTGCCTGTAAGGGTGGCTGCCAACTGCTGCCGCCATTAAAGCTGATAAAACAATTGCCGCTGCTGTCGGCAGGCAAATCAAAATCTCCGCCGGTAACCATCATTATTTTTTCGTTTTTTATAGCGATTGAATTGGCGCCGGCCGTTTGATTGCCCTTAACAAAGGGTAACTCAACAGTTTTATCCTGAATAAACAACCTGCTTACACTGCCACCACTTACAAATACAGCCTGTTGCTTGTTGAGCTTTCGTACATTGGTGCCGCTGGCAGCAAAAAATGCTTCGGCACTGTCGGCTACGGGGTAATTACCAACTGGCAACCCACGCCAGGTATAACCACCATCAAATGTACGGGCAACAAAAAATTTACCTGCTACAGGGTCGCCAATTACAATGCCGCTCTGCTCGTTCCAAAATTCCATCGCATCTAAAAACATGCCTTTGGTTTCATCTTTAAATACCAGTCGCCAATGCTGGCCGCTATCAGTTGTTTTTAAAATATAGGCAGGCTCTCCAATACCCATAATGATGGCCTGCTTGCCATCCCATGCTTCAATATCCCTGAAGTCGGTTTTTTCATAACCTTTCACCTGCATCCATTGCCAGGTGGTGCCGCCATCCATACTGCGGCCTACTGTGCCTGCACTGCCGCTTACCCAAATGATTTTATCATTTACTACACTCAGCCCACGCCACGATACATCAGGTTTTTGCGTAAGCAACTCAATACGCTGGCTGTACACCGTTAGATTAAGCGCCAGCAAAAAAAGAAACACAATTTTTTTCATTATTATTAAATCATTGGTTGAAAACGGCAGCCAGTTAAAATAAATTATGATCCCTGCTCTCAATCGTTTCACCATTATTATATTTTTCTGACAGCTTACGGTGCATACGAATAGCTTTTCTTGAAAGCCTGATAGCGATGTAAAACGACAATAAAGCACCGGCAATATGCAGCAGGCTGCTCCCTACCATCAAAAAGAAATCGAACAGGCCATGAAAAATTACAGGGAGTAAAATGGCCAGTAAAAAATGGCGGCCCCTGTCCGAATAATCAAATTTAGCAAGGCCCATGTGGTAGCCCATTAAAATACCAAATGTGGCATGTGCCGGCACCGATAAAAACATACGCAGTACACCGGTGGCATAGCCATACTGTAACACGTAGCTGATATTTTCCAGCGTGGCAAAACCCATGCTTACCATTACGGCATACACAATACCATCGAAAGGTTCATCAAAGGCTTTTTTCTTAAAGGCATAAAAACGCACCATAATAAACTTACTCACTTCTTCACTAAGGGCCACTACAATAAAGGCAAAGTATGCCGTTTGCCTGAAGCCCTGCCCGGCTACATCTTCAAGCGAAATGCCCGATGATAATTGCACTATTACCGCCGGTATGGTGCTAAGCATACCCAATAAAAAACTTACCAGCAGCAGGCCTGCCGGTTCTTTATTGTTACGGTCTTTTAAATAAATAAATAAACAGATGGCAATACCTGGTGCCACCGCCAAAGCAAATAAACCCATAATGGCTTTTGCATTACTTTTGAACAAGGTATTATTTTTTAACGATTTGCTTTAACCTGCTGCACACTATGACCGGTAATTTTTTTTGTATCGATAACTCCTACACGCCTTTTAACCAATTGTGCCTGCTGGCTGCGACATTACCGCCTTTAACGGTAAGCGACGCTGCCCTGCAGGAAGTGGAAAACTGCCGCCGCTTCCTCGATAAAAAACTGGCTGCAGGTGATGCAGTATATTATGGGATCAATACCGGTTTTGGCTACCTGCAAGATGTAAAAATTGATAAAACACAATTAGCAGAACTGCAGCGTAACCTGTTGGTATCGCATGCTTGTGGTATGGGAATGGAAGTGCCTGCCGGTATAGTAAAACTGATGCTGGCGCTAAAAATAAAATCATTATGCTACGGCCATTCGGGTGTGCAAACAGCTACCGTAAAGCGGTTAACGGATATGTATAACTACAATGTACTGCCGGTGCTGTACCAGCAGGGTTCTTTGGGCGCTTCCGGCGATTTGGCTCCTTTAAGTCATTTGAGTTTGCCGCTAATTGGACTGGGCGAAGTGTATTATAATAATGAAAAAATGCCTGCTGCAAGGGCACTTGAATTATTGGGCTGGCAGCCACTTGAACTGCAGAGTAAAGAAGGACTGGCGCTGATAAATGGCACACAGTTTATGAGTGCATTTGGATTGCACTGCCTTGCCCGTACGGTACAATTACAGCAATGGGCCGATATTATTGCTGCTATCTCTTTTGATGCATTTGATTGTGTGGCCGAACCACTACATGAAAAAATACAGGCTATTCGTTCGCATAAAGGGCAGGTAGCTACCGCAGCGGCATTGCGGCAACTATTGCAGGGCAGCCAAATAACAGCACAGCCAAAGGAACAGATACAGGATCCTTATTCCTTCCGCTGTATTCCGCAGGTGCATGGCGCCAGTAAAGATGCAGTGGACTATGTAAGCGCTGTGTTTGAAAAAGAAGTTAATTCAGTTACGGATAACCCTAATATTTTTCCGGAAGATGATTTGATTGCCAGTGGTGGTAATTTTCACGGACAACCGTTGGCGTTGGCCTTAGATTTTTTGGCCATAGCCCTCAGCGAAATAGCGAACATTTCGGAGCGGCGCACTTACCAGCTTATCAGCGGCCAGCACCGCCTGCCGATGTTTTTGGTAAAACAACCGGGCCTGCACTCCGGCTTTATGATACCGCAATACACCGCTGCCTCCATCGTAAGCGAAAACAAACAACTGTGTACCCCTGCCAGCGTGGATTCTATTTCATCCAGCAACAACCAGGAAGATCATGTAAGCATGGGTGCCAATGCTGCCACCAAATGCAGAAGGGTGGTGGATAATACCGAAAGGGTGCTCGCCATCGAACTGCTTACAGCCGTGCAGGCGCTTGAGTTCAGGCGGCCGCTTAAAACATCGCCGGTATTAGAAAAAATTGTTGCGGCCTTCAGGGAAAAAGTAAGCTTTAATACTGCCGACAGGGTGCTGCATACCGATATGGAAGCTGCATTGCGGTTTATGAGGGAGTATGGGTTGTAATGATTGTAAGTAAGCGGTATCGAAATTAACTTATAATTGATTTATTGTTTTTAAAAACTCCTCCAGTTTGTATGCTCCGTCCACTACCCGCCTGTCGTAAACCATGAAATAACGATAATTATTTCCGGCTTTACTTGCCCAAAGGTTTCCAAGTCGAATTTTTTGTTCTGCGTCTAAGTGGTCGCCTTTTGTTTCCAATAAAACGGTCTTACCGCTTTTTGTCTGAATAATGAAGTCAGGATAATGATTTACAAAGCCGTTTATTCTAAAACCTTTGCGTTCTATATTCCTTGTCCAAAATGCGATATTTTGCATATTGGCAATTTCATTGATTACTCTTGCTTCAAAGTCGTTCATTTTACCTTCTTTCTCGTAAAGCGATTTTGTGATGTCCTTCGCTGTGTCGCCTGGAGAAATGTGGTTTGGTAAAGTGAATACAGGTTTTATGAAAACTTTATCTGTGTCCAAAAACTCTTTGAATTTTTTCTCTGAAAATGCTTCTGAAAGGTCTCTGATTTTTTGTTTTATCTTGTCGGTGTAGGTGTATTCATTGTTTGCAAAATCGCTGAATTGTTCGTCTTTGAAATCTTCTAAAATCCGGTTAATGTATTTTTCAATTTCCTTGTCGGGAATCGGATACATATTTCCGATAATGTCCATGATGCGTTTAGTGAAATTCTTAACCCTGCTTTCTTTCCTTGAAGGGTCGAGCATATAAGCCATGATGCTTTCTTTTACTTGCCCGTCAAGTTTTACGAAAGTTGGCGTGTGTTCTTTTTTGGTTTCATCAAGGTCAACTTTGTAGAGTTCTGATGAAATGTTATCAAAAACAATGTCAGTCGGTTGTTGGCTTAACTTAAAGCCATCTAACAGATTTTCTTTTTCTAAAGCAATAGCTTCTTCTTTCTTGCCAAACAAATCGTTGGCAGGAATTTTCAAAAAGAACTGAGGCAAATTGATTTTAGCTGCTTCGTCTTTGAAAACGTCTTTAATTCCGTATGTTTTCACTAATTGTTGTATTTCGTTTGGTAAAGCAGGAGCATTGGTTGCTTCCATTTCTGAAACTGTTTTTTCAAATGCTTCATTTTGTTGAATGGCAGTTCTTTCAATTTCTGAAACGGTTGTATTTGGCAATTCTGTTTCTGATGGAACTGAAATTCGTGTTGTGTCAATGTCTGAAGTAATATCTTCTGTTGGCGTTTCGGTTGTAGTGAAAACAGTCAATTGTTGTAATGGGTCTTGCTTTTTGGCTTCTTCCAACATAGCAGGGTCTGCAAGTTTATAATCTTTGTCGCTGAAACCCGCTTTATTCAAACCTTTTACAATGTTGTCCAATGTATCTAGGAATTTTGAAGATGCCGTTAAAACATAACTCAAATTGAGCAGTGGAAAGTTGTGTTTCATTACATAGGGCTGCCGTAGAACTCTGCCTAGAATTTGCTCCACATCAACGGCTGAACTTTTGTCTGCCAATGATGCCAAGATGTAAGCAAACGGACAGTCCCAACCTTCTTTTAATGCATTTATGGTAATGATGTAGCGGACTTCACAGTCTTTGCTCATTAAGTCAATGCCTTTTATTTCATTGATATTTGCCGTTTTGATTTTGATTTGTTCGGCAGGAATTTTCAACTCAATGAGCTTTTCTTTCAGTTTCGGAACGTTTGATTTTTCTTCTTCTTCGTTTAAAAAGTCTTTGCCGTTTTTGGGCTGTGCCTGAAACAATACGATAGGACGAATGTATTTGCCGCCTTTCTTTTCTTCTTCAATGGCTTGCAGTTCCAAGCGTTTTTGAAGTTGCAAACTGGAATTAATTACTTCTGTTTTGTCCTGATGATTGTAAACAATTACAGGAAGCTTTACCATATTTTCCCTTTTCAGTTCAAGGGCATCAATAAAACTTACAATGTTGCTGTTTTTGCGTGGTGTGGCAGTAAGGTCAAGGATAAAACATGGATTTACTTCTTTCAGCATTTCTACACTCAAATCACTTTCTGCATTGTGGCTTTCGTCCACCACTACCAACGGGTTTAAATATTTGATAACTGCTCCTAAAGTTATTTCGGTATTTTTGCCAAGTAGGTTTTCAAAACTTTGAAGATTGCCGTTTTCCTGAAATACTTTTCGGTCTTCCTTGTTTTTAGCTCTTAAGCTGTCAAAGCTAAAAACCATAATGTTTAGTTGCTCCTTTACGGAGGTGGCGTTAAAGCCACTGCCTTGCAACAAGGTTTCTTTGTCAAATACTTCTACTTTATTTCCAAAGTGCGAATTGATTTTTTGCCGGTAGGGATGCGAAGGGTCTTTTAAGTTTTTAATGGTTTGTTCCAAAATGGTGATGGATGGAACTAACCAAACAACGGCTTTCGGGCGGTCGTAATCAAAAGCATCAAAAATGGTTTTTATGGCATTGCAGGCAATAAAGGTTTTACCGCCTGCTGTTGGCACTTTTACGCATATATGCGGAACACGGGGAACATTGTTTTTGTATGGCTCAATGGCTGTGCCCGGAAAAGGTTGCAGCGGAGTTCTTGGGTGTAGCGACCAAAATTTATGAAATGCGTCCTTTACATCTTTGGTTTCCTGAATATATTCAAGAAACGAAGAAAGGTCATTGATTACCTGCTGTTGATATGGTTTTAGTTCCATGTTACTTTTCAAAAATTAATGATTGCGGAAGCATGAGCAGAAAAGGTATTCCTCTTTCATACTTCAATTCTTCATAAAACAATCCAACACGAGCCAGATTGTGATAATACGCTTTCAGGTTGTTGTAGTAATACAATTCACTTGGTATATACCAGGCCTTTTCTCCTATTTTTGAAGAAAGAAACCATTTTTCAAGCAACCTTGCAGTTCTGCCATTGCCATCGTTGAACGGATGAATTTTAACAAATATCAAGTGAATCAACGATGCATAATAAAAGGCTTCTTCAATTTTCAGATTAAGCTCTATTAAATTATTCAACTCATTCCAAAACCTTTCGTATTCTTTTTGTACCAATTGAGCAGACGCTGCTTCATATTCCACACGCTGTGATTGTTGCTCCATTATCAACATATTACCTTTTCTTATTTGACCTCTTAGTTGTTCGGGCAATAAATGCAGCGTTGCAATTGCATGGCATCTATGAAAATGTTCTTTTGATAATCTATTATCTTTTGCAAATTCATACGCAGCATATAAGTCATTTGGCTTTTCGGTGAGGTTAGGCAGATATTCTATATCAAGCATTTTATGCTTTACATAACTATCCACCTCCAGCGTTTCACCTTCAATTTTTGATGAAGACATTACCGATACGGCTGTTGCGAATTTGAAATTCTCTGCTGTCCATTCACGAGTTTTAATTTTTTCAAATTCTTTTTCCAGCTTCACATCAAGTAGCGAAAGCCATGTATTGTAGTGCGTATCTGTAAGTAGCTTTTCCATATATTAAAATCTTGTTATATCCCTTGGGATTTTCTTGAAAATGATATTGTGTTTGGTCATGTATTCTTTTGTGAGCAAACAGTTGTCTGCATAGATTACATACTGCCCGGCTTTGGTCTTCATGGTTGCCAGAAAAGCATGGTCTAAAGTGGTTACACGGTCTGCTTCATAATGGAAGTAGTAAGCCGTGTCGTTGTGTTTGTTCAGCAAATATTTGTTGTCTTTGTGCTTGTGAGCCAATAAAGACGTTTGGGTTTCGGTGTAATACACATACTGCCTTATTCTTTCTTCGCCCACCAATTCGTTTAGGTTGCCATCTTCCAAAAACATGGGTTGCCCTAATTCATAAAAATCAAAACTTCCGCCTGTGCCTTCTTGCTCAGAAAATCCATTAACTACCATTTTAACCCGTTCAGAAGTTACTGACTCAGCATAATCTTCCATTTCTATTAATATGAATTTCCTGTTTCCTTCATCTTCCTGATTTAAGTCTAAGACAGCATGGGCAGTTGAGCCTGACCCAGCGAATGAATCAAGTATAATATCATTTTGCGAGGTTAAGGCTCGTAGAATCTCGGTAATTAATGGTAAAGGTTTAGGATAGTTGAATATTTTCTTTTCAAAAATGTCATTTAACAACGTTGTTCCTTTAACGGAATAAAATTCTTTCTCCAACCATATTGTTGGAATGTCACTTCCAACTGTTTTGTTTTCGCCAAATGTTAACGTTGGTGAATTGGGCTCTTTACCACTTACTTTTAATTCTCCCTTTTCAACTTTTTTGATTACGCCTTCTGGCAGGTATTGAATACTGTATTTGTTTAAACTGGCCTTTTGCCTGTTGGGACTAATTTTTATGTAACCCTTTTCCCAATCGCTTTTCAATCTATTTGGTGCTAATCTCCAAACACATTGTTTTCCCTTACTTGTTATTGGCCATACAGCAACAGTGCCTTCTGGCGCTTCATTAAAATCATAATCAAATTCGGAAAGCTCACCCTGATATTTTCCATTCTTTATTCGTTCTTGTAATGATTCACCTATGCTGTCTAATAGACCTGTTTCTGCGTTTACGAAAATTGGATATGTTTGATTAGGTCTTTGAGTTTTGTCAAAAGTGGCAAGAGTTAATCCTTCAAATGGAGTCCTTTCTTTTCCACCTGTAAACTTCATTGGGTTTGCTTCAAAATCATTTGGAACTATAAAAATTAAAAATTCGTGTTGATAATTGAAAGAACCAGAAGGTTTACCCCCTGATGTTTGCACTGTAACGCAAGCAATCTGTTTTGAAGCAAAAAGTTCCTTTAGTATAGGCATCAAATTGAAAACTTCTTGATAGCCGATACTAATAACAAGTGAGCCCTTTTCTGCAAGTAATTTCTGCAAAAGTTTCAATCGTGGATACATCATGCAAAGCCATTTGTCGTGTCGGCTCAGGTCTTCGCTTTCTTTGCCTACAACTTGTCCGAGCCACTTTTTAATTTTCGGGTCGTTCACATTGTCATTATACACCCAACCTTCATTCCCTGTATTGTAAGGCGGGTCTATGTAAATGCACTTTACTTTTCCTTCGTATTCGGGCAAAAGGGCTTTCAGGGCTTCAAGGTTATCGCCATGTATAATTTTATTGCCGCTGTTGGTTTCCTGCTCTGTTTTTGTTCCATTGTCAAAGCCGTAGGAATGTTCCAATACTTTAAACGGAACCTCCAGGTGATGATTGATCACTTTATCTTTTCCTATCCAGTGTAGTGTGGGCATGTATGATAAGCTGGTTGTTTTTTTAGCTGGGTAAAGTTAAAAGTCAAAACTATTGCTGCAGTATATTTTTTGTCAGCCTGAATAATGCATCCTTTTTTCCGCTGGCCGCTGTTAATCTCATTTCCGCTATCTTTACCACATTACACAAAACCATAACCTCCGAAAAATACTTTGAATTTTACTGAATTTGATTTTGACGAAAGGCTGGCCGAAGGCATTGCCGCATCCGGCTACGAAACAGCCACACCCGTACAGGAGCAGGTAATACCACTGGTACTGCAGGGAAAAGATATTATAGCATCTGCACAAACAGGCACCGGTAAAACGGCGGCTTTTTTACTGCCGCTCATTCATAAAATTCTTTCC
Source organism: uncultured Chitinophagaceae bacterium (assembly GCA_937873715.1). GTDB lineage: Bacteria > Bacteroidota > Bacteroidia > Chitinophagales > Chitinophagaceae > Ferruginibacter. Next base: position 27,109 of record CALMYJ010000013.1, read on the forward strand.
GAGCCTTTTAATCCGCATAGTATTACAGCATTGGTAATTGTGCCCACCCGTGAACTGGCTATTCAAATTGCCCAGCATCTTGAGGGGCTCTCTTATTTCACATCTGTAAGCTCAATAGCCGTATATGGTGGTGGCGATGGCGGGGCATTTGTGCAGGAAAAAAAAGCACTGAGCGCCGGCGCAGATATTGTAGTATGCACCCCCGGCAAAATGCTGGCGCATATCAACATGGGCTATGTAAAACTAAAGGGGTTAAAATACCTGGTGCTGGATGAAGCCGACCGTATGCTGGATATGGGCTTCTTTGATGATATTATGCGTATTATAAAAGAACTGCCGCAACAAAGGCAAAACCTTTTATTCTCGGCCACCATGCCACCAAAAATCAGGGAGTTAGCCAAAAAAATCCTGCATCACCCGGAAGAAATAAATATTGCCATCAGCAAGCCCAACGAAAAAATTACCCAACTGGCTTATGTATTGTACGACAGGCAGAAAATACAGTTGGTAAAATACATCCTGGAGCAAAAACAGTTTGACTCAGTTTTGATTTTTTGCAGCAGCAAAATCAGTGTACGCCAGCTTGCTTTTGAATTAAAAAAAGCAAAGTTCCCCGTTGGGGAAATACACAGCGACCTGGAGCAGCAGCAACGGGAAGATGTGCTGATGCATTTTAAAAGTGGCAGAATTTCTATACTGGTAGCAACCGATATTTTAAGCCGGGGTATTGATATTGATAATATCGGCCTGGTGATTAATTATGATGTGCCGCATGACGGGGAAGACTATGTGCATCGTATAGGCCGTACGGCAAGGGCTGCAGCCGAAGGCACCGCTATTACATTTATCAGCGAAAAAGAACAGCGCAAATTTGCCGCTATCGAAAGATTGCTGGGCAGGGAAGTGCAAAAAGAAACAGTACCGGAGCAACTGGGCCCCACACCTGTATATAACCCGGCGGTACGCCCTAAAGGTGATACAAGGCATCATGCAGGCCGCAAGCCATATCCAAAAGGCAGGCACGGTGCCAATAAACCCAATCGTTCTTAAGCAGGTATTGCCTTATTTATCCTTAAGTATTTTATCGTAACTGGCAGCAATGCCCTTGATTAAAGAAGAGCTAAAGCCCTGGTGCTCCATCTCGTTGAGCCCGGCAATGGTGCAGCCTTTTGGTGTAGTTACTTTATCAATTTCCTGCTCGGGGTGGGTGCCTTTTTGCAGCAGCAGTTCGGCAGCACCTTTTACGGTTTGTGCGGCGATGAGGTTGGCTGTGGCAGAGTCAAAACCAATTTCGATGCCTCCCTGTATATTGGCACGAATATACCGCATGGCATAGGCCGTACCACAGGCGCCCAGTACGGTGGCAGCATCCATCAGTTTTTCATCAATCAATGCTACTTTGCCTACCGTATCAAATAAGCCTTTTACATAAGCTACCTGTTGCTCCGTGGCATTTTTTGCGCTGATGCAGGTCATACTTTCCTGTATAGCAATGGCGGTGTTGGGCATAGCCCTGAAGATGGCTGTTTTTTTGCCCACAGCACCTTCAATATCGGCAACGGATATGCCCGTAACCACCGATACCAGTATGTGTTTAATTGTAATGCTCTTTTTTACACTGGCCAGCACATCACTTACCTGGAAGGGTTTAATAGCCAGTATTACCAGTTCGCTGTTGCGTACGGCTACATTATTATCCGAGGTAACAGTAACCCCTTTGGCAGCCAGGTGCTTCAGGGTAGCGGTGTTTCTTTTGGTTACCGTGATGGAGGCTGCTGCACAAAATTTACTTTTTAATAATCCTTCTGCAATAGCCGAGCCTAAGTTGCCGCCACCGATGATGGCAATTTTTTTATTCATGGTTCAGTTTTATAATGAGCTTAATGCATGTTCTTCTTCATGCCCGGCCAGTAAACCGGCAATGGCATTATCGTATTTTTCTTTCCAGTAGCCAATGTTGTTCCAGTTGGCTCCATCAATGCTGATAGCACCGGTAGTTACTTTTCCCAATACCTCAAAAGGAATATTGAGTGCCGATAATACATTTTTTAAATGCTGTAACTCACTATCCTGTATACTTACCACTACCCGGCTTTGGGCTTCGCCAAAGAGATAGGCATCTTTACGAATAATGCTGTCGGTGCGAATATCAAAACCAAGGTTCCTGTTGAACGATGATTCAATAAGTGTAATAAAAAGGCCACCCTCGCTTATGTCGTGTGCCGACTGGATAAGTTTGTCTGCAATCAGTTGGGCAATGGCTTTTTGCAGGGCAAATTCTTCATCTAAATCAAAATAGGGTGCAGGGCTGTTTTCAATGCCATGAATTTTGTGCAGGTATTCGGAAGAATGTATATCGCTCCGGCTGGCGCCAATCAATACAATTACGTCACCTGCTGCTTTAAAGTCCATCGTCATTTTTGCAGCTACGCTTTCCATTACACCCACCATGCCAATAGTAGGAGTGGGGTACACGGGCCCGTCGGGCGACTGGTTATAAAAACTCACATTACCACCGGTAACGGGTGTGTCAAATTTGCGGCAGGCATCACCCATGCCTTTAATGGCCTGTACAAACTGGTAATACACTTCAGGGTTGTAAGGGTTGCCAAAGTTGAGGCAGTTGGTAATGCCCAATGGCTGCCCGCCGCTGCATACAATATTTCTTGCTGCTTCGGCTACAGCAATCATAGCGCCTTTGTAAGGATCGGCAAATACATAGCGGCTGTTACAGTCTGTGGTTAATGCCAGCCCTTTGTTAGTGGGTTTTGCAATCACTACAGCGGCATCACTTGGGGCATTGGTGCTGGCGGTACCGGTACCCACCATGCTATCGTACTGCTCGTATATCCAGCGTTTGCTGGCAATATTGGGTATTTCAATCAACTGCTCTGCCACAGCTTTTAAGTCAGCAGGTACTGCTATTGTAGAAGCATCAAATTTTTGGTTGGTTTGCAGGTAAGCAGGTTCGCTATACGCTCTTTCATATTGCGGGGCACCGCCACCCAGCACCAGTTCCTGTGCAGGCACTTCGGCTTCTAATGTGCCATTAAGGTAAAAACGCAGCATGCCATCATCGGTTACTTCGCCTATTTCGCTGCAGGGCAGGTCCCATTTTTCAAATACCGCTTTTACTTTTTCTTCTTCGCCTTTTTTTACCACCATCAGCATACGTTCCTGGCTTTCGCTCAGCAGCAGTTCCCATGCTTTCATATTTTTTTGGCGTGTGGGTACTTTATCCAAATCAATCCGCATGCCGGCATTGCCTTTGGCACTCATTTCGGCAGTGGAGCATATAATGCCTGCGGCACCCATATCCTGCATGCCCACAAGGGCATTGGTTTGTATTACTTCGAGGCAGGCTTCCAATAATTTTTTTTCCTGGAAGGGGTCGCCCACCTGTACGGCTGGTAAATCGTTGGCGCTGTCTGCGGTAATATCACCGGAGGCAAAAGAGGCTCCGCCAATACCATCTTTACCCGTAGCACTGCCTACAAAAAATACAGGGTTGCCGGGTGTATTACCCGAAGTGGCCGAAATAGTGGTACCGTTTTTAAGTACCCCCACACTCATGGCATTTACCAATGGGTTGGTATGGTAACATTCTTCAAAATATATTTCGCCGCCCACAGTGGGTACACCAAAGCAGTTGCCATAATGGCCAATGCCATGCACCACACCGGCTAATAAGTGCTGTGTTTTGGCTTCGGTTAATTTGCCAAAACGTAATGAGTTGAGCGATGCAATGGGCCTTGCCCCCATCGTAAAAATATCCCGGTGTATGCCGCCCACACCGGTAGCTGCACCCTGGAAGGGCTCGATGGCACTGGGGTGGTTGTGACTTTCAATTTTAAACACTACACCATAGCCATCGCCAATATCCATCAGGCCTGCATTTTCTTCACCGGCTTTTACCAGCATTTTTTTGCCTTCACGGGGCAGAGTTTTTAGCCACTTAATGGAGTTTTTGTAACTGCAGTGCTCACTCCACATAGCGCTAAAGCAACACAGTTCGTTAAAGTTGGGGGTGCGGCCAAGTTTTTGTTTTATCAGTTCAAATTCTTCTTCGGTAAGGCGAAGTTCTTTGGCGGTTTGTGCGGTAATTTCCATAATTGTGTGTAAGAAAGTGCGAAAGTACAACCTGTACTTTTATCGCCGGAATTATTTTACCTAACTTCCGCACTCAAATAAAAAAGGTGGGATATTTCTTCTTTTTTGTGTACCTGTTTTTTTGCGGCTGGCTGCTTACTAAAATGCGTTTTGTGCGTCAATCGGGTTTAAGCAACAACAGGCTGTTGTTGTTGTTTGGGGCAAAAGTAGCGGCTGGTGTGGTAGCGGGCCGGGTATACCAAAGCCAGCCCGAAAGCGATACCTGGAAGAATCATACCCAGGCGTTGGAGGAGTATCAATTGTTATTTAATAGCCCTAAAATCTATTTCAGTAATCTTTTTTATTCAGGATACGGGCATGGTTACAGCGGTTTTTGGCAGGCATCCGATTCCTATTGGAATGATTTAAAAACCAACCTGCTGCTAAAGTTTATTTCGGTGCTGGATATTTTTAGCTTTGGGAATTATTACATCAACGTAATTTTATTCAACACCCTTGTATTTTGCGGAGTAGTGTTGCTGTACCGCATGTTTTGCAACCTCTATCCAAATGCCGGCTGGCCTGCAATAGTAGCCTGCTTCCTGCTGCCTTCAACACTTTTTTTTACCAGCATGATTCATAAAGATGGCTTTGTTTTCATGGCATTGTCGGTACTATGTTATTGCACACATACCTGGTTACAAAGCGGCGCTGCCGGTATTGGAAAAAAAATTGCAGTCTTGTTAGCGCTGGCAGTTATGGTTGTATTCCGGCCTTATATCGTAGTGGCGCTGTTGCCTGCCCTGCTTTGCTGGGTAGTTGCAGTAAAATACAGGCATAGGCCGGTGCCGGTATTTTTAATTGGGTTTGGGCTATGTGCGGCCCTGTTCTTTTCAAGCACTTACATCAAAGGTATGCCGGGTTTGCCGGCAGCAGTGGTAGAAAAACAAAAAGCTTTTTTAGCCCTGGAAAAAGCAAACTCATACATTGGTGTTCCGGAGGTATCCGCTACTGTTAGTAGTTTTATTACGGCGGCCCCAGTGGCCTTGGGGCATACCTTATTAAGGCCTTTTTTTACGGATTACCAGCTTTCGGTTTTGTTGTTGCCCTTTGCAGTTGAATGGTGGGTGTACCTCATCCTGCTGCTGGCATTTGTGTTTTTTCATAAAAAGCAATCCGGTTTGCAACACAGTTACCTTGTATTTGCTGTTGCATTTACCGTAACTGTTTTACTCATTATTGGATATACAGTGCCAGTACTTTGGGCTATCATTCGATATAAAACGGTGTTATTACCCTTTATGCTTGCACCTGTATTGCTGGGTATCGACTGGAACAAATTGCTCAAATTACTTATGATTAAAAAATAATTGAATATTTAATTTTTCCCGTTTTTAGCCATAAAAATTGATAATTATTTAAATTCTCGATTGTTCTTTTTGAGAAAATAGCCTATTTTGCGTTCAATAAAACAGAAAATCATGCAATCATTACGTTTTAAAGCAATTGACAACCTGGGGGCCGCCTCCGAGGTAAATGTGAAAGGTTCACCTAAAATCACGGCAATTTTTGGGGAGAATGTGTTTAACCTGAAAGTGGCCCGGCAGTTTTTAAGTGATGAAGCTTATAAAAGCCTCATTGCTTCTATCAGGGGCAATAAAAAGATCGACCGTGTGATGGGCAACCAGATTGCCAATGGTATGAGGGCCTGGGCCGAAACTAAAGGAGTTACCCACTATACCCACTGGTTTCAGCCGTTAACTGAATTATCTGCTGAAAAACATGACTCATTTTTTACCTTAAAAAGTGATGGCACGCCTATCGAAGAGTTTGAAGGCGGCGCACTTATACAGCAGGAGCCGGATGCTTCTTCTTTTCCTTCCGGTGGCCTGAGGGCAACTTTTGAAGCCCGTGGTTACACTGCCTGGGATCCTTCTTCCCCGGCTTTTATCATGGAAATAGGCCAGGGTAAAACCCTTTGCATCCCTACCATTTTTGTGTCGTACACCGGCGAATCGCTGGATGCCAAAACACCCTTGATTAAAGCATTGGTGGCATTGGATAAAGCTGCAGTGGATGTATGCCAGTATTTTGATAAAAATGTAACCAAGGTAACTGCTACGCTGGGTTGGGAACAGGAATATTTTGTAATTGATGAAGCTTTAGCCACTGCACGCCCGGATATTGTAATGACAGGGCGTACAGTATTTGGCCATGCTCCTGCAAAAGGCCAGCAATTAGAAGACCATTATTTTGGTACCATACCCGAAAGGATATACGCATTTATGAGAGACTTTGAGGAAGAGTCTTACAAACTGGGGATTCCTTTACGTACCCGTCATAATGAAGTGGCGCCTTCGCAATTTGAATGTGCACCCATATTTGAAGAAGCTAATCTTGCCGTTGACCACAACACATTGTTGATGGATATTATGACAAGGGTGGCTAAGCGCCATAAATTAAAAGTGCTGCTTCACGAAAAACCATTTGCCGGTATTAACGGTAGTGGTAAGCACAACAACTGGAGCATTGCTACCGATACCGGTGTAAACCTGCTGGCTCCCGGCAAAACGCCTAAAACCAACCTGATGTTCCTCACCTTCTTTGTGAATGTGATTAAAGCGGTACATAATTACTCTGCTTTACTAAGGGCATCAATCGCCAGCGCCGGCAACGATCATCGCCTTGGCGCCAACGAAGCACCACCTGCCATCATCTCCATCTTTGTGGGTAAATACCTTACTGAAGTGTTGAACCAGGTAGAAACCCGTGTGGGCGGCAAATTCGACGAACAGGATGAAGCCATGCTGAAGCTGGATATTCACAAAACGATTCCGGAACTGATGCTGGATAATACAGACAGGAACCGTACCTCTCCATTTGCATTTACCGGCAATAAATTTGAATTCCGTGCCGTAGGCTCAAATGCCAACTGTGCTATAGCCATGACGGTGTTGAACACCATTATTGCCGAAACATTGAAAGGCTTTAAAAAAGATGTAGATGCCCTGATTGATAAAGGCGAAAAGAAAGAAATCGCCATCATGCACATCATTCAAAAATACATTGTTGAAAGCAAGGCTGTATTGTTTGAAGGGGATGGCTATAGTGAAGAGTGGGCGGCTGAAGCAGCAAAAAGAGGATTACCCAATATCAAAACAACACCACAGGCATTGGATGCCTACCTTTCAGAAACGGCCAAGCACCTTTTTGAAAACAATGCCATTTACTCTCATTCTGAATTAGAGGCCCGCCATGAAATTATGCTGGAAGCCTACATTAAAAAAGTACAGATTGAAGCCAGGGTGATGGGCGAACTGGCTACTTCTGTAATTCTGCCTTCGGCTGTTAAATATCAAAATATTTTGCTGGACAATATCAAGGCGCTTAAAGATCTGGGCCTGGGCCAGGATGCTTATATCAACCAGTTGAATGTGGTGGAAGATATCAGCAAGCATATAGCCGCCATGAGCTCCAACGTAAAAGCAATGATTGAAGAGCGCAAAAGGGTGAACAATATTGCTGATACAAGAGAAAGAGCCATTGCTTACTGCGATGATATCAAGGGCAAATACTTTGATGTAATCCGCTATCATGTAGATAAGCTGGAACTGGTGGTGGATGATGCCCACTGGGCGCTGCCAAAATACAGGGAAATGCTGTTTTTACGTTAATGCGTATGCGTATATGCAGGCCACTAGTTTGCATGTATTTGAAATAGCTTACAAGCCCCGGCTTTACAAGAGCCGGGGTTTTTTATTTGCCCGGCATTAGGCATGATATTATTATTCGGAAGTATGCTGGCCAAAAGTGAGCAGGTTATTGTCCGGGTCGAGCAGCGAAAATTCTTTTTGTCCCCAGGGTTTTATGGCTAAGCGGCCGTTGGGATGCACAGGAATGTTGTTGTTCAAAAAAGATTGATAAAGGGTATCAATATCATTTGTTCTGATATACACCTGGCCATAATTTTCTTTTGAGTTGAGATGTTCAAACTCAAAAAAATGTATTTGAACCCCCTCTTTTTTAACCATTAAATAGCCCTCAAAATCGATATTGCTGCAAAGTTCAAAGCCCAGCAGGTTAATATAAAAATGTTTGGTGGCCTGCTTGTTCCGCATGGGCAGTTTGGGGTGTATGGCAGTAAGCATGGTGCAGGTATTGTTTTTTTTATTGAAGCTTATTTTTTGCTCCTGATAGTTTTATAAATTTTTATTGCACCCATGAGCACTGCAGTAAATAAAAGCAGGCCGATGGTACCCCAAATCCAGCTCATACTGTTTTTAACGGCCACAATCATCACAATGGCTACCAAAAAAAGTGTGGCCGCTTCGTTCCAAATACGCAGTTGCAGCGAACTGTATTTAAAGATGCCTTTCATTTCGTCGCTGTATATTTTTTGCAGGGTAAAATGGTAAGCATATAAGGCGGCAACAAAGCCAAGCTTTATCCAAAGCCACTGTGGTATGTTGCCGTAGAGGATAGCCATCCAGGTGCCGAATATAAGGGTAAGTATGGCTGATGGCCAGGTAATGCCCAGCCAAAGCCTTTTAATCATAATCGAAAACTGGTTGTGGAGGATTGTTTTTTCCGGCTCAGGTTTTTCGTTGGCCTCAGTATTGTAAATAAACAACCGTACGATATAAAACATACCGCTGAACCAGGTAACAATAAAAATGATATGCAGGGCTTTGATATAATTGTACATAGCGGCTATGCAAAGAGTGATCACAATAAAAATGATAAAGCCTCCTTAACTCAAAATCATTTCCCGGTTGCCCAGCTTAATTTCATTTACCCAGCTTTGCAGGGCATCTACCCACAAGGGGTGTATATTAAGGCAGGGAATCATTTTGTAATGGGTGCCACCGGCTTCAATAAAAGTTTCTTTTCCTCTTTCTTCCAGCTCTTCGAGTGTTTCAAGACAGTCGCTGATAAAGGCCGGTGAAATGATCAGTAATTTTTTTATGCCTTCTTTTGGCATTTGCTCCAGGCGTACATCCGTAAAGGGTTGCAGCCAGCCCCTGCCCAGCCTGCTTTGAAAGGAAATGCTGAATTTGTCTTTCGGTATTTGCAGGGCTTGTGTAACCAGTTTTGTTGTTTCAAAACACTGGTGCCTGTAACATACTTTATGGGCTGGTGATGGGGTGTTGCAGCAGTCGTTTATTTTCATGCAGTGGTTACCAGTGGGGTCTACCTTGGTAAGGTGCCGGGCCGGTATGCCATGATAGCTGAACAAAATATGGTCGTAGGGCTCGTTAAGGTAAGGCCTGATATTTTCAACCATTGCTTTGATATAACCGGCTTCATCAAAAAAAGGTTTGATGAAAGCTAACGTAAAGGGATAGCTTTTTTCCTGGTATTTTTCTTTGGCATATTCCACTGCCGTTTCGTACGAGGCTATAGCATAGTGTGGGTATAATGGCACGGCAATAACCTCTTCCATATCGGGATTATGCTGAAGCAATTCATCAAAAGCGGCAGCAGGGGTGGGGTTGCCGTAGCGCATAGCAATAGCTATTGGCTCTTCAATTTTTTGTTGTAAGGCCTCTTTCAGTTGCCGGGTAAGCACTATCAATGGTGAGCCCTCTTTGGTCCAGATGCTGGCATAGGCTTTTGCCGATTCTGGTGCACGCCTTGGTGTTATAATGCCTTTTACCAGCAACAGCCGGAAAAGATAAGGGTAATCAATCACCCTTTTATCCATCAAAAACTCATCTAAATAGCGCTTTACATCGGGCACTTCCGTGCTGTCGGGTGAACCGAGGTTCATTAATACAATGCCTCTTTTTGCCATAAAAAAAATTGTGTGTGCAAAAATAACCGTTGTGGCTGGTTAATGTTCATGGCATCGTCATTTTTGATGGGGGAGGGTATTAACTACTAATGAATCAACCCAATCCTATTTCGGCATGCAACTCCGGTATTTCCACATCATCAAAGCCTTTTCGGCGCAGCCTTTCTTTAAAAGCCACCTGTACATTGTATTCGCCATGTACCAAAAAAAGCCGTTGCACTTCTTTTGGGTTTTGGCAGGCCAGGAACTGTGATAAATCTTCATAATCGCCATGAGCGCTCATGCTGCGGATACTCCCCACTTCGGCATGTACTTCGTGCAGTACGCCAAATATATTTACTTCTTTTCTGCCATCAAGCAGTTTACCACCTAAGGAACGGGGTTCACAGTAGCCAGAAAAAAGTATGGTATTGCGGCTGCTTTCAATATTGTTGCTGATATGGTGTTTTACCCGGCCTGCATCGGCCATGCCGCTTGCAGAAATAATCACCAAAGGGCCGTTACGGTAATTCAGCAGTTTAGATTCGTCTACCGTCTTTATATATTTAAGTCCTTTAAAGCTAAAGGGATCATCATCGGTTTGCAGGATGCGCTGGATATATTTGTTAAAATACTGCGGATAACTTTTTACAATTTCTGTTGCTTCCACACTTAAAGGAGAGTCTACATAATATTCAATATCAGGAAGTCTTCGTTCGAGTTCAAGCTGGTTGAGCGAAAAAAGTATTTCTTGTGTGCGGCCCACGCTAAATGCCGGGATAATGAGTTTACCTTTTTTTTGCAAACAGGTTTTTTCAATCCAATGCAGCAACTGGTCGGGTGTAGTGGTATTAATATCATGAAGGCTGTTGCCATAGGTTGATTCAAGTATGATAAAATCGGCCTGTGGAAAATCCTGCGGTGATTTTAAAATCATATCCCTGTACCTGCCCACATCACCGCTGAAAGTAAGCCTTTTGGTTTTGCCGTTTTCATTAATCCGTAGGTGAACTGCTGCGCTGCCAATGATATGTCCTGCATCGGTATACATTAATTCTATGTTCTCGTCTATGCTGAACCATTCGCCATAATCTACCGCTACAAACTGGCTGATGGCGGCTGCGGCATCTTCGGCTGTGTATAATGGTTGCAGGTAGGGGAGGCCTTCCTGCGCCCTTTTTTTGTTTTCGTATTTAGCATCATTTTCCTGGATGGATGCAGAGTCTTCGAGTAATACGCCGGCCAGGGCTTTGGTGGCAGGGGTGCAGTATATTTTGCCGCTGAACCCGTCTTTTACCAGCTTGGGTATAAGGCCGCTATGGTCGATATGTGCATGCGAAAGAATGAGAGTGTTAACAGCGGCAGGATCGAACCCCCAGTGACGGTTATACGCATCTGTATCCTTACCCATGCCCTGGAACATGCCACAATCCAGCAGGTATTTTTTGCCGTTTACCAGGGTGAGTAAGTGTTTTGATCCGGTTACCGTTCGGGCAGCGCCATGGAAAGCAATCTTCATACAGTTGTTTTAAACTTTTAAAAAATATTACGGATGCTGTTTTTTTATTTTATACGACCAGGTGATATAAAATTCTGCCACCAAATCGCCATCCTCATTTACTCCTTTGCTGTAAGCTTTAAAGCTTGTGGCTTCGCCGGTAAGTTTTGCCCCGGATATAGCCGCTGCTATAGCGGCACCATCACTGCAGGTAAAGCTGGTAATGCCTGTAGCTTTTTTGTGATAAACCGCTTCAAGCCCGGTAACCAGCATCGATACTGCAGGCTGACTTTTATAGGTATGCAGCATACCGAGCAGACCTGTGCTCATTTCGGCAGCCATAGCCAGGCAGGCAAAATAAGTGCTGCGAAAAGGATTTTTCGAAAACCACCTATACGGAACCGTTACTACAGCTTTATCCGGGTCAAAACTTTTTACACGTACCCCCGAAAAAAAAGCACTGGGCAACTGGAGTAATAAAAACAGCCTTAGCTTAAGCGGGTGCTGTAAAAGTTGTGTAAACTGCTGTTGTGGGGTAGTCATAGCAGTTATATTACTGTTTGTTAATTTCTACCACGCAGCCAATCACTTTGTTTTGTTCGTTTGCGGCAGCTTTAAAATAGATAGCGCCATTGCTGGTGCTGCTAAAGCGTACATTGCGGATGGCTGTACTGTTGATGGCGGCATTAAGCTTGTCGGCGTAATTGGCCTGCCGGCTGTTATTGATGGCATCATTTAAGGCTTTATAATCCAGTTCCTGTTTGCTTACCACTATGCCCATATAATCTTTGTTGCCAATATCATCTGCCCGGATAGATTCTTTGCGTGGAAAAAGCCTGGTACCTGTAATACCACAATACGGGGAGTGTATGGGCTTATAGGGAAATAGTACAAAACTGTTGCCTGCTGCATTGGGTGTAAAAAGGTAGATATAACATTCTACAGCATTTTTTATTTCAATTTTAAACCTGGTGCCTTTGGCTATTGGCGTTGTAGTATTGAAAATGTTGCCGTTGCCTGTACGCAGTGGTATGTATTGTTTGGTATCATTATTTACAAGGCCAATGCTGCATTCAAAATCGATATTCAATGCAGCACCTCGTTTGGGCATAGGGTCTACGCCGTAAGCTTCACGAACAAAATGCTGAAAATCTTCATAGCGTACCCAGGCAATGCCATTTTCGCCCCACTCAGGGCCCCAGCTATTCATAATCTGGAAGGCGCCACCCTCCAGCCTGTCGTCGTAACCAATTACACACATGGCATGGCCGCCAAAGCCTACCTGGTTATAATCCTGTTCGGTTGGGTGCCATATTTTTCGCCCTGCCATCTGCTGCATAAAGCTGCCACCCACCATCATGCCTATCACTACCGGGGCATCTTTGGCCAGGTGTTCTTTAATGGCCCGGTGGCTGATATTGTCTACACCATCATCTGCTGTAAGCCGGTTAAATCCATGCATACGATTTTGTGCAGCGTAATTCCATAAATCGGTATTGGGCTGGCGGGAGCAATCTGTTTCATCATAAGGAAAATCATTAAAGGGTACCGATCCTTTTTTTGTCATAAATTCCATAGCCCTGATGAGGTACGAACCCTGGCAGCCGTCGAGGCCAATCTGGTTGTACATAAAAGATGGGCTATAGGCCAGCCTGTTGGGTTCCTGTGCAGTGCTGGCGCTTTCAATAATTGTTCGGGCAGCGTAGGCACAACTCCAGGCTACACAACTGCCCTGTTGCCCCTGGTTGAGCCTGTTTGGGGCAAAACGCTGCAGTGATACAGCTTCGGGTAATGGATTTTTTGTGTTATCATCTTCAAGTCCTTCGTATACACTTGCTTTTTTAAATTGATTAGGGTCGAGCATACCACCGGTAGCAAACTGGGCCAGGTTGTTACTCAGCAGCGAAGAGCAGGAGCCGTTACGCAGCAGGAAGAAAGCGCCTGCCGCCAGTAATAATATAATTAACCCACCCCCTTTTCCACCACCCCTGAAAAGGCTAAGCAGCAATGGTAAAAAACTAATGATGCCACCCCCGCCGCCGCTACCGCCGGGTTTTTGCCTGCGGCCGGCATTTTCATTAAAGTCCCGTTGATCTTGTGGGTCGTCCACCATTTCTAATGGCATAACAAAAGTTTTTTATGGTAAATAATGACTTTAAATTTAGAAAAGTTTTTTACAAGATGGCGGGGAAAATTATTAGGTTGCAGTAAGGTAACACAAAGTAGGTAACATTATTTAAGCCAGCCGCAAATTTCTTTGTTCCTGACTGCTCTGTAGTAACAGGGATGCGATTGGCAATAGCATACATCCGCTAAGATTGAAAATAAAATACTATGGCAACCAGGACAGACAATTTTAAAAGCCCCGATTATTTCAGGGTGGATGATTTACTAACGGAAGAGCATAAGCTTATTCGGGAAACTGTTAGAGCATATGTAAAAAAAGAAATTTCTCCCATCATTGAAGATTATGCCCAGCGTGCAGCTTTCCCGGAACATATTGTAAAGCAGTTAGGTGAACTGGGATGCTTTGGCCCTACAATACCGGTACAGTACGGTGGTGGCGGCCTGGATTATATCGCTTACGGACTAATGATGCAGGAGTTGGAAAGAGGGGATAGCGGCGTAAGAAGTACCGCATCGGTACAGGGCTCGCTGGTGATGTTTCCCATATATCAATATGGCAGCGAGGCGCAGCGTAAAAAATATTTACCCAAATTAGCCAGTGGCGAATGGCTGGGCTGCTTTGGCCTTACCGAACCCAACCATGGCAGCGACCCCGGCAGTATGCTTACCACCATTAAAGATGCCGGCGACCATGTACTCCTCAATGGTGCCAAAATGTGGATTAGCAATGCACCTTACGCACAAGTAGCGGTGGTGTGGGCAAAGGATGAAAGCGGCGATATACGTGGCCTGGTGGTTGAAAGAGGTATGGAAGGCTTTAGCACCCCCACCACACATGGCAAGTGGAGCCTGCGTGCCAGCGCTACCGGCGAGTTGGTATTTGAAAATGTAAAAGTGCCAAAGGAAAATATTTTTCCCGAGATAAAAGGATTAAAAGGCCCGCTGAGTTGCCTGACCAAAGCCCGGTATGGCATTGCCTGGGGTACTATCGGTGCCGCAATGGATTGCTATGATACAGCGTTGAATTATGCCAAAGAAAGAGTACAGTTTGATAAGCCTATTGCAGCTTTCCAGTTGCAGCAAAAAAAGCTTGCCGAAATGATTACCGAAATCACCAAAGCACAGTTGCTCAACTGGCGCCTGGGTGTACTGATGGATGAGGGGAAAGCTACTCCGCAACAGGTGAGTATGGCTAAGCGAAATGCCTGCGATGTGGCCACCATGGTGGCAAAAGATGCCCGACAGATATTGGGCGGCATGGGCATTACCGGCGAATATTCCATCATGCGGCACATGATGAATTTGGAAAGTGTAATTACTTACGAAGGCACACACGATATTCACCTGCTGATAACCGGTATGGATATTACCGGGCTAAATGCTTTTAAATAAACGGGGCTTACTGCTTAAACATAAAGTACACGGCTGCCATTAAAAAGCCAAAACTTACAAGATATTTCCAGTGAAAAGGTTCTTTAAGATACAGCACTGCAAATACTGCAAATACCACCAGGGTTATTACTTCCTGGATTATTTTAAGCTGAAAGCCTGAAATACCATTTGCGTATCCATACCGGTTGGCCGGCACCATAAGGCAATATTCAAAAAGCGCAATGAGCCAGCTTGCCAGTATTGCCTTCCAAAGTGGTATATGCGATTGCTTTAAGTGGCCATACCAGGCTGCCGTCATAAAAACATTAGAAAATACAAGCAGCAAAATTGTGCGTATCATAAATGGTTTAGTTAAGTGCATGAATGTGAAAAGGCACACAAATTTAGCCGCATTACATATTCACAAATGGCATGATTTTGGGAAAAACTAAACTGTGGTATTTGAAAGATTTTCTCTACTTTTCGGCCGGATACCCAACAAATCCATTTTAATTACTTCAGTAAAAATCCAAATTGTATGGCATTCGAAAATTTTCCGTCCGCCACCGGCACAAAGCCGGAGCCGCCACAGCCACCTAAAACCGACTGGCGTTTTTTTTCAACTATTGGCCTCATTATAGCACTGCTTGGTACCTGGGGATATATCATCTGGGAAAAAAGTAATACCAAGGAAATTATCCAGCAAAAAGATACCCAGTATGCGGCTGCGGTATCCGAAAAAGATACTTTGCGCAGCCTGCTGGACGATGCCACTATGCGTTACGATATTTTAAAAACATCGAATGCTAAAAAAGACAGTGTTATTGCTGCCAAGGATAAAGAGATTGCCGAAAAAAGACAGCGTATACAAAGTATACTGGCTAAAGCAAATGCATCTCAGGAAGAACTGGCAGAGGCAAAAAGGCTGATCGCTTCGCTTAATGCTGATATTGCCAGCTACCAGGAACAAATTGAATTGCTGAAAGGACAGAATGAACAGCTTACACAGGAAAAGCAGGCCGTAACACAACAACGTGATGCGGTACAGCGCAATTACGATTCTGCCCGGTCGGTTATCAAGCAGCGGGAAGATGTAATTGATGTGGGTTCTACCTTACATGCCTCCGGGTTTAATGTAGCGGGCATTGATGTAAAAGGCAGTGGTAAAGAAAAAGAAACTTCCAAAGCAAAAAAAGTAGATGTACTTCGCATATCATTTACATTAGATGAAAACAGGATATCGCCATCAGGTACAAAGGATTTGTATGTATGTGTAACCGGTCCTGATGGTAAGCCCGTAGCAGTGGAAGCACTTGGTTCCGGCTTGTTCAATACCCGGGAAGATGGCGAACGCACCTATACGCAAAAAGTGCAGGTGCAATATACGCAGGGCCAGCGCCAGGTGGTGAGTTTCGACTGGAAGCAGAATGCACCCTTCCAGGTGGGAGACTATAAAATTGAAGTGTACCACAATGGGTTTAAAATTGGTGAAGGGGTGAGGGCTTTCAAAAAGGGCGGACTTTTTGGATAATTACCAGGATTCAAACATACACAAATACACCCCGGTACTTTGCCGGGGTGTATGCTTTAAAGAAGGGTTTACTAAGCGTTTGTATAAAATTGTTTGGGCCGATTTAGCAGTGCTGCAGCCGGTATAAATTTTTTTATATCCTTTTTATTCTTTCCTATATATTTGCACTCCTTTTTCGGGATAAGCCCAGATGGCGAAATTGGTAGACGCACCGTCTTCAGGTGGCGGCGCCGCAAGGTGTGCTGGTTCGAATCCAGTTCTGGGCACAAAAATCCCCACTGTAACAGGTGGGGATTTTTTATATCGCTGATTGAAAAATTGGTGAACGTGTTGTATACCTCCAATGGTTATGGTTTATCCTGCGTTATTCTAATCCTCAAAAGGAAAATATCATCCGGCTTTTTTCTTGTTTTGTTTAAAGCGTTTATCCGGTGTGCCGTCTTTCTTTAATTTTTTATTGGTTTTAAAACGTTTGTCGGGTGTGCCGTCTTTTTTAAGCTTAGGCTGTTGTTGTGCCAGGGTGGTTGTAGCAGGCGTAAATACGGTTAAGGCCGGCGTTTTAAAACTAATACATCCCAGCAATGCAGCAATCAGTATTTTTTTCATGTTAAAAAATTTTTTTCTGAAAGTAAAACGATTTGTTTTATAAAGGTATCAACAAGCCTAAAATGTTTTGCCAAAGCTGGTGTTAAGCGGTGCAGGTAAAAAAAATCCTGCATTATATTTTCGCCTTGTCAATCGACTGAAGAAAAATTCTGGTTTCTGCTACAGCCATATCGCAAATATTTTTTAAGCTGCTAATTTTTTGGCTAATCAGTTCGTCGGAGTCTGCGCTGTATTCAAGTGCATCAAGTATTGGCGTAAGCTTATCCGTTAGTCCCATAATGGCTATTGTAGTTTTTATATTATGGGCTGTTTTTTTGAGGTCGGTATATTTTTTTTGCGCCAGTTGTGCCTGCATTGTTTCAAGCTGTTGTGGAAGGATGTCAATAAAGTCGGTTGCAATTTCCTGCTCATAGCTTTTGTTGCCGTTACTAACCTCCTGCAGGTAGGCCAGGTTAATATACTGAAAGCTGGCTGATGCATTGGTGTTTTGCAGGGTATTAGTGTATTGCTTAATGAGTTGGTATAATGCTGTTTCGTTGAAGGGTTTGGATATATAGTCGTTCATGCCATGAGCCAGGCATTTTTCTCTTTCTCCGGCCAGCGCATGTGCCGTCATGGCAATAATGGGGATGGGTAATTTTAACTCCTGCCGGATAAGCTGCGCTGCTTTGTAGCCATCCATTTCGGGCATTTGTATATCCAGCAGCAAAAGGTGGTACGTGTTTTTTAAAAGAGCTTCCACAGCCTGGCTGCCATTGTGAACAATGCTGGCTTCACATTGCCATTTGGCAAACAGGTGTTGCAGCAATTTTTGATTAAGCGGATTATCTTCGGCAACCAATATTTTTACCGGGTGTGTATGGCTGGCTGTTAATAGCGTTGTACTAGTTGTTGCCGTTGTTTTTTTTGAGGCTGCACTTGCAATTTTATAAGGAATGGTAAAAGAAAATGTACTGCCTTTGCCAGGTGCACTTTCGGCAGTAATACTGCCTTTTTGCAAGCTTATTAATTCTTTTACAATGGATAAGCCCAGGCCGGTACCACCATATTTACGGGAGGCATTATCATCGGCTTGCCTGAAACGCTCAAAAATTACCGGCAGTCTTTCCGGATCAATACCTATACCGGTATCGGTTACCCTAAAATTAATATCTATACTGTTGCCGGTTTTTTTACTTCCATTTACGGCTATGTGTACAGCGCCTTTATGCGTAAATTTTATAGCATTACCCAGCAGGTTAGATAAAATTTGTGTTAACCGGGTAGCATCGCCTTCAAGCATTTCGGGAATAGTATCACTACATGTTAAGCTAAGCTGCAAGCCCTTTTCGGCAGCTTTGGCTTTAAACATGGTTGCGGTGGCCTTAACCAGTTCGCTGATATTGAAAGGCGCTTTATCAAGACGCATCATACCGGCTTCAATTTTTGAAAAATCCAGTACATCATTTACAATACTCAGCAGGTTGTGGCCAGAACTGTGTATGGCCTGTATATACTGCCGGGTTTCTTCATCAAGTAGCTTATGCTGCAGCAGGTTGGTAAATCCGAGGATAGCGTTTAGCGGGGTACGTATTTCGTGGCTCATATTGGCCATAAAATTTTCTTTTATCGCTACGGCTTCACGGGCTTTTTTTTCGGATTGGTTGAGTTGATTGATGAGCAGGCCCTGGGTGCGAACCCGGTTAGATACATAGCCAAAGGTAAATATTGCTGCAAGAGCGGCTACTATTGCAAGGATGGTACCTAGCGCTTTTGCCCGGCTGCCATCGGCTTCTGCCTGTTGTGTAAGCCTGGTAACAGTTTGCTGGCGCAGGTTACTGATTTTATCTGAAGTGGTTTTAATGGAGTCCAAAATGCGGCTCTCTGCCTGCAGGTCAATCAGCCTTTCTGCAGATGCTTTACCCTTTGCCGCAAAACTGTCGAGTACCGTATAATTGTGCCTGATTTTTTGATGTACAAAGCCCTGTAGTTTTACCAGCAGTGTATCCGTGCTTTTATCATTAATCATGCTATCCAGCCGGGTAAGCTTTTTGTGTATGCCTGCCACTTCGTACTGCAGGTTGTTCAACTGGTTAATTTCGTTTTCTATCACGGCTTCTTTTACAGCATTTTCTGCAGTAACAATGGCTGTTTGCAAAGCCTGCAGTTCATTTTTCAACCTAAGTTCAGCCATCAGGCTTTCATTGCCATTGATCAACTGGTTGATGCTGCGGTTACTGTTGAATTGTAAAAAAACAATCAGCAGTATTGCCGTAAAAAAAACCGCCAGTAAAAGGTATCTGAAATAGTTGTGCAGCATAACTTCAAAACTAAGAAGGAATGTGCGATGCAGGGTTAATGATTTTCGTTGCTGTGTGTATTTTTCATAAAGCGCCGGTATATTTTAATAAGTGCGGCGCTTGTAATAAGCATACCGGCAGTAGCTGCGGTTTTATTGAGCCAGCCTTCATCTTTATCAAACTGGGCCAGCAGCAGGTAGGCCAGTGCTATAAATACAATGGTGAGGGAAAGGAATAGTATATAATATTTAGTAACCAAAGCTTTTTAAAAAATGCCGCCTCCCTGCAGAGGCGGCTTGCCTTAACTAAAACCACGGTATAGCCATTACTAAAAAGCAGCCGGAATAACCGGTAATACCCAAACAATCTGTAATGAAAATACCGCTCAAATGTATGCTGTTGCCTTGCCTGCCCGGCATGTAATAGACGAATAGGAGAAGTCTGTCGGTGAAAAGGGTGATTTTGACGAGGGGAATGTTAGAGTATGCTGAGTTTTTTTTGCAGCAGGCTGCGGTAGGCATCTGCTACCGGGATAGTATGTGCGCCAATTTGGACAACGCCATCCCGGATACTATCGATTTTATCAAGGGCTATAATGTAAGAGCGATGCACCCGGATAAATTTTTGTTTATCCAGCTTGTCTTCTACATTTTTTAAAGTGTTGTGAATTATATAAAACTTTTGAGCGGTGTGCAGTTTTACATAGTCGCCCATAGCTTCTGCAAAAAGCAGTTCTGTCAAATCAATTCTGCGTATTACCGATGATTCTTTTATAAAAACAAAAGCATCAGCATGGTAAGTCACTTTTACTTTTGTGCTGTTTATTACCTGCCGGGCTTTATCTATGGCTTGTATAAAACGGGCAGGTGTTACCGGTTTTACCACATAGTCGGCAACATTAAGGTCGAAAGCTTCTACCGCATAATCTTTTTTTGAAGTGGTAAAAATAATTACCGGCTTATGGGTACCCAGGCTACGGGTAAAATCTATTCCATTTACGCCGGGCATTTCAATATCCAGCAATATAATATCGGTATGTGTGTGTTGCAACAAATTATACGCTTCAATAGCATCGGCACATTCGCCGGCAACCTTAAGGTCGTTAATATGGCTGGCAAGCTGCCGCATGGTGGTTCGGGCAAGTTTGTTATCGTCTACTATCAGGCATGTCATACTGTAAAGATAATGCTGCGGCGCCATTGGGTTTTACCCAAAAAAATACCCCCGTTTTGCGGAGGTACTTCTATAGTAAGCAATTGTAAAAATTAATCGAGGTTTGGCTGCGGTGTGTAACGCAGGTAAGGCTTAATTACTTCCACGCCCTTTGGGAATTTTTTTATAGCATCTTCAGTGCTTAGTGCAGGTACCACAATTACATTTTCGCCCTGGCTCCAGTTGGCAGGTGTAGCTACGCTGTAGTTGGCGGTAAGTTGCAACGAATCCACTACTCTTAATACTTCTACAAAATTTCTGCCGGTAGAGGCAGGGTAGGTGATAATCAGTTTTACTGCTTTATCGGGCCCGATAACTACCAGCGAACGCACAGTTGCTGTAGCAGATGCATTGGGATGTATAAAATCGTATAATTCGGATACTTTTTTGTCATCATCGGCAATGATGGGAAAATCAACTGTGCATTGCTGTGTTTCGTTGATATCGCCTATCCAGCTTAAGTGCTTATCTACAGGGTCAACACTAAGAGCCAATACTTTTACGTTGCGCTTTGCAAATTCTTCTTTGAGTTTTGCAGTACGCCCAAGTTCGGTAGTGCACACAGGGGTGAAATCGGCCGGGTGAGAGAAAAGGATGCCCCAGGAATTACCAAGGTATTCGTAAAAATCAATTTCACCCAATGATGTTTTTGCTTTGAAGTTGGGAGCAATATCCCCTAAACGAAGACTCATAATTAAAAGTTTTAGGGGGCAAATATACAATAGTCTACAAGGTAAGTGGACTTATTTGTGCATTTTTTTTATTTTTTTCCTTAATTTACCGCCATGCTTTCAAAAAAAACTAAATATGCGCTAAAGGCCCTTGGATATCTAGCTTCCTGTTACGGACAAGGGCCGATACTTATATCTGAAATATCAGAAAAGAAAAAAATACCTATAAAATTTCTTGAAACTATCCTGCTCGAAATGAAGCAGGAGGGCATATTAGACAGTAAAAAAGGTAAAGGAGGCGGTTATTTCCTGGCGATACATCCCAAAAAAATTACCTTGGCCCGTGCCATACGCATGGTAGGTGGGCCAATTGCCCTGCTGCCTTGTGTTAGTCTTAATTTTTACGAAAAATGTGAAGATTGCGATGAAGTAAGTTGTGGGTTAAATAAGGCTTTGCAGCAAACCAGGGACGCTACACTTAAAATCCTCGAAAAGAAAACGGTGGCAGAGCTTATCGATGAACAGGATAAACGCAGGTGATATTATCTGCCCGATGAGGCTCGTTTTATTTTCAGTTTTCCAAACCTGTTTTTTACATCATCTATTGCTTTATATAATTCAGTTTTCTTCTCTTTATTGTCAAAGAGGCTGGTTTGGATGGCATTGTTGGTTAATTCGCTGATACGAACACCAAGCAGCCTTACGGGTTGGTTTTTTTTATATAATTCGGTAAATAGTTTTTTGGCTATAGGGATTATTTCGTCGTCTGCACTAGTGTAGGGTATAGTGGTTTGCCGGGAGGTGGTTTCAAAATCGGGATAACGAATTTTTACGGCTACACATCCTGCTACTTTTTCATCCTGCCTTAATTCAAAACAAATTTTTTCAGTTAGCCGTACCAGTTCTGCATATAAAAATTCAGGATCGGTTTTATTTTCTTCAAAGGTATTTTCTGAGGAGATGGACTTGGCTTCATGATATTGGGTTACAGGGTTGTTATGTATACCAAAGCTTTTTTGCCAGAGTTCTTTGCCCCATTTGCCCAGCTTATCCTCTATTGCAGCTTCGGTATATTGATTAATATCTCCAATTGTAACAATGCCCATAGCATTAAGCACCCGTAGGGTATGTTCACCCACACCGGGGATTTTATCAACTGGTAGCGGGGCCAGGAATTCTTTTTCTTTTCCAAAGGGAATTTGCAGGTAGCCATTGGGTTTGGCTTCGTTGGTAGCTATTTTGGCCATCATTTTATTGGATGAAAGTCCGAATGAAATGGGTAGTTTGGTTTCAGTAATAATTTGCTGGCGTAGTTCAATGGTCCATTGCAACGGATTAAAAAAACGGTCCATGCCTGTGAGGTCGATGTAAAATTCATCGATAGAAGCTTTTTCAAATAAGGGGGCTTTGGCAGCGATGATATTGGTAACCCAGTGGGAATAACGGCTGTATTCGCCTCTTGTGCCTTTTACAATTACAGCCTGTGGGCAAAGCTGGCGGGCTTGTTTGGAGGGCATGCCCGATTGTATACCGTATTTCCTGGCTTCGTAGCTGCAGGCGGCCACCACACCTCGTTCGCTGCCGCCTACTATTACCGGCAATCCCTTTAATGCCGGGTTGTTGAGTACTTCTACCGAAACAAAAAATGAATCCAGGTCAAAGTGGGCTACTATCCGTTGAGGTTCTTTTTTCACTGAATGAAAGTACAAAAAGAATCAGCGGTAAATATCGAGCAGCCCATCGGGGAGGGTTACATGCAGTTGCCGTTTTTTGGTATCCATTTTTTCGAGTGAGGCTTCATGTACGGGTATCAGGGCTTCTTTACCTTCCAGTACAATTTTGCAGAGCAACTGGTGCGGCTGCTCAATTACTTCGGTTATTTCGCCCAGTTCCTCCCCATCGTTCACCAGGGTAAAGCCCAGCAGCGCAATAGTGGATGAGGTAGCGGCATGTGAATTAAAATCTGTTTCGGTGAGCCAAACTTCTTTTGGTGTAAGCTTACGTGCTGCTTCTTTTGTATCTATGCCTTCTAGTTTTACAAAAACCTCTGTATGACTTTTAATTTTTGTAGCCGTGATAAAATAGGGCATAAAATTATCCTTACCCTCTTCCAGGAATATCGTTTCAAGTCCTTTTAAAGCGGTTTTTTTACCCAGGCTGTGCTGCAATACCAATTCGCCCCTAAGGCCAAAGCTGGCGGCTAATTTTCCAATTTTAAAATACTGGTGCATGGGGTGCAAGTTAGGGGATTTTGTTGCTGGGTGCAGGTTGCTATATGCTGGATACTGGATACTGGATACTAGGTGCTGGATACTGGGTGCTGGTATGGTTATAAAAAAAGCAACCTTATAAAAAGATTGCTTAAATGAATTAACGGGAACAGAGAACAGTTGTTTATTCTTCTGTTTTAGTTTCTTCGGTGCTTTGTGCTGCTGCTGCAGGGGCTGCTTCCTGTACTTTTTTAATCACGGGCTTGTTGCGGCTGTCCCTTTGAGATTTCCGGTGGGCACTCTGGCGCTTGGCAACATGTGCATCGTGTTCAGTACTCCATGCAGTGAATTTTTGCATGGCCATTGCTTCGTCGAACAAACCTAAGCTTACACCACGGAGCAAATGTTTCAGATACAACACGCCTTTAAATGAAAGGATGCGGCGTACAGTATCGGTTGGCTGGGCACCTTTATGGAGCCAGTCCAATGCTTTTTGCCTGTCAATTTGGATAGTGGCAGGAACCGTAAGCGGATTGTACGTACCAAGTTTCTGAATAAATTTGCCGTCGCGTGGGCTGCGTCCGTCTGCTACAACGATGAAGTAAAATGGTCTTTTTTTAGACCCATGGCGTTGCAGTCTCATCTTTACACTCATAAAAAATAGACATTTTTTTGGGTGGTTAATAAATAGGGTTAACTCCTTATAAATATAAGTGGTGCGAAGATAAGTGCAGGGGCAACAACCGC
The DNA here is from genome assembly GCA_937873715.1 of uncultured Chitinophagaceae bacterium. Taxonomy (GTDB): domain Bacteria; phylum Bacteroidota; class Bacteroidia; order Chitinophagales; family Chitinophagaceae; genus Ferruginibacter. Next base: position 51,223 of record CALMYJ010000013.1, read on the forward strand.
CAAAATTTTTTAAGCTGCAACAAGCTATTGCCTGATCTTTTTAATTTTAGAAGTTTTGTATACCATGTTTTGCTGATATTTATACCTCTTTTTTACAAACAGCACATCATTAAATGAAAAGATATTTCTCCATTTTGCTGCTATTGCTACTGGGTAGCTGTGGCAGTAGCAACAGGTTGCAAAAATATTATACCAGCGAGGATAACGCTGTGGTAGAGCTTGTAGACCGGATTAGCAAGAATGCTTCTGATAAAGAAGCCCTTACTTTATTACCGCAGGCATATACACAAACTTTAAACAGCAGGCAGAACCTGTCAATAGCCACCTATCCCGGCTTAGCACCCGGCGATAAATACCTGGCACTGGTAAAAGAATGGGGGGTAATGCAACAGTTGTACGATAAAATAAGTGCTGTGCCTGCAGCCGCAAGGGCGGTAACCAACCTGTGGAACCCCGCAGCTTCAATTGCTGATGCCAGGAACAAAGCAGCAAAGGAATTTTACAGCCAGGGTTTGGAGTATTTAACCTACGATAACCGGCAGGCTTCCCGCCAGGCTTACGATCAGTTTCGCAGGGCCAATGAAATTATTCCCGGGTACGAAAACAGCAGGATGATGATGGAAGAAGCCCTCGAAAGAGCTACTATTAAAGTGGTGGTAAGGGCACCGGATTATTATAACCATAGCTGGAACCACTGGGGGCTTCAAAACGACTGGCTGCAGCAGCAGATGATTAACGACCTCAACGCTCAATCGTACAGGGATGTGCGCTTTTATTCCGACTGGGATGCCAATAGCAGGCGCATAAGGCCCGACAGGATTGTGGATATGCGGTTTACCGATTTATTTGTAGGCCAGGTATATAACAACCGCCGTACCATACAGCGTAGTAAGCAAATTGAAACGGGCAGCACTAAATCTAATCCGCCGCAACCCATTTTTACTACGGTACGGGCTACCGTGTATCTAACGGAAAGGTATATGACCAGCAGGGCTATGCTGGAATGCAGGATATACGATTATGCTACCGGCAGAAATATATTGTTCGACAACTTCCCGGGTAACGACAATTGGAGGGTACAAACGGCAACTTATACCGGCGACAGCCGTGCACTATTAGCAGAAGACTGGGCCCTTATCAATAATGGCGGACAAATACAAACACCAACAAGGGCACAGGTAGCCGACAGGCTTATAAGAGATTGTTATGGCATGCTGATTAATCGTATTCGTAACGGGGTGCAGTTTGGATATTAAAATTCTACTCAATCCTTAGTTCAACTGAAGTTCAAAAACTTTTGGCCAGAGTTTGCCGGTAATAAATATTTTTTTATTTGTACTGTCGTAAGCAATACCATTTAATACATTATCTAAATTATTTCGCAGGGGAAAGCCGGCATAAAAACTCCGCAGCAAATCTTTTGTTTCCAGTTTGCCGGTTACATGCCCGTTAGAGGGGTCAATTTTTACTATATAGGTTTCGCCCCAAATATTGGCATACACGTAGCCGTCTATATATTCCAGTTCATTAATCCTGTCTACCACGCCTATATTATCCCTTACCTGTACAATACGGTTTATTTTAAAATTTTCAGGGTTAACAAAATACAGGTTACCCTGTGCCTGCCCGTCACTTACAATAAGTTCGCTGCCGTTATTCGTCATGCCCCAGCCTTCAGAGTGCCAGGTAAAAGTTTGTACGGGTTTGCTCCAGTCTTTTACATCATATACATACACCAGGTGGTTTTGATAGGTAAGCTGGTACAGTTTGCCGTTGAAAATATTTATGCCTTCGCCAAAAATTTCGGGGTCGGTAATATGTTGTTTTTTGGATGCAATACCGGTTTTAAGGTCTACCTCTTTTATCATTGTTTTGGTTTCAAGTCCGGTACTTTCGTACAGTTTGCCGTTGTACCACTGAAGCCCTTCTGTAAAGGCATCGGTATCGTGTGGATATTCGGCGGTAATAGTGGCATGCAGCATGGCTGGTGCCGGCAAGCCAGTGCCACCGGTATTGGTTTCGCCGGTATCATTATCACGGGTATCATCGTTGTTATTGCAGGATAGTAAAACGAGCAAAAAAAATAGGGGGAAAAGTTTTTTCATATTTGCTGAATTGGGGCCAAAATTAAGCTGCTTTGCCCGTAGTAGGCATTTCGTTTTTAAAATCAGTTTTTTTTAACAAAGCCTGCCAGCCTGTTGTACAGTTTTTGAAAATAAGGCTCTGCGTATTTACGTTTGATGTAAAGCGATAAATTATTTTTAACATTTTTAAACCTTGTAAAAAAGGGCAGGTCATAAAACGGCTTTAGTTTTAAACCCGAAAAATTTTAATTATGAAAAAACAATCTGGCCTCTTTGCGCTAACCCTACTTTCGGCTGTATTGATATTATCGGCCTGTAAAAAGGATAACAATTCCGGCGAAATGGCTGCTGAAACAGAAATAAAAGCACAGGCCGACGACCAGGAGCGCTTTGCTGCTGAAACAGACGAGGCTGCAACCGATGCTTTTACAGCACTTGAAAACTCAAATTCATCATTACTGGGCAGGCCCCTTGGTAACCTGCTTCCGGTTCGCTGCGATGCCAGCATTGATATCGACACCGTTAGCGCTGCTAAAAAGATAACCATCACCTACAATGGTAACTGCCTGGGCAACCGTACCCGTACCGGAAGCATTGTATTAAGCTTTGCTAACAGTTTCAGGTGGGGGCAGGCAGGCGCCACATTTACCCTTACCTATAATAACCTAACCATTACCCGGGTAAGGGATAATAAAAAAATAATTATCAATGGGGTTAAAACCGTCACTAATGTTTCTGGTGGTTTTCTCCGCGACCTGGCTACAGCAACAGCGCCACGTATTCATGATATCAAAAGCAATGGCCTTTCCATTACTTTTGATAATGGTACCAGCAGGGTATGGCGCCTCGCTAAGCGCCGTACGTTTACCTACGATAATGGTATAGTAATGGCCGTTAGTGGTATCAGTACTGAAGCTGATGGGGTAGCCGAATGGGGTATAAACCGGTTTGGCGGCAATTTTACCACTACTATTTTATCGCCCTTAACCATAAAGCAAAGTTGTAACTATAAGTTAGTGAGCGGCGCTGTTAAACTGCAGGTAAACAACAGAACTACCACTACCACTTTTGGCCTCGATGCGATGGGATTGCCTGTATCGGCCTGTGTAGCCCAGTTTTATCTCAAAATAGAGTGGGTGGGCCCCAATGGTGGTACCCTCACTTACCTGGGCACTTATTGATACATAAAAACACTTGTTAAAAAAATGCTGGCCATATTCCGGTCAGCATTTTTTATGAGTTTATTTTGTACGCCCCGGGTACTGCTGCAGGGCAGCTTCAAGGCAGTCCATGGCTTTGTTGATGGCATCTGTATTCAATACATAAGCCAGCCGCACTTCGTTTTTGCCTAACCCTTTGGTGCTGTAAAAACCGGAGGCCGGTGCCAGCATGAGTGTTTGCCCTTTATAACTAAAGGATTCCAGCAGCCACTGGCAAAATTTATCTGAATCATCAATGGGCAGCCTTGCCATGGCATAAAAAGCGCCGCCGGGTTTGGGACAAAATACTCCGGGTATGGCATTGAGCCTTGCAATAAGTGTATCCCGTCTTTTTTTGTATTCCGCTTTGGTACCGTCAAAATAATTGTCGGGCAGGTCAACCGCCGCTTCGCCCAATATTTGTGCAAAGCCCGGCGGACTAAGCCTGGCCTGTGCAAATTTCATTACTGCATTCAACACAGCCTGGTTTTTGGTAATGAGTGCGCCAATGCGGCCTCCGCAGGCACTATAGCGCTTACTGATGGTGTCAATTAAGATAACATGGTTATCTACCCCGGTTAAATGCATGGCACTGGCATAAGCGCCATCATAGCAAAACTCACGGTAAGCCTCATCCGAAAACAGGAAAATATTATGTTTGATAACCAGCTTTTTCAACGCTTCCATTTCTTCTTTACTGTACAGGTAGCCCGTAGGGTTGTTGGGGCTGCAAATCACAATTGCTTTTGTTTTACGGGTAATGGCTTTTTCAAACGCTTCAATTGGCGGCAGTGCAAAGCCGGTTTCGATAGAAGAGGGAATGGGCACAACGTTAATGCCGGCTGCAACCGCAAAGCTGTTGTAATTGGCATAAAAAGGCTCGGGTGTAATCATCTCATCACCTACGTCCATACAGGCCATAAAGCCAAATAAAATGGCTTCGCTGCCGCCGGTGGTAACAATGATTTGTTCGTGGTTGATGTGTATATCATGTTTTTTATAATACTGTACCAGCTTGCGGCGATAGCTTTCGCTACCGGCACTGTGGCTGTATTCCAGTATTTTAAAATCGCTGTGGCGTACCGCATCCAAAGCCTGTGCAGGGGTTTCAATATCGGGCTGGCCAATATTGAGGTGGTATACTACTGTGCCTCTTTTTTTGGCTGCTTCGGCATATGGCACCAGTTTGCGTATGGGTGAAGGTGGCATTAACTGGCCACGTTCGCTTATCGTTAGCATGTTGCAAAGATATGAAAGCCGGGCATGTATGTTCCCGGTGGTTGTTAAAGTATGTTTTTTGTCATCCGCGGAAGCCTTTTAAAAATTCTTCCACAGCTATTTTCTTTTTGCCTTCAAGCTGCAGCTCGGTAACAGCTATATAGCCATTAGTACAGGCAAATTTCAGGTATGTTTTATGGTCAGTTTCGTATTGCCCCGGGGGGGGCGCCGCTGCACCGGGTAATACCTGGCTGCGGTAAATTTTTAAAGTTTTGCCGTTTAATGTGGTGAATGCACCCGGGAATGGCGATAAGCCTCGTATTAAGTTATGTACCTCAATTGCTGTTTTATTAAAATCAATCCTGCAGGTATCGGTAAAAATTTTGGGCGCATGCTTCAGGGAATTGTTAATGGTCAATTGTGAATGGTTGTTCAAATTTTCAGGCTCTTTTATACACAATTCATTATTCACTATTGACGCCTGCGGCTTTTCTTTCAAACTGCCATCTGCCAAACCCATTACTGTTTTAATTAAAAGATTAGCGCCTGTTACTTTCATCCTGTCATGCACTTCACCGGCAGTTTCATTTTCGCCTATAGCAAAACTTTCCTGTAATAAAATATCGCCGGTATCTATTTCGTGTTTCAATTTAAATGTGGTAACGCCGGTTTCTTTTTCACCATTTATAATTGCCCAGTTAATAGGTGCAGCACCACGGTATTGCGGCAGCAAACTTCCATGCACATTAATGGTGCCCATTGGCGGCATATTCCATACTACTTCGGGCAACATTCTGAAAGCAACTACAATTTGCAAATCAGCATGGAGTGATTGTAATGCTGCAATAAAATCCTGGCGCTTTAATTTTTCCGGTTGAAGAACAGTAAGATTATTTTCAACAGCATATTTTTTTACCGCACTTTGCTGCAACTGCATACCTCTTCCGGCTGGTTTATCAGGTGCGGTTACCACAGCCACAATGTTGCAGCCTGCTTTTACCAGTGCATCCAAAGAAGCTACTGCAAACTCCGGCGTACCCATAAAAATAATTCGCAGTGATTGAAAATCTTTCATAAACGCTGCGAAGGTAAAATAAAGCAGCAAGTATTTACATGCAGTTAGCAGCCGTTAACCTGTGCACCGGGTTTAATGCAGTGTTTTTTTACGATGATTGCTGATGTTATTGCCATCCGCCCCCTAATGCCTTGTACATATTTACCATAGCAATGTGGCGTTGCTTGCCGGTTTGTACCAGTTCAAGCTGTGCCTGCAATGAATTTTGCTGCACCAGCAGTACTTCCAGGTAACTGGCTTTGGTGGCCGTGTATAAATCCCTGGATGTTTGCACCGCACTCATCAGCACTTCAGTTTGTTCTTTTTTCAACCGGTAGGTTTGTTGCAGGTTTTGAATTTCAGACAGGCCGTTGATGACTTCGGTATAGGCATTCAGCACCGTTTTTTGATAGTTGTATAATGCAGTAAGCTGACTGGCTTTGGCCGAATTAAATTTTGCTTTGATGCTGTTCCTGTTTACCAGCGGTGCTGTAAGGCTTCCTAAAGCCGTATAAGCCAGTGAAGCTGGAGTATAAAAAAGGTATTGCGGATTAAATGCCTGGTAGCCTATTGCAGCCGTAATATTAAGGCTGGGAAAAAATTCGGCTTTAGCGGCTTTCACATCAAACTTGCTGGCCTGTACCAGGTGCATGGCTTCACGAATATCGGGCCGGTATTGCAACAGTTGTGCAGGAATGCCCGAGCTAATGGTAGCAGGTGGCGCCACAAAAATAGCCTGCTTGTTTCGGGGTACCGGTTGCGGAAAACGCCCTGCAATAAAGTTGATGTAGTTTTCGGTTACGGTTATACGCTGCAAGGCATCGTACTCCATAGCCTGCCAGCCCAGCAGTTGTGCTTTAAACTGCTGTACAGCCAGTTCGTTGGCCCTGGCTGCATCTTTTTGCATTTGTATTACTTCGTAAGCTTCCTTTTGTTTATTGATGGTTCGCCTGATAATGTCCAACTCATTATCTAATGCGATAAGCTGGTAATAGGCAGTGGCAACATCTGCAACAATATTTGATTGTAAAAAATGTAAGCCTTCCTGGCTGGCAAGGAAGCTGGCAATGGCTGAGCTGCGCCTGCTGCGGAGTTTGCCCCATATATCTATTTCCCATGTTGATTGCACGCCCAGGTAATAATCCGGTAAATTGATGGGTACAATTTTGCCCGGGGTAATTTCGGTACTGATATTACCGGCACCATCCATAGTGTACAAGCCAAAGCGCCTGATGGCCGGGCTTACATTCACCTGTGCGTATGGCAGTAAAGCTGCCTTGGCCATTCTGCAACCGGCCCGGGCAATCTCAATGCGCTGCAGGGCTATCTGCCTGTCGATATTGCCCGCTAATGCACTATCAATTAACTGCAGCAACTGAGGGTCGGTAAAATATTGTTTCCAGTTAATGCCTGCAACATTGTTTGTATCAGTAGCAGTGCTGTTGTAAGTACCGGGCAGTTTTTTTTCTGCAATTGAAATATTGGTGTTTAGCGTTTTGCAGCTAATCATTGATGTTAGTGCAATAATAAATACCGTTGTAATGCGTACGTTAATTGTTGTCATTGTTAAATGGTTTCGGTATAGGCTTTTACTTCTTTTCGTTTACTGCGGTTAAGTTTTTCGGCCATACGGGCAAATACTACGTACAGCCCTGGTATGATGATGACGCCAAATACGGTACCGAACAACATGCCACCTGCTGCCGCAGCGCCTATTGTGTTGTTGCCAATTTCGCCGGCACCCGAAGCTAGCATAAGCGGCAGCAGCCCGGCGATAAATGCAAACGAGGTCATTAAAATAGGGCGTAGTCTTACTGTGGCACCTTCAACGGCCGACTTTAAAACCGAGTTGCCCAGCCGGTGTTTTAAAGTGGCAAACTCAATAATAAGTATGGCATTTTTACCCAGTATACCGATAAGCATAATCATGGCTACCTGTGCATAAATATTGTTTTCCAGGCCAAGCAGCATCAGGAAAAACAGGGCGCCAAATACACCAATGGGTAAAGAAAGTATAACTGCCAGTGGCAGCAGGAAGCTTTCGTACTGTGCGGCCAATAACAGGTATACAAACAAAAGACAAATCATAAAAATAAAAATGGCCTGGTTGCCTGCATTGGCCTGATCTCTTGTAGAGCCTGCCCAGTCGTAATCGTAACCTTTAGGTAATTCTTTTGCTGCTGTTTCTTTAATGGCGGCAATGGCCTGGCCGCTGCTATAACCTTTTGCAGGCATACCATTAAGCATGGCAGAAGTGTACATATTGTAACGGGTTACCTGCTCTGGTCCGTATACTTTTTCAATACTGAGGAAGGAGGAGAAAGGAATCATTTCTCCGGCGTTGTTTTTAATGTACAGTTTTAATAAGTCTTCGGGTTGCGCCCGGTATTCCGGCAGTGCCTGTACCATTACCCGGTATAGCTGCCCAAAGCGGATAAAGTTGGTGGCATATTCGCTGCCAATAAGGGTTTGTAAAGTGCTCATGGCATTATCGGCAGTAATACCTTTTTGTGCAGCCTTATCGCTATCTATATGTAAAAGAAATTGCGGAAAGCTTGCATTGAACGTGGTAAAGGCATTGCTGATTTCAGGCCGTTGATTAAGTTTTTCTACAAAACTGTTGGCAACGGATTGAAACTTTTCAAAACTGCCGCTGCCGCTTTTATCGAGCAGGCGCATTTCAAAGCCACTGGAGTTGCCATAACCCGGTACAGGCGGCGGGGTAAAAAATTCTATACCTGCATCTTTAATGTGTTTGGTTTTTTCCTCCAGTTGCCGGATGATTGCTTTATCGTTTTCTTTTCTTTCTTTCCAGTTTTTGAGGCTGATAAGGTTCATGCCATATACGGCACCAACACCTTCGGAAAGTACACTATAGCCTGCCAGCCCTGAAACGGATTGTACACTTTGCATACTGCTGGCAATGCGTTGCACTTCATCTACCACTTTTTCGGTACGTTCAAGTGTGGCACCTGAAGGTGTGGTAACGTTGGCGTATATAGCGCCCTGGTCTTCTTCGGGTATAAAGCCGGAGGGTACAATGCGACCAATAATACCCGTGCCTATGCAAAAAATAAGCAGTGTGCCAAAAGTGATTAGCCTCCTGTTGGCAATGGCCGAAATGAGTGCAGTATATTTTGATGCCACCCCGTTGTACCGTTTATTGAAGCCATTAAAAAACTTTTCGAGCAGGCTTTTACGTGGTTTACCTTTTGCATTGTGGGTGTTTTTTAAAAACATGGCGCAAAGTGCCGGGGTAAGGGTAAGTGCAGTTACACCGGATAGTACAATGGCTACAGCCATCGTTAAGGAAAACTGCCTGTAAAAAATCCCGGTTGGGCCTTCCATAAAAGCTACGGGTACAAATACTGCCGACATTACCAGGGTGATGGCAATTATAGCCCCGCTTATTTCACGCATGGCATGTTCCGTTGCTTTGCGGGGACCCATGGTGGAGTGCTCCATTTTGGCATGAACGGCTTCAATAACCACTATCGCATTATCCACAACAATCCCAATGGCCAATACCAGGGCAAAGAGTGTAATGAGGTTGAGCGAAAAGCCCATGAGTTGCATAAAGAAGAATGTGCCTATTAACGATACAGGTACGGCAAGGATGGGGATGATGGTCGAGCGCCAGTCCTGTAAAAAAATAAACACCACTAAAGCCACAAGAATGAAAGCCTCGATTAATGTTTTGATTACTTCGTGTATAGAAGCATCGAGGAATTCTGACACATCATAGCTAATAGTATAATCCATACCTGGCGAAAAGGATTGTGCTTTTATAATTGCCATCCTTTCTTTAATGTTATTGATTACATCTTTGGCGTTGGTGCCGGGCCTTTGTTTAATGAGTATGGCGGCCGATGGCTGACCATTTTCTTTGGATACCACATCGTACTCCTGCGAATCGAATTCGATATCTGCCACTTCTTTCAGGCGGAGCAATTCACCATCGGGCCTGCTACTAATCACCATATTTTCATAACCTTCTTTTGTATTGAATTTTCCCGTGTATTTCAATACATATTGCAGCGACTGTGCCTGCTTACCGGAGCTTTCGCCAATTTTTCCCGGTGCGGCTTCCACATTTTGCTGGCGCAGCTTTTCAATGATTTCAGATGCGGCAATATTGTACATCTGCAGTTTATCGGGCTTAAGCCATATACGCATGGCATATTCCCTAGAGCCAAGTATATCGGCAAAGCCTACCCCTTCAATACGTTTTAATTCGGGCAGGATATTGATATCTGTAAAGTTGAACAGGAATTTTTCATCCAATGTTTTGTTATTGCTCAGTATGTTCAGGTACATGAGCATACTGTTTTGTACTTTTTCTACAATTACGCCTGCTTTAATTACCTCCTCCGGCAATTCATCAAGCGTAGAGGATACCCTGTTTTGTACGTTTACTGCCGCTACTTCGGGGTCAACACCGGCTTTAAAAATAATTTGGATAACGCTGCTGCCATCGTTGCCCGAAACGGAAGTCATGTAAGCCATGCCCGGCACGCCATTAATGGCCCTTTCTAATGGTGTAACCACGGCTTTTACACAGGCTTCGGCATTAGCGCCGGTGTATTTTGTGGTAACGTTTACTTCGGGTGGGGCAATATCCGGAAACTGGGTAACAGGTAATTGCAGCAGTGCAATTAAACCCACGATAGTAATGATTATAGAGATCACTACCGACAGTACAGGCCGGTGTATAAATTTTGCAGTCATAGTGGTGGTTTTAGTCCAAAGAAGCTAAAGGTTTTTCGGGCGCAGGTATGGGATTTATTTTCATCCCGTCTTTTGCATTTTGTACGCCTTCGTACACAATTTTATCTGATGGTGTAATACCCGATTCCACCACAAAGAGATGTGGCAGCCGCAATAGTGGAGTAATATTGCGTTGTTCCAGTGTGCTGTCGTTTTTTACCACATACACAAAAACTTTATCCTGTATTTCGAAGGTTGATTTTTGTGGAATCACCAGTGCCTTGTTTAAGTTTTTTGTAACCACCACTTTGCCGTTGGCACCATGCTTCAGTAGCCCGTCTGGGTTGGGAAACCTGGCCCTGAAGGCAATATTGCCGGTGGATCGGTCAAATTCACTTTCTACAATTTCTATTTTTCCATTATAAGGATACAGTTCATTGTTCGCTAACTGCAGGCTCACAATTTTGCTTTCTTCTTTTTTGTTGGAAACATAACTGAGGTAATCATTTTCCGAGAGGTTGAAGTAAGCAAATACTTCCTTATTGTCTGATATGGAAGTAAGCATATCGCCTTCATTAATGAGGCTGCCGGTTTTGTTGGGGATTCGGTTGATGATGCCTTTATATGGGGCTTTTATTTTTGAAAAGCCAACATTAAGCTCAGCCTGTTCCTGGTTGGCTTTTGCTTCTTCAACTTTTGCTTTTTGGGCATCGGTTTTGGCTTTTGCCATTTCGTATTCGCTTTTGGCGATGATATTTTTTTCCATCAGCGATTTTACATTGGCCAGTTCTACTTCGCTGGTTTTAAGTTCGGCAATGGCATTTTTATAAATGGCTACGGCTTTTTGTAATTCCTTTTCGTACTCCAGGCTGCTAATGGTAAAAAGTACCTGGCCTTCATTTACCATCTGCCCTTCATCTACAAATATTTTTTCGAGGTAGCCCTTAACCCGGCTGCGGATTTCAACATATTTTACAGATTGTATTTCCGCAATATAATTATGCTCGTACACTGTATCGGTATGCACCGGTGCTATCACTTCAAATGTTTCGGCAACCGTGGTTTCTTTTTTCTCGGAACAGGAGGTAAAAAAGAATAAACCCATAATGCCCGGAATAAATAGGTATGCTTTCACGTGTTTACAAATTTTAATTGACAAATGTTTGAAATACAGGACTGGCCTGGTTTTCAGAAATTGAAAAAATATGCAAGCATCGTTTGGAAAAAATAAGAATATGGCAAAATTTACTGCCGGGGAGGGGGAAGTACCAGCATGGGACTGAACTGGCTGTTGATTATCTCATTGAAAAGATTTAGCCTGGAGTTGTACACTACAATACATTGTTCATGATGATAGGCACATACTTTAGTTGCCGATTCATCTTTACATTTTTCTTCCTGTGCATTATTATTAGTAGGAAGGTCGGGGATATCATAATCCAAATCCCTGTCTATAGTTTCACAATTCGTATTGTACTGCACTCCGGCAGTTTTAAAAAAGCAGGGCTTTGATAATTGTTTTGAAACATTTTTTTGAACAGCGTGGCCGGCAAAAAAACTGCTGAAGCTACTGTGCTGCAGTAATTGTGCAGAAAGTATAAAGAAAAGTACAGTACAGATGATATTTGTGTAGATAAAATTCATGAGTTGCACAAATTTACGGGAAATGTGGCATTGAAACAGTAGTGCAATAGCACTTACTATAAATTGTAAGGCATAAATACAGGAACGGTAAAGATTTAAATGGAAAAAAGTTAATTTATCGAAGGTTAAACAACATTATGGTTTTATATAACAAAACTGTAATGCATTAGCCAGTTGATGGCCACCTAATCTAAAAATCAGGGAAAACAGGGAGCTGATATTGCGAATAAAAATTGTTCTTTACACAAGATGAAAATGTTTTTACAACAAATTTTGCTTGCATGGTTTACACTGTCAGCCCTGAATTTGACGGCGCAAATGAGCATAAGGGATAGCCTTTTGCAACGTATCAATGCTGCAAAAAATGATAGCAATGCCGTGCATGCCCTTTATGCCTATGGCGAATTGTTTGAAAGTAACAACAGCGATTCGGCTGCACATTATTATCATAAAGCCCGTGCCCTGGCACAAAAAATAGGGTATAAAAAAGGCGTGGCCGCATTTGCAAGTCATTATATCGTACTCTTAAACAACAGGGGCAATTTTAAGGAGGCGCTGGGTTTTGCACAGGAAGCACTGGAAATTTATAAAACAACAGGTGGTAAAAAAGATCTTGCCACGGCTTACCTGAATGTAGGCAGTGAATGGCAGTATTTGTCGGACTTTACGCTGGCTGCCGACTATTACCTGCAGGCAAAAAAGCTGGCAGAAGAAATAAATGACCAGCGCCTGCAGCGTATTTCCAATAATAACCTGGCCTCTGTGTTCATCGAATTGCAGGAATTTGAAAAGGGTAAACAATATGCAGAAAAATCTTTGCTGATAGCCAAAGAACTGAAAAATGAGTATGCCGTTTCTTCGTCGATGTACAATATTGCAACAGCATATATGCACCTCGGTCAATACAATAAAGCATTGGAATTATATAAAGAAATTGAGGCCAGCGCACAACGTATGGCAGATGATATGGTAAGGCTGGATGGCTGGCTGGGCCTGGCCGATGCGTACAGTGCTTTGGGCAATGGGGTATTGGCAGGGGGTAATTATAATAAAGTGATTGAATACGCACAAAAAAATGATATACCTGAGTATCACATGTATGCCTGTATGGGTATGGCCGATTTGCTCATTAAAACCAAACCCCCGATGGGGGCAAAAAAATATATTGATGAGGGTATTGCCATTGCCGCAAGGCTGGGTTCAAAACTCGAACTTAAAGACCTCTATTTAAAGGCATCCGAAATGCATGAAAAAGCAGGTATGGCTGCTGCAGCGCTTGAATACCGGAAAAAATTTGAACTGCTGAATGATTCCATTATCGGGGAAAAAAGTAAAATGGCAGTTTCTAACCTGGAAGCTAAATACGAATTTGAAAAAAAGGAAAGTACTATAAAACAATTAACTGCCGAAAACCAGCTTAAATCATTTGATATAGGCAAAAAAAACACCCTTAACTATATTTTATTTGGCGGCACCGGCACACTCCTCCTCATTCTTATACTCAGCTATACCAGCTATACGCAAAAACAAAAACTGCAACAGCAACGCATAACCGAACTTGAAAAGGAAAAACAATTAGCAGCAACCGAAGCCGTATTAAAAGGTGAAGAGCAGGAGCGTACACGGCTGGCAAAAGACCTGCACGACGGGCTGGGCGGCATGTTGTCGGGCATAAAATATTCCATGCTAAACATGAAGCAAAATCTGGTGCTTACAGCAGAAGATGCACAGCATTTTGAACGCAGTATGGATATGTTAGACAGTTCAATACAAGAGATGCGGCGGCTGGCACATAACCTGATGCCTGCGGCCCTCGTTAAATTTGGTTTAGATACGGCATTGAAAGATTTATGTAACGACATCAATCAAAACAGCGCTTTAAAAATCACTTACCAGAGTATTGGTATTGCAGAAGCGAAACTGTCGCAAACAACAACAATTGCCATTTACCGTATTGTACAGGAGTTGCTCAATAATATCTTAAAGCATGCCGCTGCCGCCAATGCTATTGTGCAGCTCACCCAGTCTGGCAATGCCATTGCCGTAACGGTAGAGGATGATGGAAAAGGCTTTGATACTACAGTGCTGGACAGTACAAAAGGGATAGGCTGGGTAAATATCAGGAGCCGGGTGGATTTTTTAAAGGGCAGGCTTGATATACATGCTGAAGCCGGCAAAGGCACTTCGGTGTTTGTAGAATTAACGGTTTAGTTTTTAAAATAAAGTATATGCCCATAAAGGTTTTTATAGCAGATGATCATTACATGATAATTGAAGGTATTCGCTCCTTACTGCAGCACGAAAAGGACATAGAATGGCTGGGGCATGCCGGTAATGCCGATTCCTGCCTTGCTTTTTTGCAACAGCAACAGCCTGATGTATTACTTATGGATATAAGTATGCCCGGTATGAGTGGTATTGAACTGTGCAGCATTGTAAAAAACAGGTATCCGCAGGTATTTGTGCTGGGCCTAAGCACATTTAACCAGCAAAGCTTTATACAAAAGATGATGGAAAACGGTGCCAGCGGTTATGTGCTCAAAAATGCCACACAGCAGGAATTACTGGAGGCTATTATAACTGTTTCAAAAGGTAAAACCTATATCAGCGACGAAGCCGCCGCTGCATTACTGCAGGCCGAAAAACAAAGCCAGCCCCTCATCACCCGGCGTGAAAAAGAAGTACTCTCTTTAATAGCCGAGGGGCTTACAAATGGTGAAATAGCCGCTAAGCTTTTTATCAGTATTGCTACGGTAGATACCCATCGCAAAAACCTGCTGGTAAAATTTCAAACCAAGAATACCGCCTCCCTCGTAAAAACGGCCATGCAACTGCAGTTAATCTGAAAATTGCAGTTTAGGGATAAAACAATGCACCGATATAGCAGATGGTAAGAAAGCTGCCCTGTTCGTGCTGTTGCATCAACGCCCAATAGCCACTAATTGCTAATACCCATGCTGTGGAAACTACATATAAACACCTGTTTATTACCACTTTTTATCGTATTTCATTTTCAGCTTTTCTCCCTTATCTTTGCCGCCTGTAAAAAATCATCATCCATTGGCAACAAAATTTTCAAGAGAAACCTACCTCTACTGGTACGAGCTGATGCTCCTCCTCCGCAAGTTTGAAGAAAAAACCGGTCAATTGTACGGTATGCAAAAAATCAGGGGCTTCTGCCATTTGTATATCGGGCAGGAGGCTGTAGCTGCCGGCTGTATGACGGCCACTAATCCTGAAGATAAGTTTATAACAGCCTACCGCGACCATGGCCTGGCTATTGCCAAGGGAGTTACCCCAAGGGCCTGTATGGCCGAGTTGTATGGCAAAGCTACAGGCTGCAGCAAGGGCAAGGGCGGCAGTATGCACTTTTTTGGTGTGGATGTAGGCTTTTTTGGTGGTCATGGTATAGTGGGAGCCCAAATAGGTACGGGTGCTGGCCTTGCTTTTGCCGAACAATACCTCGGTACCAAAAATGTATCGCTTACTTTTTTTGGCGATGGTGCTGCAAGGCAGGGTATGCTGCATGAAACCTTTAATATGGCAATGACCTGGAAGCTCCCGGTAATTTTTATTTGCGAAAACAACCAGTATGCGATGGGCACTTCGGTAGCCCGTACCAGCAATGTACTGGATATTTATAAGCTGGGCGATGCTTACGATATGCCTGCGGATAGTGTGGATGGCATGAGCCCCGAGGCTGTACATGATGCCGTGTTGCGTGCTGTAAACAGGGCAAGGGAAGGCAGCGGCCCCACTTTGCTTGAAATAAAAACCTATCGCTATAAAGGCCATAGCATGAGCGACCCTCAAAAGTATCGTACTAAGGATGAAGTGGAAGAATACAAACAGCGTGACCCTATCGACCATGTACACCGTGTGCTGAAAGAAGAATACAAAGTAGCTGATGCCGATATTGAAGCCATCAACGAAAGGGTAAGAGAGCAGGTAGAAGATTGTGTGAAATTTGCCGAAGAAAGCCCCTGGCCCAGCGATGATGAGCTGCTTAAAGATGTGTATGTGCAGGAAGATTATCCATTCATTATGGACTAAAATTGAAGAAAGTATTTAACGGTAATTTTAAAAAATAAAATAGCCTGTTTTGTAAAAACAAATGTTGGCAGGCAGATAAACGAAAACCATGTCAGAAGAGAAGCAAGTGGTGGCCGAAGTGCCCGAAGTAGCAGCGATAGTAGAAAAAGCCAAAGGATTTTGGGCAAAATTCAGCAAGCCCATCATTTATGGGGGCAGTGCCATAATATTACTGTCTGCAGGATGGATAGGCTATAAAAATTTTGTACAAAAGCCTAATGAAGAAAAAGCAGCGGAAATGATTTTTCCGGCCCAGCAGTTGTTTGATAAAATGAGTACCCAGTTGGGTTTTAATAAAGACTCAATCAACCTGGTGTTGAATGGCGGCGGACCCGTACAAAACGGCGTACTAAAGGTAATTAGTAAATATGGCAGTACACAGGCCGGTAACACCGCTCATTATATTGCAGGAGCCTGCTACCTGTACAGTAAGGATTTCAATAACGCTATAAAGCACCTGAAAGATTTTTCAACCAGTGCCACACAGGTGCAGGCTGTTGCTTACAGTTTGCTCGGTGATGCCTATTCCGAGTTGAAAAATAATGATGAAGCCTGGAGTTATTACAACAAAGCGTATAAAACAAATCCAAAAGATGAATTTTTTACGCCGGAGTTTTTATTTAAGGCAGCGTTATTTGCCGAAACCATCGGAAAAACATCGGAAGCAGTTGAATTCCTGCAGCGCATAAAATCTGAGTTTCCACGCAGTAACCATGCTTACGATGTAGATAAGTACCTGGCTCGCCTGGGTGTGGTGGAATAACGGACATCTGTAAACGAAAGCATACATGTCGCAAGTTTCAAAAAATTTATACGATATAGCAGGCATCCAAATTCCAAAGGATGCCTGTGTTGTAATTGTGCGTACCGAATGGAATGCTGCATCGGTAGGCCGCCTTACCGATGGCTGCAGCCAGTTGCTGCAGGCACAGGGGGTACTGGTTAAAATCATCACGGTTCCCGGCGCTTTCGAAATTCCCTTTGCCATCAAAAATTACTGGGATAAGCATAAGTACAAAGACGACAGGCCACATGCCTTTGCCGCTATTGGTATAGTGCTGCGGGGCGATACGCCGCATTTTGATTATGTATGCCGGGCGGTTACCGATGGTGTGGTACAGCTTAACCTCAGCCTGCCTGTACCCACAATTTTTGGCGTATTAACGGTGGATACACAGGAGCAGGTAGATGAACGCACCGGCGGAAAACATGGTCATAAAGGAGAAGAAGCCGCTATTACTGCACTTAAAATGATACAGCTCCAAAACCGTTGAAACGGTACTGCAACTGCTGCCAATGAAAGTACACATCTTCATACCGTGTTTTATTGACCAGCTCTATCCGCAAACGGCTTTTAATATGGTAAAAGTGCTGGAAAAGGCAGCCTGCGATGTGATATACAACCCTGCGCAAACCTGCTGCGGCCAGCCTGCTTTTAATGCCGGTTACCACCATGAAGCCAAAGCGGTATGTTCCAAATTTTTAAAAGACTTTGAGGCTGCCGACTATATCGTGTCGCCAAGTGCAAGCTGCACCGGCTTTGTACGCAATTATTACCAGCAGCTATTTGCCGGCACTGAACAGCAGCAAAGCATAACGGCTTTGGGTAAACGTATTTATGAGTTTACCGAGTTTTTAACCGAGGTATTGCACATAGAAAATTTTGGTGCAGCGTTCCATGCCCGTGTTACCTACCATGATAGCTGCGCTGCATTAAGGGAATGCAGTATAAAAGAAGGCCCAAGAAAATTACTGGCTCATGTAAAAGGCCTTGAACTGGCCGAGATGGCCGATAACGAAACCTGTTGCGGCTTTGGTGGCAGTTTCGCTGTAAAATTCAATGCTATATCCACGGCGATGGCCGATCAAAAGGTAAGCAATGCCCTGGCTACCGGTGCTCAATACATTATTTCCACCGATATGAGCTGCCTGATGCATATCGACAGTTATATCCAGGGTAAAAACCTGCCTATTGCCACCATGCATATTGCCGATGTGCTGGCCAGTGGCTGGGAATAATGATTACCACAACAAACGTCCAATCCAAACCATAATAGCCAGCAACGACAAAATACTCAACGGCAGCGCCACTATTTCCCGGTAATTTTTATTGGCAAATAATATTTTGCCCAGCACTACAAATGCCACCAGGCAAATGCAGGCCTGGGCCAAACTGATACCGGCATACAGTGCTATCATTACTTCCAGGTTGCTTTGCGGTGGTATACCGCTGCTGCGAAAATAACCGGACAGCCACAGCCCATATAGTATGCTAAATGCAATGGTGAAGCCAGTACGTGCGGATACAATTTTCCGGCTGTAAATATTATCCGTTAAAACGCCTGCAATGGCAAACAGCAGCAGCAGTTCGCATACAAAATGTGGTATGCTGAGGATATCGTAAAACCCCAGTATAAAAAATAAAAACTGCACAATAGCGGCCACTACTATAGATTCGGTAAAATGTTGTGGCTTTGGATTGGGTGCATGCAGGCTGTGTATAAAAATATAGAAATGGATACCGGCATAAAGAATAGCATTAAAACCTGCACCAAAAACCGTGGTGAGCTTATTATTTGGAATACTGTATTCTCTTATTGTAGTATTACCAAAGTAGTAATATGCAATGGCAGTGATACACAGGAAGCCAATTGCTTTAAGCAGGTAAATGCTGTTGCCGGTAAATTGAAGTTTCATATAGTAGTGCTTACCGGCATGTACGAAAAAGAAATCAAAAGGGTTTTGCATTTTGGTTGTATTATTCGTCTGCCAGCAGGGTTAACACCGGTATTTACTTTTAAACCCTGCTGCAGGTAATGATAGTACCGGTTGACAGGTTTGTAAAAGATATTATAGCCGGTAGTAGAAAAAATTTGTATCGAATCAATAGTTTTGTTTCAGAAAAAAAATATACCTAATGGCATACTGGCTTGTAAAATCAGAACCCTTTAAATACAGTTGGGATCAGTTTGTAAAAGACAAACAAACTTTTTGGGACGGTGTACGCAATTATGCGGCACGCAATAACCTTAAAGCGATGAAGAAAGGCGATGAGGTATTTTTTTATCACAGCAACGAAGGGGTAGAGATAGTAGGCATTGCCAAAGTGGTAAAAGAATTTTACCAGGATCCTACCACTGAGGAAGATGCCTGGGTGGTGGTTGACTTAAAGCCGGTAAAAAAATTAAAAAAGCCCGTTCCGCTGGAGTTAATCAAAAAAGATAAGCGCCTTGCCAATATGGACCTGGTTCGCCTCGGCAGGCTGAGTGTGCAAACGGTAAAGCCCGAAGAATGGAAGATAGTGTTAGAACTGGCAGGTGAGTAAATCTCATGTACTATGGCAGATAAAAAACATATCGTGGTGCTTACCGGTGCCGGCATAAGCGCCGAAAGCGGCCTTAAAACTTTTCGTGATGGTGATGGCCTTTGGAATGGTTACAGTGTATATGATGTGGCTACACCAGGCGCCTGGCGCAAAGACCCGCAAATGGTGCTTGATTTTTACAATATGCGTCGCCGTGATGTACTGGCAGCACAGCCCAATGCAGCCCATACAGGCCTGGCGGCTTTAGAAAAAGATTTTGAAGTAACCATAGTTACACAAAATATCGACGACCTGCATGAACGTGCCGGCTCTACCAGGGTATTGCACCTGCATGGTGAAATCTTTAAAATGCGCAGCGAAAAAAATGAATCTTTAATTTATCCCATCACCGGTGATATACAATTAGGCGATACTGCTGAAGATGGCGCCCAGCTAAGGCCGCATATTGTGTGGTTTGAAGAGCCTGTACCTATGATGGAGCAAGCTGTACCCCTTATGCACAATTGCGATTACTTTGTGGTGGCGGGTACTTCGCTGCAGGTGTACCCGGCGGCATCTTTACTGTATTATGCACCACCATACCTGCCCAAGTTTATCATCGATAAAAAAATACCCCAGGTAGACCGTATGAACAATATCGTTTTTATTGAAAAACCGGCCACCGAAGGGGTGAAGGAACTGCAACGTTTGTTGCAGCCTTAAGCTGTTCCATGTTCGTTGAATACAATACCCTGCCTGGCCAAATCCTGTAGCACAGGATCGTATATCTCTTTCAATACCGGCACCTGCAATCCTCTCAGCATAATTGTACCATCTATAATGCATTTTGCGGCTATGCCTAAGGGTAAGCCTACTGTTTTTGCCATGGCTGTTCGCAGGCTGTCTTCACCTTTTACAACAAGGCTGCTTTTCATTTTTTTATTTTTGCCATCAATGCTGTATTCAATTTCATGCAGCATTACAATCATGTCTTTGTCGTTGGGTTGCATTTGCAGCCGGGTTTCCAGCAGGTGTTGCAAAATGTCGGCCGAGGTTTTGGCCCGGGCAGGTACCGGCGTATCATCCATCAGGCCTAAATAGTGCAGCATCTCTTTATTGCCGGGCTGTATGTATGCAGCAACAGGTGCAGCCCATTGGCTGTAAGTAAGGCCACTTGCATCAATCAGTACGGTATCATCCGTTAGCCCGGCTTGTACAATCGCATTCCAGCCCTTGCAGTAAGCAGGATGCCGCAAAGTGGTTCGTATAAATGTTGCTGCATCTTCAAGCCCGTACAGCGGCATATACCCCAGCGAATTCCTGTTGGGATAATAAGCCAGGGTGCCCAGCCCCTCTGCTATTACTTCGGTGCAACTGCTGAATAATTCAGCGTATGTTGTATGTATTATTTTGTTCTGCCATTTGTATTCTGCTCCGGCTTTACCGGCCAGTACTACATTGCGTGGGTTCCAGCTAATTTTATAATGCCAGGGGTTATCATCATTTTCGGGTGCTACCAGTCCGCCGCAATGACTTTTAAATGAAGTGATCTTACCGCCCTTTTTTTTAATGCCATCAACCAGTTGCATGGCGCTCATGTGATCGATGCCCGGGTCGAGGCCCATTTCACATAAAAAAAGCAGTTGCCTGTTTTCAATCTCCTGCTTCAGGCTTTTCATATTATCATCAAGGTACGAGGCTGTAAGCAGGTGCTTTTGTAATTGAATACAATCCTTTGCTGCCAGGAAATGCAGGGCAGGTGGCAGCAGTGAAATCACAATATCAGCCCTGGAAATAGTGGCGCTACGTGATGCAGCATCCGTAATATCCAGTGCAATGGCTTCGGCAGCAGTACTATGATTTATTTTGTCCAGTATGGTGGCTTTGCTGGCATCAGCAATGATAAGATGCCATTGTTGCTGTGTTGCGCCCTGTACCAGGTAGTCAATCAGTACAGCAGCTGATTTTCCTGCTCCGATAAGCAAAATTGTTTTCAATGCTTTGTGTTTTATGCAGCAATTTATCATTTAGTTTCAGAAGCAAAAACCAGTTTCAGCAATCAGCACAGCAGTCCTGTTTTTATTTAAAACAATACGCCTGTCCACAGCAGGATTTCATCACTTTGTTTTGCCCCGTTTATATATGCACAATAGCTCCGGAAATTGTGCAAAAAAAGCCTTTAAATACAGGGATTAAACTGCCCGGAAGCCAATGAAAATCGGTAAATTCGCCAACTTGAAAAATTATGGAAAACAACGACAATTTTGAGGGCGGAATGCCCCCCGCCAACGACGATAACCAGCAAAGCAACAGGGGTAAAATAATACCGGTAAATATCGAGGAACAGATGAAGGCCTCCTACATCGATTACTCCATGAGTGTAATTGTGGGCAGGGCACTCCCCGATGTACGGGATGGCTTAAAGCCGGTACACCGCCGTGTGTTGTATGGTATGAGCGAACTGGGTAATAACAGTAATAAGCCCTATAAAAAAAGCGCCCGTATTGTAGGTGAAGTAATGGGTAAATACCATCCGCATGGCGATAGTGCTATTTACGATACAATGGTGCGGATGGCGCAGGAGTGGGCTATGCGTAATACGCTTATTGACGGCCAGGGTAACTTTGGCAGCCAGGATGGTGATCCACCTGCAGCGATGCGTTATACCGAAGTGCGGATGCAAAAATTTGCCGAAGCCATGCTGGAAGATATCGAAAAAGACACGGTGGATTTTCAGCTCAACTTCGACGATTCGTTACAGGAGCCCACTGTGTTGCCTACACGAATTCCGCAGTTGCTGGTAAACGGTTCCAGCGGTATTGCCGTAGGTATGGCTACCAATATGATGCCGCACAACCTTAGCGAAGTAATAGACGCCTGCGTGGCTTATATCGACAACAGGGACATCACTATCGATGAACTGATGAAGCATGTAAAAGGTCCCGACTTTCCAACCGGTGGTATCATTTACGGTTTTGAGGGAGTGAAAGCGGCACTGCATACCGGCCGTGGCCGTGTGGTATTGCGTGGTAAAGTTAATATTGAAACCACTAAAACCGGCCGTGAAAAAATCATCATTTACGAAACACCGTACCAGGTAAACCGTGATGCCCTTACTTCTAAAATTGGCGAACTCATTAATGAAAAAGCCATCGAAGGCATTGCGGATGTAAATAATGAAAGCAATAATAAAGAAGGCACCCGTATTGTGGTTGACCTTAAAAAGGATGCTGTGGCACAGGTGGTGATAAACCAGTTGTACAAGCTTACAGAATTGCAAACCTCTTACGGTATTAACAATGTAGCGCTGGTGAGAGGCAGGCCCCGTATCCTCAACCTCAAAGATTTAATTGTTGAGTTTATACAGTTCAGGCACGAAGTGGTGGTGCGCCGTACACAATACGAATTAAAGAAAGCTAAAGAAAGGGCGCATATACTTGAGGGTTATATTATTGCGCTGGATAACCTTGATGCTGTTATACAACTCATCAGGGAATCTGCCACACCGGCTATTGCCCAGGAAGGCTTAATCAGCCGCTTTGGTATGTCGGAGATACAGGCTAAAGCCGTACTGGAGCTGCGTTTGCAGCGCCTTACCGGTATGGAGATCGACAAAATTAGAGAAGAACATGCCGAAGTAATGAAACTCATTGCACACCTTGAAATGATATTGAGTGATGAAGGCATGCGTTATGGCATTATTAAAGATGAACTGGCCGAGGTAAAAGCAAAATTTGGTGATGAACGCCGCTCCGAAATTGTGTATGTAGGAGATGAACTGAATATGCTCGATTTGATAGAGGAAGAAGATGTGGTGGTTACTATATCGCACCTGGGTTATATTAAACGCACCTCTTCCGATGAATACCGCCAGCAAAAACGTGGAGGCCGTGGTGCAAGGGGCAGCAGTACAAGACAGGAGGATTTTATTGAACATGTGTTTGTAGCTTCTACTCATCACACCCTGATGTTCTTTACCGAAAAAGGCAGGTGCTTTTGGCTGAAAGTGTATGAAATTCCCGAAGGAGATAAAACCAGCAAAGGCAGGGCTATACAAAACATGATTCAAATACCGCAGGATGACAAAGTAAGAGCCATCATTGATGTACAGAACCTGGCAGATAAGGATTATGTGCAAAAACATTACATCGTACTGTGTACCAAAAAAGGGATCATTAAAAAAACAGACCTCGAAGATTTTAGCCGCCCACGTCAAAATGGTATCAATGCCATCACTATTTTAGAAGGCGACCAGTTGCTTGAAGCCAAATTAACCGATGGTAATTCAGAAATTATTATGGCTGTAAAGAGCGGCCGTGCTATTCGTTTTGCTGAAGAAAAAGTACGCTCTACCGGTCGTGGCAGCATAGGTGTAGCTGGTATAGAGGTGGATGATGACAATGATGAAGTAGTTGGTATGGCATGTGTAAACCGTGAAGATAAAAGCCGCACTATACTGGTGGTAAGCGAAAAAGGTTATGGTAAACGTACTTTCCTGGATGATCCGGAAACAGGCGAAGCCAATTACCGCATTACCAACCGTGGCGGCAAAGGTGTAAAAACGATAAGCGTTACCGAAAAAACCGGCTCACTCGTAGGGTTGCTGGATGTATCTGAAAAAGAAGACCTGATGATTATGTGTACCAGTGGTGTAACCATCCGCATGAGTGTGGCAGATGTAAGTGAGCAGGGCAGGGCCACCCAGGGTGTAAAACTGATACGTATAGACGAAGGCGATGCTATCGCTGCCATCACCAATATCGAAAGAGAGGAAGAAAATGGTACAGTTGCTGACAGTGCGACTGGTGCGGAAGAACAACCTGGTGATATACCTGCTGCTGATAATACTGCATCAGATGATAGTGCTACAAAGAATAATGAGGATTAAGTGTGCGGTCACCCGGATTTAAAATAATAATATTCCTGCTGCTGTTGTGCCATACAACAATTAAACTTAACGGGCAGCAGCTTGCGGCCATACAGGCAGTATATGCTCAAAATAATCTTGTAACGGCAAAAGAAGCAATCGATAGTTATACTATAGTTCATCCGCAGGATATTGCAGGCCTATTACTTAAAGCAAGGATATATAATGCCATTGCAACCAACGCACCATTAGCGGAATTACATGCAGACAGTCGTACAGAATCTTTTAAAAGCATCCTGCAGGCTGCTGCTATCAACAGCAACGGGGTAAAAGCCCAACTGGAGCAGGATAATTTTGAACTGCTTACAACAATATACAACGGTTATACCAGTGATGGTATAGCCGTTTTTAATGCCGCCGCTGAAAAAGGGCAACAACAGGAATATGAAAATGCGCTGCTGTATTTTAAAAAAGCGGCACAGGTCAATAATTTTTTAACGGCACAAGGCTGGGGCGGTACATCACCAGATGCAGATAATCTTTATTACAGTGCTATATCGGCTATGTATGCAGAGCATATATCGGAGGCTTATCGCTTTTGTAAAATCATAGCCGATTATAAACTGGTGTTCACCATTCCGGATAAGGACTTTGAGCCGGCCTACCAGTGGCTGGTATTTTACCTGCGACAAAAAAAACAGGCTGCTTTACTCGACGCATATACGAAACTCTCCGACAGTCTTTTTCCACGGGCTGCTTATTTTATACTCAACTATATCGACTGGCAAAGGGAGCAACAGGATTATACGAACCTGTTTACAGCCTATACTAAGTTGTTGCACAGGTTTCCGGCACAGCCACAGTACCGGCTTTATTATTACCACGACATATTTCAATATGTGTACAGCAATGCTGGCACAGGTGCCCTTGCGGATACCCTTGCTGTGGGCCTGCCTGCCCTGGTGCTGCAATATCCCAATGACGCCGGGGCAAGGCTGTTATTAGCCAGGTATTATATGCAGCAGGCAGCTTCTTTGCAAAGTATACCGGGAAAAAAGCAGGCACAGAAAAACTATATGCAGCAGGCAGTAACACAACTAAAATATATTGTAGATAGATTGCCCCGGGCTGCTAAAAAACAGGTTGACGAAAGTGCCACACTGCTTGTATATACTCTCAAATTACTGAATAGAAAAGATGAAGCTGCTTTTTACAGTAAAAGGCTCTTGTAAGTGTTTGTACCGCTCGGCGCTTTAACTTAATTTCAATAAGTTTGTTTTACACAACGGTTGCAGCATTTTATTCAATCGCCTTCCCGGATGGTAAATTTTTGCTGTAGACAGGGTGTGCCAGATTAGCGGCAAACCCTGCAGCCTCTCATTAATATTTTAAAACGATATAGGTATGATTGATGCATTAGAAAAAATTCCGGTAAAAATTTTTCCAACACCCCTGGAGGGTTCTTTATATGTAGCCCGGGAAGTGGCCAGCCTTATACGCCGCAGGGAAGCTGAAGGAAAAAAATGTGTAATTGGTCTTGCTACAGGATCTACCCCAAAAACACTGTATGCCCAACTGGTAAAAATGCACCAGGAAGAAGGGCTCAGTTTTAAAAATGTGATTGCATTTAACCTGGATCAGTATTATCCGATGGCTAAAGATGCGCTGCAGAGTTATCATTACTTTATGCGGAAAAATTTATTTGAGCATACCGATATCGACCCGAACAATTATCACCTGCCCGATGGTATGGTGCCCCGGGATAAGATAAAAGAGCATTGCCTTAATTATGAAAAACAAATTGAAGAAGCCGGTGGTATCGACCTGCAGATTCTTGGCATTGGTGTAAACGGGCATATTGGCTTTAACGAACCGGGCAGCAGTGTGTTTACAAAGACAAGGCTTACCGCTTTGGACAACAGTACCCGGCTGGCCAACAGTTACGAATTTGGCAACATGAGCGAAGTGCCCCGCATGGCCATTACTATGGGTATTGGCACTATACTTAAATCGAAACGTATTATATTAATGGCATGGGGGCAAACTAAGGCACCTGTATTGCAGCAGGCTGTAGAAGGTGATGATACCGAATTGCTGCCGGCCTCATTATTACAAAATCACGAAGACTGCAGCTTTGTAGTAGATGAGCATGCAGCTACAGAATTAACAAGGTTTAAACGGCCCTGGCTTACCGGCGAATGTGAATGGACACCTGCCATGATAAAGCGTGCCGTTGTTGATCTTGCTTTAAAATTAAATAAGCCGGTGCTTAGCCTTACCAATCATGATTACAACGATAATGGCCTGAGTGATTTACTGGTAGAAGCAGGCGATGCCTACGAGGCCAACCTGCAAACTTTTTACCAGTTAAGGGATAGTATTACCGGGTGGCCCGGCGGCAAACCAACGGCTTACCGGAGTAATCATCCTGAAAGGGATACGCCATTTCCAAAAAAAGCAATTATTTTTTCACCGCACCCCGATGATGATATTATAAGCATGGGCGGCACTTTTATGCGGTTGCACGACCAGGGCCACCAGGTGCATGTAGCGTATCAAACCAGTGGCAATATTGCTGTAACAGATGAGTTTGTTACACGGTTTCTCGATTTTGCCGTAGGCTTCGAAAAAATGTTTGACATTGATGATACCAAAAGCAAAAGTATTCTTGATGATGCCCGTAAGTTTCTTGCTGCAAAAAAAACTACCGATACAGATACTCCCGAAATAAGGGCTATAAAAGGATTGATACGCCGCTGCGAAGCCAATGCTACCTGCCGTTATGTAGGGATTAAGGATGAACAGGTACATTTTTTAAACCTGCCTTTTTACGAAACGGGTACTATCGAAAAGAAGCCAATGAGTGATGCTGATGTACAGCTTACTTATACACTATTACAAAAAATTCAGCCGCAGCAGGTGTATTGCGCAGGTGATTTTGCTGATCCGCATGGTACACATAAAATCTGCTTTGATGTGGTAGTGGCAGCACTGCAGCGTATTAAGGCCGAAGCGCTGCACACAAATAATGAAACACACTGGATACACAACTGCTGGCTATGGCTGTACAAAGGCGCCTGGCAGGAGTGGGATATTGCAGATATTGAAATGGCGGTGCCCATGAGCCCCGACCAGGTATTGAAAAAACGGAATGGCATATTTATACACCAGTCGCAAAAAGATAATATTCCTTTTCAGGGTAGTGATGACCGTGAGTTTTGGCAGCGGGCAGAGCAACGTAATGCCAATACCGCTAACCTGTATGCCCAATTAGGGCTTACCCGGTATGCTGCAATGGAAGCATTTGTAAAATGGGAGTATTAATGCCAGCTTGCTTTTGCATTGGGAACTACATCGAGGCTGGCAAATTCAGCAGCCTGGTATTTGTAATAGGCGGCTATCGCAATCATGGCGGCATTATCTGTACAATACTCAAAAGCAGGGATAAAGGTTTGCCAGCCATTTTGTGCGCCTGTATCCGTTAGCGCTTTCCTGAGGCCACTATTGGCGCTTACACCTCCGGCAAGGCACACCTGGTTGATGCCTGTTTCTTTTACCGCTTTTTTTAGTTTATTTAAAAGGATGGTAACAATACTGTGCTGCACCGAAGCACAGATATCGGCCAGGTTTTCGGCAATAAATTTTTCTTTTTCTTCTGTTGTGGCTGTAAACTTTTCTTTGTATACCAGGCTTTTCCCGGCATTTTTCAAAAAGTACAAGATGGAAGTTTTGAAACCGCTAAAGCTAAAATTAAGTCCGGGTATTTGCGGCTCGGGAAAAGCAAACCGGAGGGGGTTGCCGGTAGCGGCATATTTATCAATTAATGGTCCGCCGGGGTAGGGAAGGCCAAGCAGCTTGGCTGTTTTATCAAAAGCTTCACCGGCTGCATCATCAATTGTTTCTCCAATTACTTTCATGTTCAGCGGCGATTTGCAAAAAATGTTTTGTGTATGACCGCCACTAACGGTAAGGCATAAAAAAGGAAATGCTGGTTTTGGATCCTGTATCAGGTTGGCCAGTACATGCGCCTGCATGTGGTGTACAGCAATTAAGGGCTTTTGCAAAGCTAATGCCAGCGATTTGGCAAACTGTGCTCCTACCAGTAAAGAGCCTATCAAACCCGGGGAGTGGGTAAAGGCAATGGTATCAAGATGGCGGGGTGTTGTTTTGGCCTCAGCCAGGGCCAGCTCTACCACTGGTACAATGTTTTCTATATGTGCCCGGCCTGCCAGTTCGGGCACCACGCCACCGTACTTTTCATGCACCTGCTGGCTGGCAATGATATTGCTGCATATTTTACCATCAAGGCAAAGGGCAGCCGAGGTTTCATCGCAACTGGATTCTATAGCCAAAATACAAATGCTCATGACTGTTGTTTTGTGTACGGGCAAAGTTAAGTGATGTGGAAATGCACCGGTTATTTACTGCGTATGGCTACTACAGGATTCATACGGGCAGCCCTTGATGCCGGGAAGATACCTGCCAGCACACCCGTGAGCAGGCATATAATAATAGTGGTAACCAGGAGGGGCAGGGAAATGTATACCGGAAAGTTGAGTGGTCCAGATAATACTAACGTAAGGATATACACGAAAATAAGGCCAATAGCACCACCCATCAGGCATAGCAGGGCGGCTTCTACCAAAAACTCAAAGAGTATGCTGCGGCTTTTGGCACCAATAGCTTTTTTGAGGCCAATTACTGATGTACGTTCCTTAACTGTAACAAACATAATATTGGCAATGCCAAACATGCCCACGATGAGGCTGATAACACCAATCAGTCCGCCTACGATATTGATAGTGCCAAAAAGCCCTGTTACTGCCTGGCTAAAAGCTTCAACGCTGTTGAGGGAAAAATTATCTTCCTGCCTGGGGCTAAGCCTGCGTACCTGCCGCATGATGCCTTTTAATTCGTCGGTTAAAGCGGCTGTACTTACGTCTTCACGTCCCTTTACAATCATCACGGTGCCGCTCATATTTTCGTTAATAATTTGTTTGCTGAATTTGTAGGGCAGCATAATGCAGTTATCGTATTCCCAGCCTACAA
Organism: uncultured Chitinophagaceae bacterium; assembly: GCA_937873715.1. Taxonomy (GTDB): domain Bacteria; phylum Bacteroidota; class Bacteroidia; order Chitinophagales; family Chitinophagaceae; genus Ferruginibacter. The sequence continues at coordinate 80,441 of CALMYJ010000013.1, forward strand.
AGTTTTTGCCTTCTTTTTTTATTACACCAACTATTGAAACCCTTTTACCTTTTATTTCAAAATGCTTGCCCAGCGCTCTTTCGGCAGTGCCAAATAATTTTTCGGCATTATCGTAACCTATAATGGCTACCGGTGTGCCGTGGTTAAATTCGGCTGCGGAAATATACCTGCCGGTTTCAAATTGTATGGGCTGTATAGCCGATTGTGATTCAACAATGCCATAAACGATTGCATTTTCAATGATATCATTTTCGTGTGAGAGGTTGGCCGAGCTACTAATAAGGAAACTGATTTGACTGGTAAGCTGGGATCGCTGTTTTATCAAATCCATCTCTTCGTATTTCATGGCCGGCCGGGCACGAAATTTCCAGATGGGCTGATCGGGGCCGCCGCTATAATCCCATTTATCGATATAGATGGTATTGCTGCCAAGGCTTTGTATTTCGCCCTGTATGTTTCGCTCAAGACTGGTTACTGTAGCCATTACACCAATAATGCAAAAAATGCCAAATGCCACACCGGTTAGGCTTAATGCTGTACGCAGCTTATTCACCCTGAGTTCCTGCATGGTGAGGCGTAAAGAATTGCGGAGTATATTCAGCGATTTGCGCATTACTCAAAAATACAGCAACGGCAGGGGAGTAGTATTTTTTTTATTTGAATGGCTGTGCAGATTTTTGTTGTGCCCTTTGGCAATACAGTAATATAAAACACCCCGGTATGATAAACATATACCGGGGTGCAGCTATTTTTATCTGTATACTTACAGCGTTTTCAACAGGTCGTTTGCCATTTTTACATAGTCGCCGTTTTGAGCTTTGGTAGCTAATTCAATTACTGAATTGGCGGCTACTTTGGCACCAGCTTTGTCGCCCTGCTTAGCCAGTATTCTTGCTTTTAGCAGGTGCATCCAAAATGCTTCTTTATTGGCATCGATGGCTTTGTTTACCCAGGTAAGTGCTTTAGTAAGGTCTTTACCATTATCGTAATAGTATTGTGCTGCGCTAAAGTAAGGTTTGTTGTCTTTGTTCATGATGTCGTCAATCTGCTTCATTACCCTGGCTTCGGTATTGGTGCTAATAGGCAGCATTACCAGTGTTTTGTCCCACATAATCTGCAGGTTGGTGCTGTTGCCGGTAATATCTGCAAATGCGATAGTAAAGGTTTCAACTGCAAAAGGAAGTTGCATGATGGCAGCATCTATGCGTACCACATCATTTTCGGCTTTATAAGCTGCAGGCCCGGTAACGTTGAGGTCTTTAGTAATAATCAGCGTCCATTTGTCGGCGTTAGGAATACTGAGTAAGCCATATTTCCCGGCTTTTATTTCTTTGCCGCCAATGGTTACATCATCGCTAAAGGTAAGTGTGGTGGCATTGTTTGCACCGGTACGCCAAATTGCGCCAAAGGGTACCAGGTCGCCAAAAACAGTACGTCCTTTTTTGGAGGGCCTGCTGTAACTTAATTCAATACTACCCGTACTAAAGTTTTGCTTTACTGTTTGCGTGGGGCTTGCTTGTGGTGCATTCAGGTTTTGAGCACCTGCCTGGCTTAAGCTCATTGCCGCCAGGGCAATTGTAAATAATTTTTTCATACATCAATTTTTTGAACTGTAAAAGTAAACAACTGTTTGCAGGGCTGTATGCATTTGTATTGCCGTTCATCCAAATTATACCAGGGTTAAATGGTAAACAGTGATTCCTGCAGCAGGTGGTTTAATGTTATGCCTTTTGCATTTGGGATACCAGCCCATGCGGCAAATGCTTCTAATAATTTTGCCTTACTTATGGTGTTGATAAGGCTATGGGCAGTATTGCCTGCACTTTTTGAAAGTTTGGTGCCGGTATCGGTGGTTAAGAGGGGGTGGTGCCAAAAGCAGCAGTTGGCCAGGCAGGCTGTATCGAGGTTTGCATCAATATATAATTGCATGGCGGATGATTCCATTAAATCTTTGCCCCTGCAGATATGGGTTACGCCAAAATGCCTGTCATCTGCAAGTGAGCACACCTGGTATGCCGGTAAGCCATTCTTTTTTTTCAGGATGTAGGCATTGGCCGAGCCGGGCAGGTACAGGATTTGTGTTCCCAAAAATTTATCCCTGCAGGGTATGGCTGCTGTTGCCGGCTTTTTTATTTTCCATACAGCGCCGGGATGGTGAAGCGAATACTGTTTGTTGATGCAGGAGCAGCTTTGTGTTTGCAGTTGCTTACGGCTACAAATACACGAAAAAATTAAATTCTTGCTGGTAAGTTCTGAAAGTAATGCCGTGTAGATAGGTGTACGGTGCACCTGCGACCAGTTCTGCTCCAGGTCGGCCGGGTTGGAAGGGCCGATATCCCAGTTGAGGCCGAGCCAGTGCAGCACGTTGAAAATATCGTTTATATATTCCGGTCTTTTTCGTTCTGTATCGGCATCGTCTATACGCAGCAGTACTTTACCGTTGTTACTACGTGCCCATAGCCAGTTGAGCAGTATATTATATATATTGCCCTTGTGCAAAAAGCCGCTTGGTGTGGGTGCCAGCCTGGTAAGCATAAATGAATAACGAACTGCAATGATTGAATGAATGAAAGTACAAAGTTTGAAGTTACCTGCTTTTGGGTAAAATAAATCCGGGCTGCCGAAGGCAGCCCGGTTACTTGTATTGTACTATTCACAGGAGTTTAGTTGTAATGCAGGGTTAATTCAACCCGCCTGTTTTTTGCACGACCTGCGGCAGTTTTATTGCTGGCTACAGGTTTATCTTGCCCAAAGCCTGCCGAGAGTAATCTTGCTTCGGCAATCCCTTTACCCACCAGGAATTCGTATACGGCTTTTGCCCTGCTTTCGCTCAATAGCTTGTTTTTGTCTGCCTGGCCTGTATTGTCGGTATGCCCGTGTATATCCAGTTTTAAATCGGTATCCGCCTGCAGTATTGTTGCTATTTCGTTTAGCGACTGATTGGATTTTGCCAGCAGTTTTGCACTGCCGGTTGCAAAAAATATCTGGTTTGCTGCCACATCAATTCGTTTTTTTATTTCTGCTTTCACCTCGGGGCAGCCGTTGTTGGCAGTAGTGCCGGGTAAGGTGGGGCATTTATCTTCTTCATCATTAATGCCATCCTTATCGGTATCAGGTATCGGGCAGCCTGCATATCTTGCCAGGCCTGCTGTTTGCGGGCATTTGTCCTCTTCATCGTTAATGCCATCACCATCACTATCGGGTATGGGGCAGCCATTGTATTTTTTCAGGCCAACTATTGTTGGGCATTTATCTTCTTTATCGGCAATGCCATCACCATCGCTATCGGGGCAGCCGGCCAATGTGGCCAGGCCTGCAATATCCGGGCAGGCATCTTCTGTATCGGGTACACCATCGCCATCAGTATCTTTTATAACAACAGGTTCAATTACGGGTAGTTCAACTTTTGGTGGTACGGCTTTTAGTTTGCCAATTGTTTGAGTAAGCCCAAGTGAAGCAAAAGTATTGTTATCCAGTTTGTTTTTATCTAGGCTGAGGCGGTAATTAGCCTGGAGAAAAATATACCCTTCATTGTACATATTTAATTGCAAGCCTACACCAACAGGAACGTATGGAGCAAAATTTTTATCAAAATATGCTGATCCGATACCGGCACTGATAAATGGAGCCAGGAGATGATTGTCGCTTATGGGCCGAAGGTGCAGCGATGCCTCCAGTTCATTAATATACCCGTTGTTTTTAGGTAATGCAGTTTTGGTGTAGTCTGAAAAAATACCGTTGTACCGTACGGATACGTCTGTTTTTTTGGATAACCCTTTCCAGAACATTAAGGAGTATCCGGGGTCAACTGTGCCGATGTTTGGAAAGGAAGGCTTAAAGTCTGTTACATTGATGCCAAAGCCAATTAGGGAAGGTTTAACTTCAGTGGCAAAGGTTTGCGCAAAAGTTGTTTGCGAAGTTAGCAGCAGTATCAGTACTGCTTTGATTGATTTAAAAATCATAGCAAAAATTTATTCCCATAGATGTTGCCGGTATCCGTCCGGTTGCATGGCAGGAAATAAATTAATGATGCGGCAGCGATCAAATGCATTTAGCGGCTTTACGCTGCTGTATAAAATTTTGAAAGGCATCCCGGCTAAAGCTGCTCAGGTTATTTTCTTTGCTTACAAAAGCTTTTTGTGCAACCAGTACACCATAATAGGTATCGTTGAATCCTTCCGTGTTATGGGCATCCGGGTTGATGGAGATTAAAACATTTTTTTGCAGCGCATAGTCAATTTGCCGCCAGTCGATATCGAGCCTGCTTGGGTGTGCATTTAGTTCAATCACTACGTTATTGGCGGCACAGGCATCAATAATACGTTTATGATTTACGGGATAACCTTTACGGCTCAATAGCAGGCGCCCGGTAAGATGCCCAAGTATAGTGGTGTATGGATTTTCAATTGCTGTTATCAAACGCAGCATGGCTTTTTCTTCTGTCATTTTAAGGTTGGAATGTACCGAAGCAATTACAAGATCGAAGGTGGAGAGTATGCTGTTACTATAATCCAGTTTGCCATCATTTAAAATATCGCTTTCAATACTTTTAAAAATTGTAAAGGGAGCCAGTTTTTGGTTCAGTTCATCTATATACCGATGCTGTTCATGCAAGCGCTCTTCAGTGAGGCCGTTGGCATAAAAGGCTGATTTGCTATGGTCGCTTATTACAAGGTATTCCAGTCCCTTATCTATTGCTGCCCGGGCCATCTCTTCTATAGTGTTACTGCCATCGCTCCAGTTACTGTGGCTGTGAATAATGCCCTTAATATCGGATGGTTGCAGTAAAGTAGTATTGGGCAAATGTTCCAGCACCGCCGGGTTTTCCCTTTGAAAAGCGGGGATGAAATTTATTGAAGCCTGTTCAAAAACATCGGCCTCGTTTTTACAAACATTGTATTGTATGGCGGGGAATCGGGAGGAGAATGCGGCTTCAAATTCAGGAGAAGCATTTTTGCGGAATAAGGTTTTTATAAAACCTGTTTTTGCCGAAGGCCAGATCCTTATTTTTAAACCGGTTGCGGTAGATTGGTATAAGAGGCTGTCTGCAGCAACTTCCAGGGCATCAAAATCGTCGACGGTTGAAAGTACCTGTTTAACATTTTCGGATGTGGTATCTGCAACGATATCCAGTTCTTCAATAATTTCCAGGTGACGGGCATAAGCTCCTGCATAAGTTATTTCAATACCGGTGAAAATTTTTTCAAAAAAACTTTTTACCTCATCGCTGATAGCATGCACCTGTGCAAATAAAAAACTTCCTTTGCTTTTAAAATAAAATTCAATGGCTTCAGCCACGCTTTGTTGTGTTTTTTCGCCAAAGCCTTTATATAGTTTTAAACGGTTTTCTTTACAGGCGTATAATAATTCACCCAGCGTTTCTATTTCCATCTCTTTCCAGATAGTAGCAATTTTTTTTGGTCCTATACCTTTTATACGCAGCATCTCCAGTATGCCTTCGGGTGTTTTTTCTATCAGTTGGTTTAAAACCTGCAATTGGCCGGTTTGCAATAACTCAATAATTTTTTTACCGGTAGACTCGCCGATACCTTTAATGAAATAAATTTTTTCGTGTGGCGTATCGCATAATTGTTGCGGTAGTTTATCAATTGTAAACGCAGCGGCAGAATATGATTTTGATTTAAAACTATTTTCGCCATGGATATCCATCAGCTTCGACAAAAGGGAAAAGTACTCGGCAATTTGTTCGTTGTTCATGCTTCAAATGTAGTTAAAAGCTGTTGCAGTATTTGTATTGTAGTGTTCCTTTGGAATGTAGTGTAGTAGGGATTTGTAGCTAGTTTGTATCAAATAAAAATCCCGGCATTGAGCCGGGATTTTCTTATTCGTTTCGCTGGAAAACTTATTTTTTCTTAGCGACTTTTTTTGCAGCTTTTTTAGCTGGTGCTTTCTTAGCAGGAGCTTTTTTAGCTGGCGCTTTTTTTGCAGCTTTTTTAGCTGGTGCTTTTTTTGCAGGAGCTTTTTTAGCTGGTGCTTTTTTCGCAGCTTTTTTTGCAGTTGCCATGTTTTTAAATTTAATGGTTAGTAAATAATACTTAAAAGTAAAAACATTTTTCTAACCACCAAAAAAAAATTTGAAAATTTTGCAACGCAATTACAGTGTGTTCACCGAAACAAAATTCTTATCGCCTTTGCCTTTTCTAAATTCAACTACACCATCTGTTAATGCAAACAATGTAAAGTCTTTTCCAACACCAACATTTTTTCCGGGATGATAAACAGTGCCACGCTGGCGAACGATGACGTTTCCTGCAATGGCAGACTGGCCACCAAAAATTTTTACACCTAATCTTTTGCTTTGTGAATCACGACCGTTTTTTACCGAGCCTTCACCTTTTTTATGTGCCATCTTAAATTAGTTTTTGATTGTAATGTATCCTGGGATTAACACAACAATTTGATGTTGCAACAACGCAACAGCATGTAAATTTTATTATGCAATTTCAGTTACCTGTATCTGGGTATAGTGGGTACGGTGTCCGTGTTTTTTACGGAAGCCTTTCCTTCTTTTCATTTTAAAGGCAATCACTTTATCACCCTGTACCAGTTCTTTAACGATTTCAGCTTTTACTACAGCTTTTACGGCAGTACCTGCAGCTACTGTTCCGCCATTGTCGGTAAGCAGTACTTCCGAAAACTCTACTTTATCGCCGGTTTTACCCTGTAAATGGGGTACATACAGGCTATCGCCAGCTTTAACTTTAAACTGTTGACCAGCTATTTTTACGATTGCTAACATAACACCTAAGTTTTAATCCCGATTTTTTTCGGGAGGCGAAGGTAGGGTTTTTCAGCAAAAAGCAGGCAACTTTTGGGCAGGTTTTTTTCTTATAAATCGCTTTTTTTATCACAAATGGCTACTATTGGCAGCTTTTAAAGGCAAAACCCCGGGTTTTGGCAGGGGCAAAGATGCTATATTCGCTATTTAAATATGGCATATCTCTTTTTTCCTGTCCGCTTGCTGTTTACCCTGTATGCCCTGGCGCTCTTTATGGCATTTATGTTCCTCGTTTTTCCACTCGTGGTGATACTGTCGTTTTGGGGTAAAATAAAGGGAGGTAATATTATATATGTATTGTGCCGGTGCTGGGCCGATTGCCTTATGCCGCTGTGGGGAATTTTTCACCGCAATATTTATGCGTTACGGCACGATACTTCCCGGCAGTACGTATTTGTGTTCAATCATATTTCTTATATGGATATACCGGTGCTCCTTTCATCCATTCGCCGCCAGCGCTTTCGCATTTTAGGCAAGGCAGAGCTGGCAAAGATTCCCGTTTTTGGTTTTATCTATCGCAATGCGGTAGTACTGGTTGACCGCTCCAATCCAGAAAAAAGAGCAAAGAGTGTGCTGCAGTTAAAATCGGTAATCAATAAAGGCATATCAGTGGTAATAGCACCCGAAGGAACTTTTAATGCCACCGGTAAACCGCTTAAAGATTTTTATGATGGGGCTTTTCGCATCGCCATCGAAACACAAACGCCGGTTAAGCCATTATTACTGCTTGATACTTACGACAGGATGAGTTACAAAAGTATTTTTTCATTAACGCCGGGTAAATCAAGAACTGTTTTTTTGGAAGAAGTACCGGTAGAGGGGTTAACGTTAAACGATATACCTGCTTTAAAAGAAAAAGTGTACCTGCTGATGGAAGAGCAGCTTAAGGCATACAAGGCAACATGGATAAAACAATAATGGAAGAAACCGGGAATATATTATTTAAAAATACACCTGCCGCTTATGCCGAAGTGATATTACCACTGGCATTGCCAAAAACATATACCTATGCTTTGCCCGAAGCCTTTGCCGATAAAGTACAGCCAGGCAGCAGGGTTGAAGTTGTACTGGGAAAAAATAAACGCTATGCTGGTATTGTAAAATCGGTGAACCATACAGCACCGCCCTACCAAACAAAATGGATTGAAAACGTATTGGATGAGGCACCGGTGATATACCCCCAGCAACTGCAACTTTGGCAATGGCTGAGCGACTATTACATGTGCAGCGAAGGCGAAGTGATGGCCGCAGCCTTGCCGGCACACCTGAAGCTGAGCAGCGAAACGATACTGCTGTACGACGAAAGCTACGGCGATGATTTTACCGCCCTAAGTAATGATGAATATATTGTGGCCGAAGCCCTGTTGATCAAAAAGCAACTCAATCTTAGTGAAGTACAGCAGTTACTGGATGTGGTACAGGTATATCCTGTAATAAAAAAACTGATTGAAAAAAAAGTATGCATCGTATGGGAAGCGCTCCAGGACAAATACAAAGCAAAAAAAGAAAATTATGTGTTGCTAAATCCAATGTACAATTCGGATGAAGCACTGAGCCAACTGCTCAACGAACCCAGGGCATCGGGCCTTGAGCGTTCGCCAAAACAAATGGAATTGTTACTGGCTTATTTGCACCTGCTAAAAACGGAAGGCGAAGTATTGCAAACGTCATTGTTGAAAAAATCGGGGGCAACGGCAGCACAGCTTAAGGGACTTGCTGATAAAGGTATTATAGTAATAGAAAAAAGAAGTGTGGATCGCATACCTATGCTTCCCAAAAAAATTGAAACAGCTTTTGAGTTAAGCCCTGCACAACAACAAGCAATACACGAAGTAGAGCATTGCTTTACACAAAAAGATATTTGCCTGCTGCACGGCGTAACCGGCAGTGGTAAAACGCTGCTTTATATTAAATTGATAGAAGCCTATCACAATAAAGGCCTGCAGGTGCTGTACCTGCTGCCCGAAATTGCGCTAACAGCACAAATGATACGCCGCCTGCAACTGCATTTTGGCGGTAATATTGCTATTTATCATTCCAAATTCAGCAATAATGAAAGGGTGGAAATATGGAATAAAATTAAATCGGGCGAAATAAAAATTGTTATTGGCGCACGCAGTGCCTTATTGCTGCCTTTTAAAAACCTGGGATTGATTATTGTGGATGAGGAACATGACGGCTCTTTTAAACAGCAGGACCCTGCACCACGCTATCATGCACGGGATACGGCGGTATATTATGCCTCTTTTTTTAAGGCTAAAGTTTTACTCGGCAGTGCCACACCTTCTGTGGAAACCTACTTTAATACCCAAAAAGGCAAATACGGACTGGTTGAATTGAATGAACGCTACGGAAATATTCATTTGCCAGCCATTGGAATTATAGATACAAGGCAGGTAGCACAAAAGGGTAAAGTAATGCTGTCGCCACAACTCAAAGAAGCGATTACAAAAACAGTGGAAGCCGGGCGGCAGGTAATCCTTTTTCAAAACAGGCGGGGCTATTCTCCCTATTTAATTTGCGGCACCTGTGGTTACCTGCCCCAGTGCAGCCATTGCGATGTAACCCTTACCCTGCATAAGTTTTCCAATAAATTGCATTGCCATTACTGCGGTACTACTTATCCAAAGCTGGTGGAATGCCCGGCCTGTGGTACGGTAAACTGGATGGAGAAAAATTTTGGTACAGAAAAAATTGAAGAACTGATAGAAACTGAATTTGCCAATTTGAAAGTGGCTCGTATGGATGTGGATTCGGTAAGGGGAAAAACAGCGCATGATAACCTGGTGAAATTATTTGAACAACAGCGTATAGACATACTGGTGGGTACACAGATGGTGGTAAAGGGGCTTGATTTTGAGAAGGTGGGATTAGTAGGCATACTGGATGCTGATGGCCTGCTCAGCTTTGCCGATTTCAGGGTGAACGAAAGAGCCTTTCAACTGATGGAGCAGGTGAGTGGCCGTGCCGGCCGAAAAGAGGCGCAGGGTAAAGTACTGATACAAGCCACACAGGTAAAGCATCCTGTACTGCAATTGGTGCAGCAGCACAATTACAAAGCCATGTATGCCCTTGAAATTGAAAACAGGAAAGAGTTTTTTTATCCGCCGTTCAGCCGCATTATACACATAACGATGAAGCATAAGTTAAAAGATGTGGTGGAAGCTGCGGCAGAAAAACTTGCTGCGGCACTCCGCAGGGATATGCCAGGCTATATTAGTGGCCCGGCTGCGCCTGTGGTAGGCCGGGTGCGTAATCAATACCTGATGGAACTGCTGATTAAGCTGCCGCTAGATATGAAAAAAATACAACAGTATAAAAAAATCATTCGCAATCATTTTAATTTGCTGCTTACAGAAGGGCGGTACAAATCTGTAACGATGGTGGCGGATGTGGATGCGTATTAGGGGTGCTGGATACTGGATACTGGATGATGGATACTGGATACTGGATACTGGATATTGAAATGACTATAGAAAAAAACATATCGCTTAAACCGTTTAATACATTTGGTATTGATGTATTGGCCGAATCATTTGCCCGGTTCAATTCCATTGAGGCATTACAGCAATTGCTGATACACAATAGCAATACTTTAATACTTGGCGGTGGTAGTAACATGCTCTTTACCAAAAATGTAAAAGGGCTTGTTTTAAAAAATGAGATCGGCGGTATTGAAATACTTCAGGAAGATGAGGGGCATGTATATGTAAAAGCCGGTGCCGGCGAAAACTGGCATGGCTTTGTACAATATTGTATCGGTAAAAATTGGGCCGGTATTGAAAACCTTTCTCTTATACCCGGTAATGTTGGCGCTTCACCCATGCAAAATATAGGTGCTTACGGGGTGGAAATAAAAGATGTGTTTCACGAATTGGAGGCATTTCATCTTCAAGAAAAAAAACTACAAAAGTTTTCAAATGCAGATTGTGCGTTTGGCTACCGGGAAAGTATTTTTAAGCGAAAGCTTAAAAATCAGTTTGTAATTACCAGTGTTACTTACAGGCTGAGCAAAAAACCAATGTACAATACATCCTATGGCGCCATTGAACAAGAGTTGGAAAAAATGGGTGTTCAGAATTTATCCATACAGGCCATTGCACAGGCCGTCATAAATATTCGCAGCAGCAAACTGCCCAACCCGGCAGAAGTGGGTAATGCCGGCAGTTTTTTTAAAAACCCCGAAATACCTGTTGAACAGTTTGAGCAACTCAAACAAACATTTCCGGCCATTGTTGGCTATCCTCTAGATAATGGTAATGTAAAAGTTGCGGCTGGCTGGCTGATTGAAAACAGCGGCCCGGCTGCAGGCATAAGCTGGAAAGGTTTTCGCACAGGCGATGCAGGCTGTCATCCAAAGCAGGCGCTTGTATTGGTAAATTACGGGGCTGCAACGGGCAGTGAAATTTTTGCCCTAAGCGAAATGATTTTAAAAAGTGTACATGATAAATTCAGTATCCTGCTCGAAAGAGAGGTAAATATTATTTAAACAGCTACTCTTTTGTACAGCGCTTCGTATTTGGGTACAATGTTTACAATGTCGAATTTTTGAGCCTGGGCCAGTGCGTTAGCCTTAAATGATTGGTGTACCGACTCTTCTTTTAAAATCAGCAGCGCCTTTGCACACATATCCTCCACATCGCCAACATTGCTCATGTAGCCGGTAACGCCATCAATATTAATTTCGGGCAGCCCACCTGCATTGGTAGAGATAACGGGTACTTCCGCAGCCATTGCCTCAAGGGCTGCAAGACCAAAACTTTCATATTCGCTGGTGAGTAAAAATAAATCGGCAATAGGTAATATATCTTCCATCTGTTCCTGCTTACCCAGGAATTTTATATTAGCTGCCGACACACAATCCCTGCAGATAGATTCGGCATAATGCCTTTCAGGGCCATCGCCGAGCAGCAGCAGTTTACAGGGTAGTTTTTCATTGAGTAGTAAAAAAGTGTGTATCACATCTTCCACCCGTTTTACTTTACGGAAATTGCTGGCATGCACCAGTATCTTTTCGCCATTTGGCGCCACAATTTTTTTAAATGCATCCACCGGTTTTTTGTGAAAACGTTCCACATCCACAAAATTGTGGATCACTTCAATCGGCTTACTGATGTTGAAGTTTTTATAGGTTTCTTCTTTCAGGTTGTAGGATACTGCAGTGAGTATATCACTTTCTTCCATCGAAAAAGTAACTACCGGGCTATACGTTTTGTCTTTACCCACCAGGGTAATATCGGTGCCATGCAAGGTTGTAATTACAGGAATTTTTCGGCCTTCTTTTGCTAAAATTTGTTTGGCCATATAGGCTGCTGCCGCATGCGGTATGGCATAATGCACATGTAGTAATTGTATATCATTATTCATTACCACATCAACCATAGTGCTGGCTAAGGCAGTTTCGTAAGGTGGAAAATCAAACAGGGGGTAAGTGGGCACCCTTACTTCATGATAAAAAATATTGGCATGAAAGCCGCTTAACCTTACCGGCTGCTGGTAGGTGATGAAATGTATATTGTGGCCTTTATCTGCCAGTGCTTTTCCTAATTCAGTTGCCAGTACGCCACTACCGCCAAATGTTGGGTAGCACACAATCGCTATATTCATGTAAATTATATTCTTTTAAAGGCCTGCAATTTAGTGTTTAAAACTGCATAGTATAGGTGTCGGCAACGTTGCCGGTACAGGATTATTTTAATGGTAAAATGATTATGTTAGCGGAAGGGGTAAAAAATGCACTCAATTTTGCTTATCTGGCATTCATAGAATAAATTTGCCTGCTTTTGTAAAAACCAGATTATTTCTATATCAAATCATAATATATAATACATGCGACAAATAGCATTCAGGGAAGCACTCCGGGAAGCCATGCAGGAAGAGATGAGAAGAGATGAAAGGGTGTTGTTAATGGGAGAAGAAGTAGCCGAATATAACGGTGCTTATAAAGTAAGTCAGGGCATGCTGGATGAGTTTGGCGAAAAAAGGGTGATTGATACCCCTATTGCAGAGCTTGGTTTTGCAGCCATTGCCGTAGGCGCTGCACAAAATGGCCTGCGTCCTATCGTGGAATTTATGACCTGGAACTTTGCCGTACTGCCGCTTGACCAGATATTGAATACCGCATCAAAAATGTTAGCCATGAGCGGCGGACAGGTGGGTTGCCCCATCGTTTTCCGTGGACCCAATGGCAGCGCCGGCCAGTTAGGCGCACAGCACTCCACCGCCTTTGAATCGATGTATGCCAATATCCCCGGCCTTAAAGTAGTATCGGTAAGCAACCCCTACGATGCTAAAGGTTTGTTGAAAGCGGCCATTCGGGACGACGACCCGGTGATGTTTATGGAAAGTGAAGTAATGTATGGCGATAAAGGCGAAGTACCTGAAGAAGAATACCTGTTGCCTATTGGTAAAGCATTCGTTAAGCGTACAGGCAAAGACGTTACCATCGTTTCTTTCAATAAAATGATGAAAGTGGCACTTGGTGCTGCTGCCGAGTTGGCTAAAGAGGGAATAGAAGCTGAAGTGATTGACCTGGCTACCATCCGTCCGCTCGATTGGTTTACCATACTTGAAAGTGTGAAAAAAACCAACCGCCTGGTAATTGTGGAAGAGCAATGGCCATTTGCTTCTGTATCTTCAGAAATTGCTTATCGCATACAAAAAGAAGGCTTCGATTACCTCGATGCTCCCGTACGCCGTATCACTTCTGCCGATGCACCGATGCACTATGCTCCTAATTTAGTAGCGGCTTACCTGCCCGATATTCCCCGTACGGTAAAGCTGGTGAAAGAAGTGATGTATCTTAAAAAATAAACAACTTATTTTATGTCAGGGCCCGGCGAAATGCCGGGCTTTTTTATATGCCCGTACCCGGGAAAATAAAATATTGTAATTAGTCTACTAATTTAGTAGGAAAATATACTTATATTTGCTTTTTACCGTTAATAGCTGTAGTACTGTATGCCTGATGATACCAATTTTATTGCCGGGAACAATACGCCCGGGCGAAATGAGGCTAATAACCTGTTTCCTGTTTTTTTAAAACTGGAGCAACTCAGCCTGCTGATTGTTGGCGGTGGCTATGTGGGTATGGAAAAGTTACAGGCGGTAGTGCAGAATGCCCCTAAAACGCCGATAAAACTGGTGGCAACCGTTATCAGCGACGAAATTAAAGCGCTGGCTGCTGCTTATAACAATATAACCCTTATTGAAAAGCCGTATGCGCCTGGTGATATTGATGAGGCTGATATTGTTATAGCTGCCTTAAACGATCCACAGGTGAGTACACAGGTAAGCAGGGATGCGAAACAAAAAGGTAAGCTGGTAAATGTGGCGGATAAACCGGAGCTGTGTGATTTTTATTTGGGTTCGGTTGTTCGAAAAGGTAGCGTTAAAATCGCTATTTCAACCAACGGCAAATCACCAACTATTGCTAAACGCTTAAAAGAAATAATCAGCGATTTGTTGCCGGATGAGCTTGAGCAACTGCTGAACCAGATGCAGGCCGTTCGTAACAATATTAAAGGCGATTTTGAAGAAAAAGTAAGAAGGCTGAATGCACTTACGCAAAGCCTTGTTGAAAAAAATAATTTTTAATTCATGGTACATTTTCAATCACATTAAGCAATAAAACTTATGGAAGATAAAGGAACGGGTGTATCATTGAATGAAGAGGTTGAAGCAACCAGTTCGAACGGTGCAACTGATAATTTTGATGTATTGAGTAATTCTACCACAGATGATATTGCGGATCTGATACCTTCTGTAGAGGCACAGGAAAAATATATTGAAAAGATAAATGATGAAAACGTTCGCAGCCCTTACCTGCGCTGGATAATTATTGGGCTTGGTATTCTTGTAGCTGCTGTAGCTGTATGGTTGTTGTTTATTTACAGCGCCACCGAAACACAGGGTAAAGTAGCCAACTGGGTATATTCTTTTTTCACAAAATCTTTTTTCCTGTATGTTTTTGTTGGCCTGTGTGCACAAATGGTTGATGGCGCTTTAGGCATGGCTTACGGTGCCACAGCCACCTCTTTTTTGGCCAGTATGGGTGTAGGCCCTGCACAAAGCAGTGCAAGTATTCACATCTCAGAAATATTTACCACGGGTGCATCGGGTATATCACATCTTAAGCTTAAAAATGTAAATAAAAAATTATTATGGCGCCTTGTTGTGCCAGGTATAGTGGGTTCTGCTATAGGTGCATTACTGCTTAGCGTATTAGAAAAAGGAGGCTATGTTACCGAAGATCAGTTTCAAAAATATTTTAAGCCCATCACTACATTATATACTTTGATACTTGGAGTTATTGTAGTAAAAAAAGCTTTCGGCAAAAAAAATTCAAAGAAAAAAATCCGGCGTATTACACCGCTTGCTCTGGCCGGTTCATTTTTTGATGCAGTTGGCGGCGGTGGCTGGGGGCCTATTGTTACTTCCACTTTATTAGGTCGGGGCCGTAGTGTAAATTATACCATTGGTTCGGTAAACGCAGCAGAGTTTTTTGTAGCACTTACCAGTTCAGTCATCTTTGCCATTTTTTTAGGGCTCGAGCCCGGCCTTTGGCAGGTAATTGTTGGCCTCATTGTTGGTGGTGTGTTTGCTGCACCCTTTGCTGCATATATAGTGCATAAGGTGCGAAAAAAACCTTTAATGATTTTTGTTGGTGTTTTTATAATACTGCTAAGTTTAAACACTTTTGCGAAGCTTACAATTAAGTTCGACATCTTCCGTGTTATTGCTGATTGGGTCATTGGATAAAAGGAGGAGCTTCTCCCTTCATTACACTGGTAAAAGTTTCGGTTTTAAGGAAAACATGCCTTTAGTGATAAATATATTTAGGCAACATAATGCCTGTTGATTTTAACGGGAAATTTTTTTAAAAAATAATTCCCTACTAATTTGGTAGACTAATTTTTCGCCCTTAGTTTTACACCCGAATCAGTAAAGTTTACTTTATCCGCTGCTAAATACAACTAACGTGTTTATTATACTTCAACAAAATAAATCTATAGCAATGAATTGTTGCAACATACTGCACAGTGATTGCTGTTGTTGTAAGTAGCCATTAGTGCGCCGTTCCCATCATTTATTCATTCAACTCCTTTTTTCGCAATGTTAGTTTTTAAAAATATAAGCACAGGGTTGCAATATTGCTCCAACAGGGCAGGACCCTTGTAAATAAAAATATGGCCGGGAACTGTTGACGCAGCCCCGGCCTGTACAAAAGGCGTAATCATCTTTCATAAAAACAACCTGATGCAGGGCAAATATATATTTTAATTATATTAATTGTCCTTGCCAGGTTGATAAATTCAACAGATTAAAATGGCAAAAATTAAAATTTACACTGCTCACTGCAAAAGTTATCTTCTTTTATTCGGTTTACTCTCTTCATTCTTTTTTACAAATGCCCAGGATGGTACAAGCATTTCAGGCAAAATACTTAGCGAAAAAAATAAGTCTGCCTTACCCGGGGCATCAGTACATATTAAAGGCAGCACCAATACGGTTGTAACCGATAATTCTGGCAGCTTTAAGATTGTAACCTATAAAAAGCTCCCTGTGGTGCTGGTTGTTAGTTACACAGGTTTTAAAGAAAAAGAAATACTGGTAAACGATGAAACCCCCGTTACCATCAGTTTAACTGAAACTTTAACCGAATTAAGCGATGTACTGGTGGTGGGCTATGGTACGCAGCGCAAAAAAGATGTTACAGGTTCTATCGCTAAGGTTAATGCACAGGAAGTGGCAAAAATTCCAGTCGCCAGTTTTGATGCACAGTTGCAGGGCAAGGCACCGGGAGTACAAATTATCTCTAATTCTGGTGTGCCCGGCGAAGCCGTTTTTGTGAGGGTAAGGGGTACCACTTCTATTAACTCCAGCAGCGATCCTTTATACATTGTTGACGGGGTGTTTTTGAATAACACCAGTTTGCAAACTACCAACCTGGGTGGCAGAACATCTTCTCCGCTTACAGATATTAATCCCGCCGATATTGAAAGTATTGAAGTATTAAAGGATGCATCCGCTACAGCTATATATGGTGCAAGGGGTGCTAATGGCGTGGTAATTATTACCACTAAAAAAGGTACATTCAATAGTAAGCCAAAAATTACTTTTGATATTTCAAACGGGTGGGTAGAAGCTGATAAATCCACTTTGCCCCCATTGGCATCAGGGCCTGAAACTGCTGAGCTGGCTAATGAATATTGGATTAATTCAGGTATCGACAGGCCATCTCTAAATCAAAATTTTAACAACCGGCCTTTTCGCCCTGTATCACAAGGTGGCCGTGGTCTCCCCGAAGAACAACAAACCTACGACAGGGTTTCTGACCTTATTCGAAAAGGAAGGGTGCAGGATTACAATTTATCAATTCAGGGTGGTACCAATACCTCAAGGTATTATTTTGGCGCAGGCTTTACCCAGCAGGACGCTTTTTTTAAAGTCATCAATTTTTCAAGAGGCAACTTAAAGTTTAATTACGATCAAAAACTTTCGGATAAAATCAGCTTTGGATTAACCAATAACATCTCTCGTACATACAGGAACCAGGCCCGTACCGGTGATGGCCCACAGGTAAGCTTATGGAACTCTGCTGTTTCAACTGCTACGTACTCGCCAAAGTTTGAGGCCGACGGCTTTACTTCAATTGGCAGCGATAATACTTATATACTGATTGATAATTACGATGTAAACACCGTAAGCCTTCGCTATGTTGGTGGTGTACATGCCGAAGCTCAACTTGCCGATGGTTTGAAATTTAAAACCAGCCTGAATGTAGATTATAATTTATACAATGAATCGCAATACTGGAACACAAAAACAAGTATAGGAAGGGCAGTAAACGGACAGGCAGTATCTGCCAATACTCAAAATTCGACATGGATAAACGAACAAACTTTATCCTACCTCAAAAAGTTTGATAAACACACCCTGAGCCTGCTGGCAGGCAATTCTATTCAAAGTAGTACATTATCCCTTACTTCGGCTACGGGTACCGGATTTGCAAACGATAATTATAAATTAATTTCATCCGCATCGATACAAACATCATCACAGGCATGGACGAAGTATACACTGGCTTCATTTTTTGGAAGGGCAGGCTATAATTTTTCGAGCCGCTACTTTGTTGAAGCTACGGTAAGGGCCGATGCATCTTCCAAATTTGGTACTAACAGTCGTTGGGGTTATTTCCCTGCCGCTTCTGTTGGCTGGCGTGTTAAGGAAGAGTCTTTCTTGAAAAATGCCTCTTGGTTGAGTGAATTAAAGCTGAGGTTTTCTTATGGTATAACAGGCAACCAGTCCGGTATAGATAATTTTGCAGCCCGTGGTTTATGGTCGGGTGGTAGCAGCTATGCTGATGTATCAGGCACACCACAGGCAGGTATTGGGCCACAGCAACTGGGCAATAATGACCTGCAGTGGGAACGTACCGCACAAAGCGACTTTGGCCTTGATTTTTCGGTACTCGATGACAGGCTTTCGTTAACATTTGATGTATACCGTAAATACACAACCGGTATTTTACTGCAACAGCCCATACCTTCTTCAACGGGTTTTTCTACTTACTGGGCTAATGTTGGCGAAATCAGTAATAATGGCTTTGAGTTTAATGTAACCTCAACCAACATTAGTACTACCAACTTTACCTGGAGAACCAATTTTAATATATCCGGCAACCGGAATAAAATTGAAAAACTGCCTACACAAATTACAAAGTACACCAGGGACTGGGTAATACTTAAAGAAGGCTATTCTCTCAATTCCTTCTGGCTGTACAAACAGCTTTATGTAGATCCTCAAACAGGTAATGCCGTTTTTGACGGCCAGGATGCCAATGGCAATGTAACTGCAGAAGACAGGCAGATTATCGAAAGCTTTTATCCCAAAGCATACGGCGGCATTACCAACAGTTTTTCATATAAGGGCCTGGATGTAGGCGTATTATTTACTTTCCAGGAAGGTAATTATTCACTTAACCTTCAGCGTTATTTCAGGGAACGAAATCCTTTAAGCGGCGGAGTATTTAAAAACCTGCTTAACCGCTGGCAACAACCAGGTGATATTACCGATGTACCCAGGTTAACTGCTGTGGGTAATAACTATACACTTGATCAAAACAGCAGGTACCTTGAAGATGCTTCTTTTGTACGCCTGAAACAAATTTCTGTTGGCTACAACCTGCCTAAATCATTGTTGAACCGGCTTAAAATAGCTGCTGCAAGAATATACTTTGTTGGCACTAACCTGAAGCTGTGGACTAAATACACCGGCGATCCGGAATCAAATGTTACTTCCGATCCTAACGCACAGGGGCTTGGCTCGTTTGGTACTCCACCACAACCTAAAGGATACCAGTTTGGCCTCAACATTACTTTATAACATACTCAAATACGCAATGCAATGAAATCTAAACTTTTTATATCAGCATTATTAATAACTACTGTAACCCTTACATCCTGCAAAAAATTTTTGGATGTAGCGCCTAAAGAATCTACATCAGATGATATTACAATTGTAGATGAAAACTCGGCTCGTACTGCCGTACGGGGAATTTTTAACCAGTTGTCATCAAATGCTTATTACGGTTACACCTTTCAAACACTGGGCTTTTTTTCAGGCGATAATATACAGTACACCGGCTCACAAACAGTTAACCGGCAACTTACCAATCATGATGTGAAGTCCGACCTTGGCGCACTGGCCACTTCATGGTCGGGTATTTATAATACCATTAACAGGGCCAATAATGCGCTTGAAAAAATTCCTCAACTTCCGGTAACGGCCACCTTTACCGAAGCAGTAAAAAACCAGTTAATAGGCGAAGCCTACTTTGTACGTGCCCTTGCTTATTTCGACCTTGGCCGTACCTGGGGTGGTGTACAGCTTATTTTAAAACCTGTTACCAGCCCTGCTTCCCGCCCGGTTATTAAACGCAGCACACTTGCTGAAACGTACAAACAGGTGCAGGATGATCTTGATGCCGCTGAAGCGCTGCTGCCCAATACCGTTAACAGGATTAGGGCAACACGAAAAACAGTATGGGCACTAAAAGCAAGATTATTCCTGTATCAAAAGCAATGGGATAAAGCCGTGGAATTTGCCACAAAGCTAATAGAGGATAAAACGAACTATGATTTGCTGAAACCCTATAACAGCTTCTTTGCCAACAGCGCTTCCAATACAAAAGAATCTGTTTTAGAGCTATACTATACTTCCACAGTTACCAATAACCAGTCTTCGCAATGGCTGCCTACCACTAAAGGCGGAGTGGGCTGGATACGGCCGACACTGCAAATTGCCGAATTGCTGAATAACCCATTAATTGGTGGTACAAGAAGTTCGCTGTTACAAAAAGCAGTTGTAAGTGGTATCGAAGACTGGTATGGTAACCTTTATTACCGTACACCGGGCACCGACCCTGCATTTCTTATCAGGATTGCTGAATTGTATTTAATCAGGGCCGAAGCCTATGCTAACCTTGATAAATTAACCGAAGCTACTGCCGACCTTAATGCCATACGGGAACGAGCCGGGCTTGCAGCATTACCTGTAAATGGTAAAAATGATTTATTACTGGCTATTGAAAACGAAAACAGGGTAGAGTTTGCTTTTGAAAATCACCGCTGGTACGACCTGGTGCGTACAGGCAGGGCTGCATCGGTGCTTGGCATTACAAATGCCGATAAACTTTTGCTGCCCATACCATTCAGGGAGGTGCTTGCAGATGCTCCTAACCTGGAACAAAATCCCAGCTACACCAACTAATTCTATTTCATTTTAAACACAAAAAAATGAGCAGTTCATCTATAAACCAACAGGGTGAAGTAGCATGGAAGTACTGGCAGTTACTGCTTTTTAAAATAGTATTCCTGTTCTTGTTATTGCTAACAATACCTTTTAATGCAAGTTATTACCTCAATCTTTTGGGATTCAGCTTCCATTTCCAGGATTTTTTTCAGCTCACTTATCATAAGCCGGGGCTGGTACATCTTTCAAACTGGGGCTTAAAAAGCTTTGCCGGATGGTTTGTTGCTTTAGTGGTAGCCATTGCAGGTGCTGTGCTATGGCAAAAGTTTGATAAGCGAACAGCACACCAGGACTTATATTACTGGAGCCGTGTGGTGTTACGATACCGGCTGGCACTTGGAATCATCGCTTACGGTATTTTACTGTTGATACCCGTGCAGATTCCAGCACTATCCATAAGCGATCTGCACACACCATACGGTGATTTTTTACCCTGGAAAATATATTATCATTCCACTGCGGTAGCATCAGCAGGCTATAAGCAAACCATCGGTGCCATTGAAATTATTGGTGGTTTTTTGCTGTTGTACCGGCCATCGGTATTATTTGGTGCCATTACTACGGCATTTGTACTGGTAAATATTGTACTGGCCAATTTTGCTTACCAACTGGGCGACCACCTGTACAGCACTTACCTGCTGTTAATTGCATTTGTATTGCTGGCACATGATGTACCCAGGCTTTACAAATTACTGGTGTTACGAAAAAAAGTAATTGCCGAACAATTTCGCCCCTTTGCCTCAGTAAAATTTTTGAAGTGGCGAAATCTTTCAAGGGCTGCTTTCCTGCTATTTACACTCACTTTATTTTCACTTACCCTTAGCAGCTACCTCGCCGATAGCTGGCCATATCCTAATACACCAGGGTTAAATGGCGCTGCCGGTTTTTATAATGTGGATACGTTCCGGTACAATGACAGTACACACCAGTATTCACTTACCGATACGGTGAGGTGGCGTGATGTGGTTTTTGAAAAATGGAATGTATTAAGTGTACGCAAAAATAAATTAGCCACTATTGATTTCTCATTGCCAGAAGTAAAGTACAGGAATGATGCAGCAAGAAATTATCAATCTGCCGGCAACGGTGCCCGCAGTTTTTATACTTACCGGGAGAACGATGGAAAAATTTTCCTTACAAATAATAATGATAAGGCAGATACCATCAGTTTTTCAGTAAGCCGGCCCGACACTGCAAGCATTCACCTCGGTGGGGTGGATGCACAGGGTAATCGCCTGCAGGTAGTGTTGGGCAGGGTAAATAAAAATTACCTGCTTGATAAAGGCAGACGCAATCCCGTTGTAATTAACTAAAGCTATCCTTCAAAATATTATATATGTCAACAGTAACCTTAACTTATACGGCTTCACAGGCAAGTGCAAACGCTGCAGGTACAGCAGGGTCCGGGTGGACCTGGTGGGAGAAATTTTTGTTTCGTATCCTTTTTGTTTTTACCGCTTTAATGTTGTTGCCCATCGACCCCGATTGGTACACACAATTCTTCGAATCAAAATCCTTCTTCTGGTATTTGTCATCAATAGCAGGCTATCGTACTAACATATTCCAGGTATCAACCGAAAGTGGCCGTTGGGGTTTGGCTGCTTATGTGAACTGGGGTGCAGCCGCAGCGGCAGCAATTGTTATTGCCCTTATCTGGACGTTGATTGTGCGTAAAAGTAAAAGAATAAGCTATAATAAATTATACTACTGGACAAGGGTGGCTATCCGCTATCGCATTGCACTTGGGCTTATTGCTTTTGGCTTTTTAAAAGTGTATCCCATGCAGATGCCTTACCCATCACTTTCAAATTTTCTTACCGATTTCGGAGATTATAACACATACAAAATTTACTGGCAGCATGTGGGCATCTCTACTTGGTACCAGGTATTACTGGGCTGGGTTGAAGTAATTGGAGGTGTTTTAATGTTTTTCAGACCCACCATCTTTATAGGGGCACTTATTAATGCAGGTGTATTATTCAATATTGCCCATGCCAATTTTGGATATGATGGTGGGGTGCATGTGTACAGCTCCTTTTTTGTACTGTTTTCAGTAATACTGTTGATACCGTACCTCAGGGATTTGTGGAAGCTGTTTATTCAAAAAAAGGATACCACTCTTGCATTGTATCAGCCGGTGTGGGATACAAAGAAAAAGAAACTGATAGCTTATTCGGTAAAGGCAGCATTTGTGTTGCTATTTACAATAGTGTATGGAGCCCTGCGCTACGATGTGCATTATAACCAGGGCTATCTTAAAGAGCCTGTAACACCCGGCTTATCCAATGCTGCCGGTTATTACAATGTAACGGAGTTCAGGCTTAATGATGAGGTAATTCCTTTTAATCCGCTCGATTCGGTACGCTGGCAATCAGTCATATTTGAAAAATGGAGCACACTGGTATATAAAGTCAACAAGCCTTTTAGCATTTCGTTGGCCAATGGTACACCAAGCGAAAAAGATGTAGACCGAAACTACGAGCTTGCAGGTATTGCAGGCGGGCAGCGTTTTTTATACTACGAAGCAGATACCATAAAAAAAGTATTGTATCTCACCGACAAAAATAAAGGCGAACGCCAGGGTAGGGGAAGGCGTGAACGGCGCAATCAAAGAAGGGCAGAAAGAGATGGAAAAAAGAAGCCCGAAAAACCACTCTTCACCTGGAGTTATGAACGTCCTTCGGATACCCGTATTATTCTTAAAGGACAAAACGAAAAGAAACAATCGCTATACGTAGTGCTTGATAAAATTGAGCGTCCCTTTCCTATAGAAATTAAAAGAAGTAACCAGGAACAATAAAAATAAAACAGAGATGAAAAAAAGCTTTTTGCTATTAATTATATTATTCAGCATGGTGCTGGGTGTAAGGGCCACGCCTACCAAACTTGTTGTTAGGGTAAAATCGAAAGATGCCAAATTTATTGGTACCGGCATAGGAGGTGCTTATGTGGTGATAAAAAACAATCTTACCGGCGAAGTTTTATCTAAAGGGCTTACAACCGGAAGCTCGGGCAGTACGGAGTTGCTGTTGCAAACACCACTCAAAAGAGGGCAGGCAGTAACCGACAATAAAACAGCAAAGTTTGAGGCTACTATCGATATCACCGATCCTTTGTTTGTGGATGTAGAAGTAGTTGCCCCGGTAAACAGGAAAAATGCAGCCATAAAGGGCTCGGCACAGCTTTGGCTTATTCCCGGTAAGGATATAGGTGGCGAAGGGCTTATTATTGAACTGCCCGGATATGTGCTTGATATTATACAGCCAACAACACATGAAACCATTAAAGCCGACAGCTTAAAAAATGGTATAGTGCATTTTAAAGCAAGCCTTACCATGCTTTGTGGTTGTACCATTACTAAAGGAGGGGTATGGGATGCAGATGAAATAGATGTTGTGGCTATCATTAAAAAAGAAGGAATTACTATTAAAGAAGTGCCTTTACAGCTTACCGGCAAGCCTAATATTTTTGAAGGCGCTTTGCAGGCAGATGGTAAAGGCAACTACCAGGTAACGGTGTATGCTTACGGCAAAAAAAATAACAACACCGGTGTAGATACTATTAATTTTACTGTACAATAAATACAGCATGCGAAGACGAAAATTTGTGTCGGGCATTGTAAAAGGAGGCCTGCTTTTAAGTGCAGCAGGAAGCGATGCATTTGCTTCAACCATTTTTAGTAAGGCAAAGCAATATGCAGGCTGGGAGGTAAAGCAGTTTAAGGATAAGGGCCTGGCGCATTTTTCGTATGCGGTAACTGTTGATGATAAAATTGTACTGGTTGATCCTGGAAGAGATCCCGGGACGTACCTCGATTATGCTGCTCATAAAAAAGCCAGGATTATAGCAGTAATTGAAACACATCCGCATGCTGATTTTGTAAGTGCACACCTGCAATTGCATAAACTTACAGGAGCGGCTGTATATACTTCAGGCAAAACAAAAACACACTACACTTCTGTTCCTTTTGATGAAGGTGATATACTTCCTGTGTCTGCCGGTATATCTTTTAGGGCAATGAATACTCCCGGTCATGCACCAGATGGCATATCAGCCATTTTGCATGCTCATGGTAAAGATGTGGCGGTTTTTTCGGGCGACTCATTACTGATTGGTGATGTGGGCCGCCCTGATTTAAGAGAGTATTCAGGTGATGTGCCTGCACAACGGCAGGTATTAGCTGCCCAAATGTATCATACCATCTGGAATAAGTTTGCCCCATTCCCTGCCGATGTAATTTTATATCCTGCCCATGGTGCCGGTTCATTGTGCGGCAAATCTATAAGAGATGCCGACCAGTCAACAATCGGTTACGAAAAAGTACATAATTATGCTTTTGAAAAAAGAACCGAAAAGGAATTTGTTTCCCTTATACTTTCCGACCTGCCGGAAGTGCCAGCCTACTTTCCATACGATGTGGCCTTAAATATAAAAGGAGCCGAAAATTTTGATGCAGCTTTTGCCGCAGTGCTATTTGAGGCAGATAATTTTTTGCCTGCACCTGGTGATATTGTGATTGATGCAAGGCCGGAGGAGCTCTATAAAAAGTCTCATTTAAAAAATGCTTACAATATTCCGGATGGCGGTAAGTTTGAAACCTGGCTTGGCAGCATTGTGCATCCTGAAGAAGGCTTTTATCTAACGGCAGCGGATAAGCCGGCTTTGCTTTCACTGCTTGGAAAAGCAGCAAAAATAGGTTATGAATACCTGGTGAAAGCAGCATTTGTATATAACAGTACCAGTGGTGAGCAGTCGCTTGAATTAGATATCAGTGATTTTGAAAAAAATACTTCGGCTTATACCATTGTAGATGTACGCTCGGCTAAAGAATTTGCACAACATAAAATATTCCCATCTGCAGTAAACATACCGCTTAATGAATTGGAGGCACAATACGGCCGCTTGCCTGAAGGTAAGCCGGTTTTGGTACACTGTGCTACCGGGTATCGATCTGCAATTGGTTCAAGTATATTAACCCGGCTGCTGCCTAATCAAAGGGTGTATGATTTGGGCACCCGTGTCAGCAGCCATTTTTAATTTTTTTAGTCATCAGGGAGTACACCGAAAGATTAATTGTAGTATGCAAAATGATTTTGATGCTGTAGTAGTAGGCTCAGGTCCAAATGGGTTAGCAGCAGCTATTACATTACAGCAGCAGGGGCTTTCGGTATTGCTGATTGAATCAAAAAATACAATAGGCGGTGGTTTAAGAACCCAGGAAATTACACTGCCCGGGTTTAAGCATGATGTTTGCTCGGCCATCCATCCCCTTGCTGCCGGGTCGCCATTTTTCCGGAGTTTGCCCCTGCACCAATACGGCCTGCAATACATTAGCCCACCCATTGCAGCAGCGCATCCCTTTGATGATGGTACGGCAGCATTTTTGCACAGGGATATTGTACGTACTGCATCACAATTAGGTGTAGACGAAAAAAAGTACCTGGCACTTATTGAGCCTTTGGTAAAAAAATGGCCCCTGATTGATAAAGATGTACTGGCGCCACTTTCTATTCCCCGGCATCCGATGTTATTAGCTGGTTTTGGTATTCATGCTTTGAAACCTGCCAGTAGTATTGCCGCCGGTTTTTCTACCAGTAAGGCAAAAGGTTTGTGGGCAGGTATGGCGGCGCATGCAATACAACCTTTTTCCAATCTTAGTTCTGCCGCTATTGGCCTGGTATTACTCAGTGTTGCACACTTGTACAACTGGCCTATATCAAAAGGAGGCTCTCAGCAAATCGCCAATGCCTTGCAGGCTTATTTTATTTCACTTGGTGGAAAAGTGCAAACAGGTATGCATATAGCTGCATTAGAACAATTGCCTGCATCAAAAGCGGTATTGCTGGATGTTACGCCAGCACAGTTATTACAAATAGCGGGGTATCGCTTATCGGGTGTATACAAATGGCAGCTAAAACGGTATCGTTATGGCATGGGCGTTTTTAAAATAGACTGGGCGCTTGATGCGGCTCCACCATTTTTAGCTGAAAGCTGCCGGCAGGCTGGAACCATTCATATCGGTAATTCCTATAAAGAAATAGCGGCATCAGAAAGTGAAACTGCAAAAGGGAAATATGTGAATAAGCCCTTTGTGCTTTTTGCACAACAATCGCTTTTTGATGATACAAGAGCGCCGGCCGGCAAACATACTGCCTGGGCCTATTGCCATGTGCCTAATGGCTCTGTTAGAGATATGACAGAAGCAATAGAGCAACAGGTGGAGCGTTTTGCACCAGGTTTCAGAGACAGGATTCTGGCAAGGCACAGCTTTAATACTGAACAACTGGAGGCATACAACAATAATTATATTGGCGGGGATATTAATGGCGGTATCATTGATATCCGGCAATTATTTACCCGGCCTGCACTGCGCCGCTCACCTTACCGCACATCTTTAAAAGGACTTTATATTTGTTCATCGTCCACACCACCGGGCGGAGGTGTGCATGGCATGTGTGGGCATCATGCAGCCTTAAGGGCACTTAAGGATATTTTTAAAATTAAACCCAGTTACATTTAATATATATGGCCTTTTCTTTTAAAATTGAAAATTTAATTCCAACTGCAGTTGGGTTGGTATTTATTTCGGAGGGGATCCAAAAATTTTTATTCGCATCAGAAGTAGGTGCAGGCCGATTTGAAAAAATTGGTGTGCCATTCCCGGAAATTACCGGGTATGTTACCGGAGGTATTGAAATCGTTGCAGGTTTATTTCTGTTACTGCAATTTCAAAGACTTATTGCTGCATCAATTTTACTAATTATCATGGGCGGTGCGGTTTGGTTTACTAAAATTCCCACACTTTTAACTAAAGGATTTTGGGTAACAGCCCATGAAGGTCGTACCGATTTTTTAATGATTACCGGCTTGCTCTATACGGCATACCTTAGCTATACATCTAAAAAAAAGATGGTTAATTAGTTTTTTTAACCTGTTGAAGCAAATGATCCGGTTACTTTTGTTGATCGAATCTTCAACTGGTATCGATTGCGTTTTAACCTCTTTATTCTGCGCCTTCTTTTTTTGCATATGTAAACTCTATAAAAATAGTAGATTATTTATTTGTGCCTCAATGCCTTATCGGCAGTGGTTTTACAAACGCTAAAAAAAATATAAAAAACAAGTCTATAAATTTGGTAGACTATTTTTATTGGCTTTTATTTGCATTCAAATTTGAAACATGAACTGGCTTTTACTCCAAAATCATTATCATTCACTGTACGGTCGATGTTGCTGTTGCAACAGTACATGCTGATTTTTTTTACACTTTTAGTCTACTAAAAAAGTAGAGAATATTTTTCTAATCAACCAAATCAAATACATGAAACATTTCTTTCTTCTGACGGGGTTTTTATTGCCGTTACTGGCTGCTGCTCAAATATCTGGAAGTATTAATAATGAAAACAATCGGGGGATTCCTTATGCCAGTGTTCTTATCAAGGGAACCCAAGTTGGTGTAACAGCCGATTCTGCCGGTAAATTTACTCTGGTTACCAGCCAAAAAGCACCATTTACAATTTTAATTTCTTCTGCAGGCTATGAACAAAAGAGTTATGTTGTAAAAAGCAATCCAACAAATGATTTATCAATTCAACTCGCCACATTATTTCAGCGTGATACCATCGTAATTACCTCACGCCGTCGTAAGGAAATATTGCAGGATGTGCCGATTCCCATTTCGGTGGTAGGTGGGGCACAAATAGATGAATCTGGTGCATTTAATGTGAACCGGGTTAAAGAATTTGTTCCTTCTTTACAGCTTTATACATCCAATCCACGTAATACTGGTGTAAATATTCGTGGCTTGGGCTCGCCATTTGGGTTAACCAATGATGGGCTTGATCCTGGCGTGGGCATTTATGTGGATGGAGTTTATTATGCACGCCCTGCCGCTGCCACTTTAGATTTTATTGATGTGGAACGTATTGAGGTGCTTAGAGGGCCACAGGGTACTTTGTTTGGAAAGAATACTACATCTGGCGCTATTAACATCATATCCCGCAGGCCGAGTTTTACACCGGGTGGAAATTTTGAAGTGAGTTATGGTAATTTTGGTTACGTTCAAGCTAAGGCTTCTCTTACAGGTCCCCTTAGTAAGAAGCTTGCAGTTCGTGCTTCTTTCTCGGGCACACAGCGGAATGGGTTGATTGAAAATATTGCTACCAATAAAGCAACTAACGATATCAATAACTTAGGCTTCAGGGCCCAGTTGTTGTGGAATGTATCTGATAATACTGTGGTTACTTTATCTGGTGATAATACCCGCCAGCGGCCCGATGGTTATGCCCAGGTGGTAGCTGGTGTAGCGCCCACACTACGACCAGCCTACCGCCAGTTCAATAATATCATTGCTGATCTAAATTATCAGCTTCCAAGTTCCAATCCATTTGATCGTGTTATTGATCATGATTCACCGTGGAATTCCGGCAACGATCTTGGTGGTGCAACTGCAAATGTGGATTCTAAAATTGGTAATGGTACCCTTACCAGCACTACTGCCTGGCGCTACTGGGACTGGCGTCCATCCAACGACAGGGATTTTACCGGCCTGCAGGCGCTGTCAAAATCGCAGAATCCGGCAACACACAAAAGCTGGTCGCAGGAGGTGCGTTATGCTGGTGATTTTTCAACAAAACTGAGTGGCGTGGTTGGTGTGTTTGTTATCGGACAGGAAGTTAAAATAGATGGTACTGAGGAATCCGGAAAAGATCAATGGCGTTTTTCACAAAGCAGTACCAGTGCTTTATGGAGAACCCCGGGGCTGCTGGAAGGCTATGGCATTCGTACAAATGCCTCCATAAAATCACTAAGTGCTGCGGCATTTGGCAACCTCGATTTTGCCGTGAGTGAAAAGTTTCACATTCTGCCCGGCTTGCGCTACAATCTTGATACCAAAGATGTTAATTATAGGCGTGTAGCTACAGGTGGTTTGGATACAGCAACTTACAATGGATCAACTGCTGAGAAAATAGCGCTTCAAGGCATAAAAAATGGGGTTTATTCCAGCCAGTCTTATGACGCAGAGGCAAATGAAAAAAACTTTACCTACCAACTTACGGTATCTTATCAGCCAACTAAACGAATTAATGCATTTGCAACATATTCTACCAGCTTTAAACCCGTTGGTGTGAATGTGGCAGGGTTGCCTACCAGAAACGGTGCAGCAGATACTTCACTTGCTGTAATTAGGCCAGAATATACCAGGCATTATGAACTTGGTGTAAAAACAACCCTTTTGGATGATCTAATTTTAAACCTCACCTATCATAATTCTGATATAGAGGATTATCAGACTAATGTGCAGGCCGCCGAACTGGGCGTAAACCGTGGATATATTGCCAATGCAGATAAGGTTAAGGTAAATGGTCTTGAATTTGATGGTAGTTATAAGGCTAGTACTCATTTTTATTTTTATGGTGCTGCTGCTTATACCAATGCAAAATATGTGAAATTTACTAATGCGCCGCTTCCATTAGAAGAAACGGGTAAAACGGAGAACGGTGTACAGGTAGCCTTTAAAGACGTTTCCGGCGGCCCACTCCCGGGTGTTTCTAAATGGTCTGCTTCGCTTGGCGGTGAATTTACCACGCCTGCTGCATTTTTGGGTAAGGCGGGCAAGTTTTTTCTGGCAGCAGATGGATTCTATCGTTCATCCTTCTCTTCCAGTGCTTCTCCTTCAGCTTACTTGAATGTTGACGGTTATTTCCTGCTGAATGGAAGGGTAGGCTTCAAATCTAATAATGGTCTTTCAGCCTTTATTTGGGGGCGCAATTTGTTGGATAAAAATTATTTCGAACAATTGCTTCCTGCCGGTGGTAATGCAGGGCATTATGCAGGTGTACTTGGCGATCAGCGAACTTATGGTGTAACACTGCGCTATAATTTTGCCGGTTTAAAATTATAACAAACGGGTTAGGCTTACATGAGTTATGGTGAGCTGGCTGCATTTGAAACCCGTAAAAACAAATGCTGCATTATTGTAGCAGTTGTTGCACTGGAAAGTTTTTTATTTGGTTAAGCATAGCATAATAGTCCTCCTGTGCGGAGGCAATTGTCAGGTTCACCTTTTCGGCAGCCCTGTTCCCAGGGCTGCCCTTTTAAAATGCCACGTGGCCGAGTGGTTAGGTCAAAGTCTGCAAAACTTTTTACGATGGTTCGAATCCATCCGTGGCGTCAGCAGGTTGTGTTTGTATCTTCAATAACTGCATAGCTGTATTTTTGCAGCTAATTCATGAAAAATAGTTTTTACCTAAACCGGCTATACCTGTTTGCGTTTATTGTTACGTTGTTTTTACAATCCCTGCAGGCACAGCAAAGCAGTACACATACCCGTATGCTTTGGTTTAATTATAATCATTCAATAAGTTTTATCAGCCGTTGGAGCATACTTAATGATGTGCAAATACGCTCAAGGGGCTGGGCAACACAGTGGGCACAGTTTGCCCTTCGTACCGAAGGTTACTATCGCTTAAATAGGAAGGTAGCTGTAGGTGCAGGCTTTTCGTGGTTTAGTACAGTGCGGTATGTAGATGAGGAGATGGTGCTGCCCAATGAGTGGCGCCCTTTTGAAGAAGTGTTGCTGGAATTGCATGGTAAAAAGTTGGGGGTGATACAGCGCCTGCGTTTGGAACAAAGATTTTTGCAAAAAACCAGTGGCACCAGCAAACTCAATGCGTATGAACACAGGGAGCGCCTGCGTTACCGGCTGGAAGGTATTTTGCCGGTTTTTCTTAATGGTATAGACGTACATGTTGGTAATGAAGTAATGGCAAACATCAATTACATTAGCGATAACCGTTTTTTTGATCAGAACCGCAGCTTTGTAATTGTAAATTGCAGGCTGTCGGCAAATACCCAGTTTCAATTTCAGTATATTAAAATATTTCAGTGGTTTGGCGCTGCCAGGCTAATGGATAACCAGGATGTGTTGCGTTTTGGCATACAGCAGCAGTTGTATGCTCATTAAATGCAGCAGGTATAATTTGTAATTTTTTTATGCATCGGAAATTTATCATAACAGTAATGCTTTTATTTAGCCTGTACACAAAGGCGCAGCAGGTAAAGCAAACCGAAACCATCAGCCGTAGCTGGATAGGGTATTTTAATCAAACCAGGTTTAGCAACAAGTGGGGGATATGGGCCGAGGCACAACTGCGTACCAAGGAAGATTTTGTAGAGGGGTTATCGCAGGGACTTGTAAGGGCAGGGCTTACCTATTATATCAGCGATGCGGCAAAGCTTACGGCAGGCTATGCGTATGTAAACGATTTTCCGGCAAGCGGGCATCGCAATATTTCGGTACCGGAGCACAGGCCCTGGCAGCAGTTGCAATGGCATACTAAATATGGCCATAAGCGCATGATGCAATGGTTCAGGCTGGAACAACGGTTTAAACGAAGGGTAAAAAACGACGATGAACTATCCGAAGATTATGTTTTTACCTGGCGTGCCCGTTATAATTTTTGGTACGATATTCCCTTAAGCAAAAAAGGTATAGTTGCCAATAGCTGGTCGGTAATACTAAATGATGAAGTACATATTAATTTCGGTAAAAATATTGTACACAATTATTTTGATCAGAACCGGCTGTTTGTAGGGTTTAAATACCAGTTTACCGAAAATACAAACCTTCAGTTTGGATATATGTATCTTTTTCAGCAGTTATCTGTACCCAATAGTTACAGGAACACGAATACAGTAAGGGCTTATTTCTTTCAAAATATTGATGCAAGGCGTAAATAGGGCAGTTCTTCCGCTGTATCAACTCATAGTTTTACTTTTGCAAAAAAAAAATGAGTGATATTACTTTAACAAGAGGAACATTTTTTACCAGTAAAGGCGAAATGCATTTTGAATTGTACGATGATGCAACACCTATAGCCGTAAATAATTTTAAAAAACTTGTGGCAGATGGTTTTTACAATGGGCTAAGTTTTCATAGGGTAATTCCGGGTTTTATGATACAGGGTGGATGCCCCAATGGTATCGGCAATGGTGGTCCGGGTTATACCATAGCTTGCGAAACCAATGCGCCAAAACAGCGGCACGACAGGGGTGTAATATCAATGGCACATCGTGGCCCCAACACCGGTGGCTCACAATTTTTTATCTGTCATAACCGCAGTAATACCAAGCACCTCGATGGCGTACATACAGCATTTGGCATACTTACCGATGCAGATAGCATGGATGTGCTGGATGTAATTTGTGCCGGTGATATAATTGAAAAAATTGTGTTACTGTAGGCATCAGGTTACACTTTAATAAAGCAGAAAAATGATTGCGATTTCAGTAGCCGTAAAATAAAAAAGCTGGTTAGGGATATATACCTTATATTTGCACCGTTAATTTGAGTTTATCGCAATTTACAGTCGAATGATTTTATCCGCTGCTATTATACCTGCTGCTTTATAGTCTTCCTTTCTTTGCTTTTATCTCAAGATTTATAATTTACAATTTTTTTTAAGCATGAACATTTATGTTTCAAATTTAAGCTTCAATGTACAAGATGAAGACTTAAAAGGTTTTTTTGAAGAGTATGGCGAAGTAACTTCTGCCAGGGTAATTACAGACAAATTTACACAACGCAGCAAAGGCTTTGGCTTTGTAGAAATGTCTGATGATGCAGCAGCTAACAAAGCAATTGCAGAACTGAATGGTTCTGTAGCTGATGGCCGTACCATGAGGGTAGCCGAAGCAAGGCCAAAAGAAGAAAGACCAGCCAAAAGGCAATCTTTCTCTAAAAGCTGGTAATCACCGATATTGAAACTGCCCGGTCATTAACCGGGCAGTTTTCATTTTATACTGTTTAAATTTTTTAAGATGACACCTGAATTGATTGGTAAATATGTAGAGTCTAAAGACATCCTTGATCGTCCTGTGAATATATTTTTCAGGCAGCGCAACAGTATTACCGGCCTCTTTATAAAGGGCAATGATTATGAAGAAATGAAAGCCAAAAACTTTTGGCGTATTGTGTCTGAATCTAAAATAGAAGAATGGCACAAAACACATAATACAGATCTGGCAAAGCTTTTTAGCGGTTCAGATTTTACCCGTTTAAAATAATCCTTCTTCATTAATCTCTTCTGTTCAGCCTGCCGGTTACATTTAACCGGCAATGTGCTGAACATTCCTGCGATAGTTTCATCCACTTACGTTATTGTGCCATTGTGCCCTGTGTGCTGTACTGCTTTTAACATTCCCACTTTTTTTTGTTAGTTAGTTTTCACGAATTTTGCAGCCATTAAAAAAGCGGCTATGCAAAAGTTTATTGTGTTACTCACCGGTGTATTTTTTTTAAATGGCATTGCCCCTGCAGGGGCACAGGGCTGGCAGCAGCGTATTAAATATGTAATGGATGTACAACTGGATGTTGCCACTAATAAAATATCCGGTAAGCAGCATATTACTTACACCAATAATTCGGCAGATACTTTAAAAGAGTTGTTTATTCATTTGTACTGGAATGCTTTTAAGCCAGGCAGTATGATGGATATGGCTGGTCGTGCCGCCGAAAAAATTATTGTGGGTAACGACAGGAATGGAAATCCTGTTAATGATTACGACAGGCGTTTCAGGAAAAAAATAAACGAAATGAAGCCCGAGGAAGAGGGGTACTGCATTGTCAGCAGGTTTTTATTCAATGGTAAAGTTCAGCAAACCAAAATGTACGAAACTGTCTTGCAGGTAATGCTTGATAAGCCTATTGTGCCGGGCGCTATTGCTGTTTTTAATACTGAGTTCGAATGCCAGGTGCCGCTCTTATCACGCCGTACCGGGAGGGATAATGCCGAAGGTGTAAGGTACAGCATCGGTCAGTGGTATCCCAAAATTGCGGAGTACGACCAGGCCGGCTGGCATGCCGATCCCTATATAGGGATGGAATTTTATGGCGTATGGGGCGATTATGATGTGAACATTACTATTGATAAAACGTATAAATTAGGCGCTACCGGCGAATTGATAAATAAAGCAGCTATTGGTTGGGGTTATGATAAAGAGGGCACGCCATTGAAACCTGCAACAGGTAAGCTACGCACCTGGAAATTTTCAGGAAAAAATATACACGACTTTGTATGGGCTGCCGACCCGGATTATAAGCACATGACACGTAAAGTGCCCGGTGGACCGCTGATGCATTTTATTTATAAAGATGATCCGGCTATAGAGAAACTCTGGAATACCACTGCTGATACCTGTGCCATGATTTTACCTTTTTTAAACAAAACATTTGGCCGCTATCCTTACCCGGTATACTCTTTTTTACATGGTGGCGGCGGCGGCACCGAATATCCAATGGCTACCTTAGTACGAAACGGATCGCTGGAAACAGCCGTTCATGAATTGTGCCATAGCTGGTACCAGATGATGCTTGCCACAAATGAAAACCTTCACGGCTGGATGGATGAGGGTTTTACTGATTATGCCCAGGCAAGGGCTTTGGCATGGGCACGCCAACAAAGCAGCATTGATTTTACCAGGGATTATGAAGCGTATTTCAGGCTGGCACGCAGCAACTTTGATGAGCCCATGAGCACTCCTTCTAATTTCTTTAATACCAATTTTGCTTATAATACCAACTCCTATTATAAAGGGGCTGTATTCCTGTACCAGTTGGGATACATCACTGGCGAGCAAAACCTTGAAAAAATAATGTTGGAGTATTACAATAAATGGGCTTTTAAACATCCCACACCCGGCGATTTTATACGGGTAGCCGAAAAGGTGAGCGGCATGCAGTTAAAATGGTATAAAGATTATATGCTGTATACCACCAAAACGATTGATTATGCCA
This sequence comes from uncultured Chitinophagaceae bacterium, assembly GCA_937873715.1. Lineage (GTDB taxonomy): Bacteria > Bacteroidota > Bacteroidia > Chitinophagales > Chitinophagaceae > Ferruginibacter. Next base: position 115,852 of record CALMYJ010000013.1, read on the forward strand.
TCGATAGCCTGTGGGAGGAAAACGGGCTTACAAAAATCAGACTTAAACGAAATGGCTCTATGCCAATGCCCATTGATTTGCAACTCACCTTTAAAGACGGCAATACTGCAATCCATCACATACCCTTAAGCCTTATGTATGCTGCCAAAAAAGCCGAAACGGCAAAACAGGATTTTGTAGTGCATGAAAGCTGGGGCTACACTATACCCACCTACACCGTATCATTTCCCCGGCGGCTAACCGAGATTATAAAAGTAGAAATAGACCCCACTAAACGCATGGCTGATATTGACCGGCGAAACAATACTTTGCAATTAAACTGGTAGTATTAAATTTTGTCGCATACAATTTTCGGCTGATTTTTTGCTTACAGGTAGTAGGTTCTTTATACTATTTAATGCCTATAAAAACGTATATATGTTTGCGAAAAACTATAGGGTGCAAAAAACCAGCCACAATCCATACAGCATGAAGTATCTTTGTCGTTATTCAAATTGTATGAGAAAACTATTCGCAGGGTTAATATTATCCTTTACCACATTATTAGCCAGTGGCCAAAACTTACATGTTGTTGGATTACTTGGCCTTACTAACTACCAGGGCGATTTACAGGAAAAAAAGATAACCACACAGGGTGCACAGGCAGCTTTTGGTGCCGGTTTGTTGTATGAAATAAATGACAAGCTTTACCTGCGGGGAATTTTTACCTATGGTAAAGTAACCGGCCACGATAAAAATGGCCGGCTGAATAAAAACCGCAACCTTAGCTTTACCTCTCCCATATATGAAGTGCAATTAGGTGTTGAGTACGATTTTTTTAACCTGTACGAAACAAACGGTTTAACGCCTTATGCTTTTGCCGGCTTGGCCTTTTACCAGTTTAACCCTTACGCTATTACCGAAACAGGACAAAGGGTAAACCTACAGCCACTGGGCACCGAGGGGCAGGGTTTTTATCTTGGCCGAAAAAAATATTCACTGGCACAAATGGCTATCCCCTTTGGCGGTGGTATTAAGTTTGCCGTAAACGAAAATGTACGCATACGGCTCGAAGGAGGTTTTCGCAAATTATTTACCGATTATTTAGATGATGTTAGTACCACTTTTGCCGACAGGGATGAGCTATTGGTAAATAATGGCCAGTTGGCAGTTGACCTTGCTTTTAGGGCCGACGAACTGGGCCAGGGGGCTATTTACCCCGTTGCCGGTACCCGTAGGGGTAATCCCGGCAGTAAAGACTGGTATTATTTTGGTGGCATTGCTGTAAGCTTTCGTTTGCCATCCGATTATGGCGCCCATTCCGGTACACCAAGGCTGGGCTGCCCCGTATTTTAATCATTTATTTAGTAGCCTGCTGCAAACATTCTGCTATCCAGTTGTTTTACATTTGTAACGAAACAACCTGGAATGGCATATACATCATTAGAAGCCTGTTTGCTTCACCTTGAGCAAAATCATCAATTAGTAAGAATTAAAGAAGAAGTAGACCCTCATCTTGAAATGGCGGCCATACATTTACGGGTACACGAAAGCGGTGGACCGGCATTGCTGTTTGAAAATGTAAAGGGTAGTAAGTTCCGGGCGGCATCCAATATTTTTGGCACTTTAGAGCGGAGCAAATTTATTTTCCGGGATACATTATCAAAGGTACAGCGGTTGATTGAACTGAAAAATGACCCAATCAAGGCACTAAAAAATCCCTTAAAAAATATTTCCACCGGCTTGGCAGCACTTAAAGCACTGCCCCTGAAAAACCCGGTTTCCAGGCCTGTGCTTTTTCAAAAAATACAAATACAGGATATTCCCCAAATACTGCACTGGCCTATGGATGGTGGGGCTTTTGTAACCTTGCCGCAGGTGTACACCGAGCACCCCGAAAGGCCGGGTATTATGCAGGCCAACCTGGGCATGTACCGCATACAGCTATCGGGCAATGCTTATATCCTGAATGAAGAAGTTGGCCTGCACTACCAGTTGCACCGCGGCATAGGCGTGCATCAAACCATTGCCAATAAAAAAGGTATACCCCTTAAAGTGAGTGTATTTGCAGGAGGACCTCCTGCCCATACTGTAGCCGCAGTAATGCCCCTGCCCGAAGGGATAAGCGAAATGACTTTTGCCGGGGCGCTGGGTGGCAGGCGGTTCAGGTATACTTACCGGGATGGATTTTGTATTAGTACCGATGCCGATTTTGTCATTACTGGCGAAGTGTTTACAGGAGTGAATAAGCCGGAGGGGCCCTTTGGTGATCATCTTGGCTATTACAGCCTGCAGCATCCTTTCCCTGTGATGAAAGTGCATGCCGTGTATGCCCGAAAAAATGCTATCTGGCCCTTTACTGTAGTGGGTCGTCCGCCACAGGAAGATACCAGCTTTGGGGAACTTATTCATGAACTGGCCGGTAGTGCTTTGCAGGCGGAGATACCGGGTTTAAAGGCCGTACATGCTGTGGATGCTGCAGGCGTACATCCTTTGCTGTTAGCTACCGGCAGCGAACGTTATACACCTTATGCTCCGGCAAAGCAACCTGCCGAATTGCTCACAATAGCCAATCATATATTAGGTAAAGGACAGTTGAGCCTGGCAAAATTTTTATTCATTACTGCAGATGATACCGTCTTTATCAATCCTCAGCATATCGAAAATTTTTTTACCTACTTATTGGAGCGTATTGATTTTGCAAGGGACGTACATTTTTATACCAATACAACCATTGATACGCTCGACTACTCCGGTACAGCACTCAACAGTGGCAGCAAAGTAGTACTGGCCGCTTATGGCGAAGTGAAGCGCAGGCTGGCAACAAGCGTTCCGTTATGCTTTACAGCATTGAAGGGATTTTACAATCCGCAACTTGTGCAGCCCGGAATCCTCTGCCTGCAAGCAGAAAAATTTACTGATTATGATACTGCTGTTAAGGCATTTGAGATATTGAATGAGCAACTGATACATGCAGATTTAAAAAATGCCAATGGTGAGGAAGTTGCCCTGGTGATTGTATGTGATGATACCGGCTTTACCAGTACCAGCCTGCGTAATTTTTTGTGGGTAGCATTTACAAGGTGCAACCCCTCACACGATATGTACGGCATCAGGCAATTTGTACAATATAAACATTGGGGCTGCAATGGGCCGCTGCTGCTGGATGCCCGAATTAAGCCGCATCATGCACCGGCTGTGGAAACCAATCCCACTGTTGAAAAAAAGATCGATCGTTTATTTGAAAAAGGCGGCAGCCTGCATGGAATTTTGAAACACTGATTTAAATCGCATTATGGCACCAAAGTACAGTCTATACTTATTGGCTTTGTTATTCTGGCAAATTTCAGCAGCTCAACAGCCTGCAGAAATGCTGGTAAAAAATAATGACGAAAACACTTTGTTGTGGCAAATAGAAGGTAAGGGAATTTTAAAGCCATCATACCTGTTTGGTACTTTTCATTTAATGTGCCGGGAGGATATACAGTTTAGTAACCAGCTTAAACAGGCCATACGAAGTGCAGATACTGTTTATATGGAGTTAGATATGGACGACCCCACCATGCTGCTTAAAGGCTTTTTAATGATGCGAATGAAAGAGGGTAAAAAAATCAGCCACTTCGTTACACCGGAGGAGTATAGTATCCTAAGCAATTTTTTTAAAGACAGCCTGCACATGCCCATTGCTTTGCTCGAAAATGTGAAGCCTTACTTTTTAATAGCCCTGCTGTATCCAAAGCTAATGCCCTGTAAAGCCACCAGTGGGGTAGAAGAGGAATTGGTAAAGCTGTCGAAGCAATACAAAAAGCAAATTAAAGGACTTGAAACACTGGCTTTTCAATCTGCCGTATTTGATAGTATACCTTACGAGGTGCAGGCCAAAGAGTTGGTAAAAGCCATAAACAATATGGACAGTTACCGCCAATATTTTGATACGATGCTGGATGTATATAAAAATCAGCAGCTTGCCAGGATAGAAACGCTCTTTAAGGATAAAGATTTTGGTGCCGAAGAATACCAGGAGGTATTACTGGATAAGCGTAACCAAAACTGGCTGGTGCAACTTAAAGAATTATTACCTCAGCAAAGTGTATTTGTAGCAGTTGGCGCCGGCCATCTGCCCGGTAATACAGGTTTAATCAGTTTACTGCGGAAGGAGGGTTTTACGGTAACGCCTCTTTTGAACCAATAAAAAAAACGGAACATTTAATGTCCCGTTTTTGTGCATGTTTTTTTGAATACTATTGCTATTGCTTAATCAGTTTTTGTGTAACAGTGATATTATCGCTGCCTGTAACCCTTAAAGAATACATACCGTTTTTCAGCAGCTTATCAATGCTAAGCGTAGCCTGCATGGTTTTGGTAGAATATACTGGTTGCCCCAGGCTATTTACCAGTTCTACAGTTGCCGGCAGAAATTTTTCAGGAATGGTTACTTTAAAGCCATTCACAACCGGGTTGGGATATACGCTTATGGAGAAATGCTGTTGTTTTTTAACCAATGCAATTTCTGAATAGCTTTCGCTGCCCGATAGCTCATTTGTTTTTATCCGGTAATAGTTGTTTCCGGCCAAAGCTGCATCATCATTATAAGCATAATGATTACTAGCTTGTCCATTATCCTCGGCGGTTATAGTTGTAAGGTTGGTAAAATCTCTGCCATTAGCACTACGCTGAACAGTATATTTTGTGCCCGTTGTTTCGTTTGAACCGGTCCATTTTATGGTATAGCCTTTTGTACCGTTGGCTGTGGTAGAAAAATTGCTCAGTTTAACAGGTACAGTACCTATCAGTGCAATAACACAACCCGTAGTGGCATTGTTGGTTTGTGCGGCAAACACAAGTGGTATATCACAGGGCACACATACAAATGCATCGCCGGTGCCACCGCTGCCCAGTGTGCCTGAAATAACGGCGCTGGTTATAATTGTAAGTGGCGAACCGCCGTAAATATTAACGAGTACACCAGCCGGCCAGCCTATAAGTAATACGCCGCAGCCGCTGGCACATTGTGCATAGGTGCTTTTGTAGGCAAAAGCCCCGGGGGGACATTGCGCTTTCGTAACCGAAGTGGTGATGGTTATTGTTACGAAAAGCAGTAGTAGTAGCTTTTTCATGTTTAGATGGATTTTCAGGCTTTTTCCTTGGGGAAGCAGGGAAATAAAACCTTTTCTAACATATCATAACGTAACACGGTGCATATAATTGTGTGCAGAATCCATATTTTGGAAAAAATCTAATTTTATAATCCAATTTGCGAATATGGAAGAAAAAAGCAGCAGGATGGGTACAAATGAAAGTACAATTACAGCATATTGGTTAGCAGGGCTGTGGAGTAAATAATTGTAAAAAAAACCACAAAAAAGGCAGATTGAGCAAAAATCAAACCAAAAAGCCAAAATTTCATAAAAAACCATCTGATTTTTAGATTAATATTACTACCTTTGCCATCCTTTAATTTAGGGGTAGTGGCGCTGACCTGTTTCTGCCTTTGCTTTAAGGGAAAACCTTCTCAGTTTAAAACGTTTTAAATACAATATGGCTGCAACAAAATCACCCTCTGCACAGCGTTTCAATTTTGGTAAAGTTGAATTCCTGGCAGAAACACCCGATTTGCTCGGAATTCAGATTCAATCCTTCAAAGACTACTTTCAGCTGGAAACCACGCCAGATAAGCGTAAGAACGAAGGGCTGTTTCGTGTGTTTAAGGAAAATTTTCCCATCACCGATACCCGGAACATCTTTGTACTGGAGTTTCTGGATTATTTTGTTGACCCCCCACGCTATACTATTGAAGAGTGTATCGAAAGAGGGCTTACCTATGCGGTTCCCTTAAAAGCAAAGCTGAAGCTGAGCTGTAATGATGAGGAGCATGTGGATTTCCAAACTATCGTTCAGGATGTATTCCTCGGTAATATCCCTTACATGACGCCAAGAGGCACTTTTGTTATCAATGGTGCCGAAAGGGTAGTGGTGAGCCAGTTGCATCGTTCTCCTGGTGTATTCTTCGGTCAGTCAGTGCATCCAAATGGTACTAAAATATATTCTGCAAGGGTAATCCCTTTCAAAGGCGCATGGATGGAATTTGCTACAGACATTAACAATGTGATGTATGCTTATATCGACCGTAAAAAGAAGTTCCCTGTAACTACATTATTACGCTCTATCGGTTACGAAACCGATAAAGATATCCTCGAACTTTTTGGCATGGCCGATGAAGTGAAAGTGGATAAAAAAAGCCTTAGTGCTTACGTAGGCAAGCGCCTTGCTGCCCGTGTATTGCGTACCTGGGTAGAGGATTTTGTGGATGAAGATACCGGTGAGGTAGTAAGCCTGGAAAGAAATGAAATAGTGCTGGAAAGGGATACCGTGCTGGATGAAGAAAACATCGACATGATTGTAGAGATGGAAGTGAAAAGTGTTTTCATCCAAAAAGAAGAAGTGAGCGGTGATTATGCCATTATTTATAACACCCTGAATAAGGATACATCCAACAGTGAGTTGGAAGCCGTACAACATATTTACCGCCAGTTGCGTGGTGCAGATGCGCCGGATAATGAAACAGCCCGTGGCATTATTGATAAACTGTTCTTTAGCGATAAGCGTTACGATTTGGGCGAAGTAGGCCGTTATAAAATTAACCGCCGCCTCAACCTGAACCTGCCAATAGAAAAGAAAGTACTTACCAAAGAAGATATTATTGCGATTATAAAAACCCTGGTACAGCTTACCAACGGTAAAAGCGAAGTAGATGATATCGATCACCTTAGCAATCGCCGTGTACGTACTGTAGGGGAGCAATTATACGCACAGTTTGGTGTAGGCCTGGCTCGTATGGCCCGTACCATTCGTGAAAGGATGAACGTAAGGGATAATGAAGTATTTACCCCGGTTGATTTGATTAATGCCAGAACACTGTCTTCTGTTATCAACTCCTTCTTTGGTACTTCGCAGTTATCACAGTTTTTAGACCAAACGAATCCGCTTTCAGAAATAACGCACAAACGTCGTATCTCGGCACTCGGACCCGGTGGTTTAAGCAGGGAAAGAGCAGGCTTTGAGGTTCGTGACGTACACTATTCGCACTACGGTCGTCTTTGCACCATCGAAACACCGGAAGGTCCCAACATTGGTTTGATTTCCACACTTTGTGTGCACGCCAAAATCAACGAAATGGGCTTCATCGAAACACCCTATCACAAGGTGAATGAAGGTAAGGCTGATATGAAAAAAATCACCTTCCTGAGTGCGGAAGAAGAAGACCTGGCAAAAATTGCCCAGGCTAATATTGAAATGGACGAAAAAGGCAATTTCGTTGAAGATAAAATTAAAAGCCGCCAAACCGGCGACTTCCCGATACTGGATAAAAATGAAGTGGAATATATGGATGTGGCGCCCAACCAGATTGTGGGCTTAAGTGCATCTCTTATCCCGTTCCTGGAGCATGATGATGCCAACCGTGCGCTGATGGGCTCTAACATGCAACGCCAGGCTGTACCACTAATCCGTATGGATGCGCCAATTGTTGGTACCGGGCTGGAAGGTAAAGCTGCCCGTGATGCCAGGATCCAGGTGCATGCCGAAGGCAATGGTGTAGTTGAGTTTGTTGATGCCAACGAAATACATGTACGATACGACCGCAGCGAACTGCAGCGCCTTGTAAGCTTTGAAGATGATCTTAAAATATACAGGCTCACCAAATTTGTACGTACCAACCAGGAAACCTGCATCAACCTGCGCCCTGCGGTGGTTAAGGGTCAGAAATTAAAAGAAGGCGACTTCTTAACTGAAGGCTATGCTACCAAAGATGGTGAAATTGCCCTCGGCCGCAACCTTAAAGTGGCATTCATGCCATGGAAAGGGTACAACTTTGAAGATGCGATTGTAATATCTGAAAAAGTGGTGAAGGAAGACCTCTTTACGTCTATCCACATCAGTGAGTTTGAAACCGAAGTAAGGGATACCAAATTAGGCGAAGAAGAATTGACCCCGGATATTCCAAATGTAAGTGAAGAAGCTACCAAAGATCTTGACCAGAACGGCATCATCCGCATAGGTGCTCACATCAAAGAAGGCGATATCATTATCGGTAAAATCACACCAAAAGGTGAAAGTGATCCTACTCCGGAAGAAAAACTGCTTCGTGCCATCTTTGGTGACAAAGCCGGTGATGCAAAAGATGCTTCTTTAAAAGCACCAAGTGGTACCGAAGGCGTGGTAATCAATAAAAAACTTTTCCAAAGGGCTAAAAAAGATAAGAATGCCAAGGCAAGAGAAAAAGCCAGCCTGGAAAAAATTGAAAAAACACACGAGAAAAACGAAGCAGACCTGCTTGAACTGGTGGTAAATAAATTAACCACCCTTCTGAAAGATAAAGCCTCTGCAGGAGTAAGCAACAACTTTGGCGAAGTGTTGATTGGCAAAGGAGCCAGGTTCAATCAAAAGAATTTGTCGAATATTGATTATCTGAATGTAAATCCGCTGGGATGGACAGGTGATGCCGAAACCGATGAACTCATTAACATCCTGTTGCACAATTACAACATTAAGTACAACGAGGAGTTGGGCCGTTACAAAAGAGAAAAATTCAACATCAGCATTGGTGATGAATTACCTGCAGGCGTACTGAAATTAGCTAAAGTATATCTTGCTGTTAAGCGTAAGCTGAAAGTGGGTGATAAAATGGCTGGCCGCCACGGTAACAAAGGTATTGTGGCTAAAATTGTACGTGCCGAGGATATGCCATTCCTGGAAGATGGAACACCTGTTGACATTGTATTAAATCCATTGGGTGTACCCAGCCGTATGAACCTGGGCCAGATTTACGAAACCGTACTGGGCTGGGCCGGCGAAAAACTGGGTGTGAAATTTGCCACACCAATTTTTGATGGTGCCACTGTAGAAGAAATTGATGAACAAATCACAAAAGCAGGCCTGCCAAAATTTGGTCATACTTACCTGTATGATGGTGAAACCGGCGAACGTTTTGACCAGAAAGCCACAGTGGGGGTAATCTATATGATTAAACTGCACCACATGGTTGATGATAAAATGCATGCCCGTTCTATCGGACCATACTCTCTTATTACACAACAGCCGCTGGGTGGTAAAGCCCAGTTTGGTGGTCAGCGTTTTGGTGAAATGGAGGTATGGGCACTTGAAGCTTATGGCGCTTCCAACATTTTGCAGGAACTGCTTACACTTAAATCCGATGATATCATCGGCAGGGCCAAAACATACGAAGCCATCGTTAAAGGTGAAAATATTCCACGCCCCGGTATCCCCGAATCGTTCAATGTATTAGTACATGAACTAAGAGGGTTGGGTTTGGATTTGAATTTCGAATAAGTCAATAGTTAATGGTTCATAGTTCATCGTAGTGATTGCTTTGGCTATGAACCATCAACCATCAACTATGTACAATTAAAAAATTATCAATTAGAGATATGGCATTCAAAAAAGAAAACCGCCCCAGAGCTAGTTTTTCACAGATTACCATCGGGCTGGCTTCGCCAGACAGTATCCTGGAAAAAAGCTTTGGTGAAGTATTAAAGCCTGAAACAATTAACTATCGTACCTACAAGCCTGAAAGAGATGGTTTGTTTTGCGAAAGAATTTTTGGCCCTGTAAAAGATTACGAATGTGCCTGCGGAAAGTATAAGCGTATCCGTTATAAAGGCATTGTGTGCGACCGCTGCGGTGTGGAAGTAACAGAAAAAAAAGTACGCCGCGAAAGAATGGGCCACATCAAATTAGTGGTGCCTGTAGTACATATCTGGTATTTTAAATCCCTGCCTAATAAAATAGGTTACTTATTGGGCGTAAGCTCTAAAAAGCTTGAAACGATTGTTTATTACGAACGTTTTGTGGTAATACAGCCCGGTATTCGTGCCGATAAAGGACAAAACTTTGGTGATTTATTAACTGAAGAAGAATACCTGGATATACTGGATGCTTTACCAAAAGATAACCAGCACCTCCCCGATGAAGATCCCAATAAATTCATCGCCAAAATGGGCGCCGAAGCCGTACATGATTTATTGGCCAGGATAGACTTAGACCAGCTTAGCTACGACCTCCGTAATGCGGCTGCCAGCGAAACTTCGCAACAACGTAAAGCAGATGCCCTTAAACGCCTGAGTGTGGTAGAAGCTTTTCGTGATGCCAATACAAGAATCAACAACCGCCCGGAATGGATGGTAATGCAATACATTCCTGTTATTCCACCAGAACTGCGTCCGTTGGTGCCATTAGATGGCGGCCGCTTTGCCTCTTCGGATTTGAACGACTTATACCGTCGTGTAATCATCCGCAACAACCGTTTAAAAAGGCTGTTGGAAATTAAAGCACCTGAAGTGATTTTGCGCAACGAAAAACGTATGCTGCAGGAAGCTATTGACTCCCTCTTTGATAACAGCCGTAAATCTAACGCTGTAAAAGCTGAGGGTGGTCGTGCGTTGAAATCTTTGAGCGATGTACTGAAAGGCAAACAGGGCCGTTTCCGCCAGAACCTTTTGGGTAAACGTGTTGATTACTCCGGCCGTTCTGTAATTGTGGTAGGTCCTGAAATGAAAATGCATGAATGTGGTTTGCCAAAAGATATGGCTGCCGAATTGTTCAAACCATTTATCATTCGCAAACTGATTGAAAGGGGAATTGTAAAAACCGTAAAATCTGCCAGGAAACTGGTAGATAAAAAAGAAGCTGTTATTTGGGATATACTTGAAAATATTTTGAAAGGACACCCCGTAATGCTCAACAGGGCGCCAACACTGCACCGCTTATCTATACAGGCATTTCAACCTAAGCTGATTGAAGGTAAAGCGATACAACTGCATCCGTTGGTAACAACCGCCTTCAACGCCGACTTTGACGGCGACCAGATGGCGGTGCATGTACCATTGAGTAATGCAGCGATACTGGAAGCCCAGTTGCTGATGCTTTCTTCACACAATATTCTGAACCCACAAAATGGTACGCCCATCACCCTCCCTTCGCAGGATATGGTGCTTGGCCTGTATTACATTACCAAGGGTAAAAAGTCAACCGCTACAGAGCCGGTTAAAGGCGAAGGCAAAGTATTTTATTCTGCAGAAGAGGTAATCATTGCTTACAACGAAAAGCAAATTGACCTGCATGCACATATTAAGGTTAAAGCCGACTATCGTAATGAAGATGGTACACTTACAAGGAAACTCATTGAAACTACCGTTGGTCGTGTAATATTTAACCAGTTTGTTCCTAAATCTGTTGGTTTCATCAATGCACTGTTAACCAAAAAATCTCTCAGGGAAATTATTGGTGATATCATTAAATGGACGAACGTTCCAACAACGGCTAAATTTCTGGATGACATCAAAACCCTGGGATACCGTATGGCCTTCCGTGGTGGTTTGTCGTTTAGCATCAACGATTTGATTGTTCCCGAAATTAAGAAAGACCTGATTGAAAGTGCAACAGGAGAAGTGGATGAAGTATGGGACAACTACAATATGGGGCTTATCACCAACAACGAACGTTACAACCAGATAGTAGATATATGGAGCCGTGTGGATACCAAAATCACGGAAACACTTATTCGTGAGCTGGCAACCGATAAACAGGGCTTTAACTCTGTGTATATGATGCTCGACTCCGGTGCCCGTGGTAGCAAGCAGCAGATTAAACAGCTTGCCGGTATCAGGGGGCTGATGGCTAAGCCACGTAAATCTGGCTCAAGCGGTAGTGAAATTATTGAAAACCCAATTCTTTCAAACTTTAAAGATGGGTTGAACGTATTGGAATACTTTATCTCTACCCACGGTGCCCGTAAAGGTTTGGCCGATACGGCCCTTAAAACAGCCGATGCCGGTTATCTTACCCGTAGGCTGGTGGATGTTGCCCAGGATGTGGTAATTAATGAAGAAGATTGTGGCACACTGCGTGGCATTGCAACTTCTGCTTTAAAAGATAATGAAGATATTATAGAGCCATTGAGCGACAGGATTGAAGGACGTACCTCATTGCACGACGTGTATCACCCGATAACGGACGAACTGCTGGTAACTGCAGGCGAAGAGATTTCGGAAGATATGGCTAAAAAGATTGAAGACAGTGGTATCGAAACGGTTGAAATACGCTCAGTACTTACCTGCGAAAGCAAGCGTGGTGTATGTGTTAAATGCTATGGTAAAAACCTGGCAACAGGCTATATGACCCAAAAAGGTGATGCTGTGGGTATCATTGCTGCACAATCAATTGGTGAACCAGGTACACAGCTTACCCTGCGTACCTTCCACGTGGGTGGTGTGGCTGGCTCTGCATCGGTTGAATCTACCATGCCTGCCAGGTTCGACGGTACCATACAGTTTGATGGTTTGCGTACAGTAACATCAGAAGATAATGAAGGTAAAAAAGTACAGGTTGTAATTGGCCGTACCGGTGAAGTACGTATTATGGATTTGAAAAACGACCGCCTCCTGATTACCAACAACGTACCCTATGGTGCCACATTGAGTGTAAAAGATGGTCAGCATGTAAATAAAGGCGATACCATTTGCTCATGGGATCCATTCAACAATGTAATTGTATCTGAACAAAATGGTACGGTTAAGTTCGACAGTATTATTGAAGGTGTAACGGTACGTGAAGAAGCTGATGAACAAACAGGCCACAGGGAAAAAGTAGTAATAGAATCTAAGGATAAAACAAAGCTGCCTGCATTAATCATTGAGGGTAAAGAAAACAAAACGTACAACCTTCCTGTTGGAAGCCATATTGTGGTAGAAGAAGGCGATACGGTGAAAAGCGGCCAGGTGTTAGTGAAAATTCCACGTATACTCAGCAAGCTTAAAGATATCACCGGTGGTTTGCCACGTGTAACTGAACTGTTTGAAGCCAGGAACCCGGCTAATCCTGCTGTTGTTTGCGAAATAGATGGCGTGGTAGCATTTGGTAACGTAAAACGTGGTAACAGGGAAATTGTGGTAGAAGCAAAAGACGGCGTAGTGAAAAAATACCTGGTTCCATTAACCCGCCAGATACTGGTACAGGATGGTGACTTTGTAAAAGCTGGTGCTGCATTGAGCGATGGCCAGATAGCACCTTCCGACATACTCTCCATCAAAGGGCCTTTTGCCGTTCAGGAGTATGTGGTGAACGAAATCCAGGAAGTATACCGCTTGCAGGGTGTAAAGATTAATGACAAGCACATTGAGGTAATTGTAAGGCAAATGATGCGTAAGGTTACTATTGAAGATGCCGGAGATACTATCTTCCTTGAAGGGGATACCGAAGATAAATTAGACTTTAACAACGAGAACGATAACATCTTTGATAAAAAAGTAGTTACCGATGCTGGCGAAAGTACTAAGCTTCGTCCCGGGCAGATTGTTACCCTTCGTGATGTACGAGAAGAAAACTCTATCCTGCGCAGGGCTGATAAAAAACTGGTGGAATACCGTGATGCAAGGCCGGCTACTTCATCGCCATTATTGCTGGGTATTACAAAGGCATCGCTTGGTACACAAAGCTGGATATCAGCAGCCTCGTTCCAGGAAACAACCAAGGTACTTAGCTCGGCAGCTATAAATGGTAAAACCGACCTGATGATGGGCTTGAAAGAGAACGTTATCACCGGCCACCCAATACCTGCAGGTACCGGCCTCCGTGAGTTTGAAAATATGATTATCGGCAGCAAAGAAGAATACGAACTGTTGATGACCACTAAAGAAGCCATGAGCTTTGATGAAGAAGAGTAAGTACTAATTTTGAGGATTACACTTATCACATGAATAGAAGGAGCAGTACCATACTGCTCCTTTTTTTTATGTATAAATTGCTAAAGGTGTAACGATAATTTCTGACCTGGTTATTTTAAATACAGCATAAGATATCGCCCCTGCGGGGCTAAAAGATTTTTGTTTGCAGCTCTATTTCATTTCTTTTTCTTAATAGTAAACCATTGATTAAAAAAGCCTGCAAAATGATACTTGCAGGCTTTTAATAATCTCACTTTGAATCTTCCTTTACCGTTTCATCATACCCGGCATCCGCCCCATTGGCATTTTGTTCATCATCTTCATCATACCCTTCATCTGGTCAAACTGTTTTAAAAACTGGTTTACCTCGGCAATGTCTTTGCCACTACCCCTGGCGATGCGCTGTTTGCGGCTGGGATTAATCAGGTCGGGGTTGCGGCGCTCTTCCAGTGTCATGGAGTTAATGATGGCTTCAATACCTTTAAAGGCATCATCTTTTATATCAATGTCTTTAATTTGCTTCCCAACACCCGGAATCATTCCCATCAGGTCTTTCAGGTTGCCCATTTTTTTAATTTGCTGCAACTGGGTTTTAAAGTCTTCAAAGTCAAACTGGTTTTTGCGAATTTTCTTTTCCAGTTTGGCAGCTTCGGCTTCATCAAACTGTTCCTGCGCTTTTTCTACCAGGCTTACAATATCACCCATACCCAAAATGCGCTGAGCCATACGTTCCGGGTAGAATACATCCAGGGTATCTAACTTTTCGCCGCTGCTTACAAATTTAATGGGCTTTTGTACCGTGTATTTAATGGAGAGAGCTGCACCACCTCTTGTATCGCCATCGAGTTTGGTAAGTACCACACCGCTAAAATCGAGGCGTTCGTTAAAGGCAGCGGCTGTATTTACGGCATCCTGGCCAGTCATACTATCAACCACAAATAATATTTCCTGTGGTTGTATAGCGGCTTTAATATTGGCCACTTCGGTCATCATAGCTTCGTCTACAGCCAGGCGGCCGGCGGTATCGATGATAACAACATTTTTATTTTTCGTTTTCGCTTCCTGTATCGCTGCTCGGGCTATTGCAACAGCATCTTTATTTTCTCTTTGTGCAAATACATCTACACCAATTTGCCCGCCTAATACCTCCAACTGGTCAATTGCTGCCGGGCGGTAAATATCCGCTGCCACAAGCAGTGGCGATTTGCCTTTTTTTGTTTTGAGATAATTAGCCAGTTTGCCACTAAAAGTAGTTTTACCACTACCCTGAAGCCCTGCCACCAAAATTACCGCAGGGTTTCCTGTAAGTTGAAATTCGCTTTCGGTACCACCCATCAATTCGGTCAGTTCATCCTGCACAATTTTTACCATCTGCTGTCCGGGGCTTACGGCTGTAAGTACTTTTTCGCCCAGGGCTTTGGTTTTTATTTTGTCGGTAAACTCTTTGGCTATTTTATAGTTTACATCTGCATCTACTAAGGCACGGCGGATATCTTTTACCGTATTGGCAATATTGAGTTCGGTGATGCGTGACTGGCCTTTAATATTTTTAAAGGCGGCTTCGAGTTTTTCACTTAAAGAATTAAACACGGTGTTGTTATTTTAAATCTGGTAAACTGCAATAAATAAAAAAGTGAACCTTAAAGTTCACTATACATAAAATTGGTGCAAATGTAATAAAACTTTAGGCTCCAAGAAAGGTACGCAGGTGCCTGCAGCGGGAAACAGTACGCAGCTTAGTGATGGCTTTATCCTTTATTTGCCGCACCCTTTCACGGGTTAGGTTGTATTTTTCACCAATGTCTTCCAGGCTCATGGCATGGTCAACACCAATACCAAAGAAAAACCGGATGACATCTTTTTGCCTTTCGGTGAGTGTACTCAGCGACCGGTTAATTTCAGTAGTGAGTGAATCGGTAAAAGCCAGGTTTTTATCAGTGCTTTCGGAGTTAGGATTTTCCAGCACATCTATAAGGGTACCATCATCCGAATCACCGAGTGGTTGATCCATACTTACATGCCGCACTGCTGCGCCAATGGTGGCCGATACTTCGGCGGTTTCAATTTCCAGTAAAGCTGCTATCTCGTCGGGGGTAGGCTCTCTTTCGTATTCTTGCTCCAGTTGTGAATAGGCTTTACTGATGCGGTTGGTTAGGCCTACTTTGTTTAAGGGCAGCCTTACAATACGGGATTGTTCGGCAAGCGCCTGCATAATACTTTGGCGTATCCACCACACAGCGTAGGAAATAAATTTGAAGCCACGGGTTTCATCAAAACGGCGGGCAGCTTTTATAAGGCCAACGTTACCTTCATTGATGAGGTCGGGCAGGCTAAGGCCCTGGTTTTGATATTGCTTGGCAACCGACACTACAAAGCGCAGGTTAGCCCTTGTTAATTTATCCAGCGCCCGCTGGTCGCCTTGTTTAATACGGATGGCCAGTTTTACTTCTTCTTCTGGTGGTATAAGTTCCACCTTCCCAATTTCCTGCAGGTATTTTTCTAAACTCTGGCTCTCACGGTTAGTGATTGACTTGGTGATTTTAAGCTGACGCATACTCATAAGCCATTTTAAGGGTTATTGAAATTGGTAGAAATGGGCTGAGATGGTAATCGCTATTACTTTTTCTGCATCTTCTTATCTAATGTAGGTATATTTCCATATACCGTCCAAATATAATTTTTCAGCGCTGTTGTATGCCTGTGCGGCTACCGTATTGAGTGTTTAAATTTTAATGCTTTGTTATTAAACAAAAATAGTTGTCAAATTATTTTGCCACCACATTTTATTTGTTATTATTGCACTATTGACATAGATATCAAATTACATTGATGAGCAAAAAAGTTTTATATAGTCTCGAATATCCTGTACGGTGTTCACCACGCATTTTATATGAGTTTTTAAGTACTCCTGCTGGTTTGCAGGAATGGTTTGCCGACAGGGTTGATGAAAGGGATGGCGTATTCATTTTTTCGTGGAATGGTACCACAGACAAGGCTGAATTACTGGAGGCCGAAGAGGATAAATTTGTACGTTTTCACTGGTTGCATGCACCCAAAGATGAATATTTTGAATTCAGTATCGATAAGTCGGAAGTTACTAATCAAACCATATTGATGATTAAAGATTTTGCAGATAAAAAGGAAATCAAAGATCAAAGCCAGTTGTGGGAGTACCAGGTAAAAGAACTTTTTCACCGCCTGGGTGCCTGAGGGCAAAGTAATGCCAGCAGCGTTTCAAATGTAGCTTCAATAAATCCCTGTGCTTTCTCCCAGTCTTTCAAAGGCAGCATGGCTGCTATTTTTACAAAATCACCACGTTGTAGTATAGCCCAAAAATCGACTGCGTTTATTTGATTAAGTGAGGTGTAATTAGTATCATTAAAATGGTGCTGCCAGGCATCGGCACCGGTACACACAAAAAAATCCTGTTGTTGCAGCGATTCAAAATTATCCTGAAGTGCAGGCAGGTATTGTGCTTTGTATGTTCCTGCAAGCTGTAGGGTTATACTGAAAAAATTGCCCCACCAAAAAAAGGTACGAATGGCAACAGTGTTTTCTTTTTCAAAGTGCCTTGGGTAATCAAGCATTACATAAGGCAACTGCAGGTAATTTTCGCCCTTCGAAATTTTTGGGGTGCTTTGCCTTACTGGTTCGGGCAGGTTTGTTTTATTATTATTTACAAAGTATTGCATGTGGGCTGCCGCATTGCCGAGCAGTTTATATACTTTCTCTATAACGGCATGTTTGGTTAATATCCAGTCTGTATGGCATACCAGTTCCATTTCACTTGCAGAAAGAGTTATTTTTGCATCATGCTCCATAGTGATGCTCAATTTACAACTAATTTAGGCCTTACCTAAGCAGGCAGTAATGATTAAAAAATTAGATAAACTGGTTATAAAAGCTTTTGCAGGCCCTTTTATTGCCACTTTTTTTATTGCCCTGTTTGTATTAATCATGCAAACATTGTGGAAATACATCGACGACCTGGTAGGTAAAGACCTTGACCTGCTTACTATTGCCCAGTTTACCTGGTATGCCAGTGCATCGCTGTTGTTGCTGGCCATACCCATTGCCATACTGATATCTTCTATTATGGCATTTGGCAACCTGGGCGAAACCTTTGAGCTTATTGCCATTAAATCATCTGGTATATCGCTTTTGCGCTTTATCCGGCCACTGGTATTTATATGCCTGTTACTTTGTGGTGTAAGTTTCTTTTTTGCTAATAACGTTGTACCCTACACGAATTTAAAATTTAGGGCACTGTATTATGATATTGGGTATAAAAAACCGGCACTTGATTTAAAAGAAGGAGCGTTTTATACACAGATTACGGGATATGCCATTAAAGTAGGTAAGAAAGAAAAAGATCAGAAAACCATACACAACGTGGTGATTTATGAGCAGCAAAACCAGTTGCAGGATAATGGCATCTTTGCCGAAAAGGGCATCATGGGCCTTTCGCCTGATGCTAAATACCTGGAGTTTTTGCTGCAAAATGGCTACCGTTACCAGGAAAGGGGTAACCTGGTAGATACCAGCACAGAATTTATAAGGTTAAATTTTAAAGAGTATAGAAAGCGCTTCGATTTATCTTCATTCAAACTTTCCAAAACCGATGACAGCTTGTTTAAAAACGATTCCCGGATGTACAGCATCAGGCAATTGAACCGCAGTATCGATTCGGTAAAAAAAGTAAAGCAATTGTACAGCGACCGGTTAAACCGGGAAGTTGAAAGCCAGTTAAAATACCATTTGCAGCCAGATAGCGTTTGGGCTAAGGCCAAAGCCAGGCCTGTTGGAACACCTAAAAAATTTACCGACCTTATACCCGACTCGGCAAAATACACGGTATTTGAAAGAGCATTGAATATTACGGCTAACATTAAAAACAGCTATACCTATACCGGGAACGATGTAGATAATAAAAATGCTGAGTTGCGCCAGGCCAATATTGAATGGCACCGAAAATTTTCTTACTCCTTTGCCTGCCTGGTATTATTTTTTATTGGGGCACCTTTAGGTTCCATTATTCGCAAAGGCGGCTTTGGCATGCCCTTGGTAATTGCAGTAATATTTTTTATAGTATTTCACCTGCTCAGCATATTTGGCGAAAAATTTGCAAAAGAGGCTGTACTGTCTGAAGCATTGGGGATGTGGATGCCTGTACTGATATTGAGCCCTGTTGGTGCTTTTTTAACGTATAAAGCCATACACGACTCCCAGTTGTTTAATAAAGAATTTTATTACCGCCTGATAAATAACTTTAAGCGTTTTATCCGCCTGCAAAAATCAAAGGTTTAGTACGCTTTGATATGTTTACATTTATGTTGAAATAAAATAATTGTTTATGGCAAAGCAAACACGTCGTCGTTTTTTATTAGATACAGGTAAGGCTGGTATTTTTAGTGTAGCTGCAGCATCCCTCCCTGCTGTATTGGCGTCGTGCGGCAGCAGCAGGTTTGCCACCGGCATATTTAAAACAGGATACGATCAGCAACCGCTGCCCTACAAATACGATGCGCTGGAAGATGCGGTAGACTGGGCAACCATGGAAATTCATTATACCAAACATGCCGCTGCCTATTCCAAAAACCTTAAGGAAGCAGCCCTTGCCGAAAACGCTGATACCCGTAAGCCATTAGAAGAAGTGCTGGCAAGAATATCAAAATATTCCGCCAAAATGCGGAATAATGGCGGTGGCCATTATAATCACGAAATGTTCTGGCAGTGTATGCGTCCCAAATCGGCTGATAATAAGCCAACCGGCCGGTTGCTTACCACTATAGAAAATACATTTGGTTCCTTTGCAGGATTTAAAACCCGGTTTGCCGATGAAGCTAAAAACCGCTTTGGCAGCGGCTGGGCATGGCTGTACCTCGATAAAAATAAAATACTGCAAACAGGCTCAACCCCCAACCAGGATAATCCTTTGATGGATATAAGCGATATAAAAGGATTTCCTTTGCTTGCGCTGGATGTGTGGGAGCATGCTTATTACCTGCGCTATCAAAATAAAAGGGCTGATTATATCGACAACTGGTGGTCGGTGGTAAACTGGGATTATATCCAAAAGCGCTTTGATGCAGCCGTATAATTTTTAAATTATCTGCAATTTTTACGGGTAATAATTTAATCACCTGCAGCTATTGACATTTTGCCTGGCAATGTTTATCATTGAAGAGCAATTTGTACACCAATATTTTACCCGGAAAATCTTTCTCCCTTACTTTCCTCTTTAATTACATCAATTTACCGCAGCTAACGGCTGGGCATACGTGTATTTTATTGATCACTATAAAACCTGATGTATGAAACTTTTAAAAACCGGCTCTTCCGGAAACGATGTTCGCCATTGGCAAACTTTTCTTATAGGTATCGGATTGTACCAGGGTGTTGTTACGGGTAAGTTTGATGAAGCTACCCGTGATGCATCCATTGCATTTCAAATGGCTAATAACCTTGAGCCAGACGGGCTTGTAGGCAACAAAACTATTGGCGCAGCCATGCTGCAGGGCTTTAGTATAGTTACCGATACCGGCACAGGCAATACCAGCTCCAATTGGCCACCCAGGCCCTCTTTTCCGCCATTAATTGATAATGCGGCAAGGCAAAAAGTTTTTGGCAAATTTGATTATGCTCACAGGCCCGTACAAGGTAATTACGAAAATATTGAAGTGCTGGGCGATTGGGCGAAAAACAATATTATAAAACTGGACATACCACAATTGATACCCATTAAGGGCAATTCAATCGTATACTTTCACAGGCTAGCTGCAACACAGTTTAAAAAACTATGGAGCGATTGGGAAAAAGCAGGCCTGATGCACCTGGTGCTTACCTGGGCTGGTACTTATGCGCCACGCTTTGTACGGGGTAGTAAAACAACACTCAGTAATCATGCTTTTGGCTCTGCCTTTGATATTAATGTGGCCTGGAATGGACTTGGTGTGTTGCCACCGCTTGTTGGCCAAAAGGGGAGTGTGCGCCAACTGGTACCCATCGCTCATGATAACGGCTTTTACTGGGGTGGCCATTTTAAAAGACTGGATGGAATGCATTTTGAAGTAGCGAAGTTGAAGTAGGAGTGGATTGTATTCAATAAAGACATGTTTAGCCTGTAATAACTGTTACTTTTGCAGTTCTGTCAGCCGGGTTATCGTGGCGCCTATGGCGCTAAGGAAAGTCCGGACAGCGCAGGGCAGCACACCGGCTAACGGCCGGCTTTCTGCAAAGGCAGAAAAGAGAAAGTGCCACAGAAAATAACCGTGGCGCCCCAGGCGCCATAAGGGTGAAAATGTGAGGTAAGAGCTCACAGGTGTGCCGGGTAACCGGTGCACCGGGTAAACCTTGTGCGCTGTAATGCCATGTAAATTTCGCTGTGCTTTGCACTGCAGGCGGCCCGCTTGCAATCGGTAAGATGGCGGAAAGGGTAGGCAGCAAGATCCATGCAGTAATGTATGGGCCAGATAAATGATAACCACCACTCCATTGGCGTGGTACAGAATCCGGCTTACAGGCTGACAGATTTTTTAAGTAAAAATGCAGTTTAATACAAAGGGCCTCTGTTTAGAGGCCCTTTGTGATTTTTTAAAACTAAGTTTTACCGTATTATCTGGAGTTTGTAGCTGCTTGTATTATCCTTGTCGGCTGTTAATTGCAATTGGTACAATCCTGAAGGCAGCCTGCTTACATTCAGCGAAGCTGATACACCCGGGTTGTGCTGCTGCAATACAATCCTGCCGGCAGCATCAAAAATACGTATACTGCTATTGGCCGGTATATGGGCCAGGTACACAAAATTTGCTGCCGGATTAGGATACAACACTACTGCGCCGGCGGTTGATTTCGTTAGTTTTCGAATACCGCTATAAGCAGTTTTACCGTCTTTATCCATTTGGCGTATGCGATAATAGTAAGTACCGGCGGCAGGTTTGGCATCTACAAACTGGTAAGCATATCCCAGGCTGTTGTTACTGCATTGCAGGTTGCCGATTGTTTCAAAACTGCGGCCATCTTTACTGCGTTCAATAAAGTAGCTTTCGCAATTTATTTCGGCGGTTGTGCGCCAGTGTAACACTACATCCTGCTGTTGCAATGCAGCGCTAAAATGTTGCCATACCACCGGCAGCGGATTTAGGCCGCCAATGCGGTTGGCCAGTGCAAACAGGCTGAAGTCTTGAAAAACGCCGCTTTGTATGCTGCCCGGTGCTGGTCCGCTGGCAGTACCATTAATATCCAGCCATACACCAGCACCATCATCTTTGGCAATGGTAAGGTTTGCAGGGTCGGTTACTTCATCATCATCGCCGTAAGGCAGGGTTACTCTAAAATCACTGCCGCTATTGCCAATACGGGTAATGCGGTAATACCTAACGTCTGATACTTTTGTAAGGTTGGGTGGTAAGGTACGTGGCGGTGGCGGGCCGTCCAAAACTTCGGCTGTTATCCTGTCGCTGATTTCACTGTTAGTGTTTGAATTATTGAGTATAACTGGCCGGTATTTTCCTCCTTTACCAATAGGATAAAGCCTGTTGCCGCTGCCACTATTTAACTCTACAGTAAGGGGCCCGTTAACATATGCGTTGCCGTTACCTGCGTTTTGCTCATCCAGGCTGCTGCGTAATGTAAGTTCGTTTTCGCCTGATGTATGAATAAGGCCATTGATCAGGCCCAGCCCGGTTATGATTTGATCGCTGCCGAGTGTAAGTCCTTCGGCATTGTTGAGGCTAAGGCGTTTCATCCTGCCACTGGCACCACTAAAGTTGCCCAGTTGCTGTGCTGTAGTGCCATTGAATAATACACTGTCAAAATCAATTTCTCCAAAATTGTTTAAGGCACCTTTTACCACCATTTCGCCATTTAAGCCAAATATTTGTACCCTTGGGCTTATGTTTAAAGTACCCAGTACTAAAAACTCGGGCTGGTTCACTGTTTTGTATGCAGGCATTGAGATGAAATTCACACTTGGGTTTTCAATATTCAGCGTTCCCACTTCTTCTATCACTACCTGATCCATAGGGGTAGAAGTGATTAAGGTAATATTGTGCCTGATATAAACCGTGTCATCGCCTTTTTTGGGTGGCCTTGAGGCTGGCACGAAGTTGCTCCCGGGTGCTTTTTTCTCCCATGTAGTCGGCGAAGTCCAGTTGCCATTTTCCACAGTGCGGTATACTTCGGGTGTGTGGCAGGTAAGGCCGCCCCACCAACCCTGCGACACAAATGAACCAATATTATATTGAATGGTTAACTGCCCGGCTTCGTTGGAAGCAATAAACTCTTGTATGGTATTGCCATTGGATGTGGAGCTAAGGGCTTCAATACGTGGCGATGATGCTGTTGGGCCATCAAATACCTGCAGGCTGGCAAAGTTAGACAGGTTGAGCCTGTAAATGTTAAGCTTCAGCTTTTGACCCGGGGTGGATGGCGTGAAGGTTCTTGTAAAGCTATTACCGGTATTACCACCTGGCCCGCCCGAATCGTAAAATGAGGTATCGCATACCGTTAGTGGTTCAAAATTATTGAGCAAAACACCTGGCGCATAACTGTAAGTGATTGTATCGGATATATTGGCGCAGCCATCTGCAGTGCGGCGATAGGCTACTGCAATTTTAAGGTTTTGCAAACCGGCTATTTCATTTATAATTAAGGCAGAGTCTGCACTTACCGTGCCAATGCCGCCCAGCCATTCAATAGTATGCCCTTCTAATTTTTGTACCCTTACGGTATCTTTAAAACCATTGCGGTGGCTCAATATGGTATCACCAAAAATGATTTGGGGTTTTGGCGGCAAGCCCTGTGTTTTGATGGGGATGATAACACTGTCTCTTAAAAGGCAACCCCGGTAATCGGTACCGGTATAAATTACAGTTGCTGGTGCTGATGCTGTAAATGTTAATGGATTGGTGCTACCGATAAAGCCATCACTGCGTTGCCACTGCAAACCGGCAAGATAAGCAGGGCCGGTAAGTGTTACAGGTGTAAGCGGACAAATAGAATCTGTAAAACTCGGGGTAATGGGTATGCTGTTGTTTATAAAAAAGAACAGGCTGTCGTTTTGGGGCTCTGCGTCATTAATAAGATTGGTACGGGCATCAAAGCGATGGAAACCCCTTCCGGTAAAATCGTAACTGTTTAAAACAGTAATCTCTTCGCTGGCGCCGGCGGGGAGTATGCCGGCGTTTTTATTGATGCTGAAGGGGAACTCCGTACCGGAAGGATTGGTAACTTTTCCGGTGATGGTGGCAGGGGTGTTGCCAAAATCAATATCCTGGCTTGAAAAATTGCGAAGGGACACTTTTACTTCGGTATCGGTACTGTATGTGCAGGTGGGGCTTATCAATCTTTCAATACCGATATCCGGCCCGTTTGATTCTTCATATACCCTCATCAGGTGTTCCCAGGGTGTGGCATCATTTGTATTGCCCCAGGTACCCAGATTATTCAAAAAAGTTCTTGTATTGCGGTGTGGGGTGTTGATTACAACGCCCCAGCCCATATTGACAGTGGTTTGTTGTTGTACGGCAATATAGTAATCGCCATCAACGGTAATGGCAGGCGATACGGGTATAATCATCTCCTGCTCCGATGTAGTAAAAAATGAGGATGAGGTAAAAATTGGTGTGGCCGATGGGCTGCCGCCTGCACCACCATCCTCGTATATACGCACATTAACGGCATTGCGGTACGAGTTAAATGGCAGGCGTATCTGTGTTATTTTTTTGATGCCGGTGCTGTACATTTTTGTGGCAATAAGGCCACTTTGCCCATTGAAGCCCACACCTACTACAGATGACCTGCTGTAGTCATGCACCTGTGTAAGGGCACTGGATAAAAACTGCCCTGCTGTGCTGCTGTTATTGGCGGGCCTGTTGTCGGTAGCAGCGGTAGCCGTTACCGTTATAGTTTGTGCACCCTCGTTGGGCATGGTAAAGGAAGGAAAGTTGATGAGCTGTTCCTGGCCGGGGTTAAGGCTGGCAATATTTACAGTTTCGGTATGGGTGTTGGCACCGGTTATTTGAAGCGTTACCTCGATGCCTGTTGCAGTTGCGGTACCCTCATTTTTTATTAATGCAGCGATGTTACCCGGCGATTGTATGCCAGCCGGCATAATGCTATCGAGGTATAGTTTTCCAAGAGATATATCGTTTTCAATCTGACCAAAAAAACGCATGGTGAAACCAGACGTAAGTTCAAGGCTTTTATTGTAAGGAAATTGATTGGTGCCAAGCCTGGCATGTTTTGGCTGATCTAATAATGCGGCTTTATTATATGGCACCAGGGAAGAGGCCCTGTAGGTAGCCAAAAATGCTGTACTGCCGGCTTTAATACCACAGGCTGCATTACGGCGCTGGGCAGTTATATCGCTTGCAGAAGGGGTAAAGTTGCCGTATACAAATTCGATATCGTTAGTGGTTTCATACAATTTTACCTGGAACTCAAGATTGCTGTACTGGTGCTGCTGCCCACCTGCAGGGTTGTCGGCATCCCTCAGGTTTTTCCATTGTATGGTGCACACCCTGTTGGGTGCAGTGCCCGATGTAAGCACATGAAACTCCGGTGCAGCACTGCCCTGCACCAGGTTGGTAAAAAAGGGCAGTAGTATATTTTGGAACAAGGCATTGGTAGTGGTGAAAGTGGTGGCATATGAGCCGGCATTATTGATGGCAATGGCGGTGGCCGACCCGGGAGCTGTATTGCCCAGTTTTAAAATACCATCTGCATGTATCATAAACTGCGTATACGTAATACCGTTAAACACAAAGGAAAAACCTATATCCTGCGGATTGGTGCTTGCACCATCTTCTGCATGGCTCATGGGTATTGCAGTGCCAGTTGCAGCAATATCCTGGTAGGCTTGTTGTTGAAAGCGAAAGTTGGTTAAGCTGTAATTGCTTTGTGCTTTTGTCTCAAAAAAAATCAGCAGTGTGCAAAATACAGTAAGCTTGTAAAAAGAGTATTTCATTATTAATGGTTTAGATACATGAGTTGTTCAACAGTTGGGGCTAATACATCGGATGTTGGTAAAACAACATGGTGTGTTTTGCAAATACAGGTAAGAGGCAATTAGTTAAAGCAGCGATGTAAAAGTATACTGGTGTATTATCCGGTGCAATACCTAAAATAAGTGATACTGATTTGCCGGGTAGTTTTTTATACATTAATGCTGCTATCTATACCAAAAAAGCAGGTGTACCCGGCATTGATAGCCCTATTAAAAATTCCTATCTTCGCCAGCTTATGAATAGTAGTACAGCAACTTTGCCTGCAGGCAGGCAGATAGTCATGAGCGGCATCAGGCCAACGGGTTTTTTGCATCTTGGTAATTATTTCGGCGCTATCCGCAACTATGTAAAAATGCAGGAGGAATATGAGTGTTATTTTATGGTGGCCGACCTACATTCGCTTACCACACATCCCGATACTAAGGAGTTAAAAGAAAATGTACATCGGGTGCTTGCCGAAAATATTGCCTGCGGCCTCAACCCGGATAAAGTAGCTTTATATTGCCAAAGCCATGTGTACGAAACAGCCGAGTTATATCTTTACCTGAATATGCTGGCCTACAAAGGCGAACTGGAAAAAACAGTAACCTTTAAAGATAAAGCCCGCCAGCACCCGGATAATGTAAATGCAGGGCTGCTTACTTACCCCGTATTGCAAACAGCAGATATTATTTTGCACCGTGCCAAATATGTGCCTGTGGGTAAAGACCAGGAGCAGCACCTGGAAATGGCAAGGAATTTTGTAAACCGCTTTAATCACCGCTATGGCGAAGTTTTTCCTGAGCCGTATGCTTTTAATTACAGCGATGAACTGATAAAAGTACCCAGCCTTGACGGAAGCGGAAAAATGAGTAAAAGTGAAAACCAGATGGCTACACTTTACCTGGCTGATGAGGATGATTTGATACGGAAGAAAGTGATGAAGGCCAAAACCGATAGTGGCCCTACAGCGCCAGGTTCGCCCAAGCCCGATTATATTGAAAATATTTTTGCACTGATGCAATTGGTAAGTACGCCTGCTGTACTACAAAAATATGAAGCGGATTACGCAGCATGTAACATTCGCTACGGCGATATGAAAAAGCAACTGGCAGAAGATATGGTGCAGTTTATTACCCCTGTACGGGAGAAGGCCAGGGCAATTATGCAGGACGAAACTTATCTTAAAGAAGTTATGCGGCAGGGTGCAGAAAAAGCTCGTGCCAGTGCAGCTGCCACCATGCAGTTGGTAAGGCAGGCCATTGGCCTGAGCTACTAAATGTATTCAGTTTGCCATATTGCAAACTTTAGCTACATTCATTTTTTAAACGACCAGTACAGCTTTATTTATCATCATTTTTCCGAAAGGGCAGGGTAACCATGGCAAAAAATAAAAAACCCAAACATATTGCAGTAGCGGGCAATATAGGTGCAGGTAAAACAACACTTACCGAAATGCTGAGCAAGCATTATAAATGGATACCCCAGTTTGAGGACGTGGATCATAATCCTTACCTGAATGATTTTTATGAAGACATGCCCCGCTGGAGTTTTAACCTTCAAATATTTTTTTTAAACAGCAGGCTTAACCAGTTGCTTGAAATACACCGTGGTACCGAAACGGTAATACAGGACAGAACGATTTATGAAGATGCCAACATTTTTGCGCCCAACCTGCATGATATGGGCCTGATGGGCAAACGGGATTTTGATAACTACTACCGTTTTTTTGAAACATTAAAATCGATGGTGCAGCCACCTGATTTACTGATTTACCTGAAAGCATCGGTACCCACACTGGTGGCACAAATACAAAAAAGGGGCAGGGAGTACGAAGAAAATATCAGGCTCGATTACCTGAAAAAATTAAATGACTACTACAATAATTTTATTGATAATTATAAAGAGGGGCCGCTGTTAATTGTGGATGCCGATACCAATAAATTTGCCGAAAATGAAGAACACCTCGGGCAGGTGATTAGTAAAATAGATTCAACACTTTTTGGATTATTTTAAAATAGTGCGGTAAGCACCGGCATTGCATGGTTAATGCTTAATCAATAAGCTGATTTTTCATAGCATAAAATACCAGGCCTACCGAGTTTTTTACGCCAAATCTTTCCATCAGCCTGTCTTTAATAGCTTCTACAGTACGGGCACTTATTTCCATTTTTTGCGCTATTTCTGCAGCGGTAAATTCCATGCACACCAGTTTTAGCACTTCTCTTTCCCTATCGCTGATAACTACTTCGGAGGTGAGGGTGGGGTTGAATTTTTGTTTGCTGTAGTTCTTTTTTATCAGCACTTTATTTACAAAAGAATTGAGGTAAAAACCGTTGGTCATTACATCAGTAATGGCTTTTTTAATTTCCGAAGGTTCTGTGCTTTTTAATAAATATCCTGCTGCCCCGCAATCCATCAGGTGGCCTACAAATCTTTCATCCTCGTACATGGTAAGAATTATTACCCTTATTTTAGGAAACTCTTTGGTGATTTGTTTGGTGGTATCAATGCCGTCTTTAACAGGCATTTTCAGGTCGCACAAAATTACATCCGGGTCCGATTCTGGTATTTTGTCCAGTAGATCCTGCCCGTTATCAGCCTCCATTACAAATTTTATGTTGGTGTATGAGCGCATGGAAAGAATAACTCCCTTGCGAAAAATCTGGTGGTCGTCGGCAATAGCTACTTTTATTGTCTCCATACGTTAGCAGAGATGCAGGTTTAGAAGTAATGTGTTTGTTTTTAAAACCATTCCTGCATTTTTTCAGGCATTTTAGCTTTAAAAGCTAAATATACAGCGTTTTAATAACAAACGTACAAATACTAAAGTATAAATACTTTTTTTTGCGTAATTTCCGAATGGTGTTTTTCCAGTAACCTTCTCATTCTCAATTCGGGGCTTTGTAAAAATCATTAACGTATTTAATCAGTTGGTAATTGTACGTAATTACCAGTTAGTCTAAATTTAACCGCTATAAGGTTGCATCCTTGGGAATTTCGATTGTTACTTTATAGTAGGTGTGGCTTGGGTCAATTTCAAAAAAGATGCGTCCGTTAAGCACCCTCACCCGGCTGGTGATATTTTTAAGGCCAAGGCCGGCGGAGTTGTGGCTCATGCGTTCAAAATCATCTTGCAACAGACCCTTGCCATCATGATGAAGCCTGAAGTAGCTGTGGGTGGCATTGGCATTTTGCGTAAGGTGTATAAAGCCGGCGTTGCTATGCTTAATGATATTGTTGATAAGTTCCTGTACAATACGGAAAATGAGTAACTCCTGGTCTAGCTTTAGCCGGGTGCGGTAGTCGTGAAAACGTACACTGGCATTGAGGGTGCCGCTGCCGTTAATTTTCTGGAAAAGGTCGCCCATAGCACTTTCAAGCCCAAAGTTTTTAAGGGTAGGGGGCATCATACTGTGGCTGATATTGCGAATGAGCTGTATAGCATCGTCAATAATTTGCTTGGCACTAAAAACCGACTGTAATTGTGAGGCTGGCTCCTGGTGGATAATGTTTTCGTTGAGGTATAACCTTGCAGTAGCCAGCAGGGGGCCTACATCATCGTGTAAATCGGCGGCAATTCTATTGCGTTCTTCTTCCTGGAATTTGATAGAAGCATTCAGCAGGGCCTGCTGTTTTTCATCTTCCATTTTTTTCAACTCCGCATTAAAACGGGTAACCTTGCGCTGGTGAAAAATAACAAAAAATACAATGCCCAGGGTAAGGCTTACCATGGCCAAAGTGCCAAAGAGCATGATATAATTAAAACCGGATGCAGTGCTGGTAGCTGCCTGTAAAAATATCATTAGTTGAATTAATGGTTAGTTTGAGTGTTGTTGGCTAAAGGGTTAAACGTATCTAAGTCTATGTCTATTGGCAAGTCCTTGCTTTTTTCTTCTGAGAAAGTATTTGCATTAACGATTACTGCTGTGCATAAGAATATATTTTTCAATATTGTTACAGTGTTATAAATGATTGTATACTGAAATTTAAAATCAGGCTCCTTAAACATTGTCTTCGAAAATAAAAAAAGAAAAAAGTTGCCTGAAAAATATATAAGAAACCCTAATGCTATCCAAAATCCTGTAGAAATGTATAACGGACTGGAAATGTGATACTGTATTTTCTCATATAAATAGTAAATAATTACAAGCAGGAAAAATAAGCACTCAACTACTAAAAGAATAAAATTGAATTCATCTGGTTTATTGATGTATAAATCATAAGCCGAATATAGTAAAAATACGGTAGCGGCGCTAATGAATATAATTTTTTTGTTTTTTAAAACAAGAACAGAATTATATAGATACGATAAAAAAATGAATTCACTTACCAGGAAAATTCGATTTACAATTAATTGGTAGCCATGATTTCGTAGAACAAGTCCAAAATACAGGGATAGGGGTAGAAAAAAAGCCAGGGAAATTTCGTAATAAAAAAAAACCTTTAATTCTGTGCTCTTTATTTTCCGTAGAAAAATAAAACACAGGATTAAAGGCAGTAGTTCAGCCAGGTAAGTAAGATAGATGAGGTTTTGCAAACGGAGGTTAGTTTGGTCAAATATACCTAACCGGTTTGCAAAATCAAAATTTACCTAATGATTAGATGTTCCACATAATTTTGTTAAGCATTTAGAGGTTTAGCTAATAGTTTCGTACATCAAACTTGCGTAGAAACCACATGTTGAACAACCGGTCTAAATACCTTTACATTAAAAAAAAATACAATAATTCAGTTTTGGCAATGCTTTCGCAAGGCTGTTAAACAGTACAAAAATTAAAAATAAGGTAAAACTACGAGCTGGAAATAGTAAATTTACTATTTAATTTGAAGGATGATTCCGATAGTATTTTTACGTGTGAAGATTAATGCTCCCGGCAGGCTACAGGCTCTTTTTAATGGATAAGCGTTTTTTATCGGCTGGTACCGTTACAATAAATCAATGAAGGGTAAGCGAAAGAATGTTAACTGGCGGTATAAATGCTGCGAACAAAAACAGGTTTATGATCTCCTCTTTAGCAGACGGTTTTTAGTAACCTGTTTACCATGGGACTGGATAAAATTTACGAAACTATTAGCCACCCCCAAAAATTATACCGCCAGTAAACAGATGCAAATGTATAGGGTTAGCCAGGGCCGAAAAATAGCAGTTTTGCCCAGTTTTTGGTTATGCAGTTTTACGCTTTTTTGAGTACTAAATGCAATAACATTGGTAAAACAACGTTTACATATTATCGTATAACTACTAAAACCAGCCTGTTGTTATGTTGTAAAAATTTTATTTGTTATTGTGTTGTTTATCAGAACTTTAATTCACACAATGGTGCATAAGTTTACTACTACTTAATGAACAGGCTAATAATTAATTCCTATTTTTAACCATCAATAAACAGCCAAACTAACCCGTTATGCCCGCTGTAAATGACTACTTAATAAAGCTCGCCATCGCTGATGATCATAAAATTTTCAGGGATGGTATCAAAATGGCGCTGTCCGGTAAAGAAAATCTTCGCATGCTTTGGGAGGCCGAAGATGGTAAGGATATGATGCACAAAATTGCCATTAAAAAGCCCGACGTATTGCTTATGGATATCCGTATGCCCGAGATAGACGGTATTAACGGGATTGAAATGATTCGTAAAGCCTATGAGGATATTAAAATTATTGTACTTACCATGTACGATGATCAGCAGATGATTAGCAAAATGATGGAAATGGGCGCCAATGCTTATTTGACCAAAACTACCGACCCCGAAGAAATTTACAATGCCATACTCACCTGCATGAACGACGATTTTTACTTTAACGAACTGGTAAACCGGGCCGTGATGGGTAAATTAATGCAAAAGAAGAATGTACGCCAGCATTATGGCACTACGGCTACAGTACACTTCAATGAAAAGGAATTAAAAATTTTACAACTGCTTGCCGAAGACAAAACAACAGAGGAAATCTCAAAAATAATTTTCCTAAGTCCACGTACTATCGAAACCATCCGGCAGAATATGAAAGCCAAAGTAAATGCCAAAACAATTGGCGGATTGCTGATGTATGGTATGCGGAATAAGCTTATAGAGTAGCGGCTAAAAGCGATACATTTTAATCGTATTCATACTCCACATAACCCAGCAGTTGCTTATTTTTTGAAAAGCATTTTTCAATAATGCGTAACCCCTCGTTATATACATATTGCCAGGTGTAATAATCGCTGCCTGCACCATCTTCCACCACCACCATTTGCACCATCTGGCCATCCTCATCGTATTCAAAAATAAAATCGGCTCTAAGTTGTTTTTTTATGGCATTGTAGCGAACGATATCGCTTAGCCTGTTATCTGCATTATAATAATAATAGTAATGCCTCCCACCGGGGGCCCGTTCAATTTCATCCGTAACATTGCCCTTTTCATCCACAATGAAATCAATAAAAACGGTGTCTTTTTCGTTTTTTATCCTCAGCATTTTTACCGGTAATCCTTTCTCGTTTAAAAGATACCGGTGTGTTTCTGTAATAGAAGTTTTAAAATTATCGTCGCTTGAAGCAGATATCGAAGTAATGCCGGTAATATTACCAGCGGCATCATACTCATACAGTGTATGGTTTACGGCAAGTTCCGAACTGTCGATGGTTTTTTCCAGCAACCCGTTATTGTTGTAATGGGCTGTAAGTGAAGATTTACCCACACTGCTGGCCCTTGTAATGGTTTCAATTTTTTTATAGTCCTTGCTGATTTTTTTTTCACAGTAAAAGCCTTCGCTTTCGCTGCCATCGGCTTCAAAGCTGTGTACTTTTATGCTGCGTATTTGTTTTTGCTGCAGCATTTTTTTTTCATCCTGCACCTGCTTTGTATTAATAATGTCTTTATAATAATACTGAGCAAAAATAGAATTGAAGGGGGTAAGCAATACCAGCATACAAGTGCTGAAAACCCGTGGGTATAATAGGCATTTCATGCAGTAAAAATAAGTGAATACCGCATACTTTCAAGAAGGACATCCTGGTATTAACCGTGTATTAAATTATACACCGGTTTGGCACAAAATTGTTGTAAGATGCCGGCAATAGTAATAGCGCTATATTTTTATCTACTTTTAACGAAATTCAGTTTTAATACACATTTATTTTTATCAAACTATTATGCAATCACCCAATGCTGTTGCTTTTGAAAGGCTGGTGCAAATAATGGACGATTTAAGGGAAAAATGCCCCTGGGATAAAAAGCAAACCATACACAGCCTCCGCCAGTTAACCATTGAAGAAACATACGAACTGGCTGATGCTATTACAGCCACCAACTGGAAAGGTATTAAAGAAGAGTTAGGCGATTTAATGCTGCACCTGCTCTTTTATACTAAAATTGCTAACGAACAGCAACACTTTACCCTGGCGGATATGTTACACCAAATCTGCGAAAAACTTATTCACCGCCATCCGCATATTTATGGCGATGTGCAGGTAAATAACGAGGATGATGTAAAGCGTAACTGGGAAAAATTAAAATTAAAAGAAGGGAAGCAATCGGTGCTTGAAGGGGTACCGCAATCATTACCGGCAACGGTTAAGGCTATGCGTCTGCAGGAAAAAGCAAAACAGGTGGGCTTTGAATGGGAAAATAAAGAGCAGGTTTGGGAAAAAGTGGAGGAGGAAAAAAATGAATTGCAGGAAGCGATACAAAGCGGCAACCCGGATAAAGTAGAGGAAGAATTAGGTGATTTATTTTTTTCGCTTATCAACTTTGCAAGGTTTTTGCAGGTAGATGCAGAAAATGCACTTGAGTTAACAAATAAAAAATTCATTAGCCGGTTTACCCGTATGGAGGCCGCTGCCTTACAGCGGGGCAGGGCATTACAGGATATGACGCTGGATGAAATGGATGCTATTTGGAACGATATTAAAAAGCAAAACAACAGTACAGCACCTTAAATTTTTACAGTGCCACATTATCAAAAGCCCGGTAAAAAAATATTTCGACAGGCATACCTGCTGCTGGTAGCACTTGCTTTGGTTATTGTGGCATTTATTATCGACAGGTATTTTTCTCCAGCCTCCTCCGAAGAAACAGTGAGTAAAAATATTTCCGCCTATATCCACCTGCAGGAACGGGATTTTGAAAAACTTACTGCCGATACCGCTTTGCTGGAGTTGATGGCTTATGGTAATTACAATGCAGCTACACTGCAAAAGCTGTTAGATAAAAAATACCTGTTTTTCCTGTATGCCACTTCGCCTTCCGGCCTGTACAATTTACAGTTTTGGAATTCGCAGGTAGCCCTGCCCGATGCCGCATTAATTGCGGCAAAAGAACAATCGGGCTTTGTACAACTGCCCAATGGATACTATGTATGGCGTAAAGTAAGGCTGCAGCAGGTAATGGCCATAGGCCTTATACCGGTAAAATGGGATTACCCTATCACCAACGACTATCTGCAAAATAATTTTATCATCCGTGGCGACATCGAAAACAGTTACAGCATTAGCCCCTTCCCGGGCCGTACCAATGTACAGGCACTCAACAACAGCTTTCTTTTTTCGCTGGAACAAAAGCCACATACTATTGTGCCACGTAACAACCAGGTAGCTGCTATGCTGCTCATTGCAGCGGCTTTGCTGGTATTACTTTGCGTACACCTTGTGGCCACTTACCTGGTACAGCATAATTTTTTTCAGGGTACCGGTTTCCTGGCCGGGGCATTATTAATACTGCGTACGGTAAGTTATTTTTTACCCCTGCCGCTTAATTTCAGGCAGTATGAATTGTTCGACCCCGCCGTGTATGGCTCAAGCGTAGTGCTGCCTTCGCTCGGCGATTTGCTGATTAATGCCACACTTTTTTTATGGCTGGTATTATTCATTAGGCACTATATCCAGGAAAAAAATGTGCGTATTGCAATAAGTAGCCCGGTACTGCAGTGGATGGCCATAGTGTGTGGCATTTTGATATTGCTGAAATCAACATTTACCGCAGGGCATATCATACGCTCTATGGTAGCCGATTCGCAAATATCCTTTGATGTGGTTAACTTTTTTACACTCAATGTATATAGTGTTATCGGCTTTCTGGTATTGGGCAGTGTGGCTATCAGTTATTTTTTTCTTACACAGATTATTATTTACCTCCTTAAGCCAATGCTGCCTAAAAGCATTATGGTGTTGTTGCTGGTAGTAACCGTAGCCGGCCTTTGCTATTTAACCCTAAGCATGAGCCAGCCGCAGGTATTGTTCGAACTCTATTTATTGATATGGCTCTTGCTTTACCTGCTTTTGCTCAGTAATCGCCATTTGTTTATACTGGCTTCTGAGGTAATAAGCACCAGCCTTATTTTTTGGCTGTTCTTTTTTTCCATCTCCATTACCAGTATCATTATTGCCGAAAATAACCGAAAAGAACTGGAAAGCCGTAAGCATTATGCCGAAGCGCTTTCCTCTAAGGCCGACCCCTCCAGCGAAAGACTGATGAACACTGTACTCACTGATTTTAGAAATGAAGTACTGGCGCCGCTTTTTCCCCGCCTGCAAAACGAAGTGTCGAATAAAATTGTAAAAGACAGTTTGCTTAATGAAAATTTTTCAGGCTACCTCAATAAATACGATACCCGTATTTTTACCTTCGATGCGTACGAACGGCCCCTGTATAATGCAGATAATACCAGCTTTAATACACTTAGCACCATCCTTAAAACGCAGGGGAAGCCCACGGCTATCCCGGGTTTGTTTTACTACGATGTGTCGTTCGATAAATTTACCTATATCAGCAAAAAAGATATTACCGATACATCCGGCCAAATACTCGGTTATGTATTTATACTGGCAAGCCCACGGCGTTATAAAACGGATGCCCTCTATCCCGAACTTTTTTTGAAGGGTTACAGTAATTCAATTGAAAACTCACCCATTTATGCTTTTGCGGTA
This sequence comes from uncultured Chitinophagaceae bacterium, assembly GCA_937873715.1. Classification (GTDB taxonomy): domain Bacteria; phylum Bacteroidota; class Bacteroidia; order Chitinophagales; family Chitinophagaceae; genus Ferruginibacter. The sequence continues at coordinate 151,467 of CALMYJ010000013.1, forward strand.
TATAATAAATTTCAACTGGTAATAAGCCACAACGATTACAGTTTTCCCTCCCGGCTCTTGCCTGCCGATATACCGTTTACCGATTTTGCAGCCGTATCAAAAAATGGGCACGATGAATTATGGTATAAAGCCGGGCCCGATAAAGTGGTCATCATTGTTAAGGAAGATAATTTTACCATCGAATGTATTACGCTTTTCTCCTACCTTTTTTGTTCCTTCCTGTTGGTTACGGGTATTTTTTGGCTGCTCAATATGATTATCCGTTCCCGCCTGCGCTGGACGGCCGTAAAGCAATACTGGCAACTGAGTATTCGCAACCAGGTACACATTACCATCATCTCTATCAGCCTCCTGTCATTTATACTGGTTGGTGTGGCTACTATCCTGTTTTTTATCGATCGCTACCGCAATAATAACCGGGAAAAATTAAGTCGTACCATACTGGTGATGCAAAATGAAGTGCGTAATTCTTTAAGCAATACGGCCGATATAGATGATGCTGTAAAAATGTACGATGCCGGCTACAGGGAACAACTGGAGGGTATTGTAACCCGTATTTCTGAGATACATACGGTAGATGTAAACCTTTACAGGCTCGATGGTACATTGCAGGTATCCTCGCTGGCTATGCCTTACAACAAAGGGATTGTTAGTAATAAAATGGATCCTGAAGCATTTTATCACATGGCAAGGCTTAAGGAAATCCAGTTTTTTAAAGAAGAAAAAATAGGCACCCTTAAATACCTCAGTAATTATGTACCAATAATTGACGCTACCGGCAAAGAGTATGCTTTTCTTAATATTCCCTATTTTACTTCGCAGGCAAAGTTGCGGCAGGAAATAGCCTTCTTTCTTGTTGCCATTATAAATTTAAATGCGTTTATTTTCCTGGTGGCCGGTGTGGTGGCTTTGTTTATAACCAACCGTATTACCAGTTCGTTTACATTTATCAGCAACAAAATGAAAGCCGTAAGCCTTGGTGGTACCAATGAAGCCATTGTTTGGAACCGAAACGACGAAATTGGCGAACTGGTTAAGGAATACAATAAGATGGTGGGTAAGCTGGATATTAGCGCCGCATCACTGGCCAAAACAGAAAGGGAAGATGCCTGGCGTGAAATGGCCCGGCAGGTAGCACACGAAATCAAAAATCCGCTTACACCCATGAAACTCAGCCTGCAATTTTTACAAAAAGCGATAGATGATAACAGTACAAATGTTACCGAATTAAGCCGAAGCGTGGCCCGTACACTGGTAGAGCAGATAGATCACCTGAGCCAGATTGCCGGTGAGTTTTCGCAGTTTGCCAATATTGGTAACCCACGCAACGAAGTATTCGATTTAAAAGAATCCATTGCTCATGTGGTACAGCTTTATTCGGCGGATACCAGCGTGGATATTGAATGGCAGACTGTTGAAAGTAGCGCCATCATCAGGGCAGATAAAACGCATGTGAGCCGCCTGTTTACCAACCTGCTGCAAAATGCTGTACAGGCTGTGCCCGATAACAGGAGGGGTAATATAAAAATTGTACTCCGCAAAACGGCTTCTACCGTACTGGTAACGGTAACGGATAATGGTAACGGTATTCCGGCAGAGATGCAGCACAAAATATTTACACCCAATTTTACTACCAAAACCTCGGGCACTGGTCTTGGGCTTGCCATGAGTAAAAGTATTGTAGAGCAAAATAAGGGGGCCATTTGGTTTGATACACAAGAAGGTGTGGGCACCAGTTTTTATGTGGAGCTACCCCTGCACCAGCAATAGCCATTGTAGTGTTGCCTGAAAAAAAATAGAAGTAAAAGCTTTGTGCCAGTACGCTGCGATAGTTTATGCAAAATCCTCACGCCATTTATCCCTGTCGTCCGGCGAAAATTTCCAGGGGGCAAAATTGTTTTCGATATTGCCAAACATCATATTCCATTCCTGGGGGGCATTGCTTTCTTCCATCACCAGGCTGCGGCGCAGTTGCAGGATGATATCCAAAGGGTTAATACTTACCGGGCATGCTTCCACGCAGGCATTGCAGGTGGTGCAGGCTCGTAGTTCTTCAACGGATATATACTGGTGCAGCAGGCTTTTTCCATCAGCAACAAAGCTGCCGTTGCTGTCAATATTTTTACCGGCTTCTTCCAGCCTGTCACGGGTATCCATCATTATCTTTCGGGGGCTAAGCAATTTACCGGTATGGTTTGCCGGGCAGGCGGTACTGCACCGGCCACATTCGGTACAGCTATAAGCATCCAGTAAGTTTTTCCAGCTTAAATCAAATACATCTTTTGCGCCAAACCGGAGCGGTTGTGCATCACTGTTAGTTGCTGGTGCCAGCTCGGGTTGAAACATGTATTTTACTTCATTTTGAACCTCCTCCATATTGCTCATTTTTCCGAGAGCATCCAGCCGGGCATAGTAGGCATTAGGGAAAGCAAGCATAATATGCAGGTGTTTGCTGTAGGGCAAATAGTTTAAAAAAGCCAGTATGCCGGTGATGTGCAGCCACCAGGCAACTCTTTCGTAGCCGGCAAGCAGGCTGCTGTTCAGGTGTGTGAGGTAATGGGCCATACTGCCCGAAATGATGAATGAACCGGTATCCGGGTAATGAGCGGCACCTTGCAATTGCAGGGCCCTGTCGGCAGTATTCATGGTGATAAAAAGGCACATCAGCACTATTTCGGTAACCAGTATATAGTTGGCATCGCTGCGTGGCCAGCCATCAAGGTCTTTACTGATGAAGCGCTTAAGCTTAAGTGCATTACGGCGTAAAAGAAAAATAATACACACAATGATTACAGCCACAGCTAATAATTCAAATACATTAATCAAAAAACTATAAAAGCTGCCGAGGAAAGGTAAAAACAGCCTGTGTGTGCCCAATAAGCCATCGAGCACAATTTCAAGTACCTCTATATTGATAATGATAAAACCTGCATAAATGATAAAATGCATAATGGCTACCGGTACATTGGAAAACATTTTTTTTTGCCCCAATGCCAGCAGCAGCAGGTTACGCCAGCGTTGGGTAGCATTACCGGATAAATCCTCTTTGCGGCCAAGCAGTATATTCCTTTTTATGGCACTGGCTTTTTTTGTAAATAACCATATGGCGGCGGCAAGTAGTATTGCGAATGCTATTTGTGGAAGCAGTTGCATAACAAAAGTTTGTATGGCTAAGATAATTATTTCCCCCCTGTTTGATTGCTCAATTGTTCATTTGTTCTAATTTTCGCATTCAAATAAATGTATGGCAGCACCAAAAGAAAAAAATATTCTTTCCAAAGCCACGGCAGCAAAAAAATTACAGCGCATTGCCCTTCAAATAACCGAGCAAAATTACAATGAACCGGAGCTGGTATTAATAGGTATAAAAGGCAGCGGCATTGTTGTTGCCGGTAAAATTGCGGCTTACATTAAATCGTTTTACAACGGCAACATAATACTTGCCACCCTTAGTGTAGATAAAAAACAACCTGCCGATATTGATATATCACCTGCAGTGGATTGCAGCAATAAAGCGGTAATACTAATAGATGATGTAGCCAACAGTGGTCGTACCATGTTGTATTCCTTAAAGCCCCTGCTGCAAACTTATCCTAAAAAAATTCAAACTGCTGCGTTGGTAGAGCGTACATATAAGTCATTCCCCATAGCGCTGGATTATGTTGGACATTCTGTTTCCACCACCAGGGACGAACATATTTACGTGGAAGTTACAGGCGATGAAGTAGAGGGGGTTTGGATAAGCGAAATTAAAGCGGTGTGATACGGCTACCTGATTAAGGTAATAGTACCTTTCTTTAAAAATTTATATCCTGTTTCGCATCTAATTTGTGCAAAATAAGTGTAAGTGCCTTGTGCCGCAGGTTTGCCTTTGTAATCACCCCTCCAGCCATTGCTGTTATCACCGGTGTAAAAATTCTTTTTCTCAAATACCAGGTTGCCCAGCCGGTCGTAAATCTGCATCCATTCTATATTGGATATTCCTCTTAACATGAACACATCATTTAACCCGTCCCCATTGGGGGTAAATGCCGTTGGGGCCATGATGCTTCCTGCACCACAAAGAAACTTAACAGTAATCTCATCGGAGTTTTTACAGCCATTGTTATCTGTTACAATCAGTTTATAAGTTGTAATGGCTGCCGGTGTTGAAACGGGGTTGGCGCAGGTACTGCAATCCAGGTAAGTGGCTGGCTCCCACTGCCAGCCTGATATATTGCTGCTGCCGGTAGTATTTAATTGTACGCTGCCGCCAAACAAAACCCCTTCGATGGGTGCAATTTTTACCTGCGGTAATGGCAATGCAGATACAATTACCGAAGCCGTATCTGTAAAGCAGCCGGAAATATCTGTACCTTTTACCGTATAGGTGTACAAGCCCGGCGTTGCGTTTATTGCAGTTGGACTGGCAATAGTGGTATTGCTTAATCCTGCGGTATTACCCGTCCATACATAACTGTGCATACCGCTGGCGTTTAATTGTACCGGGGTGTTGATGCAGGCGGGCTGTACCGGCGCCACCTGTATAAAGGAGGGCTGAATCACTTTTACAAAAACAGAATCTTTAGTGGTACAGCCCTGCTGCGAAATGGCTGTTACACTGTAAGTAATATCCTGGCCGGGTGATATATTCAGCGCAGCAGTATTGGTGGTACTATTGATGCCTTCGGCTGCATCCCACACATAAGTGCTGCCGCCCGAGGCGGTTAGTGTAATAGCGGTACCCCTGCAAACCTGTGGACTGGCTGGCGAAAATTGTACAACAGGCCTGGGATGAATCACAATGTTTTCATTCAGTTCAGGCGAAGCCTGGCAGCCCGTGATATCTGTAATAATCAGCAAAGGCTTGTATATCCCCGGCGTATTGTATAAGTGTGAAATGCTGCTGTCACTCAGTTGCATCAGAGTGCCATCGCCAAAATCCCAGGTGTACGAAACTGCATTTTTTGAGCTGGCTGTAAACCGTACTTCTTCATTTGCACATATTGTACTCCTGTTGGCTGTAACAATGGCTTCGGGGCCTTTAATACTTACCGTATCGCTATGCGTTTTCAGCAGCCCATCAGGCCCATACACATGCAAGGTAATGGTGTAGATGCCGGGCTTGTAATAAATATGACTGGGGTTCTCCAGGTTTTCGGCAGATGTACCATCACCAAAATCCCAGAATATACTGCTGTAATTGATAGAATTATTTTGCATCACAGCCAGTAATGGCGGGCAGTTGTTGGGCGACAGGTAAAATTTACTAAGGGTAAAACCGGTTCTGAAATTTTCCACGGCTATGCTGCGGATGGCTGTATCACTGCAGCCCGTGAGTGGGTCGGTTGCAATAAGGGATACCTTATAATTGCCGGGATTACTGTATGTAAATTCAGGCGATTCTTCGGTAGAAACACCCCTGTCGCCAAATGCCCACTGGTATTTTACCGTTGAGCTGGTAAAAATATCGCTATTGTTGTTGAAACTAACAGGCAAACTTATGTAAGCCACTGCCGGAGCGATAAAATCGGCTTTAGGGCCATTAACAACGATAGTAGCCGGTGCAGATAACGATTCGCATCCCGAACTGTCTTTTACCGCAAGTTGTACCGTATAGTTTCCAGGTGTCGAATAGGTGTAAGAAAATGTTTTGCTGTTGAGTATGGTTGAAATATTACCATCTCCTGTAATCCATGAGCGTTGTTCCACCTGCATATTGGCAGTGGTGGTGTCGGTAAAAATTACCTGCTCGTTCATGCAAATATTGTTGTCGGTTATATTGAAGCCGGGATGGTTCCACTTAATGGTATACGACAGCATGTTAGAGGTGTCGGCACAAACAGAGCCGGTAGGCTGAAGGATAAATCTTATGCCTCTTTTTTCCTTATCCAGTCCCCGTATCGATCCGTTTAGGTATGTTGTCCAGTTGGTGGCAGTGCTGTCGTGATTATGAAAAGTGCCGGTAAATTCGGTGCCATCTTCATATTCAATCTTTGTGATGTTGTAATGGTTTTGCCCGGGTAATGCTGATGGGTTTGGCTCAAGCCCGGTTAAGCTAAATTCAAGTTGCTCATTACCACAAAGTGTAGTTTGTACAGCAGTCAATACAGGTTTTTGTTTGCTCAGTACATTAATGGTGATTGTATCGGTAACTACACATTCCGGGTTGCTTGCGGTAAGCATAACCCTGTACCTGCCCGATTTGGCATAAGTGTGTGTGATGTTCACCGGGTTGGCATTTGTAGTAAGTGTAGTGCCATCCCCAAAGTTCCACAAAAGCTGGTTGGTGCCCGATGCGGTACTGGAAAAAGATATATGATTTCGACTGCCTTCACAACTGCCTTGTGTTTTTGAAATTTTAGCGAAAGGCGGTAGTACCGTGATATATTTTTGCCTTGTAAGTGTATCGGCACAGCCATTAATTGTACTTACAATGAGTGATACGGTAAAACTATCTGCAAGCTGGTAGTTGTGCTGCACCTCGTTGCCGGCTGTTATTTTGATGCCATCACCAAAGTTCCAGTGATAAGATACGCCTTCTTGCGGCAGGGCACTAAATGTTACTGCAGTGTTGCCGCATACCGTTGTTTTGTTGGCTGTAAAACTGGCTGTAGGGATTTCAGTTACCACAAATGGGGTGCTGGTTGCCGTGCCGGTGCAGCCGTTGTAGGTAGTATAACGGAGCAGCACGGTATTCATACCGGGGTTACTGAATAAATGGATTGGGGTAGAATCGGTAGAAAATGTTCCATCACCAAAATCCCAATTGTATTGCACAATACTGTCTACATTAATACTGGTGCTAAACTGAATGTTATATGGCCCGCAATTAGAAGGAATACCTTTTGAGGTAATCCTTACCGTTGGTCTTATAATTTCCAGTCTTTTTGAAGCTGCATTCCTGCAGCCGTTGGCAGCTTCTCCTGTAAGCCAGATGGTATAAATACCGTCGGTTTTATATTCATAGCCTGCTTTTTGTGTTGATGCATTGATTCTTAAATTAGGATACTCAAAGTACCAGGTCCATCTTACAGTTTCCGCCGAAGTATCTTCTACAGATACCTGTAGCGGTGCACCGCATACGCCGTTCTGGTTTAAAATAAATTGATCAACTACGGGAGTCTTTTTTACAACAATACTTCGGGTTAAAGAATCGGGGCAGCCTTCAAAATTATTTACCAGTTTAATGCTGTATGTGCCTGTATCAGGAAAGCGATGGCTGAGTGAGGTGGTGGAATCAATAAAAATATTATTAATATACCAGCCGGGTTTTGTAATTAGAGGGTTGCTGGTATTATTGAACAAATGGGGCGAATTGCTGCAGATATTAAAGGGTACGCTAAAGTTGGTTCTAAAGTTGGCTGCATTAATATAATTGGGTATGCTGCTAAAGGCGCTGCAGCCCTCACTGCTGTTTACGGTAAGGGAAACAGTATAGCTGCCCGTTCTGCTATAAGAATGGGATGGATTGTTTTGGGTAGACCTTCCCCCGTCACCAAAATCCCATTGATACGTTAATGTTCCGGGGCCGCTGCTCAAATTGTTGAAGGTTGCCAAATCTGTTAGCTTGCAGATATTGGTTTTCTCCGCTGCAAAATTTGCCGTGATGGCAGGCAGTACTTTTATTCTTTCATCTTTAGTAAATGTTTTGGTACAGCCATAACTATTAGTAACAGTTAAGCTTACCGCCATATCTGCACTGCTGGTATATCGATGGGTTACAGGAGCAGCAGTTTCCTGCTTTGTATTACCATCGCCAAAGTCCCAGTAATAATTTTTGATTGTTCCGCTTCCGGCTGCAGCATTCGCCATAAAGTTCACCTCAAGCGGCAGGCATCCTTTGTATACCGAAGCACTAAAATCCACAACGGGATTAGCATACACGGTAATATTTTTTGAATGTACAGATACCTGTGCGCCATCCCTAACCGTAAGTGTAATAGTATACGTACCCTCATTGGTATATACAGCGCCGGGGTTTACTAGGGTAGAGGTATTGCCATTGCCAAAATTCCAACTATAGGTGCTGGTAGCCGATGTGCCTGTGCTTGTATTGGTAAAATTGATGGCAACCGGCGAACAGCCACCGGTATTGCTTGGGATAAAATCAGCTATTAATTGACTGTACAGCGAAGTGCTGTAGCATAGTAATACACACAGCAATACACAAAAGGAACCATATTTTTTAGCGGTTTTCAACTGCATAAATAAGGTTAAGCACAGTGATAGGCGTACTGGCTTTTTACGGATATCAGCTTATAAAAATACCGAATATTATTGTACAACAGAGGATTTCAGCCATTTATATGCTGCTTTTAAAGCCGTTTCATCAAACTAAATTTTGCCTGTTTTATATTTTCCCTTTTCTTTGCGCCATAAATGAAACAGATTACTCACATACACCATCATCATTTTCTTACCAACGGGTAAGCTGTGCTGATTTGTATGTACACCATATCTTTTCACAAAGGGCTTACCCAACAGGTAGGCCCTTTTTATATGTTTTAAATTATTTTTCAATAAAAATTCCGCTAAGGATTAAAACCACTAAGCATGCTTAAAGTAGCAATTCAAAAATCGGGCAGGCTGCACGACGATTCGGTAAAACTGCTTAAAGATTGCGGTATCGATATCAATAACGGCAATAAGCAGCTTAAAGCCGTTTGCAGCAATTTCCCTCTCGAAATCTTTTACCTCCGGGATGATGATATTCCCCAATACGTATTCGACGGCGTGGCCGACCTGGGTATAGTGGGCGAAAATGTGGTGAAAGAAAAAAATAAATCAGTGCAAACGGTTAGCCGCCTCGGCTTTAGCAAATGCCGCCTCAGTATTGCCGTGCCCAAAGCGATGGAGTATGCCGGTGTGCAGGATTTGGATGGCCTTAAAATAGCGACCAGCTACCCGGTTATTTTACAACAGTACCTTATCGATAATAAAGTTAGTGCCGAGATACATGAAATCAGCGGCTCTGTTGAAATTGCACCAGGCATTGGTTTGGCTGATGCTATATGCGATTTGGTGAGCAGTGGCAGCACGCTGTTTACCAACGGACTTAAAGAAGTGGCGCAGGTACTTAAATCCGAAGCCCTGCTGGTGGCCGATAAAAATTTAAGTGCTGTAAAACAGGCCATACTCGATAAGCTGATGCTGCGTATCAATGCCGTGCAAAAAGCAAAACGCAACAAGTATATTTTGATGAATGCACCCAATCACCAGCTTCAAAATATTGTAGCGCTGCTGCCGGGTATGAAAAGCCCTACCATAGTACCACTGGCCGAAGCCGGCTGGAGCAGTGTACAAACAGTAGTGGCCGAAAACGATTTTTGGGAAGTGATTGAAAAACTAAAAGCCTGCGAAGCCGAAGGCATACTCGTAATGCCTATAGAACAAATGATTATTTAGCCGCATAGTATATATACGCATGAGTAAATTATGGATTAACCCCACAAAAGCAGAATGGCCCTTAATCGTTCAGCGGCCGGTAATAGACAGTGCCCCGCTGGAAGCAACCGTATCGGCTATACTGAAGGATGTACAACAACAGGGCGATGCTGCCGTAAAAAAATATGCACTGCAATTTGATAAAGTGCATTTGCAGGATTTGAAAGTAACCGATGCCGAAATGCAGGAAGCTGCAGCAGCAGTAAGCGATGCATTGAAAGCGGCTATCAGCATTGCTAAAAATAATATTACACTTTTTCACCAGCGCCAAAAAGACGAAGTAACCCGGATAGAAACCATGCCCGGTGTGCACTGCTGGCGCAAGCCGGTAGCCATACAAAAAGTTGGGCTATACATTCCCGGTGGTACGGCTCCCTTATTTTCTACCCTTTTAATGCTGGGCATACCGGCGGTGCTGGCGGGCTGTAAAGAAATTGTGGTATGCACACCCTGCGATACAAATGGAAAAGTAAACCCTGTAGTATTGTATGTTGCCCGGCAAATTGGGTTAAAAAATATTTACAAAGCAGGCGGTGTACAAGCCATTGCAGCTATGGCATACGGTACCCAAAGCATACCGGCCGTATATAAAATTTTTGGCCCCGGCAACCAGTATGTAACCTGTGCCAAGCAACTGGTAAATAAAGAGGGCATTGCTATTGATATGCCTGCAGGCCCCAGTGAAGTAGCCGTGTATGCCGACGAAACCTGTAATCCTGCATTTGTAGCTGCCGACCTGCTCAGCCAGGCCGAGCATGGTGCCGATAGCCAGGTATTACTGGTAGCCGCCACAGCACAATTGGTGAACCTTATACAGGCCGAAGTGTCAGCCCAGCTTGATGTGCTGCCGAGAAAAGCAGCAGCCATTCAGGCGCTGGATAAAAGTAATTATGTGGTGATGCCCGATGTTGATGCGGCTTTTAAACTGCTTAATGAATATGCGGCCGAACACCTTATCATCGCATCCGATGATGCCGCCGCCCTTGCTGAAAAAGTGGTAAATGCCGGCAGTGTTTTTTTAGGACATTACTCTCCCGAAAGTGTAGGAGACTATGCATCGGGCACCAACCATACTTTGCCCACCAATGGCTTTGCAAAAGCATACAGTGGCGTATCGCTGGATAGTTTTTTTAAAAAAATTACTTTTCAGCAGCTTAGTGCACAGGGGCTGCAGCATATTGCAGCAGCAGTGGAGCAAATGGCTGCAGCCGAAGGACTGGAGGCTCATAAAAATGCGGTAACTATACGTTTGAACAACTTAGTAAAATAATAATGGAATTTAGTTTAGATACACTGGTACGGGATAATATTAAAAACCTAAAGCCTTATTCCTCGGCCCGGCATGAGTTTACAGGCAAGGCATCCGTGTTTCTCGATGCCAACGAAAACGCTTATGGATCCCCGTTAGCCGAAAAGTTCAATCGCTATCCTGATCCCCTGCAATGGCAGCTTAAATTTCAACTGGCCCGTATCAAAGGGGTGCCGGCCGAAAACATTTTTATCGGTAACGGCAGCGATGAAGTGATCGATTTGGCCTTTAGGATATTTTGTAACCCGGGTACTGATAACATCATCATTTGTCCGCCTACTTACGGTATGTACGAAGTGAGTGCCGATATTAATGATGTAGCTATTAAAAAGGTAAACCTCACTGACGATTTCCAGTTAGATGTGGAAGGTATTTTAAATGCCGTGGATGAGCATACAAAGCTCATCTTTATCTGCTCGCCGAATAACCCAACGGGCAACAGTATGCGCCGGGAGGATGTGGAAATACTGCTGAATAATTTTAACGGTATTATACTCATTGATGAAGCGTATATCAATTATTCCAAACAAAAATCATTTATACAGGAACTTACCGAGTACCCTAATTTGATTGTAATGCAAACGCTGTCTAAAGCCTGGGGGCTGGCAGCGCTGCGGCTGGGCCTTTGTTATGCTTCTATGGATATAATCGACATTTTTAATAAAGTAAAACCGCCTTATAATGTTAATGAGGCATCGCAACAGTTAGGGCTTGAAGCTTTGCAGGATACAGATACCGTAAATAGCTGGATAAAAGAAGTGGTAACAGAAAGAGAAAACCTGGTGCAGACGCTGCGGCAGTTTTCATTTGTTGAAAATATTTATCCCAGCGATGCTAATTTTATCCTTGTAAAAGTGCAGGATGCCAATGCACTGTACAATTATCTTTCGGCCAATGAGGTTATTGTACGCAACCGGCATAAAGATGTAAACTGCAGCAACTGCCTTCGCTTTACCATTGGTACGCCTGAAGAAAACAGCATTGTACTTAACCTGCTAAAACAATACCAGTCTTGAAAAAAATATTATTCATCGACCGTGATGGCACACTGATAAAAGAGGCGCCACCAACTTACCAGCTCGATTCGTTTGATAAACTGGAATTTTATCCCGGCATGTTTACCTATATGCGTAAAATTGCCGAAGAACTGGATTACGAACTGGTAATGGTTACCAACCAGGATGGCCTTGGTACAGCCAGTTTTCCGGAAGATACATTTTGGCCGGTGCATAATTTTGTGATGAAAAGTCTTGCCAATGAAAACATACAGTTTAGCGAAGTATGTATCGACAGGACATTTGCTAAAGACAATGCCCCCACCCGTAAGCCGGCTACCGGCATGCTTACAAAATATATCAACAATCCCGGTTACGATTTGGCAGGCTCTTTTGTAATTGGCGATCGCATTACAGATATACAACTGGCACAAAACCTGGGCTGCAAAGGCATTTGGATGAATGAAGATGCAGCGCTTGGGGCAACAGAAATTAACAGCAGCATTGAAGATTTAAGGAATACCGTAGTGGCGCTTGAAACGACTGACTGGAAAAAGATTTACGAATTTTTAAAACTGCCGCCACGCAAAGTTTTGCACCAGCGCAATACCAATGAAACAAAAATTTCCATAGAAATTAACCTGGATGGTACCGGTAAATCCACCATCAAAACAGGGCTTGGCTTTTTTGACCACATGCTCGACCAGGTAGCCCGGCACGGCAACGTGGATTTAAGTATTCAGAGTGATGGCGATTTGCATATTGATGAGCACCATACTATTGAAGATACCGGCATAGCCCTCGGCGAAGCCATTGCCAAAGCCTTGGGCGATAAACGGGGTATTGAGCGTTATGCTTTTGTATTGCCGATGGATGAATGCCTGGCGCAGGTAGCCCTCGATTTTGGCGGCCGCAACTGGATAGTGTGGGAGGCAGAATTTAAAAGAGAAAAAATTGGGGAAATGCCTACAGAAATGTTCTTTCACTTTTTTAAATCATTCAGCGATGCGGCAAAATGTAATCTCAATATTAAAGTGGAAGGCGATAACGAACACCATAAAATAGAAGCCATTTTTAAAGCATTTGCCAAATGTATTAAGCAGGCTGTAAAAAGAGATATTCAAAACAATGCATTGCCTTCTACCAAAGGGATGTTGTAATGTAGCTGAACTAATGATAGCAATTATAAAATATAATGCCGGTAATGTACAGAGTGTGCAGTATGCACTGCAAAGGCTCGGCGTACAGTCTGTAGTTACGGATGATGCCGCTGTGATTACCAGTGCCGATAAAGTAGTTTTTCCCGGCGTTGGGCATGCTGCACCGGCCATGCAATACCTTAAAGAGAGGCAACTGGATAAACTGATTGTTTCGCTGCAGCAGCCGGTACTGGGTATTTGCCTCGGGTTGCAGTTGATGTGTACACATTCAGAAGAGGGAGATACAGCCTGCCTCGGCATTTTTGATGAGCAGGTGCGGCGTTTTAACCCCGAGCCCGTGCAGGGCGGCAATACTGTTTTTAAAGTGCCGCAAATTGGTTGGAACACTATTTACGATTATGCATCGGTGTTATTTAGCAACCTGCCCAACCCGGCCTATGTGTATGCGGTGCATAGTTATTATGCGGCATTGGGCAGCGATACGGCAGCTACCACCAATTATATACAGCCATATAGTGCAGCACTGCAAAAAAATAATTTTTATGCCGTGCAGTTTCATCCCGAAAAATCGGGTGCCGCTGGCGAAACCATTCTTAAAAATTTTATAAGCATAAAATGACCATCATACCTGCAATAGATATTATCGGCGGCAAATGTGTGCGGCTTACAAAAGGCGATTATGCACAACAAAAAGTGTACAACGAACATCCGCTAGAAGTGGCAAAGGAGTTTGAAGATGCCGGTATTACCCGCCTGCACATGGTTGACCTGGATGGCGCCAAAGCAGGCAATATTATCAATTTAAAAGTGCTGGAAACAGTAGCCACACAAACAAATCTTATCATTGATTTTGGCGGGGGTATTAAAAAGCTTACTGATGTGGAAGCGGTATTTAATGCCGGTGCAGCCATTGCCACTATCGGCAGCCTTGCCGTAAAACAGCCCGAACTGCTGGAAGAATGGATACTGGAGTTTGGAGCATCAAAGTTTTTAATTGGCGCCGATGTGCTGGACGAAAAAGTAAAAATCAGCGGCTGGCTCGAGGATGGCGGTATTAACCTTTTTGATTTTATCGGTAAAATGATAGCTCTTGGCGTTACCAATATTTTTTGTACCGATATTGCTAAAGACGGCGCTATGCAAGGCCCTTCTGTAAACCTGTATAAAAGAATTTTAACGGAGCATCCCGAAATTAAATTAATTGCAAGCGGAGGTGTAAGCAAATTTGAAGATGTGTTGCTTTTAAAGGAAACCGGCTGCGCCGGTGCCATTATCGGTAAAGCTATTTATGAAGGCACTATCACGTTACAACAACTTTCAGCCATCAACCAATAAATTTTTTCAACTTGCTTTGTAAACGAATTATACCCTGCCTTGATATCAAAGACGGACGTACGGTAAAAGGCATCAACTTTGAAAGTATAAGAGATGCCGGCGACCCGGTGGAACTGGCTAAACTGTATTCCGAACAGGGAGCAGATGAATTGGTATTCCTGGATATTACGGCCACAGTGGAAAAAAGAAAAACCCTGGTGGAACTGGTAAAGCGTATTGCTGCCAATATCAACATACCCTTTACCGTTGGCGGAGGCATCAGTGCGGTGGAAAATGTGGAAGAGTTATTACAAAACGGCGCCGATAAAGTTTCTGTAAATACCGCAGCATTTAAAAATCCTCAACTGGTACAGGATTTAAGCAATGCCTTTGGCAGCCAGTGTGTGGTGCTGGCTATTGATACCAAAAAAGAAGCAGATGGTAACTGGTATGTGTATCTCAGTGGTGGCCGTACCAAAACCGATACGCTAACCATCGATTGGGCCCGCCAGGCAGTAGCGCTTGGTGCCGGTGAGATATTGCTTACTTCTATGAATAATGATGGTACAAAGGCTGGCTTTGCCCTCGATATTACCGGCCAGTTGGCTAACAGCTTACCCGTTCCTGTTATTGCTTCCGGTGGTGCAGGTACCATGCAGCATTTTAAAGATGTATTTGAGCAGGCTAATGCCGATGCCGCACTGGCAGCCAGCATTTTTCATTATAAGGAAATTGGTATACCGGACTTAAAAAAATACCTGCAGCCATTTGTAACAATCCGCCGGTAAATCATGATACAACTGGCTATTATATGCATCATTCTTGCCATTGCCGTATTTGCCTGGATGAAAAACAAAAACGACAACAGGCGTATTGAAAGGCATAACCGCATGCTGGAAAAGCAGCAGGAATTGCTGGAAAGGCTAAAAAATAAAAACGAACAACATGATAATTGATTTTAAAAAATACCCCGATGGTCTTGTGCCGGCTATTGTACAGGATGTAGCAACGGGCAAAGTATTGATGCTTGGCTTTATGAATGAGGCTGCTTTGGCCAAAACGCAGGAACTGCAAAAAGTTACTTTCTTCAGCCGCAGTAAAAACAGGTTGTGGACAAAAGGAGAAGAGAGTGGCAACTATCTTTTATTGCAGGAAATAAAAGTGGATTGTGATAATGATACCTTGTTGATAAAAGTTAACCCAGTTGGCCCTGTATGCCATACCGGTGCCGATACCTGCTGGGATGAAAAAAACACCAGCGATAATTTTTTACTGCAATTGGAACAGGTAATCATAAATCGAAAAAATAACCCCTCCGAAAAATCGTACACCAGTTCGCTTTTTGCCAAAGGCATCAATAAAGTGGCCCAAAAAGTAGGTGAAGAAGCGGTGGAACTGGTAATAGAAGCAAAAGATAATAACGACGATTTGTTTAAAAACGAAGCGGCAGATTTATTGTTTCATTACCTCATTTTGCTGCAGGCCAAGGGCTTTAGCTTACAGGATATTATTAACGTGTTGAAAGAAAGGCATAAATAAAGGCAGCATGCTTTTGATTAATTGTGCTGTTGTGCAACAATGTTCTTGTGCCTGTTATTAAATATTTACAATAAGCACGGGTATCTTTAGCTCATGGCGTACAGCATTTACTGTTTCGCCATAAATAAAATCTTTAAGCCCGGTATGTCCGTGAGCACCTGCCACCAGTATATCTGCCTGCTGCGCTATGGCAATACGGGCAATTTCTTTTGCTCTTTCATTAAAGCCAAGAAAACCTTCTGCTGTTAAACCCCTTTGCTGCAGTTGCTGTATATACCATTCCATCCTTTCTTTATCCTGCCGGGTTTCATAATCATCGCTGTCGTCGCCATGCATTTTTGCCGTAGCACTTTCTACAATATGAATCAGCAGGTAATGTGTACCTGGCCTGCCCTGGCCAATGGCAAAGGCAAGCAGTTTTTTATCATTGTCCGAAAAATCAAGGGCGATGGCAATGCGGCCAAAATCTGGTACAACAATATCATCAAGCAGGTTTTTATCAGGATGTATCGCAATAGAGTCAGCTTTTTTTCTTTTGCTGATGATTGGAAACAGCAGGATATACAACAGCAGGAGTAAAAGCAGCACCCCGGCAATAAGAGTCGCTATTTTTGCCAGCATAGTTCCCTGTGTAAATACGGTTGTTGTTTCGTACAACAGCATTTTAATGTTCAGGTAAACCAATACGGATGATATAATCCAGGCCGCAATTTTTGTGTAGTTGTTGATTACAAACCTGCCCATCTTTTGCTTATCGCTTACAAAATGTATCAGTGGGATAATAGCAAATCCCAATTGCAGGCTGAGTATCACCTGGCTTAATACCAGCAGGTTGTCTACCTCCTCTTCGCCAAAAATTTGTATTACAATTAAGGCAGGTACAATGGCCAGTAACCTTGTTAATAAGCGGCGTAGCCAGGGGTTGATACGCAGGCGCAAGTAGCCCTCCATCACTATCTGGCCGGCAAGTGTGCCGGTAACGGTACTGCTTTGCCCGGCGGCAATGAGTGCAATGGCAAAAAGCTTTGGTGCAATGGCACTGCCCAGCAGGGGAGCCAGCAACTGGTGGGCATCCTTTATGGCTGCCACTTCGGAATTGCCCGATTTAAAGAATACAGTAGCTGCTAATATCAATATGGCGGCATTTACCAAAAAGGCAATGTTTAGCGCCACTGCGCTATCAATCATATTAAATTTAATGGCCTGTCTTATGCCTTTTTCGGAGCGGTCAATTTTCCTGGTTTGCACTAATGAGGAGTGTAAATAAAGGTTGTGCGGCATTACCGTAGCGCCGATAATGCCAATGGCGATGTACAGCGCTTCTTCATTTTGCAGTCGGGGTATAAAGCCACTAAGCACCTCGGCCGGATGTGGTTTTGCCAGAACAATTTCGATAAGGAAACAAATGGCAACAATGGCCACCAGTGTAATGATAAATGCTTCCATTTTACGCATACCCAGCCTTTGCAGGTACAGCAATAAAAAAGTATCCAGCACTGTAATAGCCACGCCCCAATGCAGTGGCAGGCCGGTAAGCAGTTGTATGCCAATAGCCATACCCAGCACTTCTGCAAGGTCGGTGGCTGCAATGGCTATTTCGGCCAGTACATACAGGCAGTAGTTAACTATTTTGGGGTATGTTTCCCGGTTAGCCTGTGCAAGGTCGCGGCCACGCACTATGCCCAGTCTTGCCGAAAGGCCCTGCAGTAACAGGGCCATCAGGTTGCTCATCAGCAGTACCCATACCAGGCTGTAGCCAAATTTGCTGCCACCCTGCAGGTCGGTAGCCCAGTTGCCGGGATCCATATAGCCCACACTTACCAGATAGGCCGGCCCTACAAAGCTTAGTATGCGCCGCCAGCCCTTGCCCTTAGCAGTGGTGGTATCCACACTTTGATGCACTTCGCTCAGGGAGGCATCGCTTTGTATTTTTTGTACCATGTGGTAAAATGCAGGTTAAGGCAAAAAAGTAAATATGGAATTTAAAGCAACTAATTTTATAATTAGGCAAACCTAAAAAAAATGCTGCTTAGCGCCAAAACTTGTTTCAATGCCGGGTTTGCAGGTATGCCGGGGCTGCCGTACATTTTTATGGTAATAACAGTACTGGTTTATACTATTCATGGTATACCATCGTTTGTATGAAAAATCAATCAAGAGGGCATTTACCGATTATGCCGAAAGGAAAAAATATTTTAATGTTATAACAAACATTTTTGCAAAAAGGCGTGTAATTCGTACACAATATTTTATTTTCACGCCCCGTTTTAAACTGAATTCAAAAAAAACAAATCATTGAACTAAACATAATTGTGTTATGAGTTTTACAAATTTTAAAGTTCCCTATGCTGTTAATGAAAATTATAAAACCAAAACGGCTTATTTCTCTATGGAGTTTGCCGTACATCAGCCACTAAAAATTTATAGTGGTGGTTTGGGGTTCCTGTCTGGCTCTCACATGCGTAGTGCTTATGAATTAAAACAAAACCTGGTGGGCATTGGCATTTTGTGGAAGTATGGATATTACGACCAGGCCCGTAATGCCGACCAAACCCTGCAGGTGCAGTGGAACGAAAAAATCTACAACTTCCTTGAAGATACAGGCATCAAATACCAGATAAAAATACATGACCACCCGGTATGGGTAAAGGCCTGGTACCTTAACCCCGAAACGTTCAAAACGGCACCCATGTTTTTACTGAGTACCGATGTGCCCGAAAACGATTATGTATCGCAAACCATTACACATCGCCTTTATGATGGTAATGTAGCCACAAAAGTGGCGCAGTTTATTTTGCTGGGTGTGGGCGGTGCTAAGTTGATGGATGAACTGAATTTTAATCCTGATGTATATCACCTTAACGAAGCGCACGGCTTTAGCGCTGCCTTTTACCTGTACCAGAAATTCGGTAATCTTAAAGAAGTGAAAAAGCGCCTGGTATTTACCACACACACACCAGAAGAAGCCGGCAACGAAAAACATGATATTTTCCTTTGCGAAAAAATGAGTTATTTCTGCGGCATGCCTTTATCGGAGGTAAGAAAAGTTACCGGCATGCACGACGACCAGTTTAACCATTCACTGGCAGCACTTCGCTTTGCCCGTATTGCTAATGGTGTATCGCAGTTGCATGGCGAGGTAAGCCGGAAAATGTGGGGTAAGTATGATGGTATCTGCGAAATAAAATCAATTACCAACGCACAAAACTGGTTGTACTGGGCGGATAAACAACTGTACAAGGCCAAAGCTGAAAATAACGATGCCTGGTTCGACGACAGGAAATGGTTCCTTAAAAAAAGAGCCATGGATATTGTGGCCGACCAAACCGGAAAATTATTTAATCCCAATATTCTTACAATAGTATGGGCACGCCGCTTTGCCGGCTATAAAAGAGCTGAATTACTCACAAGGGATCAAAAGCGTTTTGATGCCTTGATGAAAAATAAAAAATACCCTGTACAAATCATCTGGGCCGGTAAGCCCTATCCACTGGATTATCCTGCTATTAATGATTTTAACCACCTGGTACACCTAAGCAAGCAATATGATAATATGGCCGTATGTATCGGTTACGAACTTACCCTCAGCAAGCGACTGAAGCAGGCTGCTGATATATGGCTCAATAATCCACGAGTGCCCAGGGAAGCCAGTGGTACCAGTGGTATGACGGCAGCCATGAATGGTGCTGTAAACTTCAGCACACATGATGGCTGGATTTGCGAATTCATCAATCATGGCAACAACGGCTTTCTTGTACCACCGGTAGATTATGAGAACATGAACGTACATGACCAGGATGAATACGATATGAATAAATTATACGATATACTGGAAAACGAAATACTGCCATTGTACTACGATAATAAAGACACCTGGCGGCATATAGTTAAAAATGGCATGAGTGATGTACAGGTTCAGTTTGACAGTAACCGTATGGCTCAGGAATATTATGAATTGTTGTACAATCAAAAATAACCTGCGCAACTATGTTTATACAACCGTGTTTGCAAAAACACGGTTTTTTTGTGAACAGCAATCCCAGTTTTTTCGTTAATACCTGTATGATGAAAATGCTGCTCCCGGTGTTTATTCTCCTGCAAATTGTGGCCTGTAAAAAAGAACAGGCCATACCCGGAAATTTTTTGCCTGCCGATACCACCCTTATGGCAGGCGATACGGCCAACAGCAATACTGCTCCACCAGATACAACTGCAAAAACTTTTGATTACCTGGCTTTAGGCGATTCTTATACCATCGGTCAGTCGGTGCCGGTAAATGAGCGCTTTCCGATGCAGCTTGCTGCATTATTAAAGCTGGAAAAAATCTATGTTAATGAGCCTGAAATTATTGCTCAAACAGGCTGGACAACACAAAACCTACTCAACCGCCTGAATGGCTCACCACCAGCAAAAAGAACCTACGATATTGTAACCCTGCTCATCGGTGTTAACAACCAGTTTCAAAACCGGCCGATACAGGAGTACAGCCAGCAGTTTACCCAACTGTTGCAAATGAGTATTGAGTATGCGGCCAATATTCGTCGCAGGGTGATAGTACTTTCCATACCCGATTACAGTGTAACGCCGTTTGCTGCAAGCTACAACCCGGCAAAAATTGCGGCAGAGATTGATGCGTTTAACCTGGTAAATAAAACTATTTCCGAAAGTTTTGGGGTTCAGTACCTCTATATCACCGATGCCACAAGAAAAGCATCCACAGATTTAAGTTTGCTGGCAACCGATAAGTTGCATCCTTCCGGTAAAGCTTATGCCCAATGGGCAGCTATGCTGCTGCCAATGGTAAAGCAGGTATTGCAATAATTTTTCATGCGCCATGTATAAAGCCTGTATTCTGGCCTGGTTGTTGCACCAGCAGCGCTGCTGCAGGAACAGGGGGCAGCATAATACTAATGTTATAAAAATTAATTTCTGCAATTGCTTTATTCTTTACCTTCAATATGTTTTCATTTTCGATTGCCTTATTTCCAAAATATTTGCCGTATGAACCGATATAGCTTAAAGGCTGTGATGGTTTATTATATGCTTTGTTTTTGTGGAACTGTTTTTGCGCAAAATGCTGCATATATAAAAAGATACCGGCCACTGGCCGATTCCTTAAGTGAGGCCTATGGAATACCGGCAGCCGTTATTTTGGGAGTAGCAGTGGTGGAATCGTCGGGTGGTGCAGGGCGTACCGTTAAGCTGCTAAATAATCATTTTGGGATAGTGGGCCGTAATCAACTGATGAAAACAAAAAAAATTAAAACCCGGTATAAGCAATATTCGAATGCTACGGCTTCTTATATCGATTTTTGCAACCTGATGACCCGTAAAAGATTTTATAACAGGCTTAAAGGCAATAATAACTGGCAATTGTGGGTGCCCGCTATCAGCAAAAGCGGCTATTCCGAAGTGCCGGCAGTATGGCAACAACGGGTATCTGCAGTGATTAAAAAAAACAAACTTTATACTGCTATACAATAGTATCTCTGTATGAACAGCAACCGGCGTATTGTGGTTTTTGTATTAAGCACCTGTATACTGTACCTGCTTTTTTCCCTTATTTTTTCACTGTTCCCGGCAAAGTGGCCATCACTGCAGCGGATAAACCTGCTAAGTGATATTGTACTGCAGGATACCTTAAAGGTTCAAAGCAGTGCAGGTACGGAAACCGGGCAGGCTGTTGTTCCGGATACCCTAATAGCTGAGCCAGCTAAGCAGCCATTGAAAAATCTTTCACTGTATACCCTTCCGCATATTGTTACCAGCTTTAGTGCCGATACGGCACAACCTGCATTACAACAGTTTTTACAAAAACTGGCAGCGCTTAAAAACGGCGATCAAAAGCAAATACGCATTGGCTACTTTGGCGATAGTATGATTGAAGGCGATTTGCTTACGCAAACCTTTCGCAGGCTTTTCCAGGATTATTTTGGTGGCAGCGGCGCAGGCTTTGTGCCCATCAGTTGTCCCACTTCAAAAATCCGTCAAACAGTTACCGACAATTATTCTGGCGGATGGCAGGAAGTGAATTTTAAGAGTAAGGGTAAAAAAGATAAACTCTTTTTATCCGGCTATCTTTTTACCGGCGAAAACGAATGGGTGGAAATGAGAGACCGTACCGTTAAAGAAAGCCCGGCACCGGTAGAAATGTACCTCTATTATGGTCATGCTGATGGCAGTATGCAGGTGCTGGTAAATGGGGTGCCATTAACAGTACCCGAGCAGCCCAACTTTGGAAAACTATTGCTAAAAAGAAATAAAGAACCTTATGTAAAACTGGTGAGCAGCGATGCCCGCCTGCCATTATACGGTATCAGCTTTGAAACCCCATCAGGTGTAATTGTAGATAATTTTTCTTTTCGTGGTATATCCGGTGTTGAATTTGGTGCTATTGATACCGCTTTTTTAAATGCAGTGGCACAGGAAAATAATTTTGACCTGATCATTTTTCAATACGGGGTGAATGTACTGTTTCGTCCCAACGATACTAACTTCAACTGGTATGCCCGAATGTTAAAGCCCGTGGTTCAAAAAATGAAACGCTGTTTTCCCACAAGTGATATGTTGATTGTAAGCACTGCCGACAGGGCTTTTCGCTATGGAGATACCTATAAATCAGCTATTGGCATCGACTCGCTGGTACACACACAGGCGGTACTGGCTTACGAAACAGGTTGCTGTTTTTATAACCAGTTTGCCACCATGGGCGGTCACAATTCTATTGTGGATTGGGCCAATGCCACACCGGCACTGGCTAATAAAGATTATGTACATCCCAATCACCGGGGGGCCGAGTTGCTGGCAGGGCATTTTTTCAATGCCATTATGAGGGATTATAATAAATACATTCACTACAATCGCAACTAAGTTTATGCCCGCCTTAGATATAGCCGAACTGGGCAGGCAACTGCTGTACGACCCTAAAAACCCCCTGCTGTTCAACCACGGTTTTTTTGTTTTTTTCTTTACCATCTTCATGGTACTGTATTATTATTTTCGAAACAATTTTGCTGTAAGGCGCTACATCTTTTGTTTTTTTTCACTGTACTTTTTTTATAAAGCCAGTGGCTTTTTTGTAGTGTTTGTAATTATTGCGGCTATTGTAGATTACCTCGTTTCTAATGCCATCTTCAGGGCAAAATCGAAGCAGGGAAAATTGCTGCTGTTAATAGTCAGCATATTTTTCAACCTCGGGTTGCTGTTTTATTTTAAGTACACCAATTTTTTTATTGCATGTAGTAATGAATTTTTGGGCACCAATTTTAACCTGCTCAATATCTTGTTGCCAGTTGGCATTTCATTTTACACCTTCGAAAACCTGAGTTATACCATTGATATTTACAGGGGCCAGTTTGAGCCTGCCCGTAAGTTCAGCGATTACCTGTTGTTTCTTTCCTTCTTTCCCAAATTAGTAATGGGGCCAATTGTACGGGCACATGATTTTGTGCCACAAATCAATAAACCTTATATCGTTTCGGATAAAGATTTTGCCAAAGGATTTTATCTTATTCTTTCGGGGTTGTTTAAAAAACTTGTACTATCTGATTACCTCACCCTTAATTATGTGGATTATATTTTTGATGATCCGGCCAGGTACACCGGCCTCGAAAACCTGTTTGCCATATATGGCTATGCAGCCGTTATCTACTGCGATTTTAGCGGCTATAGCGATGTGGCGCTTGGTATAGCAAGATGGCTTGGCTTTAGTATTCCCGTAAATTTTTTGTCGCCGTATCAAAGTAAAAGTATTACAGAGTTCTGGCGCAGGTGGCATATTTCTTTATCCTCCTGGCTTAAAGATTATTTGTACATACCGCTTGGCGGTAACCGCAAAGGCACAGTAACAACCTGGATTTTTACACTTGCATTTTTTGCAGGCGTGTTTATGGCTTGTTTAAAGCTTTTTAACCTTTCGGTTACGGTAATTATCAGCCTGTTGTTGCTGTTGCTTTTTTTGCTACCGGCCTTTATCTCCAAACAGGTAAAGGCGATTTCTGCAGGCTTCAACCTGCTTACTACAATGTTGCTTGGTGGTTTTTGGCATGGTGCAAGCTGGAGTTTTATTATTTGGGGTATACTGCATGGCATTGCATTGGCTGTACACAAATCATGGATGTTGCTTACCGGTAAAGCACTGGCGGGTATCAGTAATAGCCGTTGGTACAATGCTATTACCATTATCATTACTTTTCATTTTGTGTGTTTGTGCTGGGTGTTTTTTAAAGCGGCGGATGTGGCGGCTGCCATAACTATGATAAAACAGGTGCTGTACGATTTTACACCCGATGCATGGCCTGGTTTTTTTGCCAACTACAGGTCGGTGCTGGCCATACTGCTGCTGGCTGCATTATTGCATGCCATACCGGATAGCTTTGCCGACAGGGTAATTGATAAATTTCATCGGGCACCTTTACTGGCGTATATCAGCCTGTTCTTTTTATTTGTATTGCTGTATGGCTTTTTTAAATCTTCGGAACAGGTATTGCCTATTTACCTAAAATTCTGATACTGTTTTAATGTAATTGTTGTAGCCATTGGCCAGGGCATTGTACAGCAGTTTGCCCTGTAGTTTGTAACCGGGTGCGGTAAAATGTACTTTGTCTTTATTCAGCAGGCCCTTTGCATACCAATACCTCGAAGAGCCGTAACCGTTAGTAATGCTGTGTAAATCCCATAACGCAAAATTATGCTGCTGGCAAAAAGCAGCCAGGGCTTTACTGGTGTGTTTCAGCACAAGGTTGGGCCGGTTGCGCTTATACGAGTCTTGCGGTGTGGTGATGAGTATGGCAGCACCGGGAAATATTGCCTGTATGCGGTTGGTAAATTGCAGTACCTGGGCCAATAGTTTCTTTTCATCTAAGGCCACAGCCTGTGCTTCGTTGGTGCCCAGCGAAACAATTACCAGGTCGGCATGCAGGGCTGGCAACTGCTGCCAAAGGATAGGGCTGTTATTAAAATGCTCGTACCGGGCACCATTTACACCAATGGTATGTAACAATACACCTGCTTTGCCATTTTGCACTGAGGCGCCGTAAAACGATTGCCAGTTGCCGGTACTGTGGGCCGTAAGGGTAAAACTGTTAACTGGCTCATTTGTTTCTATCATCTTAATGCCGGGGTATTCGGTATCGTTATTCCGCAGCATTACCGGCATCATGCTACTGTCTGCTTCAAACATCCACGCTGTAGTGTTGGCGGTATCTGTAAAAATTTTTACCTGGTTAAAAAAGGGGCTATCCGGTGTGGAATTGTTTTTTACACCTATAGTAATTTTTGCCTGAGGCCGGTTGCTTTTAATACAAAACCCGGCAATGCCGCATTCTACCGGTATTTCGGGATGGGCAATGCGGTTGTAGGTCCAGCTTATGTTTGATGAGGCGGTAATATCCAGCGGCATATTCGATTTAGCCAGTTGGTGGGGAAATATCAGCCCCCTGCCGGCATTGCCAAAAAAAGCCTGCAGGTTATCCCTAAGTACCGCCCCGATAAAATCCGGCTGAAGATGTGAATCGCCAAAATGAATAATGCTTACGGTATTACTGTCGCCATTTTTAAGTGCAGCCAGTTTTTTGTACACACTGTACATTTTACCATGAGCAATCCTGTTTAAAGGGGTATTGATTTGTGGCACTCCTTTTTCAAGAGGCAGCAGCGGTAATGCCTGTGCTGTAATGTGGTTGCAATACAATAGCAGTAAGGCTGTAAAGTATACATTTCGCATGCCAATGGTTGATTATTTTACAATACTGCTGCTGGTTACCAATGTTGTCATTGGGATGCTTTGGCCCATCATTTCAGCATTGCCGGTGCCCTTGGCCGTAATGGTTTTTTGTTCTATAATACCGTTGTTGATATTTACAACAGCCTCACCGTTAAGCACCGCTTCTACTGTAATGGCTATTTCCATACCCATCTGTTCCACTGTTTTGTTGCTGTATTGAGTGCCGCTAACGGTAACGGTAGCCCTGTTGCCATTTATGGCAGTTAAGGTAAAGTTGCGCAATAGTTTCATCCCGTCAGTTTGTGAAGAGTCCTGCCAGCTATCGCCTTTTTTTATGCCGGCGGGGATTACCAGGAAGGCTTCGGATGCGCCGGCATAATTATCGTTGCCCGATAGCAGGCCCTGTACCATATTCATGCTGTTGGTATTGTAATCTGCTGCAGGTTTGCTGTTCAGCACAGCACCGTCAGCACCAATTTCAAGTTCAGCAGGCTTGTTAATCATTCCCTGCACTATCTTTCCGGTTTCGGTGTTATTGTCTTCCGGTTTATCAGAATCATAATGTTGTGTTTCGCCCATAGCGGTAACAGCGCTTTTCATTTTTTTAAGCGTACTGTTGAGTAAAAAAGCTGCTGGCATTTTTTTTTGAACCGCAATATTGTATTCCATATTGGCATCGGCGGTCATGTTTACTTCCTGGCCCATAAGGTTAAGGGTGGAACTTATTTTTACAGCTTGTTCTAACTTTAACTGCTGACCTTCGGATAAGCTGAGCTTACCGGTAGTTTTTTGTGCATATACCTGCAGGTAGCTTATAGTGGTTGCAAGAAGTAGTAAGTGCTGTGTAAATTTTATCATATTTTTCATTTGGGGTACAAATGTAAATTCAAACCGGCTAAAAAGTCTTTATTGATACAGTTTAAACGAAACCATTTAACGTAATCCTTAACATTTTTTGATATGCTGGCACAAATTAACTGGGGTATTATTGGCTGTGGTGATGTAACAGAGGTAAAAAGCGGTCCTGCATTTAACAAAGTGCCACACTCAGGGCTGGTGGCTGTAATGCGACGGGATGCAGCAAAAGCGGCAGATTATGCCAGGCGGCATGCAGTGCCAAAATGGTATACCAATGCAGCGGCGCTTATAAATGATGCAGCCGTAAATGCGGTATATATAGCTACGCCGCCCTCATCACATGCGGCTTATACCCTGATGGCTTTGCAGGCAGGTAAGCCCGTATATGTGGAGAAGCCAATGGCTTTAAACAGTACTGAAGCAGCAGCAATGACGGAGGCAGCCCACAGGGCCGGGGTTAAACTTTGTGTTGCACACTACCGGCGGGCATTACCTTATTTTGAGCAGGTAAAGCAGCTTATAGCGCAGGGGGCCATAGGTAAGCCGCTGCTGGCCGAAATACAATTGCATAAAAAACCGGTACCAACTGTTACACCTGCTGCAGCCTGGCGGGTAGACCCACTGGTAGCAGGCGGTGGCCTTTTTCACGACCTGGCGCCGCACCAACTCGATTTAATGTATCATTTGTTTGGCCCGGTAAAAAAAGCCACAGGCGTAGCTGTGAACCAGTGTGGCAGCTATGCGGCTGATGATATGGTGGCCGGTACAATTTTATTTGAGCGTGGGATGCTCTGTAATGGCACCTGGTGTTTTAATGTACCAGAGGCCGAAGAAAAAGATTGCTGTGTAATAACCGGTGCCGGGGGTAAAATTGTTTTTAGTTTTTTTGAAATGAAAAAAATTGAGCTGTACCATAATGCTGAAGTACAGGAATTTTTTCCGGTAACACCAATGCATGTGCAGCAGCCTATGATAGAAAAAGTGGTGGCTTATTTTTTAAACAGCGGTGCTAATCCATGCCCCGGTGAAGAAGGGCTGGAGGTAATGCGGCTGCTCGAAAACTTTACAAGTCATAAATAAACGGCATTAATTTGCTTGTGTGCTCAGCTTTATAACCGTATCTTAAACGAAAATTTTACAGCATGAATAACCAATTAGAATCACGGGTAGCAAAACTTGAAAAGTCTTTGCGTTTTTGGCAAATTGCCTTTTCTTTTTCATTCCTTTTAGTATGTTTTATTGTGGTTACTTCTTTTAAAGAAGATAAGCCTGCACAGGTGCCGGATAAGCTTACCGCAAAAGCTTTTGAAGTGGTAGACAATAATGGTAAAGTACTGGTGAGCCTTGCCAGCTACAATGGCAATGGGGCTGTTACTACTTTTAATACACAGGGCAAATACCTGGTAGATATTGTATCGAACAATACCGGCTTTGGTAATATTAATGTGTATGATGGCAACGGTAGGGCAACGGTGCAGATTTACAATGTTAAAGGTGGCGGTGGCGCAGTATCTGTAAAAAATGCATTTGGACAGGATGCGGTAAAGCTGGCGCTGATGACATCCGGCAGCGGGCATATAGGTGTGAATAACAGTAGCGGTAATCCGTTACTTTGGCTGGGTGAAACTACCGAACGCAATGCTGACCTTAAGTTATACAACAGCGGTGGTAAACAAATTGCGAGGCTTGCATCCACCAACATGAGTGATGGCAGCCTGGAACTGTATAACAATTATGGCAGCCGCATGGTGTATGTTACTACCGATGTGGATGGTAAAGGTAGTGTGGTTGCATACGATGCCTCGGGTAATCGTATTGGCAGGCTGCCTCAGTAATTTGAACAGGGTACATGTTTTACCGTGGTTTCCAGGGTATTTCCAGCACGCCAAGCTGTTTGCCAGTATAACGGGCCAGTACAAAAAGATAATCGCTCAGGCGGTTGAGGTATTGTATTACTATTGGAGCCACGGGCATCTGCAGTTCCTGCATGTGCACACAAATTCTTTCGGCACGGCGGCATACACAGCGGGCCACATGAATAGTGGATACTGTAATGTGGCCACCAGGTAATATAAAAAATTTCATTGGTTCAAGTGTGGCATCCATCCGGTCGATTTCCTGCTCTAACAGGGTAACATCGGCAGGCATCAGTTCGGGCAGTGGCATGCCCGATTTTTTTTCGGGGTCGGTAGCCAGCATGGAGCCGATGGTAAATAACCTGTATTGTATGCCAAGCAGTACCTCACGGTTGTGGGTATCCGTACAATAATCCCTTACAAGCCCCAGGTGGGAATTTAGTTCATCCACGGTGCCATAGCTTTCAATACGCAGGTGGCTTTTGGGTACTTTGGTGCCGCCAATTAATCCTGTTTTGCCCTTATCTCCGGTTTTGGTGTAAATCCTGAATGCCATAATATGTTGTCATTTAGCCCGGCTAAAGTTAATGATTAACAGCAGCGCAGCATATTTTGTGCAATAGATTGGTTGTTCAGGCTGTGGCTGCCCGTAGTACCGTAGGGCTGGTATTGATTGTATCAGTTTCTACAAGGCCGTCTTTAAGGCGTATAATACGGTGGGCAAAATGTGAGATATCTTCTTCGTGCGTTACTAAAATAACGGTGTTGCCGTCGGCGTGTATCTTACCCAGTATCTCCATAATTTCATAAGAGGTAACAGAGTCCAGGTTGCCGGTTGGCTCATCGGCTAAAATGATGGAGGGGTTATTGATTAAAGCACGGGCAATGGCTACACGCTGGCATTGCCCACCACTCAATTCATTGGGCTTATGATGGCTCCGGTCATCTAATTTTACTTTTTGCAGTACTGCCATGGCCCTTTCTTTTCGTTCTTTTTTTGGTGTACCACTATATATCAATGGCAGGGCTACATTTTCGGCAGCCGTAAGGCGTGGCAACAGGTTAAACTGCTGAAATACAAAACCGATTTCCTTATTCCTTACTTCGGCTAAATCATTATCCGGCATGCGGCTTACATCATTACCATTCAGGATATAACGGCCACGGGTGGGTGAATCGAGGCAGCCGAGGATATTCATCAGCGTGGATTTGCCGGAGCCGCTTGGCCCCATCAGCGCTACATATTCGTTTTTTTTGATGTTGAGGTGTATGCCCTTCAGCACCTGCAATTCGTTTTTGCCGAGGTAGTAACTTTTGCAGATATTTTCGAGGTGTATGATCGGCTGCATCGGCTCAGGTTTTTATTTTACAATTACTTTGGGTACTTTAAAAAAGGTGCCGTCGTGCAATGGGGCATTTTTTAAACCTTCTGCCGTAACAATGCTGCCCTGCACTTCATCTTCACGCAGCACATTTACGTTTTCGCTCATGTGCAGCAGGGGTTTGATGCCGGTAGTATCCAGTTCGTTCAGTTTTTCTACAAACTGTATCATGCGTTGCAGGTCGTTTTTAATAGCGTCTTTTTCAGCGGCATTAAATTCAAGCCGGCTCAGGTGCGCCAGCTTATCCACCAATGTGTCGTTTACTTCCATGCAGCAAAAATAACTGATTACGGCAAATGGCTGAAAGATTGGGATAAGTGGCTTTGATTGATGAAGCGGGGAGGGCCGGGTGGTAATTTTGCACCCGTACTTTACGACTCTTGAAAAGGGGCAGTTTGAAAACAAACCACCCCTTACTACACACCTTGTCAACCAAACATAAACCCTTATTGATACCTGCCGTATTTACGGTAGTTAAACCAAAATTCCTTGAGGGTAAAACCTATAATATACTGGGTGAATTTTTCTTTTATCTGGCTGCTGTTGGTACTACCCCTGGTACCCATTTCGATTCCGCCATAGAGGCTGATGGCTGTGGAAAGATTTTTGCCAAAGCCTGCCGATACAGCGTAGGTATTTAAATCTTTGCCCAGTATGGTAAAATAATTTTTTTCTGCACTGGCACCAGCCTGCAGGTACCAGCTTTCTACGGAATAGCTGCCGATTTTTTTACGGTTTACATATTCTATGCCGGCCGAAATTCGGCCCGAAGGCGTGGTATAGGAGTTGTTGTATTCCACTTTTTGTTTTTGCCAGTTGCTGTACAGGGCATCAGCGCTAAGGGTAAGGTTGTTGTTAAAACTTATGGCGTAGCCAATGCCCATTTGCAGGGGCAGGGTAAAATCTTTTTTAGTTTCGGTAGTTGATTTTACACTTACACTATTGCTGAGGTATTCGGTTTCGGTATATCGTTTTATGGTAGCGGGGTTGCTGATGGTAAAGCCTAAGCGGTGTGTAACCCATGGGGATGTTTGCCAGTTGTATTGCAGGCCCGCCTGCAGTTGAAAAGCATTCATTACAGTGTACTGCTGGCGGCTTAGTGCAACGGATAAACTTTCGCCATAATAATCGGTTGCAATATTGGCGCTGCCAAAGTAGTAGGATGAAGTAATACCCACTGATAAGCCTTTGGTTAATTGCCGGGCATAGGAAAGGTAAACCTGGTTAATACCGCCGCTGCCATCTACCGATTTAGCCAGCGATGTGTTGCTGCTGTACACTGCCGTATTTTGCAGCAGCAGGTAATTAATGGTGCTGAATGGTTTGAGCCCCACTGCAAAGGCATTTTTTTTATTGGGCTTAAAGGCCAGGCTGATGCGCCTCACACTAAAATCTTTTGTATTAGCTGTAAATGTATCAGCAGTGGCATATTTAAAGCTGGCACTTTTGCCCCTGTTGGCTATGTCGAAGTTCATCATCCTTTCGTTAAGCGCTGTTAAGGAGGCAGGATTTGCCGTATTAATATACCAGGGGCTGCTTAGTGCAATGGAGGTGCTGCCCATACCATACCAGCGGCCAAAATCTTTTGTTTCTATATCACCTATACCGAGTATGGAATAAGGCGAAGTGGTGTTTTGTGCCATGCCTTGCTGCAGGTATAATAAGGTTAATACAAGTATGGCGTAATGATTTTTATTAGAGCCCAAGTACATATAGTTTCAATTTGATGGGTTTGTCTTTAACAGTTGCATTATTAATCAGCAGCCTTATATCCTGCTGCAGGGCAGCATTAAGTGGCGGGTGCAGTAATAACGCTCTTCTCGAAAACACCCCTTCGGTGAGCAGGGTATTCACAAAGTCGGTTACATCGTAAGTATAAGCCGTGTTTTCGCCATACAGGTTATCAATATTCAGGCTGCCATATTGTACATATTGCGAAGAACCGTAAGTGATAGTAAGTGGGCTGCCCGTGGTTGTGTTATTATCATCTGTTTGTCTCAGTTCAAGGTAGGGTGGCAGGCTGTAGGGGGTGCCGGTGCCCCAACTGCCTTTTACCGGTCGTATTTCCAGTTCGGCCCTCATTACCTGCACATAGGGATACAATTCTTTAATACCGGAAAGATTGCCAAAGCTGATTTTTGGAAAAAGTCCGCTATTAAAATGCAGGTAGCCCGTGTTGCCGATAAGGCTGCTGTTTACCAGCATGGCTTTACCGGGAGTAATGCCTTGTATTGATGTGCCTGTACGGTTGTAGGTAAATGCATTGAACTCCCTGCCGCCGCTAATGGTAAATGCTGCTGTTTTGGCTTCGGGTCTAACGCCGTTTACAGTATAGTGCAATTGAATGATGCCCGATGAATGCTTATACAGGTAGTACAGGGCATTGTTGCTGCTGTTGCCGGCAAGGCAAATGCCTTTAAAGTATCTTTTAAATTTATCGGCATTGCTGATGGTATCCGACTGGTAGCGCATCATCCGAAAAATATTTTTACCAAACTCATCGGGCAATCTTAACCGGATGGTATCCCTCACGGAGGGCCTGATACCGAAAGTGCCTGTAGCTAATGCGGTATGGTTATAGGCCACTTTGCTGGTATTGTATCCCGTACTCAGGTCTTCCTCGTTCATGGCTTGTGTAAGCTCATGCAGGCTGAGTGTAAATGGGGCAGTTGTATCGCCCAAATAACCAGTTGAAACAGCCGTATTAAATACAAGTGAATCAAAAACACAGTTGCTGCAGCCTGCTATATCATTAACTGGCGGGCTTATTTCAAAATATGTTTTTGCTTCAATAATACCCAATTGCGGATCGTTGTGGCTGCCGGCAATGAGGTATGTAGCCCCCGAGGTGGAAAAGGAATCAACCTGCAGGGTAGATACGTTAACGGTAAATGTATCTATCAGCATCACGTTGGGGTCGGCAGTAGTGCCATCGCTGCCAAAAGTAACCGGCACTTTATCGCAACTATACAGCAGTAGTAACGCCGCCGTGTATGCCAGTAGCCGTATGTTATGGTTTATCATTGTAGGTGTTTATAATGCCTGCATTCTGCAGTTCGGTAATACTAATGGTTGGTCTTTCGCCATTGTTAAGTTTTGTCAGCACCAGGCTGCCGATGGTGGCTGCCTGCTGCTTGTTATCAAAGGGCTTATTGCCGGGTAATGCCGGTATGGTAAACTGCTGAATGATGCGCCTGTTGTTGTTTTCAATGATATAGCCCCATGCGGAATCGGTATAGCTTTTTTGTGTAAGCAGCAGTTGATAAGCTGCCTGCTGCGCTGTACCTGTTGCTGGGGTTTGCTGCCGCCTGCTGCTGCAACTGTACAGCAGGGCAAGTGGCAGCAGGTATTTAATTATTGTCAACCTGTTCTGCATCGGGATAAAATTTTCGTACATCATCAAAGCGGTAGCTGCTGTTGTTGCCGGTGGCTATATAGCCATTGCTGCCAATGCTGAAGCCCACTGCACCGGTACGTGCCGTAGCTTCCAGCGATGTTTTTTGTGTCCATAAATCACTAACGGGGTTGTACTCCCAGGCAGTAGCCAGCACACCGCTTCTTTCGCCACACACGATGTATCCCTTTGAGCCAACAACAAAGCTGGCCGCATTGGTACGGGCTATATCGCTGTAATCATCGTCGTAATCGCTGCTGCTGTAGTTGGAGATATTTCTTTTTTTCAGCCACTGGTTGGTGGCGGGGTCGTAGCGCCAGAAATCGTCGGGGTAGCCGCCATTGTTGATGCCACCGGCTACGTAAACCGAATCGCCAATTACAAATACACTTGCGCCGGCCCTTTTGGTGCCGCCCAGGCTGGCTTTTTGCGTCCATGCATCTGCGCCGGGGTTGTATTCCCAAAGGTCTTTAAGGTAGTTGCCATCAAAGCCGCAGGTGATAAAGCCTTTGTTGCTGCTGCTAAATGCGCTGGCATCGTAGCGGGCACTGCCGCCAAAATCGGCTTTCCGGCTCCAGGTATTGGTGGCAGGATTGTATTCGTAAAAATCTTTCAGCCTTTCCACGCCATCGTAACCGGTACCGATATACGCTTTTTCGTTAAGGGTAAAAGCAATGGCCGAACTTCGGGCAGGGCCAGGCATATCTGCCAACTGCGTCCAGGTGCCGCTGTTATGGTCGAACGACCAGAAGTCTTTTAGCCGGTTGGTACCATCGTAGCCGCTGCCGAGGTAAGCGGTTTCGCCAAGGGTAAATGCAACGGCCTCGGTACGGGCCACGCCTTCAAAGTCGGAGGCACGGGCCCAGTCGCCGATAATGTCGGTACTGCTGCTGTCGGATTTGGAGCAGCCTGTGGCAGCAACAATGGCCATAAGGGCCGGGATAAACCGGGAACTGAATTTTACTTGTTTCATACTGTTGATTGATTAATAAAACGGATAAGCATGAGGTGTTTGATTTTAAAGCGGAACAGGAGCAGTGCATGTTTTATAATTACTGCCATTGTATTGTGGGGCAAATATTTTGGCAATTGCTAAAAGAGGGATGTTAAAATGCCTGAAACGGACAAATGTGCCGGTGAACTATCTTTTTACTTTCGTGGAGTTGGTTGCCGATAAAAGAAAAGAATGAGGTTTGTAATGCGGTATAAATTTTCCAATACGGATTATGGGTATGCCTGTTAAAAAGGATAGATGAACAGGCTGTATTTAACTTTTTAGCCAGCTTAAAAACTCCGGTACTTTGGCTTTGGCGATGGTAATATCGAAGTTGCCTTTTACACCCATCTTTACCAGTAATTTCCGGGCAGTGTATTGCTGCACTTCCTGTACGGCGGTTTTGTTAATAAGAAATTGCCGGTTGGCACGGTAAAAACTGCTGCCGCACATTAATTCCAGTTCATCAAGGGTTTGGCTGATGATATAGTCGGCTCCGCTTTTGGTAAATAACCGCACAGCCCTGTATTCGATTGAAAAAAGGGCAATATCGTCAATACGTACAGGCAGTATTTTGTCTTTCCAGTTTACCAGCAGGGTAGTGTTTTTAGCAGCCTGCTGCCCGGTTTGCAGGGCTTCCAGTACTTTACTGAAATCAACGGGTGTAAATACAGCATTACTTTTAAGTGCCAGGTATTTATCTATAGCTTCTTTAATCGTTTTTTTTGTAAACGGTTTTAACACATAACCAATACCGTTATTATTAAAAGCCTCCAGCGCATACTCATTATATGCGGTGCAAAAAATTACCGGCGTTATTGTTTTTACCTGCTTAAAAATTTCGAAGCTATGCCCGTCGCCAAGGTGTATATCGCAAAAAATGAGGTCGGGCGGTGGCTGGTTTCTGAGGTATTCCACTGCCTGTTTTACCGAAGGCAGTATGCGGTTGATATTAATGGTATAAGGCAGTTTCAGTAATATACCCGAAAGATCTTCAGCCGTTAGTATTTCGTCTTCAATGATAATTACCTGCATCCTCCAAAAGTTTAATTTTTACTTCATAATAGCCGCTGTCATTTTTTATAAGTACCGGGTCGCCGCTCAGCAGCCGGTATCTTTCCTCCAGGTTGGCGAGCCCTACGCCACTACTGTGTATGCCGGCAGGCCGGGGTTGCAGGTTGTTTTTAATGATGATGTAGGTATTGTTTTCAACCGCTTTTATGTCGATATGCAGGGGCTGCTCGTTCGTTAAAATATTATGCTTAATCGCATTTTCAGCTAAAGATTGGAGGGCAAATGTGGGTATCCAACTTTTTACCTGCAGGGTATCGGGTATATTGATGGTAAACTGCAATGCCTGTCCAAAACGTACCTGTTGCATTTCAAGATAATTGCGGCACAATTCCACTTCGGCTTTCAATGTTACTACAGGCTTATTACTGTTATTTGTTGAAAAACGCAAAAGTTCCGACAGCCTTTCCAGGTAATCGGTAGCCTGCTCCTGCGATCGGCTGATGAGCGACCGCAAAGTGCTGAGGGAGTTGAATAAAAAATGAGGATGCAGTTGTTGTTTCAACTGGCTGTTACGGGCTTCGGAATTAGCCAGCTTGAGTTGTTCATTTTCCAGCGCTACTTTTTCTTTTGTTTGCTTAAGTACAAGCAGTTCGATAAGTATGTAAATAATTACGTTGGTTGCCAGTGGCTGCAGGATGATAAAGGCCGGGAAAAAGGGCTTTGCCCTAAACGGCAGCAGGTGCTGAGGGCCATTGGGGCCGTTAACTGTAAGGGGGGTATTAAGCGGTAAAAGTTTATCGTTTACCAGCTTGTGGTGAAAACCGGGAACGGGATGTAAAAATTTAAACAGGAAATAAGCGCTTAAGCCAGCTATAAGCAGGCTTATAATAAAACGAACACTGTTGTTGCGCAACAATGCAACCCAGGTACCTGAGTGAAACAGTAAGATATTAAGTACCCACAGGAATAAAGTAAATCCTGTTATTTGTATGAAGATTTCGGCTACACGGTTAAGGTGTACAACTTCCATTGTAAAGCCGGGCGTGGCGCCAAACAAGCCGAATAGCGGGCTTGTAATAAGTGCATACCTGAATATTTTTTGAACCGGGTAATTGAGCAACATGCTTCAAAAGTAGTGCAGTTTTTTTTGCAGGAGGCTGTAGCTGCACTGAAACAGGCAAAAACGATATCCCAACCGGGCAAAAGAGTATGCCTCCAGTAACCAGTACCAAGCATCCAGTATCCAGCAACTATTTCACCTTACTCTTTATTTCCTGCAACTTTAGTAAAGCTTCCACAGGGGTAAGGCGGTTTATATCTACGGCATTGAGCAAATCTCTTATCTCCTCAAAAGTGGCAGAGTGTATATCAAAAATGTTGAGCTGCATTTTGGGTGCAGCAATTTTTTGTATTGTTTCCGTTGATGGGCCTGCTTTTCCGTTGCTGCTGTTGCGGCTTTCTTCTAATTGCTCCAGTATTTCGTTGGCCCGTTGTAACAGGGCAGGGGGCATGCCTGCCATTTTAGCCACATGGATACCAAAACTGTGTACACTGCCGCCCGGTGCCAGTTTGCGCAGGAAGATGACCTTGTTGCCTACTTCTTTATTGGTGATATGGAAGTTTTTTACACGGGGCAGTTTGTTTTCCAATTCGTTTAACTCGTGGTAGTGTGTGGCAAATAAAGTTTTGGGCTGTGCGTTGCTGTTATGTAAAAATTCAACAATACTCCAGGCAATACTGATGCCATCGTAGGTAGAAGTGCCGCGGCCTATTTCATCTAACAGCACCAGGCTGCGGCTGGTAATATTGTTGATGATACTGGCGGTTTTGTTTCTCTCCCCCCAAAAAGTGGTTTTGCCGCCCCCGGGGTTGGTTCTGGCACCCCCCCCGGTAAATAATTTTTTGGTAAGCGGGGTTTTTGTTTCCCCTGCAGGCACAAAGCTGCCAATATGCGCCATAAGTGTAATTAGTGCCGACTGCCGCAGGATAGCACTTTTACCACTCATATTTGGCCCTGTAAGGATGATGATTTGCTGTGCCTCGGGGTGCAGCAGTATGTCGTTGGCGATATAGCTTTCGCCGGGCGGCAGGTTGCGTTCAATTACCGGGTGGCGGCTGTCTTTAACATCAAATATATTATTGTCGGTTACCAGCGGTTTTTTGTATTTGTAGTGCAGGGCATTGGCGGCAAAGCAACAAAGGCAGTCGAGCACCGCCAGCACCTGCCCGTTTACCTGCATAGGTGCAATGTAATCCTGCAATTCGTTGAGCAACTGCTCAAAAAGGGTAAGCTCTATCTGTTGTATCTTATCCTCTGCACCTAATATTTTTTCTTCGTATTCTTTTAACTCCGGTGTAATGTAGC
Organism: uncultured Chitinophagaceae bacterium; assembly: GCA_937873715.1. Taxonomy (GTDB): domain Bacteria; phylum Bacteroidota; class Bacteroidia; order Chitinophagales; family Chitinophagaceae; genus Ferruginibacter. The sequence goes on from CALMYJ010000013.1 coordinate 188,797, forward strand.
GTTCGGCGCTGGTGAGGGTTTGCTTGCGTATCCAGGTATCGGGTACTTTATTTTTGTGCACATTGGTTACTTCAAGGTAGTAGCCAAATACGTTGTTGAAACCAATTTTTAAAGAGGGTATGCCGGTAAGCTCCGATTCTTTTTGCTGCAGTTGCAGCAGGTAATCTTTACCACTGGTAGAAATTTGTCGCAGTTCATCCAGTGTGCTGTCTATACCAGTTGCTATCATACCACCTTTGGCTGCCACGGCAGGCGGGTTATCCACCAGTACTTTCAATATTTTATCGGTAATATAACGGCAGGGGTTAATCGCATCTGCCAGCCGTTTTAAATAGGCATTATCTGCAATAGTACCTGCTGCTTTTACCGCTTCGGCCTGCTGCAGGCCTTTGGCAATTTGCTGTACTTCACGGGGATTTACTTTTTTGAGTGGCACTTTACTTACCAGCCTTTCAATATCGCCTGCTGCTTTAATGTGCTGGCAAAGGACATTTCTTATATCTGTTTCTTTTATAAAAAACTCAACCGTATCCAGTCTTTCGTTTATCCTTGCCAAATCGTTCAGGGGCATCAGCAGCCAGCGTTTCAGCAGTCGGGCACCCATAGGCGAACTGGTGTTGTCGAGCACTTTTAATAAAGTGTTGCTGCCATCGGCACCGCCCATCAGTTCCAGGTTGCGGATGGTAAAGCGGTCCATCCACAGGTGTTCGCTGCGGTTGATGCGTTGTAAGGAAGTGATATGTCCGAGGTTGGGATGCTCGGTATCTTTTAAATAATGCAGGATAGCGCCGGCAGCAATGATGGCGGCTTCCATCGTATCGATACCAAAGCCTTTGAGGCTGTGTGTGCCAAAATGTTTTAATAAACTTTCGGTGGCGTATGCCGGTTCAAAAATCCATTCTTCAAGACTGTAGGTAAAAAATTTGGTCCCGAAATATTCTTTAAAATTTTTCTGCTGTCGTTTTTGAAAAATTACTTCGGCAGGCTGCAGGCTTTGTAACAGCTTATCGGCATATTCCTTATCGCCTTCGGCCACAAAAAATTCGCCGGTGCTGATATCAAGAAAGGCGAGGCCAAATATAGCTTCATCAAAATGCACTGCTGCTAAAAAGTTGTTGCTGCTATGTTCCAGCATTTTATCGCTGGTGGCTACACCCGGGGTAACCAGTTCGGTTACGCCCCGTTTTACAATACCCTTGGCCTGTTTGGGGTCTTCCAACTGGTCGCAAATGGCTACCCGGTAACCGGCTTTAACCAGTTTGTGAAGGTAGGTATCCAGGGCATGGTGCGGAAAGCCGGCCAGTTGAGAGGAGTTTTCGTCGCCATTATTGCGTTTGGTAAGGGTAATGCCCAATACGGCCGAGGCTTTAACGGCATCCTGGCCAAAAGTTTCGTAAAAGTCGCCCACCCGAAACAGCAGGATGGCATCAGGGTAGCGGGCCTTGATGGCATTGTGTTGCTGCATTAAAGGTGTTTCGGTGGCGGCTTTTGCCATTGGCTGCTGTATTTTATATGCTGTATCCTTTCACGGCTGGCAAAAATAAGCGGTTTAGCCACTCAATGTCATGTTTATAAATGATGTGAATTACTTTTGCCCCCTAAAATTATCGGGTAAGGCATGAGAAAATTAAGCATGGCAGAACTGGGCCGTAAAACGGTAGAGGAGTTCCGGCAGAGTGAAAAAATGCCGGTAGTGGTGGTACTGGAAAATATCCGCAGTGCTTATAATGTGGGTAGTGTGTTTCGTACGGCAGATGCTTTTTTGCTGGAAGCTATCTATATCACCGGTTATACCTGTACACCGCCACATAAGGAAATTAAGAAAACAGCGTTGGGGGCTGAGGAATCTGTACACTGGAAACATTTTGCTAATGCCCGACTTGCCGTTGCAGATTTACAACAGCAGGGTTACACCGTGTATGCGGTGGAACAGGCCGAAAACAGTATTGCTTTACAACATATCCCTTATGCTGCAGGCGAAAAAATTGCACTGGTATTTGGCAATGAAGTAACGGGGGTGGAACAGAGTACCATAGCCCAATGTGCCGGATGCGTGGAGATACCGCAACTGGGCATGAAACATTCGCTGAATATTGCCACGGCTGCCGGAGTGGTGCTGTGGGAGGTGGTGCGTACTGCTTTAATCAAGCCGTAGAATAGTGAAAATAAAAATCTTAATTTTAAGCTATGGAAACAATTATTATAAAGCCCCGTTCATTAGAAAAAACCCGGCGTGTACTCGATTTTTTGAAAAAAGAACGCATTAAAGCCGAGGTATATAAAGAACCTGCCAAAAAAGACATTCTTAATGGAATTGAAGCAGGTGCAAAACAAGCCGGCTTGTACCTGTCCGGAAAGTTGACATTAAAAGATGCAAAGCAATTGCTGAATGAGTTATAGCATCAAAACAACACCACAGTTTGATAAAGAGTTAAAAAGGATTGCATCCAAATATCCCTCACTCAAATCGGATTTCAAGATTTTTTTGGAAGAGATAGCTTCAGGCCCAATTGCAGGAGTGGCTTTGGGCAATAATTGCTATAAAGTACGGCTTGCCATTTCCAGCAAAGGCAAAGGAAAAAGTGGCGGCGCCAGGGTAATTATTTTTGTTGTGTTGGTAAAGAAGGAAATATTGCTGTTGAGTATTTACGATAAATCAGAAAAAGCCACTATCAGTAACGCCGAAATTTTAAAAAGGTTAAAACCTTACCTCGAACCTTAGTAGCACAGACCTTATTTTTGTACAATGCCATCTTTAAAAAATTACCTGTCGCTGGTAAAATTCAGCCATACCATTTTTGCATTGCCCTTTGCGCTGATTGGATTTTTTTTGGGGGTCAATGATCTTGCCGTTTCTGTAGTTCCCGGATGGCATCAATCAGTTTTATTTCCTGTTACTAATCTCAACCAGTCTATAGGTTGGGGATACGATATCAGCAATTTTTTTTCCTGGAGGTTTTTTCTTGTACAATTCATACTGGTACTTGTATGCATGGTAACTGCCCGTTCCGCAGCAATGGCTTTCAACCGGTATCTCGACCGGCATTTTGATGCTAAAAACCCACGTACGGCCATTCGTGAAATTCCGGCAGGCATCATCTCAAAAGAAAGTGCATTGCGTTTTGTACTCATCAACTGCCTTGTTTTTATTGCAGCCACTTTTTTCATTAACCGCATTTGTTTCTTTTTATCACCGGTGGCTTTATTTGTGATTTTATTTTACAGTTATACCAAAAGGTTTACCGCATTGTGTCATTTGGTATTGGGTGTGGGCCTCAGCCTTGCGCCTATCGGGGCTTACCTGGCGGTAACGGCACAGTTTGCTGTACTGCCCATACTTTTTTCCTGTACTGTATTGTTTTGGGTAAGCGGCTTCGATATTATTTATGCCCTGCAGGATGAAGAGTTTGACAAATCGCAGCAATTACATTCCATACCGGCAGCATTGGGTAAGGCAGGGGCATTGAGGGTATCGAAAGGGCTGCATGTACTGTCGGCAGCAGGTGTAATTGGTGCCGGTGTGTACGGGCAGTTTGGCTGGTGGTACTGGCTGGGTGTTGCTGTATTTACCGGTATGCTTATTTACCAGCATTCCATCGTAAAGCCAACAGATTTAAGCAGGGTAAATATTGCCTTTATGACGGCCAATGGCGTGGCCTCGGTAGTATTTGCCGTGTTTGTATTACTGGATATTTTTCTTACTTAAAAACTTTTGACCCTGGCACGGATACTTGCAATAGATTATGGTGGAAAGCGCACGGGCATTGCCGTTAGCGACCCCCTGCAGATTATAGCCACCGGGCTGGAAACAATTGAATCGAAAGCGCTGATTCCTTTTCTTAAAAAATATTTTGCTGCCGAGGAAGTAGAGCTGATTATTATTGGTATGCCTAAAAACTGGGATGAGACGGATACACATGGTACCGCACTGGTACAGGCTGCCATAAAAAAAATTAAAAAGGAATTTCCGGCTATGCCTTTAAAAACGGTAGATGAGCGCTATACCTCTAAAATGGCAAAGGATGCCATGCTCGAAATGGGGATGAAAAAAAAAGACCGCCGTGTAAAAGGCAATGTGGATGTAATAGCGGCTACTATTATGCTACAGGAGTATATGCAGGGCCACAACCTGTAATGTTGTATTTTTGGCCTTAAAATAAACGCAACCGTTGTTAACGGCATTGCTGTACTAATGCAATAAAATAAATGAGTGTTTCCTTTATAGATTAATTATGATTTTACCAATTGTTGCTTACGGTTCGCCGGTTTTACGCAAAGTGGCCGAAGATATTGCTCCCGATTATCCCGGCTTGCAAACCCTTATTGCCGATATGTGGGAAACCATGTATAACAGCAACGGTGTGGGGCTTGCTGCACCACAAATCAATAAAGCCATACGGCTGTTTATAATGGACAGCCTGCAGATTTTTGATAACCTTGAAGACGATGAAGTAGGAGTGTACCCCGATGCACCGGGCTTTAAAGGCGTATTCATCAATGCCCGTATTACAGAAAAAACCGGTAAGGAGTGGGCTTATAATGAAGGCTGTCTGAGCATTCCAAAAATACGGGAAGATATTTACCGCAACGAAACCATCACTATCGAATACGTGGATGAAAATTTTACACCGCAGGTAAAAACTTTTAACGGTATTACAGCAAGGGTTATCCTGCATGAGTACGATCATATCGATGGTAAATTATTTATCGATTACCTGAAGCCGCTTAAGCGTACGCTTATACAGCGCAAACTGGATGATATCTCAAAAGGGAAAGTACGGGTAGATTACAGGATGCTTTTTCCTAAATAACACTGCATTGCCGCATTTATAATAATTTGCAGGTATGGTTAAAGCAATCATACCTGTTTTTTTTTGTACACTGATGGCACCTGTTGCTGTGGCGCAGGTGGCGCCCGACAATACTCTTAAAGACAGTACCCGGGAAGTGGGTAAAAAAACGATTACTTTAAGTGAAGTGGTTATCGACAACAAACTGAATGTGCCGGCATTCATCAGCCGTATTCAGCACGACAGCAGTTTTTACAAAGCCTTCCGCAACCTGCACCTGGTGGGCTATACCGCTATTAATGATATCCGTTTTTTAGATAAAACAGGCAACAGCAGGGCTACATTGCACAGCAAAATACAACAGTACAGGGACAGTAACTGCCGTAGCATGAAGGTACTCGGCGAAACAGTAACCGGCGATTATTATGATGAGCAGCGCCAGCCCAATTATTACACTTCCAGGATGTATGCTTCGCTTTTTTTTACCGAGGGGCGTGTATGCGGCGAAGATAATATTGTGGGCAATATGGAATTTAATACCGCCGGTAAATCGGGTATAGAAAAGCATAAGGAGCAACTGAAGATGCTTTTTTTTAACCCCGGCCGCCGTATTAAAGGCATCCCTTTTGTATCGGGCAAAACAGCCATATACGATGATGATATGGCCTCGTATTACGACATGAGTATTGATATGGAAGATTATAACCAAATAAGCTGCTATGTGTTTAAACAAAAAGTAAAACCCGGTAAGGAGAGCAGCGTGGTGGTGAATGAAATGATTACCTGGTTTGATGATAAAACCTACGAAGTGGTGGCCCGTACGTATCATGTAAGCTACAGCGCTGCAGTGTATGATTTTGATGTACACATGGAAGTGCAGATGGCACATGTCGGCGCTTATCTTGTGCCAGCAGTAATACGCTATAATGGTAACTGGAAAATTATGTTTAAAAAAAGGGAAAGAGGGGTGTTTACGGCTACTTTATCCGATTTTAAAACTGCTGTGCCATGAAGCTTTCCATAGTAGTTAAAGCACTCCTGTTTATTCCTTTTTTTGCAGGACTGTTGTGGGTATGGCATTGCTATAAAGACTGGCGCTACAGCCGCAGTAATGCTTCACTACAGGAGCAGGTGGGTAAAACATTTGTATGGCAGCATGTTATTGACAGCAATGGAAAATTGGTGCAGCCTGATTTTACGACTACTGATTTTACCGTGATTGATTTTTGGTTTAAAAACTGTCCCTGGTGTATCGAGGAAATGCAGCAGTTTGAAGCAGTGTTGAAAACGGCGGGAAATAAATTTTCAATCATCAGTATTTCGGTGGATGATACCCTTGCCTGGAAAAAAGTGCTCCGTGGCCAACAGCAGCGACTGGCTTTTTTGGCAAAGCCGGTACCGGGCTGGCAGCATGTAGTATTATCTCTGCCTGATGGAAGGTCGGCTGGTGATTATGTGCAGGAGCAGTATGGTGTAAGCAGTTATCCGGCAGCACTCGTTGTAAACAGGGAAGGAAAAATTATTGCAGCGCCGGCAAGTGCGGTAACGTATATACGCAAAACCCTGGGCGGCCGATCGGCCTATTGGGCTTTTGTATTTAATAAAGCTACCTGGTGCAGTATAAAAACCTGGTTGCTGTTGTTGCTGTCGGCATTGCTGTATATGCGGCTGTTGCGTTTGCTGCCTGCTGTACAATAATCTCAGGCATTATTGTACGCTTCAAAAAGTGTAACAGCTTCTTTTGCTTCTTTTACATCATGCACCCGCAGTATATGGGCACCGTTCATTAAAGCAATAGTATTAAGTGCTGTAGTACCGTTCAATGCTTCTGCTGCTGTAATGCCCAGTGTTTTGTAAATAGTGCTTTTGCGTGAAAGGCCTGCCAGTATTGGCTTTTGAAGTATGCTGAAGGCACTGAGCTGTTTTAGCAGCCTGAAGTTGTGCTCTGCTGTTTTACCAAAACCAAAACCGGGGTCGATGATTACATCGTGTATGCCTGCCCGTTTGCAGGCCTCCGTTTTTTCAATAAAGTAATCCAGCACTTCAAGCGTAACATCGCTGTAATTGGCCTGCTGCTGCATGGTATCGGGTGTGCCTTTTATGTGCATGCAGATATAGGGGGTTTGCAAAGCAGCTACGGTGTGCAGCATGTCCGCATCCATAGTGCCGCCGCTGATATCGTTAACGATGCTGGCGCCTGCGGCTACAGCCGTTGCCGCTACTTTGCTGTGATAGGTATCAACTGATACAATGGCCCCGGGATGTTTTTGGAGTATGGCTTCAATAACCGGCACCACTCTTGCTATTTCCGCATCTGCATCCAGCCTTTCACTGCCGGGCCGGGTGCTTTGTCCGCCCACATCCAGTATATCTGCACCATCCAGCAGCATTTGCCCTGCCAGTGCAGACATTTTATCAATACCTTGCTGCAGGTGCCCCTGGTAAAATGAATCAGGCGTGGTATTAATAATACCCATTACTATGGGTTTGTTAATGGTTAACAATTTTCCTTTGCAGTTAAGGGTGTACATCATGGATAACCGTTATTTTTGGCAGCATCAAAAGTATATTTTATCAGCAAACTTATGGATACTACCAGGCAATATGATGAAGCTGTTCGCTCCTGTGAAGATATTTTTTTAAAAAAAACGAAAGACTATGGTACTTCCTGGCGGGTGTACCGCACTATTTCGGTGGTTGACCAGATTTATATAAAAGCCAAACGCATACGCACCATACAGGAAAAAAAGCAACAAAAAATTGGTGATGATATTTCGAGTGAGTTTAAAGGGATTTTAAATTATGCCGTAATTGGATTGATGCAATTAGAATTGCCTACAGAGGCCGTTGAAGATTTGCCGGTGGATGAAGTGGAGCGTTTATACAATCAGCATATCGCAGCGGCTAAAAAACTGATGCTGGATAAAAATCATGACTATGGAGAAGCATGGCGCAGCATGAGCCAGGAAAGTTTTACCGACCTGATATTAGCCAAGCTGATGCGGATTAAAACCATATTAGCCAACGAGGGTAAAACAATTATCAGCGAGGGTATTGATGCCAATTATTACGATATCATCAACTATGCGGCATTTGCACTGATACTGATTGGGGAAGGGGTGCATGTAGGGGGAATGAAAAGTGAAAATTAAGAATTTGGAGTTAAGAGTTAAGAATTGCACATTGCCCATTCACTACTCACTATTGCCCATTCACCATTGTAAGTTAGAAGAGAGCGTTATAAACATAAAAAAATTAAATCATGAAACTGATTGTGCAAATAACGAGGGTGCTGGTAGGTGGATTGTTTATTTTTTCCGGGTTGGTAAAAGCTATTGATCCGCTGGGGCTTACTTATAAAATGGAAGAGTTTTTTGAAGTATGGGCAAGGGAAAATTATTTGCCTGCGCTGATGAACTGGCTGAGTGGCCATGCTTTTACTTTTTCCATTATCATGATTACGCTGGAAGTGGCATTGGGTGTGGCTTTGCTGGTGGGCTGGGCCAGGCGGCTTACGCTTAACCTGCTATTGGTACTGATGCTGTTTTTTACTTTTTTAACCAGCTATGTGTTGTTTAGCGGTAAAATAAGGGCCTGTGGCTGCTTTGGTGATTGTATCCCCCTTACACCGGTACAAACATTTACCAAAGACATTATTTTATTGCTCTTATTAGGTATACTATTTTGGGGCCGGCAGTATATTCAGCCGCTCTTTAAACGTAATATGCCGCTTTGGTTTGTAATGATTGCAACGGCACTTACTTTGTACCTGCAGGCGCATGTGATTATACATTTGCCCCTGGCAGACTGCCTGCCGTATAAGCCCGGCAATAATATTTTGGAACTGCGTAAAATGCCCGCTGATGCGGTACCGGATAAATACGAGTACAGTTTTATCTATGAAAAAAATGGTGAACAAAAAGCTTTTACTGCTGCAGCCCTGCCCGATAGTACCTGGAGTTTTGTAGATCGTAAGCAAACATTGGTAGAAAAGGGCCGTAATAATATTCCTGTGATCAACGATTTTACGCTAAGGGATGCAGATGGAATTGATGTTACCGAAACTGTACTGAATCAGCCGGAGTATTATCTCTTTTTTATAAAAGCATTTGAAAAAAATGAAATCAAATGGCTGGATGATTTTAAAAAGCTGGCTACTTATGCCAAAAAGCAAAATAAGCCACTGGGCATTGTAACTTCCATACCACAGGAAGCCGGCCAGTTTTTCAATAATTTTAACGGTTTGAATCTGCCGGTATATACCTGCGATGTTACTGCTATAAAAACAGCAGCCCGTGCTAATCCTGCCTTGCTTGTGATGCAGGGGCCTGTAGTGAAAGCTAAGTACAGTTGGGCCGATTTGGATGAAGTATTTGAGCCCTGATTTTATTGAGATGAAGCCATCAATAATTATATGCTTTGCATAACCTGCTAAAAAAAATATTATATGCCCTGCTGGTTTTGCCCGGTGTGGCAGTGCTGGTGTTTATCATGTTCCAGGGTTTTGGCGATCCGGCTAAAATGATGGTGGGCCAAACGGGGGATAAAAAAACTTTAGACAATATCCGCAAAGAACTTTACTTAGATGAGCCCCGCTGGAAGCAACTGTTATTGTACCTGAACGATATTTCTCCAATAAGTGTGCATCAGCAGGCAGATATTGAAAAAAAAGAATTGAAAGGTTTTTTTTTGGGAACACAAACCAAAATTGGGGTTAAGCTGCCCTGCCTGCGCAAGAGTTATCAAACAAAAAAAAATGCCGGTACAGTTTTGATGGAAGCTTTGCCCGGCACTTTATTACTGGCTTTTACGGCCATGCTTTTTGCCACTGTTACCGGTATATTTTTGGGTGTGTTAGCTGCTGTAAAAAAAGGCACCTGGATGGATAGTGGTGCTGTATTTGCCAGTATTGCCGGTATTTCGGCGCCTTCTTTTTTTATGGCGGTAATAATTGCTTACCTGTTTGGTGTAGTGCTGCATCCCTATACCGGGCTACAGCTTACCGGTAGCTGGTTTGATATTGATGCTGTGACCGGCGAAAAATATTTTACGATAAAAAATTTAATTCTCCCGGCTTTAACCCTGGGGATAAGACCGCTGGCAATTATTACCCAGCTTACCCGGAGTGCCATGCTGGATGTGCTGGGGCAGGATTATATCCGTACGGCTTATGCCAAGGGTTTAAGTAAAAGGGCTGTAGTATTTACCCATGGCCTGCGTAATGCCCTAAATCCTGTAGTAACGGCTATTACCGGGTGGTTTGCCGAGCTGCTGGCCGGTGCTTTTTTTGTTGAATACATTTTTGGATGGCATGGTATCGGTAAAGTAACTGTGGATGCACTTGAAAAATTAGACTACCCGGTAGTGATGGCATCGGTATTGCTTAGCGCCACTATATTTATTATTATGAATATAGTGGCGGATGTATTGTATGCTGTTATTGACCCGAGGGTAGCTGCCAACCGTTAACTGCAGTACTGGTTATTCTAATATCGGCTCCAGTAATTTAAAATCGGCATCTTTAATAATGTAGTCGGCAACGGTATCCACAAGACCGTTGGTGGAGCAAAACGAAACGCCGATGCCTGCTTTACGGATACAGCAAATATCATTTTCGCCATCACCTACTACCAGTGTGTTCTTAAGGTCTACGCCATATTTGATACACACATTTATCAGGGCATTCAGCTTGCAATAGTCGTGCTTGCACTGGCTGTGCTCGTCGGCTAAAAATACCGATGGAATTTTTACTTCGCCGGTAGCAATGCTTTTGGAAAATTCCAGTTCGTTGGCAATGGTAAAATCAAATCCGTATTTATTTTTCAGGTGATTGGTAATACAATCGTAGCTATCGCTGATGATGCCGGTGATATAACCCTGTTCTTTTAGCGCTGCTACTATTTCAGTAATGTAAGGTGTAACCGGTACTGAATCGATTACTTCAAGTAATTCGCCAATTGTTTTTCCTTTAAGGAGGCGGGCTATCATTTTGGTACGTATAAATGGGTTATTGTTGCCCGTTACGATATTAACCAGTTCGTCGGTAAATCCAAAATGCTTTGCGGCAGTATTGATAAAACTTTGGCGGATGATGGTATTATCCATATCGAACATGGCAATTTTTTTCAACGACATCAGACTTTCCCTGATGGCAAATTCCATTTGTTCCCGTATTACCTGGATGTTTTCGTAGGTTTCAAGGTTTTGTGGTGATTTGTCTTTGGCTTTTTTCATAATAGTACGGGCTACTTCACGAGACATTTTGCCCAACTGTTCCAGCGGCTGCATCCGGTTTTCGATATTGCCGATATTTACCTCCTGTATCCTTGCGCCCATTTTATACATATCTATCAGTATGCCTATATCAACGCCGTAGCCTTCTTCGAACTCACACTTTGCGAAATAACTTTTTTTGCCGGCAATCATACCGCTGAGTGGTTGCAAAAACTGCGGAAAATCCGGGTACAAAATGGAGAGCAGGGGTTTGGCAACCAGTTCGGTTACCCGGCCGGCCTGGCGGGTGAAGTACGATTTTACAAAATCTGCTTCATCATTTAGTATTGGGGTACACAGCAGTGTTATTACATCCTGCTGGTAGGTGGTTATATCTGCATCGAGGAAGGTGATGGTATCATTTTTAGCCACCAGCACACCTTCTTTCATAGAAGTGCCTTTGCCCAGTTTGGTACTGGTAATTACGGTTGCCCCGGCCTTTCGGGCTTCATCAACAGTATTGTCCATCGATTTGTCGTCTACAACAATCACTTCGCTTACATTGGGTGTTGCCAGTGCCAGGGCTACTACTTCACCTACTGTTTTTTCTTCGTTAAGGGCTGGTATTACTACTGTAATCATGGTTGAATAATTAGTTGAATATTTTGATATTGAAGCCGCACTTTAAGCCATGCGGCAATTTTTTCTGCTGTTGATTCGGGCACAGGATTATTAAATCGAAGCAGGGCCAGCATAGATTTGGCAGCCCTGTTGCTGTCAGATACATTGAGTACTTCCTGGATGGTGGCTTGCTGAAGGCCGGGATATTGTACTTTTATTTCTTGAAACAACTGGCGTGCCAGCGTGCCTTGCCCGGTGCTGTCGGAAGCAATTTTTTCTGCTTCTTTTTTTTCTTTTTGTTCAAATGCCCTCATCAGCATTTTTAGTTTTTCGTCCGATTCATTGAGTTTGCTTTCAGGCAATAAAGAAAAACCCTGCCGGATATTCAGCGCTGCACTGTCTATACCATAATAAGCAGTTCTTCTTTTCAGGCGTTGTATATCTTCATCAGCAATTTTTTTGCCACCATATATGAGTGTAATGGTTTTTACTTTTTTATTAATGTCTTTATTGAGCATATAGTTATCCGGTAGTGCGGCTTCGGTTTGTATAAAGCGGTTAGCGTTTTTGGAAAATTTTTCCTGCTGTATCATGTCGTAGCCAAAATAAATACTGGGGAGCAAAGTGAGTAAAACCACCGGCCATACAATGTGACGAGCTACCCTGTCTTTACCATTGCTGCTGATATTGCCTACCGGAAAGTACAATACTCTTATTAATATAAATGTTGCCAGCGCTATAAAAACGGTATTGATAATATAAAGATAAAAAGCTCCTAAAAAAAACTTCCACTGTAGTGTGGCAACGCCGTAGCCGGCCGTACAAAGTGGCGGCATCAGTGCTGTAGCAATGGCCACACCGGGTATGATATTGCCCTTGTTGCTGCTAGTGGTGCCTAATGCACCTGCCAGTCCGCCAGTGAGTGCAATGAGCACATCATAAATATTGGGTGAGGTACGGGCCAGTATTTCGGAGTGGGCATCATTGAGCGGCGACACCAAAAAAAATAAAGTGGAAGTACCTAAGGCCACAGCGGTGGCAATACTGTAGTTGTAAAAAGATTTTTGCAGCAACTCAAAATCGCTGGTGCCCATACTGAGGCCAATACCCATAATGGGGCCCATAAGCGGCGATATGAGCATAGCACCGATAATAACTGCAGTGGAGTTTACATTTAACCCAAGTGATGCCACCAGTATAGCAAATATGAGCGCCCATAAATTAGCACCACGGAACACCACACCTTTATCTATACCGGCAATTACTGCTGGCAGGGGCTCTTTTTCCGGCAGGCGAAATTTATCTAACAATTTATTCAAGCATCAGCTTTTTAAGTGATGAATACAGGGCTGCCAGGCAGCGTTGCAGGTAAGGGCTTAAAGGTATTGGCCTGTGCTGTAATAGCGCAGCTAACCGTGTTAAAATTTGTTAAAGGCATGCCGGATATATCAATAAGGATTTATTATCCGGGGTTGCAAAATACGGTAATATAATTTAATGAACTGTCGTCAATGCAGGTTCACAATACCTGCATTTGATAAGGCCTGATAAAAAAAAGTTGTCCGGCTTCCAGGCAAGCGGACAACTTTTTTTATTTACTGCGATGGCTATAAATTAGCAATCCTTAACTCTTTTGGATATTTTACCCACCATGTATAGCGTATCTTTTTACTTTCACCAGGTTTAAGGATCAGCTTCCAGGTAAGTACGGCATTGTCTTCATTAAGCATGGCGCCGCCTGCATCTTCCAGCTTTACTTCTACGTCTTTTAGCCTGCTGATGGGGAATTGGTCTTTCAGGAGTAAATCCACATCAGTTACTTTATTATTTTTTACCGTGATTTCGTAGGTAAAATTTTGCCGGGTGTAGCTGCCATTTGTTTTGGTGCTGGTAAAATCTTTTACCACATTGCGGTTAACCACTACCCGGCGGTCTTTACCCAGCGAAAGGTTTAGCGTATCTGCTGTACTGTTAGGGTCTATCATGGTTTGGCCGATATAGGTATTGTCCATTATAATATTGGCAATACCTGGCAGCAGGTTAAGCTTTTGCCAGTCGGTTATTTCGGCCAGCAGCCAGGTATTTCTATCCAGCTTGGGTACAGCATAATTTTTAAGCAGGGCATTTATTTTTTCCTCTTTGATATTTACACTGTGTACCTGCCCGTTGCTTTCAATATCATAGGGTAAGTCAATTTCATAATTGGTATTCAACTGGTTTTCGCTCAGGGTGGTAAATTGCTGAAGGGTGGAGGGGTCAATTGTTGCATCCAGCATTTTTTTACCTTTTACTGCTGCAGTACCATAACCTACGGTTACTACCTCTTCTTTCAGGTCTTTATCATTAGCCGCCATAGATTGTATGGTATTTTGATACATGTAATTTGCTGCTGCAGGTTGTAGCTGTTTGTACAGGGGCTGCACATATTGTTGCAGGTACCAGGGCATAAGCACTGGGGCATTTCCGCCCGAGGCAGGGTTGGCCGTACTTAATGTAAGTTTTGTTTTTTTCCAGTTGATGCCTGTTGATTGAGTGAGGGAAGCCTTATACAGCAGCCTGATTTCGTTGTTTTTTGAGTTTACCCGTACATCGTACAGGGGGGTAAAGCCGGCATTTTTTGTAAAATAGCTCAGGGTAACCGGCACCTCAGCATTACTGCCACAAATTACCTGCAACACCATTTGCCCGTATGGCCTGGGTACATCTGTGGTTTTTTGTTGTGCATTGTTGATTTTTTCCTGCAGGAGGGTAATTTTTTCTTTTAATACATCCCCGGCTTCATTGAGGGTAAAAATGGCCGACCGGGCTTTTTCGATTATTTCGGTATTGGCGGCCACCAGCTTCAAGGCTTCTGCGCTGGATATATTGTTGTTGCTGGCCTTTGTCATAGCCAGTTCAATCAGTTTGTTGGTTTTGTCCAGGGTTTCCTGTTGAATTTGCACCATATTCCTGTTAAGGTTTTGCTGCCGCAGGTATTGCTTAATGCTGTCCTGCCATTTTTTTATATCCGGGTTTGCAGGGTTGATAGCAACCGGCTGGTAAATGGTAAAATATTGGGAGAGGAGAGCGGTATGTTCCGGCAGGCTGATTTGTACACTATTGATATCGATGCTGGTGCTTAACTGGCTAATCACAATTTGCCGGGTGGTTTTGGTTGCGGACACGGTGGCGTTATGGGTAAGCTCGGCCCCATAGCCAAAATATACGGTGGCATGGGTGAGGGTGGCATCGGCTTTGGCAGTGTCCTGTGCGTTGAGTGAATTTGCAGCAAAAGCAGCAAAAAGGAGAATGGTAATTGGTTTCATATTTTGCTTATTTGAGCAAAATGGATGTTGCGAAACCGGTAATTACATAAGGTGCCAAGACACAAAGAGCTGAAGGTTTTGTTAAAGGAATAAAAAGGGAGATACCGGTACAGCAAGTTATAAACAGGTAATAATGTCAGTAAATAAAGTTTCAGTATTTAATGAACAGGGTAGTAGGTGGGCAGCGATGAGTTGGGGCAAAATTTTTTGCTGTTAAAGTGTGTGGCAATTTTTCTGGGCGACTATATACTTATCACCACATTTTGTCATAAGTATATGGTAATATGCTTTTTATGTTTGTTTCCCAGCAACGTCTCTTACTCCCTGCCCAGTGCGCTGGCAAGGACGTTGCGCCTATAATACATACAGCCGCTATTTTTTTTAAATCAGTTTCTGGCATTTTTATAAAACTTATGCAGGCAATGTGTTAAAGGTAGAGTATTTCCAAAAAGCGCAACGTCCTTTGTCCACGCTCATGGCTATGCAAAGAGACGTTGCTGGGAATTAAAGCACCATAAACCCAACTACTTCCCGTCTTAGTGGCAACTATTACAATGCAACCTCTATACTATCTATCACCTCTTTTTTACCATTGACATTTTTTACAAAAACAAAATCCAAGTCATCAAATTTCAAATTAGTATAACAAATAACTTTATCAGTTTTATCAAGCTCAGCAACTTTAACACTATCCAATGGAGTGGAATTACTTTGAAAAGCTACAAAAGCAAAAATTCTATCAGGCTTATCTTTACTTATTACCTCAATGTAGTCCATTAAAGAATAATCATCATAGCTGTATAGATATTTAGCTATCGGATAACTATCTGCTACCTCTGAATACAAAGAGGTACAAACAATATTTTCATAAATAGAGGATGATAGTTTATTATTTCCCAGCAACGTCTCTTACACCCTGCCCGGTGCGCTGGCAAGGACGTTGCGCCTATAACAAATACAGCCGCTTTTTTTTAAAAATCAGTTTTTGGCATTTTCATAAAACTTTTGCAGGCATTGTGTTAAAGCTTAGAGGGTTTCCAAAAAGCGCAACGTCCTTTGTCCACGCTCACGGCTATGCAAAGAGACGTTGCTGGGAATTGAATGTCGTTTTCAGCCTTATAAAAAAGAAAAAGAGGCTGAAATCAGCCCCCCGTACGCAGTTATTTTACTGTGTTTTATGAAAACCAACTATTTTGATACATTACCCATTACCGCAATAATTATATTTAACAAATTGCACCCCCATATCATCGTACGAAACCAAAAAGCTATACTCAAACAAAGACTCTTCCAAGTAAAGCAAGTTATATTCATTTATTCTGTTGAAATTAATCTTACTTGTAAGATTATAATAAGTATAGTAATCTTTCGAATAAAAATCGTCTCTAAATACTTTGCTTAATAATTTTTTCAACCCGGTATTTCTTATCTCAATTATGTATGGGTTCTTCTTTTCTAAAATTTGATAAACCCCATTTTTTACAAATGATTGAAAAAAAAGTCTATTAAGCATGAGGTATTTTTTTTTATTAAGATAATCATAAACAAGATTGAAATAAGAACTTGTGTCAAGTGGTTCAGTATTAATTTGTTTTAAATAAGAGTATAAATCGACTCCGTTAATTTTCATTCTTAACGTATCTCCTTCGATTATTACGGGCAGAAAAATTGTTCTAAAATATTTTACCTGATTTTCAATGAATTTATAATGACAAAGAGTATCAGTTATTGAAACTTTGGTAGTATTGATTTCTTTTTTCTGTGAATAGCCAATATTTTGGTATACACAAAAAGAAATAACGATAAGGAGAATTCTCATTTTACTTAACTTTTATTTAGGGGCATTTTGAATTGCGTTATTATAAGTGCCTAAAAGAAAATTCATTTGAATTGCATGCGTATAATTAGTTCCTGAATTTGGCATTAAAGGCCCTGGTTGCCCAATTTCTTGATAGTACCTTTGAATATATCGATCTGACATGTTATTACGTTGGATAAACATATTTGTAATGACTTGTTTCCCAGCAACGTCTCTTACACCCTGCCCGGTGCGCTGGCAAGGACGTTGCGCCTAAAACACATACAGCCGCTATTTTTTTAAAATCAGTTTCTGGCATTTTCATAAAACTTTTACAGGCCTTGCGTTAAAGATACCAGGATTTCCAAAAAACGCAACGTCCTTTATCCTCCCACAAAGCACGGCAAAGAGACGTTGCTGGGAATTAGAGGTTTAGTGGCATTACAATGAGGGCAAACTGGATTGCCACCCCACCTTAGCCATGCATAGTATTCCCGGCATCTTTGTTTGTCGCTCAAATAGGACATTAATTCTTTAAGGTTTTTGAATTCCATTGTAGTTATATTTTTTGGTTATTGCTAAATCGCATAGCAATTCTACCTTAATAGTTATTGACATTTTGGCATCAATACACACAACTTATACATCTGTAAAACAGGGGACTAAAAATTTGAGAAAGGGAGTGTGGTTGTAGGTATATAGTCGCCCTATAAGAAGGGAACTATGCCGGCTAATTAGTTTAGTATATCCGGCATTAAGCCACTTTATAAAACTGCTGAAGAATTGATAAATAAATTGTCTAAAAATATTTTTATTCAACTAATTGGTTTTCAATTTTTAAATGATTTTATTTATTTATTAAAAACTTATTTATAAGGGTTTTTTCAGCATTTAATCTGTGTTCTTCTGATTTTATGAATCTAACAATCAATTAGTAAATTATAAAATTGAATATCAATTATTTATATTGTTTAGATTTATTAATAATGCAATAAATCTTAAGTATTACATATAAATTGGGGGTATTTGACGATTTTTTATCTAATCAGCTTCTCTTAGGCATTAGTCCTAAAGAGAGATGGATGAGCAATAAACAGAACTGTATAAAACTAGCTGATGCAATATAGTGCTATTTCGGTAACTATGGCAGTTGCATAGCAGGTCAATTTGTTTAAAATTTCCGGCATTTTAAATGCTGTTAGTCCACCCGGTTTTGAATCTCTTTTTCTCCAGCCCGGTTATACACATTGTGCACTTTGTTGATTTTGCACAAGGCATTTACAGCCCAATCATAAGTCCAAAATTTTAATAGTTGCCGTCAGGTTGTTTAAAAAGGGGGCTGAAATTCCATTTTCCGGATATTCCTTCCGTATTTCGGAGTGGGTTTCCAATCTCTATTTTTAAGGCCTTGTAAATCAGCTGTTTAATTTTTGGCACGAATCCAGATACCATTACTGTACCGGCAGCATGAGGAAATGAAGAGGGCAGGCCGGTTGAAAATCGAAAATTTAAACTTCTTATAAGGGCTCAGTTTTCAGTGTAACAAGCAGGCCACTTTACCAGGAATGGATCACCGGGTATAGTGGCTTTCTTATTTTTTATCATGTTTGCATTGTTTTTTCCGGCTTGCGGATTTATTTTCCATAGAATGGAATTTTGGATAGTAGGCGATTTTTTAAACAATTGATTATCAATTAAATATTTCTTGGCACAGATTAGGATTCTTCAATGTCAGCAGCAAAGGACTATGCGGTACATAAATAACAGGATGACCATAGACAGGTGAGCTAAAATGCTGGAAAGTGAAGCAGATAGAAATAAAGCTTAAGCACTTATATAGGCAGTAAACGAAAACAAACCAGGCACAGATAAAACGGGGCTGTTGTTGAAAATTTAATAAATGACAGCCCCTTTTATAGAAGCGGTAAAGAAAAAATCAAAAAAACACCCTGATATGAAAACATTATTGATTTACTTTGCACAGCACGCAAAACTGTTCATACACAGATTTGTTTTTTTGGGTAACACAAAAACACTGAAGCCGCTTCCGGCATATTGGGCCATTATACCCGTAAAGCCAGATGAGATTATAAAAAAAGAACTTTCCTCAGGGAAGCATAATCAGTAAACAGTGTATACCTTTCAACCCAATTTTTTGAAATAAAACGCTTATTTTCAATAATTATAAAATAATTACAGCACAAGTATCGTTTAACATCCAAACCTCAGGGATATACGCTTGTGCTTGGTTTAACAAGATGTTTTCTTTGGGGGTTACAGAACCAAACAGGTTCGTAAACAAAGTTCCGATGTCTATCGGAACTTTTGTATTTTATAAAATATGAGACTGCTTATCCATTCTTTTTTACATAAAATTCGCCGGCAGTAATGTTGATATCTGCCAGCCCTGATTTTTTTAGGGTGCCGCTAAAACTGCCTTTAATGAAATTGGTATTTACTTCTGTTATTGTAATTACAGCATCGGAAGTAATGGGCCCACTGTTAAAAAGTTGACCCGTGCTTTCATCCTGGTAACCGATTATTACCCCCACAGGTATGCCTGAACTAAGGCTGTAGTTACTATAAGATCCGGCAGTTATAGGAGCATCGCTGTACACCTGTAGCGAAATATTGCTTGCAGCAGTATTAAAACCGCTAATGATAATAATATGGCTGCTGGCTGACTGGGTAGCCGTGAAATACAAACCCATCTGGTTGGTATAATTAATATTGCTGCTATTAGCCCTGAATTTTACATAATACTCGCCGCCGCCACCGCCAGAACCTGATTTTTTGCAGCCTGTAAAAGCAATTGAAAAAAGCAGGAAAACAAATAACACAAAGGCTGAATAAAACATTTTTTTCATAATAAAATATTTGTGGTGAAACTAATTGTTGGGCATGTTTGCCCGGGCAGGGATTAGGGTTAAAAATACAGGTAAATGTTTAAAAATTGCTGGTACGATGTACAGAGTTATTCACAGGTATTCTTAAGCGTTAGTATCATAAAAAATGCACCATAACAGTATTAGATGGTTAATACACTCACTTATGTCAGCTTTTATATGCTTAATAAAATTTCGGGCACAAAGTTTTGGGATGCCCCCTGTAAAAAAAATAGCCAGCAAGGTTAAAGAAGTTGGCTGGCAAGATGTGTGAACCGGATTGGATTCGAACCAATGACCCTCAGCTTAGAAGGCTGATGCTCTATCCAACTGAGCTACCGGTCCATAAAAGTTGTGCAAATATAGGAGAAATGTGTTTTTGGCCGATGCCGGGTATTCCATTTTAGCGTAAAGATTTGCAGAATATTTTCTGCTACATTTGTACTTATAACCGGCTAACTCACTTATGGTAAAACAAGTAATATTGGTTGCAATTGGCCTAACCGGCTTTATCCTGCAACCGGCAGCACAGGATAGTACTGCCAAATCACCTGCAAAAAAGCAAATTTATTTTACCCCCGGGCAAAAAAAGCCCCGGCTATTTGGAATAGCTTTTACCTTAACCGATTTTAATGCCCCCAAAAATTTCGGCTCCAACAGCAATGCCAGCACCACCGCCATCAAAAACCTGAGTGCAGGCGTATCGGTGGGCTATTGGTCGCCACTTACCCCTATGATTGATTTTTCAGGAAAAATCAATGCGGTATTTCATGATTTTAGTGCCATATATAAAGGTACCCCGGGTAAAACAGAAGTAGGTATTGAAGTGGAGCCAAGCGTAATTATACGTGCTGTTAAGGATGAAAATTTACTGTCGCCCTTTGTATCAGCCGGGCTTGGGTTTGGCCTTTACACCGACAGGGCAGGGGCCTACCTGCCTTTGGGCATGGGCCTGCAGTTGAACGCATCAAGCCATACCTACCTTTTTGTACAGATGCAGTATAAAGTATCCTTAACACCCAAAGTTTTAGGCGATAACTTCTTCTACTCCATTGGTTTTGCTCAAAATATACATGGCGATTGATGCAACCACCTGAACTGTTTTTTTATCCTAATTCGGTAACAACGTAATCTTGCTGTTACGTAAATTTATTTTCAAATACCGGCAAAAACGGGTGTCAGCCTGCATTTGAATATGCAGTAGTGCTAAGCTATCTATATCTTTTTCAGCGCATTACCGTAAATTCCCCTTTAAAAAGAAAGGGTAGTTTTACTAAAATTTGAAACAATAATTTGCAGCAATTTGCATTATATAATAGTAAACGCCCTATTGAAAACCGATACCCGTTTTTATGCCTCAAAACCCAATTGACGTGGAACCCATTAAAGTACTAATTACCGACGATCATGTATTGTACCGTGCCGGTGTGAAAACCGCATTGAGTGCCAAAAAAGACATTAAAGTGATTGGAGAAGCCGACAATGGCATGCATCTCCTCAATATGCTCAAGCTGGTGCAGCCCGATGTAATATTACTGGACATACAAATGCCGGTGATGGATGGTGTGGGAGCCCTGCCCGAAATAAAAAAGAACTGGCCACACATCAAGGTAATTATGCTTACAATGATGGACGACCATAGCATGATTACCCGGTTGATGGAACTTGGGGCCAACAGTTACCTGAGCAAAACCAGCGACAGCGAAATTATTTACGAAGCCATTAAAACATGCTTTGAAAGTGAGTACTATTTTAATGCACTTACCAATAAAGCTTTACTGGCCAACCTGAGAGAAAAACACTCAACCACACCTCAAAAAATTGCCCAGCAGGAGGCTAACCTCAGCGATAAAGAAGTGCTGGTGCTACGCCTGATGTGCGAAGAAAAAAGTACGAAGGAAATTGCAGAAATAGTGGAATTAAGCCCCCGTACCATTGAAGCCATCAGGGATAAACTGAAAGAAAAAACAGGCGCCAAAACCACCGCAGGTCTTATCCTGTTTGCCGTAAAAAATAAGTTTATCAACGAAGAATAATTTGCATATAAGTACCTCTTATATTTCTCTTTGAACCTAAAGAAGAAGCGTCCCGTCAACATTTTTTGGCGGGATTTTTTTATTCAGCCTGTTGCAAAAAGCCAGTTATTATATTTGCCCATGCCTTTTATTAACTACAATGGAAATATTATTGATGCCGGTGTGCCCGTGGCAACTGCCGCAAGCCGTGGACTGCGTTATGGAGATGGCTTGTTTGAAACCATGAAAATGCTGAAAGGCAAAATTGTACATGAGGCCGAGCATTTGCAGCGGCTTTGGCATGGTATGGAACTGCTGCAGTTTGAACTGCGTAAGCATTTTTCGAAAGAAAAACTAATTGCAGCGATTCAAGCCCTGGCTCAAAAAAATGGCCACCAGGCTGCGGCACGTATACGGCTCAATGTGTGCAGGGGCGAAGGCGGCTTGTACGATCCTGCCAACCATTTTCCCAATTTTATTATCGAAACATGGCCATTACAAACCAACAACCAGCTTAATATAAATGGCGTGGTGGCCGGTATTTATGAGGATGCCCGTAAAAGCTGCGATATATTAAGTAATATAAAACACAACAACTACCTGCCTTATGTACTGGCAGCAATAAAGGCTAAAAAAGAAAAATGGAACGATGCCCTGGTGCTCAACCAATTTGGCCGTATAGCCGACAGCACCATCTCAAATATTTTTATTATCAAAAACGAAAAAATAGTTACGCCGCCACTTGCCGAAGGTTGTGTATCAGGGATTATGCGGCAAAAAATGATACAGTTTTTACAAAAACAATATCATATTGAGGAAGCAGCACTTACTATCGAAGATATTCTTAAAGCCGATGAAGTGATGCTTACCAACAGCATATCAATCATACGCTGGGTGCAGCAGATACAGCAGAGCCGCTATCAAAGCAATATGATTCAAAAGATTTATCCAGCCTTTGCAGCAACTATTTTGGGCTGATATTGTTTCGCATAAAAACACCGTAATGCAAAGGGTAAATATTTTTTGGTTCAGGAGAGACCTCAGGCTTAAAGATAATGCAGCGCTATACCACGCCTTAAAAAGCCCTAACCCTGTACTGCCCATTTTTATTTTCGACAGAAATATTTTAGACCAACTGGAAGATAAAGCCGACCGACGGGTGGAATTTATACATGCAGCCCTGCATGAAATGCAGCAGCAGCTTGTTGAAATTGGGACGTCTTTACGTGTTTTTTACGGAACACCTGCCGAAGTATATACACAGTTATTACAACAATATACTATTGATGCCGTATTTACCAACCATGATTATGAGCCTTATGCACAGGAAAGGGAAGCCCTTATACAAAACATCCTGAAGCAGCACGGCACTGCCCTGCATACGTTTAAAGACCAGGTGATTTTTGAAAAAAATGAAGTGCTCAAGGATGACGGTAACCCATATACGGTATTTACTCCCTACAGTAAAAAGTGGAAAGCCAAACTCAATGATTTTTATTTAAAACCTTACCCAACGGAAAAATATTTTGGTAACTTTTTTAAAACAACTCCACAGGTTATACCTGCATTGCAATCAATGGGCTTCCGGCTGGTGGATAAGCCATTTCCGGCAAAGGCACTTAAAACGGAGTTATTAAAAAAGTACGGACAGCAACGGGATTTTCCTGCAATTGAAGGTACTTCCAAATTAGGGGTGCACCTGCGTTTTGGCACCATCAGCATCAGGCAACTGGCTGCTTATGCCCGCCAGTATTCCGAAGTATATCTTAATGAACTGGTATGGCGGGATTTTTATCACAATATTTTATGGCATTTTCAGCAGGTGGGCAGTGGTAAAGCATTTAAGCCGGCATACGATACTATTGAGTGGCGAAAAGATACCGGCGAATTTGAACGCTGGTGCAAGGGGCTTACCGGCTATCCTATTGTTGATGCCGGCATGAGGGAGCTAAACGAAACCGGCTATATGCACAACCGGGTGCGGATGATTGTAGCCTCATTTTTAAGCAAACACCTGCTGCTCGACTGGCGCCTGGGTGAAGCGTATTTTGCAGCAAAACTGCTCGACTTCGATCTTGCTGCCAACAACGGCGGCTGGCAATGGGCGGCTGGCTCTGGCTGCGATGCAGCTCCCTACTTCAGGATATTTAACCCTTACCTGCAAACCCAAAAATTTGACCCGGCATTAAAATATGTAAAACAATGGGTACCCGAATACCTTGAATTCAACTATCCCCAACCGATAGTGCAGCATGAAGCGGCACGTAAACGCTGCCTGGAAGTGTATAGCGCTGCATTGAAAAAAGATTAACCTGCAAAAATAGTATTGAACTTACTGCTTTCCCCATTGGCCGAACGGTATACCTCCATCAGCCTGTTAACTGCCTTGCGGCCAGGCTCACCAAGGCTCAGCGTATAGTTATTTACATACAAATTAATATGCTGCCGCATAACCTCCTCACTCATTTCCTGTGCATGGTTTTTAATAAAAGCACTAAGCTCAGGGTATTGGGCAAAAGCATATTCCGTGCTTTTTCGAATAAGGCTATTCACGGTGTGTTGCACACTGGCATCAATATCCCTGCGGCATACAATGCCACCTAACGGTATCGGGCAACCGGTTTTTTGCTCCCAGTAATCACCGAGGTCGGTAATTTTATGCAGGCCTTTTTGCTGGTAAGTAAAGCGGTTTTCGTGGATGATCACACCATTGCCTTTACCCTCCAGTACAAATTGCTCCACTTCGTTGTATCGCACAAATACTTTGTTTTTTACTTCCGGGTAAGCCAGCGAAAAAAGTAAATGAGCTGTGGTGTTTTTGCCGGGTATGGCTACAGCACTGCTTTCCACGCTATTTGCTCGTGTGTTATCACTGGTTATCAATAGCGGGCCTACGCCGCTGCCTAATGCGCTGCCACTGTCTAATAATGCATACTTTGCCGCTACTAAGGGAAGCACGCCATAGCTGATTTTGGTAATATCCAGCCTGCCCTCCAAAGCCCATTCGTTAAGGGTTTGCACATCTTCTAATACAACATCAACATCAATACCTGCTGTATCAATTTTTTTATTCACCAGTGCATCAAATACAAATGTATCGTTGGGGCAGGGCGAAAAGCCAAGTGTAAGTTTCATGGTATTAGTGGCTTTTTAATTGTTCAAGCAGGGGTACCAGTGCTGTATTAAGACAGTCAACTGCTTCGGGTATTTTCCATTGGCTTTTATCCCTTACACCCACTTTGTTGCTGATGCTGCGTAATTGTACAAAAGGAATTTTTTGCCGCAGGCAGGCATAATGCAGGGCTGCACCTTCCATCGTTTCTATATCCGGTGCAAAATGTTGCTGCAACTGTTGCAGCCTGCCTGTATCGTCGGTAACTGTGTTTACCGTTATACCTTTTACCAGCGGCAGATGGTTGGTACCAGTCAGCATAGTTGTATTAATGAGCCATCCGTTGGTAAATGGAAATTCATTTTTATCCGAAAAAGCAGTTTGATAAATGCTGGTAAATTGTCCGGCTTCCTCCATACCCAAATCAGCAAAACAATCCTGCTGCACCATTACAACAGTGCCGGGTGAGTATTGTGGGCTAAAGCTGCCGGCAATACCGGCTTGTACTACGAGGTCATACTTTTTTTGTTGCAGAAACTGCAGCAGGTTGTACAGGGTTGCAGGTACTCCTACGCCGGTTATGGCGATATCAGCATACTGGCTAATGATACCCCTATCCTGTAGTTCGCCTGCCGTGGCTGCAATTACTAATAGCTGCATTCGGCAAAATTCGGATACCGGCTTCATATTTCAGGCTTTAGCCTTTACCTTTGCCGAAATTTTTTACAGGGGATGGTGTATATCACAAGGATAGAGCATTTTAACGCAGCACATAAGCTATATAACCCGGCATGGACACATGAGCAAAATGAGGCTGTATTTGGTAAATGTGCCAACGAAAACTGGCATGGCCATAATTTTGAACTATACGTTACTATCAAGGGTACGCCCAACCCCGATACCGGCTTTGTATATGATGTAAAAAAACTGAGCAGCATCATTAAAAAGTATGTAATAGATAAGCTTGACCATAAAAACCTGAATGTAGATGTGGATTTTATGGCAGGTAAACTCTGCTCTATTGAAAACCTCGTAATCGCCATCTGGCAGCAATTGCAACCACATATCCCCGCCGGTGTTCAACTGCACAGCCTTAAGCTGTACGAAACCCCACGCATTTTTGTGGAATACTATGGCAATTAGGCAAGGGGGTAAATTAACCCCTCTGTATACTCATAATATTTATTTTTCTTTGTGCCGAACTTAACAGCCACATAAGGGTTATTAGCTTTGCAGCAGTTAAGTAATACTACTATGCATAAAACAGCTATTTTCCGGAAAGAACATTTTAATGCAGCACACCGTTTGTTCAACCCCGCCTGGGATGAAGCTACCAATAATGCTGTATTTGGCAAATGCAATAATCCGCATTATCACGGCCACAATTATGAGCTGGTGGTTAAAATAACCGGGGTGCCAGATGCAGCAACCGGCTATGTATATGATATGAAAAAACTGGGCGACCTTGTACAACAAAAAGTAATTAACCGGTTTGATCATAAAAATCTCAACCTCGATGTACCGGATTTTAAAAACCTTAACCCTACGGCCGAAAATATTGCAGCCGTTATTTATAACCTGTTAAGGCCCGAAATTGATGACGCATTAGAGGTACAGGTACGGTTGTACGAAACTGAAAGAAATTTTGTAGAATATCCGGCTTAATGTAAAAACAGTACAACAAAATATTTGATGTGCTGTTTTTAGTAAAAAAAATAAAATTTATTCCTGCACATGGCATATAAAAAAGTGGAACAATACGATGAAGCGGCAACTTTAGGATTGATTAAAACTTATACCGAAACGCTTAACCTGCTTGGTGAAGATGCTTCCCGTGAAGGTTTGGAAAAAACACCGGAAAGAGTGGCTAAAGCCATGCAGTTTTTAACGCAGGGCTACCAGCAGGATGCTGTGGCCATCCTCAACTCTGCCAAGTTTCACGAGAATGTGAGTGAAATGGTGATAGTAAAAGATATTGAACTGTACAGCATGTGCGAACACCACATGCTGCCTTTTTACGGCAAAGCCCATGTGGCGTATATCCCCAACGGTTATATTACCGGGCTGAGCAAAATAGCCCGTGTGGTGGATGTGTACAGCCGCCGCCTGCAGGTGCAGGAAAGGTTAACTACACAAATACTGGATGCTATCAAAGTATCACTCAATCCACTGGGTGTGGCAGTGGTTATTGAGGCATCGCACCTGTGCATGATGATGCGGGGCGTGGCCAAGCAAAACTCTGTAACCACTACTTCGGCTTTTTGGGGTGAGTTTGAAAAAAATGAAACAAGGAGTGAGTTTATGAAACTGATAAGTGCCAAACTGCATTAGGTAAATTTTCTTTTCTTCAAAATAAAATCCCTTGCAGAGGGATTTTTTATTTTATTTGCGGCATAAACTTATAACGATGGCACATGCTTATATTTTTCCCGGCCAGGGTTCGCAGTTCCCGGGAATGGGAAAAAACTTATACGACAATAACCCGGTTGCAAAAGAATTATTTGAACAGGCAAATGCTATTGCCGGTTTTCGAATATCCGACGTTATGTTTACCGGCACAGAAGAAGATCTCAAAAAAACCAATGTAACACAGCCTGCCGTTTTTTTACATGCTGTTATTGCATTTAAAACTATAGAAGGCGCTAAGCCCGAAATGGTGGCCGGCCACTCATTGGGTGAGTTCAGTGCACTTGTGGCTAACAATGTGCTCAGCTTTGCCGATGCATTTAAATTAGTATGCATCAGGGCAGCGGCCATGCAAAGGGCCTGCGATATGAATCCTTCAACTATGGCTGCCGTACTGGCTTTAGCCGATGATAAGGTAGAAGAAATTTGTATGCAGGTGCATCATGATACAGAAGAAATAGTAGTACCGGCTAATTACAATTGCCCCGGGCAGTTGGTCATCAGCGGTTCCATCAAAGGCATTGAAATTGCCTGCGAACGGATGAAAACTGCCGGTGCTAAAAGAGCATTGGTATTGCCGGTGGGCGGCGCTTTTCATTCGCCATTAATGTTGCCGGCTAAAGAAGAACTGGCTGCAGCCATAGAAGCTACTACTTTTAATACGCCATCCTGCCCGGTATACCAAAATGTGGTAGCCAAAGCCGTAACTGATGCAGAACTGATTAAGCATAATTTGGTAAACCAGCTTACCGGTGCTGTGCGGTGGACGCAGAGTGTGCAGGCCATGATTGCCGATGGGGCCACACAGTTTACCGAAGTGGGGCCGGGTAAAGTGTTGCAGGGACTGGTACAAAAAATTAATAAAGAGATGCCCGTGAGTGGCGTAAGTTGATAAGCTTTAACCTACCACTTCGCCTTCAATATCATAATCGTAAGCCCTGGTGATTTTTACCTGCACAAAATCGCCGGGGCTTAATTTTTTATCGCTGTTGATGATTACTTCATTATCCACTTCCACACTGTCGAATTCTGTACGGCCGAGGTAGCGGCCTGCTTCTTTTTTATCTACAATGGTTTTAAAAATTTTACCCACTTTTTCCTGGTTTTTCTCAAGGCTTATTTCCTGCTGCACTTCCATAATTTCCTGTGCCCTCTCTTCTTTTTCTTCGGCAGTTAAGCTGTCGGGCATATCGTAGGCGCTGGTACCTTCCTCGTGGCTGTAGGTAAATGTGCCCACCCTGTCGAACCGCATTTTTTGTAAAAACAATTTAAGTTCTTCCACATCATCCCTTGTTTCGCCGGGGAAGCCCGCTATTAAAGTGGTACGCAGGCATATACCGGGTATGCGTAAACGAATATCACCAATAAGGTCTTCCATTTCTTCACGGGTAATTTGCCGTTTCATCAGTTGCAGTACATTGTTGGCTGCATGTTGCAGCGGCATATCCAGGTAGTTGCAAATGTTTTCCCTTTCCTTCATGGCATCAATAATCTCAATCGGGAATTTAGAAGGGTAGGCGTAGTGCAGGCGTATCCACTCTAATCCTTTTACATCAGCCAGTGCATGCAACAGGCGGGGCAGTTCTCTTTTTTTATAAATATCCAGGCCATAGTAGGTAAGTTCCTGTGCTATCAGCATTACTTCTTTTACACCACGGTCTACCAGCTTTTTGGCTTCTTCAACCAAAGCATCTATAGGCTTGCTTACATGCTGCCCACGCATAAGCGGTATAGCACAAAAAGCACAGGTGCGGTTGCAGCCTTCGCTTATTTTTAAATAGGCATAGTGCTTTGGTGTACTCAATAATCTTTCGCCAATCAGTTCGGCTTTGTAATCGGCCTCCAGTGTTTTTAATATCAGCGGCAGTTCCATTGTGCCGAAGTAGGCATCCACTTCGGGTATTTCTGTTTCAAGGTTTTGTTTGTAGCGTTCGCTCAGGCAGCCGGTTACGTACACTTTATCCAGCCTGCCCCGGCGCTTTAACTCAACCTGTTGCAGTATGGTATTGATGCTTTCCTCTTTTGCTTTTTCAATAAAACCACAGGTGTTTACAATTACAATGTTGTGGTCTTTCTTTTTGCTTTCATGCACCACCTCAATTTCATTGGCAGCAAGCTGGCCGCTCAGTACTTCACTGTCCACCATATTCTTACTGCAGCCCAGTGTGATGATGTTTACTTTATCCCGGTATAATGTTTTTGTCTTCATGTGTAATAAGTGGGCAAAGGTAATGTGTTGAGGGCACTTCGGTTAAGCCGCTGCGTAGATTTACGCAAATAAGCAGTAATTTTTACATGTTAATTTTTTTGTACATATTTTTCGTTTGGTTCGTTATCTATTCATTATTTTCGGCCAGCCAAAACTTGTTTGACTGAGGATGAGAAAATTGCTCCTGTCTGTATTTTTATTGATACTGCTATGTACCCATGCTACGCTAAGTGCCCAGCATACCGGTAAAATTTCCGGAAGAGTAACCCGTGTTACTGATGGGAAGCCCCTTGGTAATGCCTCAATAATGTTATATCGCTTTGAGGATAGTTTGCTGGCTAAAACCACCATCAGCACCAGTACCGGTAATTTTGAGTTTGACGGCATACACTCCGCTAATTACTACATCACTATTTCTTATACCGGGTTCCAGGATAAAACCACTAATATTTTTTCGGTTAATCCCGGCCAGCAGGTAAGTCTTACCGATATAAGGCTGGCAAAAGCGGAACGAACCATGCAGGATGTAACCATAGTGGCCAAAAAACCATTTATGGAAGTAACAGCTGGTAAAACGGTGATGCATATCGAAAACAGTGTAACGGCAGCCGGCAGCAATGCCTTTGAAATATTGCAAAAATCACCAGGGGTTACTACTGATAATAATGACAACATAGTTTTAAAAGGACGCAGTGGTGTACGCATTTATATTGATGGCAGGCTGCTGCAGTTAGAAGCAGCGGAACTGGCAGCCTACCTGCGTTCGCTCAATGCTGCCGACCTTGATGCTATTGAAATTATCGGTAATCCCTCTGCCCGTTATGATGCATCGGGTAATGCCGGTATTATAAATATTGTTTTCAAGAAAAACAGGAATTTGGGTTTAAACGGAAATGTTTCTGCTGGTTTTTCAGTGGGAAAATATCCTAAAATCAACAGTGGTGTTGGACTCAACTACCGCAACCGGAAACTAAACTTCTTCAGCAACTACAGCAACGGGTATTATAAAAACTGGGTTAATTTTAATGTGCATCGTACGCAAAACGATAGTATATACGATCAACGCAATATCAACCTCACCGAAGGATGGTCACATAATATAAAAACCGGTTTGGATATTTTTGCCACCCCAACACAAACCATTGGAATTATCGCCACCGCAAATTTTAATGACAATACGGCCAACAACCGGGGACGTACACCCATTAGCGGTACTGTTGCCGATAAGCCTTCGCAAATTTTGTATGCCAATAACACTTTGCCCCTGCATGTGCGTAACATTAATGTAAACTTTAATTACCGCTATGCCGATAGTACCGGCACGGTATTTAATTTTGATGCTGATAAAGGGCATTACCGCAGCAGGCGCAGCAGCTACCAGCCCAACTATTACTATTCATTTAGCCCCGAAGTATTGCAGGAAACAAAAATTTACACCAACTATACCCCGGTAGATGTAGACATTACTATTGTGAAAGCCGATTTTGAAAAAGCAACCGGCGCAGCAAGGTGGAGTGCCGGTTTAAAATCGAGCCATGTAAAAACGGGTAATACATTTGATTTTAGCAATGTTGTGGATGATTTTCCAATACTTGATTTGGAACGCAGCAACAGCTTTATGTACCGGGAGCAGGTAAATGCTGCCTATATACAATTTCAAAGCCCTTTGGGTAAAAAGTGGAAAATGTCGGCTGGCCTGCGGATGGAGCATACCAACAGCAGGGGCGAACTTACCCGTAAGGATGGCACCAGCAAACCGGATGATGTGGTAAAAAGAAACTACGCTGATTTTTTTCCATCCTTTTCATTCGATAAGGAATTAAATGCTAACAATACAGTTGGTATAAGTTTTGGCCGCCGCATCGACAGGCCGGTGTACCAGGATTTAAATCCTTTTGAAAACAAACTGGATGAACTCACTTACCAAAAGGGCAACGCTTTTTTGCAACCGCAATACGCCAATACCCTGCAGGTGCAGCATACGCTGAAGGGGCATTATGTTACTACACTTTCGTATACCCATGTTAGTGGTTTTGTTGCACAGATTATTGATACGGTAGAAGAAAAAAGAGCTTTTTTAACCAAAGAAAACTTAAGTAGCCAGGATTTAATCAGCCTGAATGTGGCAGCCCCTATTGAGATTAACAGGTGGTGGCGATTGTTTACAAACGTTAACCTGTTTAACAGCCATTACAAGGCCAACCTGGGTGAGGGTAAACTGGTAAATATCAATGTGTTTTCCGGCAGCTTATTTGCACAAAATACATTTACATTGGGCGACGGATATACGGCCGAAATAAATGGCACTTATAATGCACCAGCCGTATGGGCCGGAACATTCAGGAGCCGGGCTATGGGTAGCATGGATATGGGAATTCAAAAATTAATATTTGCCAACAGGGCTACTGTAAAACTGGGCTTTACAGATGTGCTGCGTACGCTCCGTTGGAAAGGCACCAGCAATTTTAGCGGTACTGATGTAACCACATCGGGCAGGTGGGAGAGCAGGCAGGTACGGTTAAACTTTGTTTACCGCTTTGGGAATCACCATGTAAAAGCTGCCCGCCAGCGTCAAACAGCCAGTGATGATGAAAAAAAACGCACCGAAGGCACAGGGGGGATAGGTAATAATTAATACTGCTTACCCGGCAGGCTTTGCAGGTAAGCTTGTTTAAACGATGCGCCAAGCCCGTTGCCGCCGGGTAAAATAATTTCACCACTGTTAGTATAGGTAATACCGCCCTGTACCGGGTCTTCCTCAAACATCAGCGGCGTATCAAAGTCGAAGTGCAGTATATTGTTGCTGCATAGTGCCACATGTGCTGCAGCCGTAAAGCCAAGCCTCGACTCAAGGAAACCACCCATCTGTATGGTAATATTCTGTGCTTCGGCCAATGCAATAATTTTTTTTGCCCCATAAATACCCGATGATTTTCCCAGCTTAATATTGAGCATATCGCAGGCACCAAGCTCCAGCAGGCGTTGTGCATCATGCTCATCGCAGCAGCTTTCATCGGCCATAATTTTTATTGGGCTTTGTTTTTTGATAAAGGGTAGCTGCATAAAATCCCACCGGGGTATCGGCTCTTCGCAATGCTGGATATTATAAGGCGCCAGTTGTTTTAATATTTCAACCGCATCGCTTACGCTCCAGCCCTGGTTGGCATCCAGCCGCAGGGGTATGGCCATACCCACCGCTTCACGGATGCGGCGTATGCGTTCAATATCTTCTTCAATAGTATCGCCCAGTTTTACTTTGATAACGGTAAAGCCTGCAGTTTTTATCTGATGTGCATCGCTGGCCATTTTTTCAGGGCTGTCGATACTTACCGTGTAATCAGTAAAAATGGTTTTGCTGTTGCTGCCACCTAAAAACTGGTACAGGGGCTGCTTTGCATATTGTGCAGCAATATCGTAAAGCGCCATGTCGAAAGCACTTTTAATGCTGTTGTTGGCATATATCACCCGGTTCATGCTGTGTACACAATCTGCAAGGTCTAATGCATTTTTTCCTTTTAAAACCTGTGCCAGGTATGTACCTACTACCATACCTGTTTCCATACTTTCGCCATTAATGGTTTTAAATGGGCTGCACTCACCGGTACCACTGATACCTTTATCGGTATGGATGATAACAATCACATTTTCGGCATGGGTTAAAATGCCTAATGAAATTTTAAAAGGTTCTTTCAGTTTTATTTTTAGGGGATACAGTTCAACCGAAGTGATGATTAGCTTATCCATTGTAATATGCTTTTGGGTAAATAAAGAAAATACTTTTTGCCGGTGCTAAAAAACGCTTTATAGATAAGCCCTGCCATCAGCGATTGCTCCGCCAATAAATCCGCTTCAACCCTTACCTTTGCGCCGCTAAAAAAGTTTATACTACATCTTTAAAATACGAATATGGCATTACAGGCAGGCATCGTGGGCTTACCCAATGTGGGCAAATCAACCTTATTTAACGCAGTGAGCAACAGTGCTAAGGCGCAGGCCAGCAATTATCGCTTTTGTACCATCGAACCCAATGTGGGCCTGGTAAATGTACCCGACCTCCGGCTGGATAAACTGGCCGAACTGGTACAACCTGAAAGGGTGGTGCCTACACAAATTGAAATTGTGGATATTGCAGGCCTGGTAAAAGGTGCCAGCAAAGGAGAGGGGCTGGGCAATAAATTTTTGGCCAATATCCGTGAAGTGGATGCCATCATACAGGTAATCCGCTGCTTTGAAGATGATAATATACTGCGTGAAGAAGGCCCTGTAAACCCGGTTGGGGATAAAGAAATTATAGAAACAGAACTGCAGTTGAAAGACCTGGAAAGCCTGGATAAAAAAATACAGCGTACAGAAAAAATTGCCAAAACGGATGTGAAGGCTAAGGCTGAACTGGAAATATTACTGCGTTGCAAAGCCCATTTGGAAAAAGGGAAAAACATTATTTCGCTGGGGCTGGCAAAAGAAGAGAAAGGTGCTATCGCCGATTTGTTCCTGCTAACGGATAAACCCGTACTATACGTGGCTAATGTGGATGAAGCCAGCATGCATACTGGTAACAAATATTCGCAGGCACTGATGGATGCGGTAAAAGATGAGGGTAACGAAGTGATTGTAATGACCAATGCCATTGAAGCGCAGATAGCAGAGTTCGACAACCCGGAAGACAAAGCCATGTTTATGGAAGAGTATAAAATGACCGAGCCGGCATTAGACAGGCTGATACATTCTACTTACAAACTGCTTAACCTCTCTACCTATTTTACGGCTGGTGTGCAGGAAGTAAGGGCCTGGACGATCCATAAGGGCTGGAAAGCACCGCAGGCCGCCAGTGTGATACATACTGATTTTGAAA
This sequence comes from uncultured Chitinophagaceae bacterium, assembly GCA_937873715.1. Lineage (GTDB taxonomy): Bacteria > Bacteroidota > Bacteroidia > Chitinophagales > Chitinophagaceae > Ferruginibacter. The sequence continues at coordinate 223,003 of CALMYJ010000013.1, forward strand.
AAGGATTTATTAAAGCAGAGGTAATTGCCTACAATGATTTTATTACTTACAAATCGGAAGCTGCCTGCCGGGAAAATGGTAAGCTGCGTATAGAAGGTAAGGAATATGTGGTGCAGGATGGTGATGTAATGCACTTTAGGTTTAATGTATAACGCTGCAATGAAGTTATATTAAAACCTGGCATACTTTATTTTAACTACAACCAAGCCTGTGTCGGTTTTCCAGTTTAATTTTTGATAAATAAGTTGTTGTTCATCCTGATTTTTTTGCCGGTTACTACGGTGATTTTACTTTTCCCTGAAACAGCCTGGGGTATATCTACAACACATTCGCCATTACCGGAGGGGTCAATAATAATTTGGGCACCGTTGCCCAAGCTTGCCGGTGGAACTATGCCATTGCTCCAATTGGCCGGATTGCTCCAATTGCCGTTTCCTGTAAATGTATAGGTTTGAATAATGATTTCAGGGGTTTGAATATAAGTGGAAGTGGTATTGGTTACAATAGGCGCATTGTAATCAAAATAAATAGAAGCTGTATTGTTGATTATATCTCCCTCTGTTACCGAAGACATGGGTTTTATCCTAAACTGTACAAACCCGTGGCTGGCTGGTTCGTTTATAGTACTGTCTGGCAGCATTATGTTTATAAATTCAAAGCAGATATTGTTGCCTTTTAGTAAGGTATTGCATGAGTGCGAAGTATTTAAAATCTCCATTGTGCCAGCCTGTAACAGGCTGCTGAGTGTATCGGTTATTACAACGGTAAAAGCAGTATCGGTACCGGTGTTTTGAAAGCGGATATAACAGTGAATGTATGCACCATCAGCTACCTGCCCGGGTGTAAGTGTATAAGTGGCTCTTTTATCATTGGGGTCAAATGAGCCTTGAACAATCACTACGGCAGAGTCTATCGATGAGGCATTGGCTACAGATATGGTTGCAATAGCAGCGATGCTGTTGCCTAATACTGCATTTGTATTCACTTTAAAATTGGCTGTAAAATCCCTTCTTTCTCCTGGCAAAAGTTCATTTGCTGTAAGCTGTAAGTTTCCCGGGGCATGTATGATGCCTGTTTCTGTTGTACCAGTATATACAAGGTTATGATTATCGTAACTCACATTAATAACAGGTGATACAATATTCGTTCCGGTATTTTCATAATGAATACTGTAATTGTAATCGAAGCCGGGTCTTGCTGCCCAAAGCAGTGGGGTGATATTAATGCGTACACTGTCGAAAGCAATGCTGGGCAATAGTGCAAAGTGTTGTGTAACCGCAGTATCGTAAGCGGTAAATTTTACCTGTTGGCTGACAGGTACTGCAGCCAGGTAGTAAGGCAAATTGAGTGAAAGTGTAAAATCACCAATGGTATCTGCGGCTATTTCGTAATACCCATTATTGTTAGTGTAAGTAAAGGCGCCATTAGAAAGCTGTAGTTGAATATTCGCTTTGTAAGTCTCAAAGTTGTCTTTGATCCCGTTTTGATTCAGATCCAGGTATACGGTGCCTTTTAAAACCGGGAAAGCAGTACAGTGGTTGCTGTTATTTACCGGGGTGCAAACAGGTGGGTTATAATTGGGCTGTATGTAATAACCCGGCTCCCCGTTAGGTTTGATGTAAGAAGTGTAGGCAGTGAAAATATAATGGCCTGAATTGGGGATACAGCTTATTTTATCGGCATCAAATTTTACTGGGATAGGATGCGCTGCATTGTTTTGCCCAACCGGCAGCCTGGGCATGCACCGTATATTGTTCAACATACATTCGATACTTTTTAACGAATTGGGCAAAGCCGGCAGTGCAGTAAGTTTATTAAAGCCGCAATGCAAGGTATCAAGTATAGCTGGCAGCACGGGCAGTTGTGTTATTTTATTCAATCCGCAGTAGAGGCTTTTTAGCGAATTGGGCAAAGCTGGTAAGCTGCCCAGCGAATAGTCCATATTCGTAACATTGCCTTTCATATAGGAGTTGTCGGTGCAATCCAGTACAAGCATCGAGTCTGGCAGTACTGGTATCGCCTCAAGTGCATTGTAGCCGCAGTATAAATATTTTAATAAAGGAGGTAAGGCAGGAAGTTGTTTTAAAGTAGCCTCGTATAATTCAGGATTTATTTTTCTTGCATTGCCGGAGCAGTTTAAAAAAACTAATGTGCCGGGCAGTTCGGGCAGGCTGGCTAATCCATTGTCGGAGCAGTTTAAATATTCTAAAAATTGCGGCAGTGGCGGCAAAGTTTTTAAAATTCGGTCTGCATCAAAATCCTGGTTGGAGCAGTTAAGGTATTGCAACATGGGCGGTAATGCCGGTAAACTGGCTATACTGTTGTAAGAGCAATCGAGGTATAATAATGAGTCGGACAAAACTGGTAAGGTATTCAGTAGTCCATCGCCATACCTGTTATTGGTCTTAAAGGTTTTAACCGAATTCGGCAAGGGTGGACAATAGTCGTAGCTGCTCCACGAAATATCGAGGTATTGAAGGGAAGTGAAACTTTCTACACCGTGAAAGTTATTGATGTTCCTGTTCGAAAGGTTGAGTGAATCTTCGGTTGCAATGGCTTCGCAAACCGGGTAAGTGATGATATACCCGGAGTCGGGCCTTTCTGGAATTGTATCGTAATTGGGTGGTATAAATGTTATGCAGCCTTCCGGGTAACGTTCTTGTATATATTGTACAAAGTTGCTGTGTAAAAACTGGTGATTTTGCTGTGCAAAAGCAGTACTGCCATAAGCAACCAAAAAAAAGAGTACGGGCCGAATTTTTTTCATGAAGCTTACTTTGGCGTTTGCATTACAGTACTAATATATGCAATATAGTGTTTATCTAATGGGTTTTTTTATTCAAATATGAAGTAATCAGTAAGCTGGTATACCCGTACATGATGGCAGATGTGAACTGAGCCATACTATTATTTAGTGCTATTTCCTGTAGACAGGCTGTTATGTTTCTGGCAAAAAAATGGGTTTCAGCCTTACGGCCGAAACCCATTGTATTTTTCAGCGGGATTTAATCTTATTTTCCGCTAAGGCCGCCACCCTGGCTGCCCACACGTTTGTTTTCTTCATCAAGGCCTGTTTTGCGCTGGCGTGCCGCTTTTACCTGTGTGCTGCCAAAGCGATACGTTACGTTAAGCCTTACCTGGCGGCTTTCAAACTGGCCACTGGCTATCAGCAACTGCCCGGCAAAGTTGCTTTCGCCCCTCCATTTTTGGGTAAAGAAAATATCGGTGCCCGAAATTTTGGCATTTATTTTACCACCCATAAACTGTTTTTGTACACCCACATCTACGCTCCACATTTCTTTACTTTTAAAAGTGCCCTGCCAGATAGAGGGAGAATTATACCAGCCGCTCAGTTCGGCACTAAAGCCCTTACCCAGTTTGGCTGAATGCTGCATGTAAATATTAAAGGCAAATACATCGAGATTGATTACACGGCTGTCGCCACCAAAATCGGCTTTGTAATGAGAGTAGTAGCCATTAAAGTTGGCAAATGCGCTGTACCATTTGTATTGAAAAGGATAGCTCACATTCAGGCTCACAATGTCCTGTGTAGCCAGGTTCTTTTTAGTGATAAACGATTTGGTTTTTTCTGCCGTATCTACTATCTGGCTAAAAACATCGTACACATGGCTGTAGGTGAGGGTAGTGGTTAATTTATATTTATACGTGTTGGTAAGGCTGATACTGTTGGTGTACTGTGGCAGCAGTTCGGTATTACCTTTTTGATAGGTGTATTCGTCCAGTTTAAATTCAAAGGGGTTCAGGTCCTGGTAAGCCGGCCGGTCTATACGGCGGCTAAAGCTAAGGCTCCACTGGCTGGTGGGTTTTTTATTAAATGTAATGGCAGCGCTCGGAAACAGGTTGGTGTAGTTACGGGTAAAGGTAGAATCGTACACATGATAACCGCCATTAAGTATTTTAAAACCATTGCTGATGCCTTTGGCATTGGTGTTTTCCATACGCAGGCCAAATTGTACCATAAAGCCTTTAAACTGCTTGTTGTAGTTTACATAAAAGGCATTGATATTTTCTGTGTAATTAAAATCGTTACTGCGTAATGTATCCAGTATTTTATCGCTGGTATACACATTATAGCGTTGAAAATCGTTGCCTGTTTTTACATAAGAGGTTTTAAAACCGATACCCAGTTTGCCTTTTTTAAATTCGCTTTCATAATCGCCTTTGAGGCTGTAAATATCAATATCGGTTGGGGCAATCATGTTATAAATAAAGCTGTTCAGGAAGTTGTTGCCCGATGCATCATAGTAAAAGTTGGGCTGCAATTGATCGCTGTTAATGCGGTACAGTCCATAGTCGGCATCTAAGCTAAGTTCACGGCTTTTGCTGTCCACATACCTGTAGTTCAGGTTAAAGTTGGCATTGTTCCGGGTATTTGAATTTACGTTGTCTGCAATCAAAATGCGGTCAACCGTTCCTGTTGGTTTGTGTATAATGGGTGTTTCGGAGTAGTTATTAAATTCAGGGGTAGAGAAGTTGCCATTAACCATTACACCAATGGTACTTTTTTTATCGATAAAATAATCTAACCCGGTTTTAAAGCTATGTGTTTGATTGCGAAAAAGGCCCTTGGTATTGTTGTTAAAAATTGTGTCGAACAGATCCCTGTACAGGCGAAAAATATTTTGGTTTTTGGTATAGTTGTAATTGTAATTACCAAATACATTTATTTTTTTGTTGCGGTGGTTGAGGGATATGCCGCCATTGGCTTTGGGATAAATGCCTTGTGCAAAGCCGGCATTGATACTGCCATTGGTGCCAAAGGTTTTATTTTTTTTCAGCCTGATGTTAATGATACCGGCATTGCCTGCAGCATCATATTTGGCAGAGGGGTTAGTGATAATTTCAATGGCTTCTATCTGGTTCGATTGTAGCGTTTTGAGATATGCCGATAAATCTGTGCCGGAAAGTGGGGAGGGTTTGCCATCCACGTATACCTGTACGCCGTTTTTGCCGCTTAGGCTAAGGTTGTCGTCTTTATCAACCAGCACGCCGGGAGATTTACGCAGCAGTTCCAGTGCATCCTGTCCCACTGCATTAATACTGCCTTCTACATTTAAAATGGTTTTATCTGCTTTTACTTCTATCATGGGTTTTTTGGCCACTACCTGTACTTCGGCCAGGTCTTTACCCGATGTGGCGGATAATACAACTTCAGGCAGTTTTACATCGGCACCGGCTACTTCAAATACATCGGAGTAAGTGGTTTTATATCCCACAAAGGAAGTGCTGGTTAAATATTTTCCGGATTTTACCAATGGAATGGTATAGGCGCCGTTAGCATCTGTTACGCCAAATTTTGCAACTGTAGAGTCTTTGGCATTCAGCAGCGATACTGTGGCTTTTGACAGGGCTTTGCCATCGGCCGCTTTTACTTTGCCGGAAATGGTTTGTGCCTGCGCTGACCAGGAAAGGCATAAGGCTGCAAATAAAAGGAAGGTAAATTTTTTCATGTTGCTATACTTTTAGTTTTGGTGGTGTTGGCCTGTGATATAATGTTTCCAACAGGGTGCAAATCAACAAACATTATCCGGAATAAATAGGATGAATTACATGAATGGTGTGTTTTTACGATGATATGCCTGTAAAGCGGAATGATTTGGACTGAAGATTCAGTGAATAGAGGATTGCAGTATGGATAAAAATTTTTCCCGGGATATCATTTCGGCACCCAGCGAAGCCAGGTGATCGGTATATACCTGGCAGTCTATTAGTTCAATACCTTCCTGCTGCAACTGTTGTACAAATGCTGTTAAAGCAAATTTGCTGGCATTGTTGATGGCGCTGAACATACTTTCGCCGCAAAACACTTTACCGGTTTTAATCCCGTAAAGCCCACCGGCAAGTTTATCGCCTGCCCAGGCTTCGGCACTGTGTGCATAGCCCAGATGGTGCAGTTTGGTATACGCCTGCTGCATGTTTTCCGATATCCAGGTGCCTTGTTGTCCCGGTCTGCTAATGGTTTTACAATTGGCTATCACCTGTTCAAATGCCGTATTGGTGGTAAAATGGAATTGCCTGCTGCGTATAACCTGCTGCATGCTCCTGCTTATTTTAAGTTTATGGGGGTATAATACAAATCTTGGGTTGGGGCTCCACCATAGTATGGGTTCGCCTTCGTTGTACCACGGAAAGATGCCGCTTTTGTATGCCAGCAAAAGTCGCTCATGATGTAAATCGCCGCCAATGGCCAGCAAGCCATCATCGTCTGCCATTTCAACCGGGGGAAATAATAGCTCGTTGGTTAAAATGTACATTTGTGTAGTAGCAAAAAAAAATGAAAGTGAGTTCAACTGATCAGGAACGGGCAATTTCTTCAATTGTAGCATTAATGCCCCTGTCGGTAATAGCGTCGCACATGGGCTTCAGCGTTTCGTAGCAGTCTTCTTTTACGGCATATTTTCCACGACTGTCAATGATGATGGCACATTGTTCGGCCTGTTCTTCCGTATGGCCACATATTTCTACCAGGGCTTGTATTACCCATTCAAAAGTATTTACATCGTCGTTCCATACAACCAGGCAGCAGTAATCATCTGCCAGTGCAACACTGTCGGTAGTTTCTTTTAACCTGGTATCGTTGTGGCTGTTCATGTGTGGCACAAAAATAATGTCAAAATTGTAAGGCAAAAAAATAAACTGTGCAACAAATGCCCGGCAATCCTTGTCTAATTTACCGTTAAATCATTGCTGGCGTAAAATTTGCACCAATACTTTTTCAACAAAACCCTGCCATGCTTGGGCTTCTAAGAAGAAAAAAAACACCAAAAGAACCGTTGCCCCAAAAGCAACAGGCCATTGTATTGCCCCTGCATTCGCCCAACCGCAGCCTCGAATATCTGGTGGAACTGATGGGCAGGATACGTCCGCAGCGCCCCAATAATATCCCGGAAGCCGAGTTGCGTTTTAAGGCATTGCTGTACCAGTTCAGCCAGGACAGGTCATCGCTTTTTTCCTTACGCAAGGCTTTGCTCACCATTTTTTTGAAAACCAATATCGTGGTTGCACTCACCGAAAGCGGTGTGTTAAGCAGCCGCGGCTTTGTTCAGGAGCTTACCGGCAAGCTCAAGCATAAAATATTGCCCGAATTACAGTTGCCCGATAATTTCCTGTATGTAATCAACAAGGTTTTTTATAACCGGAAAGATTACATCTGGGTAGAGGGTATAGATAAGGATTTATGGAAACAGTTTTTTGAAATATTAGGCATACAAATTAACCTTACCGAGCCATCACTCATTAACCAGTTTCAGCAGGCTTTGCAACTACTCAGTTACCGCATTACCAGCCTTGGCCTGGAAAAAGAAATGACGCATCGTTACGAAAATTTTGATGATGCGGTATACCCTTTTTTAGAGCAAAACAGGTTGGTGAATGAGTACCTGCTGTTGTACCAAACCCATGCCCCGGTTGAAAAACAAAGGATGGTGCTGGCCAATATTAACGAAGCGTTGCACAATTGCAACCAAAGTATACACTGGATAAAAGAGCAGCGTATAATGTACGGCACCAGCCTTGCGCAAACCTATATTACCACAAGGCTGCAGCAGCAGATCAACAGGCTTTTTATTGTATTAGATATACTGGATACAGATGAGGTATTTAATACCGAGCGTTTTGTAGAATATTTCAAAACAGTTGTGAAAAATGAAAATACCCGGTATTCTGTAAAAGAGTTTTTCCGGGAAAATACCAGCTACCTGGCTTACCAGATAGCTGAGCATGGGGGCCGTACCGGCGAAAAATTTATTACTACTACCCGTAAGGAGTTTTGGCGTATGTTCCGCAGCGCTCTTGGTGGCGGGGTGATTATATCCTTTATTGGTATTATTAAAAACCTGTTGGCTAAAATTCACCTGGCTCCTTTCTGGCAGGGTTTTTTATACAGCACCAATTATTCGCTGGGTTTTATTCTCATACAGGATACCGGATCCACACTGGCAACAAAGCAACCGGCCTACACGGCCAATAATGTAGCTAGTTCGCTAGATATACAAAAAGTAGGCGATGAACCTGATTTAAGAAACCTGGCAATTACCATAGCCAAAGTGTGTCGTACCCAACTGGCTTCGTTTGCCGGTAACCTTATCGTGGTATTCCCACTTACCTACATACTGGCCTGGGTTTATTTTGAACTAACCGGAACGCCTATATCCAGCGGGCCTGCAGCACAAAAGCTGCTAACCGATCAGCAGCCGTTTCACAGCCTGGCCTTGTTGTTTGCCTGCTTTACCGGCTTCTTTTTATTTGCCAGCGGCATCATTGCCGGTTTTGTAGAAAATTATGTGATATATGGCAAAGTAGGGGAGCGGCTACGCAGCCTGTCTTCTTTTCGGCGCAATTTCAGCGAAAAACGCCGGTACCGGATCATACACTATATTGAAAATAATCTTGGTGCATTGGTAGGTAATTTAGCATTAGGCTTTTTCCTGGGTATGGCTGGTTTTATCGGTCACACTTTTGGTATACCATTCGATATAAGGCATATCACCATCTCTGCCGCCAATGTTGCCATCGGCTTTTTCGGTTTGGGATCAACGGTTGGTACAAAGGAATTGTTTTACACCTTATTGGGTGTTGGCTTAATTGGTTTTTTAAACTTTGCCGTAAGTTTTGCCCTGGCTTTTCTCGTTGCTGTTAAAAGCCGTGGTGTACACCTTAGTTCTTACCCGGAATTTATCGGGGTGGTGTGGCGGTATTTTAAAAAATATCCGTCTGATTTTGTGAAAGCGCCAGCTTCCCGTACTGTAAACCAGTTAGCGGAGTAAAAAACTGGATACAGCTTAAAAAATGCATCCAAAAAAATTTTCTTTTTTCAGCGAAATGCATATTTTGCATTTCAATTTCCCTTTTCCTACATTTTTTACTGAACGATTGCGACCTTATTTAAGCTACATCTTGTATAAAATAAAGTGTATTTTTTACACATTTTATCTGCCGGGCATTTAAGAGTGACAGGATTATCTCATCTGCAATGTCTGGTTAGTGTCATAGTATTTTTTTAAACGATTGTAATACATAAAAATTCTGATTATGCCAGCTCACTACATTTCTTTTAATCGATCCCATTTTTTTACCAAACAACTTTTCAAACAAAACCAAACCACAATGAAAAAAATTTTACTATTGCTTTGGGTGTTTTGTATAACCCTATCCTCTCAACTGGCTGTAGGCCAGGCTTGCCAGGGCAGCAATGCCGGATCAGCTACTTATAATAGCGGATGGTCCAACGGACAAAATGATAATGCAACAGGTTTCGGAAACTGGCAGTTAAATTCCGGAACGGGCATGGGCTTTTTTGTGGCCTCCTCTACCGGTAATGATGACGGAGGAAGTCCTCCGAATATCAATACCTCTGGCAGGGCTTGGGGCATGTTCTCAAATTCAGGCGTAACTGCTAATGCTGTACGTAGTTTTGTAAATGAAATGGCTGTTGGCCATTCATTAAGTTTTTCAATAGATAACGGCAGTATCAATAATGGTGCAACTGTTGGTATTGGTTTGCAAAATTCCAGCAGTCAAAATTTAATGGAATTATACTTCAGGGGTGGCCAGGCAAATTATGAATACAATGATGCATCTGGAACAAATGTTTCAACAGGGCTTGGTTTTACCAGAGGCGGGCTCGATGTTAAGATTACCCGTACTGCCACAGGGTCGTACAGTATTTCCATAACCCGGAAGGAAAATGCGCAAACTGTTTCCACTACACGAAATTTCTTTAATCCGGGAGGTGGTCAAAATCCTGCTCAAATCAGATTTTTTAATGCAAATGCCGGTAGCGGTTCTGTTTCAAACTTTTATTGCAACAGCCTTTCTATCTGTCAGCCTACAATAACGCCTGCAACAAATACTTTTTCAGCCTTTACATCAACCTATGGCACCGTATCTGCTGCACAAACTGTGGCTATTTCCGGTGCTGAACTGGTTGCGAATATTACTGCTACAGCCGGAACCGGTTTTGAAGTATCTAATAATGGCACTACTTATGGGGCTTCAACCACATTCACACAATCTGGCGGTACGGCTAGTGGCACCCTGTATGTTCGTTTGTCTGCTGCTGCATCTGCAGGTGGTAGTTATAATAACGTTACAGCCGTAACGCTTTCAAGTACAGGTGCTACATCAAGAACATATACCACAGCGGCCACGGGTAATGTGGTAAATAAAGCTACCCCCACCTTAAGCGTAACCAATTCGCCACAAATATTTACAGGTTCTCCGATAGCCGCCACCGTTAGCGGCTCTGTGGCTGGTACCGTAAATGATATTAAGTACAATGGCTCGGGTACAGTGCCTTCTGCTGCCGGCGTGTATGCTGTTACAGCCGATTTTACACCTTCTGATGCTGTTAACTATAATAGCCTGGATGATGCCGCTGCTGGCAATTTTTCAATCGTTTTAAGCCAGTCTGCTGCCGACTACCGTTCTAAAACCAACGGCGTATTAAGCGCTGCCGGTACCTGGGAGTATTTTAATGGCACAAGCTGGGTAGATGCCACCCAAAAACCCGGTGAAGGTAATAATGTAGATGTGCTGCATGATGTTACTTTTGACGAAGCCTTTATAATAGGTGCAGGCAAAAGCTTTACTGTAAGTGCTGGCACTGCCGATTTCAATGGTCAGCCTGTAACCGTAAAATCTACTGCAGCCGGTACCGG
>CALMYJ010000014.1 GCA_937873715.1 uncultured Chitinophagaceae bacterium
AAGCATTACGGCGGCGATGTGTATGCTCACTATGCGGCCATACCCATTAAAGCATTATTACTGCCTGATGCTAAAGCTGAAGATTTTTACCACAGTTACCGGTACGATGGTGGCAAAGAGCTGCCGCCCGATTACCAGCTTAAGTGTGTAAAAGCATGCCAGTACCTTAACCTGTGCATCAGGGCTATTGATGAAAAAGGCTTTATAAAAGAAAAGCTCGGTATTAAGCTGGTTGACAGCTTTTGGAAACTCATTATAAAACTGATTGAGGCTGAAGATATATACCTGCCAGCCTCCTACGGCAGGCTGGTAAGCAAGCCCGACAGTGCTATAAAGCAATACCGTAAAGACAGTTATGCCAGCCTGATTAGTGGCCATTACGGCAATAAAAAAGCGGCAAAAATTGGCAAAACAGAAGATGGATATTGCCTTGAAAGAGAGCGCCAGCAGGTGGCAGTAATACGCAAACTGGCCCGCCTGCACATGAACCTCGATATAACTCAGGTAACCAGCACCAGCAATCTGCTGTTTGATAAAATGAAGTGGCCGCAGCTATCTACGGCTACTGTGTACAACCTGATGATGAAGTACATGCCCAGCCTGGTAGCTGGCAGGCATGGCAATAAAGCCTATAACAATACTGTAGCCATGCAGGTAAGCCGGGAGCGGCCCCAATACCCTACTTACTACTGGACATTGGATGGCTGGAATGTGGAGCTGCTTTACCAGGATGGCAGCAAGTACGATAACCGGCTGGTGATGGTGGTGGTGCTGGATGTAATGAATAACTACCCAGTAGGCTACGCCATCGGCGACAGGGAAAATACCGAGCTTATACGCATGGCCCTGCGCAACGCCATTATACACATGCAGGATTTATTTGGCGCCACCTACCGGCCATGGCAACTACAAAGCGACAGGTATGGTATTAAAAATCTTACCCCATTTTACGGAGCCGTGGCCCACCTGCATACCCCTGCTGCGGTAGGCAATGCCAAAAGCAAAGTGGTAGAGCCGTGGTTTAATTATTTCAATAAAAAGTACTGCCGGCTGCAGTATAACAGCAGCGGCCACAATATTACCGCTGCCGCCAAAAACCAGCCCAATACCGAGCGGCTCAATGAAATTAAAAAGCAATTCCCCGATAAGCAAGGCGTTATCGACTACCTGAACCGATGCATGCATAAGGAACGATTGCAAAAGCATGACCAGTATATACAGGCATGGCATGCTATGCCTGAGGAAGACCAGGTAACGCTTACCCCTGAAGATTGCCTCGTGGTGTTTGGCAAAGCACACAACGAATTTAACAGCATTAGAGGCCTTGGCCTTACGGCAACGCTGGAAGGGAAAAAGTACACTTTCGACAGCTTCGATCCCGAGTTTCGTGACCTTCAATTTGAAACCCGATTTCAAATTATTTACGACCCCGAAGACTTTAGCCAGGTGGTGGCCGTAACCGAAGATGGCCGCAGGCGGTTTTTGCTTCACAATAAAATGAAAGCAGGCATGGGCTTTAAAAATACCACGCCACAGCAATTAGAATACCGGCAGCAGATAAGGGATTTTAATAAAAAACGCATTGAAGAAATAGTACAGCTTACCGCTGCTGATGATGCCATAGTAAAAGAAATAATTGATGCCGCACCGCTTAACCTGGCTAATGATGAGGAAGCTACGCTTAAACTGATGTTTACCGATGATTATGGCCAGCAAAAAGAGCACCTGCAGGATGCCAAAAAATTAAAAAAAGCCACACAGGCAAAAGCCATTGCCGACAATAACGAGTGGCAGCAGCAGCAGCTACAGCGATTTGCCAACGAAATTGATGTAAACGATTTTTTATAAAAAACACTAACCAATACTAACAAAAATGCAACAGGAATTAAAAAAACAGATTATAGACGGGGCCCTGCGCTACATGGAGCAAAATAACCTAAGCCAAAGCGATGTGGCCCGCCTTACCGGCATCAACAGCAGCTACCTCAGTCTTATGCTGCGTTACCAGTTTACCACCAGGGCAGGCAGTAAAGATGTAGATATTGCCGACAGGTACCTGTACATGCTCAGCGAATGGGCCATGCTGCCCTACCGCAAGCAGTACTGGGAGCCGTTGCCCACACGCCAGTTTACCGAAGTACTGGCACAGTTAGAGCATGCCCGTAAGCATTGCCACACCGTTACCCTTATATGCGATAGCGGCTTTGGTAAAAGCTATATTGTAGATCGCTTTCAGCACCGATACCCACGCCAGTGTATTAAAGTTACCATCAACAGCACCTACCGGCTTAAAGACATCCTCTCTATCATTTGCGAAAAATTAGGCATTGAGCAGGCCTGGAGCACCAGCATTACCCTTGCCGGTATAATCGATAAGCTAAAAGATTTAAAGCGCCAGGGCGAAAAAATAATCATTGTAATTGATGAAGCTGAGAATATGCAACTGCCAGTTTTCAAAATGCTCAAAGGCCTGTACGATGGTGTACTCGGCTATGCTGCTATTGCCCTGGTAGCTACCGACCAGCTTATACACAGCCTCGAGCGCCTGCGCAAGCGTGATGCCGTTGGCATACCGCAGCTATGCCGCCGGTTAAAAGCAGGCACCAAGCTTATAAACAACCATACAGCAGGCTTTAAACTGTTTTTTGATAAATATATACCCGGCGATAAAGGCCTGCAAAAATTACTGCTTACGCTATGCAGCAATTACGGAGAGCTGCATGATTACCTGGAGCCGGTACTGCGTGAAGCAGATGCACAGGCCGTGCCCGTTACTGAAGATTTATTTCGTATTTACCATAACCTGCCAAACTACTAATGATGAAAAACCAACAACACAACCAGCAGCAGGATTACATACAGCAGCAGCTGTGCCTGCTGCTTAATATAAGCATCGATACTTACAGGGATATGCTGTACAAATATGGTATTGCTTACCTCATGTGGTACCTGCCCTGCGATGCCCGGCAGCGCCGTATACTGGAGGGCAGCCAGGTATTTTGGAAATGGTTCCGCCTGCAATGGGAAATGCATGACGAAGCCCTGCTTTTAGACCCTGATTTTTTTAACTACACCATTGCCGAAAGGCGCTGGTACTGGAAGGTGCTGCATGAGCCGCAGGCACTGGCCAACGATATAAAACCAAACGATATAGTACTGGCCGAGTTAACCAAAAAAACAGAAATATGCAACCCGTAAATATGCCTGTAGCTAAAAGGATAATTGCCAATACCGAAGCCATATTATCGCTGCTGTATAAAGCCAATGTATCTATCTCTTTAAAATTTGATAGTGCCGAGCTTAATCACGAAAGCATTTCAGAAATGATATGCAAAGGGTTTGAAATAAGCCGGAAGAGCCTTGAAGGTAAGCGGCGAGACAAAGTATTAGTTACTGCACGCATGCTTTACTACTACCTCATGCGCTTGCACACCAAATGCAGCCTGGAGCAGATAGGCATGTATGTAAACAGGCACCACACCACAGTAATGGCTGGCATAAGGCAGGCCACCAACCTAATGCAGGTACAAGATGAATATCTGATGAAATACGCCACCCCAATTTTTGACCACATAAATACCATTTATGATCTTAAAGCCATACAAACACAAATTGCAGCGCCAGATGCTTGAAGGCCTGCACGGCATGATACAGGTGCTTTTAGCCAAGCCTGTACAAGCAGATGATGATAAACTGCACTACGCCGTACTGGCCGAAATAAAATGCCTTGCCGAAAAGCGATTAATTGATGTACGCAAGGAGTATAGCATAAGCTTTACCCCGGCCCAGGCAATGGCCCTGCGCATACTGGCCACGGATTACATCACCGAAAAAACCAGCTATATCGGTAATCACCTGCATGCCATGAGCAATCAAATACACCAATTATATCAATGATCACCATTTTAACTATAGTAATACTTATGCCTATACTCCTATTCCTGGCACTGCTGTACACGGCGGCCCGCAGCTTCGATGAATGGATAATGTACAAAGACTGTAAGCGCCAGCAGCAGGCTCGTAAACACAAGCGGCAGGCCCGGCTAAAAAGCAAACCATTTTAATTACATAAAAAGCACCATTATGGCAAGAGAAAAAAAGAAGGTAATCGCTAATGTATCTCGTGAAGATGCAGAGCAGGCAATGAGCAGCTTTGCCGCTGCCGCCAACGAAGTAAGCAGTATCGAAGCAAAAATGAACCAGGAACTGCAGGAAGTAAGAGAGCGGTACCAGGATAAGCTGAATAAGTACAACGACATTAAAGATGAGCAGGTACAGGTACTTGAAGTATATGCTTACGAACAAAAAGATAATTGGGGCAAACGCAAAAGTATGGATATGCTGCACGGCACCATCGGGTTTAGAACCGGTACTCCAAAAGTAAAATTCGATAAGGGCTTTAATTCAAAAAGCGTAACGGCCATTTTGCAGGAGCAATTCCCCGAATTTGTACGCACAGTGGTGGATATGGATAAGGAGAAATTGATCGCCAGCCGGGAAGACGATGGCTTCGATACCATTTGCAAAAAAGCCCATATACAGGTGGTGCAGGAGGAAACATTTTTTGTAGAAAGCAAGGCAGAACTGCTGCAGGATGTGTAAAATCTCCCCGGCTTTTGCCAAAAACACATAAGAATCTGAGGGGGTTTTGACCATCAAAAAACAACGCTTTTAGGCTGTAATGCAGTACTACACTGCATTACAGCCAATTAAGCCAAAACTAATTTTTTTAAAAAAACGTGGAAAATAACGAAAACCAATTGCCCAAAAAGCCAAAACCGGCTAAGCCCAAGGGTTTACCCATACAGCAGTTGGCAACCAAGCAATACGCTGATATTAAGACACTTACGCCTGAATTTAAAGCCTGCTTTGGCGATATTGACGAAGCTTTTGATATTATTTTTTTTGGCGACAGTAGCAACGGGAAAACAAATGCAGTAGCTGCCTTTATCGATCAGCTTTTAAGCATATTCCCTGGGGCCAAATGCAACTACATCAGCTACGAGGAAGGCCACGGCAAAACGATGAGAGAGCTGCTGGTACACCGGTTTAAACTCAACGAAAAACACGGCAATTGCCTTACCCTTTACGAAAATTACAGCTACGAGCAACTACAGTATTACATAGGCAGGAAGCAAACGGCCAAAATATGGGTATTCGATAGCATACAGGCAAGCGGCCTCAGCTACGATGATATTGCTGCTTTGAAAAAAAAGTATGTAATGGGTAAGGCAAAAAAAATATTCATATTCATAAGCTGGGCCGATGGCAAGCTGCCAGCAGGCGCTACCGCCAAAGCTGTGCGGTATTACGCCAATATCAAGGTGAGGGTAGAAGGCTTCATAGGCTTTATAAGAAGCCGGTATGGCACTCAAAAAAATTACGTGGTGTGGGAAGAAGGGGCAAAGCAATACTGGCTAAAACGCTTTAAAAAAATGCTCATCAAAAAATAATCAATATGCAACAGGTAGAAATTACATCCATCGCAATTGTAGCAGGTATTTCACTCATTATTTTTTTTATCAACCTGGCTCAAAGTAAACTAATAGGTGAATTTAAAGCCACTTTAAATGATTACCGCAAGGCACTTACCAATGAGCGCTCTTTTAACATAAGAGTGCTGCGCTATTGCCTGGTACGCATAATGGACGATGCGGTACGCAATGAAGATTTTGAAACAGCCAAAAAGTGCTACGATTATATCCTGCAGATGGAAGATCTTGAACCAAAAAAATAGTACAACAAGGGAATGAGCATACAGTATCAGCCCATAGCACTGTTATCGGTTCGGCACGCCTGAAAAATTAGTAACGTCAAACTGGCTCTGCACACCTGCTGAAATTGATATAATGCCCGGCTTTATTCGTCTGCTGGGGCTTGCACAAAACCCCCTGTTGCAAGCTGGGCACGGGTAGTTTAGTTCTTTGAAATTGTGGGAGAAATGTAAAAATGTGGATAACTATTTACACAAACGCTTTGTTTTTGTAAAAAAGTGTACTATATTTGACATATCAAAAGCAAGTGATTATGAAATCAAAAATTGAAATCGGAGTAGCAGTAGTAAGTCAGAAATACGGTAAGGGTGTAATTACCAAGATAATCACTAAGTCTACAGGTTACGTAGAAGTAAATTTTAACGGCTCTTTAAAAAAAGAGATGGCTTTCAATTTAATGGATGAAAACGGGCAGCCTTTAAAATCAAAACCAGTACACAAACCACTTACTGAAGAGCAGAAGGTTAAGGCAGACCGCAGTCATGCTAAATTTACAAGTGAAATGAATAACGCCACTCTAAGAGCCAACTTCTTAGACTGCCAAATTAAAACCGGTAACTACAATTCTAATCTTATAAACTAATCAAAATGCAATCAAAAAAAGTGTCATTAAGAATTGATAAAAATGGTTCACTGTTGCAGTACAATGAACGCTTGCGTAGATGGGAATTAGCATCCAGGGCATGGGGCTGGGATGACATTGACCCGGAATATCTCTCCGAAAGCAGAAAAAATTGGAGAGATTATCAGAAAAGAATTAATAAATAAGAAACTGGTGATTTATGAGTAAGCAGGTAAGAGTAAGCTCTGTAATTATACTTCGATGGCTGGACAATTCAGCCGTTGAAGTTTTTAAAAATTTATCTCAGCTTTACAAGAAATACACACAAAATCAATTAGGCGTAAGCCGTAGAGTGCTTCATAATCAAGATTTGTCCGCTGAATACATTACCGATAAAGCCGGTATTAAGAAGTCTCCAATTAATTAATTTCTCCCACAATTTTATTAAAAGCAAGTCGCTGCCCGAAAGAGCAGACTGGTAGTGGCTTGCTTGCAACGTATGGGCTTGCCTTGCAGGTGTGGCAATAGTGTTACGTCTGCCTAATAGCAAAATATTATAAAGATGATAAAAGATAAACAGTTGATTGCGGATTCGTCAAGCCACACTTGCGGCAAACCTTTTGTTGTAAGCAGCCCCTTTAGGGTGTTAAACTTATATGCTTGCTTAGGGGGTAACAGGTATAAGTGGACTGATTGTGAAGTAACAGCAGTAGAATTAGATGCTGAACTTGCAAAACTTTATCAAGAACGTTTCCCAAATGATAAAGTAGTTGTTGCTGATGCACACCAATATTTGCTTGAGCATTACAAAGAGTTTGATTTTATTTGGACTTCACCGCCTTGCCCAAGCCATAGTAGAGCAAGATTTTGGGGTTTTGGTGCTAATGGGAAAAAACCTATTTATCCAGATATGAAATTATATGAGGAAATTATTTTTTTAGAAAATCACTTTAATGGTAAATATGTTGTTGAGAATGTAATTCCTTATTATAAACCTTTAATTGAAGCACAAGAAAGAGATAGGCATTTATATTGGTGCAATTTTAAATTACCTAAAGATTTAAGCAGTAGAGTAAAAAATTTTGGCGATAGTAAAAATGGAAAAACAGAAACGATTGAAAGTTGGTCTGAATTTCACGATTACGATTTTACAAAATACAAAGGTGAACAGTTACAATTAAAGATAGCAAGAAACCTTGTAGATTATGAAGCTGGATTAACCATATTTAATACTGCAAGAGGAATAATTGAAAAGTCAAATGTCAAGCAGCCTAATTTGTTTGATGGTGTCCTTTAGGGTTGCTTACAACAGGCAGAATTGCTGCAGGTGTGGCAATAGAATTACATCTGCTGAGTAACTTT
>CALMYJ010000015.1 GCA_937873715.1 uncultured Chitinophagaceae bacterium
CCGGCACACACAGTTGTTTCCAGGATGGTTTTGCATCAGCCCTTGCAGGGATATAGCGCTCTACCGTTACGTTGGTAGCGCCGGTAAGCGTACCGGCAACTTTACCAAGCTGTGCGGTACCGGTAGCGTTGGAGCTAAAGGTTACCGACTGGCCGTTGAAGTTGGCCGTGCCGGCACTAACGGTTAAGTGCTTGCCAGCACCTACGGTAAAGGCTTCATCAAAAGTTACATTGTGCAGTATGGTTACGTTGTTGCCGGTGCCGGGTTTTTGGGTGGCATTTACCCAACTTGTGCCATTATAATATTCCCAAGTGCCAATACTGCTAAGGTTGCCAGCTGCCTTACTTCGATAATCAGCTGTAGCTTCGCTTTGCACAATTTGATAGCTGCCTGCATTGGCATCATCAAGACTGTTGTAGTTGGTGGCATCGCTGGGGGTAAAGTCGGCAGTAATGCTATATACTCCTATAGCTGATGGGGTAGTGCCGGAACCATTATACTTAATATCACTTACTGTTCCTGCTACCGAACCGCTTACTATTGCAGCTATTGGCGAACCAGTAAAGTTTTGCGGGGAATTGGTTACGCTTACGGTAGGAGTAGCTTTATTTACCACATTACCGCTGGCCGCTGTAGTATATGTTCTCGTTGTGGCACCTGTACTAGTAAGTGTTACTGCTGTTACACTATTATAAGAACCCCCAGCAGAAGCATCTGCCGCAAGGCGCACATGCAAAGTACCGCTTGCATTTCCTCCGGATTGTGTAAGTGAAGCTGAACTGCCATAAGAACCAGCATCAAATGCTACTTCAAAACCAGTACCTGCCGTGGCAGTAATATTAGCTGTAAGGTTAGAGCCAGTTACACTAACATCCTGTACCGCAGATACTGTACCATAGGTAGTAGTAAAGGCCGAAAAAGTATTAGTGGCTGGTGTTATGGCAGGCGAAGAGGCAGCAGCATTTAATCCACTCCATGCTGCACTTGATGAGTTTGCCCAAGACAGCCGCATACCGTCCCAGTTAATTATGGGTGTACTTGTACTAAGGCTTCTAAAGATAATATTAACATAGGTTCCAGTACTAGGATCGCTAGTAGATGTTTCTGAGATTTCAACACCAGAAGAAGTGCTTGGCTCACTAGCCAAACTTGGGTTCACCCATAAATGGCACTGATCGTTGGAAGAACCAGATACGACCAAATATCTTACAACGATTAAATACGTTTGGTTTAAGTCAAAATTAGTACTACCATAAGTCCCTGTTGTAGAATTTTTAGAAACCCCAAAATTTATTTTGCCAGGAGTTGCGCTAGGTCTTACAAAAAACCGGGCAGCATAGTTAGTGCCTTGATTAAATGCAAATATGTAGTTACCGGAAGTACCGACACCAAAACCTGTAACCCTCACAAGAAAACTATAAAAAACACAGTTTCCTACGGTACCCATTGCCATCCCAGTGCCCAGTGCCTTTGAATAGTTGGTTGCAGTAGAAGTTGGTGTTGCATTAGCAGCATAAACTCCACCTCCTCCGTTATACCCTGTATATGTAACAGCAGTTGTTGAAGCAATTGTAGTAGTAGGCCCTGTTCCGGTTTTTATCCATGAGATTGGAGCAACACTGATTTCATTTCCTACTGTTCCCCCAGTAAAGTCTTCGGAAAGTGTTTGTTGCCCGTTTGAATTGAAGATAAACCCATTCAAGAGCAGAAAAATCAATAATATTTTTTTCATAATCGGCAATTTAAGTGTGTACATTTTATGGTTTTGGTTTATAAAAGGCATTTGTAGGGATAACACAATCACTGCAACATGAGGGATGGATGCGGCACACAGGTGTGGAGGCAGCAAGCATTACACATAATGACAGCATTCGTTATTCAATCCGATAAGAGGTTAAAAAAAGTAGTCGTCAGGGGGAGGAATAGCGGTTTATACAATCGTAAGGTTTATTACTCAGCTAAACTGCTGCCAAGGTAGAGAATTTCCTGATGCTGCAAAAAAATATTTTAACATTTATTTTACTGGTTGGCTTAAATATTACTGTTGCTGTTTTTGGCAAGCAACAACAGCATAACAATAACGGGCAGGCAGCAAACAACCCTGCCGTACAAACAGGGATGCTGCTATTTTTTGCTTATCCCTTTTTCCATAAAAATTAACCGGGCGGCGCCAGGTGGATTGTATCGGAATTTAAGGCAGTGACCCCGCAGGGACTCGAACCCTGGACCTATTGATTAAGAGTCAATAGCTCTACCAACTGAGCTACGGAGTCGGTATTCATTTTTTAAAAGCCGGGTATCGGCTTTAGGTGTAAAATTATTTGAAATTACTCTTCTTTAAGCAGTTCGTTGATATAGTGTTCAAAATGCTGTGTATAAGCGGCATGCTGCTCTGGTGCGGCAGGCCCTACAAAATCGGTATCAATTTTACGCACCTTCCCTTTTTTATCAATAATCACCGAAGAGGGAAAAAAGCGGATGGGGGTAAGCTCGGGCAAAGTTTTTTCGGTGCGTAAGCTATCGGTTACGGGCACCCCGGTAATTAAAATGGGGTATTGTACGTCAAAGCGCTGGCGTATTTTGGTTAGGCTGTTTACCGAACGCTGCCAGTCGGCACTGTACTCGTAAGCCAGTGCAATAACTTCCACAGCACGGTGTTTGTTGTTGTTGTAATAACTACTTAAAAAAGCCGTTTCATCCATGCAGTTGGGGCACCAGCTACCCATCAGTTGTACTATCACCACTTTATTTTTATACCGTTCATCGAGTATTGAAACGGGCTTGCCATTGAGGTCATTAAAGGTAAAATGAAGGCTTTCTTCACCGGGCCGCAGGTACATTTTTACCGATTCGCCGGGCACGGTTGCCTGGCTGTTTTTTTGGGCTGTCCAGTTTTCGGTATACGTTGCACCGGCATAAAAAGTGCCGTTGGTAATAGTGGCGCTATCTGCTATAAGGGCTTTAAATAAATAAGCATGTGAGCCATCAAAGCAGGACAGGAAAAGTGAGTCGCCTGCCACCACACCCTCCTGGTAGCGGTAATCGCCGGAGGCATTTAAAAAAGTACCGTGTACGATATTGCCTTTTTGTACAAATTCCCCAACAGAGTTTTCTTCTTTTTTATTGCCTGCAAAATACACTGCCCACCGGCCTGTAATATTTTTTGTGGCGGCTGTACTGGTATTAAATCTTTTTTTGCCGGGTACTGCCGTAAAGGGCATCACCTGGGTTTTGTAAGCGCCGCCTTTAATCCATACCCCTTCGCATTTCCCGGGTTGTACTTTTATCCTGAAATGCGATTCAAATACGGGCATGTGCACAATCATAGAATCGCCTTTGCGAATCATATTATCCACCCTGATGCTTTCCTTTGCATTGCGGATATACCAGGCATCTTTACCCTTTTCTTTTTTCCATTCAAAATGAAAAACAATATTGTTGCCATCGCTGCGGTGCAGGCTGCCAATCCAGCGCCCGGGTTGGGCTTGAGTATTCAGCAACATAGTGAAGAGCAGGGCAATTAAAACCGGTATCTTAATCATCTGCAAACTTTTAGTAATTGGTTGATTTTGTAAAGATATTGTGGCTTGCCATAAATTAAGGCCGGCACTTAATTTATTGTTGAAAGTTCGCTCTGCGTTATAGCCTTTGTGCTATCGGCTTCAGCCAGCGGCGCTTTTTTTTCGTAAATAGATGCAGCAATTTTTTCTACAAATCGTTTTGGAAAAAATTTGGGTAAATAAGCATTTATCTTATTAGAAAATCCCGGTATAATTTCAGCTTTCCCTTTAAACAACTGCTTCACGGCAATGTCGGCTACTTTTTCTGGTGTCATATAAAACTTTTGGGCAATGCGGATGGTTTTTTCAGACATGGATGCCCGGTACACAAAATTGGTGTCGGTGCTGCCCGGGCTGAGGCAGCTTACTGATACATTTGTATTACGCAACTCATACCGCAGGCTCCTGGTAAATGAAAGTACAAATGCCTTGCTGGCGGCATAAATATTAAGATAGGGTACGGATTGGTAGGCTGTAGTGCTGCCCACATTCAACAGGTACGATTTTTCTTTCTGCTTTAAAACGGGTATAAAAAGGTGCGACAACTTAACCTGTGCCTTAATATTCAGGTCAATAATGTCGAGCTGCTCATCCAGTGGCAGTTGTTCAAAAGCACCATTTAAACCAAAACCTGCATTGTTCACCACAACATTAATTTTTTCGTGGTAGGGCCTGGTTAATTTAAAGATATGCTCGGCTGCACCGGCCGAACACAGGTCGATATGCAAATACTGCACATCGATATTTTTATGTGTTATAAAATCATTGGCTGTATCGAGTAATCCTTTTTCATCAATATCAATAAGGATTAAATTATAGTTTCTTTTTGCCAGTTCAAAAGCTATTGCTTTACCAATGCCTTTGGCAGCACCGGTTACTATTGCGTATGCCATATTTATTTAATTCTGGTAATGGATAAAATTGTGGAAGCAACCGGCGATATAACTTTTGCCAAGCCAGCCAGGTTGTATTTAAGTGATTGAAATGCCGGCTTAAGTTGTGCTACTTTATGATAAACCGGGGTAGTGCTTTGTGCATGTTTAAATTTTACAGGGCCGGTAACAACGGGTATGTACATTACACGCCTGCGGCTGGCTTCGCCGGTTACTGGCGATTGCTGCACCCTGTGCCAAAGCTTACCTTCATGTACGGTAAGGTCGCCAGCTTCAATATCAAAACCTACTTCAGATTTGTCAGCGCTGTTATCCACGTAATATTTTTTTCTGAAAAAAAGTCCTAATAATCCCTGGCGGTGAGTGCCCGGTATTACTCTTAGCCCGCCATTTTCAAAAGCACAATCATCCAGGTGCAGCCCTACATTTAGCATAGGCATTATCCTTGAGCCAAGAAATAAATCACGGGGGCTGTCGGTATGCCACCCCAACTGCGAAAATTTGCTGGCAGGTGTATTTACATAATGATTCACCACCAGGCCGTCTTTTTCATTTTCGCCAATACGGCCAGTGTATGGTTCCAGCAGGGTAAGCAGTGCTTTTAAGCGGCTATCCTGTAAAAACTGATGTAGCTTATTACTGTATTGCGAAGCAAAGGCAATACGTTGTATTAGCCTTTTGCCGTTAATATCGTTACCAAACTTTAAGGGTATACCGTTTACTTTTTTGGCATCGTTGGCAAGCAAATGCTGTTGAACCTGCTCTACCTCGTACAGCAGCTCTTTTACTGTTTCCTTTGGTATAAAATTTTTAAAATGCAGGTAACCGTTTTTTTTAAAAAACTTTAATTGCTCCTCTGTTAATCCAGAGGTGAGTTGAAATGCAACCGGTGTTACTTTTTTCATAATGCCTTGTTGATATTTTTTAATGATGAATTTGGCCTGTGAGGATATTGCACCTCACAGGTATTTATAGTGTAGTTTGTGCATGTGGCCGTTACTCTTTTCGCCTTAATACAATAGCGTAATCTGTACTTTGGGTAAGCTTCAGTTCTACATTCTCGTAATCATCGAGGCTGAATACGAGTACCGCCTCTTTACTGCTTACACTTATGGCAAAAGTGCCATCTGCATGTGTGCCGCTGGTATTTTTTGTACCCTTCTCTGTAATGGTTACCCCTTCCAGCCCAAGCGATTCCTCAAAAGAAACCACACGGCCGGTTATTACAACTGTACTTTGTTTATCCTGTGCTTGCAACAGGTATTGATTTATTGTTGATAGAAATAACAACATGAGTAGTGCTGCTTTTTTCATGATGCAGTATTTTAATAAGTGCTTGCTGCTGGTATCGGTGCAGCTATAAATGTAGCCGGATAACAGGCAGTGGTATATTTTTATAGAAAAAGAAAATCAAATGCCCGGGGATGGGCAACGGGGGGGGATTAACAGCAACAACAACAGTATAGCTGGGGGGAAACACTAATAGCGCTTGTAACAGAAACAGGAGCAGCGGCAGGCACCGCTATCCGGGTGCTTAGGAGCGGCAGTTGTGATGAAGGATGCATATAATAAATATTAGTCTACCAAATAAGTAGACAAATATAATTCATTAATTTTTACATCAGCAAATATTTATTTTGATAAGTTGTTTTTTAACAAAAAAAAACCGGCAATTGTAGTTGCCGGTGTAAGTATGTTTGTTAAGTATGTTTGTATTACTGTCCTTTTAAACGAAGCAGCGTGCTGTATAGTTTATCAACCTCTGCACAGGTATTATAAAATGCCAGCGAGGGGCGTACGGTAGTTTCCTGCCCAAACCTGCGGAGTATAGGCTGAGCACAATGATGGCCTGCCCTTACCGCAATACCTTCTTTATTTAAGGCGGCGCCTACATCTTCAGTTTTGTAGCCATCCAGTGTAAAGGAGATAACACTTGCTTTATCGGGTGCAGTGCCTATAATGCGTAAGCCAGGTACCTGCTGCAGCAGTTGTGTGGCATACAGCAACAGGTAGTGTTCGTATTGCCCAATAAGTTCAATACCCAGTTGCGACACATAATCGAGGGCAGCGCTAAGGCCTACAGCATCTGCAATATTACCAGTACCGGCTTCAAAGCGGCCCGGTGCATTATGAAAAGTAGTGTGTTCAAAAGTTACATCTTTAATCATGTTGCCGCCGCCCTGCCAGGGTTGCGTTTCGTTAAGGAGTTCTTCTTTACCATACACTACCCCAATGCCTGTAGGGCCAAATATTTTATGCCCCGAAAAAATAAACCAGTCCGGGTTTAGTAGCTGAAGGTCTACCTTCATATGACTTACAGACTGGGCACCATCCAGCAAAACTTTGGCGCCGGCGGCATGGGCCATATCAATAATTTGCTTAGCAGGAGTGATAGTGCCTAAAGCATTGGATACATGGGTAAATGAAACCAGTTTTACTTTAGGCCCTAAAAGTTTTGCATACTCATCAATAAGCAACTGCCCGTTATCATCTACTGGTATTACTTTTATTTTCAGGTTTTTTTTGGCTGCCAGTTGTTGCCAGGGTACAATATTGGCGTGATGCTCCAGGTTGCTCAGGATAATTTCATCGCCGGTATTCAGGTATTGCTCTCCCCAACTTTTTGCAACCAGATTAATTCCTTCGGTAGTACCCCTTACAAAAATGATTTCGTTGATAGATGCCGCATTGATAAAACGCCTTACTTTTTCTCTTGCAGCCTCATACGCATCCGTTGCCCTTGCAGCCAGTTCGTGTGCAGCACGGTGGATGTTAGAGTTTTCGTGTTGGTAAAAATAACTGATGCGGTCAATTACCTGCCTGGGCTTTTGCGTGGTGGCGGCATTATCAAACCAAATTAACTGTCGCCCGTTTACCTGTTCCTGCAAAATGGGAAAATCACGCCGTACAAGGTTTACATCAAATGGTGGTGCAATACCTGCCTGGGCTTTTTGCGATAGTGCTGCTGCCGGAAAATCAACTGGCGATGCATTTACTTTTGGTAAAAAATAAAATGAGGCAATCGGCTCTGCCGAAAAAGGCAATTGCGGATTGCTTGTAAAAGTATTGATGGATGCCATCGCCTCCTGCAATATCTTCTCAAAACTATTATCGCTGGCATAAGGCAGTTCTTCTTTTGCTACTGTTGATTGGCCTGGTGCACCCTGCTGCTGCAGGGAAGGCTGCCTGCCGCTACCGGCAACCGACTTTGGCACTTTTCCATCGGAAAAATGCGGATCGGGCAAACTGGTTTGTGGATCTTCAATATTGAAGTCGGTGTACTGATGTGGTGCATCCGGGCTTTTACCACTGCCTGCAACTGATTGAGGCACTCTGCCTGTGCCAAAATTTTTTTCAGTTTTGCTATTAGGCTCAACAGCCTGTGTACTAAAAAAATTTTGAGCCGAATCGGGTAAAGCAGTATCAATATGTCCGGTTGATGCAGGCGCTACAGAATCAAGGCCAAAAGGCGTTTTCACTGCTGTTTTTACTGCATCCGATAGGTTAAGATGGTCAACGCCGGGAGTAACACCGATGCCTGATGTAGCCGGTGCTGCTGCCGGGGTGGCAATGCCAGGGCTTGCAGGTACAGCTTGTGTAAAAGGCGCCTGTAATAAATAGCTTTGATATTCCGGGTTAATGGCATGCTGTGCATGTTGCGGAAGGCTGGGTAAGACAATGTTTTCACCCGGAGCTGCTTTAAAAAACTGGTTGGCCAGTTGCTGCAGCAATTGTATATCCGGAAGTTCAGAATTAATATTTGTACTCATGGTATTTATTTATTTCTACTCCGTCAAGCACTGCAATAGCATCATCTACAAGTACTGCAAGTGAGCAATACAGCGAAACAAGGTAAGAGGCAATGGCTTTTTCATTTATGCCCATAAATCGTACCGAAAGGCCGGGAGATTGTTCGCCTGGCAGGCCTGGCTGATATAAGCCTACAACACCCTGCCTGCTTTCGCCTGTACGCAGGAGTAAAATTTTTGATTTTCCGTTTTCGATAGGTACTTTATCCGAAGGTACCAGTGGGATGCCCCTCCAGGTAAGAAATTGCGAGCCGAATAAGGAAACCGTAGGTGGGGGTACGCCGCGGCGGGTACATTCCCTGCCGAAAGCTGCTATTGCCAGCGGGTGCAGTAAAAAGAAGCCCGGCTCTTTCCACACTTTTGTTATCAGTTCATCCAGGTCATCCGGTGTGGGTGCGCCTGTACGTGTTTTAATTACCTGCGAGGGCACAATACTGTGCAGTAATCCGTACTCTTTGTTATTAATCAGTTCACTTTCCTGCCTTTCCTTAATAATTTCGATAGTAAGGCGCAATTGTTCGCTGATTTGGTTGTAGGGTTTACTGTACAAGTCGGATACCCTTGTATGTACATGCACTACCGTATTTACAGCGCTCAGGTTGTATTCCCTGGGGTTTTCGATGTAATCCACAAAAGTTTCAGGCAGCGCTCTTTCATCTCTTGCCGAGCAGTCTACTTCCACATTATCTGCATCTTTTACTTTGTTCAACCTGTAAACGCCTGATTCTACAGGTATCCAGTTGAGTAAATGGGTAAGCCAGCGTGGTGAAATTTTGAGTAGCTGGGGTACAGTACGTGTAGCTATTGCAAGCTGCCTTGCGGCTACATCACCAAGGGCGGTTTGTACCGGTTTGTTTTTTTCTGCCATGATTTGTTGTTTAATCGTAAGTAATAATCTGTTTTGCTAAGATGAAGCGATTTGTTTGAATTTCAAAATAAAAGTCTACTATTTTTATGGACTATATTTTTTTCTAACCAGAATGGCTTTATTTTGTTATGAATTACACAACAATATAAAAAAATGCCGCATTTTTTTGAAGCGGTAATTATCAATCATAGCAAATACATTATGGCGGGTATACTGGAACTGGTGGGCAATACGCCCCTGGTAGAATTAAAAAAACTCAACCCTAATAAAAACGTAACCATTTACGGTAAGCTGGAGGGCAATAACCCCGGCGGCAGTGTAAAAGACAGGGCCGCCTACGGGATGATTAAAGGTGCTATTGACCGTGGTGAAATTAAAGAGGGCATCACCCTGATTGAAGCTACCAGCGGTAATACCGGTATAGCACTGGCTATGATTGCCAGCCTTTTTAATGTACCTATAGAACTGGTAATGCCCGAAGATGCCACAAGGGAAAGGGTGCTCACCATGGAGGCATTTGGCGCCAGGGTAATACTAACGCCAAAAGAAAAATCGATGGAAGGCGCCATTGATTATGCCAACGATAAAGTAGCCCGTGGCGGATACAAGATGCTGAACCAGTTTGGCAATCCCGATAACCCCCTGATGCATTATCATACCACCGGCCCTGAAATATGGCGGGATACCCACCAGAAGATTACCCATTTCGTGTCATCAATGGGTACAACGGGAACGATTATGGGTGTTTCAAAATTTTTTAAAGAGATTAATCCTGCTGTACAAATAGTAGGTTGCCAGCCTACCGATGGTTCTAAAATTCCCGGCATACGCAAATGGCCTGAGGCTTACCTGCCCAAAATATTCGACCGCAGCCGGGTGGACAGGGTGATGGAAATAGCCGAAAAAGATGCCCGTATTATGGCTAAAAAATTAGCCCGGGAAGAAGCCATCTTCAGCGGTATGAGCAGTGGTGGTGCCGCACATGCGGCTATTGAACTGGCTAAAGAATTAGAACAGGGTGTTATTGTATTTATAGTGTGCGACAGGGGCGACAGGTACCTCAGCTCCGACCTGTTTACTTAAGGTTTAACAATTTCTTTTCCCATCTTATGGCATGGTTTTTTCCATAACAAAAGCGTATCTAAACATTTTATTATGGGAAACCTGTTATACCTCATCGCTGTTATATTGGTCATCGCCTGGGCTGTTGGCTTTTTGGGTTATCATGCCGGAGGGCTGATTCATATTTTACTGGTGATTGCAGTAATTGCCATTTTACTGAAAATTATACGCAAGGCGGCGGATTAGGCCTGCCGGAAAATTATAAAGGTACCGGCTTAGTTTATTTCTGCCGGTGGTGCGGCTTCCTCTGTCTGCCAGGCGGGTTTATCTTTTTTGTCTTTTGATTTTTTGTCTTTTGGCTTATCCTGTTGCTTTCTTTTTTCGGCAGCAGGTTTCTTTTTCTTTTTTTTGCCGGCCGATTCGTTCACCTTATCATCATCCACCCGGTTTTTGGCATGCTGTATTACAAAAAAGTATTTCACTTTATCGTCTGCATTTTTTGAGCCTTCCACTATTTCGATAAACTGGTTGTGCTTGTTCCAGTCGGTATCCCGGTTGCTTACTTTAAGCCCAATATTTTGCACATAATATTCGCCATCGGCAAGGCCAAGGGCAAACATAGGGGCATCTGGTTTTTTACCATTGCCGCTATAGGTCATGGCATTCATAATTTTATCTACCAGGTCCATATAATAATCGGCGCTGTCCTGCATTTCTTTTACATAATAACAAAAGGAGGCTTCTTTAAGCACCCGCAGGCTCAGGGGATGCGATTGCAAATACTGTTTGGCTTTTACCAATGCTTCCTCGTACTGCCGCTCTTCGTTCAGGTCAAAAATTTCCTGCTCGGTTTCCATATCTTCAAAAGGCTTGAAGTGCGAATCTTCGGTATACCCTATCAGCAGGGCCAGCACTTCGGGGTTGCTGAGGGTGCTGTCACGGTCGAGAAAGCGGATGAGGAGCTTTTGATAATACAGTGGGCTTTCTCTTTCCTGTGTTTGCTCCAGTATTTTTTTAAAATCGGTTTGATAGATAAAGGGCGGCGGCGGTACAGGTGTTTGCTGGCAGTACATTTTAAGGCAAAGCAGGCTGCTCAACAGGATAAGGTAAAGCTGGCGGAACATGGGGGTAAATTGAGGCGGAAAATTACTGAAAAAGCCAATGGCTTTAAAAAAGGAAACGAATTATATTTAAAAAAACTGCAGCAGCTAACTGCATTATGAAGGATAGTTATACAGCCCCTGCCGGCAGGCTTTTGCCCTTTCAACAAAACCCCTTACTTTTGCGCCGCCGGAGGCTTCAGCAGGATGTAATAGCAGGTGCAGGGCGCTGAACTATTCGGCATAATATGAGAGCATAACACGTCATACCAGCCCCAGCCCCAAATAAGGAGCAGCTACGGGGAAATTTAAGCGGAAACCTCCGCATTGGTAAAAGTTCAATAAAGAGATACAGTACAAGAGTGCGACGCCACTGAAGCAGCATAAAGATTCAACCGCCGGGCTCATAACAATTCAAAATTTATAATTCAAAATTCATAATTCAATACAATGGCTGATTTAAAATTTCAGAGAAACTTTGGTATTGCCGCCCATATCGATGCCGGCAAAACCACTACTACCGAACGTATCCTGCGGTATACCGGTATGATTCACAAAATTGGTGAGGTGCATGATGGCGCTGCCACTACCGACTGGATGGAACAGGAAAAAGAACGTGGTATCACCATTACTTCTGCTGCTGTAAGCTGCCAGTGGAACTTCCCTACCGTACTGGGTAAAGCCACACCGGATACTAAAAAATACAACTTCAACATTATTGATACCCCGGGCCACGTGGACTTTACCGTGGAAGTGGAACGCTCTATGAGGGTGCTGGATGGCCTTATCGCCCTGTTTAGTGCGGTGGATGGTGTGGAGCCACAATCAGAAACCGTTTGGCGCCAGGCCAACCGTTACAATGTACCCCGTATCGGTTTTGTAAATAAAATGGACCGTGCCGGTGCCGATTTTTTAATGGTGGTAAAGCAGGTAATTGATATGCTGGGTTCAAAAGCAGTACCCCTGCAATTGCCCATTGGTGCCGAAGATAATTTTAAAGGCGTGGTGGATTTGATTAAAATGAAAGGTATCATCTGGCACATGGAAACCGAAGGCATGACCTTTGACGAAATTCCCGTACCGGAAGATATGGTTGAAGAAGCCAACGAATGGAGGGCTAAGCTGGTAGAAGCGGTGGCGGAATATGATGATAACCTGATGGAGAAATTTTTTGATGATCCCAACAGCATCACCGAAGCCGAAATGCATGAAGCCATCCGCAAAGCAACCATCGACTTATCGATTGTGCCCATGATGTGCGGCTCATCCTTTAAAAACAAAGGCGTACAAACAGCGCTGGATGCGGTTTGCCGCTACCTGCCTTCGCCTATAGATATTGAAGCCATTAAGGGTACAGACCCGGATAGTGGTGAAGAACTGGTGCGTAAGCCCGATGCTAAAGAACCATTTGCTGCACTGGCTTTCAAAATCATGACCGATCCGTTTGTGGGTCGTTTGGCCTTCTTCCGCTGCTATAGCGGCCACCTTGATGCAGGCAGTTATGTGCTGAATGTAAGGAGCGGTAAAAAAGAAAGGATCAGCCGTATTATGAAAATGTTTGCCAACAAACAAAACCCCATCGATTTTATCGAGGCAGGTGATATTGCGGCAGCAGTAGGCTTTAAGGAAATTAAAACAGGTGATACCCTTTGCGATGAAAACCATCCTATCACCCTGGAAAATATGTTTATCCCCGAGCCGGTAATTGCTATTGCCATCGAGCCTAAAACACAGGCCGACGTGGATAAAATGGGTATGGCCATTGCCAAACTAATTGAAGAAGATCCCACACTTCGTGTAAATACAGATGAAGATACCGGTCAAACCATCCTTCGTGGTATGGGTGAGCTGCACCTTGAAATCATTATCGACCGTATGCGTCGTGAATTTAAGGTAGAGGTAAACCAGGGTGCACCACAGGTAGCTTACAAAGAGGCTTTCCATGCATCGATAGAACACAGGGAAGTGCTGAAAAAGCAAACCGGTGGTCGTGGTAAATTTGCCGACATCGTTTTTGAAATTGGCCCTGCTGATGAAGAGTGGCTGAAAGAAAACGAAGGCAAACACTTCCAGTTTGTAAACGACCTGTTTGGTGGTTCAATTCCAAAAGAATTTGTACCGGCTATTACCAAAGGTTTTGAAACAGCAATGGGCACAGGTGTATTGGCTGGCTACCCGGTTAATAACATGAAGGTTCGCATATTTGATGGCAGCTACCACGATGTGGATTCTGATGCCATGAGCTTTGAACTTTGTGCCAAAGCCGGCTTCCGTGAAAGTGCTAAAAAAGCAAAACCAACTTTACTTGAGCCAATCATGAAAGTGGAAGTGCTTACACCCGACCAGTACATGGGTGATGTTACCGGTGATCTTAACCGCCGCCGCGGCATCCTGGAAGGTATGGACAGCCGCAACAACCTGCAGGTAATTAAAGCCAAAGTGCCGCTGAGCGAAATGTTTGGTTATGTTACGCAGTTGCGTTCATTATCGAGTGGCCGTGCTACTTCTACCATGGAGTTCAGCCACTACGCACCTGCCCCCAACAATATTGCCGAAGCAGTAATTGCAAAAAGCAAAGGCAAGATTAAGGTGGAAGATGAATAAAGCTTTCTTAAAGCAACCATATAAAAGCCCTGCACTGTTGAGTGCGGGGCTTTTTGTTGATTAAACCCGAAAAACTAATACCCGTTATGGTTATCGTATGCAATGATGAAATGCCTGCTTAGTTACCGGGCAATTAAAAAGCCGGTTGAAATAAACCGGCTTTTTAAAATCATATTCAGCAGTGCTTATGAGCCGCTGGAAGCAAAGGCTTCTTCCTGGGCTTTTTGCCTTTTGCGTATTTCGTTCCAGGGCTTGTATTTGTCGCCCATAATTTCTTTCAGCTTGGCATTTTTTTCGTCGTTAATGGCTTTTTTCTTTTCAGCTTTTTCTTCGTCGCTCATTTTTTTATTGGCCTTAAGGTCGTTGCTTTTGTCGGTAGCATCTTCCATAGCAGTACGGGCCTGCTTTATCTGTTCGTTGGTAAGGCCTGCTTCTTCAAATGAGGCGCTGAGGTTAGCCTCTTTCATTTTTTTCAGTTCGGCTTTTTTCTCTTTGCTCAGTTCCACTTTGGCAACATCCTGTGCACTTGCGGTAACCGCAAATACAAACAGGGAGCAAATCAGTAGTAATCGTTTCATAATCGTGTTGTTTTAATTTTAAAATACTTTATGGGCAAATATGATACCAGTATGGTACAAATGGACGACTAAGATAAAAGGTTTAACACCATTTGAATCGTTAAATTGTACAGATAATTTCCGGCAACGTTTCCGGAACCTGAAACGATTTACACTTTAGATAGTGGGTATATCACCAGGGTATGCGGCTATCGATGTTGCAACTTTTACCATCTTTTTGTGAATATTAATATTTCAGAATTTTGTTTGGTATAATTTTGGCAACTAAAGTGCTTATTCAAACAACACATTCATGAAGATTTTTTTTTCCGCTGCCCTGCTGCTACTCCTGCTGCAAAGTACCCGGGCACAAAGCAATGTAGATGCCGAAAGGGAAAACTTTTTCCGTTTTGGCGCTAAGGCCGGTTTTAATATTAATAAAATTTCGGGCCGCTCGTATAAAGATGCTTTTAATTATAATTATCAGATTGGTGCTTTTTTACAATTCAACTTTAGCAAGCGTTTCGGTATACAGCCGGAGGTAAACTTAGTGCAGTCTTCTTCGGAATTAACAGATGATGTTACCGACATTTACGATGATATTTTCAGGGGCGGCAGTCAAAAAAAAGCATCGCTGAATTATCTTGAAATACCGGTACTGCTCAATATAAATGTGGGCGAAAGCAAAAGGGTAAAGCTGCAACTGGGGCCAGCTTACGGTAATATGCTGAAGCAAACGGTAGACAGTGTGCAGGGAGGAGGTAATTTATTTAAAAATAACGACTGGAGTGCTATTGGCGGCCTGTGGATACAGTTGCCCTTTGTGCATATTGGCGCACGCTATAAGCTGGGATTAAGCAATATCAATTCAGAAATTATTGATGATGGCCGTAAATGGTGCAACCAGGCGATACAGGCTTTCGTAGGGGTAACATTTTAAGCCCCTGTTTAAATCAATATGCGTAAAGGATTGTGTAAACCGCAATCCTTTTTTATTTTTAATCAAAATACTACCGATGATAAACAAAATGCCCCTCGAAAATTTTTTGGTGATAGATATTGAAACTGTATCTGAAGCAAAAGATTTTACACAATTAGATGAAGCATGGCAACAGCTTTGGGCCGATAAAAACCGCTTTAGCATACCCGTTGATGTTACACCTGCCGAATATTATCCGCAGCGTGCCGGTGTAATGGCAGAGTTTGCCAAGGTAGTATGCATTAGCCTGGGATACTTTAAAAAGGATGGTGCCGCTTATACATTCAGGGTAAAATCTATTGCCGGGCATGATGAAAAAATACTGCTGCAGCAGTTTATAACAACCATACAGCAGTTTGAAGCCGCCAACAACAAATGGAGCTTTACCGGCCACAACATTAAGGAGTTTGATTTGCCTTTTTTATGCAGGCGCATGCTGATTAATGGTATACCCATACCTGAAAACCTCGATTTTCAAAACATGAAACCCTGGGAAACTAATATTGTGGACACTTTTCAATACTGGCGCTTTGGTGATTACAAACATTACACTGCCTTAAAACTGCTGGCGGCTGCCTTAAAAGTACCCTCGCCAAAAGATGATATTGATGGCAGCATGGTAGGCGAAGTGTACTGGAAAGAAAATAACCTGGAGCGTATTGTAACCTACTGTGGTAAAGATGTGGTTACCGTAGCCAACATCATACTGCGCTTTAAAGGACTACCCCTGCTCAAAGAAGAGCAAATTGTTATTGTGCCTTAGCACTATAGATTTTCTTTAACAAGCCAACCCTTTTTAAGCTACACAGGGTTGGCTACCCCTGCAGAAATAAATATCTTCGCCATCATCAAAAAACAAAAACATACTTTACCCCATGCTTCCAAAAATTAACCCTGCCGCCACTACTGCCTGGTCCCTGCTCACACAGCATTATGAGGGGATGAAGCAGGTGCACATGAATACACTGTTTGAAACAGACACTACCCGTTTTCAAAAATTTTCCCTGCAGTTTGAAGATATACTTTTCGATTACTCCAAAAATATTATTACTGCAGAAACACTGGCCCTGCTACTGCAACTGGCAAAAGAATGCGGACTGGATGAAGCGATAAAAGCCCAGTTTGCCGGTGAAAAAATAAATGAAACTGAAAACCGTGCGGTACTGCATACCGCCTTACGCAATTTTTCGGGCAGGCCCGTGTACGTGGATGGTAAAGATGTAATGCCTGAAGTGCAGGCTGTACTCAGGCACATGCAAAATTTTTGCAGCAAAGTACATACGGGTAACTGGAAAGGCTATACCGGTAAGAAAATTAAATACATTGTAAACATTGGTATTGGCGGCAGCGACCTTGGCCCGGTAATGGTTACCGAAGCGCTAAAGCCTTATTGGGTAGAGGGCATACAAACTTATTTTGTGAGTAATGTGGATGGCAGCCATATTGCCGAAACGCTTAAAAAAATAAATGCCGAAGAAACCCTGTTTTTAATTGCCTCCAAAACATTTACCACACAAGAAACGATGGCCAATGCCCATACGGCAAGGCAATGGTTTTTAGCAACCGCAAAAGATGAAGCAAATATTGCGAAGCACTTTGTTGCCCTAAGCACCAACGAAACCGAAGTGGTAAAATTTGGTATTGCTGCCGAAAACATGTTTGTGTTTTGGGACTGGGTGGGCGGCCGCTACAGCCTCTGGGGTGCTATAGGTTTATCGATAGCATTAACCATCGGCTACGATAATTTTGAGGCTTTGCTAAAAGGTGCCCATAGCATCGATGAACATTTTGCCAGTGCCGCTTTTGAAAAAAACATACCGGTGCTAATGGCTTTAATTGGTATATGGTACTGCAATTTTTTTGGCGCTGCATCCGAAGCCATACTGCCGTACGACCAGTACCTGCACCGCCTTGCGGCTTACCTGCAGCAGGGCAATATGGAAAGCAATGGCAAATACATTGACCGTAATGGCAACAAAGCAAACTATACCACCGGGCCCATCATTTGGGGCGAGCCGGGCACTAATGGCCAACATGCTTTTTACCAGTTGATACACCAGGGCACCCAGCTTATCCCCTGCGATTTTATAGCGCCGGCCATCAGCCATAATAAAACAGGCAACCACCACCAGTTGCTGCTCAGCAATTTTTTTGCGCAAACAGAAGCTTTGATGAAAGGTGCTGAACATACTAATCCTTACCGGGTATTTGAAGGCAACAGGCCCACCAATTCTTTTTTAATCAAACAAATTACGCCCTACACCCTTGGCCAGTTAATTGCGTTGTATGAGCAAAAAATATTTGTGCAGGGCATCATCTGGAACATCTTCAGCTTCGACCAGTGGGGCGTTGAATTAGGTAAAATATTAGCCGGAAAAATATTGCCCGAATTACAAACCGATGCCGTTGTGGATACGCATGATGCTTCTACCAACGGGTTGATGAATGCCTATAAAAAGATGGCCGGATAAATGAATATGGGGCATTAGCAGAGGGCTCATTTTTTTAATCCCGGTAATTTAATGCAGGCTGCCTGTCGCCTAACAGGGCTTTGTATGCGTAGTTGCCTTTGGCTTGTTTAAATTCTTCTTTAGCTTTTTGTATCAGCGTTGTATCAAGGTAAAGGTCGATGGCCGTTAGTGCCATTACTTTGGCGGCATTGATCATGCCTTTAATACCAATCTCAGTACCGCCGCAGGCCACTGCCTGCCAGCTATGCCCGGGTGTGCCGGGTACCCAGGTAGCGGTACGCAGGCCAACAGTGGGTAAGGCATAACTCACATCACCCACATCGGTACTACCCCCGCCAGCATCCATAGTAAGCTTTAATGGATTTATAGTTGAAGCTGTTGACAGGTCGGGCACATCGGTTGCATTTAAAGTAGCCTGTATTTTTTGGGCAAATAATTTTTCTTCGGCATTATAGGTAATGCCTCCTGTTTTTTCGAGGTTGCGTTGCATCACTTCGGCCAGGGTTTTATTAAGCAGTAAATCATGTGTGCCGCCAATGATTTCATAATCCATTTTAGTATCTGTTCCGAGGGCGGCGCCTTTAGCAGCATTCACCACCCGGTCGAAAATATTTACCACTACATCTTTTTTGGGATGGCGCACATAGTAGTACACTTCAGCAAAATCAGGGATAACATTGGGCGCTTTACCGCCATTGGTTATTACATAATGTATCCTTGTTTCCTGGGGTATATGCTCCCTCATCATGTTCACCATATTGTTCATCGCTTCTACCCCATCTAATGCCGATCGGCCTTTATCCGGTGCTGCTGAAGCATGTGCTGAAATACCGTAGAAACGAAACTTGGCCGATTTGTTGGCCAGGGCGCTGGTCATTGTTATACCATTGCTGCTGCCGGGGTGCCAGTGTATGGCTATATCCACTTCATTGAACAAGCCCTCCCTCACCATATATACTTTACCGCTGCCGCCTTCTTCGGCGGGGCAGCCAAATACTTTAATGGTGCCCGTTAGCTTTTTTTCTGCTATGAGTTTTTTTACCGCAATACCCGAACCCACTGAGGCTACGCCAAACAAATGATGGCCGCAGGCATGACCGGCATTTTTACCGGCAGGTTGTTTTTCGGGCGCAGTTGTTTGCGATAAGCCGGGCAGGGCATCAAATTCGGCCAATATACCAATTACAGGGTAGCCGCTGCCGTAGGTAGCTACAAAAGCCGTAGGGATACCGGCCACACCGGCCTGTACGGTAAAGCCATTATCTGCAAGTGTTTGCTGCAGCAGGGCACTGCTTTTTACTTCTTTATACCCCAGCTCGGCATAATCCCATATTTGCAGGGACATTTGTTTATACTGGCTGTAAGCCGCCTGTATGGTAGTGGCGGCACTTGTTTTAAGGAGTTCTGCCGTTTGAGGTTTTTTAGGTTGCGCCGTGGCGGTGCAGGCTGTGGTAACAACAATACAGAGTAGCAGGTATTTCATCAATTACTTTTTGGTTAAAGGTACTGTTTTGCCATTAGTTCTGCTATGGGCTTAGGGGTGAGAGGTTTATGTAGCCGGTACTTCAAACTGGCAGGGGCAACAACATTTTTACAACAGCACTACAACAAGATTAATCTTTACATTTTCAATGTATAGCTGGTGCTTCTACCCCCACCGGAGGGAATCAGTATTTTTTTGATGGCCAAATAATGTACCTGTATTGATGAGCCGATTAGCAGAAGTTATTCGGCTCATTCATTATTGTAAAAACTTCCTGGGTTGAGGATTGTATTAGCTAAAAATATTGCATAATTTTTCGACAGAGTATTGCAGTAGGCTGGATATTCAGTGCTTGTATAGCCTGGAACTGAAGTTGAACAAAAAATAAAAGCATAAGTAAACGATCAAATGTCGAGAAGTATTCCGTCAAGCCCGGATGTAGTACAGTAGCGATTTACAGTTGATTGAACTTCCGTCCGCCCCGCTTTTGACAATACTTTTGTTGGGCGCAGATTTAGCCTTGAGTAATAACGATTCCGCCAATTGGCAAAGAAGGATTATTCAGATATTCTTTAATCTTTGGTGTTAATTTAGTCAACTCTTCATAACTATTAATTTTAGCTGATAAAACAAACACAGCTATTGTATATTTAATAAAATTTTGCTGATGCTGTAAGTTTTTGTCGAAGGTTAAAAGAGCGTCAAAATCATTTTCAATCAAAAGCTTTAAAAGCTCACCATTTTTTATACCATTCCAACCTTTGTCACGCACAGTATAAATTTCGTGTTCGGGAAAATCAAGTTTGAGACGTTTAGGTAGATTTTCATCAAGCAACAGCCGCATAAAGTTGCTCTAAGTTTTTTGTATTAAACAATTTGTTAGCCAAATCTAATAATGCGATTGCTTGCTCTCTTGATACTGTTGGGAAATCTTCCAAAAAGGCGTCTAAGGAAACACCTGCTTCTAGGTGATCAAATAAGGATTCAACAGGCACACGTGTTCCTTTAAAAACAGTCTGGCCTCCCAGGATTTCATTGTCAATTGTTATGAGATCTTTAATATCCATATATTAAAATTATGAAAAATTCCCCAATGACAACGGTCTGTGAATTTGCGCCCAACATAGCGTCTATCTGAGGTAGCCCAATAAAAAATCCGGCTGCTCAACACAACCGGACTTCAAAAAAATATTTCGCTGTAATTATTTCTTAATCGCTTCAGCCATTGTTTTACCAATATCTGCAGGACTAGCTACCACATGAATACCACATTCTGCCATGATTTTCATCTTAGCTTCGGCTGTGTCGTCGGCGCCGCCAACAATAGCACCGGCATGGCCCATACGGCGGCCGGGAGGAGCAGTTTGTCCGGCGATAAAGCCAACAACTGGTTTTTTATTCCCTGTAGATTTGATGTATTCTGCCGCTTCGGCTTCCATACCACCGCCGATTTCGCCAATCATAACGATGGCATCGGTTTCGGGGTCGTTCATAAACAGTTCAACAGCCTGTTTGGTGGTAGTGCCAATAATAGGATCACCACCGATACCGATTGCTGTGGATATGCCAAGACCGGCTTTAGCTACCTGGTCGGCTGCTTCGTAGGTAAGGGTACCGCTTTTTGAAACAATACCAATACGACCTTTTTTGAAAATAAAGCCCGGCATGATACCTACTTTACATTCATCGGCAGTAATAACGCCGGGGCAGTTGGGGCCAATCAGGCGGGTATTTTTGCCCTGCAGGTAGTTTTTTACTTTTACCATATCCTGCACCGGAATACCTTCGGTAATACATACCACCAGTGCAATACCTGCATCGGCAGCTTCCATTACTGCATCTGCAGCAAAAGCCGGAGGTACAAAAATGATACTCACATCAGCACCGGTGCTTTTAACTGCATCGGCTACCGTATTAAAAACGGGCTTATCCAGGTGGGTGCTTCCGCCCTTGCCGGGGGTAACGCCGCCTACCAGGTTGGTGCCATACTCAATCATTTGAGTGGCATGAAAGGTGCCTTCCGTTCCGGTAAAGCCCTGTACAATGATTTTGGAATTTTTATTAACTAAAACTGACATGGTAATTTTTTAGTGCCGCAAAAATAGGGCAAAATGTATTGTAAAACGGATTAAGCACAGTACGAATAAAATATTTTAATGGCATCGTTGCCAGTCTGGTTTACACAAATTTTTAAGTTGACTTAAGCTACACCTGGTTTAAAAAAGCTTACCGGAAGTGGGCCGGAGTGGCAGCCTAATGCAAGCTGATTACCCTTCTTATTTTCCAGCCGGTGGCGGTATGCTGCCAAATGATGGTAAACCGGCCCGGACGGGGTGTACCGCCGGATACATCTTTACTGTTGTGAAAGGTATGCAGGCCAATTTCTATGGCGCCATATCCGGGTACAGGATACACTTCGGCACTGCCTTTTACCAGTTGCCTGGTAACCCTGCCGCATACATTTTTTTGGGTAGCAGCTATAATTTCAGTCTTTGATGTCATTAAGCCTCCTTTATCGTGGTAAAACTCAATACTGTCAGCAAAAAAAGAGGCGTATTTATCCAGTTGCACACTGCAGGTATTGTACGCCCCAAAAAACTGGCTGTCTAATGCCATAATGGTGTCGTACAACACAGTATCATCCGGCTTGTAGTTTTTGGTGATGCGGTAACTGTTGTGTAAGCTACTGCTGCATCCGAGCATAACTGTTGCCAAAAACAAAAGCATAAAATATTTCATGGTGAGACTTCTTAAAAAAAGTGATGCAAAGATTTACCGTCCCTTTTTTACAATCATAATCAGCCGTGGTGATTTGCGTACATCGTAATGGCAAAAATCGTAGCCGCCAAATACTTCCTGTATCTGCATACCCTGGTAAGCAAACATTTCGGTGAAATCGCCGAGAGAAAACTTGGCTACTTTTTCAGTGTAAATCAAAGGCACTTCAAGGGCATCATCTTCCACTTCAATTTTTTTGTAAAAATGAGTTTCGTCGAACCATTTGGTGATAAAAAAATTAATACCATTTACCTGTTCTTCGTGCTGGTGCACCAGGTGATCTTCGGCATAGTGCACATTGAGGAAATCTATTACGAGTGTACCACTGGGCTGCAGGGATTGTGCAATGGTGCGGATGGCATTATCATGCTCCCGGCGTGTATTGAAATAACCGAAGCTGGTAAAAAAATTAAAAGCATAATTAAAGTAGTTGATCCAAAAAGGCAGGCGCATATCATGCCGGAAAAAATGCAGGTTTTGTGCTTCATACTGCAGGGCTTCGGCAATGCTGTCTTCACTCAGATCGATGCCGGTAACATCAAAACCCTTAGCCGCTAATTGTATGGCGTGGCGGCCACGGCCACAGGCCACATCCAGCATGGTAGCGCCGGGCGCAGGCTGCAGGTACTGCACCACCTGGTCAATAAAAGCAGCCGCTTCTTTTTCATCCCGTTTAAAATATAAGAGGTGATAGTACGGGGAATTGAACCAGTTTTTAAACCAGGGCTGCTTATCCATATCGGGATATTAATTTAGGCAAATGTTTTTATCACCAGTACCAGCAGGCCATAAATAACCGTTACGG
Source organism: uncultured Chitinophagaceae bacterium (assembly GCA_937873715.1). Classification (GTDB taxonomy): domain Bacteria; phylum Bacteroidota; class Bacteroidia; order Chitinophagales; family Chitinophagaceae; genus Ferruginibacter. Next base: position 22,970 of record CALMYJ010000015.1, read on the forward strand.
CAAATATGCCTTTGGCTGTTTTATCCTTATGCTGGTTAAGATACAACGTAAAAAAAAGTGCATTGAGCAGCAACGAGAGGCTGAGGCTTACCGATAGCGTACGGTAGCCCGGCTCGTACATCAAAAACTGAAAGGTTTCTTTAAAACTGAAAATGCTCATTTTAGTAAATTTAAAAATAAGCAATCCGAGTACCGGGGCCAGCACACCAATAACCACGCCGAGCCAGAAATTATCTTTTTTGAATAGCATTATATCTTCCAGTTTTTTTGAAGCTGTTCTTTCAATTTGTAATGTGTAAGGTCGAACTGCACAGGCACCACACTTACATAATTATTTTCCAATGCCCACACATCGGTATCCCGGCCTTTATCAAAATTTACAAATTTGCCGGTAAGCCAGTAGTATTTTTTACCGTGAGGGTCTTTACGTTCTTTAAAATCCTCTTCGTATTTAGCATAAGCCTGGCGACATACTTTGATGCCTTTAATCAATTCCATCGGCACAGAAGGTATATTAACGTTCAGCAAAAAATGTTTATCTAATTTTTTACCGAGCAGGCTGCTTACAATTTTGCGTACATAGTGCCGGGATGGGGCAAAGTCGGCTTCATAATTATAATCCACCAGCGAAAAGCCGATGCTGGGTATGCTTTCGATGCTGGCTTCCATAGCTGCACTCATGGTACCGCTGTATATTACATTAATGGAGTGATTGGCACCGTGATTGATGCCGCTGAGGCAGAGATCGGGTTTGCCGTGGAGTATTTTATCTACAGCAAGTTTAACGCAGTCTACCGGGGTGCCGGTGGTTTGCCAGGCTTCTACCCCATCAAACATATCTACCTTACTCATACGCAGCAACTGGCCGATGGTAATGGCATGGCCCATGCCGCTTTGTGCTTTATCGGGCGCAACAACAACTATTTTCCCGAGGTCTTTTACTGCTTCTACCAGGTTGCGTATACCCGGTGAAGTTATACCATCGTCGTTGGTGATAAGGATGGTGGGTTTCTTTTTGGCAGGTGTTTTTGAGGTATTGCTTTTTTTCGTCATGGTGTGGTATTAATATCCGGGTTTAAAAACCTCTCAGCAGTGGTTTGGCAATGGCTTCCCTGAAAGGCCAGGGTATTGAGGCCAGTATCAGTAAAATGGCAAGGCCAAAAAAGAGCAGCATTTTTTTATGCTTTGCGGCATCGGTACCAGCTTTTTTAACAGCACTGCGGCCAATATGTACCAGTACCCAGGCCAGCAGCATCATGCTCATATGCTCCAGCGAAAAAAAACGGGCATAGGCATCCGATTTATACTGCGAAAAATTTTTGAGTTTATCCAACCAGTCGTTGCCAAAATACAGGATAAGCCCCAGCAGTAGCTGAATATCGCAGCTAATCATAAAAAACAGGTTGCTGCGGTTATCGGCGGCAGTGTAGGCTCTTTTGCCCATTACGCCGGTTAGGGCATTAATGAGTGTCCACAGGCCGAAAAGCAAAACTGCCCAGCGGAGCAGGTTGTGCAGGGATAATACAAATTGCATACAGGATTTTTTACAAAAATAAGGGCTGCACACTCAATGTGTTCAGAATTATTCAATAGCTGCTGGCACTATTTAAAAAAGAAGGATTTTCAAGAGTGCCTGGTACAACCTTTTAAAGTTGCCCTGCTGCATGCAGCAAGGGAAAATTAAGACTAAGGTTTGAATGAAAAGTGCACTAAGTGCAGTGTACGTCCCATACCTATATGCTGTATTTGAAAATGCCAGGAGCCTATTTATAGCGAACTTAAAACTGCTTTCCTCTAATGCCGGTTAATAAAAAATATTCGAAAAATATACACTGAGATTTTGTTAAGCTAAATAGTTTAGTATATTTGTGCTAACCAAATTAGTGTACTATGTCGCTTGCAGGTCAAAATTTAAAATATCTGCGCAAACTGCGTGGATGGACACAGGAAGAGTTTGCCCATAAGCTGGGTATTAAACGTTCATTGATTGGAGCCTACGAGGAGGAAAGGGCCGATCCCCGGCTGGATGTACTCGAAATAGTAAGTGGCATCTTTAAGTTATCGCTGGATGAACTGCTGCTGAAAGACCTGGGTAACAGCAGCGGCAGTTATTTGGCCAAAAGGCGCCAGCAAAAAATGATGTCGGCCGAAAGAAATGTAATTCATTTTGTGCCGGTAAAAGCCGCAGCAGGTTACCTGGCTGGTTATGCCGATACAGAATTTATTGACGAGCTCAACACGTTTACCCTGCCCATGCTCAGCAGTGGCAATTACCGGGCTTTTGAAATTATTGGTGATAGTATGTTGCCCACACCCAGTGGCAGTATTATTGTAGGTGAAAAATGGGAAGGCAGCGTGGATGATATTAAAACCAACCAACCTTATATCGTCATCAGCCGTAATGAAGGCATTGTATATAAACGTGTGGTAAAAAGTAATAAGGCTAAGGATAAACTAACGCTGGTGAGCGACAATCCGCAGTTTCAGCCCTACCAGGTGAACCTGGAAGATATACTGGAACTCTGGCAGGCGCAAATGGTGATAAGCAAAGTAAGCCTTCAGCAGCGCTGGGATATGGAAACCCTGGCCGGCATGGTAAGCAACCTGCAAAACCAGGTAAGTTCCTTAAAAAAGAAAATGAATTAGCAGATAGGTGAATAGAACCTGCTTTGATGCTGACTTTTACCAGCGATTCCAAATCATTTTGAATGTTAAAAGTTTGTAACGCTCTGCATTGCCTTTGCCCGTGTATAACTTTTAATAACCCCATTTTCTTTATTCGATACTTTCGGCTTCGAATACATCTTTTAATAGTTTAAAATTACAGTTATGATTAAATTACAAATTGTGGGGCATCTTGGTAAAGATTGCACCGTAAAAGAAATAAATGGAAAGAACGTTATCAACTTTAGTGTGGCCCATTCTGAAAAATATAAGGATAGCCAGGGCAACCCTAAAGAACGTACAATATGGGTAGAGTGTGCTTACTGGACAGACAGAACCGCAGTGGCACAATACCTTAGCAAAGGCAAACTGGTATATGCTGAAGGCTCACCAGAAGCTGATGCTTATTTGAATAAAGAAAACCAACCGGCAGCCACCCTGCGTATGAGGGTACAAAATGTGCAATTACTGGGTGGTAATGCAGTTGGCGATCATGCAGGCTCTGCTGCAGCCCCTTCTTATGCTTCCGCTACCAATAATAATGCTACAGCGGCACCCCTGGCGGCTATGAGCTCAGCCCCGGTGGTTGATGATTTGCCTTTTTAAACTAAAAATCTATTTATCGATATTTCTGCCGCAGGCTTATAAAAGCTGCGGCTTTTTTGTTTTCCTGGTGCTCCTGTTTTATCCCTCACTTCGTGCCATACACAAAGCAATCACTGCTTTTATCGATTATTATTTACAGTATCCTTAAAATAGTGTGCGCCCTTAGAAAAGGGCGCACTTATTATTCACAAAAACACACTACGAAGCTGGTTAAGGGTAATACATTAATTACTTTAAATCATTTTTGAGCCATAAATCATACAATCTGCGTAAGCTCTTTCCTCTACTCAGGCATCCTGCTATTTATATTACCAATTGCACAATGCTAAAATTTGTGCCGGTTTATCAAAGTATCACACCCGGAATTTCAGCAAGCCGACATATCGATTTTTGACATTGCTAAAATATATGCTTTTAGTATAAAGTGCAGGCTGGAGGCCCGTTTTGCTCATGTTTTTTTACGCAATCGTTACCAAAACTGCCCTTTAAATATGATTTGTGTTTAGTGTACACAGTTGTTTGTACCACTGGCAGTAAGGTATATTCACTGCAGCATTTTCGGCAAAGTATATAGATCGATATAAAAAAGGCGCCCGTAGAAAGGGGCGCCCGTTATTCACAAAAACACACTATGAGACAATTGAATATTACTGTAGCAAAATGCTTAACACAGCAACAGTTTTTCCAGAACCCGACAGTTCCAGTTTATACATCCCTTTTGCTACAGCTTGCTGTACCGGTATCCATTGGGTGGTACCATTATTTTGATGATTAACTACTTTGCGTTGCAAAATGGTACCACGGGAATCTAAAAGGGTTGCTGTATACCTGCCTGCAGGAAGCTTACCCATTTGTAATCCTATCTGGCCATTTTGTACAGGATTAGGATAAACAAAGGGTTTTGCTGCACCTAATACTACTGCTGCAATATTACTGTAGCTAACTTCCCCTGCAGCATTAGTATAACGAAGTCGGTACCGGTATGAGCCCGGGCCCGGGTTTTCGTCTATCCATTTCAGTTGACTTGTGCTGGTAAAATACCTGCCCGTTTGTACAAATGTTCCTCCATCCTTCGATTTTTCAATTACAAAACTACCTTCAGCCTCAGCAGGTATCTCCCACTCAACATCCACATTGGCATCCTGTACCCAGGCTTTAACGGCAGGCACTTCTGCCTGCTCTTTTTTACGGAAGGTGATGTAAAAACGGTTTGCTGCAGCCGAAGCGGCATCGGCAGTGATATTAAAGCTATACTCCCCACCGTTAGTTATATCAATAGGCGTAAGTGTGCCGGCGAAATTATCTTTAAGGTATGCGGTGTAGCTGTCATCAAAATTTTCTGACCGGAAAGCTAACTTGTAGGCACTAATATTCAACCGGTGCTGTACCAGGAAGATGGTATCTTCAATACCGGGGCTTCTTCTTCTTTCTACGGATAACATTACTCCTTCTCGTTCTATCATTAATTTTTCCCGGGTATTAAATGACAGCAGTTTTGTGGCATCCATTTCATCTACAGCATTTTTATAATTCGGGTTGTAAGTATTTGCCACGCCGTCGGCCAATATGTTTTCCTTATTTTTTACCAGGTATAAATCGGTATAAAATTTCATAATAGGGCCAAAGTCTTTGTCTTTAGTACTTAGCATTGGTCTGCTGGCCATACCAATAGTGCTGCTGGCTGTTGTTTTATCTGTTTCCCTGAAAATAATATTACCTCCCGTACCTTCTACCATAAATGCACCCGATGATTCAAGTACGCCGGGCATTGCCCCATAATTACTGTTGTTGCCGGTGTAGGTATAGCTTGGTGTGGGGGCGCCATCGCCGGAGCAGGTGATAAAGGCGCCTACGCCACTGGAGCCAATACATTTAGGATCCCACAGGTAAATGGTTTTACTTTTTCCCAATACACCATTAAAATCAATATTATCCAGTTTTACCTGCGAAGCATAAGGATTGCCCACAGCCTGCATACCCGAGGATACCATAGGAATACTAACTGTACCCAGGTTAAGTTCGCCTCGTGGGGCTAATGTGGTGGGTCTTGCATCTACAAACTGGTCTACAATTACAATGCTCCTGTCGCCACGGGCAAAAAGCATGTATACGCCATTATGGTCGGTTAATTTAGTGCTATTGGTATTGCCCGGGGCACCCCAACCACCAGTGGTATAGTAGTAAATGCTGGGGTTATTACGAACACCCTGGTCGAAACCATTGGCTGCCACCGTACTAACGGTAATATGTGTACCATAACCCGGCCTTGGGTTGTAGGGGTTGGGGTCAAACCGGTCGGGGCATACAGCACCCTCCTGCCAGCCCTCGTTAATGGTAGGGGCATTGGCATTGTTTTTAAATGGTGCCGTAAGCAGCCGCCATCTTCTTGAATCATACGTAAGATCCATGGGGAGGTAGCGCTCCACCTGTACTTTACCATTAACAGCAGCCAGTGCCACCCCGCCACCATCTACCGGTACTGGTGCTACCCGGGCTGTGCTTTGGTTATCGGAGCGTAATACCAGGTTATCGCTGGTACTTAAGGCTGCCCCACTGGCAAGACTTACCCTGCCGGGTGCTGCTCCTGCCACAATGGCCAACTCGGTACCCAGTGCACAAGAAGCATTGGTATTGAGTGTAAAATCTTTAAGCAGCCGGTAGCCATTAAAAAAGTTTAAGGGGCCTGCGGTCCCCCCAATAGTAAGATTTGAGGTAGCGGAGCCGCCAATACTGCCTGTACCAGGTGCCGGGTAGCTTACTGCATTATTAATGGTAAGCGTATTGCCATTAATAAAGAAAGTACCCCTTGTAAGCCTGAACAGGTTGGCCGTAGCATTGCTTTGCAGCATCACACCGGGGCCGGTATGGTTGGTTACAAAATCAAGACTGCCGGAAATTACATCAAAGCGTACATTTTGCGTAGCGCTGCCAGTAAACCATATTTCGGCTAATGCAGCAGCTCCACCTACTACCCTTTCAATAATGGCTGCACTGATGGTGGGGTGCATTTCAACATGGCCACCCACAAATAAACGGCCTACTATATTTTGCCCGCCGGGGTTATTAATAATTTGAAATTTGGTATCTGCTTCCAGCGAATCAGTTAAATAAAAAGTATTATTAACGGTAAGTGAGCGCTGCTCGCCGGTAGCATCTGTATTAAAGGTAATAGCCACTTTGCCACCATATTGAAAATAATTGCCGCAGGTAAAATCTCGTTGACCACCAGATGACGAGAGTTGCAACAGAGAGCCGTTGGTTCTTTTTACAATAAACGAATCGGTAACAATTAGGAAGGGGCCGGTAGTGGTATTAATACCACCTGCACCCAACACAAAACGTTTTTCCCCGGCATCTGTAGGCGAATTCTGGTTGGGACAATCCCAGATAAACTTACTAAAAACCTGCCCGTGTGTTGCGCTGCTAAAATTAGCCAGCGTGGTTACTCCGCTTATCAGGCAGGCCGAATTAAAATTCCAGGTGGCTAAAGGCAGCGTGCCGTTATTAACATTATGATTATACGTGCCACCAGCCGTAACAATGGTACGTGCCGCATTGGTACTGGTATAGGTACCCTGGTTGTTTACCATACCCGAAATAGTGGTTACAGCCCCGGTATTATTAGTATTGTAAGTACGGGAAGCGTTAATGTTTAAAGTACCTACTATGAAGGATGCTGTATTAGCAGCTAAGGTAATATTTACGTTTGTGCCCATCGTTAAAGATGCCCCACCTGCAATACTCAAGTCGGTAAACGATGCACCATCATTATCCTGGATAGTAAGTGTAACCCCACTACCCGCCTGCAAGGTAACATCGCCATTATTTATCACCAGCTTGGCAATAGTTTGTGTAGGTACATTAGATACCACCACCCCACCGGGAGTATTAAAAATCATTACATCTGCCGCAGTAATGGACATTCGTGTTGGGCTCCAGTTGCTACTGGTGGCCCAGCTTCCGGCAGAACCGCCTATCCAGGTGTATTCGGTTGCTGCATTATAGGTGGCGCTCGTAGTGGCATAGGCTGAGTAGGCATGTGTGCCATTGGAGTTTGCCGCATCCACCACTGTAAGTATAAGTACATAATAGGTGTTGCTGGCGGTAAAACCGGTAACACTTACCGAAGTACCATCGCCGGTATATACACAGCGGGCATTGGCATCTAACTGGTAGGCTGTGCCAGCCCCAAAAGCAGTATTGGCCGTATAAGTACCAGGAGATGCAGTAGGGGTACCGGTTGTGATAGGCGAACCGCTTACAAATACCAGCGTGGTATGGTTGGCCGCATTATAACCGGTTGCCGCCGCCCAGTTAATAACGCCTGTTCCCCCGGCAATACTCATTACCTGGCCGGTAACCGGGTTAGGGAGCGTGGCGGTATAAAATGCAGGCGCTGGTGTTTTATAATCAATACAGGTGGCCGAGTTGGTATAGCTGTTGATGCTGAAATAATACATGGTTCCGGCAGCAAAGCCGGTAAAGCTGCTGTAGCTGGTACCCGTAGTTTTTACCAATGCGCTGCCAGCACTAATATCGGTTTGATTGGCCGGGTCGATAAAGTCTGTTGGATCGGCGGGGTTAGCCGTATTGCTGGCCTGTATAAGGTAACCGGTAGGCGCAGGCGAGCCGCCTGCTGCCGTCCAGGTAAGGGGTATATTGCTGGTAGTAACAGCGCCAGCCCCAAAAGCTCCGGGATGGTTGGCGGGTTCGGCCAGGTTGCTGAGTGTAGTGCCATTGGCCGCACCCCCGGGAGAATAAGTGTTACCGCTATTAATGATATTAAACAGTACTACATGATAAGTGGTACCCGGGTTTAGGCCCGTAATAGTAAGGCCGCTATGGTTGCCCGAGGCATCGGTGCCATCGCCATTGTAAATACAGTAAGCGGCAGCATCATTTTGATATGCTGTACCGCTGCCAAATGTCGTGTTGGCGGTATAGGTTGTGGGCAGGCTGGTAGGTGTGCCTACTGTAACGGCGCTGCCCTGTTTTAAAAATGCCAAAATGGTATTGCTGCCAGGTACATAATTGAGGGGGCCCGTCCAGCTAAGGGTAAGCTGGCCGGTATTACAGGTAGATGGTGTGGTAAAACTAATGGCAGAAGGACTGGCAATACCCGTATATCCAGCAATTACCGATGGGCTGGGCGAATAATTAAATGCTTTATCGGCCACGTATACTTTATAGTAATAGGCGCTATTAGGAGTAAGGCCTACATCGGTAAAACTGGTGTTGGTGCCTATATAGGCAATAGTACCCGTACCAAGGGTATTACCTGCGGCATAAATACCATTTACATTAGGCGCAGGCTCGCTGGTGGGGTTGCTGGTATACCGAACCACCACATAACCGCCGCCATCCACGCCTGAGGCGGGGGCTGTCCAGCTTATATCTAAAGTGCTGGCCGAAAAACCAGTAACTGCAGGGCTGGTTACATCATCAGGAGCGGTTACGTCTGGCGCCGTACCGGCATATACACAAAAATCATCGAACAAATAGCCTGGGCTGGTAGCAAAACTGCCACCATTTGGTACTAAGCGAAACATGCCATAACGGGGATTGCTGTTATTAGTACCCGTAGTGATTACAATAGTTTCTTTTGTCCATTCAAATGATGTAGCACTTACACCCAAGGTTGAGGAAGTAGCGTTACCCATATTATTGGTACCAGCAGGGCCTAAGAAACTGCCAAAATTTCTAGCTGAACCGGAATAACCTTTCCACCAGTAAAACTGGATTACATAGCTGGTGGCATTGGCAATGGCCAAGTTAGCAGCACTTTTAGAAAGCAGTGAAGAACTTGTTGATCCACATACCCATTCCAGAGATTTACTGCCAGTACGAACGATACTTGTATTAATCCTTGCCTTACTGGTACTTCCGCTGTGTGTACCTGTCCACTTCGTAAGCTGTGTTCCTGCAGCAACTGTACCAACAGTGCTTGAGTCGGTAGCCACATTTTCAAAATTGCCTTCCATATCTGGAAAACTGCCAATCACCTGCTGGCTACGGCCAACAGTAGCTGCCATCAGTAGGCAAATGAACAGAATAATGCTTTTGGCAATATGATGTGGATATACGGTTACGCAGTTACAGGTAAGGGGATAGGTTCTGGTAAAAATCCTTTCCATCGGCAAATCGTTTAATCGTTCGTAAATGAGCCGTATGGTGCGGCTGTGAATAACTATACTAGTTCAGGGGTTATTAAGGCAAAGCAGCAAAAATCTATACAAAAAATGGGCAATACAATCACTAATGCTGATACTAATGTACTCTGTTTTGCAGCCTTAAGGGAGGTTACAGGGGTGTTAATTGCGTATTTTTTTACGCAATCGTTACCAGTGGTTTTATGCAATCGTTCCCGGTACCATGTGGGGCGTTAAAAAAGGGGAAATCACTGTTTAAAGCACTGGTTTTGCGTTGCCGTATTTGCGCTTGCAGCCGACAGGTGTGGTAAAAAAAATGGGGGGGGCCAGTACAGCTTGGTAGCCGGTGGGCATACCTTACTTTTTATCCAGTGCCAGTATGGTTTGTAATAAAACATTTGCACCGTTGGCCATATCGGCGGCGCTGGTATATTCCTGTGGGGCGTGGCTTATACCGCCTGCACTTGGTACGAAAATCATACCTGTTGGCGCAATCAATGCCATATTTTGAGCATCGTGGCCTGCACCACTGGGCAGGTATTTGTAGGTAAAGCCCAAAGCTTTTGCTGCCTGCATAATGATATTTTGAACAGCACTATCTGTTAAGGCAGGCATAGCATCTGGCGGCCGGTTACTGAATGTAATGACAGTGCCTGTTGCTGCTGCAATTTTTGCTGCGCTTTTTTCAACCATGCTATACAACTCCTGTATTTTTTTATACGACAAATCCCTTATTTCCATACCCAGCACCACCTTACCTGGTACAACATTGTAGGCACCGGGCCAGGCGGTAATTTTACCAATGCTGCCTACCTGGTTGCCCGCTGCACCATTAATCACCTCATTTACTGCAATAATAAGCCTTGCAGCGGCCAGCAAAGCATCCTGCCGCAGGTGCATGGGTGTGGTGCCTGCATGGTTGGCCATACCCCGGATGGTGATATCCCAGTCGGCAATACCCACTATTCCTTGTACAATTCCAACCTGTATTTTTTCTTTTTCTAAAATTCCACCCTGCTCCACATGCAACTCTATAAAAGCAGCCCATGCCCCTTTAGGGATAGTCGCAACTTCAATGCTATCCGGGTTGCCGCCTATAGCTTTAATACCCTCGCCTACAGTTAGGCCAAACTGGCTCCTATTTTTTAACTGGCTCAATGTAAAATTACCGGCCAGTGCCTGACTGCCTACCATACTGCCCTCTTCATCTGCGGTAATAATCAGTTGCAGCGGATGGTTGGTAAGAATATTATTTTCTTGTAAAACCTGCATCACTTCCAGTGCCCCTACAGCACCTACACAGCCATCGTAATTGCCCCCATCGGGTACCATATCGATGTGCGAACCAAAAGCGATTGCCGGTAATGCCGGATTTTGCCCTTTTCGCATCCCTACAATATTGCCGGCATAATCTATACTAACCTCAAGCCCTGCTTTTCTCATCTGAACAATAAACCAGTTTCTGGCATCAATATCTCCCTGCGAAAAGGCAAGCCTGTAGCCATGGCCGGAGGAGTCTTTGCCAAATTTTGACAATTCAACAATCCGGTTTTCAATACGCTGCTGATTTACGGTAATGGCTGGCCTATACCCTGCAGACTGGCCAAAAGCAGCCAACACAATGCTGGTAAAAGCATGAACAAAGAGTATGTATTTTGCCTGCTGCATAGAGCATTACATTGAAGGTGTTATTGTTTTTGCCCGGCAGGTGCTGTATGCCGTATTTTTTTATAGTAAGGTTGGTGTTGCCGCCCCTGCCCGTAAATATAAGCAGCCGGTTATTTTTGGGGTGCAAGGGTTACTGGTGGCAATGCCGACTCGTGGTACCAGGTTGCCTTCCAGGCACCATTTATTTTGGCAAAAAGCATGGAACCGGCAATATTATCTAATACAAACGTTTCGCCGGTTTTGAGGGTAAATTGCTGTTTTGCAAAAAATGTATAGAGTACTACCGATGCAGACAATACCCTTACAGCTTCTTTTTTCAGGGTGGTGGATAAAGCTGTTATCTGGCTAAAAGCATCCCCGTTAACTTTTTTCAGTCCGTTGTAATCTGTATAACTGCCATCGGGGTTTACTGCCCAAAAATCGTTTGTGTTTTCAAAAAAGGTCATGCAACTGTCTATATCAAGTTTTTCTACCTGCACAAAAAACATCCGGCCCCTGTTGGTAACTTCTTTTTCGATGGCCTGCTTTTGGGATGGCGTTAAATCCAACACCGCAGGCGGTTGTACTGTACTGTTGCCGGTGCATCCCCAAAACAACAAACAGCAGATAAGGAGTATGGCTGCAAATATGTATCGCAATTTGGCAACTTCCATTTTTAGTAACATGATGATGTGTTTGTGCTATTTTAAATACAGGTTAATTGGTCAGGCAGTAGAATAACTGTATGTATTTAACCTGTTGTGCTATTAAAAACGATTCAGCCTAAGGTGTTTTATTTTTTACTGTCAGTTTCCTCTTCCGCTATGGCGGAATCGGAATGACAGCACCCTTACAACATTTTATCTAATAATGAGCATCGAAACAAGAAGGCGCTTTTATAAATATTCAACAAATCGTTGTAAGCTGTTCACTTTATTTAAAAATTGGCTGGATACTACTTTATAGTTTAATAGCACAACACGTAGTACTCAATAAGGCTGTGCCAAGTATGGCACAGCCTTAACCGGTAGTTTTTCGTTGTATACCCATTAGTATATGGCAATATTTATTGCCGTAACAAGCCTTTGCCGTAGTACGCAACTTCCGATACAATTTTTCCGTTTTCGTCAAAGCTGTTGCTAAAATGAAACGATATTGTAATCGCTTTTTTATCGGCTTTGCGTACCAGGTTAAACTTCCACCAGGAGAGTACTTCCCGGCCGTTGTCCATTTCGTACTCCAGGTAATCGGGATATCCAATCATGTCTATACTTTTAATTTCGAACTCGGTTAAAAATTTTTGCCACCCCGCTTTTTCTTCTGCTTTGGTACGGGAGGTACCGTATGGCTCGTTGATATCAACAAACCTTACATCATCGCTGTAATAGCTCATCGATTTATCCAGATCGCCTTTTTCGTAAGCATACATGGCCTTGCGTACGGTATTGATGTAATCATGGTGATTGTAAATTTTTCCATTGGTACGGTTGGCAAAGCTGGCACCAATTTCATCCAGTACCTTACTATTACTGTAGTTCACAATAGATTTAATTTTATTATCCTTAGTAAGGCTGTACAAGCGGTGGGCACCTGCATCAATTTTTACACCGGTAGCTTTGTGTACGCCTTTAATTAGGCTCCAGGTTTGTACCCATACTTCATTGTCGGTATTCTCTTTTTTATTTTCTACCAGTTTGTATTCAATGGCATCGGGATAGGAACCCGGAAAGGTTTCTATAGTAAAATAATCCAACTCCCTGCTATACTGCAAAGCGTTGTTCACAAAAGCCTTTTTGCCGGTACTGCTTTCGTAATTAATTGCTGTGCCGTTGTACGATTTAAAATCGTCGGTGAGGAAGCTGGCAATTTTTGCCGAATCGCCGCTGATGGTAGCCTTCACAAACTCATTAATTACATTAAGGGAGGGGTGCTCAATAAAGACTGTGCCATTGGCTTTTTTTTGACCTGCAGCAGTAAAAGTTGCGGCAAAGGCCAGTACAAAAAGTAATACGTTCTTTCTCATTTTAAGTTTGGTTTAAGTGTGGGTGTAAAGCTCATACCTAAACGCTTTTTTTGTGAGTATTTTTCAGGCATTTTACCTGAGGGGTATAGCATTGACCCGGACAAATTGTGCAGCACCGGGATAAATTCCGCATTTTGGCCAACAATGCTTAAAACCATGCCTTTCAAACAGTTAAAAAGTTGCCAAAGCATTTATCTTTATATGAATGTGTATACCCCGCTTTTTTTACCTCTTTTTGGCAATGGCTTTTTTGTGCAGCACTCATATCGCCACAGCACAAAGCGATGCCAGTTTTGAAAATATCTCCACCGCACAGGGACTATCGCAGGGGTTAATAAATGATATGATACAGGACAGGGAGGGCTTTATATGGATTGCCACCAAGGGTGGCCTCAACCGTTATGATGGGTATTCATTTAAAATATTCACTACCAATCCGCAGGATACTAATTCTATCAGCAGCAATGCCATCAGTAATTTACTGGAAGACAGCCGGGGGAGGATATGGATTGGCACTTATGATGGTGGCATTAATGTCTATGATAAAAACACGGGGCGCTTTTTACGTATGGTGCAAAACTCTGGCAATACGGCCGGGCTGGCCAACAACAGGATAGAATCTGCAATGATAGAGCTGCCCGATGGCCGGATATTGGCCTGCCCCCAGGACGGCAATATGTGCCTTATTGCACTGCCGAACGGAATTAACCCCCAGCCGGTGATTACCCCTGTGCATGCGCCAGACAACAAGCAGGTGCACGGGATAGGCAAAGATGATAAGGGCTTTATATGGGTGGGCTGTACGGATAACAGCATATACATTTATTTCCCTTCCAGTGCAAAATTTGCACTACTCAGCAATGGGCAAACATTTACCCCACTGATTGAAAAAACCGGAACGCAGTTAACAGCCCGTTCCAGCCAGGTATTTTTTTTAAAACCCGATCCCAAAAAAGAACTGACTTTATTTGATGCCGGCAGACGGGTACTGCCCGAAGCTTTTAGTTTTGAGGCGGATGGCAGTATAAAAATCAGGCAGGTATTTACTTTAAAAGCAGGCGCCTCTGGCAACAACTTTTACGATTTCAGCAATTTAAGGGGTGGCTCCTCTATTGAAGATGCAGCCACCTATTATATAAAAACGCCTATCAGGGATCAAACCATTAAATGCTTTTTATTAGACCGTTCGGGCATTTTGTGGGTAGGTATGCTGGGCCATGGCATTTATAAATACCGCATTGGCAGTTACCGGTTTTTACCGGTAATGCCCGGGTTAAGCATACAGCGGATTACGGTGCTTCGCAACGATACGATTTATGTACAGGGATGGTCTACAGCAAAAACCATAACAGCTAAGGGGATTGAATGTGGCAACCTTTTACATACTGTGCTGCAGCACCGTTCGTCCAGCGCCATCCTGCACGCCAAAAACGGGGATTACTGGGCCTACGCTATGGAAGAAAAAAAACTCTTTCGCTATTCGGCAAACTTACAGCTACTGCAAAGTTACCCGGAGCCGGTAAATGCGATACCCACCGAGCAGATACAACCGATACTGGAAGACAGCAGGCACCGCATTTGGGTGTGTGGCACCAATGGTACGCTGGCTTGTGTAAATCCGGCCAACGGTCAATATTCAAAATTTATAATTGATATGGGGCACCTTGCGGGCACGGCGGCGCTGGTACAAACCAACGCTTTTTTTGAAGATAAAAAGGGTGCTTTTTGGCTGGGCACTGAGCATGGTTTTGCAAAACTGGTATTTACAGATAATATGGCAGCACCTGCGGTAAAATGGTATAAAAACATTCCGGGTAGTAGTAATTCGCTAAGCTATAACTATGTATCCTGGTTTATGGACGACCCTGCAAATGCCGATTATTTATGGATATGCACCAAGGGTGGCGGGCTTAACCGTATGCAAAAATCTACCGGCAATTTTATCCATTACAGTAAAAAGGAGGGGTTGCCAAACGATGTTGTGTATGGTATACTTACCGATAATGCCGGCAACATCTGGGGCAGTACCAACCGGGGTTTATTTTGCCTGCTGGCCAATAAAACTGCGCCTGCCGGCCCTCCTCTTATTAGATCATTTAGTACCAGCGATGGCTTACAGGCCGATGAATTTAATACCAATGCATTAGGCAAATTAGCCAATGGCAACCTTGTGTTTGGCGGGGTAAATGGTATCAATATATTTAATCCGCAGCAGGTGCTGGCGGCCAGCTACAAGCCCCGGGTATTTATTACAGGCATACAAATTGGCAACACAAATATCAGCCCCGGCGATTATACCGGCATCTTAAAAAATAATATTGAAAAAACATCAGCAATCAGCTTAACACACCTGCAAGATGTATTACCCTTGGGTTTTCCTTCCCTCCTTTACCCGCCCCAAAAAAAAAACCAGCCCCCATACAATGGGGGGGTTTCAAAAAAGGGGGGGGTAAAAGGGGGTCCCCGCCGCAATGTTACTTACCTGCACCTGCCTGCTGGCAAATACAATTTTAAAGTGCAGGGCAGCAACAGCCAGGGCATTTGGAGCGATGCTATTGCCACACTTGCCATAAACATGTTGCCTCCATGGTGGCGCAGTTGGTGGGCTTACACCCTGTATGGCCTGATTGTGGCACTGGGCATTAGCACCTACCTGCGGTTTAAGGTACGCCAGGCAGGACTGCAATCGCAACTCCGCTACGAGCAGCTTGAAGCAAAAAGAATAAAAGAACTGGATACCATTAAAACCCAACTGTATACAAACATCACACACGAATTTCGTACACCACTTACCGTTATACTCGGTATGGCACAGCAGGTAGCAGATAAGCCGGCAGAGCAGTTTAAAAGCCGCATGGAAATGATTGTACGAAACGGACGCAACCTGCTTAACCTGGTAAATCAACTGCTCGACCTGTCGAAACTTGAAAACGGTAAAATGGAGTTGCAGTTATCGCATGGCGATATTATTCATTTTTTGCGGTACGTGGTAGAGTCTTTTCATTCACTGGCCGAAACCCAGCAAAAGCAACTACATTTTCTTACGGATGTTGACAGCCTTTACGGAACGTACGACAGTGAAAAATTAAGACAACTAGTATCTAACCTGCTCTCAAACGCCATAAAATTTACACCGGAAAAAGGCAATATTTATATTACCGTCCACGAAAAGCACAATCCGGATAAAACCGACGGCTACAATTTAATCATTAAAGTAAAAGACACGGGTATTGGTATTCCTGAAGACCAACTGCAATTTGTGTTTGATCGTTTTTACCGCCTCGATAACAGTCATACCCGTAATGCTGAAGGCACAGGTATTGGCCTTGCCCTTACAAAAGAACTGGTTAAATTAATGGAAGGTGAGATTACGGTTAAAAGCCCGCCAGCCGGTGCATTGAAGGGTACAGAGTTTACCGTATCGCTCCCGATGAATGCGATACCGGCAGCCGGAGGGGATCCCGGTATTGAAACAAAAAAACAGGCAGTACCAACTGCCACAACTACTGCACAGGCCAGTTTGCCAACAGTGTTGTTAAATGATACAACTGCCAAAAACACCCCACTGATATTGATGGTAGAAGACAATGCAGATGTAGTGGCATATACAGCATCCTGTCTGCCCGACTACAGGCTAATAGTTGGTAAAGACGGGCGTGAAGGGCTGGAAATTGCGTCAGATATGATTCCGGACCTCATCATTAGCGATGTAATGATGCCGCACATGGATGGCTTTGAACTAACCAGCAAACTCCGCCAGGATGAAAACACCAGCCATATACCCATTATTCTACTAACAGCCAAGGCCGATATTGGCAGCAAAATAGAAGGTTTGCAATACGGTGCCGATGCTTACCTTGAAAAACCATTTAACAAAGAAGAACTGCTGGTAAGGATAAAAAAATTATTGGAGCTACGTAAAAGCCTGCAACAGTACTACCTAAAAAAAGCAGGTATACCTGAAAATACAATCACCAACGCTTTGCAACAGCCTGCACCAATACCTGAACCTGCACGGGAAGATAGTTTTGTGAAAAAAGTAAGAGAAGCAGTTGAAGAAAATTTGACCGATCCGGATTTTACGGTAGAGCAATTAAGCAGGCTGGTTTTTTTAAGTCATTCACAATTGCATCGCAAGCTGGAGGCATTAACCGGCTATTCGCCCAACAAATTCATCCGAACCATAAGGCTTACAAAAGCCAAAATATTGCTGCTGGATTCGGCAAACAGCATTGCCGCAGTAGCGTTGGATTGCGGCTACCAGGATCCCGGATATTTTGCAAGAGTATTTAAACAGGAATATGGCATTACGCCGCAGGAGTGGCGCACCGCACAAAAGTAATTTTAATAGTGTATCACCATGCATTTACACCATCAGGATGCTTTGACCGGTGTATCGAAGCAATACATTACCAAACCCAGCAGTAATATACCTATACCAATAGCGCTTTCCAGCGGCTTATCTATAAACGTAAATACCAGTACCCAGGCGCTAAAGAGTAAAAATAACAGTTGCAGCCAGGGTTTAAAAGGGCTTTTAAAAACGGATGTATCACCCGCTGTTTTTAAAAAAAGGCTGGCAGCTACAGTAAGTGTTACCATCAACTGCAGCACAAAGCCTGCATACAGCAATACTTTTTCGAAGGAGCCGGTCAATACCAGCACAACGGCTATAATAACGTGTGCCCAAATAGCGTAAACAGGTACCTGGTGTTTGTTTGTTTTGGCCAGAGACTGCCAAAGGCGATGCTCTTTTGCTAAAGCATGTGTTACCCGTGGGCCTACCCATAAATACGCACTGATGGTGGCTATCAACTGCAGGGCAATAAAAAAGCTTACCCATTTGCCCCCTGTGTTGCCCAGCAGGTTATTAAAAGCAATAAAGGTTACTGCTTCCCTGCCCTCCATTTCGGCTATCGTGGCATGCTTAAGCAACACCAGTTGAAATAATACATACAGCAGTGCAACAAACAAAGTACTGCCAATTAAAGCCCGTGGTAAGTTTTTTGAAGGGTTATCCATTTCACCGGCTACATAAGCCGCTGCGTTCCAGCCGCTGTAAGCAAAAAAAACATAGAGCATGGATACCGCAAAGCCGGGCTTTAATACTTCCTGCTGCCAGCTATTGGTAAAAAGGTAAGCGCCCGGGCTATTGCCTGCTGAAAAAAAACCAATAGCCAGCAGCCCAACTATAAATAGAATTTTAATGCCGGTGCTGTTGTTATGAAACCTGCTGCTGTGGCTTATAGTAAAGCTGTGCATCAGCCCGGTTGAAACAATGATAGTGATTGCCAGCCATTGGCTATCTCCTGCTCCAAAAGGTGCCAGGTATTTGGTAAACAACATTGCGGCAAGGGCTACAGGTGCCGAAAAGCCCACAACCAGCCCGGCCCATGCCGATAAATAGCCCATTACCGGGTGAAATACACGGGATAAATAAATATAATCGCCGCCGGATTGCCTGAAATGTGTGCCTAATTCGGCATAGGCGAAAGCACCAAACAGGGAGAGCAGGCCCCCCGATAGCCATAACAGCAGTATCGTCCAGCTATTTTGCACAGCCGATAGCTGGAAGCCCAGGCTGGTAAACACGCCGGTACCAATCATATTGGCCACTACAATTGATGAGGCGGTGAGTAAGCTTATTTTCTTTTTCAAAAGCAGGAATAAATAAAATAAAAAGGGCTGCCTTTCCGGGCAGCCCTTGTAAAATAACTATAAATTCTATTACACCCTGAAGTGAGCAAAAGCTTTGTTAGCCTCAGCCATACGGTGTGTATCTTCTTTCTTTTTAAATGAAGCGCCTTCACCTTTGCTTGCTGCTACAATTTCATTGGCTAATTTTTCTGCCATACTGCGGCCGTTTCTTTCGCGGCTGAAGCGTACCATCCATTTAATGCTCAGGGAAATTTTCCTGTCGGCACGTACTTCAGAAGGGATTTGGAAAGTAGCGCCACCAATACGACGGCTGCGAACTTCTACGCTTGGAGTTATATTCGCTAAAGCTTTTTTCCAAACTTCATAACCATTTTCGCCGGTTGTTTTACTTACCCTCTCTAATGCATCATAAAAAATGGTGTATGAACCACTTTTTTTACCAGCCCACATCAGGTTGTTTACAAACCTTGTAACCAGCTTATCGTTGAATTTTGGATCTGGCGCTAAAGGTATTTTTTTAGGTTGCGATTTCCTCATTGTTATATGCTTTTATTCCCTTGGGAAACAATAATTATTTTTTTGCTTTTTCTTTTTTGGTACCGTATTTACTGCGGCTTTGTTTACGATCTTTTACACCGGCAGTATCAAGGCTGCCACGTACAATATGATAACGTACACCTGGTAAATCTTTTACCCTGCCACCACGGATAAGCACAATGGAGTGCTCCTGCAGGTTGTGTCCTTCACCGGGTATATAAGCAATTACCTCAATTTTATTCGTCAAACGCACTTTGGCTACTTTACGCAGTGCAGAGTTAGGTTTTTTAGGGGTAGTGGTATATACCCTTGTGCATACACCCCTGCGTTGTGGGCAGGCATCCAGTGCCCTGGATTTACTCTTAGCGGTAATGATTTCTCTTCCTTTTCTTACTAATTGTTGTATAGTAGGCATTACTAACCTTTTTTAAATTTGGACGGCGAAGGTAGGAATTCTCTTTTAAAAACGAAATATAAATTATGAATTTTTTGTTGCTCCGCCTAAACTACCGGCTTTTACAAGCCAGCTTTGCCAAAAATGAGTTTTTGAACCTTGCTCTCCTGCGTATCCAGGTTGGTAAGCCGTAGTAAATACATCCCCGGGCTGCTGTTACCAGGGCGGTACATACCTACCCGGCCGCCGGCATCCGCCGGTACGGGCTGCTCCAGCAACACCTGCCGGTGTATATTCATTAACTGCAGGCTGTATCGCTGCCCCGGCTGTTGCCTGAAGTGTACGGTAAAATTATTTTGAACCGGGTTGGGAAATATCACAAAACCTCCCACTATTTCGGGCGTACTCACTGCTATAATATTACTGTAGGTGTAACCTCCGTTTTTGTTCAGCAACTTTAAGCGATACTGGTTATCCCTGGCCAGTACTGTTTTATCCGAGAAGCGATATTCCTGCTGGTAATTGGTATTCATGATATCGCTGATAGTGCCCAACTGCACAAACTGTCCATAGACATTTCTTTTTTCAACATATATTTTATGCAACCCGTTACCCTGCATTATTTTCCAGCTTAGCTGAACAGCTTTATTGCTGTAGCTGCCGGAAAAATCTTTGAATACCACCGGCAGGTAGGTAAAGCATGCCCCATTTAAATGATAACGATAGGTACGGTTAAGACAGCCGCTGTTCAGTGAAATATGGGCACTATATATGCCTGTATCGGTGGGCAATACGCTGGGGATAAATACAAACGGGTCGTTGCCAAGGAAAATACTATCTGTAGCATCGGCCGTTTCCTTTTTATACCAGGCATAGCTGGCACCAATTACCGAATCTACCCGTAAAGTAGTAGGCAGTTGAAAACAGTTATAGCTGGCTGTTATCATATTATCTGCCAGAGGCAACACACTGGCATCTTCCAGGCTGGCATTGCCACAGGCATCCAGCACCCGTAAGCGTATAAGGCTGTAGCTGGTACCGTTATTGATATTAAACTCAGAAGCTGCCTGGGGGCCTGCCACAATGGATGGAGCGGCTGGGGTACTGCCAATGATTTCGTAAGCAAATGGGCCCACACCATAATCCACTACGGCCCGTACTGTAAATCCGCTGGTATCGCATTGATAGGCTGTAGAGCGGTTGAGGCTGGGGTATTGGTAAGCGTGAATGGTAATGGTATCAAATAAATCAGCGCTGCAATGGCTGCTTGCACGGTACCGAACGATATAAGTGCCCGGCCCAAGATCGTTAAAATTATATACCCCACCCGAACTGCTATTAGGGCTGAGTAAGGGGCTGTAAGACACATTGTTCTTTTTGGTGATTCTTACATTCATCGAGCCCAGGTTGGTAGTTACCACCGCCCGGATATTACCGGAACCATTCAACCAGGTGGCACTGGGGCATTTATTAATTACGGTGGCTTCGTGGCTAAGACGGCTGGCCACAGCACCAGACTGCAGCGAATCTTCACTACCACAGTTATCCCTTACCGTTATTAAATATTTATCAGTGCCCGAAAGCTCCGGAATACTATCAATATTGATAGTATTGCTGCTATAATACCTCGATAAAAACAAGGTACCGTCTGGATGATAAATACGCAGGTTGGCCGGTAAAGCTGCATTGGATAAAGTAACGGTAAACCTTGCATAATTGTACAGGCAGGATTTATGCAACTGCAGCGACATACTTACCGGCGTAGGCGATGCGGTGAAGCAACGGGTAATTACAGTATCGTAACAGGTATTGGTGATTTTAATACAATAGCTGCCATAGGCAAGATTATTGAATACCCCACTGGCATTACACTCCAGCATACTATCTGCCGCATTGTACAGGCAATACTCCGGGTTGGTAAGCTGTTGCTGGCCCGTAACAGAAGCCGTGAAACCAAAGCAGTTTCTATTGCTTAGCTGCACATTGGCATGCACGGATGGTACAAAAGGGAATGCACTGAAGCAGTTGGTAAAAGTGGTATCCGGGCAAATATTGGTGGTACGGATACAATATGCGCCATATAATACACTGTCAAATACACCTGTACTGTTGCAGGCAATTAAGCTGTCGGCAGCATCATAAAGGCAATACTGACCATTGGTAATATTAACACTTGCAGCCACTACAGTAAATGTAGAGCAGGCCCGGTTTTCAATATTTATTTGAATATCGTTTTGCACAAACCCACTGAGCACCGAAAAGCAACGCACAATAGTGGTATCGTAACAGGAATCATAGATATTCACACAATAGTTGCCAAAGGGTATACTATCAAATACGCCGGTAGTATTACATAATAACACATTACCCAAAGTATCAACCAGGCAAAAGAGCGGTGCAGAAAGACTATCACCGGTAATAACAACACCAAAATTATCACAGCCGGTATAAGCAGGCTGTATATTAGCAGGCACTATTGGCCTGGGGCGAAGCGTGGTAAAACAACGGGTAATGGTGGTATCTATACAACCATCTGTAACTTTTATACAATAATCGCCATAGGCCAGCCCGTTGAATACGCCTGTGGCATTGCAGGTAATTAAATTATCGCCACTATCATAAATACAGTAATTGGCATTGGTGAGCCCCACTTTGCCGGTGATGCTGGCCGTAAAGCTGTTACAGTTACGGTTACTGATGGCTACCATATTGCCAACTGATAATGCCGGTGGTGTAGCGGTAAAACAACGGGTAATGAGAGTATCGCTACAATTGTCTTTAGCAGTGATGCAGTAGCTGCCATAAGCCAGGCCGGTAAATGCACCGGTGGTATTGCAGGCTAACAGGTTATTGCCATTATCGTACAGGCAATATTCAGGGTTAAAAAAGTTGCGGATATTATTTAGCGCTGCATTAAATGTGTTACAGCCGACAGCCACCATCGTAACAGATGAGCCTATTGCAGGCACCAGCGAAACCGTAGTGGATACTTTTTTTATTTTTCCGCAGGCATCTTTTGCCACTATCCCTAATTGCTGTGCGCCAAGGGGATCGAAAGAAAAATGAGGACTGGCCGACCATATAGTATCGCCTTCAAAACGCACTACGCCATACATAAACCCTGGTATACCAGCACCTGAAGTGCTGATATTACCCTTACTGTCTGTTACCCTTATGTAGCCGGTTACGTTGTCGCATGAATTTTGGGTAAACGGGTAGGCATCTATCGCCCAGGTGTAGTTGTTTACATATATCAGCCTGGTTTGAATACCGCCACATGAGTCGGTAAGCCTTATGGTGTAATTGCCTGCCGACAAACCGGTAAATACGCCGGTACTGTTGGTAGTGCCTATGCCCATTGGCGATGGGGCAATGATACTGTAAGTAAAAGGTGGCCTGCCAAATTGCACATCCGTTGCCGTTATTGTTGCATTAGAGCCGTTATCGCAGGTAACATCTGTTTTTATTAAGGTAAACCTTGGATCCTGGTAATTGCCGGTAACCTCTACTTCTTCAATCATGAATGTACAGTTGCTGATGATATCATTCACCACCACATTATACATACCCGGCGGCAAACCGGTTATAGAATCCAGCGAAGTAAAATTGGAAGTAATAGGGCCAATAACCCTGTACTTGTACGAGCCTGTACCGCCACTAGCCCAAACTTTGATGGAACCTGTAGAAGCACAACGTGACTCATAACCTGCAGCAGCAGCACTTAACGAAGCGCAACTTTGAGCTTGTAATACTTGTGGAAACAGGGCACAGGCACAGAGGGCTGCCCATAGCATAGGGTACAATTTTTTCATGCTTTTTCATAGTTTGGTTCGGATTAAAACTGCAAAACTGTGTTTGCTGAAGTACGGTACACAATTTTACAACATTATTAACTGCAAAAATTGCACCAGCAGTATTTTGGGTAAAAGCCCGGGCATGTAAAATTTACATCCGCTTCGTAATAACCGAAAATAACAGCAGGCGGCACTGCTTTATCATTCGTAGTTTTCCGCTGGTTGGTTATTGTTAGTACCCGGCTGAATACAGTTGTGGCAAAAAAAGCAATCGTATATTTACCTATATTAATTTTTTAAAAATCTTTTGCCTGTTACTGTACAAATATTGCATTGCAGGCCGTGTGCAAAAAAAGAGGCCGCAACAAATTGCTGCGGCCTTAGATATTTTAACGGTTAGATGTGGTGCTAAATTTTAAACATCCATTCATGCACATCTGCTTCCTTTCCATACTTAATGGCATCCATACGGCGCTTTACTTCGGGAGATATTGTCCAGGCATCTACATCAAATTTCATATCAAAATCCCGGTAGGTTAATTCTTTGATGGGCGAAATAGTTGCAGCCGTACCGGTACCAAACACTTCTTTTAAAGTGCCTGCTTTATAAGCTTCCACAATTTCATCAATACTTAGCTGGCGTTCTTCCACCGTCAGCCCCATTTCTTTAAGCAGGGTAATAGTACTGTCCCGGGTTACCCCTGCCAGTATGGTACCGGCCTCGAGCCCGGGGGTTACAGCCGTATTGCCAATGATAAAAAACACATTCATTGTACCACATTCCTGTACATATTTATGCTCATAAGCATCTGTCCACAGCACCTGGTCGTATCCTTTTTTATGCGCTTCCTGCGATGGGTGAAGGGCGCCACCATAGTTGGCTGCTGCTTTTGTAAAACCAATACCGCCCTGTACGGCACGAACATATTTTTCCTCTACGTATATACGCATAGGTGCTGCATAATATGGCCCTGTAGGGCAGAGTATGATTAAGAATTTATACTTAGCACTTGGGCGTACACCAATAGCAAGATCGGTACTGAACATAAACGGGCGGATGTACAGGGAATGATTGTCCATTGCCGGTATCCAGTTGCGTTCAATATCAATAAGGGTACGCAGACCTTCGATAAAAATTTCTTCGGGCACCTGCGGCATTTCCATCCTTGCGGCCGACAGGTTGAAGCGGCGCCAGTTATCATAAGGCCTGAACACCCAGGCATTACCATCTTCGCTTTTATACGCCTTAATACCCTCAAAAATAGCCTGGCCATAGTGCAATGCCGCCAATGACGGATCGAGGCTTAGCGGGCCGTATGGTTTTATTTCCGGTGTTTTCCATTCACCATCTTCATAATCGACCTCCAGCATGTGATCGGTAAAATATTTGCCGAAAGGAACATTTTTTAAGCTTATCCCTTCCAGTTTGCTGTGCTGTGTCCTGGTGATTTTAAAATCCGCTGCGCTGGTCATAATCCATTAATTTTACAACAAAGAAACGAAAAAAAGACCGTTGTTAAAGAACCTTACAATGAGTTTAAACAATATTACGCTTCCACCAAATACCATCTGCCAGTTGTATACCAAAGTTTTGGTAGAAGCCCCCACCCCTGTACCCACCCTGCAAAAGCAAACTGATACCAATTTTGTATTCCTGGGTAAAAACAAAAAGCATATCACTATTGCGGTGAATAACCCCGCCGTTTTACACCTGCCGGATGATGAACTGAGTTTTTTGATGGGTATATTGGCTGCCTGTAAACTTACTATTGAAGATGTGGCTATACTGAACTTAGCCAAAAACAATCCCTGCAATTACCAGGATATTGCCACCCGGCTTGGTGCGGTACAGGTATTGCTTTTTGGCATAAAGCCAGGCAATATTGACCTTCCGCTGGATTTTCCGCCTTACCAGGTACAGCGGTATAATCAGCAGGGCTATCTTGCAGCTCCGGCACTATCCCTGTTGCAAAATGATAAAGCAGAAAAAATAAAATTGTGGAACAGTCTTAAAATTATGTTCTCCCTATAAAGTAATGGATACACTCATCTTTGCCACCAATAATGCTCATAAAACTGCCGAAATCAGGAAGGTACTGGATGGCCGTTTTTATGTAATCAGCCTGAAAGAAGCGGGTATAGATAAGGATATACCGGAGCCGCATGATACACTGGAGGCCAATGCTACTGAAAAATCGCAAACCATACACCGCCTTACCGGCACCAATTGTTTTAGTGAAGATACCGGCCTTTTTGTAGATGCCCTAAATGGTGCACCCGGTGTAAAAAGTGCCCGATATGCCGGGCCAAACAGCCAGGCACAGGATAATATTACCAAACTGTTGCAGGCATTGGATGGCAAGCCAGCCCGTACAGCCCGTTTTAGAACTATTATTTCGCTGATACTGGATGGCGTGGAACATCAGTTTGAAGGTGTATGCGAGGGCATCATTATAAATGAGCAGCGTGGAAGCAACGGTTTTGGATACGACCCCGTCTTTGTACCAAACGGCAGCAGCAAAACATTTGCTGAGATGGATATGGCCGAAAAAAGCCTGTACAGCCACAGGAAAAAGGCAATGGAGAAAATGATTGGGCACCTTACCGGCAACCAAACTTTACCTGCAAAAAACAATCTTTAAACCTTATTATCAAAATACGATTGAGCAACCATCCTGTTAGTGAAACCGACTTGATACGGGGATGCATTTCCGGCGACAGAAAGATGCAGGAAATGCTTTATGGCAGGTTTGCGCCCAAAATGTATGCCGTGTGCCTGCGCTACAGCAACAATGCAGAAGATGCCTGCGATTTGCTGCAGGATGGCTTTATTAAAGTGTATAAAAACCTGGAGAAGTACCGTGGCGAAGGCTCATTTGAAGGCTGGATAAGAAGAATTTTTGTAAACACCTCTATTGAACATTTCAGGCGTAAAACAAAAATTGGCAACACTACCGAGCCGCACGAAAATCATGTGGAAGATATTGAACCAACGGCTATGGATATGCTTGCTGAAAAAGATATTATACAATTGATTCAGCAACTGAGCCCCGGGTACAGGCAGGTGTTCAATATGTATGTGGTAGAGGGGTATACGCATAAAGAGATAGGCGAAATATTGGGTATAAGCGAAGGAACCAGTAAATCGCAACTGGCAAGGGCCAAAGTAATACTGCAAAAAATGGTGCAGGAAAAATTACAAAACAGCTAAACATGTCCGGCAACTGGAAAAAAAGAATCGAGCAATTTGAACAGGCACCCCCACCGGGTGTTTGGGAAAGCATTGCCCAAAAGCTGGATGACAATAAAACCACCCTTCAGCAACGCCTGCTGCAACATGAAGCTCCCCCCCCTCCTGCTGCCTGGGAACACATTACGGCCAGCCTGAATGCACAACAACAAAGCAGCACCCCGGTAATTGCACTACCTAAAAAAAATAACAAGCAGGGATTGTATTATGCCATTGCAGCATCAATACTTCTTATACTGTTTGCCGGTGTTTTTTATTTCAATCAAAACAAATTAAAAAATTCAACGGCAGCAGTAAACCATACCGGCACCAACAGTGCTATCAGCAATACCAATACAGATACAATTACACAGCACAACCATACAGTGGCTGCAACAAGAGCAAAAACCAGCATCGCCGCAACCCCGGTGTATACCAACACAAAAAAAGCTACAAGCCCTGTAGCAGTAACGCAGGACGATACCGACTCTATTGCCGACGAGCCGATACAACTGAGTTATATTACAATGAGTGAGCCGCTAACACTGGCAGGCCCACCAGAACTTGACAAACATAAAAAACTGCTTAATCCCGAAGGGAATATCATTACCGATATTGCCCTGATGAACGTACCCAGCACTTATATTATGATTATTGGCCCCAATGGTGATGAACTAAGGGTATCTACAAAATTTTCGAAGCTGGTTAACTATATCAATGATAAACTACCGGCATCTGAAGAATACCTGGATAAGGTAATTAAAGAAGGTACTTACTGGAAGGGCAAGTTTAAAAACTGGCGGGACAAAATGATTCAAAACACCATTACCCCATCACCTTCAAATTTTATGGATATTATTGAACTGAGTAAGCTTGTAAAAGAAAAATAAAAACACACTTTTATTTGAGGTATAATCCTGCCGGTTGGCAGGATTTTTATTTTATTTGTTTGAGCAAACAACTGCAATATGTTTACAGCAAAAATTGAAATCCCGGCTACAAATGCACTGGCACAAATTATTATCCCGGTGCGTATTTCTGATATCAACTATGGCAATCATGTAGGCAACGATGCTTTTGTATCGCTGATACATGAAGCAAGGGTACAATGGCTGGCCGCCAATAATTACAGCGAACTGGATGCCGGTGGTGCCGGTATGATTATGAGCAGCCTTGCGATAGAATTTAAAAAAGAAGCATTTTACGGCGATACGATACAAGTAGAACTTTACGCTGGCGCAATTAATGGTGCAAGGTTTGAAATATATTATCGTATGCAGGCCCTGCGCCAGGGTAACCCGGTAATAATAGCACTGGCTTTTACCGGTATGGTAAGCTTTGACTATGCCCGTAAAAGGCCTGTACCGGTTAGCAGCAAACTGATGCAATTGTTAAAAGGGGAACAGTAAGCTGGTATACCTCCGAGACCACCAAGGCAGCGATTTTGGCATTCCGTCCAGTTGGCTATCGGGAGAGGAATCGGTTAAACGTATTTTTTCATTCCGATTCCGCCATAGCGGAAGAGGAATCTGCCTAATAATGGTACATACGCCCAGCGCCTGCTGCACAGCCCGGCAGATCCTTCGTACCTCAGGATGACAGATCGAGTAAGACTTTGCCATTCCAATAGCTACCCAGAGAGAAATATTTGAAAAGTATTTTATCATTCCGACCCGATAACAATCGGGAGAGGAATTGGCTAGACAGTAAAACTGAAGCTGAACATTTATCACATTTACCAACAGATCCTTCACTGCGTTCAGGATGACAGGGAAGCCGGCAGATCCTTCGTACCTCAGGATGACAGCATAAATGCTATATCAGACAAAAATGGATTAGACGGAGTGGTTTTTTACTACAAATGATTCCATATTTTCCAACTGGCCTCGGCCTGCAGTATCAGCATCTCATAACCATTTTGTACCGTGGCTCCTTTTTCTTTTCCTTTTTGTAAAAACAAGGTTTCGGAGGGTTTGTACACCAGGTCGTACAGGTAATGCTGTGGAGTTAGTAATTGGTAAGGGATATCCGGACAGGTACCATAGTTGGGCTCCATACCGGCAGGGCTGCAGTTGATTATCAACGGGTACCCGGCCATAATTTGTTCGTTTATGGCTGAATAGGTAATATATCCGGGGGCAGGATTTTCATTCCTGGAAACAATTAAAAATTCTATGCCTCTTTTTTTTAGTACATACTGTACTGCTTTAGAAGCGCCACCAGAACCTAATACAAGAGCTTTTTGATGGTTGGGTTTCAATAATGCAGCAAAACTGGCTTCAAAGCCGATGATATCTGTATTATGGGCTTTGAGTTTCCCTTCGCTAATTTTTATACTGTTTGTTGCACCTATAAATTTTACTTCGTCCGATACCTCATCTATATACTGCATTACTGTTTCCTTATACGGAATGGTAACACTCAACCCCTTTAAATTTGGGTGTGCTTTTAACAATGCAGGAAATTGTTCAATTGACGGTATGGGGAATGCTTCAAAAGCACAATCCGTAATACCTTCCTGCTGAAATTTTTGGGTAAAATACTGTTTGGAAAAAGAGTGCCCCAGGGGGTACCCGATTAAGCCATATAAATTCATCAGGCGGTTTCTTTATCTAGGTAAAGTGAAAATGTATCACCCCTCAGGCCTATACGCATACTTTCGAGTGCTATTACTTCGGATGGAGCGATATTGCCGAGGTTAACATTACAACCAATAAGCTCTAAAAAATAAAGTTGTTGTGCTTTTTGGGGTGCTTCCCAAATAATTTTTTCTTCGGGTATTTGTGTGAGTATTTCCTGCACCAGCCCTTCCCTTACCTCGCCTGAGCCACGGTATATCCCTACATTACCGGCCTCACGGGCTTCGGCAATTACATAGGTTGAGCCAGCTTCTATCTCGGCTTTCATCAGTTCAATCCACTTATAGGGCGGAATAATATGTGCAGCATCTTTACTACCTACCTCACTGAGTACAATGCCATGCTTTGTAAGTTTTTCAATATAGCCGCACTTTTCAGCATGGGGTATAGTAATGGAACCATCGCTTACTTCCATGTATTGTACGCCAAATTCCCTGCAAACGTTAATATAGTCTTCAAATTGGTTGCGTACCAAAAAAGCTTCAAAGAGTGTACCGCCAAAATAGATGGGAATATCGTAGGAACGGTATATCTCCAGTTTTTCTTTAAGGTTTGGGGTTACATAAGATGTGCCAAAGCCCAGCTTAACAATATCTACATGCGGATGAGATACACTCATAAAGTTGGCCGCTTCCTGAATGCTAAGCCCTTTATCCATCACCATTGTAATACCATGCTCACGGGGTTTTGTATTGCGTTCGGGAATCTGCGACAGGTGAAAATTCATGAATCCTTTTTTATTTGGCGCAAAGATAATTACGGGGAACTAAAAAGACAGCAGTGTATCTGCCAACAGCTATCAAACCGTTTAAAGATGGGTAAAACTTATTACTTATGCTTTTTTTTGTAACGGGCAATTACGTCCACTATCAATTGGTTTTGGAGTAATGCAGGGTTAAGTTCCAGCAGTTTTTTTACAAGTCTGGAATTTTGTTCCATACCTGCTTCCAACTGCAACAAAGCTTCCTTTGTTTTGCCGGTAGCCAGCAAAAAAGCACATTTATAAAATCGAAAAACGGGCTTGCCGCCAGTAAATTGTAATGCATGTTCTACATATTCTACACCTTCTTCAAAACAGTTGGCCTGGTACAGGCATGCTAACAGTTCAATCCAGCCACTGGAATTTTTGGGTTTTACTTTTACCACATTTCCAAAATACAGCACAGCCTCTTCTACCTTACCCATTTGCACACAACACTGCCCCATTGCCAGGTTATATTCTGGCTGCAGGCGATATATCTGCATAGCGGTTTGCAAATTTTTTATCGCACTTTCCCATGCCCCTTCGTTCATATAAGTGCAGGCTATTTTGAAGTAAAGCTGGCTGTTTTCCTGGCTAAGGTGGGTGGCCTTACGGTAATGAAATCTTGCCTGGGCATAATTTTTCATTTTATCGTAGCAATGGGCAATGGCTTCGTATATCACATCTTCGGGCCGGGCAAGTTCCAGCACACGCTGTAATACTTCTATTGCATCTTTATACCGGCGCAGGCGCAGGTAAGCATCCCCCATATTTCGCAACGCATAGTCAAATTTTTCATCTATCGCCACAGCATACTGGTAAGCATCTATTGCTTTTTCGTACAATTTAAGCCCCTGGTAAGCGGCACCCAGGTTGAACCATGCCAGTTCATTAAATGGATACTCATCAATAATGGCCTGGTGCAGCCGGATACCCTCTTCATTCCTGCCGGTAAAATCGGTCCAAAAACAAATTTTGTAAAGTGCTTCTTCATTACTGGGGTCCATTTCAAGCACCAGTTTAAGGCAGTCGTACACTTTATCAAAGTTTTCGTAATCATCATACACATCCGCCAGTTCAAAGAGTAAATCTATTTTTTCGTCACCTTCAAAATAATGCAAAGCAGCTTCAAGTACTGTTGCTGCCTTTTCCTGACGGTCAAGTGCCAGGTAAACATCGGTTTTTAAAATATACAGATTTACATCCCCCTTGTCCAATATGGCCGAATCTTCAAGTATACGGAGTGCTGCCTTGTAATCTTTACTGGCAATTAATAGATCAGCCTTTTTGATGAGTAAATCTGAAGAATAAGGAAATTGCTCTACCGCATAATCTGCCGCTTCCAGTGCCAGTGGCAACTGGTCTTTTTCATCGTAATAATCAATGATTTTCCCGAAAGAATCTTCTTCGAGGTAGGAGTGGTTTTTCCCGGATTTTAAGTTTTCAAATTGCCTCAAAAGTTCCTTTAACTCCTCCCTGTCTTGCCTGTAAGGATAATTGCTCATGTGATAGTGGGTTTCTGTAAATTACATGAATTTGAACAAACATCGTTTTTTTTGTAACCTTTTTTATTTCTGTGCGTTAAATAACTGTGAAAATAATGGATAAGCGGTTTGTGGATTAACAATTTATTTGGTTACATTTGTATCGTCATTAAATCATTGCCATGAAGCAAATTTTTAAAAAAGTACTGGTTATCACACTGCTTACGGGCATTGTGGGTGCCGTATTTGCTGATCGTGGCACCGGTAAAAAAGCTAAAACAAACCTCAACATAGCTACCGGTATCAACCTTAAAAGTTCTATTGGTTTCAATTTAAAATCAGGATTAAGTTATAAAGGAAGCCTGCTTTCTACCAATAATACCCCTACTATCGGCAGTGGTATCGTAAATAATTCATTGGTTACTTACCAAAAGGGAAATATCACTTATATACTGCCGTATACATATAAAATTGCCGTACCAGAAATAACACCAGGCTACACAGGTGTAAAAATTATTATCAGACCTCATTAATACAAGAAATACATTAAAAAAGCCCCGTAGTTACGGGGCTTTTCTTTTTACAAATACTTTGGTTAACCCTAAGCCTTAAGGCATACCATTAACCTTAGATGACCTCAGCATGGTGCCATAATCCATTTTATTTGAAAGGGCATTAACAGCCCTCGCTATTCGGCTAACCAGGGTTTTTTCGGTTTTGGCACTATCTATCCATTTGCTAAAGTAGCGCTGGTGCGATGGGGTTAAAGTTTCAAAATAAGCCACAGCTTCCGGCTCCTCTGCCATACATTCTAAAAAAACAGGATTTATCGTATATACTTCTTTATCCTCCTCCAGTTGTACCAAAAGCCGGGCACCTTTACGCTTGCCGGTACCTTTTCGCATAGCAGCATTAACGGGAAGAATGAAGTTGCCGTCGCCCACCGGTATTAAGGATGCCTGGCTGATGACAAACGCATCGAGCAGCCCTTTTACTTTAAAAGATTTTTTTGTGCCTGCCTTTATTTCCCGGGCTATGGTTACAGGTATTTCAATATAAGTCCAGCCGGTTTTGTCGGCTTGCTTTTCAAATTTTTGCAGCGTTGCTTCAAACTGAACCATACTGCCAAAATAAAAAAATCCACAGGCAATACCTGCGGATTTTTGAACTTTACTTTGTACGGCACTAAAAACCCAGCCCTAAGGCAAACCCTCTTGTCTTCACCGGAAAATCAGCCATTTTTGTTGCGGCACCTGTTTCCAGGTTAATAGTATAAATGGCTGTTTTATCGCTTACAGTTAGGAGGGCATAGGCAATACCACTGGTGCTGCCAATATCAAATCCGTTATCCGATTGAGGATTGATGCCAAGTGCCCCTACTTCTACAAGTGTACCATCATTGGGTGGTATTTGTTTGTACAGTTTATTTGTAGCACAATCAATATCGAACAAAGTAGTGGTTGTTGCACCGGCAAAATTATTAGTATAGGCGGCTGCGGTTACGTTAGGTGTACCTGGATTTAGGGCTCCATCCACGGCTACCAGTAAGCCTGTTGTGGGATGCAGGCGCAAATTTTGGCCTGTATTGGTAATAAGCCTTATCCTGTCTACAGTAGGATTAAAATCGAAACCAGCGTACGAACCAAATAAAGTAGTAAATGCGCCAGGCCCAACCATTGCTGCAGCACCCGAAGCAGTGTTTAAAGTATATAAATTACCCCCGCTGCCTATTGCATATAACTGGCCGTTCAATGGCCTGAAATCTATCCCGGTAATTTTATCCCCTATTGCTATGCCTGTAATTGGCTTCATCACCGGGGTAGCAGGAGTCATAGGATTAAAAATTAGCAGGTTGTTGCTTTCATCTACAGCATAAGCTACAGGCTCGGTTGGTATTGCCAATCCTTTTATCATCGAACTGCCGCCAAAATCGCTCAGCCGGCTGGCTTTGCCTGTAGCTGTATCAATGCTAAATAACGAGGATTTGCCATCTACAACCAATGCAGCAAGGGCTACAGCACCATCTGGCGAAATATCAAAACCACCTTCGCCGGTAGCTGTTACACCAAGATTGCCAACCTCTACCAGGCCACCATCATTTGGAGGTATTTGTTTGTACAATTTTTTATTATTTATATCTATATCAAAAAGCGTGGTAAATGTAGCGCCGGCTTTATTACCACTATAAGCAACCGCTGTTACCATTGGGCTGGCGGGGCCATTAATGTTGCCGTCGGTTGCTACTATAGCTCCTGTTTCGGGATGCAGCCGTAAGTTTTGCCCGGTGCTGGTTACAATACGTATACGATCTACCGTAGGGTTAAAATCGAAGCCAACAATATTGCCATTCAATACCGGCGTAAATTGACCGGCGCCTATTTCTCTTGCAGCACCGGTTGACAGGTTGATAACATAAAGGCGGCTTGTACTGCCCAACCCATACAATTCGCCGGTAGCCGGTCTAAAATCTATACCAAGAATATTTTCGCCGGGTTGCAGGCCACTTACGGCCACCGATGCAATAGGTGAAGTGGTGCTTTTTGCATTATACTTTGCCAAATCGCCGGATGCATTAATGGTGTAAAACTCAATATCCGGCTTAGCAACCGGCATATCGGGCCGGTTGGCGGATTCTTTTTTGCAAGAAGAAAGATTGATTGCGAAGAGGGCAATTAAGGTCATAAATATCCCATGCCCCATGTTGAATGTTGCTTTTGCCATAACCAGATTTTTTAATTGATTGTAAAAGTTATTTGTTCGATGAAGAGTTACGGAAATACAAAAAGCATGGTTTTATTAACGAAATATTTTTTTTTCGCCTTCAAACAAATTCTATTTTCAGGCACACTTTACTTTTAAAAATTGAGGTAGTATGAAAATCAAATTTTACGTGGCATTATTCAGCAGCATTTTGTTATTGATGCCTGCAGTAAGCACAGCCCAGGCCAGCAGCCAGTATAAGCAGGTAGACGAATACGTACAAACGCTGGGCAGTATGGATTCCCTCAATATGGGTACCATCAGCCATATCCTTACAAAAAACTTTAGCAGCAACGCAGATAAAGTAAGGGCAATTTTTTGCTGGATTGCCAACAATATCAGTTTTGATGTAAAACGATTTAAAAGCAGTGGTAACGAAAAGATGACAACTGAGGAAGTATTAAAAAACAGGAAAGCTAACGCTTACGGATATGCAGCACTTTTCCAGGACATGTGCAGTGTGGCAAAAATTCGCTGCCTTACAGTGGATGGTTATGCCCGGTATACCACTGAGGATATAAATGAAAAACCCGACAACTTTAACCATAGCTGGGCGGTTGTACAATTGGGTACCAGCCCGGAATCCTGGCAGTATGCCGACCCTGCCTGGGGCAGCGGTTTTATTGATGATAAAATGACGGTGTTTACAAAAGCCTACAACGATGCCTACTTTTTTGCCGATAAAACCATATTCAACTTTCAGCACCTGCCCGATAATACCGCCTGGCTGCTGGGGCCAGGCACAAAAGATGTAAAATCATTTATGGCTATGCCGTTGGTAAAAAATGCGGCTTATGAACTTGGTCTTACCAAATTTATGCCTGCAGGCGGTTATATTAAAACCAAACTTAAAAATCCTTTAGAGTTTAGCATAGCCCTTAACCCTGGCGCTACGGTACAAATTGTAGCGCTGCAAATTATACAGGGCAAAAAAACAGAAACTAAAACGATGGACATTAAATATCAAAATGGGTTACTCAAATTCAACCATAAGTTTGCCGAAGCTGATACTTACCCGGTAAATGTGTTGATTAACAACAAGATGCTGCTGTCGTATATGATAGAAGTAACAGACTGATTTTTTATGATGGCATTTAAAGGCTAAATATTTTTTTGGTGGTTGTTTGTATGGATTATTAATATTTTGTAGATTACAACCGAACAACTCATTCATTACCAAAACCCATTTACTATGTCAGCTATTACCAAGTTCAGAGATTGGACAGCGTCGCACAACCCTAAATGGCTTGCGCTGATCAGGGTGGCGCTAGGAGCCGCACTCCTGCTGAGAGGCGTAAATTTTTTGGATAATACGGCTGAGTTGCAAACTTCGATTGATGCCAGTGTATTTCAGTCTCACAGCGAATGGATTGCCCATGCTATCCCATGGATCCATATCGGGGGAGGCTTTCTCATCATCATTGGCCTTTTTACCAGGTTTGCTTCTCTTATACAAATGCCGGTTCTTATCGGTGCCGTATTTTTTATCAATTCCAAAAAAGGTTTCTTCACTACAGAAACCAGCCTGCCTTATTCCATTATCATCCTGCTGCTCTTAATTGTATTCCTCATCGAGGGAAGCGGCATGCTTTCACTGGCACAGTATTTCAGGGAAGCAGAACAACCGCCAACTCAACAAAACAGCTCAGCCGCATGACACGATTGTTTACTTAAAAAAATTAACCCCTGTATTTGTACAGGGGTTTTTTGTATCAGGGCATGTTAATACATTACTGCATTTGCCAGCGAACACCAACCAGAAGTTTGGCGCCCTGTACGGCAGCATAATTATATGATGGGTCAAACTGGTAACCGTAAGGGTTAGTATCAGGCCGGGCCTCACCGTTGTTATCGAAATATTTTCCACCGGGCCTGTTAAAAGGATCATCAGCATGTAAAATAGGATTGGCAGGTATAAAGTTCAACAGGTTTTTAACTGCAGTGTATACTTCCACCCTGTTGCTCCAGGTTTTGGTTAGTTGCAGGTTAAGTATGCCATAAGTCGGCGACAGTTCCCTTCTAAAATCATCAGGTACTACGGGTAGGTGCATCGGCCCGTTTACCCGGCCGGTAAAATCAAGCAGCAAACCTGCCCTGCTAAATGGATAACTGATAGCAAATGTGCCTGAAAAACGTGGGGCAAATAATTGTGGTGTAAAAATGCTTTTCCCATCTGCTGTTTTATCTGCCGTAAAAACATCCATCCAGGTAGCACCGGCATTAATGCGGAGCCTGTTGGTAAAATTCAAATCGGCATTAAAAGTTATACCACGGGATATCGCATATCCATCCAGGTTATTGTAAATAATTTTTTGCGGATCAGTAAGATAATCTGCCACAATTTTGTTACTAAAATAAGTATAGAAGCCGCTGAGGTCAAAATTGACAAAACCACTGCCATACCGCACAAAAGCACTATAGTTAATATTTCCATTCCACGATTGCTCCGGCTTTAAAGCTTCCGCAATTAGTACCGACCTGGCGCCTGTAAGGGCTGCATGATCTTCAGTAAACAAATTCACCACCCTGTAACCACTACCCCCGCTTAGCCTTATCGTATGCTGCGTATTAGGTGTGTACTTAATAGCAATACGTGGGGTAAATATTGAACCATGATCACTGTTATAATCATAACGCAGGCCACCCAGCAATAAAAAATTTTTGCCGGCTTTCATTTCATCCTGTACAAAAATACCTGGCAAAAAACTGTGTATACCACCACCACCTGCAGTTGCCGGTGTATTATCATTGTAATAGGTATAACGTAAAGGAATACCCCCAATGATGTTATGCCGGCCATACTCAGCGCCCCATCTTAACTGGGTAAACGCCACCTGCTGGCTGGCATGGTATTTTACAGTTCCATAATAACTATCCTGTAAATGCCAGTTATACGATACATCTGCCTGCCACTTACTGCTGAACGGCAGGTTGACAATCATTTCAGCACGGTTGGTTTGTATACTTTCACCATATACTTTATCGCTACCCCTGTACACCGGCTGCCAATGCATCTCACCACCCCAGCGGTTTTCCGTAACATACCGCAGTGCAATTGAGGCAGGCCTGCTACGGTGCGTACCAAAGCTCCATTTATTGAATACAGATAAACGATGCTGCAGGGCGATGTCGGTAAAATTGTCGTTATTAATATCCCTGCGTTGCTGGTAATTAAAATAGCTCACCCCCAGCAATGCCGCTGCATTTTTCAGTTTGAAACCCGCCGAAACATCAGCCGTATATTCACCTACACTCGTACCCGATACATCTGCCCTGAAAGCTTCTGCCGAAGCGGCATCACGGGTTATAATGTTCACTAATCCCCCAACTGCCTCACTGCCATACAGCGTAGATGCAGGCCCTTTTACAATTTCTATACGCTTCACCATACTATTGGGTATCCCCGAAAGGCCGTACACCGTAGCAAGGCTGCTAACGATGGGCATACCATCTATTAGTATCATGGTGTATGGGCCTTCCATACCATTGATATGTATATCACCGGTATTACACACGTTACAGTTTAATTGGGGCTGTACCCCATTCACCATTTGCAGGCTCTCGAAAATATTGGGAGAAGGATTTTTTTTAAAATAACTATGTGCATACACTTCTACCGGTATTGGGCTGGCCATTTTGCTTACTGTTCTCATACCGGCTGTAACTACCACCTCATCAATTAAAGCCATATTTTCCTCCAATGCTATAGCTACAACAGTATCGGTATGCTGCAGCACTACCGGCAACAGCTTAGCTTGGTAACCAGCAGCAGAGACCTCTACCACACGCCTGCCAAAAGGCACCTGCCTTAAAGTAAAGTAACCGGCAGTATCAGTAATCGTAAATTTTTTTGAGCCCCGCAGGTGGATGCTGGCAGCCGCAACCATACCTTTTGTGCCGGTAACAGTACCACTGATAGTGCCCGCCTGGCTAAAAGCCAGTACTGGAAACAGTAATACCACAATCACCAAAAACAGCCGGCATAATTTCATCATACTAAAAATCAATAAAAATATTTTGGAGTACAAAAATATAAAATTAGGCTAACCTAAAAATACTTTTAATAAAAAAAATCTGGCACTTTTGCATAAATGCCGGAATATGACCTCATTAGCCGAAGAAAACTACCTGAAAGCCATTTATAAACTGCATGAAAAAAATGGCGGTATGGTAAGCACCTCTGCCCTTGCCGAAACACTTGAAGTAAGTGCAGCCTCGGTTACTGATTTCATCAAAAAAATGGCAGTTAAAAAGTTAGTAGCCTACGAAAAATCAAGAGGAGTAAGGCTCACAGATACCGGAAAATTTATAGCGATCAGCATCATACGCAAGCACCGCTTATGGGAAGTGTGGCTTGTAAGTAAGCTGGGCTTTAAGTGGGATGAAGTACATGATATAGCCGAACAACTGGAACATGTAACCAGCGAGGAATTAATTGAAAACCTGGACAAACATTTAGGCTACCCTAAAGCCGACCCACATGGCGACCTTATCCCCGATGCCAGGGGCAGGTTTGCCAAAACAAGCAGTAAACCCCTGCTTGAATACCCTGCCGGAAGCAAAGTAAAACTTACCGGCGTTGAAAACCACTCCAACAGCTTTTTGCAGTACCTCACTAAAAATCAACTATCCCTTGGAGATGAAATTATGGTAGAAGCCATCGAAGAGTTTGATGAAACCTTTCATGTAAAAATCAACAAAAAACATCAAAAATTACTGAGCCGGGAAGTGGTAAAAAACCTCCTTGTAGTGCCTTTATAAACAGGGCAGGCTTTAAAAAAACTGCCCAACATTTTTTCAGCACATTTTGCTTCAATACTTATTCCTTTATCTTTGCACATGGCAACGATAAAGAACCACCCCTCACAAATTCAATCAGACAAATTTTTCGGCGAAGGCTTAACATTTGATGATGTATTGCTAATACCCGCCTACTCAGCAGTACTGCCCCGTGATGTAGACATTAGCACACAACTAACACCGTCCATCAGGCTCAATATACCCATGCTGAGCGCCGCCATGGATACAGTTACCGAAGCCGCACTGGCTATTGCACTGGCAAGAGAAGGCGGACTGGGTATACTACATAAAAACATGCCCATAGAACGACAGGCCGACCAGGTGCGTAAAGTAAAACGGAGTGAAAGCGGACTGATACTGGACCCCATCACCCTAACGCCTGATGCCAGTATTGCCGAAGCATTACGCATTATGAAAGAAAATAAAATTGGTGGTATTCCCATTGTGGATGCACAAAAAAAACTGGTAGGCATACTCACCAACAGGGATTTACGCTTTGAAACAAATGGCAGGGAAAAAGTAAGTACCGTAATGACCAGAGAAAACCTGGTAACTGCTCCAGACGGTACAGATTTAAAAAAAGCTGAACTCATCTTTAAAAAAACCAAAATAGAAAAACTGCCTGTAGTCAATAAAGCCGGCGTACTTACCGGCCTCTTTACATTTGGCGATATACTAAAACTTAAATCGCACCCACACGCTCTTAAAGACAGTTATGGCAGGCTGCTGGTAGGCGCCGGCGTTGGCATCACCCGTGATACACTCAACCGGGTAGCAGCCTTACACCAGGCAGGGGTAGACGCTATTTGCCTGGATAGTGCACATGGGCATACCAAGGGAGTAATCGATACTTTAAAAGCAGTAAAAAAATCATTCAAAGGCTTGCAGGTAATAGCCGGTAATGTAGGCACAGGAGCAGGTGCAAAAGCATTAGCAGATGCAGGTGCCGATGCTGTTAAAGTTGGTATTGGCCCCGGCTCTATCTGCACTACAAGGATAGTAGCCGGCACAGGAGTACCACAAATTACTGCCGTAATGGAGGCGGCACATGCACTAAAAAACAAACGGGTAGGTATCATTAGCGATGGCGGCATACGCTACACCGGCGATATGGTAAAAGCACTTGCTGCAGGTGCAAGCTGCGTCATGATGGGTAATGTATTTGCAGGCACAGAAGAAAGCCCCGGCGAAACCATCATTTATGAGGGCCGCCGGTTTAAACAATACCGGGGTATGGGCTCACTGGGTGCTATGGCACAGGGCAGCAGCGACAGGTACTTCCAGGATGTAGAAGATGATATTAAAAAGTTTGTGCCGGAAGGCATTGAAGGCCGGGTGGCTTTTAAAGGCTCCTTAAGAGAAGTGGTACACCAATACACCGGCGGCTTAAGGGCAGGCATGGGTTACTGCGGTGCCAACACGATACAATCGCTGCAAAAAGCCAGGTTTGTAAA
Source organism: uncultured Chitinophagaceae bacterium (assembly GCA_937873715.1). Lineage (GTDB taxonomy): Bacteria > Bacteroidota > Bacteroidia > Chitinophagales > Chitinophagaceae > Ferruginibacter. Next base: position 63,550 of record CALMYJ010000015.1, read on the forward strand.
AATCACCAATGCAGGCATGAGGGAAAGCCATGCACACGATATTGCCATCACTAAAGAAGCCCCCAATTACAGCAGGTAGTTACACATGATTAAAATACCCCCATATCTCAAAAAGGGCAGTACCATCGCCATTACCTGCCCCGCAGGATATATGGCAGCCGAAAAAGCACAATCCTGTATACATACATTACAACAATGGGGCTTCCAGGTAATGATTGGTAAAACCCTTGGCAGCACCTCTCAAAACTACTTTTCCGGCACCGATGAGGAAAGATTAAACGAACTGCAGGCTATGCTGGATAGCGATGCCATTGATGCCATTATTTTTGGACGGGGCGGGTATGGAATAACCCGTATTATTGATACTATCAACTTTACCCGGTTTAAAAAAAAACCAAAATGGCTGATTGGCTACAGCGATATAACGGCACTGCATACCCACATACACAGCAAGTATAAAATTGCCACACTACATGCCCCGATGGCTGCTGCATTTAACGAGGGCAATAACCCTTTTATATCTTCTATCCGTAATGCTATTACAGGAAAAAAAATAAACTATACCTGTGATGGATATACGCTTAACAAAAAAGGTATTGCCACCGGCCAGTTAGTTGGTGGTAATCTTGCCCTGCTGGCACATGTATGCGGCACAGCCTCTGACATTGATACCAAAAACAAAATTCTTTTTATAGAAGATATTGGTGAGTACATCTATAATATCGACCGCATGCTGCTGCAATTAAAACGCAGCGGCAAGCTGCAGCAACTTGCCGGGCTGATTGTAGGCAGTTTTTCCGGCATAAAGGATACCGAACGTCCTTTTGGTAAAACAGTGAATGACAGCATCGCCGAAATGATACAGGAGTACAACTACCCGGTATGCTTTAACTTCCCGGTAGGACATGCTACAGAAAATGTTGCACTTAAATCAGGCATCACCCACCAGCTTTCCATTACTACTAAAAAAGTAACCCTTACTGAACTGCGTTAACAAAACATTCCGCCCAATTTAGCTGCTGCCTTTGTTATTTTTTAAATACACTTTGTATTAAAGCGGCGATTAATGTATATTTAAAATTCCTTTTTACCTTATCTCAAAAAAAACAGGTTAGCATGTACCTGAGCGACAAACCTTATTCCATACTTATTGTAGAAGATAACCCCACCGACTTTGAAATTATCAACGATTACCTGGAAGAGTGTTTCAGGCAGTTTACGGCCACACACCTAAAAACCTACAATAAAGCCGCCGAATACCTGGGCCAGCATGCCAACGAGGTGGATATTATTTTGCTCGACCTTTCCCTGCCCGATAAAGATGGCGAGGCATTAGTGAAAGCTATGCTCGAAAAAGCCGGCGATATACCTGTAGTAATTTTTACCGGCAACACCAATATTAACTTTAGTATTCACTCCATCAGCATCGGCGTTGCTGATTACCTGATAAAAGACGAACTAACCCCGGGCACACTCTTTAAAAGTATCATTTACTCTATCGAACGTAAAAAAATCAATAAGCAGCTACAGGATTCAGAAAAAAAATTCAGCGACCTGTTTTTTTTAAGTCCGCAGCCCATGCTCATCTTTAATCCAATAACAAAAAAAATTGTTCAAAGTAATAAGGCTGCGCTTGAATTATATCAATACAACAGCGAAGACTTTACCGGAATTTCTTTTTATGCACTGTTTGATGAACCAAAGTATACCGAGCTGGATGATGCCGAGACAAACGATTCAATTGTATACCGGGGCAGGTATAAGCATAAAAACAGCAAAGGCGAAATACTTGTTGTTGACCTGTATTGCAGGCCCCTCATGCATGATGGCATGCTGCTGAACTATATTACCATTGTAGACCTTACAGAAAAACTGGATGCAGAAGAAAGAATAACCCGGGCTATTATAAAAACGCAGGAAGAAGAACGTTACGAAATTGGCACCGAACTGCACGACAATGTATGCCAGTTGCTGGCAGCCTCACAGTTATTTGCCGGCATGTTAAAAAGCCATCTCCCAAGGGAAGCAATGCCCCTGCTGCACAATACACTCGAAACCATCGATACTGTCAATAAGGAAATTCGTAATCTATCCCACCAGTTGGCACCAGCCTTTTTTGATGAAACCTCTGTTATTGAAGCGCTGCAAAGATTACTCAACAGCTTTTCCGGGGAGTGCGGATGGAAAACAACAACCTATGTAGATACTGTTATCGAAAAAAGAATATTCAAAAGAGAAATTCAGCTAAACCTGTACAGGATATTACAGGAGCAACTGCACAATATTAAAAAACATGCCAACGCATCTGCCGTTAACCTCAGTCTTACATCATCAGGCACCACACTGCGTATGCACCTGCAGGACAATGGCACGGGCTTCGACGCTGAAAAGAACAACAGTAAAGGTATTGGCCTGGCTAATATGAAACGAAGAGCAGAAATACTGGAAGGAAAGTTCAGCCTGTTTTCAATGCCCGGAAAGGGCTGCGAAATTGAAGTGGTTATCCCCATCGACAATCAATCTTAACCGAAACCTGCTATTACTGAGCCATGCCAACAAAAAAAGCAGCCGATATAAAAAAACAACAAACCACAAAAGGACGTGCAAACAATGCCTTATTGCCGGCTGGCCTGCTTAACACGAATAATACGGGAATCATAAAAAGTGCAGACAAGCAGTTTTGCAAACTAACCGGTTACAGCATCCACGAATTAAACGAAACTGGTTTTGTACAACTCCTCGTTAAAGAAGAACAGGACAGCTTCAAAAAAACGCTGAAAAAAGTTGCGGCATCGGATGCTGCAATACCACAATCATGCACCATACTAACAAAGCAAAAAAAAACATTACCCACCCATGCAACCATCAGCAGCCTGCAACTTGCAGATGGCTCCGTTACAATTACCATAATTCTTTATAAAAAGAAGCCTGCCATTATTAGCCCTGCTGCAACAAAAAACAAGGCGGTACAAAGCTTTAATGAAAAACGGTTTACAACACTTATTGAAAATGCTGCAGATGCCTTTGCCATTCTGGACAGCAAGGGTAACGCCACCTATGTTTCGCCTTCGCTTACCAACGTACTTGGATATACGGAAAAAGAAGCATTATCACTTAACCTGTTTGAACTAATACACCCGGAAGATATAGCCCCGGTGAGCAATAAAATGGAAGAGTGCCTGCGGAAACCCGGCATACCTATGCAAGGGTATACCGGCCGGATAAGGCATAAAGATGGAAGCTGGCGCTGGCTGGAAGCCACCCTCACCAACATGTTGCACAACCCCGACATCAATGGCATCATCGACAACTTTAGGGATGTAACCTTCCGTATTGAAGCAGAAAAACAACTGCAGCAATCGGAAGAAAAATACCGCAAACTTTTTGAAACCAGCCTCCAGCCAATTTGGATATATAAGCTGGATAATTTTAACATGCTGGATGTTAATGCAGCTGCACTGCAACACTACGGTTACACCAGGGCCGAATTTTTAAGCCTTACCCTTAAAGACTTACTACCCCCTGGCCAGTTGATTCAATTATTAAAAACACACCACAAAATAACTGAAGCAGAAAACCAGGTGAGGCTTGGTGTATTTACACACCAGGATAAAGCCGGCAAGCCGATGAGCATGGATGTAGCTGCAAGCAAAATTGTATACCATAATGCCGACTGTGCTATAATGGTATGTGATGATGTAACGGAAAAAGAAAATTTCCTGAAAGCCATAAAACACTCGGAGCAGAAATTAAAAACAGCTACTCAAATTGCGAAGCTGGGTTATTGGAGTTTGAACCCGGCTAACAACCAGTTAAGCTGGTCGGAAGAAGTGTACAGCATTTGGGGCCGAAACCCAAAAAACTTCCCGGTGGATTATGATGCATTTTTTAACAGCATACATCCGGCAGACCGTAAACGCTTTGCTAAAAAGCAGTCAGAAGCCCTATCCGGCACCACAGCACTTAATTTCTCTCACAGGATACTGCTGCCAGATGGCAGCATTAAATGGGTACATGAACTGGGCCGACTGGTTAAAGACGACAGCGGCAACGTAATAGCTTTTGAAGGCACCGTACAAGATATTACTGATGATAAAAACGAAGAGATACGGCTTCGGCTGATGGAAAATGTTATCCTTAGCACCAATGATGCTGTACTGATCACCGAAGCTGAACCACAGGATGAACCCGGGCCGGCCATCGTGTATGTAAACAATGCCTTCACCACCATTACAGGTTATACAGCCGAAGAGGTAGTTGGCAAAACGCCACGCATCCTGCAGGGGCCTAAAACAGATAAAGCAGCTTTAAAAAAACTGGGCAAAGCACTGCGCCGCTGGGAGCCCTGCGAAGCAACTTTAATCAACTACAAAAAAAACGGTGAAGAGTTCTGGATTAACCTTTCCATCAATCCTATTGCTGATGAAAATGGCTGGTATACGCACTGGATTGCAATAGAACGTGATGTTACCATACAGCAAAACGAAGCCCTGCAAAAGCAACTACTCGCAGATATTAGTACACTATTTAATAAATCCGGCAATGTATTGGAAGCACTTGGAAATACCATGCAGCAACTGCTTCATTTTAGCGGCTGCCGTATTTGTGAAACATGGCTGCTCAATACAGAACAGGACGAAATACACCTGGTAGCCTGGCGGTCAGGGAATGAGCAGGCAAATTTTTACGATGCCGCACACACCATACAAAAATTTAGCCTGGGCGAAGGCCTGCCGGGCATAGTATGGCAAAACAAAGAGATTACCATTTGGCACAACCTACATTCGCAACCATCCTTTGCCCGAAAAGAAGCAGCCTTACAGAACAATATAAAATGTATTGCAGGGATACCCCTGTTGCACAACGATACAATGATTGGTGTACTGGTGCTTGGCAGCGATGAAGAAAGCATCCAGTTTAATTTTCATAAAAAACTTTTTGAAGCGCTACAGCATTTCCTTGGTGCAGCCATCAATCGAAAGCAAACGGAAGATCAACTGGAGCAGCTTTTCGCTTTTTCGCCGGTATTAATATGTATCGCTGCCACCGATAATTCCCTGAAAAAAGTAAACCCTGCTTTTACCCGGTTGCTCGGCTACACACAGGAAGAACTCCTGGCCCTAAAATTAACCGACCTGTTACACTCTGCAGATAAACAACAACTCCTCAGCAGCAGTACCGTTACCCCGGATGCCATCCTTACCGGCGAAAAAATGCTGAGGGCAAAAGACGGCCGCTATAAAAGAATTGCCTGGAGCAGAACTGAAGTGCAATCTAAAACCGAAGCAATATTCGGTTACGGTGAAGATATCACCGAAACACATGAACTGAAAGCCCTGCTGGATAAATCCAACAAACTGGCTCAAATAGGTAGCTGGGAAATAAACCTGGAAAAAAACACAGTATATTTTTCCGACATCACCCGTGCCATACTGGAAGTGGATGAAAGCTTTGTACCCGACATGGATAACAGCTTCAGCTTTTATAAAGAAGGCCGCTCAAAAGAAATTGGCATTAAAGTGTTTGAAGAGGCCATTGCCACCGGCAAGTCGTGGGATGAAGAACTTGAAATCATCACCGCAAAAGGCAATTCAAAATGGATTAGGGAAATAGGAGAAATAGAAATAGTAGAGGGTAAACCCACGCTGGTATACGGAAGCGCACAGGATATTACCTCCCGAAAAATTGCCGAAATCCGCCTGAACCGTACGGCTAATAATATACCCGGCGTATTATTTCAATATATCCTTTACCCGGATGGCACCGACAAAATATTTAACCTTACAAGCGCAGCCATCGATATCTGGCAGTATAGTGCCGAAGCCTGTATGCAGGATATTAACCTGATATGGCAACAAACCCTCAACGGTGGCGACTACCCCAAGGTACAAACCTCCATACAACAATCAATGCAAACACTGGAACGCTGGCACTGCCAGTACAGGAGTTTGCGGCCGGATGGAAAATTTATATGGCTCGAAGGCTTTGGCACACCGCAAAAAATGGCAGATGGCAGCATATTGTGGGATTCCCTGGTGATAGATATTACAGAAAAAAAAGAACTTGAACTGCAGGTAGAGCAGATACTTGACAGTATTTCTGATGCCTTTTTTGCCTTAGACAATAACTGGTGCTTTACCTACTGCAATTCAGAAGCCGAAAAGCTATTTCAAAAAGATGCTACTGAATTATTGGGCCGCAATATGTGGCAGCTATTTCCCGAAATAAAAAACACCATACAGGAAGAAGTATATCAAAAAGTGGCTGCAACCGGGAAAAATGAATCAGCCGAATTTTTATACCCAGCCCATAATATCTGGTACGAAATAAATGTATACCCGTTTCATAATGGCATTTCGGTATATTTTAGAAATATAGAAGAAAATAAAAAAGCTGAAGCTGCTTTACAAGATTCACTGGAAGAAAGAAACAGCATCCTCGAAAGTATTGGCGATGGTTTTTGCTCCATAGCAAAAGACTGGACGGTTACTTACTGGAACCGCCAGGCAGAAGATATTATTGGCATTAAACGGGAAGACATAACCGGCAAAATGCTTTGGGATGTTTTTGCAGATGCCGTTGACAGTAATTTTTATAAATACTATAATGAGGCCATGAACACAGGCAGGCAGGTGATGTTTGAAGAATACTACCCTACAGTAAACAAATGGTTTGAAATAAATGTATATCCATCCGAAAAAGGTATATCTATCTTCTTTAAAGATGTAAGTATACGCAGGCATGCCGATGAACTGGTGCGACAAAGTAACGACAGGTTTGAAAAAGCTACGCAGGCTACCAGCGATGCGATATGGGATTGGAATATGGAAAAAGATACCCTTTATTGGGGCGGTGGGTTTAAAACAATTTTTGGATTTGATGCTGATGAGCAAACACCAACAATGGAAACCTGGGCCATGCATATACACCCAGACGACCTGGAACAGGTAGAACAATCACTAAACGAAGCAGTAGCGGATAGTAACACTACACACTGGCAGGCTGAATACCGCTACCTGAGGGGCGATAACACTTATGCCTTTGTAATTGACCGTGGTATTATAACAAGAAATGCGGCAGGAAAAGCTATCCAAATGGTGGGTGCTATTACGGATATCACACCCCAAAAATCTTATGAAGATTCGCTGAAACAATTAAATACTGCCCTGAGCCAGCGTGCCAGGGAACTTGCACTCTCCAATGCGGAACTGGAGCAGTTTGCCTACATTGCTTCGCACGACCTGCAGGAACCGCTTAGAACCATCAGCAGTTTTTTAACGCAGTTAGAAAAAAAATATGCTGAAGCATTAGATGATAAAGGAAAAAAATATATTCACTATGCAGTGGATGGTGCCCGGCGGATGCGTCAAATTGTATTAGACCTGCTGGAATTTTCCAGGGTAGGCAGATGGGAGAAAGAAGCTACTACCATTAACCTTACCGCTCTTGTAAATGATGTAGCGGCTATGTATGTAAAAGAGGAAGACAGCGCCATTATTGAAATCAGTAACCTGCCCACCATTGTATCTTACGAAACCCCTTTACGTCAGCTATTTCAAAACCTTATTGGCAATGCCCTCAAATACAAAAAAGAAGGTATCACCCCCGAAATACGCATCAATAGCAAAGAAAAAGAAACACACTGGCAGTTTAGTGTTGAGGATAATGGTATTGGTATTGAACCGGAGTACTTCGAAAAAATATTCATCATCTTTCAAAGATTGCACCCCCGCGACAGCTATTCCGGCAGCGGTATGGGCCTGGCCATCTGTAAAAAAATTATAGATACGCTGGGTGGTGAAATTTGGGTAGAATCTACACCAGGCAAGGGTAGCAGCTTCTTCTTTACTATTTTAAAGAAAATCGAAACGCCATAACGGCTATAGTTATACGCATATTTTTTTTAACATACGAGCCATATTCGGATAAAAAGCAATACATTACATAGTGTATTTAAAACCTTATCAATTTTAACGCATCTATGCAACCTGTAAATATCTTGTTGGTGGAAGATAGTGAAGGTGATATACTACTCACTACCGAAGCGCTGGAAGGCAGCAGCCTTATCAACAGCTTAAACGTTGTAAAAAACGGGAAAGACGCACTGGACTACCTGCATAAAAAAGGGAATTATACCAGCGTAACCATACCCGACCTTATATTGCTGGATATTAACCTGCCCATGAAAAACGGGCATGAAGTACTTGCAGGTGTAAAACAATCGGAGCAGCTAAAGCATATACCGGTAATCATCCTCACCACATCATCTTCTGAAAAGGATATTCACCAGTCATATAAGCATTATGCCAATTGCTATATCACCAAGCCTGTGGAAGCAGGCGATTATACGCATGTCATCAACAGCATTGAACGATTTTGGTTCAGCCTGGTAAAACTGCCCGGCAGGCATTAATCCCAACACCTCCTACTTCATTTTATTTAAGCAGGTATACGTTACCGTTAAGTGCTGCACCCTGGTTATTTTCACATACAAAATCTACCGTATACACAAATACATCATCACCCAGCGGCCTTCCCTTGTACTGGCCGTTCCAGCCATTACCCGGATCGTTGGGCCTGAAATTATTTTTTTCAAAAACCAGTTGCCCACCCCTGCTGAAAATCCGCAGGCTTCGTATTAAACCTATACCGGTGCCTCGTGGGTAAAATACATCATTTACACCATCGCCATTGGGCGAAAAAGTATTGGGCAGGTATAAATTGGTACCATTGCACAGCACAGAAATTTTTACTTTATCCCTTGCCCTGCACCCGGCCCTGTTCAATACTTCGGCTGTATACTCTGTTGTTTCCTCTGGCTTTACTGCAATACCCGGATAAATATTTCTGAACTGGCTACCGGTTGGCGACCAGTATACCTCTGTAACATCTGGCGAAATAACAGGCACCAGTTCTACCGTTTGCCCGGCATTAATCACTTTATCTTCCCCGGCATCTACTTTTGGTGCCGGTACCACTTCTACTTTTACAAAGCCGGTATCATTGTAACATCCCTTACTATCGGTGCCGATAACACGATACACTGTTGTACTGGTAGGTGAAGCCTGCGTAACCGCAGCCATTGGATGACTTAATCCTACGGACGGCCACCAGGCGTACTTAGCTGCGCCTGCTGCTTCCAACTGTACCGAACCACCACTACACATTTGTTTAGCAGCGGTATGGGTTACCCGTAATGGTTGTATCACTTCTACTTTTACCTGTGCATTGGCCGTGCAGCCATTGACCGAAATACCTTTTACAGTATATACGGCAGTAGCCCCCGGGGTAACTACCGGTGCTGCACAGTCATAACAATTTAAGCCTGGAGCCGGTTCCCAACTGTAACTTACCGCACCAGTTGCCTGCAATACGGTACTACCACCACTGCAAATTGCCTCCTCAAGAGCCTGAGCCTTTACAGCCGGTGCAGCATCTGCATGCATGGTGGTATGTACCAGAGTGCTGCAGCCATTTACAGCCATAGCCATCAAGTCTGCGGTATAAGTACCCGGTTTTTGAAACGTAACGATACCGGGTATACGGGTCGTATCGGTATAGCCATTATTAAATGACCAAAACCATTGCTGTACCGGCACACTACCTTCTGCAGGCTCAGCATATAAATCAGTAGAAAATGGTGTGCAACCGGTAAGGGTACCCTTCACAGTTACCAATGGCGACGATTGCACGGAAACCGGTACTGTACCTGTATATACAGCCTTGCAGCCACTTTCGGTAATTACCTGCAATTCCGGCACATACAACCCTGCACCGAATGTATGTGAAGGCTGCTGCTGGTTTGATACACTCCCGTCACCAAACTGCCAGAAGTATGTACTGATATTTTCATTAGCCGAAATATGGGGTGCAAACTGCAATACGGCGGAATCGCAAAAAACTTGTTGTGGTAAACTGAAGCCTGCCTGTACTGAAATAATTTTTACCCTTACTTCACTCTCTACCACCACCCTGCAGCCGGCAGAATCTTCCACAATCATTTTTGGCTGATATTGACCAGGCACATTGTACAGGTGTTGTATGGCAGCAGCTTTTTTAACGGCAATAGCTCCATCACCAAAATCCCAGGTGTAATTAACGGTATTGGCTGATGCACCAGTAAAGTGTGCCATAAGTGTATCACAACCAACAGGGGTATTGATTGTAAAGCTGCCCGAAGGCCCGCCAACATGCATATTAGCTGTTGCTGTAGCAATACAACCTCCCGGTGCTATGGCCTTTAAAGTAGCTGTGTACAGCCCCGGCATCGTATAGGAGTGGCTTGGATGCTGCATAGCAGACGTATTGCCATCGCCAAAATCCCAATGCAACTGGTGATAGCCCAATGAAAGATTATTGAAATCCACAAAAAAGGGAGGACAGCTACTAACGGAATCGCTTACCACAAAATTGGCAAGTGGTTGCAATATCGTAATATACTCCTGCTGCACCATAGTATCCGTACAGCCAAACTGATCAACTACAGCAAGTAATACCGTATACTTTCCTGCTGCATCATATGCATGTTCCGGCTTACTGACACTGGATGTATTACCATCTCCAAAATCCCAATGATATTGTAATGTGGCACCGCTGGAAAGATTATCAAAACGGACTTTTCCCTGCGGACAAGATGCAGTATCTGCTGTAATAAATTTTGCTGTGGGCCTTGATACTTTAATATAGCCTGTTTTACGAATGTACCCTGTACAGCCGATAGAGTCGGTAACCTTTAAGGCTACCGTATACGTGCCGGGGTTATTATACACCTGGCTGCCCACCGGGTACAATGATGTATCAAGGTTACCATTTCCAAAAGTCCATTCCCACCGGGTTATAGGAAGCAAACCCGTATTTAACCCGGTAAACGATACTGCAGCACCCGGGCATAAAGTCTGCCTGTCCGCCACAAAATCTGCCTGGGCGGCATTTACAACTACAAGATTTTTTTTAAGAATAGTATCTACACAATTCATTTTGTTTACTGTAACCAGCAGCACGGTGTACTCCCCTCGCTTGTTATAAGTGTGTATAAAATTAAAACTCGTATTTGCGTTAACAGTAGCATTTACTTTTTTACCATCGCCAAAATCCCAGTGCAGGCTTTTTATATCAGTTCTTTCAGGATGTACAACAGTAAACTGGAGTGGCTGTCCTGCACAGGTTGCAGTGGCAGATACCGTAAAATCGGCTTTTGCTGAAAAAAACACTTCAGTATTCTTAGATAACTCACTACTACAACCAGTACTGTCATTATGCACTGTTAATTTAACTTTATATACACCCGGGTTATCGTAAATATGTTCAGTACTATAGTCGTTAGAAATAGTGCCATCGCCAAAATCCCAAATCATAGAATCTGCGCCTACGGCCAGGTTTTCGAAAAGCTTATGGTTAGGTGTTTCGCAACTACTGATAATATCAAACCTCGAAATTGGCGGCATGATATGTACCGCTTTTAGCTTTACAATAGTATCTGCACATCCAAAACTTTTTGCAACAAGTGTAATGTTTAGTAAACCGGTATCCTTAAAGTAATGTAATGGATGCTGCAGCTGCGATGTATCGCCATCGCCAAAAATCCAAACCCAGCTATCAGCTCCATCAGAGGAAAGGTTCGTAAATTTTATGGGAGTTTTTGAGCAGGCCGTAAATAAGCTTGTGTTGAAATCGGCCGTTGGCCTATGTCCTGTTACTATCGCTGCAGGTAAAGTACGGGAAACAATACATCCGTCGGCGGTAGTAACCGTAAGTTTTAAAGGATATTTACCCGGCTGTGTAAAAGTTGTACCGGGGCTTACTTCTGTAGAAGTAGCACCATTACCAAAATCCCAGAGGTAAGATTCAATAGGCACTGGAGATGTAACCGTAGTGGTATACTTATGTGTATAGGGCAGGCATCTTTCTATTGGCAACCCCGGGAACCTTATTACCGGCAGTTGTATTTTAATGTAATCTGTTACTAATGCAGTATCGCCGCAACCGGAAATTAGCATTACGGTATAATTTCCTGCAGCCTGGTAAATATGTGATGGATTAGCATCTAAAGAAGTAGTGCCATCACCAAAATCCCAAAAAAGCCCGGCATCGGCAGGCAGGTTACTGCTAAACTGTACCTTCAGTGGCGCCTTACAGGCCGTAGTAATATCGGCTGAAAAAACAGGCTTAGGCGCTACGGTTAGTTGCTGTACTGCAGTATCACTGCAAGCGCCATAATCTGTAATTAATGTAACTGTATAATTACCTGCTGTATTATATTGCTTTACCGGGCTAAACACTTCAGCAGAAGTGCCGTCACCAAAATTCCAACTGCAACCGGGTACATAATTAGTGCCGGTGGTGGTAAAAATAAACTCCTGCCCAACACAGGCTGCTGTTGGTGAAAAACCCGGCAACACGGAGTCGATAATGATTGTTTTTTCAAAAATTGATTTACACCCATCTGGTGAAAAGGCTGTTAGCTTTACTTTAAATTGACCGGCATTTTTAAAATTGTGAGTTGGGTCTGTGTCCGAAGATATTGTACCATCTCCAAACTCCCATTGATAAAGCATATTGGCTGTGCCAGTGGAGGTATTTTTAAAGCCAATCTGAACAGGTGGTTTGCAGGTAGCCGATCGGGTATGTTCGAAACCCGCTATAACTGCAACGGGCACCTCTAATAGTCCGGGATGCGATATAGCAGCTTGACACCCATAACTATTCATCACTTCGAGTGTAATATCTTTTTCGCCTGGTATGGTAAAACTGTGAACCGGGTGCTGTACTGCGGAACTGCCGCCATCACCAAAATCCCATTTCCACGAAACAATTTCACCGCTACGGGCATTACTTTTATCTGTAAACTGGATAGGAAAGGGACTACACTCCGGCATTGTACTGCTTGAAAAATCGGCAACAGGTGGAAAATATACTTCAATATAATTTTCCTGCACCAGGGAATCAACACCGGCAGAGCCTTTTACAGTGAGCGACACTTTGTATTTACCCGGCGTTACATAAATTGTGGAAGGATGCTGCAGGCTTGATATTACACCATTACCCAAATCCCACCTGTATTGCAAGCCATTGCCCAAAGATGTATTGACAAACTGTATAACAAGCGGAGAACAGCCCTTTGTAGTATCAGCAGTAAAATTGGCTTTTACCTGGGCTGTTGCTTTAAAGCATAAGAATAAACAACAGATAACTATAGCAGCATATTTAATTGAAGTTGTTACATTCTTCAACATTCCTTTTTTAAAATTCACATCATTATGCCCAACAATAAGAGTATGCTTACGCCGTCCGGATGAATTGCCTTTCATAAGTATATTGGTTTAGGATAACTGGAGCACAAAGATGAACTATGAAAAAAGGGCAGCGTATAGTAGTGGCATTAAAACATAGTAGAAATATTACTATAAATGAATTACCAAAGCATTATAATTGCTAATTTTTATACAAGTATAAAAAATGGTTATCCTACAGGAATGTAGGCCTTGGAATCATTCATACAAAGGTTGTACTGTAGTTTGAAACTTACAATAAGATCGAATCCTTTGCCCGGGGCCGATTGCATACTTACCTCTCCATCAAACAGGCCTGCCCTGCTGGCTATGTTTTGCAGGCCAAGCCCCTTAGGCTTATCAGTAATAGTACATCCTTTACCGTTATCCCGAACCTTCAGCACCAGTTTGTCGGTATGCTGCACAAGGCTGATATGCACTTCTGTTGCCTGTGCATGCCGGATAATATTGTTTACCTGCTCCTGCACAATCCTGTAAATGGAAAGCTTAAGTTTATCATTGAGCAGCAGTTCATTAACGCCGGCGAAGTGCTTACTGAACCTGATATCTTTTGTACGTTCAATATGCAGTATAAGGTTACTTATTGCTTCTGAAAGAGAAATATGCCCGAGTGTGGGCGCCGATAAAGCTCTTGAAAGTGTTCGAATTTCTTCCATGGCAGTATTGATAAAGCGCTTACTCTCGGCAAGCAGTTCATCACGATTTTCGAAGCCCGAAGCCACACACTCCAGGTACAGCTTTGCTGTGGCTAAAACAGGGTTTATATTATCATGCAGTTCGCCACTAAGAAACGACCGTTCATTTTCCTGCGCTGTAATTACAGCAGCAGTTACCTGCTGGATGTGCTGCGACCGTTCGTCTTCCAGCCGCTGCTTAAGTATCACCTCTTCAGTAATATCCACGCAGGTGCCATCTATCCTTTCGGGCCTGCCCGATGCATCTAAAGTGGGGGTAATCCTTGTTTCCACCCAGCGGATATCCTTATTTTTATGCAAAACCCTGTAACGGCTGGTATATACTTTACCTGTTTTAACAGCATGCTCCATTTCAATGACCACATGTTTATCTGCCGGGTATATCAGCCTAAGCCAAAGCTTAGCATCCTCTTTAAACTGGCCAGGGGTGTAACCAAATACCTGTGTACATGCTGCAGACACCTGTATAACACGGCATGTGCTGTAATCCATAGAAAAAAGCACTTCTTTAACGGTATTGAATATGTGCTGCAGTTCGCTGTTAATGGACAGTAATTTATCATTGCTTATTTTGAGGTTATCACTCATGGCAATGAGGGTATCCTTTTGCTGTGAGGCTTCCTGCAACTTACCAATAGCATAACTTTTTTTCACAATCACATCCGACGACTTTTTGATATGATATGCCCAGTATCCACTTAGAAAAAAAATAACTACAGTAAGTGCGATGTGAATAAAAAAGGTTTGCAGGCTCATATAATCGAGTTGGGTTAAATAAATATCCCAGCGTCCCGAAAACTGGAGGTAGCCAAAAACAGCATGATGAATGATTACTACAGCAGCAAGAGGCAATTGCAGCTTCCAGTTGCGATAACTAATTAAAATAACACTGCCGATAAAGGCAAAAAAGTGCATTTCAAATAAGCCGTGCATCTGGTAAATAAACTGCGCCATAAATACACCCACTACTGCCGCCAGTACATAGCGGTACAAAGAGGAATCTGGCATAAAATACCGTGTACTGTAATAGGCCAGCAGGCATAAGGAACCTACACCCAGTGCCACATCCCAGGTATTGTAATAAGGTGCAAGCATTAAACCGATGCAGAAGTAGGCTGCAAGAAAAAAATTCATTAAGGCATCTACTTTTTTCATTTGTAGCTGCAAAAATTCCTTCATGTGATTTTTCATAGGATTGATTATTTGGTACAAACTGGTAACGGGCAGCCATAGCTTTTTATGGCTGGTATCCCGGCATATGGTGTTTCGCTATTTTTCAGCAATGCGTCGAGCGCCATCTGTGCATAATTACTTGATGGCTCGGTGCAGTATCTTGATTTATTATAATTCCCTTTGTAAAAAAGTTTACCATCAACACCCACTATGGCAGCCTGTGGTGTGGAGTACACGCCGCATTTCGCCGCCAGTGCTGTATCAAATGAAACGGGAACAGGCACCCCGAGCATATCTTGTATTTCGGTTGTGGTATACTTACCCAACTGCATTACCACTGTAATAAAATGTACCTGTTGATGGTAGCGTGTATACAGCATATTGAAGTGTGGTATGTTAAAACGGGAACAGGGGCAACCCGGATTGAAGAAGTGAAGAAAAACAGGTTTGCCATCGGTATGAACAGGCAGGTTGGCATGGGATATAGGTGTACCATTCAATACTTCAGTATAATTCAACGGCACCGGTGTTGGCAACTGGTATTGCCATTCTTTTTGCCAAAAAACAAAAGCCACTGCCGCAGCAAGTAATAGTAACCAACACAACATCAGCAGTTTTTTCATCGTATTGTATTTTACCCAACAACAACACCACTCAAAAAAATCAGTTGTGCAAACCCGTTTCCGGGCATGCATAACTGCGTTTTCAATATTTACAAGAAAAAAAGAGGATATTCTTTTTTCGAGGGGATATTGGATTTTTAAGCGATACCGCTTTAACAAAGGGGGTTATCATTAAAATATTTTTTTCAAATACAAATATCAATACCTCTTTAATGACCCGGTATAGTAATAACCTGTTCTTTCTATAGAATTTTTTCTATCTTTAAAAAACACAAACCTTAACCTTAGAAATACTATGCAACGATTTTTACTTGTAGATGATCATACGGTTGTCCGTTCTGGTATCCGCGGATTGCTTGTTCAGCTCTTTAAACCCTGCGAAGTAGATGAGGCCGGCGATGGCAATAGCGCCATTGAAAAACTTAAAAACAACCAGTACGATTTAGTGCTGATGGATATACAAATGCCGCAAACAGATACCCTGGGCCTTATGGAATTCATCCACATTAAATACCCCGAAGTAAAAGTGCTCATATTTTCAATGAGCCCCGAGCATATTTATGCAAAACGATTTTTAAAAGCAGGCGCAATGGGCTTTGTATCTAAAGATTCGCCGCTGGATGATATCACAAAAGCCATCAACATGTAAAAACGCCAAAACATTTCGGAACATTTTT
>CALMYJ010000016.1 GCA_937873715.1 uncultured Chitinophagaceae bacterium
ATAAAAAAAGGAGGCCCTGTTAAGAACCTCCTTCCTCCTTATAATCTTTATGCCGGCTTTTAGTCTTGCACAGCAAGCTGCTTACTGCGACACCTGCACCGTCAGCACTTCAGCCTTACGGCCCGGTACTGCTACTTCAAGCCGGTAGCTGCCTGCAGCCAATGTTCCGGCTGTACGCATCTGCTGTATACTGCTGCCGCCGGGGTGTATCACCTGGCCGCTGCTAATCAACTGACCCGATGCCGTGTACAACCTCAGGCCATAACGGCCTGCAGCCTCATCGCTTATCTTCAGCCGTATCACACCATCCCGTACAGGATTGGGGTATACCTGTATGCCTGCTACTCCTCCGGCTATCGTTAGTTTTACCGCTTCGCTGTATATCGCACTGCCATCGGCACCTACACCCCTTACACGGTACCAGTACGTACCGGCGGCGGGTACTTCATCGGCAGCAGCATAGCTGCTTAATACGGCTTCGCTATTGCTGCTGCTTACAGTGCCTTTATTTACGGCACTGCTTTGCTTACCTGTTGGGGC
Source organism: uncultured Chitinophagaceae bacterium (assembly GCA_937873715.1). Classification (GTDB taxonomy): domain Bacteria; phylum Bacteroidota; class Bacteroidia; order Chitinophagales; family Chitinophagaceae; genus Ferruginibacter. The sequence goes on from CALMYJ010000016.1 coordinate 541, forward strand.
AAAATCATCCCCATCGGCTGAACGTTCTACTTCGTAACGTACCATATTGGATTCATCGGCTACCTGCCATTTTACCTGTACTGTACTGCTGCTGTTACTGGCAACTATACCGGCTATACGGGTGGCACGGCCAAATACCAAACGGAAACGGTTACTCATCGCACTGCCGGCATCGGTGGTGATGCTAAAGCGGTAGTTGGTGGTGCCGCCAAGGTTTACTGCAGTCCTACTCTTCAGGTACAAGTCTTCCAAATAGGCTGCGGTATTGGGGGCAAAGGATACCTGCTCCATTTGCAACTGCAACTGGTATTGCTTGCGTTGCATGCGGTAAAGACCAAATTGTATCGTATCTCCCATCGCAGGCACTTTTCTTCTTTCTATTACCAGCAAAGTCATCGGGTCTTTCTCTATGAGGATATTCTCATTAAAGTTGCCCAGCTTGCGGGCATCGTTCTCATCTACAGAATTATTAAAACGATGATCGAACAGCGACAAAATACCGTCGGTTACACTTATGCCTTCACTGCCTTCGCCGTCTACCGTGTACAACACTGTTCGCATCTGCTGCTGGCGTACAAGCGGCATCGGCCTAAAGGCGTTGGTGGTATTGGCCGTGGCTTTATCGGTTTCATTTATCTGAAGGCTGCTGCCATTGGGGAAGTCTACCATAATGGCGGCACCGGATGGTATAAAGCGGTTATCGTAAGTGCTGGTGCCGGTACCACTCAATGGTGCCGAACGGGTGAAGTTGGTGCCGTTCCAGGTAAGGGCTACAAAAGCACCTGCCCCCTGCGTTCCGCCAAGCGTGGCATCCCACACATAGTAGGTAGGGTTAGCCGGCCAGCCTGCACCGGTACGGGTCATGGTAAAATAATCTACTGCCGAAGCATAGGGATTACCCACCACTTTTAAACCACCACCGGCTGGCGCTGTTACGGTTTTGCTGCCAATAAGTATTTCTCCTCTCGGGCGCAGGGTAGTTACCGTTGGGGTTTTGTATTGCGTGGTTATTTCGCCATAGCTGCGCCTGTCGCCACGTACAAATACCATCCAGCCTTCCTGGCTGTTTACAGCCGTATTATTGGTATTGGCTGGCGTAGGCCAGTTACCGGCATTGAAAAATTTAATGCCGCTGCTGTTGGTGGGGCTTTGATCGAAACCATTGGCCGTAGTACCGCCGGTAA
>CALMYJ010000017.1 GCA_937873715.1 uncultured Chitinophagaceae bacterium
CTGAGGTCGGCAGTTCATCCCGATAGTCATCGGGACCCCGGTACAAGGCCCTTCAAATGAGGGGCTTTTTATATTAAGCAGATTTGTTGTAAGAAAAACTATGAGCTAACAATATTGCTGCACAGGATTCATAACCCTGAGGTCGGCAGTTCATCCCGATAGTCATCGGGACCCCGGTACAAGGCCCTTCAGATGAGGGGCTTTTTTATGCGGTTTATTCTTGTATTTAGAGTAAGATGATAAAATTAGTATGAACTTTTACAGTCATGATACATTCAATACAAAAGGTTACAGCTTCAAAAAATCAATACAGTATCTTCGCCGCATATTTTTGGGATATGGAGAAAAAGTATTTTTTGAACCTCATATTTGCCGTTAGCCTATGTTGTAATGCAGGCCAGGCACAGGTATCAACCGATAGTATTCCTGTACACACAATCGTTGCGGATAGCAGCCTAAGGATAATCGACCTTAATCCCTATTTTACCCTGCATGTAGATTCTGTACTCAATTACCAGATGCAGATTAATAAAGATCAGACTAAATATTACTGGTACCTTAAAAATTCACCGCTTGGTCTTAAACTGAATAAAGACAACGGGCTGCTTAGTTTTAAGGCGGAAAAAAATCTTTTCTTATCCGGCAGGTTAAAGTACGACCACCAGTACAGGGTTAATATTGGGGTACAAAACTTAAGTAATCCCCAGGAGAGGGTAGATACCTCTTTTGTAATAGTTTTTTATAATACTGAAATTATTCCATCCCGGCTAAAGCCTACTATAAGTACTACACTTACTATAGATGAAGGGGATACTGTGGCTTTTAAAATGCAATGCGAAGATGGTAGTTTCCCGATAGAAAACATTACGTTCTTTTCCAGTATGCCGATAAAAAATTATACGGCCGTGCATCATTGCAACGATGAATTTGTATGGACTCCCCCCTTTGAATTTGTAAAGGAAACCGATTCGGCAAAGCAGCGCACCGTACAACTCACTTTTGTAGGAACCAATCGCTTTTTAGCAAGGGATACTGTTGTAATCCGTATTGTGGTAAAAGACGCATTGAATTATCCTTTGGCTGTGCAGGAATTTGCCCATGTACGGCGAAATATCAATACCTACATCCTGCAGTTAAAATATACTTTCCTGCAATTGGATCAACGGATAAAAAAAGTAAAAAATACCCGTACAGGATTTGATATCCTCTCATCGAGTACAGCATTAACCGGCAGTATACTGGCCACCACGGATGGCGGTAATACACAAAGGGCTGGTAAAATATTACCCAGTGTGGGGGTATCGCTGGTGCCTATTAAAGAGGCGGTTAGTCCGCAAAAAGTGTACGATCAAAACCAGGCCTCGCTGATACGAAGCGCTATTAAGCGGCTGGAGTATATGCTGAATGAAATTACGCTTACCGGTGAACGGGACCCAGATATTGTTAAAAAAATGCAGAAGCTGAAAGAAGAGCTGAAGCAGATACAGATACAGTTAATAGATGTACCCATAGAGCTTGCCAGTAACCTTACCGAAGAAGAGCTGAACGAATATTTTAACAGCCCAAGGGTAAATAAAAAATACAGGATAAAAAGAAAGTAGGTACAGCATTTGTCGCTCAGCATTAGCGGCATTTATACCATAAAAATGCCCCCGGTTAGTTGTTGAACTTTCCGGGGGGCATTGTGTGCAGGGCAGCTTAGGCTTATAATGTAATTATCGGCGATTTTTTTGGGGCGCCTTCCAGCAGTTCCACACTCCGGTTAATGAAGCTGGTAAGGTCGTTGCCCTTCAGCAAATCCTGCGATAGCAGGGCCAGGTCGGCCAGGTTGCGTACCAGTTTTTGTTGTGTATCGGCATCTTCGTTGCCCAGTATGTTTTTATAAATGGGGTGGTTGCCGTTTACCGTCAGGGTTACTTCATCGGGCATATTACCATAAAACGACATCATGCCTCCGCCTGCTGCTGCCATATCTTTCATGCGGCGCATAAATTCAGGACGTGTAGCCACTACCGGTAGTGTATCGCTGCTAAGGCCTTTTACTTCCACGGTAATATGCAGTGCCGATTTTTGTTCCTCAAAAAGTGATTTCAGTTTTTCACTTTCTTCCTTGCTCAGTACACTTTCGTTGCTATCGGATTTATCAATAAGGTTATCTACAATATCAGCATCCACACGGGTAAACTGTACGTTCTCCCACTTCATTTCCATGGTATTGATAAAGGCGGCGTCTACTAATGTTTCCATTTTTACGATATAGTAGCCTTTGGCTGCTGCCGCCTGTATATAAGCATCCTGCTGCACAGGATTGGTGGTATACAGTATTACATGCTTACCTTCTTTATTTTTTTGGAGGGTTTCAGTAGCCAGTTTGTATTCGTCGAGGGTAAAGAATTTTCCTGCTTCACTGCCTGCCTGTTCCATTACCAAAAACTTATTGGCTTTTTCGAGGAACTTATCATCGGTCATCATGCCGTATTTAACAAACAGGCCCAGGCTTTCCCATTTTTCTTCAAAAGATTTACGGTCGTTTCTAAAAATTTCTTCCAGCTTATCGGCTACTTTTTTGGTGATATGGCTGTTTATCTTGCGTACGTTGGGGTCGCCCTGAAGGTAGCTGCGGCTAACGTTAAGGGGTATATCCGGGCTATCAATCACACCCTGCAGCAGCATTAAAAATTCGGGTACAATATCTTTTACCTCATCGGTAACAAATACCTGGTTGCTGTACAACTGTATTTTGTCTTTTTGTATTTCGTAGCTCTGTTTGATTTTTGGGAAGTAAAGGATGCCGGTAAGGTTAAAGGGGTAATCCACATTCAGGTGTATCCAGAACAGTGGTGCCTCGTTCATCGGGTACAGGTCTTTATAAAACTGCTGGTAATCTTCGGTAGTAAGGTCGGCAGGCTTTTTTGTCCAGGCCGGTGTGGTGTTGTTTATTTGTTTGTCTTCAAAAAAGATAGGCACCGGTAAAAAGCGGCAGAATTTTTCCAGGATAGATTGTATTTTATAGCTATCTAAAAACTCTTCACTTTCATTGTTGAGGTGCAGGATGATATCGGTACCCCGTTCGATTTTTTCCACTTCTTCCAAAGTAAATTCGGGGCTGCCATCACATTCCCAGCGTACCGCCGCCGCACCATCTTTAAATGATTTAGTGATTACCTCCACTTTATCACTCACCATAAAGGAAGAGTAAAAGCCGAGGCCAAAATGACCGATGATATTGTTTTCGTTTTGGCCTTTGTATTTGTTCAAAAATTCTTCGGCGCCGCTGAAAGCTACCTGGTTCAGGTATTTATCCACTTCTTCGGCCGTCATACCAATGCCCCTGTCGGCAATGGTGAGGGTCTTTTTGTCTTTATCAATTTTAATATCAATTCTCAGTTCGCCCAGTTCGCCTTTGGCTTCGCCGAGGGAGGAGAGGGTTTTCAGTTTTTGGGTGGCGTCTACTGCATTGCTCACCAGTTCCCGTACAAAAATGTCATGCTCGCTGTACAGGAATTTTTTAATAATGGGGAAGATGTTTTCGGTTTGTACCCGTATGCTGCCTTTTTGCATAAATAATGATTTTTGCTTGTAGTTATCAAACACAGTACCAGCCGGGGATTAACTGACAGGATGACAACAAAAAAGCCACCGGTGAGGGTGGCTTTTTTATATTGTAGTGTGCTTTAATATTACCAGGATATTTTAAAATCATCTATCGCTGTAGTAGCTCTGTTGGTATTTGTGATACCGGTAGTAGTAGGGGCAGCGGTGAGTGTGATGATTCTAATCCACACTTTTTCAGCCAGGTTATTGAGTGCTGCAGGTAATGGAACACTGATGGTATTACTGGAGAAAGTGGCTGCTCCGGTAGTTAACGTACCCGTTGCCGTCAGCGCTGTAAAGGTTGTTGGGTTATCGCCGGTTGCATAATCCACTGTCCATGTAGTTTGACGGCCACTGGTATTATCCAGCGACTGCAGCAGGAATTCCAGTGTCATGTTGGATTTGCCAGTGGTGTTGTTGATTTCAAATACGAATGAAGCGCCGGGGTCGGTACCGGGGTTGGTGGCATTTGTATTCGCTACCTGCCTTATGCCAAGCGCCCTGTTGGTAGAGCCATCTTGTGCTGCATTATCGCTTGTAGCGGTTAATCCTGTTGCAGATGCCAGGTTTTTAAACCCACCGGCAACGCCGTTCCAGAGTGCTTTGGCTGAATTATAATTACCAGTATTACCTATAGAACTGGCTGTACCGGCCGTATATACTTTAACGCCTGTAGGTAAGCCCGACTCAATACCGTTGAAGTCAATAACTTTTGGAGAAGTGGTGCCGAGGTCGATGCCGCTGCCGGTTGGAGGTGGTGTAACGCCACAGCTACTGCCGGTAGTTACGTCTGATAGTGATCTTATCGATAATTGATTTGTTGTATTAAATCTGCTCACATACCCAACCCAGTTTTGGCAAGTGGTTGGAAGTGGGGAACTACCAAAACTTGCAGTGCCAAGCGTACGCAGGGTAAAGCTTCCAGTTGCATCGGTTAAAGTTCTGTTGGTGCTTGCAGTTCCGTCAATATAGTTAGTACCTCCGGTAGCAGTTGCGTTGATAATTTTTACAAGTGTATTTTCAATATTGGCAATATTGGTTGCAATGTCTGCAATCGTTATTTCACGGGGAGTGATGGTTTTGCCTGTTGAAATACGTGTGGCATTATCAAGTGGAACATTATTTACTTGCAGCATACTGTTAAAGGTTGATAATTCCTGTCCGGAAACATTTACATCAATTGAATCGCCCAAATTAAAACTGTGGGTACCCGAAAAACGCACCAGCACACCGGCAAGTCCATTGCCTTGTTGTATTACAAGATTGCTTGTCGTAATGTTATTGGTAAGCCTGTCACTTATAACTACACCAGTGATTTTACGGCCAGCCGGTACAGCAGTGGTGGTACCAGTGTACAGCGCCCTTAATTCTGCGGTATTCATTAAGGTTACCGGGCCTGCTCCACACCTGTCGCCATAAAATTGCACATCAGCAGTATCTCTTACTACCAATTGACGGGTATTGCCAAACACGGTATAGATAGCGGTAAGTGTACCATTACCATCGGGTACGTTAGTGCCGGCAAAGCTGGCAAAGCCGCTGGTGCGTACTATAATTTGAGAAGTAGCCCCGGTACAGTTTTGAACGTTAAGGTTTACAGTACGCCTGTAGCTTGAAGTATCCGCATAGGTTTTATCCATATCGGCACCGGTAAACTGGTAGTTTTCTAATTTAATCAGTTCGCCGATATACTGGTTTTGCATACCTGTACCGAGGTCGGCAATGGTTACCAGCTTAGGTTCTACAGGATTGTTGATAGAGCCGCCGATAACGTACTCCCGGATGCGCTGTGGTTCGATACCAAACAGTTGGGGCACACCGCTAATAACCGCTCTTGCTCCTATTACCATTAAACCACTTTCATCGCTAAGGTAAAGTCCCTGGCATTTTACCCAAAGCCTTCTGCCTACAGGGTAGGGGCCATACAGGCCGGCCTGGTCCAGCAATAATTTAATACTGCCAGTTTCATCTCTTACAAATAATTCTTTGTAGAGGTTGCCACTTTTATCGTTGGCAGTAACAACCACATTCAGCACTACGGCATCCGAAATTAAATCGAGTGTGCCGGTGGTGGTATGGCGGGCTTTTAAATCTTTAAGGCTTATTTGCGTATAGCCATCGGGTATAGGCTGGTCGGCAGCAGCCGGGGGGGCATCAAATTTCTTTTTACAAGATGTGATGGAAGTAAGTGCTGCAAACATTACGATAATGCTGCTAAGCCATAATAAGGTTCTTTTCTGTTGCATGTTGCTATAGTTAAATATCGGTTTCATTTTTATAGTATGATTTCAGATTCTTTTTAAAAGCGGATTGTTGCACTGGCAAAATAATTAAGTCCCCATGCGTAAAACAACCTCGGTGGAAAGCGGTTAACATTCCGGTTTATATCATCAAAGCGAAGCTGCTCAAAACCACCGGTTTGGGCATCTTTATTGTTGAGGATATTATTTACACCAAGGTTAAATACCAGGTAAGTGGGGCGATGGTTGATATTGTACTTACGGGGAAGCCTGTACGACCATCCGCCAAAAAAGTTGAGCAGGAACTGGTCATCCAGCTTTGTTTGATCTAATATTTCGTGCCATTTGTCACTGCCTTCTTCCAGGCCATCAACAGCAAGTGTTGTACGCCGCACAGGGCTAAAGCTTAACCACGACTGACGGTAATAGTTGCCGGTAATACTTACAAACCAAAATTTGGGCGAACGATAAGTAAGGCCAAGGCTATATGCTTCCTGTGGTGTGGAGGGCACCCTGAAGTTATCAGAATACACCGTAACATCCCTTTGCAGCACATCGCCGGTATTATCAACAGTAAGTGTTGCTTTCCAGCGGCTGTCGAAATAATAGCGCCCTACTGAAGCAGCAGCATTGGCGGTAAAGCCTTTACCAATATTACCCTCTATGCCAAATTCGCCGCCAAAGTGCAGCCTGTCTACATTACTTACAGATATGTTGGCAAAAGAATTATAAAAATCATCGAAGTAGGTAATTACGTCCATGCCATCATCAATTCTGGTGAAATAACCATTCAGCCTGATTTTTATACGTGGTGCATTCATAATATACCCACCTTCTACCGAACGGGTGGTTTCGCTGGTGATATCATCTACCAGCCTGTTGCGTGTACGTACAGACTGGAATACATTTTCGAAGAAGGGGGCCCTTGTTTGATAAAGACCATTTACAAAAAGGTAATTGCGGCCGTCAATTTTATAGGTAACACCGGCTTTCACTGCATAGTTATCTAATATTGTTCTTTCGGAGCCACCGTAAGATTCGGTAGGATAAATACCGTTTCGGTTGAGGCCTATTCTCCAAAACCGGGTGTGCGACCACTGGCCGGCGGCAAAAAAGTCGAATTTATTGAACTTGAAAACACCTTGTGTCCATGCACTCACCCGGTCGAACAGCATGAGGTAGTTGTAACCAAACCTGTCGCCTACTTTTAATACACGGTTAGGTGCGTAGAGGTCGTTCTGGTTTTTAACATTGTCGTTATTAAAATCTCTTTCTGCAAACTGGTTTACGTTGAGATAAAAATCGCCGCCAAGCAGGTCTTCTACTTTTTTGTAATAATGATTTTCCTGTACCTGTAGGTTGATGCCGGCAGTAAGGTCAATATTTTTACCAATAAAAGCATTGAGTACTGAGTTAACGTTAAACCTTTTTGTGTTTACCACACGGTTTTCGATGATATACCTTGAACGGGCACCGGCTACAGTATTACCTTCAATGCCATTTGCATTGTGAATTACATCGTATTGGTTGCGATTGGTTTCGTACAGCCTGTCCCAGTTAATTTGCCTCAGGTTTTCATCTTTCGACATAACGTCGTTCAGGTAGTCATACCGTTCCTGGTCTACATTACCGCCAACGCCATTAACATAATACTGGTAGTAGCTGGGCAGGTAGCGATAGTAGTCGGGCCGGGGGTCGGCAGTGTTGTACCAGTCAATAGCGGTTACACTTCTGTCGCCCCAGGAGTAGCCGGCAGCGGTGGTTAATTTGGTACGGTCGCTCAGCCGGGCATCGTGTGTTAATATAACATAAGGCTGATTGGTACGGCCTACGCTGGCATTGCGTTTTTTGCCATTTTGATAACCCCAAAGCGGATTGTAATAATTGGTGCCGGCCAGGTTCATCATTTCTTTAACTGAAGCACCCTGGCGGCCATTTTCGGTAGGAGCGCCAAATACGGTTAAAGAAAGCGTATTGTTGCTGTTTAATTTTTTATCTACTGCGGCAAAATAACTCCAGCCGTCGAAATACGTGCCCGGCACATAACCCTCAGCGGCATAACGCCTGCTGCCACTAAAGCTAAAGGCCCAGCCTTTTTTGCTAAGCCCTGTAGAGTGGGTGAGCATCAGCCTGTGATTGTAGTTCCTGTTAGAAAAAGCATAACCAATGCTGGTTTGCTTACGTTGTGCACTGGCACGGGCATCAATATTGGTATTGCCGCCCATATCCCCAAAGGTGAAAGTGTTGTTGCGCAAGCCGAAAGTAACTTCCCTGTTACGCATCACATCGTTGAGGCCGCCCCAAAGGCCAAATGGGGTAAAGCCATTATCCAGGTTGTCCATAGGTATGCCATTGAGGAAAACGCTGAAGTTGTCATTATCGTAGCCACGTATGCGAAAACGCATTTCGCTGAAGTTGAAGGAGGCTGCATTGAAGTAAGGGTCGCGGCTGGCTGCCAGTACGGAAGAAATACCCTGACCACTACCACCATCACCCAAATCATTTTCATCGAGCGAAACAGCCGGGATATTATCGATAACGTCATCTTTAAGTACGTTAAAAAGGCTGTCGGCCCGTTTGAGGGCAGTAGTGTCGGGTAAAACACCCACTTGTGCGTATGTAGCAGTTGATAAGGCACATAATAATACCATCAACAGTACACAGCTTCTGAGTCTGTTTCTCATAAGTAATTTAGTTGTAAGAAAATAACATTTTAAGCCAATAAAGATAGGACTACTGATTGAATCAAAGGCCAAAAATTGTCAAAAACTATAAGCTAAAAGTGTAAATAATGATAAAATAACAATTAAATAATAAAAAAAATTCACCAGTAAGCCCTCAAGCTCATGCCTCATTCCTTATCTTTATTGCTTTACTTTTTTATATGAAACAATTTTTTATTCTATTCTTTGTACTATTTACAGCCATCAGTGCTACAGCTCAAAAAGCCAGTTATAAAGTGTCGCTAATTGGTTTTTATAATCTCGAAAACCTGTATGATACCATCAATGACCCCAATGTTAATGATGAGGAGTTTTTGCCCGGTAGCGAACGAAATTATCATTCGGGAGTATATTGGGATAAAATAGGCCGGTTGGCCGATGTGTTATCACAAATAGGTACAGATATTACACCAGATGGGTTGGCAATGGTAGGTGTAGCCGAAGTTGAAAACGAAGCGGTATTACAAGACCTGGTGAATCATACCTTACTTAAAAAAAGAAAATGGAAAGTAGTGCATTACAATTCGCCCGATTTGCGTGGGGTGGATGTAGGCTTTTTATATAACCCCAAATATTTTACCGTGCTGGAAAGCCGGCCTTATTTTGTACAGTTGCCCGGTGGCGCTAAAGATTCCTATTTAACAAGGGATGTGCTGTATGTAAAAGGCGTAATGGATGGGGATACGGTATTTGTATTTGTAAACCACTGGCCCTCCCGCCGTGGTGGCGAAGAACGTTCGGCGCCCGGCCGGGCTGCAGCAGCCAGTGTGGTTAAGGCAAGGATTGATTCGGTGCAGGCCATTAACCCAAATTATAAAATTGTAGTGATGGGCGACCTTAATGACGACCCTATTAGCCCCAGTGTAACAAAAGTGCTGGGTGCAAAAGGAAAAAAAGAGGATGTAAAACCCACCGGGCTGTTTAATCCTTTTACAGAGTTTTACAAAAAAGGCATTGGTACTTCGCCGTATAATGATGCCTGGGGTTTGTTCGACCAGGTGATTGTGTCGGGTAACTGGCTCACCAAGGAGCAGCAAGGTTATCATTATGCCAAGGCGGTTATATTTAATAAAGAATTTATGATACAGCAAACCGGCAGGTGGAAAGGCTATAGCAAACGCACCTGGGATGGTATAACTTACAATTACGGCTATAGCGATCACTTCCCGGTGTATTTGGTAACCTTAAAGAAAATGGAGTAAGAGGAGTCTTTATTGGTTGTTCAAATATTATTAGCGGCGCACTGCTTTGCAGTGCGCCGCTGCTTTTATACCGCTTCTTTGCAGTCATCCTGAACGCAGTGAAGGATCTGCCGGTTAGTATTGCAGGTGTTGAGCATTTGTACAACTGTTAGGCAGATTCCTCGTTCCTCGGAATGACAAAGCAACTTCAGCAGATTCCTCTTTCGATTGCTATCGCTCCCAAATGAAAAATGCTTAGTCTTTATGATACCGGAACCGCTTACCCGGTTGGCACACAATACTGCATTGGAAAAAATATTTGCCGGCAGACGGTATGCACCGGCACCTTAAAATATAGGGTAAAATAAGTACGCATTCAAATCTGAGGCATAGTAGTTACGCCACATTTTTATTAGCTGCTTTTTTTGCATTAACTTACCCCAATTGAAAAAAACTGCTATGAAAAAATTACACCTGTTGCTTACCTATCTCTGCTTTAGCACGGTACTAACTGCTCAAAAAAATCCTGTTGTTGTCGACAAAGAATTTATTCCATCCGGTACACAGGTTACCGTTACCAAACATACGTACACCGCTGCTACAGGCAATAGTGCCTACACTGTTCATACCGGCTACCTCGATATAAAAAACGATACCGGTAAGCTGGTGGCAAAAATATTTTTCACTTATTATAAAAAGGATGGCGAAGAGGTGAGCCGCAGGCCGGTTTGCTTTACGTTCAATGGTGGCCCGGGCTCATCCAGCGTATGGCTGCATGTGGGCGGACTGGCGCCAAAACGGGTACAGTTGCAGGATGACGGCACAGCTACTGCACCACCTTACAAAATGATCAACAACGAGTATAGCTGGCTCGATAAAACCGACCTGGTTTTCATCGACCCTGTGGCCACGGGCTACAGCCGCCCGGCACCCGGCGAAAACCCAAAGCAATTTCATGGCTATGTAGAGGATATACAATCTGTAGGGGCGTTTATCCGGCATTTTCTTTCAAAATACGAACGCTGGGCTTCGCCCAAATACCTTGCCGGCGAAAGCTATGGCACCACCAGGGCAGCAGGCTTATCTAAATACCTGCAGGATAGTTATCGTATATACTTCAACGGTATCTTCCTTATTTCGCCGGTACTCAACTTTGGCACCAACGATTATTATGTTGGCCACGATTTACCCCGTGCACTTTACCTGCCTTCATTTACCGCTGCGGCCTGGTACCATAAAAAACTGGCACCTGCCCTGCAGCAGGATTTTAACAGGGCCATTAAAGAAAGCGAACAATTTGCCCTGGGCGAATATGCTTCGGCGTTATTGCAGGGCGACTGGCTTACAGAAGCCGATAAAAGCAAGATAGCAGAGAAGATGAGTTACTATACCGGCCTTACCAAAGCATTTTGCCTACAGGCCAACCTGAGGGTAACCGAAGAAAGATTTTATAAAGAGTTGCGGCGGGGTGATGGCCTGACTATCGGACGGCTCGATGCCCGGTTTACAGGCCGGGATTTGGATGATGCCGGAGAGTATGTAAGTTTTGACCCGTCATTCACAAATATCGACGGGCCATTTACTTCTGCCATTAACGACTATTTTCAGCGTGACTTAAATTTTAAAGACGAGAAACCCTACAATATTTTTGGCAACGTATATCCCTGGAATTACAGCAATGTGCAAAATAAGTTTTTAAATGTGGCCGAAAGTCTGAGAGATGCCATGACAAAGAACCCGGCCCTGAAAGTGTATATTGGCTCTGGCTATTACGATTTTGCCACCCCTTATTTTACTGCTGCATATGATGTGGAGCACATGTTTTTGCGGCCAGAAGCCAGGAAAAATATTAAGCACTATTATTATCATGCCGGTCACATGTATTACATCAACATGCCCGATTTGGTGCAGTTTAAAAAAGATATCGATGCTTTTTTTGACTGGAGCTTGAAGGGTAAATAACCGCCATCGTTTGCAAAAGAAAATCCCGGCTTTTACGCCGGGATTTTTTTACACCATTAACCTGTTTCAGAAAGGTAAGCGCAGGTTTTTTCAAGTACCATAGGTGATCTTAAAAACGGGACTTATATTGTCTTTCTGAGAACCAACCCTCAAATAGAGGATGCAAAGTTAGTTATGCAACTATTATGGCTGTAGCTATATCGGGCATTATGCTGTCTGCAAAAGTTCAATTCCGTTAATAAAAAGCAAAATCATTGTTTAAACATCGCTGGGCAGCATGTTAAATTCCTTGCGGTAGGCTATTGAAAAATTACTGAGGTTGCGAAATCCCAGCAGCAAACCAATTTCCTTGATAGAAAAACGCCGGGCACGGAGCAACTGCCGGGCTTTTAGCATCCTGCTTTTTTGATAATACTCATAAATACTGTAGCTGTATACCTGCTTAAAAGTATTCTTTAGTTTGGTTTCGCTCATCATGGCGGTTTTGGCCAGTTCGGGTATGGTAGGGGGCGGTACCGATAAGTCTTTAACGAGGATAGATTCTATCTGCATCATCATGCGTATGGTTTCTTCCGGCAGCGTTTTATGGTTTTTTGTTTGCTGCCTGTTGTACAGTGTTTTAAAAAACATTTCCATCAGCAACATTACCCTGTTTTGCTGTATGGCTTTTTGCAGCGGTTCGCCATCTTTAATAAAAAAAATATCTTCCATCAGTTCCCTGTAGTGAAAGTTGAGTAGCTCAAAATTAAAAACCGGAGTTTTGATAGATAAGTATTGCCGAAGTAATTCATCATCTGCCTGGATGCCAAAATGCTGCTGCAGCCATTCAGCCGTAAAATATATATTCACACACCTGTCTTGTATACCGGCTGGTGCAGTGTACGAAAAATTGCTGAGTGCATTGGTAAGCGCTATGCCGGAGAATACGTCATTGTTTTCTTTGTGAACGTTTTTATCTACCTGTATGGTAAGGCCCGATACATGCAGCACTTCATCAAAGCGGAGGGTAAAGCTCTGTTCGGCTGAGGGCAGTCTTATAAATTGTACCGGCTGTATGGTTACCGTTTCATTTACCAGTAATTGCAAGCCATTGGCGAGGCTGGCAAAGCGTACATAACCCGAGCCAATGTGCGGCGGCAGGTGCAGCATATTGTTGTCAATATGTACATGCAGGGCTTTGGCAAGCAACCTGAAATATTGTTGATGGTCGCAGTATTTATATTTGAATTCAAACACAGTGGTGCTGGTTGTACTAAAGATAAAGAAGATATTGCCTTTATGTTTAAATCTTTTGCAGCAGTTGGCCGGGTAGCTGGTTAAATTGTTTTTTAAAGGCAAGAATAAAGTTCGACGTGCTGGAGTAGCCCACCAGTTGTGCCGTTTCATTTACATTGTGCCTGCCTTCAAGTAATATTTCACGGGCATATTGCATGCGCATTTTTTGGTAATAGGCATACACGCTGTCGCCATACAGGGTTTTAAAGTTTTTTTTAAGCCTGCTGCTGCTGATGTTTAATGTTTTTGCCAGAGCATCAATAGTAAATGCCGGTACCGAAAAATCCTGTACCAGTAATTGTTCGGCCTTTATCAGCCTCTGCACTTCTGCCTCATCAAGGCTGTGCGGCGCTTCCAGTTTTTTCAGCTTCTCAGCCAGCCGGGTAAAAAAGCGCTCCAGCAGCAGTGTAACCCTGTTTTGCAAAAAAACAGTTTGAAGGGGGTCGCTTTTATCCGTTTTCCACAAGGCTTCCATTAAACCAAGATATTCGGTATCCAGCGGTTCAATATCGTAGCAGGCGGTTTTAAGTGATACGTATTTTTCCAGTCCGCTTTCAGCGGCATCCAGGCCAAGGTATTTTTTGAGCCAAACTTCGCTAAAGATGATTTTTACTGTTTTAAAAGGCGTATGGGCAGATATTTCTTCACTGTTGTTAAAGGCATTACTGGTAAGCCGGGCTACCGAGTGCCGGGTTTGGGTTTTTTGCAGTATTTCGCCATCTACACTAAAGCGGGCAGTATCGGTAATAAAAGCATCGTCAAAATGAAGGATGTAAAAACGGCTGTCTGATTTTTTCCGCCTTGCCACTGCAGGTAAATTTAAACAGGCATCAGCAAGTAATACCTGCAGCCCCTCGGCAATTTCCAGTATTTTGATGGTGCCCCTGCCAAGTGGCGGCAGTATCGTAACATAATCTTCACCGTTATAAGGTATGTGCATGGCAGCAGCCAGGCTAGCCAGCAGGCTTTTATTGTCGGTATGATTGATGTCTAAAACAATCATGAAGCAGGTATAAAAATGTATGTAGGGGAAGGGCTAAAAATATACACAGGGCATCAGCGGTATTTTAAAGGATTGCGGCGGGCACTTAATATATAACGTTTAATATTCATCCAAAAAGCGATGAACAGGTAAATGATAACAGGCGAGCCCATTGTCATAAAAGAAATATAAATAAAATATTTGCGGATAACGGCAGTGGCAATGCCCATTTTTTCGCCAATAGCGGTACACACACCAAATACCTGCCATTCGATGAATTGCTTAAAGCGGTTCATAACAGTAAAGTTATAGAATTAATCAAAAGGATGAACGTTACTTAAAATCCATTATTGTTTTTTTGTAATTTCGCCGCAATCCACGTTTTTAAGGCTTTCAAACCGGGGCGGGCATTTTTTAATATAAAATGTATATCACCCCGGGTTGTTTGAATGGAAACGATTTGGCAAGCATTTTTCAACCCCTCAAATATGTACTATGGCTTTTGACATCGACATGATTAAAAAGGTGTACGCTAACTTCGGCAGCCGTATAGAAGCGGCTCGTAAAGTAACTGGCAAACCCCTTACCCTTACCGAAAAAATATTATATGCCCACCTTTGGCAGGGCGATGCCACAGAAGTGTACGAACGTGGTAAAAGCTACGTTGATTTTGCCCCCGACCGTGTAGCGATGCAGGATGCCACCGCACAAATGGCCCTGCTGCAGTTTATGCAGGCCGGCCGTAAAAAAGTAGCAGTACCCTCCACCGTTCACTGCGATCACCTTATTGTGGCCAAAGACAATAGCAAAGTAGATTTGGAAAGAGCCGTAAATGAAAGCAGCGAAGTATACGATTTCCTTGCTTCTGTTTCAGATAAATATGGTATTGGTTTCTGGAAGCCCGGTGCCGGTATCATTCACCAGGTGGTGCTGGAAAACTATGCCTTCCCCGGCGGTATGATGATTGGTACCGACAGCCATACCGTAAATGCCGGTGGCCTGGGTATGATTGCCATTGGTGTGGGTGGTGCCGATGCCTGCGATGTAATGGCAGGCCTGCCCTGGGAACTTAAAATGCCAAAACTAATCGGTGTAAAACTTACCGGCAAACTCAGCGGCTGGACGGCACCCAAAGACGTAATCCTAAAAGTGGCCGGTATCCTTACCGTAAAAGGTGGCACCGGCGCTGTGGTGGAATATTTTGGCGAAGGAGCCGTTGCCATGAGCTGTACCGGTAAAGGCACCATTTGTAATATGGGTGCCGAAATTGGCGCTACTACCTCTACTTTCGGATACGACGAAAGCATGAGCCGCTACCTCAAATCTACCGGCCGTGCTGATGTAGCCGAACTGGCCGATGGTATTAAAGAACACCTTACTGCCGATGCGGAAGTATATGCCAATCCCGAAAAATATTTCGACCAGGTGATTGAAATCAATTTGAGTGAACTGGAACCACATCTTAATGGGCCATTTACCCCGGATTTGGCCACGCCAATTTCAAAAATGAAAGAAGCAGCGGCTGCCAACAACTGGCCTACCAAAGTAGAAGTGGGTTTAATTGGCAGTTGTACCAATTCTTCTTACGAAGATATTTCGAGGGCAGTAAGCCTGGCCAAGCAGGTAGCTGAAAAGGGTTTGAAAACAAAAGCCCAGTTTACCATTACACCAGGTAGTGAGCAGGTACGTTATACCATTGAAAGGGACGGCTTTTTAAATACATTCGATAAAATTGGAGCTACCGTTTTTGCCAACGCCTGCGGCCCCTGTATTGGTATGTGGGAAAGGATGGGTGCCGAAAAACAGGAACGCAACACCATCGTTCACTCCTTTAACCGCAACTTTGCCAAACGTGCCGATGGCAATCCCAATACACTGGCATTTGTGGCTTCGCCCGAATTAGTAACGGCACTGGCTATTGCCGGCGACCTTACTTTTAACCCACTAACGGATACGCTTACCAACGAAAAAGGCGAACAGGTAAAATTAGATCCGCCAAGTGGCGATGAACTGCCGCCCAAAGGCTTTGCTGTGGAAGATGCCGGTTACCAGGCGCCTGCCGAAGATGGCAGTGCCGTACAAGTGGTGGTTTCTCCTGCCAGTAACCGACTGCAACTGCTGGACCCCTTTGCGGCCTGGGAAGGTATCGATCTTAAAGGACTGAAGCTGTTGATAAAAGCAAAAGGAAAATGTACTACTGATCATATCAGTATGGCAGGCCCCTGGCTTAAGTTCCGTGGTCATCTTGATAACATCAGCAACAACCTTCTGATTGGTGCTGTTAACTTTTTTAATGAAAAAACAGACAACGTTAAAAACCAGCTTACCGGCGAATACGGCCCTGTGCCAAAAACACAAAGGGCTTACAAAGCGGCAGGTATTGGCTCAATAGTGGTAGGCGACGAAAACTATGGCGAAGGCTCATCCCGTGAACATGCCGCTATGGAACCCCGTCATCTTGGTGTACGTGCCGTACTGGTAAAATCATTTGCCCGTATCCACGAAACCAACCTGAAAAAACAGGGGATGCTGGCGCTTACTTTTGCCAATAAGGAAGATTACGACAAAATACAGGAAGACGATACCATTGATATCATCGGCCTTACCAGTTTTGCACCCGGCAAGTCGCTCGAAATTGTATTGCATCATGCCGATGGCAGCAGTGATACCATCCAGGTAAATCATACTTATAATGAACAGCAGATTGAATGGTTTAAAGCCGGTGGCGCTTTAAACATCATTCGCAGGCAGTTTGCATAACCCTATTTGCCAACGTGAAAATACAAGCAGCGAAACATCGGGAGGTGTTTCGCTGTTTTGTTTTATATCATTTAATGATATCAATATGCCTTGTATTATACTAAAAGGATATTTGCCTGCTTTTAAGGCAATAATTAAATTTGTAAAAACCTATGATTTTTTACCTGCACTTAAATCATAGCTAAAATCCTTTAGATTATATTTTCTGCAATATCCTCTGCAAGATTTTCGTTAATATCCAAATACTAAACTGTATTACTGTCAAACATGCCGGTTTTTTCTCTTGAGTAAACCCAAATGTTTAAAAAATCGTTTTTAATACAAGTTGATAGTAATACCAATTAATAACCATATAGCGAAGCGTATATGTCAAAGTATCTTGCCGAACAGCCAGTAATTGCCGATTTTGAAAATAAGGGCTACCTCGTAATCCGGGTAACGGATGAGGTAGTTAAAGCTATAGCCACAGTGTTTGAAACTGCGGCTGTATTTTTCAGGAGTGATAAGGCTGAAAAAAGTCAAAATTCCATACCTGCCCTTCACGAAGGATGGTATGATGTGGGCGGCGAGTTTTCTATAACCCCCGACAGGCCCGATTTACATGAGGCTTTTTGGGTTACGCAAAGGGCTATGGAAGCTGTAAAGCCCATCTATACGCCACTCGGGCTGGATTTCAACAATAAGATGCAGCATTGCATCAACATGTATAATGATATTGAACGCTCGGTTACCAAAATGCTGATGGAATACCTTGGTATACCAAAAGCAAAAGGGCCTGCATTTGAATGCAACAATAATTCGGATATGCAGGTGTTGTACTACCAGCCACACCTGTACGAAAGAGACCTGCTGCAGGATCCGCATGATGATGGCTTGTACATGACTTTTGCAAAAGGTACACACCCCGGCCTCGAAATACAGTTGGCAGACGGTGCTTTTCATAAGCCATCACTCAAAGCCGATGAATTAATTGTAATGCCAGGCACTATTTTATCCTTAATGACCGGCTACAGGGTAAAGCCCCTGATACACCGCATTATGCGGCATGCCAACCAAACAGAACGTTTTTCATTAGTATATTTTACCCTGCCTAATATGAAAGAAGGGGAAGTTATTGCCCCCTGGGTACTAAACGATACTAACCGTAATGTAGATATCATGGCCCGGATTATTGAAAACGAAAGCCAGTTTCTTACCGAGAAAGTAGCCGAACAGCAAACCGCCGGATAGGCAGGCATTGTTTTTTGTTGTACAGGTTTTACCATCCATTCATCCGGTACTGCAACCTTTGCTGTATACGGGTTGATAACTTTTTATTAGCCTTAACAGTTTTATTGCCCTGCAGATTTGCCCGGTATTTTTACCGCCATACTTTTGTTGAAAAGTATAGCCATGAAATTATCTGACAACCTGTGCAGCTTTGTGCTGGCCAACCAATCCCGTTTACAAAATACAACACCCCCTGAAAGGGTAAAAGTGATGCCTCCGGCAAAAAGGGTGATTCTGCGGTATGAGTACTGTGTGCCACCTGCTATTGCCGGCATAACGCAGCAAAGAAGAGCCGGTATTAAAGTGCCGTAATAGCTAACCGGAATTGACGCCAAAAAAAATTGCAGCCTGTTTGCCAGGCTGCTTTTTTTATACCATAAAAGCTTTTGTTTGCCTGGAAACTTTCTCAACTTTACAGCATACACAGCCCTGTTATGAATATATACACAGCCGCACAGTTAAAAGAATGGGACCGGTACAGCATGCAGCATGAACCCATCGCCTCTATCGACCTGATGGAGAGGGCTGCTGGCCAGTGTAACAACTGGCTGTTAAAGAATCATGGTGCCTGCACTGCTTATTGCATCGTTTGCGGCAACGGTAACAACGGTGGCGATGGGCTGGCGCTGGCGAGGATGTTGTTAAAAGAAAATTTAAACGTAAGGGTATATGTACTTCATGCGGCTGCAACAAGTACCGCCGATTTTGAAACCAATCTTGCCCGCCTTGCCGAAACCGGCCATGCAGCGGTACATCAAATTAAAGATGAAAAAGATTTTCCGGTATGGCAACAAGGGGAAACAATTGTAGAAGCAATATTTGGGATTAGCTTATCCCGGCCGCCGGGCGGTATTGCCGCTGCTTTGATAAGGCATATCAATAACAGCCATTGTACGGTTATCAGTATTGATATACCTGCCGGTATGTATGCCGATAGTTCATCCGCCGGCAATACCATCATTAAAGCAACGCATACGCTAACATTCCAGGGCCTTAAGCCAGCTTTTTTGTTAGCTGCCAACAGCCTGTATACAGGTGCCGTACATGTGCTGGATATTGGTCTTCTCAAAGGGTTTTCCATGACATCGCCTTATAAGCTGATAGATACCATACTGGCAAAAGAAATATTCAGACCCCGGCAGCAGTTTGCACACAAAGGTAATTTCGGCCATGCCTTGCTGTTAGCTGGTAGCTATGGTAAAATTGGTGCGGCTGTGTTGTGTGCTGCTGCCTGCTTAAGGAGTGGAGCAGGGTTACTCACTGGCTTTTTGCCCGGTTGTGGAATTAGTATCATGCAAACCGCATTACCTGAAGCAATGGTAATAAGCAGTGAGGAAGAAAAAATACTGGCTGGCCAACTGCCGGATACGGGTACGGGTATGTATAAAGCTATTGGTATTGGGCCCGGTATTGGCCAGGCCGCCGGCACAGCGGCTTTGCTGGAAAATGTTTTAACGGCCAGCACCAGTCCTATTGTTTTGGATGCCGATGCGCTAAATATTATTGCCGCAAATATTCAGCTTGCAGAAAAAATTCCTGCCGGTGCTGTTTTAACTCCACATCCCAAAGAGTTCGATCGCCTTTTTGGTGCCAGCGCCAACGAGTTTGAACGTATATCAAAAGCTTTAACGGAGGCCGCCCGCTATAACCTGTTTATTGTACTCAAAGGGCATCACAGTTTTGTAGCCACTCCCGGCGGCTATGGTTACTTTAACACTACGGGTAATGCAGGTATGGCAACGGCTGGCAGCGGCGACGTACTTACGGGTATAATTACCGGTTTGCTGGCGCAAGGCTATCCGCCGGAGCAGGCTGCAGTGCTGGGGGTATACCTGCATGGGCTGGCCGGGGATATTGCTGCCGCCCGGTTATCGCAGGAAGCTATGATAGCCGGGGATATATGCAGCAGTATAGGTGCTGCATACCTGCATGTATCCGGCAGCTAACAGCATCTGCCGCAGCTACCGGCTATCGGTAAAGCATACCACTGGAAATTTTACCGACCAGTTTCCGCTGTTTACCTACTTTTTACTGTTGTAAGCCTACAGGCTATTGGCCTCGCTGTTGCTGCGGTATACATTTGTATCACAAAACATCAAAACAATGGAAAAAAGTTTTAATCCCAGGCACAGGCAGAATGGCAGGATAGTAGCCGGGCTGATACTGGTAGGTGTTGGCGCCCTGCTGCTGTTGCGCAACACAGGCTATGCCCTGTTTCCCTCATGGTTATTTAGCTGGCCAATGATACTGATACTGATTGGTATTTACAGCGGTGTAAAGCACAATTTCCGTAACAGTACCTGGATCATCTTACTCGTTATTGGTGGGTTTTTCCTGGTAGAGAGAGTGGCGCCGGAAATGCATATCCGCCCCTATATCTGGCCGGCTGCCATCATAGTGGCCGGTGCAGTTTTGCTCCTGCGGCCGAAGGGGAGTGGATGGTGCAGTGATAAAGATGACCTGTTTGATTCAAAAAAAAATTACAATAAAAAAGATAAGGATATGAATAGCACTACTTGGGAAAGTACTGGCAGCACTGCCTTTAGCGATATGAACGATTTCCTGAAAATAAATTCTGTATTTAGTGGGGTAGAAAGAAATGTTTTGTCTAAAAACCTCCAGGGTGGAAAGGTAACGGCAGTATTTGGCGGGGTAGACCTTGACCTTTCGCAGGCTGATATACAGGGAGAAGTGGTGCTGAAACTGGAAGTGATTTTTGGTGGTGTTAAAATAGTGGTGCCACCACACTGGACGGTATATAATAATATTGATGGCGTATTTCATGGTGTAGAGGATAAACGCAGGGGTGCCGCCGCTACAGGCTTTGCACCAGATAAAAAATTAATCCTTACAGGCTCGGCCATCTTTGGCGGTGTAGACATAAAAAGTTATTAAACTAAACTGCAAAAACTAACGCTATGAACTGGTATCTTGTAAAGATGGTGTATAAATTTTTGTATGCCGGTGCCGGTAACAAACAACAGTTTAGTGAGCAGGTACGCCTGATTAATGCTGAAGATGGACTGCATGCTTTTTATAAAGCAAGGCTGGTAGGAGAAAAAGAAGCGATGCAGGCAGCTAATCATCTTATTACCTGGAAGTTTATTGATGTAATTGAAATCCTTCCGCTTCAGCAGGCGGCCGATGGGGCTGAAGTATGGTCATGTATAAACGAAGAAGAAAACCCGGAGCTGTACGTACGCAGCATACACACTCAATCCAAAGCATTGCTGCAGGACAGCATCGGGTATTTTTTCAACTAAAAAAAGCAGCATTGACAATTACCAACAAAAGCAGCCGCAATTCAAAGTTATTAACTGCAGCACTCATCATATTGTGGTGGAGTGTATGGAATTATTTGCACATCAGCATTGTAAGGGATGCAGGTATTCCTTACCGGCAGGCGGCATTAGATGGGTCAGTTAGTACTGTTTTGCTTGCCATAGCCTGCTACTTTGTGGTGAATATCATGCGGTACTACCTGCCAAAGGATGAAAAGTACCTGTTTGTAATTATAGCGTCTTTAACCCTTACAACTGTTTGGCATTTTGCAGTAAAAGTTTTATTAAAAAGCTGGTATGCCCATAATAGTTATTACCTCCGGATACTGGAACACACGGGAGGCTTACGGTTTTCATTTGGGTTTTTAATGATTGTATGTGCTACCGTACTGGCTATGCTGTGGTATACCCAAAAAGAAAGAGAGGAAGAAAACCTCCGGAAGTCGGATATGGAGCGTACGGCAAGGGAAGCAGAGCTGAACAAATTGCGCCAGCAGCTGCAGCCTCATTTTTTATTTAACAGCCTTAACTCTATCAGCGCTTTAACCGGAACACAGCCCGAAAAAGCCCGGCACATGATACAGCAGTTAGCCGATTTTTTGAGGGGTACGCTCAAAAGTGAAACGCAGCAATGGGTAACCTTAAGTGAAGATATTGAGTACCTGCGCCTGTACCTGGATATTGAAAAAGTAAGGTTTGGCCACAGGTTGCAACCCAATATCCTTTGCGATGATGCCGCCATGCATATGAAATTACCGGCCATGCTGCTGCAGCCAATTGTGGAAAACGCCATTAAATTTGGGCTATACGATACTGTTGGTAATGTGGAAATATCAATCAGGGCAGCCAGCGTAAACAACCAGTTGCAGGTAACCGTATGCAACCCTTACGATGAGGCTACGGCACTACCGGTACAGGGCACAGGTTTTGGCCTGGCTTCTACCCGCCGTAGGCTCTTTTTAATTTTTGGCCGGCACGATTTGCTGGTTGTTTCAAAAGAAGCACACCAGTTTACGGCTGCCATTACAATACCTCAATTAAAAACAACTATATAAGGTTATGGCTTTAACAGCAGTGATAATTGATGACGAACCATTGGCAAGAATGATAGTGCTGGAGTACCTGCAGGCCTACCCGGATATTACTGTATTGCAGGAATGTAATGATGGTTTTGAAGGATTAAAAGCGATACAGCAACACCGCCCCGACCTGGTTTTTTTGGATGTACAGATGCCAAAAATTACCGGTTTCGAAATGCTGGAACTTATTGATGAAACGCCAATGGTGGTATTCACAACCGCATTTGAAGCCTACGCTATCAGGGCCTTTGATGCCCATGCAACCGATTACCTGCTGAAGCCCTTTAGTAAAGAACGATTTGATAAAGCCATACAAAAAGTACTGCAACAAAAGAATAACAGTGCACAGGCTGTAGTGGATACTGCTTTGCTGGCCCAGGCACAAACCGGGCGTATTGTATTAAAAGATAATGGTAAAATAAAAATAATACCCCTGCAGCAGGTGCAGTATATTGAGGCGGCAGATGATTATGTAAAAATTCATACAGCCGAAGGCCATTATTTAAAAAAGAAAACCATGCAGCATTTTGAACATACCATGCCGCAGCAGGAATTTGTAAGGATACACCGGGGTTATATTGTGCATACTGCTTTAATTAACCGTATTGTACCCTACGAAAAAGACAGCTATCTTGTGCAACTCACCACCGGGGTGCAGTTGCCCGTTAGTAAAAGTGGTTATGCACGCCTTAAGCAGGTTCTAGGTATTTAGCATCACTCAGCTCTTTAATATCATGGCAAAGCATTTGATGTGTTTTGCCGGCAAGGTACATGCGGAAGGCAAGAATGCCGTTATCTAAAGCCGGCTTGGGCATTTTGCTGCGTATTTTTTCTTTGATGCTGTCGGGGAGCATATTTTTAATCCCGTTTTTCACACTTTCTTTCAGGTCATTTTTCCTGGCCGGCACGGTGCTGCTTAGGCCATCGAGCACACGGTTAATCAATACTTCAGGGAAAAGCTGGCGCATGTAGGGCTCGGCAATTTCGTTCCGCATGATATTTACAGCTTCTGCTGTTTTAAAGAGATTCTCTTCCTTTGCAGTGGCTTGTTTTTTGGCAAAATCCACCTTTGGCAAAAAGCCATTTACCATTTCTTTAAACAGTTTTTTATCAAGCCTCAGTTCATCAGGAAGCGAATGGGTGCATGCAATAATTTGCCGGGAGAGCAGGGGGTTGATAACCTCTGTATAAGCAAGTTTTAAATCGTTGAGTGCCGACATTTGTACCGGTATCGAAAACTCTTCGTACAGGCGGTCTGTCCATGTGCTCAGTGTTTCATTCTTTTTACGATTAAGCTGGGTTGGTATAAACTGTTTTTCGCCGCTGAGTTCTTCAAAATCTTCCAGGTTGCTGTAGTCGTTGCAAAAGGTATAGCAATTCATCAGCCTGCTGCTTATTTCGGAGCCGGAACTATGCCAGCCAAAGCTTTCATCGCCCCGTAAAACGCCATTGCAGCCCGTTTCATAAATGTATTTCCACAGGGCAAAGCCATCCAGGTATGCCGGGATATGATCTACCCGGCCTTCGCCGCATTGTACAAATCTTTCAAATACTTCTTCTACCGAAGCTTTAGTATGGTCGGTGGCAAAATACTGGTGTTTTAACCCGGCGGTTTCTGCAACTTTGGTACCTACAAAAGCATCGGTGGCTTTATCTTTCAGGGCAGCTTTTAAGCCCCATGTAATGGCATTGAGTGCGCTGATGTTTTTGCCTGCCTCATGGAGCAGGCATAATATACCCCTGCTGTCGTATCCCCCCGAAATTGGGAGTATCCATTTAGACAGGTCGATATCTATGGCTTTAAAAGCCTGCACCATGGCTTGTTGCATCCTGTGCCGGTGTTCTTCTTCGCTGGCCTGTACGGGTTGGTACGGTATGCTGGATGTTTTTATTTTTAAGCTCCAGTTGTGCCGGTTAAGGCATGCGGTGGCACCAGGGGGTAACTGTTGCAGGTTGCTGCACCAGGATAATGAGGGGCCCAGGGTACCGCTGGATAGCATCCAGGGTAACACACGGCGGTCAAATTCAAATTTTCCCACTACATTAATGATAGCCCTTTGCGATGTACTGGCAATAAATACCTCTTCATCAAAATAATACCATATTGCCCTTGATCCGGCAGCATCACTTGCAGCTTCTGTATAATTATTGTCGCTCCTGAAAATAGCATAAGTGCCATCGGGCAGGGGTGTATTGGGTTTATACCAGGCATCATTATCGCCATAAGCAAGCCCCATACATACACTCCCGTTTTTTTCTTCTATGCCGGGAAGCCAGGCCGATATGCCATAAGCAATACCATGCTGCTGATAATACCGGCAGGCCGCATTGGGAATATTATTGGGAACAAGTTTTTGTAATGCTGCATCTAGGCGCTGCTGATACTTGGGCATATCAGCTAGATTTCTAACACAGGTATAAATAATTTTTGCCATGGCAATAGCCCTCTATGGATTTAAATAGGATGGTTATTTGTGCCAGTTTGTTGCTTTGGGGTAATAGTTTCAAACCGGCATTTTGGTTTTACAGCTATTACAACGTAAAATACCTGAATTAATTTTATTTGCTGCTTCAAATACTGAATCATGTTATGCTATTACAATATATATACGCCAATACCCGGTATATGGTTTTTGACAGGCGGTGCATTGTCGCCTGGTAAATATTGCTGCTTTTCTGCCTTTTTCTGCCATTTTTTCATCCTTTTCGCTGTGGCATAATCATTGACAAACAACAGTGAATAAAAACAAAAAACATGGGAAAGATAATAGGAATTGATTTAGGTACCACCAACAGTTGTGTAGCCGTAATGGAAGGCAACGAACCGGTGGTAATTGCCAACGATGAGGGCCGCCGTACCACCCCATCGATTGTAGCATTCTTAAAAAATGGTGAACGTAAAGTGGGCGACCCGGCCAAACGCCAGGCTATTACCAATCCTCATAATACCATTATGAGTGTAAAACGCTTTATGGGCCGCCGCTTTGACGAAGTGAACGAGGAAAAAAGCCACTGGAGTTATAAAGTAACCCAGGGTGACAATAATACCGTTAGGGTTGATATAGATGGCAGGTTATATACGCCACAGGAAATTTCAGCAATGGTATTGCAAAAAATGAAAAAAACT
The DNA here is from genome assembly GCA_937873715.1 of uncultured Chitinophagaceae bacterium. GTDB lineage: Bacteria > Bacteroidota > Bacteroidia > Chitinophagales > Chitinophagaceae > Ferruginibacter. The sequence continues at coordinate 25,474 of CALMYJ010000017.1, forward strand.
GCAGAAGACTACCTGGGGCAGGAAGTAACCGAAGCCGTAATTACCGTGCCGGCTTATTTTAACGACAGCCAGCGCCAGGCCACCAAAGAAGCTGGTGAAATTGCCGGCCTTACTGTTCGCCGTATTGTAAATGAGCCTACCGCTGCTGCACTGGCTTATGGCCTTGATAAAAAGCATAGTGATCAAAAGATAGCAGTATTCGACCTTGGCGGTGGTACATTCGATATATCGATACTTGAGCTGGGGGATGGCGTGTTTGAAGTAAAATCTACCAATGGCGATACCCACCTGGGCGGAGATGATTTTGATAAAGTAATTATCGACTGGCTGGCTGATGAATTTAAAACACAGGAAGCCATCGACCTGCGCAAGGATGCAATGGCCCTGCAACGCTTAAAGGAAGCTGCCGAAAAAGCAAAAGTGGAATTATCGTCTTCCAGCGAAACTGAAATCAACCTGCCATATATTACTGCTGTGGATGGAGTACCCAAGCACTTAGTGCTGAAACTTACAAGGGCAAAATTTGAACAACTGGCAGATAAATTATTTGAACGTTGTTTGAAACCTTGCGAAGCCGCCTTGAAAGATGCCGGCTACAGTACAGCGCAAATTGATGAAGTAATACTGGTAGGGGGTAGTACCCGTATCCCCAAAGTACAGGAAATAGTAGAAAAGTTTTTTGGCAAAAAGCCAAACCGTGGTGTTAACCCCGATGAAGTGGTAGCTGTAGGTGCCGCTATACAGGGCGCTGTATTAACCGGTGAAGTAAAAGATGTGTTGCTGCTGGACGTAACGCCACTAAGCCTCGGTATAGAAACGATGGGCGGCGTAATGACAAGGCTGATAGATGCCAATACCACTATACCCTCTAAAAAATCTGAAACCTTTAGCACCGCCAGCGATAACCAGCCAGGTGTGCAAATACATGTACTGCAGGGCGAAAGGCCAATGGCTAATCAAAATAAAAGCCTGGGTATGTTTAACCTGGATGGTATACCCCCGGCACCCCGTGGCGTACCACAAATTGAAGTAACTTTTGATATTGATGCCAACGGTATACTGCATGTAACGGCTAAAGATAAAGGCACAGGCAAAGAACAAAAAATTACCGTACAGGGTGGCAGCGGCCTCAGCAAAGAGGAAGTGGAAAAAATGAAAGCTGAAGCCAAAGCACATGAAGCTGAGGATAAAGCCGCAAGGGAAAAAGTAGATAAAATTAACCAGGCCGACAGCCTGATATTCCAAACAGAAAAACAACTGAAGGAATACGGCGATAAAATACCTGCGGATAAAAAAGCACCCATTGAGGCAGCATTGGCCAAGCTAAAGGATGCTCATAAAGTACAGGATGTTGCGGCTATTGATACGGCTGTGGCAGAAATGAATACGGCATGGACTGCGGCCAGCGAAGAAATATATAAAGCCCAGGCTGCTGATGCACAAGCCGGTGCGGCACCCGGCGCAGATGCCGGTACACAACAGGGTAACGGCCCCACCAGCGGCGACCATGTGGAAGACGCACAGTTTGAAGAAGTGAAATAAAAAAGTTGATACCAATAAAAAATCCCTCACCGTAATGTGGGGGATTTTTTTATCCTAATCTGTTGTACAATTCAACCCGGGTGAAGTTTTAAACCATCTATTTTGGGTATTATGCTCAGTACGTTGTTACAGGCAAGGTATTTACCCGGGGCAGGTGTGCATGTTGTGCCAAACATGCAACAACAATACCAATAAAACCACTTAGGGGAACTTAGGGGAATTTGTTCTCTGAATACACAACCACCAACCCCCTGGCATCACCAGCTACCACTAGCCCCCCCGCCGCCAAAGCTGCCACCGCCAAAGCCTCCACCACCGCCGCCCCAGCCACTGCTGCGGCCACCACCACCGGTAGGGAAAATAAATGGCCCGGTAAAGCCTCGGTATCCCCTGCGGCTCATAAACGAGCCACCACCGCCACCACCACCAAACAGGGAAAGCAGGAGGATTACAAGAAAAATAAGCAGGACGATTTTGCCTGAACTTTCCCGGCCCTTTTTACGATAGCCGGGCGGAGCCGTATATTCTCCACGGGTGGCTTTAATAATGGCATCCACACCACGGTCGATGCCGCCATAATAATCATTACCCCTGAAAGAGGGCACTATTAATTCATCAATGATATGCTTACAGGTAATATCGGGCAGGGCGCCTTCCACACCGTAACCGGTGGAGATATTTACTTTCCTGTCGCCGGTAGAAATAAGTAATACCACCCCGTTATTAAACTTGCTGCCGCCAACACCCCATGCCCGGCCGAGTTGAACGCCATAATCTGAAATATCATAACCATCTAATGAGGGGACTATTACAACGGCTATTTGGGTGCTGGTACTATCGTCAAATTCTACCAGCCTGTTTTCTAATGCCTGTTTTTGCTGAGGTGTAAGTACAGCGGCAAAATCATTTACAAGTGCCGGGTTACCCTGCTGGGGTTTAAGTAAACTGCGGGCATCAAAGTTTTTTTGCGCCACTGCACAGTAGCCAAGCAATAATACAAGTATGGAAAGCCATTTTTTCATCAGGAATGAGCGTAGCGTTTGTACAGTTGTTATTTGCCAAATACAATTTCGTCGGGGAGCTCGTTTTTGTCGGTGCCGGCATCATAAGGAAATTTTTCCCTGAGCAGTTGCCCCACACGTTGCACACAATGCTCAATGCCATCTGCAATATGCTGGTCTTTAAATTCTGCCAGCATATCGTTTACCGCCTGGTGCCACCAGGCAGCGCCTACTGCTTCGTAAATACCTTCATCGGCAAAAAGCGCAACTTCATGGTGTTTCATGGCGATGTACAGCAGCACACCGTTGCGTTTTTCGGTTTGGTTCATTTTAAGGCTGAAGAAAATTTCACCGGCCCTGTCCAGCGGATTTACATAAGGGTTTTTACTTTCTATATATACCCTTACTTCACCGCTGGTTTCTTTTTCAGCAGCACGTATGGCATTTACTATCTGCTCATCTTCGGCGATAGTAAAATAATCTTCCGGCTTTTTTTTAAAAAAAGAAAACAGACCCACGGTGTTGCAATTAAATGATTAAAACTCCACTTTAAAATCCCTTGCGCCTTCATCAGCTTTGTAATTGGCTTTGGCCGTATAGCCAAATAAGCCTGCAATGAGGTTGGCCGGAAACTTCACCAGTTTGGTGTTGTAGTCGGTAATGGCCTGGTTCCAGTCACGGATGGCCACCGATACCCGGTTTTCAGTACCTTCTATCTGTGCCTGGAAGTCGCGGAAGGCACCGGTGGTTTGCAGGGTGGGGTAGGCTTCAACGTTGATATTAAGTATGCTGCCTTTCATTTGATCTAACTGGCGGTTGGCATCGGCCAGGCTTTGCGGATTATTGGGGTCAATCTGCGGAATACGGGAACGCATGGCAATAATTTTTGTGAGCACAGTGTCTTCAAATTTTGCGGATGCTTTGATGGTGGCAATAACGTTTTCGTATAGCTTCATTTTGCGCTGAAACTGTGTTTCCACTTCGCCCCATTTGCCGTTAATACCGGTTTGGGCAGTGGCAAGCCCGTTGCGTACAGAGATAGCCCATAGTACAACTATGCCTAAAACTACGAGGATGATAATACCTGAACGTTTCATATGTGTTCGTTTTTTGTTTGAGAATAAAAGTAATGCTTGGTTGCTTAAAATGGCTACCGCCGGTAATAATGTTATTTTGCTTTGGGCGGCAGCCTTTGCTGCGGTTATCCTGCAATTGCAGCAATACCCGGCAGCACTTTCCCTTCAAAATATTCCAGCATGGCGCCGCCACCGGTGCTTACATAACTCACTTTATCGGCAAGGTTAAACTGGTTAACAGCCGCCACACTATCGCCACCACCTACCAGGCTAAAAGCGCCATTAGCGGTTGCATCGGCTACGGCTAATGCGATGGATTTGGTACCGTTCTGAAATTTTTCCATTTCAAACACACCCATGGGGCCGTTCCACAAAATGGTTTTTGATTTGCCTATTACTTCGCTAAAAATGCCAACAGCTTTTCCGCCAATATCCAGGCCCATCCAGCCATCGGGTATGGCATCGCTGGGGCTCTCGGATGTGTTGGCATCGGCAGCAAACTTGTCGGCAATAATCGATGTTTCGGGCAAATGAATGGCTACATTTTTTTGCTTTGCTTTTTCTAAAATTTCCAATGCCGTAGGCAGGCGGTCGTCTTCGCAAAGGGAGTTGCCAATTTTACCACCTCTTGCTTTCATAAAAGTGTAAGCCATGCCACCACCAATAATGATGTCGGTAGCCCTTTCGAGCAGGTTTTCAATAATCAGTATTTTATCGGAAACTTTTGCACCGCCGATGATGGCAGTAAAAGGTTTTTGGCTGCCATGCAGTACTTTTTCGGCACTGCTTACTTCGCCTTCCATCAGCAGGCCAAACATTTTTTTATCGCCGGGAAAAAATTGTGCAATGATGGCGGTAGAGGCATGTGCCCGGTGTGCTGTACCAAAGGCGTCGTTTACATATACATCACCTAGCTTACTGAGTTTTTCGGCAAAAGCAGTATCGCCTTTTTCTTCTTCTTTATAAAAGCGCAGATTTTCGAGCAACAGTACTTCGCCGGGCCGCAGCATAGAGGCGGTAAGGGCAGCCTGCTCGCCAATACAGTCATCTGCAAAAAAAACTTTGGTGCTGCTGCCATCGGCTGTAAGCAACTGGTGCAGGTGCGCCACCAGGTGTTTTAAAGAATATTTTTCGGCGGGGCCGTCTTTGGGTCTGCCTAGGTGGCTCATTAAAATTACACTGCCGCCATCGCCTAATATTTTTTTAATGGTGGGTATGGTAGCCCTCATCCTGGTGTCGTCGGTAATGTTATAAGCTGCATCCAGCGGTACATTAAAGTCAACACGGATTAATACTTTTTGATTGGTGAATGTGTGTGTTGCGAATTTGCTCATGGTAATTTTTGCCTTTTTATAGCTTTTGAATAAGGGGTTTGTAAGTTGAACAGGTACTAAAGGTAACAATTGCCTTTAACAAAAACTCCCTGTATGGCACAGGGAGTTTTTGAAATTTATGTTATCAAAATTTTGTTATTTGCTGATCAGCCCTGCAAAATAATGTACGGTGCGTACCAATTGGCTTACATAGCTCATTTCGTTATCGTACCATGATACGGTACGTACCAGTTGTGTATCGCCAACAGTTTGTACCCTTGTTTGCGTAGCATCAAATAAAGAACCGTAGCTGATACCAATGATATCCGTGCTTACAATTTCATCTTCGGTATAACCAAAGCTTTCGTTGGCAGCGGCTTTCATGGCGGCATTTATTTCTTCTACGGTTGTTTTGGTACCCAGCACGGCTGTTACTTCGGTGAGGGAGCCAGTGATGGTGGGTACACGCTGGGCGCTGCCATCCAGCTTGCCTTTAAGGCTGGGGAGTACCAGGCCAATGGCTTTTGCAGCGCCGGTACTGTTGGGTACAATATTTTGAGCGGCGGCCCTTGCACGGCGCAAATCACCTTTTGGATGTGGTGCATCCTGTGTGTTCTGGTCGTTCGTATAAGCGTGTATGGTAGTCATTAAGCCGTTTACAATGCCAAATTTTTCTTCCAGCACCTGTGCCATTGGCGCCAGGCAGTTGGTAGTACAGCTTGCACAGCTAATTACTTTTTCACTGCCGTCGAGTATGTTGTGATTTACATTAAATACGATGGTTTTTAAATCGCCTGTAGCTGGTGCGGAGATAACTACTCTTTTGGCACCGGCAGTAAGATGTGCTTCGGCTTTAGCTTTATCGGTAAAAAAGCCGGTACATTCCAGTACCACATCCACATCATGGCTGCCCCAGGGAATTTGAGCCGGATCTTTTTGAGCATATATTTTTATGGCATCACCGTTTACAGTAATTGAATCGTCGCCTGCTGTTACTGTTGCATCAAAGCGGCCCTGTGCACTGTCGTATTTAAGCAGGTGGGCCAGCACTTTGGGGCTGGTAAGGTCGTTGATGGCTACCACATCAATACCCTGCATGTTATAAATCTGGCGGTATACCAAACGGCCAATGCGACCAAATCCGTTAATTGCTACTTTTACTGTACTCATAGTTATAGTGTTTTATTTTCTGAAACGGGGCAAAGGTAACGATTCAACGATTAATTTTTTTTACGTTTTTAGAAGTTTGAATAGATTTATTTTAAAAAATCTTTATCAAACTTGCAGGTATACTGCGGTTTGAGACAAGGTGCATAGTAAAAAGGACTACATTAGTTATATTTTAAAAAAATAGTATGGCGCAAAAAATCAGGGGTAACATTGTTGATATACCGGGTAAAAAAATATTTTACGGCGAGCTTAGTGTTGATGAGGGCAAAATAATAGCAGTGGAGGAGATTGCAGCAAAGCCTTTGGAAACAGCGGGGTTTATTATGCCCGGTTTTGTAGACAGCCATGTGCATATAGAAAGCAGTATGCTGGTACCATCTGAGTTTGCCAGGCTGGCTGTGGTGCATGGTACAGTGGCCACCATCAGCGACCCCCACGAAATTGCCAATGTATGCGGCATGGAAGGAGTAGAGTATATGGTTGCTAATGGTAAAACTGTGCCTTTTAAATTTCACTTTGGTGCGCCAAGTTGTGTGCCGGCTACGGTATTTGAAACAGCAGGCGCCACCCTTACACCTGCAGATGTGGATACACTATTACAAAACCCGGAAATCAATTACCTGAGTGAAATGATGAATTTTCCCGGTGTGCTGTACAATGATGCGGAAGTGATGCAAAAAATTGCTGCTGCAAAAAAATATGGCAAACCGGTAGATGGCCATGCGCCGGGTTTGCGTGGGGCAGATGCCAAAAAATATATTGAGGCCGGCATCAGTACCGATCATGAATGTTTTACTGCCGAAGAAGCACTGGATAAATTAACCTTTGGCATGAAAGTGCTGATAAGGGAAGGCAGTGCTGCCAAAAATTTTGAAGCACTGATTGGCTTGCTGGATGAACATTATACCAACATGATGTTCTGCAGCGATGATAAGCACCCCGACAGTCTTTTAGAGGGCCATATTAATGTGTTGTGTGCAAGGGCGGTGGCCAAAGGGGTTGACGTGTTTAAGGTATTACAGGCTGCCTGTATCAACCCGGTATTGCATTATAATATGCGTAACGGCATATTGCGTGCCGGGGATGCTGCTGATTTTATCGTTGTAGAAAATTTAATTGAATTTAAAGTGCTGCAAACTTATATCAACGGGCAACTGGTAGCCGAAAAAGGCAAAACCTTAATAGAAGCAGCACCTGCCGCTGTTATCAACCATTTTAATTGCGCTAAAAAAAATACCGGAGATTTTAAAGTGCATTACAAGGGTGAAAAAGAAGTGCCTGTAATTGAAGCGCTGGAAGGACAGTTGATTACCAATAAGCTGTATGCTGCACCGTTAGTTGATGGGGAAAATATTTTAAGCAATACTTCGGATGATATTTTAAAAATAGCTGTGGTTAACCGGTATAAAGCTGCGCCGGTTGCTGTTTCGTTTGTAAAAAATTTTGGGTTAAAAACCGGCGCTATCGCCTCTACAGTAGCACACGATAGTCATAATATTATTGCCGTTGGTGCCGATGATGAAAGCCTGTGCAGGGCGGTTAACCTGGTTATTGAAGCTGGTGGCGGGGTAAGTGTTGTAGCCGGTGATACAGAAAAGGTATTGCCCTTGCTTGTGGCTGGCCTTATGAGTAATGATGATGGCTACAAAGTGGCAGCAGATTATACCGCTATTGATACCATCACCAAACAACAATGCGGCTCCAGGCTTGCAGCACCTTTTATGACTTTATCCTTTATGGCGCTGCTGGTAATACCGCATTTAAAATTAAGCGACCTCGGCCTCTTCGACGGAGATCGCTTTAGCTTTATTGATGCAGTTTAAATTGTAAAGGCGGTGTTGATGATTTCTGCCTGCTCCCTGGCATGTACTTTGGCATAGCCGGTAGCGGTAGCAGCACTGGCAGTGCGGCTGATTACAAAGAAATTAATGTTTTGCAAATTCATCCGCAGGAATGCAGCGGCGCCCATATTGAGCGGTTCTTCCTGTACCCAATACCAAATAGCTTTACTGTACTTGCTGTAAAGGGCATCCAACTGTTTTTGTGGTAAGGGGTATAACTGTTCTACCCTGATGATGGCAACATCCTGCCTGTTATCTTTTTGCTGTTTTTCCAGTAAATCAAAATATATTTTACCAGAGCAAAACAATACTTTTTTTACAGCATCTACATCCTGTACATAACCGTCGTCAATCACTTCTTTAAAGCCGGCTTCAGTAAATTCAGAAACATGACTGTAAGAGCCCGGGTGGCGAAGATTTGCCTTAGGCGAAAAATTAATTAATGGCTTTCGGAAAGGCCAGGCTACCTGCCTGCGCAAGGCATGGAAGTAATTGGCAGATGTAGTGATATTGGTAACTACCATATTGAGTTCGGCACACATTTGTAAAAAACGTTCCATCCGGGCACTACTGTGTTCGGGCCCCTGGCCTTCGTACCCGTGCGGAAGCAGAAGGGTAACGCCGCTCATGCGATTCCATTTTTGTTCGCCAGCAGCAATAAACTGGTCTATCATCGTTTGTGCACCATTGCAAAAGTCGCCAAACTGTGCTTCCCAAAGTACAAGTGCATCGGGGTTAGCCATGGCATAACCATATTCAAAGCCCAGTACGCCGTATTCGCTTAATAAGGAATTGTAAATGCGGAAGCGGCCTGTGGCACCCTCAAGATTTTTTAACCGGCTGTACGATTTGTTGGTTACTTCATCCTGCAGTACCGCATGGCGGTGAGAGAAAGTGCCCCTGCGTACATCCTGTCCGCTCATACGTACCTGTTTGCCATCCAGCAGGATGCTGCCAAAGGCCAACAGTTCGCCAGTGGCCCAGTCGGCTTTACTTTCTTTTTCGTATAATTTTATTTTGTCCTGGATTATTTTTTCAACCTTTTTTAATGGTTTAAAATCAGCGGGCCAGCTCATAATATGCCTGAAGATTTTTTCAAAACTGGCCTGGGTGATGGCTGTAACCGGCGATTGATCAAAATCAGCATTGGTAGCTTTGCGCAGGCTTTTCCAGGCAATTTCAGGCCCCTGGTAGTGGTAGGGTAGTGGGTTCTGCTTTACTTCGTCCAGCCGCTCCTGTAAGTCGCTCCAAAACTTTTTTTCCATTTCTTTTGCCAGTCCCTGGGCTTCGGTATCGCCGTTTTTTAGCAGGTATTGGGTGTACACTTCTCTTGGGTTGGGGTGCTTGTCGATTAAAGCGTACAATTGAGGCTGGGTAAATTTTGGGTCATCGCCTTCATTGTGGCCGTGCTTGCGGTAACATACCATATCGATAAATACGTCGCCATTAAATTCCTGGCGATAACGGGTAGCCAGTTCCACGCATTTTACAACGGCTTCGGCATCATCGCCATTTACATGCAAAACCGGTGCCTGCACCATGGCTGCCAGCGATGTGCAGTAGTTTGCGCTACGGGCATCATCAAAATCGGTGGTAAAGCCTATTTGGTTGTTGATTACAAAATGTATGGTGCCGCCTGTGTAGTAGCCTTTGAGGTAACTCATTTGCAGTACTTCGTATACTATGCCCTGGCCTGCTACAGAGGCATCGCCGTGAATGAGTATGGGTAATATTTTATCATATTCGCTATTGTATAAAATATCGGCTTTTGCCCGGCTGAAACCTACCACTACAGGGTCAACCGCTTCAAGGTGAGAGGGGTTGGGCATTAGTTTAAGGTGTATTTCTTTGCCGGTAAGTGTGGTAACTTCACTGCCGTAGCCCAGGTGGTATTTAACATCGCCACTGCCCATCGTTTGGTCGGGGGTAGAAGTGCCTTCAAATTCGCTAAATATTTGTTCGTAGGTTTTGCCCATAATATTGGCCAGCACATTCAGCCGGCCACGGTGTGCCATCCCGATTACCACTTCATTCACCCCTGCATCAGCAGCCGTGCTAATGATGGCATCCAGCGCTGCAATAGTAGTTTCGCCACCTTCCAGCGAAAATCTTTTTTGACCAATATATTTAGTGTGCAGGAATTTTTCGAACATTACCCCCTGGTTCAGTTTTTCTAATATCCGCCTTCTTTTTTCGAGCGGCAGGGGTTGTTGAAATTCTTTCTCCATGGCATTGGTCAAAAAATCAACTTTTTTCTGATCGCTGATGTATTTGAATTCAATACCTATTGAAGCGGCATAACAATTTTCAAGATGCTCAAATATGTTGCGTAGCTTGGTAGTGCCCAGGCCTACAAAATTGCCTGCATGAAAGCTGGTATCCAAATCGGCTTCGGTAAAGCCATAAAATGCCAGTTCAATATTAGCGCCACGATCTTTGCGTTTGCGGATGGGGTTGGTTTTGGCAAGCAGGTGTCCTTTATTTCGGTAGCCTAAAATCATACGATAGGCCCTTATTTCTTTCATCCAGTCTATATCTGCAGTAGTTGTTTTTGCGCTGCCATTGGTGCTCACCGGCGGGGCAATGCTGCCCGAAGCGATAGCGAAATCAAAGCCTTCAAAAAACTTACGCATGTCGATATCGATACTTTCCGGGTTGCTGATATAATCTTTGTACAGATTTTCAATATAGGAAGGGTGCGAACTGGTGATGTACTGGAAGTCCTTCATGATCATTTTGTGTTGTAAAATAAGTAGGGGTTGGCAAAAAAACCGATTGCAAATATCGGTTGCTTTATAAACAGTGCAAAAGGAAAAAACCCAATCTTATAGTTTTGTCTGTTTTTTTCATGCATACGATTGCGCCGATTGGTGCCTATTGTGTTAAATGGGCTAAAAAAACTTCAAAAAAAATAGCTTTGTTCTAATGTCATTCCCCTATCTTTGCAGCCCAAATTAAAGAATTGATATAAAATGGCAAACCATTCAGCTACCAAAAAAGATGTACGCCAAAGCCGCAAACGCAATGAGCGCAACCGTTATTATGGCAAAACAACCCGTAATGCCATTCGTGATTTAAAGGAAGTAGGCGATAAAGCAAAAGCCGGCGAAGCTTTACCTGCTGTAGCAGCAATGATTGATAAACTGGCTAAGCGTGGTGTGATTCATAAAAATAAAGCGGCCAACCTTAAGAGCAAACTTGCCCGTAGGGTGAATACACTTGCCTGATTTTTTTAACTACTCAAAATTTTATATAAACCTGTCAATACAATGTGACAGGTTTTTTTATGCCCTTCATACTGCGGTAATAAATAATTGGTAATTTCACTTTTTACAAAATTTTTATTAATCACTGCTTTATGTTGAAGTATTTGTATTTGTCCGTACTAATCTGTGCATTTTCATTTTCATACGGCCAGGTTAGCATCACTGCTACCGGAACCGGCAACGCTTACACCGAAAATTTTAATAGCCTCGCTGCTACCGGAACTGCTAATAGCAGTATGCCTGCCGGCTGGGCTTTTAGCGAAGCTGGTGCCAACGCCAATAGTACCTATGCTGCCGATGCCGGCGGCTCCAATGCCGGTAATACCTATAGCTATGGAACTAATCCATCTACCGAAAGGGCATTGGGGTGCCTGAGGTCGGGCAATTTGTGGTCGGTATTTGGGGTGCACTTTATCAATAACACAGGAGCGCCCATCACCTCTATTGCAGTTACCTACAGGGGCGAACTGTGGCGGCTTGGTGCGTTAAACCGGCAGGACACCCTCAACTTTCAATACAGCCTGAGTGCAACAACCCTTACTGATGGTACCTGGATTGATGAAGATGCACTCGACTTTAGCACACCTGCCGTAACGGGCAGTACAGGTGGGAAGGATGGTAATGCGGCTGTCAATAATCAAACTATAACTTATACCATTAATGGCATCTTTGTACCCGAAGGCGGCAGCTTGTGGCTACGCTGGGTTGATGCTGATATTACCGGTGCGGAAGACGGACTGGCTGTAGATGATGTGCAAATTGTTTTTAGTGGCAGCACCCTGGATATCTGTTCTGCACCAACTGCACAACCAACCGGGCTGGTACTTACGCCAGGCTCCCGTACTATTACAGGCAGTTTCAACGCAGCTATACCGCCAGCAGATGAGTACCTCGTGGTACGCAGTACCTCGGCTACTCTATCGCAAACCCCCGTTAACACCACTACCTATACCCCGGGGCAGGCTTTAGGTAATGGCGTAGTGGTATCGTTCAGCTCATCATCCACTTTTACCGATGAGGGGCTCAACCCATTAACACAATATTATTATTTCATTTTTTCGGCTCATACCGAAAACTGTATTGGCGGGCCGGTGTATTTTACCACTGCACCACTATCAGCATCTGCCACCACGCTGGCTTTACCGGTATGTACCATCCCTGCATCAGGTGCTACCAGCCTTGTACTTACACCGTCTAACAAAAGTATATCCGGCCAGTTTACCGGCACTGCATCTGCCAACCGGTACCTGGTGGTAATGAGTACCAGTGCCACACTTGGCGTTACTCCTGTAAATGGTACTACTTATACTATTGGCCAGGCCTTGGGTAGCGGCATTGTGGTGGCTTATGGCAATAGTGTACAATTTATAGCCACAGGCTTAACAACAGCTACACCCTATTACTTTTTTGTATTTGCAGCCAATGGCGATTGCAATGGCGAGCCTTTTTATAACACAGCAGCCCTTACAGGTGTGGTATCTACCACCAACAGTACAACGGGAGTGCCCCCGGGATATTATGATGCTGCTAATAATTTAACTTGTGCTGCCTTAAAAACAGCGTTGAAGGATATTATTACCGCCAACAGTATTCAACTCAATTATAACCCTGATACCTGGAATGCTTTTACTACAACTGATTTGCATCGCAATGATGCCAATACCGCTGATGTGATTTGGGATATTTACAGCGATAATCCCAATGGGCCGGAAGCATACTATTTTGATTTTGGCACACAGCAATGTGGCAACTATGCCAAAGAAGGCGACTGTTACAACAGGGAGCATAGTTTTCCCCAGGAGTGGTTTGGCAGTAAACAATACCCCATGTACTCCGATTTGCACCATGTATTTCCAACCGATGGATGGGTAAATGGCCTGCACGCCAGCAATCCTTATGGCGAAGTGAGTAATCCTATTGTTACCACTAGTAATGGCAGCAAGTCGGGCTTAAACACTTACGGTTGCTATAGCGGTATTGTGTTTGAACCCATTGATGCCTACAAGGGTGATGTTGCCCGTGCACAACTTTATATCATTACCCGGTACGAAGATTCGATGATTAAATGGCGCAGCAATGGAGATGCGGATAAAGTTCTGAACGGTACACTATACCCTTCGCTCGACGATTGGTATATACAATTGCTGCTGAAGTGGAATAAAATAGACCCCGTAAGCCAGAAAGAAATTGACCGGAATAATGCTATTTATGCCCTGCAAAATAACCGCAACCCATTTGTTGACAATCCTGATTATGCCGACTCAATTTTTAAATGTGTAAACCTGCAATGTGTGGTGCCGGTAGTGCTTACCAGTTTTTCAGCAAAGCTGCAGCACAAAACGGTGGAACTGCAATGGCAGGTAAACCGGGAAATTAACTTTAGCCGTTACGAAGTGCAGCAGAGTACGGATGGCCGAAATTTTTATACAATAGGAACGGTACGGGGCCTGCAACAGCAGAACTATAGCTTTACCGATAATCATACAGGAGCAAGCAGCATCTATTTTTACCGCCTGAAAATGGTGGATATCGACGGGCAGTTTGCTTACAGTAAAGTAGCTACTGTGCGGCTGCATACAAATAATACTGATATCATCCTGTATCCCAACCCCGCTACCAACACTGTTTTTATTGAGTTGAAAAACGGCTTTACACAAAGCGGTACTTTACAGGTTATTGATGTTGCCGGAAGAACAATGCTGCAACAAAATATCAATGCAGGACAAAATAAAATCCAGGCAGATGTACACCGCCTGCCTGCCGGCAGGTACTTTGCAGTGATACGCAGCAGCAACAGTACGGTTCATCAGCCCCTGGTTCTGGTAAAATAAAACTGCTAATTAGAGGTATACCTTTTGCACCGGCAATTTGCTGCTGCAAAAGGTATACTGCTGTAAGGGAGTTGTATAAACTTATTCCGGATGTAGATAGGAGCAATTTTTTTCGACCCTATATTTGCCCTTTTAAACCAGCATTACATGAATAATACCCAAAAATACACTATACCACTGCAGTACCGCAGGATGGAAAACCTGCATATCGTTTTCTGGCTGATTAAGGATATAAGCTGGTGCCTGTTTTGGAAGCCGCTGGCTATTGCCATGATTTTTCCAACGCTCATTATTGCAATTGTAATTGCCATCCGTACCCGGAAAATGGTAAGCGAACTATGTCACAACCTGGCTATTATTTTTTGGATAAGCGCCAACTCTTACTGGATGCTTGCCGAATTTTGGGAGATTGATACCATTGTAATTTCAGGCTGGTTTACCTTTAAGCACCTTGCAGTAATACCCTTTGGTATTGGCATACTTATATTGGCTTATTATTATGCCTGGTGGCGGCCAAGGCATCAATCGCTGGCAGAAACCATGTAGGGTTAAAAGCCCAGTACATCTTTCATGCTGTATATACCTTTTTTATCTTTCAAAAATTCGGCAGCAAGTACAGCACCGGTGGCAAAGCCCTGGCGATTATGTGCTGTATGCGTAATTTCTATATCATCAATTGCAGAGGAGTACCTGATGCTGTGTGTGCCGGGGGCAGGGTCTATCCGCTTACTGATGATGGCTACATCCCCGGGCTTAATATCGGTATGATTTACCCATTGTTTTTTTCGGCCGAGGGTTTCAATAATCTGTTCGGCAAGGGTGATGGCGGTGCCACTGGGGGCATCTTTTTTTTCGGTGTGGTGTATTTCCTCCATGCTCACATCGTATTCTTTGTAAGGCTGCATCAGTTGAGCCAGTTTTTTGTTGAGCTCAAAAAAAATATTTACGCCTACACTGTAGTTACTGGCATATACCAGGGCACCTTTGTGTTTTTCACATTCCATTTTAACCTTCTCCCATTGTGCCAGCCAGCCCGTACTGCCGCATACCACCGGCACGCCGCTTTGCAGGCAGGTGAGCAAATTTTGTACGGCACTGTGCGGACTGGTAAATTCAATAGCCACATCACATTGCTGCAGGTTAGCTGTTGTAAAATCCTGCTGGTTGCTAATATCAATTTTAAGCGGCACGGTGTGTCCCCGTTCTATTGCAATGGCTTCAATGGCTTTACCCATTTTGCCGTACCCGATTAATGCTATTTTCATGTTTATCTTTTTTTTGTTTGTGAGGTGGTTGCTGGATACTGGATACTGGTTGCTGGATACTGGTTGCTGGCACCTTGTATCCCAAGCCATTTACCATAAGCCATCCACCATAACCCATTTACCATGAGCCATCCACCCTGTCCCCATCCATTTTCTATTTTGCTTTTTTGCCCAGGTCAAGTACAAGGCTAATACCATGTGTATTGGCCAGCGGACTAAAGCCTGGTTTTATTTTAATACTCAGTTCGTCTGATACATCAAAGGCTTTTAAGTGGGCATCTACCGTGGCATCTACTACATTCAGTCCCCAAAAAAGTATGAAGAATAATACTGAATAGTCAATGTTTTGGCGGTAGCTATCCCGGTAGCTTTTAATAGCGCCTGCCGAAAGATTTACAAATCTTGGGTCGATAAGGATATCTGTGGCAGGGTCGTTATCCATTTTATAAACATACGCCTGCTTTAATGCTTTATAGGTATTAATATTGTAAAAGAAAACACCGGCTGTAGTGCCCAGTGCGCCGTATACTAATGGCAGCTTCCAGTATTTTTTATTATAAATCTGTCCCCAGCCGGGAATAATGGCGGAGCGGATGGTGGCTTTACGGGGGTCGAACTGTTTTTTTGCCGCCAGCACGGTATTATCGGCCGGGTTATGTATAGTGCTGTCGTTTCCTTTTTGTGCAACAACGGAGCCGCACAGCATGGTACATATAAAAAATATCAGCAGTAACCGGTGCATCAGCTTACACGAAGGTTAAGTTTATCTAAAAGGCTGTTCAGTTCTTCTAATGAATAGTATTCAAATGTTATTGAGCCGTTACCCTTTTTACCATGTACTAATTTTACCTTAGTGCTGTATTGCGAAGCAAGGTTGTCTTCAATTTTTTTATATGCAGCCGGAAGCTCGGCTTTGGCTTTGGCACTTGCAGAGGCCGGGGTATAAATTTTACGTACCAGTTCTTCTGTTTGCCGCACCGATAAACCTTTGTTTTTTATTTCTGAAAAAATAAAGAGTTGTTTATCTACCACATCTACATTAATAATAGCCCTTGCATGCGCCATGCTGATAGTGCCGTTGCGTACGGCTACCTGTATATCGGGCGGCAGCTTCAACAGGCGGATATAGTTGGCAACGGTAGAGCGTTCCTTACCCATACGTTCGGCCACCTGTTCCTGGGTATATTCCAGTTCATCCATGAGGCGCTTATAGCTTAAGGCTATTTCAATCGCATTAAGATTTTCACGCTGCAGGTTTTCCAGCAGGGCCAGTTCAAGCAGTTCGGCATCATTGGCCTGGCGCTGGTATACCGGTACATCTTTCAGCCCGGCAATTTTGGCTGCCCTGAATCTTCTTTCGCCTGCAATAAGCCTGTACCTTCCATCGGGCATACGGCTTACCGTTAGCGGCTGAATAATGTCGTGTATTTTTATTGAAGTGGCCAGTTCGTTCAGGGCAGCTTCGTCAAAATCACGGCGGGGTTGCTTGGGGTTTACCTCTATCTGGCCGAGTGGTATGCGGCTGATGGATACGGTTTTTTCCACCACGTCGTTTTTTAAATTACCGGTAGTAGATTTCAGGTCGGTATCTATATTTTGCAGCAGGCTGCGAATGCCTTTTCCTAATGCGTCTTTTTTATTGGGGGTTGTCATAAAGCAAATTTCAAAATTTGTACATGGCAAAACGGGAATTGTATTTCAATCCGGCACAGGTTCAACCTTATTGTATTATCCTGTCTTCCTGTTTTATTTTGGTAAGGTTGTTTTTCTGTAAAATTTCTTTGGCAAGGTTCAGGTAGTTTACAGCGCCCTTACTGTCGGAGTCGTATAATATTACCGGTTTACCAACACTTGGCGCTTCGCTCAACTTGGTGTTGCGGTGTATAATACTGTTAAATACCATATCTTCAAAATGTCTTCTTACCTCGGCTACCACCTGGTTGCATAGCCTCAGGCGGCCATCGTACATCGTCATTAATATGCCTTCAATTTTAAGGGCAGGGTTGAGGCGGTTTTGTACAATTTTAATGGTGTTCAGTAGTTTGCCCAGGCCTTCCAAAGCAAAAAACTCGGTTTGTACGGGTATTACCACGCTATCGGCAGCCACCAGTGCATTTACGGTAATTAGCCCGAGCGATGGGGAGCAGTCGATTACTATAAAATCGTAATTATCCTGTATGGGTTCAAGAATTTTTTTTAGCACTCCTTCCCGGTTGGGATAATTAATCATTTCAATTTCGGCACCCACCAAATCGATATGAGAGGGTATAAGGTCAAGGTTGGGGATATCTGTTTTTAGCAACACATCTTTGGCAGTGGCCTGGTTCACCATACAGTCGTACAGGCTTTGGGTTACATTATGCAGGTCGAAACCTACACCTGTGGTGCTGTTGGCCTGTGGGTCGGCATCAACCAGCAGGGTTTTAAACTCCAAAACTGCCAGGCTGGCCGCAAGATTTATGGCAGTGGTTGTTTTGCCCACGCCGCCTTTTTGGTTTGCAATTCCTGTTGTTAGTGCCATGTAATGCTGCTTCGCTTTTCTACCGAAATTTTTTAATGAAATGCCGCAAAGGTACTGATTGCAGGGCAGCCGCAAATTTTAAATATCAACCTGCTGTAATTTGCAGGCTGCTGCTATATGCCCTTGTTGCAAAAATAGCTATTCGACCCCAAAAACCGGGATTACCGGCGTTAATGGCCATGCAGGTAATTGTACAACTGGTGATTGAATTTGGAACAGGTATTGAACCTTGACTGTAGAATATTGTTATGTTTTTTCGAATAAGGGAAATAAGATGCCGAAGCATGTTTTCTTTTGTTTTTATTGAACCCTGCGAAGTGATAAGGCTTAATTTTGAGTATTACCTATTTATATTTCCATTTCAATTTTTATTTTAAACGCTGCATGTATACAATAATATCAGGCACCAACAGGCCCGGAAGCAATACCCTTAAAGTGGCTAAAGAATACCAGCGTATGCTGGCACAAAAAGGCATCGATGCCGGCCTCCTATCGCTGGAGGGCATTAACCTGCAGGAGCGTACAGCGGCACTGCAGGCACTGGAAAACGAACTGGTAGTGCCTGCCCAAAGGCTGATTTTTATTGTGCCGGAATATAACGGCAGTTTTCCGGGGGTTTTAAAAATGCTGTTAGACCTGGCCAAGCCTTACTCCCTGTGGTGGCACAAAAAGGCGCTGCTTACCGGTGTATCAACAGGCAGGGCTGGTAATATCCGGGGGATGGATCATCTTACGGGTATCCTCAATTTTTTAAAAATTACCGTACATCCCACACAGTTGCCCATTTCGGTGGTAGACAAACTCATGGATGAAGAGGGGCGGTTTACCGATGCTGCCACTATTAAAGTGGTACAGCAGCAATTGGATGCCTTTATTGCCTGGGCCTAACGAAAACTTACCAGGGTTTTGCTTTGGCCATTTTGTTATAACTACCTTCAATACTTAAATTTTTACAACAAGTATGCGTTCCCCTCTTGGCATTATTATTTTCATTACCATCATGCTGCTGATGGATACCTATATTTTCCAGGCTATAAAAACGGTGAGTGCTACAGCAGCGCCACGCAGCAGGGCCATTATTTTTACCCTGTACTGGGTGGTGGCCGCATTAGCCATTATTGGCTTTTTAATTTTTGTACTAAGCAGTTATAATTTTTTTCCCCGCCTGGTGCGTACCTATCTTTTTGCAATTATAGTGGGGCTGTTTCTGGCAAAATTTGTAGTAATTATTTTTTTGCTGGTAGATGATTTGCGCAGGGTGCTGCAATGGTCGGCCGTAAAATTATTTTTTAATCAGCCAACTGCCGGTGCCGTTGCACCAGGAGGTATAAGCCGCTCTATATTTTTAAGCTGGCTGGGTTTTGCAGCCGGAGGTACACTTTTTGGCAGTCTTTTGTATGGTTTTGGTAATAAGTATAAATATGATGTAAAAAAACTTCAGCTAAGTTTTGATAATCTGCCCAATGCTTTTAAAGGGTTGAAAATTTTGCACATCAGCGATATACACTCGGGTAGTTTTACCGACAAAAAAGCGGTGGAGCATGGCATTCAAAAAATACTGGAGCAGCAGGCGGATATTATTTTGTTTACAGGCGACCTGGTAAATGATATGGCTATTGAGATGGAGGAGTACAAGCATATTTTCAGCAGGTTGAAAGCACCGATGGGTGTATATTCAACCCTGGGCAACCATGATTATGGAGATTATAAAGCCTGGCCGATAAATGGTGTAAGCAAATCGCAAAACCTGGAAAACCTGAAACAGGTACATAGCGATATGGGCTGGCGCCTGCTGATGAATGAACATGTAACTTTTGAAAAAGATGGCCAGCAAATAGCATTGCTTGGAATCGAAAACTGGGGCAACCGGGCTAATTTTCCTAAATATGGCCGGCTTGATGAGGCTTATGCCGGAGCAGAAAAATATCCTTTCAAGATTTTAATGAGCCACGACCCCAGCCACTGGGATGCCCAGGTAAAACCGGAATACCCGGATATTGACCTTGTATTAAGCGGTCATACACACGGTATGCAATTTGGCGTGGAAACCCCCGGCTTTAAATGGAGCCCCGTACAATACATTTATAAACAATGGGCCGGCTTGTATGAAGATGGCAAACAAAAGTTGTATGTAAACCGTGGCTTCGGTTTTATTGGTTATCCCGGCAGGGTGGGTATCCTGCCCGAAATTACCTTGATAGAATTGCTGTAATAATGTGATAGCGGCGGTGCTATTTTATATCTTTCCAGATATTTCTGTGCAGTGTGGTAAAATGGTTGTTTGTAAGCAGGAAGTTATCCGGGCCTTTTAAAATTTCTGTATTGCCCCGGTTCCAGTACATGAGGTTATAGTTTACCGCTACTGTATCGCCGGTTTGTGCTATTTCAAGAAAATTATAGTTTGAAAAAACAGTTGCACCGGATGACGGCTGGTAACAGTTCTGTGCCAGCAGTTGCTTAGCGGCACTATCCCGGGGAAACCATTTTGCAATGATGGCTTTATGTTTTTCTGACCCCTGGTTGCCCAGCCCGAGTGCTGTGGTAAGTTCGCAGGTATTGGCTGTGCAATCGCTGCCGCCAAAGCCGCTGTACATAGCAGCAATGGCCTGCAAAGGCTCACTTAATTTTTTTATCATCATGCTGTCAATAACACCGGTTGTTTCATCAGTTGGTTTGATGAGGGTGTATTTTTCGATAACGGAATTGTTTTTTTGTGGTGCAGCAGTATTAGTTTGCGGGGCAAATTTTTTTCATCATTGGTGCTGTTGCAGCACAGCATACAAAAGCAGGTGCCTGTTAAAAGGAGGGTTGATAATATATTCATGGCGCTTGTTTTAACACTGCTCTTTTGCGTGGCAGGGTTTGTTTCCCCAAAATTATAGGCATTACATTTCCACCCAGGTATGATCGGCCAGTAATTTTACCCCTGCAATAAATTTTTTGTAAGGCCCTGCAGTATTGCCGTATTCTTTGGGGCTTATCAGCGATAAAATATGGCTGTTGTCTTTTTTCTCATACAGGTAATAGGTAGTGCCAATTACAGGTACAAAGCTCAGTTTGGCATTATAAATTAACATGCTTAGCTCCTTACGCATCTGTATTTCCTGCGCCTGTATGGCCAATAGTTCAATCTGCTTGCGAATTTGTTCCAGTTGCATATTGGTTTGCTCTTCCATGGCCGTAAGTGCCTTGTGGCGTATAACGCCTTCTTCCGTAGGTTTTACAATAGCACCGCTAACCGAAGCAGAATAGGGCAGTACACTCATTTGCCGGTGGTATATTTCGGTATTGCTGTATGCAGTACCATCGGCTTTATATCCCTCTTGCACTATTTTAAGATAGCCATTGGGCTGTAGTTGGTGTAATACCTTTAGTATAATTTGCTCATTTTTTAAAAAAGATATTTCAAAGTTGAGTGCATCTGTAAAGCTGGCGCAGGCAGCATCTGCAAATTCGGCATCGGTAAAAGGATGTTTGTCTCCATCAGCAATAAGGGTGTAGGCCGATTCAAAGGCCTGGTTTTCCAGCGTTACCCAATTCATGCTTACATGAATTGCTTTTTTATTTTCCGCAGCTTCAATTTTGTAGATGCCGGATTTGGGCCTGGTGCCATTTTCGTATATTCCTTTTTCGGAAAATAACTGCCAGGATCCAATAAAGTTATATGCCTGTACCATTGCTGCTAAAATAAGTATTATGATTATTGTATAATAATGTTGCACTGTTGCCGGGCCGGTAATATAAAATGCATTTGAAGCAACGAACCGGTGCGCCGGCATGTCTGCATGAATATAAATTGTACTGCATTATTGCAAATAATATCTTTACCAGTATAAACTTGCGTTAAACTGCTTTGATGAAAATAGTTTTACAATTAGTGCTGCTGTTTTGTTGGGCAAATGTGGTGGTAAGAGCACAGGATACCGACTCTATTGCACCCGATGTTACGGCTTTACCCCATTTGCAGCAGCAAAAAGTAAACCCTTTTGTAAAATATACGGGCAAACGAATCCGGTCTGTTCGTATAGAAGTATTGGGTTTTGAAAGAGAACTGATTGATACAACAAAACTCAACAGGGGCATAGGTGTAAATGTTGCCAATGCATTGCACAGGCGCACAACAATACGAACCGCCAACAACCATCTTTTTTTTAAGGAAGGTGAAACATTAAATCCTTACCTGCTGACGGATAACGAACGTTACCTCAGGGATCAGCCATTTTTCCAGGATGCGATATTTTTTGTAAAGAAGGCGCCGGATAATCCCGGTGAGGTAGATGTGTTGGTATTGGTAAAAGATGTGTTTTCTATCGGGCCGGGTTTTGGTGCAGGTGGGGCTAAAAAGTACCGGCTGGAGTTAAAAGAAGAAAACCTTGGCGGTACTGGCACAAGGGTAGCTGTTAGTACACTGTGGGATGATAACAGGGCACCCAAATATGGTTTTGGGGCAGAGTTGCTGCGCCGTAATGTGAAAGGTAGTTTTATTAACTGGAGTGTTGGATTTCAAAATTACCGCAATGCATTTAACAGTGGCCGCAGCGAGGAAAATTTTGTATACCTGAAAATTGAAAAACCGCTTGTATCGCAGTTTATACCCTGGATGGGCTCTCTTGATATTTCGTACAACCGTACCGGTAATTACTATATACCCGACTCCCTGTACAGGAACGAATACCGTTACAGCTTTTTTAGTACGGATGGCTGGCTGGCCTACAATTTTGGCGCAAAGCGCCTGATGTATATGAATGCTAAAAGCACTGTACGCAAGTTTGTAGCGGTGAGGGGCTTTAGCCAGCATTTTTTTAAAATACCGGAAAAATATATCAACAATTTTGAAGCTACCTATTCCGATGTATCGGGTATGTTGGCTTCATTTAGTATGTTCAAACAAAATTTTTACAGGGCTAATTATATCTATGGTTTTGGCCGCAATGAGGATGTGCCCCTTGGCTTTAGTGCATCTGTAATAGGTGGGTATATCCTTAAAGAAGACAGCCTTAGAAACAAGTTGCGCAACCGGCCTTATATTGGATTAGATGGCCAGTACAGCGCCTACGGAAAAAATGGACTGTACAGTGCATTAACATTCAGGTTGGGTGGATACAGGGCAGAGGGCAAAATGGAAGATGTTAGCCTGCTGCTTAATGCTGAACATTTTACTAAATTAAAATTATTGCGGGCCCGGTGGTACCGTCGTTTTTTTCTAAGCGGTGGCTTTAGCAAGCAGTTTTCACCGGTGCTCGACCAATCCTTGTTTTTACGCAGTAATTATGGTTTGCCCTATTTTGAGTATGGATATTCCGGCGCAGATTTACGGGCTACGCTAAAAACTGAAGTAGTGTTTTATCATACCCGTCGTTTTGGAGGCTTTCGGTTTGCCCCTTTTGCATTTGGAGATATGATTATGCTAAAGCCTACCAAACAACCATTAGCGCAAGCTGATTTGTTTAGCGCAGTGGGGGCAGGGCTGCGTACCCGGAACGAAAACCTGATTTTTGGCACAATGGAAATGCGCCTGTATTATTTTCCCAGGGTTATTGAAAATATGAATCATTTCAAGATTAAATTCAACACCAACCTGCGTTTCAGGTACAACAGCAGCTTTATAAGAAAGCCTGATTTTGTGGCACCTAACTGATAAGTACACACGCCAAAAATTTTTTTCTGCAAAAAAGTTAATATGAAGTTATTTTTTCTTTACTTTGGCACACATAAAAAAAGACCTCCGGTAGAAACCGGAGGACTTTAACGATTGCTTGCCATATGAAAAATCTTTTACAGCTATATTGAAAAACTGTTTTTTCTATTTTTGAATATCAAACTGTAGTTGAGATACAGTTTCTACGATTGCCTGCCATTTCTTTCAACCTGACGATTGTTGCCGTATGAATTAGCTTTATCGCCCTTTCTTTATCAAAAGTAGGGCGGTTTTTTATAACTGTATAACCAAATATCTGGCTGTTTTATTACGGTTAAGTGGTGTTTAAGGAGGTGAAATGTAGAACTGATAAGGGTTGTACTTAAAAATTATAATGATGTCCAGTCGTTTTACCGATACTTTATTTCAACTGGTTCATTCACTTGAAAAGGCTGAAAAAAGGAACTTTAAATTATATATCAAGCGAAATACAGGCAATGAGCACCTTAAAATAGTTGAGCTTTTTGATGCATTGGATAAAATGGAAGAGTACGATGAGGCGGTTTTATTAAAGAAACTTACCTCTATAAAAAAGCCCCAACTCAACAATATTAAAGTACACCTGTACAAGCAATTGCTGGCCAGCCTGCGGATATTAAAAAGTATCAGCAGCATTGATATGCAGTTGAACGAGCAGTTAGATTATGCCAGGATATTGTACAATAAGGGCTTATATGTGCAAAGCCTTAAAATTCTTGAAAAGCTGAAAGAAACAGCGAGGGAGCACTACAAGTATAACTTTTTAATACAGGTAATTTCGTGGGAGAAAAAAATTGAAAGCCTGCATATTACCCGTAGTATGCAGGATAGGGGTATGCAGCTTGCCGCCGAAGCCAACGAGGTAAATTACCGGGTGGATATGGTTGCCAGGATGAGCAACCTGGCGCTGCAACTGTATAGCTGGTATATAAAAAATGGTCATGCCCGTAACGAAGAAGATGAGGTAGCCGTAAAGCAATTTTTTTATGATAATCTGCCATCGGATGCACACGAGCAAACCGGCTTTTATGAAAGATTGTACCTGTACCAAAGCTATTGCTGGTCTGCCTTTATACGGCAGGATTTTTTAACCTATTACCGGTATGCCCAAAAGTGGATAGACATTTACAATGCTAATCCCTTAATGATAAAAGTAGAAACAGGTTTTTATATCAAGGGTATGCATAACCTCCTGAATGCTCATTTTGATTTGCGCAACTACCGGGCATTTGAATATATTCTCCGGGAATTTAAAAAGTTTTCAGAAACGCCTTTGGCCAGTCATCATGATAACCACCGGGTGCAAACTTTTGTGTACATCAGCAGTGCCACCATTAACCAGCATTTTATGCTGGGTACTTTTGAGCAGGGTTTAAAGATGGTGCCTGAGCTTGAAGAAAAATTGCAGCAATATGCCATGTTTCTCGATCATCACCGGGTATTGGTATTTAATTATAAAATAGCTAATCTCTATTTTGGCTGCGGTAAATATGATATCGCAATCGATTACCTGCAAAAAATCATTCATAGTAACCCGGATATGCGGAACGATTTGCAGTGCTACTCCCGCCTGCTGCACCTGATGGCGCATTACGAACTGGGTAATAGCGAAATCATTGAATCGCTGGTAAAATCGGTGTATCGTTTTATGGCCAAAATGCAGAACCTTACCGTGGTGGAAGATATGATGTTTAAATTTTTACGGCACTCAATATTATTACCCCGTACTAAAGTAAGGGCCGAACTGGAAGCTTTTTTAATGAATGTAAAGCAGTTGGAAAAAAACCGGTTTCAAACCAGGAGCTTTGCTTATCTCGATATTATTTCGTGGCTTGAAAGTAAAGTGTATGATAAACCATTAAGTTCTGTTATCCGGGAGAAGTACCTAAAGTCAAAGAGAAGCCAGCCGGAAAAAAGTAAAGTGCCGGTAAAAAAAACAATGGCCAGGAAGGATAAATAAATATTGCTCCGGCTCGGTTCCTGGCAGAGGAAACGAAAAGGATTCAACTATCCTTAGCGTTGCTGAGTTGCTCTAAACCAACCGAGCTTTTGATTAGCAAGAGATTCATGTTGTTTATGTTTCAGCGTATACGATTTTCAGAAAAAAAGATGTAACGGTAGGTAGATA
>CALMYJ010000018.1 GCA_937873715.1 uncultured Chitinophagaceae bacterium
GGGTATCCGAGCCTTCAAAATTAGATAAACTATTTTGTTTGGTAAATTAAACTTTTATTTTTTTAGTTTTGTATAAAAAAGTTTATTTAAAGTACCAATTAATTGGTTTTTTTTTTTTTTTTTTTTTTTTTTTGGGCCCCCCCGTTTTTTTTTTTGGGAAAATTCTTCCTGCCTTGTTTTTTTTTTACAAACCAAGGAAAAATCCATTGAAATATTAATGGCCCCCCGCCATGAATCGTAGCGGAAGCCGGGTGGCATCCAGGGAGCAATATGCATTGCGCCGGAAAACTCAGCATAATCAGGGTTTAGGCCGGTAACGGCATCGCAGGTACGCTGCAAAAAGGCACGGGCAGTATCCGCACAATCTTTATAAAACTGTTCATGCCCGTCTTTCGCATACATGGCCCATATTTCAAAAAAGGCAGGTAAATGATAGGAGGGGTCTGTCCAGTTGTAATTATTACGTTCAGGTGTAAAACTGATTTGTTTATACTCGGTGTTGACAATATGGTGAATACCATTGGTGCCATCTTTGCTCCACATGGCATCTAAAATATTTCTTGCTTCTGAATAGTAGTTAATGCCTGTATTGTTGCCCCATCTGTTAGCAGCAAATAAAAGAGCGGTTACAAAATAGAGTTCGCCATCTGAGGCACTGCCGTTTGAGTTTTTCTTTAAGTTTACCGGGTTAATGCTCCAGGCAAAATATCCTTTAGAAGGGCCATCAGCATGTTGCGAATATTTTTTGCTCCAGCGCCAGATACGGTCAAACACTTCTTTTTTATCTAGCTGTACTGCCACCATCATTCCGTACGAAAGGCCCTCTGTACGGGCATCATGATTTTTAATGTCTGACACATAGGCCATCGAGTCGCCCGATTCAAAATAAATACGGCTGGGCCCTTCAAAAAGATCATGATAAGCTTTTTCAATTTTTGAATTGATTGCAGCTTCACTGTAACCTGCATCAATAAGTAAATTGGGATAGTTGCCGGATTGAACAGCAGGAATATGGAGGTGCCTGTTTTTTGTCTTTTGGGCAAATGAAGCAGGTGTATTTAATAGTAAGCCAAGGCAAAATATGGCTAAGCAGTATTTATGCATGCTGATGCAGGTTGCAATTTTTACTGTTGTTTTTTTATTCGTTTCAGATGATTTAAAGTATTCTATACCTGCGGATGCTTTTAAGTGGCTTGGGGCGGTACTGCCATTGCCGGGAGGCAACGCTGGTGCGTTGCATGTAACTGGAAAGCGCCGTGTGTTTTGTTTCATAACCTGCTTTTTTGTTGGCTTCAGTTTTTAATAAATGTTAAAATGACAATTAATTATCGGGTTAAATTTTTTTAGCTGTTGTAATGTTTCTTTTTCAATTCAGTTTGTAACATTTGGGATTGTAGTGGCTCAGCAGGTTTAAATTAATACCGTTCCGCTTTTGAACATTTTGCGGTATTGAGATGGGGTGCTTTGCTTTACTTTTTGAAATTGCCTGTTAAAATTCGTTAGGGTATTAAATCCACTCTTGTAGCAAATTTCATTGATACAGTCATCGGTATCCACCAACATCTTGCAGGCATTTTCCACCCTTACGTCTGTTAAAAATTCAATGTAAGTTTTCCTGGTGGCTTTTTTAAAGTAGGCGCAAAAAGCCGGTACCGTCATGGCGGCTATGCCGGCAACTTTTTCGAGCGAAATGGGTTCGGCGTAATGTTCAACGGTATATTGATATACATTGTCAATCCTGTCTTTACAATATGAATTAGCTTCTTTTAATTCGTGGCAGGATAATAATTCGTATTCTTTCCGTTCGGTAATGGTATGCAGGCATTCAGACAGCCTGATGATTCGTGCAAATCCGTTCAGGGTTTCTAATGAGGTGATTGCCTCATATAAAAGATGTTTTGTATTGCCGGTAATGCGGAGCCCCCTTAATGAAATTTCAAAAATATCTTTAAAGAAGCGGCATTCGGGCAGCGCTAAAAACCGGTTGCCCCAAAAGCTTTCCTGGAATTGCACCACCACTGCACTCACAAATAAATCTTTATGTATTTTTTGAAAAGTATGGGGCAGGTCGGGGCCAATAAAAAATATATCCCCTTTTTTAAATTCGCCCACATAATTGCCTACGAAAGCTGTACCGTATCCTTCTTTAAAAAGTATTAATTCACTTTCTGAATGTTGGTGCCAACCTACTTCAAATTCGGGTGTGCTGTGTGTTCTGGCGTAAAATGAATTAGCTTCATTAATGTTAAGTTTTTCAATAAATGGCCGCATATTTAATCGTTTAATAAGCAGTTGTTGAACCGGCTATCACGATGTACTGCAGGTTTCGGCTTTTACAAGTAAAAGAAAATAGTCTGGTAATTGAAAATTTATCTGAAGCCGGCAATAATATTTTTGCAGACACGGTTACAAGCAATAGTTTGGTTTTTTGTGAATCATTACCATAAGTATGGCGCTTATAGTAAATTTTACTACAAGGTATTTTTATTTTTTTATACTTCCAAAAAATTTATTTTTGAGTTTGATATTGTTGAAGATTTTTCTGTAACAAAAAATAAAACAGCTAAACGGCTTGCTCCACCGGGACATTATTTTAAAGTAATTTACCTTTCTAACTCAAACCAAAGCAATACAAGTGAAATTATCAGATGAAATAATTGATGCTTTGTCTATCGATTGTGTTGTGTTTGGATTTAAAGATTCATCACTTTCTGTATTGCTGGTCAAGCATGGTGATGGTATTACAAAAGGACAATGGGCTTTACCCGGAGGCTGGATAAAATATAATGAAAGCCTGGATAAAGCTGCATACAGGATTTTAACTGCACAAACCGCAGTGGAAAATATTTTTTTAGAACAGTTTCATGTGTTTGGGGATGTAAACCGTTTTCCCATAAAAAGGGTAATCACTGTTTGTTACTATGCTTTAGTGAATATTGAAAATTTTGAACTGCACGCCGGCCCCACCGTATCGGAAGTGGTTTGGTTCAATGTGCAGCAGGTGCCTAAAATGAGTTTCGACCATAATAAAATTTTTACAAAGTGTTTTTTGCACCTCCAGCATAAAGTTCAGCATGAGCCAATTGGTTTTAACCTGCTTCCAAAAAAATTTACACTGCTTCAACTGCAGGAATTGTACGAAGCGATACTGGAGAAGAAATTAGACAAGCCCAATTTCAGAAGAAAGTTTATTAAAATGAATTTGCTGGTTCCCTGTAAAGAAAAACAAAAAGATGTATCTCACAGGGCTGCACAGTTGTTTAAGTTTGATAAAAAAGTGTACGACAGGTTGAAGGAAAAGGGTTTTGCCTTTGAAATTTAATGTTCACCCAGTTGTGCGTAGGTTGCTTTCGGTATGCTTTTTTTTCTTTAGATCTTTCTCAATCGGCCACATCCGCAATCATTGCCCAGGGCAAATGTATAGTAATGCCCGTTGCCAAACCTGCCTGCAAGTGGTTTTGAAAAAATAAAGCCTGCAATCATATAATATCACCGGCATTCAACAGGCTAAAAGCTCATTTGGGCGCATCTTTGGATCATTAAGAATCTTTAAGCCCTGGTATTATAAATATTGTATGATAAACCGGGCAAGCATTACTGCTACAAAACATCTAAGCCGACAGACGTTTCTTTAATTCATATCTCCCCACCATTCCCTCGCTTAAAGCAACATGATGAAGATTATTGGCAGCCAGGTTGCCGTAACTGGCCCTTTTTTTTGATAGCATAAAATTTTTGAGAAGATGACTTCAGTTTAAGTAGTCTGTTAGGTTAAAGAGGGTTAAGTATGATTGTTTAATGACTTTATTGGCAAACTTGATACAGGCTGAACAGTTAACCGCTTACCCGGTAAATTAAAGTGGAATTGAGCAAGTATAAGGGTTCATTTTTTTATGCACACAAAGCTGGCGTGTATTTAATTGTCAAATTGACAAGAAAATAAGGCAAGTGGAGTATAAGCAGGCAGTTTTTTTAAAAAAATCCGGGTAAAATTTCCAGTGCTGCCAACCAATTAATTTGATGTTAAGATTGAGTAAGATAGTGCCATATTAGATTTAAACAAGTATCTACATTTATCTATCGCTGTTTGGGTTTGATAGCTGGGTTTCCAGGGTTGAGTAGATCGTATTTAGTAACTATAGTAAATAGTAACACTTAACCCCCGGCACCCGGCAAAACTTAAACGCTTTAAAATTATCTGTTATTGCTTAGATATTTTAAAACCAAAAACTACACAAATGCTCGCCAAATCTGCCTTGCCGAAAAGCTTACTGCTTTTCCTTTTTCTTGCAATCAGCCTTTTTTCTTTTTCACAAAAATCTGTTACAGGTAAAGTAATGGATACCGACTCCAAGCCGCTCTCTTCAGTTACTGTAAATGCAAGAGGGGGAAACCAAAGTACCATCACGGCTCAAGATGGAACTTTTACTTTAAATAATATTGTATCTAACACTAAAGAACTCGAAGTAACCGCCGTTGGTTTTGAAACGGTGAGAGTTAATATTGAGGGCAAATCTTCAGTGAATATTATTTTGAATAAACAGGTGTCTAGCCTTAGCGAAGTGGTAGTGGTAGGTTATGGTACTCAAAAACGTACCCTGGTTACCGGTGCCGTTTCAAGTGTGAGTAGCAAAACATTAAATGAAGTGCCAGCCATTACCATTTCGCAGGCATTGCAGGGAAGAGTGGCTGGTTTACAGGTTACCAATAACGGTAGCCCGGGTGCCGAACCAATAGTACGCATTAGGGGTATCAGTTCTATCAGTTTCGCTTCCGATCCACTATACGTGGTAGATGGATTTCCCACTGGCAATCTTGCTGCCATAGATGTAAAAGATATTGAATCAGTTGATGTATTAAAAGACGCTTCGGCTGCAGCTATTTATGGTTCCAGGGCCACAAGCGGTGTAATTATCATCAATACTAAAAAAGGAAAAAGGGATGGTAAATTAAGCGTAAATGTTGACTCTTACTTTGGTACACAGGTGATTACCCAGCGCCTTGATTTGTTAAATACCGAACAGTTTAAACAATATGCCTTAGCCTACCGGGGCAGCCAGATACCCAGGTTAACTGAACCACAAATTAATGAGCCGATATACCCCGGAGCTACTCAAACTTATGGCCAAACCAATACCGACTGGCAGGATGCTTATTTTAAATCAGGGGCTATGCATCAGCATAATATTAATTTGAGTGGTGGTAATGGGATTTCCCGCTTTTATGCATCGGCCGGTTATTTTGACCAGCAGGGTATAGCACCAAGTGTAAATTACCGCAGGTACAACTTTCGCATTAATTCCGAACATAACATAAGTAAGGTTTTCACTTTTGGTGAAAATTTATACGTATCCTCTGCAGAACAGGGTTACGATAATAATGAAACAGGTTCCCGTACCAATTTGGTCAATGTAATCCGTATGATGCCCCACATGCCTGTATACGATCCAACTTCCAACGGGGGTTTCAGGGGTGTGGATGCTACAAAAGATGGTGGCGACCCTACCAATCCTGTAGAAGATGCTACTTTAAAAAATCCGGGTACAAGGTCAACCGTAAAAATCTTGGGTACTGCCCACCTTGAAGTTAGTTTTACCAAGTGGCTCAAATTCAGGTCTACTTTTGGTGTTGACTACGCCAACGGGTTAGATTACCGCTTTTCGCCTATTTTTAATAATAATGGTGCTATTGCCGGCTCAAGCGCCACTCAGGCCACCATTACTAATAACAGGGGGGTATCTACAGTTAAATTGTTTACAGAGCAACTTACTTTCGACAAAACTTTTGGAAGACATCATGTGAATGCAGTGGCAGTACTGGAGCAACAGAGCCAGGAAACCAGGCAGGAAAATGCCACCGGCAATCAGGAATCCAACGACCTGCGAACCCTCAATAATGCACTTAACCCTTCTGTGCAAACTTTATATGGCGAAAATTCACTGCTGTCTTACCTGGGTCGTATTACTTATGATTTTGATGGCAAGTATCTTTTAAATCTTGCAGTAAGGCGTGATGGACTTTCAGTGTGGGCTCCCGGAAAAAAATGGGCAACCTTCCCATCAGCCTCTGTGGGCTGGAGGCTCGACCAGGAAGATTTTATAAGAAATACACCTTCCATTTCAGAGTTTAAAATAAGGGTGGGCTATGGCCTTACCGGCCTCAATGGCCTGGTATTGGGCAATACACCCTGGTTAGTAAATGTACAGGCCAACAGTTCCAATTATCCCTTTGGCAATGCTGTAAATGGTGCCCTTGGCTCCAATATCCCGGGGCTGGGTAACCGTAACCTGGAATGGGAAAAAACAAAGCAAATAAACTTTGGTCTCGATTTGGGTTTGTTTAAAAATAAATTAACGCTTTCTGCAGAGTATTACCAGAGGAAAACAGACAACCTGATTTTAAGGGTGCCAGTTGCTTCATCCTTTGGTTTCTTAAATGGGGATGTGCTGCAAAATGTTGGTTCGATGAATAATAACGGTTTTGAATTCCAGTTGGGCTATAATAAAAGAGAGGGAGAGTTTAAATGGAATATCAGCACCAATATGAGTTTTGTTACCAATAAAGTAACAAGGCTTGCAGAAGGGGTTACTAATATTGAACGGGGTAACGATGCAGATTTTGGTGGTGGAAATATTACCAATACTGCCGCCGGTTACTCCGTGCAGGGTTTTTACGGCTGGGTGGTAGAGGGAATTTTCCAGAGTGCAGAAGAAGTAAGCAAGCACGCCACACAGGTTGTTGATCCCAACAATGATCCATTAAAACAAACTTCAGCAGGCGATATTAAATTTAAAGACCTTAACGGCGATGGGGTAATTGATGACAATGACCGCCAGTTTATAGGCAGCTTTATTCCAAAAGTTACTTATGCCTTTAACATTGGTGCCAATTACAAAAATTTTGATTTTTCACTTTTCTTACAGGGCGTACAGGGCAATAAAATTTATAATGCCGCAAGGGTGATTACCGAAGGTATGGTTCGTTTTTTTAACGCAGGTACCCAGGTATTAAATGCATGGACTCCCACCAACACCAATACCAATATTCCACGGGCTGTTTCTTCTGATCCTAACAGGAATGCCCGTCCTTCCACCAGGTTTTTGGAAGATGGCTCATTCCTGCGCCTCAGGAATATAATGCTGGGTTATTCCATTCCTTCGGATAAGCTGAGTGTATTAACAAAGGGCACGGTTAAGAGTGTACGCTTTTATGTATCAGCACAAAACATTATCACATTTACCAAGTACACCGGTTACGATCCCGAAGTAGGTAACCGCACACCCAATGAATCATTAACCAACGGAATTGATTTTGCGGTTTACCCTCAGCCAAAATCTTACCAGGCAGGTATCCAGCTTGGCTTTTAACCGGGTAAATGTGCCTATACCAAAAACCTTTTAAAAAATAAATTACAATGACACGAAATATAAAAAAATGGATAGCAGTACTGACGATAGCCACTGTGTGCTTAATCTGCTGTACCAAAAAACTGGAAGTGCTGGATGGTAATAATCCAACACAGGAAAGCTATTTTAAAACCGCACAGGAGCTTCAAAATGGCGTAAATGCCGTTTATTCTGCATTACGTTCTGCCCAGTTAGTTGGCAGGGAATGGTTTTTTACACACGATATGAGGGGTGGCGAATGTGCAAGCGGCGGTCCACAATTAGAGTCGCCAAGAGCCGAACTATTGAACCTTGCCAGCCCTTCAAACGCTAATTCGGTAATGTCCGATGTTTGGTCGGGTTGTTACAGGATGATTAACAGGGCCAACCTTGTAATTACCAAAGGGCCTGATGTTACAGATAACACAGCACTGCGTGACAGGGTGGTTGGCGAAGCGAAATTTTTAAGAGCCTGGGCTTATTTTGAACTGGTATCGCAATGGGGAGAGGTGCCGCTTTATAAAGAACCGGTTAATTCTCCTACAGATTACAAGGCCAAAGCCTCCATTGCGGATATTTATGCTTCAATTATTGAAGATGCTACCGCTGCTGCTGCTGCCTTACCTGAGGCTTACGGCGCTGCGGATAACGGCAGGGCAACAAAAGGTGCTGCAAATACTTTGCTCGGTAAAGCATTAATGCAAAAAGGTGATTATGCAGCCGCCAAAACAGCTTTGTTGCAAGTGTATGGAAAATACAGCCTCGTACCTGTTTACAATTGGAATTTTGATGGTGATGTGCGGAGTGATGGCGGTGTGTTGGTTACCAGTGGGCATGAGTTTAATGCTGAATCCATATTTGAAGTAGCTTTTGTTGACAGGGGAGATAATAACTTCAACTGGGCATACAACGGCGAAGGAGCCACCAGCCCTATAAGCACGGTGCGTAACCAGGAGTATGGCATTACCTGGGGTAATGTAATCCCATCCAACAGGCTACTAGATGAATTTGAAGCAGGCGACCCCAGGTACGGATTCACTATATATGAAGAGGGAGATAATATCCTCACCGCCCCCGGCGCTGTGGATAATGTGGGTAATCCCCCGCAAGTGCCCTTCACGCTAAATGCAGACGCCATCAATATGGCTGCCAGCACCAGGAATGGGGTAACCAAAAAAAGGTTTTTCCGCAAGTATAATATTTACGAATGGGTACGGTCAGGGTTCCATCCCGGCGGTATCAACCAGCGCTTATATCGCTATGCCGATGTATTGCTTTTACTGGCTGAGTGCGAAGCCGAAGCTGGTTCCCCGGCACAGGCTGCTGCATATATAAATGAAGTACGTAACAGGGCTGATGTAAAAATGCCACCTGTTACTTTAGGCAGTAAAGAAGCAGCAATAAAAGCCGTGATACACGAAAGGGCTGTTGAGCTTAGTGCAGAGGAACTGGCCAATATTGATATACTCCGCTGGAGGGCTAAAGGCTATTTCCCCTCAATAGTTACCGATCCTAAACCGGGCCAGGTAGAGAAATTTCCTATTCCGGCAATTGAATTATCTACAAATCCTTTAATAAATTAGGCAGTCGTTAAGCGTTAAATGGGGGCTAGAAATGGCCTCCATTTTCATTTTAGCAGGTAAAACATTTAACTAAGTACTATTTTGTAGCCGTATGAACAATCTTTCCAGCAGTTATCGATTACTGTTTATTGCCTGCCTAATTGCTGCGTTTATATCATGCAGCCAGCCGCAAAAAAATCCGTTATTTACCCAACTTGATGCCCAAAAAAGTGGCATTTATTTCAGTAATGATATTCACGACAGCGATTCTACTTATTCCTTTATCAACGAGTTTGGCTATATGGGCGGTGGCGTTGGTATCGGCGACTTTAATAACGACGGTTTAAAGGATATTGTTTTTACCGGCAACCAGGTAACCAGCCGGCTGTACATCAACAAGGGAAATAATACGTTTGACGATATAACCGTTGAAGCAGGCATTACCACCACAGATTGGTGCACCGGTGTAACCATAGTGGATATCAATAACGATGGCTTTGATGATATCTACATCTGTGTGTTTGGTAAAGATTTGATGAACCGCTCAAAAAATTTGCTATTCATCAACCAGCACAACCTTACGTTTAAAGAAGAAGCAACTGCATACGGGCTGGCAGATTCATCCTATTCAACCCAGGCCGCATTTTTTGATTATGATAAAGATGGCGACCTGGATATGTTTTTAACCAATTACCTGCTAAGCGCCAATAATACCAATACCATTTTTCCGAGAGACAGGAGCGGCCATTCCCGTGCTAACGACCGGCTGTACAAAAATATGGGTTACAACAGCCACCTTGGGCACCCCGAATTTGTAGATGTTTCTATGCAGGCTGGTATTAAAGGAGATGGGTACGGCCTTGGTGTAGCCATCAGCGATTTAAATAATGATGGCTGGCCCGATGTATATGTGGCCAACGATTTTGTTTCAAACGATGAGCTTTGGCTGAACAACAAAAACGGAATATTTACCAATTGTATTGCCACTGCCCTGCGGCATCAAAGTTATTCAAGCATGGGCACCGATGCGGCAGATATCAATAATGATGGCCTGCCCGATATTGTAACACTGGATATGCTGCCCGAAACCAATGAACGCAAAAAAACTTCATTTTCGTTTATGAACCAGGACCGCTACGATGCAGAACGGTCTATGGGGTACGAGCCGGAATTTGCCCGTAATATGCTTCAGTTAAACAATGGGGTACAACAACGTGGCGACACTACCCTCCCTTTTTTTAGTGAGATAGGAAGGTTAAGCGGTATCGAAGCAACCGACTGGAGCTGGAGCGTATTGCTGGCCGATTTTAACAACGATGGCTGGAAAGACATGCATATTACAAATGGCATAGGCAGGGATTTTATCAATGCCGACTTTTTGGAATTTAGCACCAGCACTTTTAGCAGCAATATGAATGAAGCAGAACAGAAAAAAGCTATCCGTAAAAAACTGGCTTCGTTAAATCATCTTTATTTACCGAATTATTTATACCTGAATGGCGGCAACCTCAGCTTTACCGATCAATCCGGGGCGGCTGGTATTAATGAACCTTCAATGTCTAACGGTGCTGCGTATGCTGATTTAGATAACGACGGTGATTTGGATATTGTGGTAAACAATATCAACAGGCCGGCTTTTGTTTTTATCAATAACAATATTCAAAAAGGTAAACCAGTTACTAACCATTACTTAGCCGTGCAATTGAAAGGGGATAGTTTGAATGCCCATGCCATAGGCTCAAAAGTGTATGTATATACTCAAAATGGTATGCAGGTACAGGAACTGAACCCTGTACGGGGTTATTTTTCCAGTGTGGACAGGCAACTGCTTTTTGGCCTGGGGCAGGCTGTACACATTGATTCTGTTATGGTAGTATGGCCCGATGATAAAAAGCAGGTAGTGAAAAATATTGCTGTTGATACTGCACTGATACTTTCTTACAAACAGGGGATCAGCTATCCGGTGGCCGAAAAAAATAAAGCAGCAGATTTGCTTTTCTCAGATATTACGGCAAGCCTTGGGATAGCGTATAAGCATAACGACCACCCCTTTAACGATTATAACTTCCAGCGCCTGCTGCCGCAAAAGTACTCACAATTAGGGCCGTTTATTGCTAAAGGAGATATCGACAATAATGGCACTGTTGATTTTTTTGTAGGCGGTGCATTTAATTTTTCCGGAGCAATTTTTACCCAGCAAAAAAATCAAACATTTCTTTCAAGGCAGTTGACAGACAGTATAAAGTTTGAAGAAGATAATAACTGCGTTTTTTTTGATGCGGATAACGATGGTGACCTGGATTTGCTGGTTACCTCCGGGGATATGCGTTATGATGAGTCATCTGTTTATTATAAACCCCGGCTGTACATCAATAATGGAAAAGGTAATTTTACCTTACAAGCCAGCGCTATCCCGGCATCTGTAACCACTATTGCCGGCTGCGTAAGCGTATGCGATTTTGATAACGATGGCGACCTTGATGTATTTATTGGCGGCAGGGTTTCAAAAAAATACCCATTACCGCCCCGGAGTTTTTTGTTGCAAAATAATAAGGGTGTTTTTACGGACATAACGGCTACAAGCTGCACGGCCCTGCAGGAAGCAGGCATGGTTACCGCCGCCGTTTGGACAGATTTTGATAATGATAAACAACCCGACCTAGTTATTGCCGGCGATTGGATGCCGGTAAGGTTTTTTAAAAATAACCGGGGCAAACTCAACGAAGTAACCACCTCAACTGGCTTAACGCAAATGAATGGTATGTGGCGCAGCCTGCTGGCAATAGATATAGATAATGATGGCGATATCGATTTCATTGCCGGGAACCTTGGCCTCAATTGCGAATACAGGGTAAGCGCTGATGCACCAATGCTGGTTACTGCTTCGGATATAGATAAAAATGGCAGTATAGATCCTGTGTTTGCCTATTATATAAAAAATAACCAGGGTAGCAGGAAGTTGTACCCGGCCATTAACAGGAATAAGTTTGCAGAACAGGTGCCGGCAATTAAAAAGAAATATTTGCTGAATGAGGATTATGCACATGCACTCCTTTTGGATATTTTTGAAGGAAAGACCAAAAACGATTTCCGCCAGTTTTATTGTGATGAAACCCGTACCTGTGTACTTGAAAATACCGGGAATGGAAAATTTGTAAAACATATCCTGCCTGTACAAGCACAGTTTGCCCCCGTTAATGCTATTGTGTGTGAAGATGTTGACGGGGATGGTTTTAAAGATATAGTGCTGGCGGGCAATGAGTACCAGAATGAAGTGATTACGGGCAGGTACGATGCCTCTTACGGGTGCTTTTTAAAGGGTGGCCCCAATTACCAATTTGTTTATATGCCACCATCAGTTACCGGGCTTGTACTGGAAGGCGATATCAAGGATATGAAAGTATTGCCAATGCCTAATGGAAAAAAAATATTGCTGGTAGCTGCTAATAATGGCTGGCTGAAGGCTTTTGGTATCAAATAATAAACAGCGCAGCGTATTGCCCATGCTGCATTTGGCTTAGGTACCGTATACCTGTAATTATATCGCAACTACTTAAAGGGAATGTTAACTTGAATCACTACAATAGCTGGCGTCAAAGATTTTTTTTGGATGGAAAATGACAAAGGCCGGGTTGATCCGGCCTTTATAAATGATACATCATCGGTGTGCCCAGGACTGGAATCGAACCAGCACATCCTTGCGAATGGCAGATTTTGAGTCTGCTGCGTCTACCAATTCCGCCACCTGGGCTTTGTTATACTTTAAAGGCTAAGTTTAAACAGGCTTGATGCCCTTACGATGTAAACTTCAAACCCTTTAAAGGGCTGCAATATTACATTATCCATCCATTCTCTCCAAAATGCGCTGCAGGTATTTTTTCTTAAAGTAATATTCTTTTAGCTGTAATAATTCTTTTTCGGTAATCCTGTTGTCGTTATAGTTTTCAATTATACTTTTTACCCCGGCATAAATTTCGTTTTCAAATTGCTGCACCCTTTCGCTGGCGTTTTCGTCCATGTTTTCATTAAGCTCCATTACGGCCATCAAAAAATCGGGAGGTAACTGGTATTTCTCTTCTTCCTCCAGCATGCCCTTGAACTGAAGTAAATATTTAAGGGTTGCCTCCGGCTGCTGCAGTATTTTATAAGCTTTATTTACAGCCGAAGACATTTCCAGCGCAGCAGCCTGGTCGTCTTCACCATCTTTTGTAAAAAAATCGGGGTGGTATTTTTTCTGCAGTTCAAAATATTTTTTTGAAAGCAGGGCCTTATCTGTAATTAAGCTTACCGGTATTTCAAACAGTTCAAAGTAATTCATGCGCCAAAATTACGTAACTGTCAATAACATTTTGTGGCGGCTGATACCAATACCAGGGTATAAAAAATTGTGCTTTTGCCATTGTAAAAAATGCAACACTGTTATTACCGTGTTGGGTATTGACGGATTATATAAATTGTGGTACAAATAATTTTTTGATGCTCCAGATTGCTTTGATACGGGAGGGTAAATTGCCTTCCGACAATAGGGTGGCGCTAACACCAGCACAGTGCCGCTGGTTGCATACGGCGTATCCCGGTATTAAAATAGTGGCACAACATTCGCCTCATCGCTGCTATACGGATAAAGAGTTTGAAAAAGCCGGTGTGGCGGTAATGGAAGATGTAAGCGGTTGCGATATTTTTTTGGGGATTAAAGAAGTGCCTGCAGAAATGCTGGTGCCAGGAAAAACGTACCTGTTTTTTTCGCATACAAAAAAATTACAGCCGCATAACCGTAAGTTATTTCAGGCCATCATTGAGAAAAAGATAACATTGATTGATTACGAATGCCTGGCGCACGATGATGGCCAGCGGATACTCGGCTTTGGTTTTTTTGCCGGTGTGGTGGGGGCACATAATGGTATGATGGCTTACGGCAAACGAACTGGCTGGTACAACCTGAACAGTGTGCACAGCAACAGGGATTACCGTACGCTTATTCACACGTACTTTGGGCTGAAGCTGCCCAATATTAAGGTGGCCGTAACCGGTAGTGGCCGTGTGGCACATGGTGTACTGGAAGTAATGAACCTGATGGGTGTAACAGAAGTAGAGCCTGACGAATACCTCGAAAAAAAATTTAGTTACCCCGTATATGTTCAATTAAAAGGGGCCGACCTGTACACCCACATACAAAGTAAAACCTATAAAAGAGAACATTTTCATGAGTATCCGCAAGAGTACCGCAGCCGGTTTTTACCGTATACCAAATGCACCGATATATTAATGAACGGGGTGTACTGGACGGAAAATGTACCCCGGCTTTTTGAACGCACAGATATTGATGACAGCTTTACCATACAAACCATAGCCGATATTACCGACGACGAAAACGGCTCTGTACCTATTAACCTGGGCGACCAAACGATTGAAAACCCTGTGTACGGGGTAAACAGGAAAAGCTTTGAAAAAACGTTACCCTACCTGCCCGGTAGCATTGATGTAATGGCTGTTGGCAACCTGCCCAACGAATTACCAAGGGATGCCAGCCAGTATTTTGGAGAGCAGCTTATAAAGTTTGTGCTCGACGATATCATTAAAGGCGGCAGCAGCATAACGCAAAGGGCTACTATAGTGGAGCAGGGTACATTAACTGCTCCTTACAGTTATATGGCCGGTTATGCCGGGTTGTAATTACAGGTACAGGTAATAGTCTTTAAGCAGGCTCGTAAATTCGGGTGTGTAATTTCCAATACCGTCTTTGATGCTCATCTCTTTGATTTGAACTTGTACCGGCATTAATTTGCTGAAAAGCAGGATGCTCCTGAAAAAGCCATGCTGTACGGTTTGCCGTACCTGCAGGTGGTGGCTTAGCTGCAGCCCGGTGCCGCTTGCACTGGCAATACAAAAGCTGCTGCGTTGCCAGGGTAGTAATACGGCCAATACGCCATCGCCGGCCAGTACTTTATTTGCAGTGCTGAGTAGTGCATCCAGGGTAAGTGCTGTATCATGCTTTGCATCGTTTTTACTTTGGTTGCTGCTTTTTAAATCAGCCTCAAAAAACGGTGGGTTACTTATTACGAGCTGGTATGGGCTGTTGCACTGGTATGCCCTTATATCCTCATTAAAAATATGGAGCCTGTTTTTCCAGGCAGATGCTTCAAAGTTTTGTGCTGCCTGCCTTGCAGCCGGTGTATCTTTTTCAACCGCATCGATACGGGCATTGTTTTTTTGCGCCAGCATTAAACTCAGCAAACCCGTGCCGGTGCCAATATCGAGTATGCGTTGAAGTGGTGTATTGCTTATTTCGGCTGCCAGCCAGGCGCCAAACAGGCAGGCATCGGTACACACTTTCATGGCGCATTTATCCTGCAGGATGCTAAATTGTTTAAAATGAAAATATGGATTGGGCATAATGGTTTGCTGCAAACAGGCAGGCTAAATTACGGTATCAAAATTTGTGTGCTGGCAATACAAAAGCCAGTTGTGATTGTTATTAAAAGTTTAATCACCGTGGCTGAAAGCAAATGCAGTAAAAAACTTTTTAGCATATTTTTATTCAAAATCAAAATATAATACCTTCATCCCCTCATCAAAAACACTTTAGAAATGGACGTTGCTATTCAACAAAAAATTGATGCCTGGCTTTCAGGAAACTATGAGCAGCCGGTAAAAGACGCTATACTACAATTGCAACGGGAAAACCCCGATGAACTGGCCGACGCTTTTTACCGCAACCTTGAGTTTGGTACCGGTGGTTTAAGGGGTATTATGGGTATCGGCACCAACCGGATGAACAAATACACTGTAGGGATGGCTACACAGGGCTATGCCAATTATTTAAAGCAGTGCTTTGGTGAAGTGAAAGTGGCTATAGCACATGATTGCCGCAACAACAGCCGTTTTTTTGCAGAAACTACAGCCAATGTATTTGCCGCCAATGGTATTAAAGTGTACTTGTTTGAAGCCTTGCGGCCTACCCCGGAGCTGAGTTTTGCCATACGCCACCTTGGCTGCCAGGGTGGGGTGGTATGCACCGCATCGCACAATCCTAAAGAGTACAACGGGTATAAAGCTTACTGGGATGATGGCTCGCAATTAGTGCCGCCGCATGATAAAAATGTAATCATCGAAGTGGAAAAAATTGCTTCGGTGGATGATGTAAAATGGAGTGGTGGTGAAGCCAACATTACTATCATTGGCAGGCAAATGGATGAAGCCTATATGGATATGGTGCAGGGCCTGAGTGTATACCCTGAAGTATGTGCCGCACAGCATGATTTAAAAATTGTATTTACCCCCATACATGGTACCGGTATAGTGCTGGTGCCCGAAGTATTAAAGCGCTTTGGATTTACCAATGTACATATTGTGGAAGAGCAGAGTGTACCCGATGGAAATTTTCCCACTGTAATATATCCCAACCCGGAAGAAACCGAAGCCATGAGTATGGGCCTTGCTAAAGCCAGGGCATTGGATGCGGATATATTGATGGGTACCGATCCTGATGCCGACAGGGTGGCCATTGGTGTAAAAAATCATAAGGGCGAATGGGTGCTGCTGAATGGTAACCAAACGGCCATGATTGCGTTTAATTACATGATTGAGGCCCGCAAAGCCAAAGGCATAGCACAGCCCAACGATATGGTGGTTAAAACTATTGTAACCACTCAAATGATTGATGCCATAGCCAAAGCTAACGGTGTAGCCTGTTACAATGTGCTTACCGGCTTTAAGTGGATTGCCGAAAAAATCAGGCAGGCCGAAGGCAAAGAAAACTACATTATTGGAGGGGAAGAAAGTTTTGGCCTGATGATTGGCGATAAGATACGGGACAAAGACGGCATTAGTGCTGTGGCATTATGCTGCGAAATGGCTGCTTACGAAAAAGCCCGTGGCCGCAGCCTGTTTGACAAGCTCATTGATTTGTACCTGCAATATGGTTTTTACAAAGAAAGCCTTATCAACGTAGTAAAAAAGGGGATGAATGGTGCCAAAGAAATTGCGGATATGATGGAGAATTACCGGGCCAACCCTCCGCAGGCGATTGATGGTAAACCGGTGGAGCAATTGCTGGATTATCAATTGCAGGTGGGCAAAAACCTGCTTACCGGCCAAAGCTGGGCCATTGATTTGCCCAAGAGCAATGTGCTGCAGTTTTTGCTGGCCGATGGCACATCTATATCGGCAAGGCCAAGCGGCACGGAGCCAAAAATTAAGTTTTACTTTAGTGTAAATACCCCGCTGGCTAATGCAGGCGAATTTGATGCAACAGAAAAAATACTGAATGAAAAAATTGACCGTATTGCAAAAGAGATGGGGTTAAAATAATTTAATGTTAGGGATAAGGGGCAGGGCATAAAAATCCTGCCTCTTTTTTATGTCCCGGATTTGTTGCATGGTTTTATTTTTATCTTGCAGCCAGCTATGAGAAAATATGAAGACACCTACCAGCATAAAGGACTCCGCAAAAAACTAACTGATTCGCTCAAGGAAAAAGGGATAACTGATGAAGCTGTACTTGCCGCCATTAATACGGTGCCGAGGCATTTTTTTCTTGATAGCGCTTTTGATAAAATTGCCTACGAAGACAGGGCATTTCCTATCAGTGAAGGACAAACGATTTCGCAGCCTTACACCGTAGCATATCAAACGCAGTTGCTACAGGTAAAACCTTTTGACAAAATACTGGAGATAGGCACAGGCAGTATTTACCAGGCTACCATCCTGGCCGAAATGGGTGCACAGGTATATACCATTGAAAGGCAAAAAAACCTTTTTGAAAAATCAAGAAAATTTGTGCTCCGTTCAACTTATCCCAACATTAAGTTTTTTTACGGAGATGGTTTTGAGGGGTTGCCTACTTTTGCCCCATTTGATAAAGTAATCATTACTGCGGCCGCACCTTTTGTGCCGCCAAAACTGATAGATCAAATGAAAGCCGGAGGTAAAATGGTAATACCGGTAGATGACGGACCCAGCCAGCGTATGCTGCGTATTACCAAAAATGCTGATGGCAGTTTGTACGAAGAGGCTTACCAGCACTTTTCTTTTGTGCCGATGCTGGCAGGCAAAAACGGCTGATGATATACATTAAGTAATACCATTGTTCATTGCGTTTTTTTTCTAAAATAACAGTCATTTGCAACCTGTGCTTTATTGCAGCGGTATTGTTGCGGCGTGTAGAGATGGCAAAAGCACAGCAGGGCAATTTTAGCGGTGCCATACCGGTACAGCCGCTCGAAAGTACTATAGTGGTACTGGGCTATGGTGCCATAGTGGTTAATTTTGTTTTTAATATGGTAGTGCTTGCACTGCTGCTGCTAAAAAAGCCGGTACCGGCACCTAAATGGATATTGCTGTTTAACCTGTTGCTGTTGCTGCTGCAGGTATATTATTTCTTTTTTGATACAAGTTTGTAAAAATTGCTTTATGCTAAAAGATAAGGGTACCAGGCTGTTTCTTATTTTGTCGGGCATTTTTGTAACCAATGCTTTGATAGCAGAAGTGATTGGGGTAAAAATTTTTTCGCTGGAAGATACGCTGGGCATCCGCAGGGCGAATATCAATTTATTTGGCAGCTCCTTTAGTTTTCACCTTACAGCCGGTGTGATACTGTGGCCCGTTGTGTTTGTAATGACGGATATTATCAATGAGTATTATGGGCCAAAGGGAGTGAAGTTTTTGTCGTACCTCACCATTGCTTTAATCGGCTATACTTTTTTTGTGTTCAATGGTGCCATGCAATTACAGCCTTCTGAATATTTTTCTATAGGTAATGGTATTGATAAGCCTGATGATGCTTTCCGCGGCATCTTTGGCCAGGGTGCCTGGATAATTATTGGTTCGATGGTGGCTTTTTTGGTAGGGCAGATACTGGATGTAGCGGTATTTCACCGCATCAAAAAAATTACTGGCGAAAGGCGCATCTGGTTAAGGGCAACAGGCTCTACACTTATCTCTCAACTGGTTGACAGTTTTGTGGTATTGTTTATTGCTTTTTATTTGGGCAAGCGTATACAATCCGGCCAGGGACAGCCCTGGAGCCTGCACCAGGTATTGGTAACGGGGATGGGTAACTATATTTATAAATTTATTGTAGCAGTTGTGCTTACGCCGGTA
This sequence comes from uncultured Chitinophagaceae bacterium, assembly GCA_937873715.1. Classification (GTDB taxonomy): domain Bacteria; phylum Bacteroidota; class Bacteroidia; order Chitinophagales; family Chitinophagaceae; genus Ferruginibacter. The sequence continues at coordinate 19,049 of CALMYJ010000018.1, forward strand.
ATATACTGGGTACATGCTGTAATTGAAAAATATCTTGGCCATAGTAAGGCCACTGCCATGCGTCATGCAGCGATGGGGATAGAGCCGGTTAACTGATTACGCCGTTTCTGACAGTTTCAGGTCTATTACTTTCAGTTGCAGGCTGGTTTGTCCATTCCACTCATTTTCATCAATTGTAAAAACAATATCCAGTGGGGTGTTCATTTGCAGCAGGTGAAATTTTTCGGCCATATTAAAACCAATTCCGGTAAAAGTTTTGCCATTTTGCTGCAGTACAAAACGAATATGCAATTCCTTCACAATCTTTGAGTAGCCGGTATCGGTTACCTGCTGCGCCACAAATACCGGCCGCATATTATCGGGGCCAAATGGCTCCATTTGAGTAATGATATTGTACAGTGATGGGGTGATTTCCGGGAAAGTTACCGGTGCGTCTATCACAATTTCCGGAATAAGCAATTGCTGGTCGATGCTGGCCGATACTGTTTTTTCAAAATGCTGGCTAAATGCTTCTACCTGTTCGGGCAGCATGGAGAGGCCTGCTGCGGCAAAATGCCCTCCATAGCCAAGGAGATATTCCCGGCAACTGTGGATGGCTTCGTACAGGTTAAAGCCGGTGATGCTACGGGCACTGCCGGCCACCACATCGCCGCTCTGTGTGAGTACTATTGTTGGCCGGTAATATTTTTCAATCAGCCTGCTGGCTACTATACCCACCACGCCCTTGTGCCAGGTTTCTTTGAAAACCACTGTTGTGCATCGCTGCAGCATGGTTGGGTTATTTTCAATCATGGCCAATGCTTCTTCGGTGATGCTGCTGTCGGCATCTTTTCGGTCGCTGTTATCACTATGCAACATTTCAGCGTATTCAAGAGCTTTGGCTTCATCTTTTTCAATAAACATCAACACTGCTTTACGGGCATCATCCATTCTGCCGGCGGCATTTACCCGGGGGGCAATTACAAATACCACATTACTGATGGTAAGTTTTTTTTGTATGCCTGCCAAATGAATCAGGGCTTTAATACCTGGTGAGGGGTTGTTATTAATTTGCTGCAGGCCGTGGTAGGCCAGTATCCTGTTTTCGCCTGTCATGGGTACAATATCTGCGGCAATGGCTGTGGCTACCAGGTCGAGGTATTTGAGGTAAGTGCTATCGGGGAGTTGGCGCTTTTCCGCAAGGGCCATCATAAGTTTTAACCCTACCCCACAGCCGCACAATTCTTTGTATGGGTAGTTACAGTCGGCCTGCTTGGGATCAAGCACTGCGGCAGCTTTCGGTATTATAGCATCGGGCAGGTGGTGGTCGCAAATAATAAAATGGATACCCAATGTAGCGGCATAGGCAACCAGCTCGGCAGATTTTATACCACAGTCTAATGAAATGATAAGTGTAAACCCATTTTCAGCGGCAAAATCAATGCCCATTTTGCTTACGCCATAGCCTTCCCTGTATCTGTGAGGGATGTAAAAATCTAATAGTTGGGGGGTATATATATCGCAAAGAAACTGGTACATAGAGGCTACAGCTGTGGTGCCATCCACATCATAATCGCCAAATACCAGTATTTTTTCGTTTGAGGTAAATGCCTGCTCAATTCTTTCTACAGCCTTGTGCATGTCTTTCATAAGCCAGGGGCTGTGCAATGCTGCAAGCGAAGGGCGGAAATATGCTTTACTTTTATCGAAGTTATCAATACCTCTTTGCACCAGCACCTTACAAATGGTGCGGTTGATGTTGAGGGTTTGCTGCAATGTGTCCACTTTTTGCTGATCGGCGTGTAGTATTTTCCATCTTTTTTGCATTGCAGGGTTGTTTGGTTGCAGGGTTAATATTTTCTGTCGGTGGTGTAGCGTACCAGTTCTTCGAGTGCATTTTTTTCCGGGCTGTTACCAAATTCGTTCAATATACCGAGTGCATCATCCCGGTATTGATTCATTTTTTGGGTGGCATAATCTATGCCGCCTGTTGCTATTACAGTTTTGATAACAGCGCTAATTTTTTCAGGTATTTTGTTTTCATTTTTCAAAGTGTAAATGAGTGCTTTTTTTTCTGATTTGGGTACGTTATTAAGGGTGTAAATGAGGGGGAGAGTGAGTTTTTTTTCTTTAATATCATTACCGGTAGGCTTACCTACATCTGCGGTGCCGTAATCAAACAAGTCGTCCTTTATCTGGAAGGCGATGCCGGTTTTTTCGCCAAAAATTTTCATTTTTTCGGTAATGGCTTTGTCGTTACTGGTGCTCCAGGCGCCGGCTGCGCAGGCGGATGAGAGGAGTGAGGCAGTTTTATTACGGATAATTTCGAAATAAATATCCTCATCAAGGTTGAGGTTCCTTGATTTTTCAATTTGCAGCAGTTCGCCTTCGCTCATTTTTTTTACTGCGTCGGATAAAATGTGTAATTGATCAAAATCATTGTGGGAAGTGGATAGGAGCAGGCCTTTGGATAGCAAATAATCCCCAACCAGTACGGCGATTTTATTTTTCCAGATGGCATTTATGGAAAAAAAGCCCCGTCTTTCCATCGATTCGTCTACCACATCGTCGTGTACCAATGTAGCGGTATGGAGCAGTTCTACCAGGGCGGCGGCCCTGTAAGTGGTTTCATTTACCGGGCCATGCAATTTTGCGCTAAGAAATACAAACATTGGCCGCAATTGCTTGCCTTTACGTTTGATGATATATTTCATGATACGGTCAAGCAGCGGCGTGTTGCTATTTACGGCAGATTCGAATTTTTTCTCAAAAATCTCCAGTTCGGCACCGATAATATCTTTTACAAACTTCATTTTAGTAAAATAAAGGCAATATAGTTCAAGGTGCAACTGGTTCAAAGTAATTGTTGTTTACTTTGATAATGTTTTTAGCAGCAACGATTAGTGTATATGAAATATAGTTACACCATCATGCAGCGTCTTGAGATAAAAAAAAGTCTTAGCTTACAATGAATTATGCAAATGTTCAGATTGCTCTCTAAGCCTAAATAAATCTTAAAAAAATTTGGTTTTTAAATCCCAAGTAATATTTTTGCATATAATCAACCTGTAATTTCAGAAATCAAATAACCATTAAGTTATGACAAGCAAAAAGTACAAATTATTATTAGGGCTCATTACCCTTGTTTCATCTGCGTCCTTTGCACAAATGGGGGCAGGTTACAGTGTTTTCGATTCTTCTGTTGTTTCTTCTAAAAACATGCCTCAGCAGAACGAGTTCTGGAACAATACTTACAATTTTCCTGCAAAACCACGCAATATGTGGGAAATAGGAGCTTCTATTGGCGTTCCGGCCATTAGTGGTGATGTGGCTGCACGCATCCCAACCCTTGGTTTTGAGGCGCATGTACGTAAAGCTGTTGGCTATATCTTTTCATTAAGAATGCAATATGTTAATGCCACTGCAAAAGGTTTAAACTGGCAGGGTGCTGCTAACTATGCAAAAAACAAAGCATGGACAAATGCTGCGAATAGTGGTTATAACCCAGTTGGATACAATGCCCAAATCCGTAACAACCAAGGCCAGTTAACAACTCTTAACGGTAATCCAACTCCTGAATTAGTATACTACAATTACAAAACTAACCTGCAAGACCTCTCTATTCAAGGTATAGTTACCTTAAATAATATTCGTTTCCACAAACAAAAAACCGGTTTCACCCTTTATGGTGGTGCTGGTATAGGCGCTACTATTTTTCAGGTAAAAGTTAATACCTTAGATGCTAATGGTAATAAATATGATTTTAGTTCTATTTATGCTAGTGGTGGTGGTGGAAATGTTGATCACTCAAAACGTAAAGACATTCTCAAAGCACTCAAAGCTCTAATGGATAATACCTACGAAACACCCGGTGATGACGAAGGTAATCGACGTCCTAAAATTGGTAACAATACTCTTAAGCCATCTGGTACTGCTTTGATTGGCGCTTCATACAGGCTGAGTAAAAGAGTTAATATAGCACTTGAAGATCGTCACACTTTTGTTAAAACTGATCTGCTTGATGGTCAAAGGTGGCAGGAATTTGCAAGAGGTGAAGCCGTTGCAACTTCAGACTTCGATTCTTACAACTTCTTATCGCTTGGTATAAACTTTAACCTGGGTGCTAAATCAGTTGAACCACTTTGGTGGTTGAATCCACTGGATTATGCATACAGCGAACTCAACAATCCTAAGCACATGAAATTGCCAAAACCAGTATTTGATGATGCTGATGGCGATGGTGTTGTTGATCAACTTGACCGTGAGCCCAATACACCTGCTGGTTGCCCAGTTGATTCTCATGGTGTAACTAAAGATACCGATGGTGACGGTGTTCCCGATTGCAAAGACAAACAATTAATTACACCAACTGATTGCCAACCTGTTGATGCTGATGGCGTAGGTAAATGCCCAGAGCCAGCCTGCTGCACAGATATCAAAAAAATGATTGAAGAAGGTGGTTTAGTAGGTGGAGGCAAGAAAAATTGCCCTGTAGATTTCCCAAGCCTTACTTTAAAAGCTGCAAGTCTTAATGCAAATGCAAAAGCTATGTTGGCTTCAGTTGCTGCAAAGTTGAAAGATAATCCAGATTGTACAATTACTTTAACTGCTTATCCTAAGGCTGACAAACGTTCACAGTCTTTAGCAGATAAAAAATTGGAAGTAGTTTCTACTTACCTGGTAGAAACACTGGGAATCAGTGCAGACAGGATTGCTACTGATAAAGTGATTGATGGTGGCGATGCCAATACCATCGATATCAAATAATTAAAGTTTTTACTTTTTGCTCAATGATTGCCCTTCCGGTTTTCCGGGAGGGCTTTTTTATATACATTCTATTTTGATAATATTAACTACATTATCTTGGGCGCCCAGTTATTTAATCGCATTTTTGAAACAAAACCATTAATTTTGCCCACTTCATGAAAGCTTACAGAATTGCATCTTTTTTTGTGTTAATATGCTGTGCATCCTGCAGCAGCAAATTTGGTAAAGTGCTTAAGAGCAAGGATACTGATTACCAGCTTAAAATGGCCGATCAGTATTTTGAAAATAAGCAGTATCAAAAGGCACAAACATTATACGAAGAGCTATATCCTGTATATAAAGGCACTCCAAAATTTGAAGAACTTTACTATAAGGATGCCTATTGTTTTTATAACATGAAGGATTATAGAAACGCCGAAAATTTCTTTAAGGGATTTTTAGAAGTATTTCCCAATAGTCCCAAGGCTGAAGAAGTTGATTATATGAGGGCTATGTGTTTTTATAAGCAATCGCCAAAAATTGAGCTGGAGCAAACAAATACTGCCAAATCTATTGGCATAATGCAAACTTTTATCAATACACATCCCGGATCACCACGTGTAGCCGAGGCAACAGAAATTATTGATAAATGCCGGGCAAAGCTGGAGCAAAAAGAATTGCGTGGTGCGGATTTGTATTATAAAGTTGGCCAATACAGGGCAGCGGCTATTTCGTACGAAAACCTCCTTAATAGTTATCCGGAGTCGCCCGACGCCGATAAATATAAGTTGCAGGCTATTAAAGCGTACTATAAATTTGCAAAACTCAGTGTTTCGGATAAGCAGGAGGAGCGGTTTGAAAAAGTAATTGCGGAGTACGAAGATTTTTTAGATCGTTACCCAGACAGTAAGTTGCAGAAGGAAGCTGAGGAATATAGCATACTAAGTAAAAACAACATTAAAGAAATACAAAATGAGCAAATTAAGACGTCAGCACAGCTATAGCACCAGTAATGTGGTGGAGCCTAAAAACCTGGTTGACCTGAAAGCCAAAACAGGCAACCTGTATGAATCTATCGCCATTATAGCGAAACGTGCCAACCAGATTAATATCTCTATAAAAGAGGAATTGCATAATAAGCTGGAAGAATTTGCCAGCCATACAGACAGCCTGGAAGAAATACACGAAAACAAAGAACAAATCGAAATTTCTAAGGCTTACGAACGCATGCCTAATCCATCGCTGTTATCTACACAGGAGTTCATTGAGGATAAAGTGTATTACCGTAAGAACGAAGAAGACCTCTTCAGTTAATTTTCTTTTTTCGTTAAGAGATTTTTAAGAAGTAATTGATATTTTTAATCCCGTTTACTACGGGATTTTTTTATGCTTACCGGGAAAAAAATATTAATAGGGGTTACAGGCAGCATCGCAGCGTACAAAATACCGTTACTGGTACGGCACTTGGTAAAATCGGGCGCCGATGTAAAAATTATAATGACTCCTGCAGCCGCAGATTTTGTTACCCCGTTAACCTTGTCTACCGTTTCCAAAAATACCGTGCTGTCTTCACTTTCGCTAAATGATTCCTGGGCAAATCATGTTATGCTTGGCCGTTGGGCCGATATGATGCTAATAGCACCATTAAGTTGTAATACACTGGCCAAGATGGCCAATGGTAGCTGTGATAATTTACTGATGGCTGTATACCTGTCTGCAGTTTGCCCGGTAATGGTGGCCCCTGCTATGGATGAAGATATGTGGAAACATCCGGCTACAAAAAAGAACCTGGAAACAATTAGCGGTTATGGCAATATCGTACTGCCGGTTGATTCAGGCGAGCTGGCAAGCGGCCTTACCGGGGAGGGTCGTATGGCTGAGCCGGAAGCGATAGTTCAATACCTGGAAGATTTTTTTTTTAAGAGCAATAATTTAAAAGGGAAAAAAGCATTGGTTACAGCCGGGCCTACTTACGAAGCCATCGATCCGGTTCGCTTTATTGGCAATCATTCCTCAGGCAAAATGGGTATAGCTATAGCAACAGTATTGCAAAGCAGGGGAGCCGAAGTGATACTCGTTCTCGGACCAACTAAAGAGCCTGTACCCACGGGTATACAAGTAATACAGGTAAGAAGCTCAGAAGAAATGTTCAACGCCTGTGCCGATCTTTTTCCGGATATGGATATCGCCGTGATGAGTGCAGCAGTTGCAGATTACAAACCCGTGTCAGTGGCGGATAAAAAAATTAAGAAGCAAACCCAAAACCTGACTTTAGAACTTGAAAAAACCAAAGACATACTGAAACACCTGGGCACATTAAAAAAAGACCATCAAAAATTAATTGGTTTCGCATTAGAAACTGATAACGAAAAGCAGCATGCCTTATCAAAGTTGCAAAGTAAAAATGCTGATATGATAGTTTTAAATTCTATGAACGATGCAGGGGCAGGCTTTGGATACGATACCAATAAAATATCCATATTTACCAGCAAAGGTCAGGAATATAACTTTGAAACAAAATCAAAAAAAGAAGTTGCTGTTGATATTGTTGAGGCAATTATCCACGACCTTTAAGCCAAAATGAAAAATCTACATACACATCACATATTACTGCTATTGCTTTTTTTTACCCAAACAGTACAGGCACAGGAACTGAGTGCAAGGGTAAGTGTAAATGCAACCCGGATAGCTAATACAGTAAACAGGCAGGTGTTTGCAACGATGCAAAATGCCCTGACCGGTTTTTTAAATAACCGCAAATGGACAACAGATAACTTTTTGCCAAACGAAAAAATTGAATGCAGTTTTGTGTTAAACTTAAAACCTACGCCTGATGAAAACGTTTATGGAGCCAGCCTTACCATACAATCTGCAAGGCCTGTTTTCAACACCGCTTACCAGTCACCTATCATAAATTTCCAGGATGAAGATTTTACATTTAAATACGTACAATTTCAGCAGCTTGAATTTAACGACAATAGGGTGAGTGGTAATGATGCCCTCGCCTCTAACCTTACAGCAGTGCTGGCTTATTATGCCTACCTTATCATTGCTTTCGATTATGACTCTTATGCCTCAAAAGGAGGCACCCCCATTTTTTTAAAAGCACAAAATATAGTCAATAATGCACCTGAAGCCCGTGGCATCAGTGGCTGGAAGGCTTTCGACGGTATCCGCAACCGTTATTGGCTTACCGAAAATATGCTCAACAGCCGCTATTCGCTTATACATGATGTGTATTATGGCTATTACAGGCTTGCTTTTGATAAAATGTATGAAGACGAAAAAGCCGCCAGGACTGAGATGCTTAATGTACTGAATATGCTCACCAATTTTAATGCCGATAATCCCAATACAATGGTGTTACAGTTTTTTTTCCTCGGCAAGGCTAATGAGCTGATAAAACTGTTTCAAAAAGGTACACCCCAGGAAAAACAACGGGCTTCAGCACTTTTGCAAAAACTTGATCTTACCAATGCGGCACGCTACAAAGATGAATTGAAATGATACGCCAGCTTTTTATACTCATTACAGCAGGTTTATTTTTGTATGCCTGTACTAGTAAGGGAAATGGTAAATTACTGGGTATTAATAAAATGAAGGAAGTAATGTGGGATGTGTTGCAGGCAGATGTATTTGTAGATAATTTTGTGAAGATAGATACAACAAAAAATGCAGCGGATGAGTCGGTAAAATTACTGCAGCAGGTATTTGCCTTGCATAAAATTCAAAAGGAAGATTATGCTTTCACTTATGAATACTATCGCAATAATCCTGATAAAATGAAGGTCTTAATGGATAGTGTATCTGCTTATGCCGAAACTAAAAGAAGAGATATGATTATGCAGCGCTATGAAAAACAAGCCGCCCCCGCTGCTCATTAACTTCCCCACCTGTATGTGTTTAGTTTTAATCCTGCAAGGTCCAATACCCTGTCTACCACTGTAGCAGCAACAGCCTCCAGCGTAGCAGGCTTGCTGTAAAATGAAGGTGTGGCCGGGCATATAATACCACCGCTAAGTGTAATGGTTTCCATATTTCGAATATGTACCAGGTTATACGGCGTATCCCGTACCACACAAATCAGCCTTCTTTTTTCTTTAAGCACCACATCTGCCGCACGGCTGATAAGGTCGTCACTAACACCAGTGGCTATACGCCCAAGCATACCCATGCTGCAGGGAATAATAATCATGCTGTTATATTGGCCCGAACCTGAGGCAAAAGGGGCATTAAAATCATGCCGGGTATAATATTGCAACGGATACTTTTGATAAGTATCATCTTCCAGTTCAGTGTGCCATACCGTTTTGGCATTATCCGTCATTACAATGGCAATATCCTGCCATTGTTCTTTAAGCGTAAGCAATTTATCCAGCAGTACCTTTGCGTAAATAGCACCACTGGCTCCCGTTATAGCCACTACAATTTTATGCATTAACTTCCCGTTGATTTTGGTGTAAGCTACTAAACAAATTTTTTATGCAAAAGGTTATACTTTTTTTTAGTGCCGTTATTATAATCTTATGCCTGTGTGCCGGAGCATTGTCATCCTCAAAGGAAAAGATAAAGTGGTTAACTATGGCTGAAGCACAGGCAGAATACCGCAAAACCCCCAAACCACTACTGGTGGATGTGTACACCGACTGGTGCGGCTGGTGTAAAGTGATGGATAAAGAAACCTATAATAATGATAAAGTAGCCGCATATATCAATGAGCATTTTTATGCCATTAAATTTAATGCCGAACAAAAGGACTCTGTATGGTGGGCCGGGCAACGATATGGTTATAATGCTGCCAATAGGGTACACGATTTGGCGGTGTACCTCCTGGGTGGACAAATGAGTTATCCCAATACGGTTTTTGTGCCTGAACTATCCGGGCGGCCTGCGCCCCTTGCTGGCTTTTTAAAGCCTAAGGAAATAGAAGCTCCCTTAAAGTTTTTTGGCGATGGAGCTTATAAAACAATGAATTTCCCGGAATTTTTAAAAAACTTTTCCGTTAGCTGGTAAAAACTGGCATCCGCTGCAACCCTTTTGTTACCTGTGCCGACTGTATAATTGGTTTTTCATAGGATAAGGTTTAAGGGTTATAATGTTTTGATTAGCGGGCTTCTTTTAAGAAGCCTGTTTTTTTTGTCCAAAAATTAAAAACGTGTATATTGTACACATTATTTCGGTGTTCTGCCGGGGTAAAATTAAAATTGATTGCAAAATTTTAAGTACGCTGTATGAGAAAAGTTTTATACCTGCTTGTATCCACATTTTTATCTTTTAATATCGCTGCACAGGCGCCATATATTGCGGTGCAGGGTGGTGATGGTCTTGGCCAGTATGGTTACCTCGAAAATGATGCGGTAACCTTTGCCCGGCTTGAGCGAAACACGTATAACAATATTGCCTACCTCAGCGCAAGGTGGTGGGTTACAGATAATAATAGCAACAACGGAAATGGTTTGGAATATCTGTACCATGTATATGCCGGTCCGGATTGGGATCCGCTTATAGGCTGGCAATGCGGCGGCGATGATTATCCTTCAAAAAGAACTACTGATTATAACGCCGATCACTTTAGCCCCGAGTGGCGGGCCGGTACAGATTGTTATGTATCTGTTTGCGCCAAATATTGTGATGATACATACTCGCCGCCAACATTTAACGGTGTTACCACAAATGGAGCTGTTGGTTTTAATGAAAGGCATTTTCGTGTACTGGATGTAGATACCAGCATGCATATATCAACCGCAGCTAATATTCCCAATACCAATGGCAACTGCCAAACAAATAATGCCTTTACTGTGGCCGGCAGCTTTACTATTGATGCCGGTGGCTTTACAGGGATATCTATTAATACACTCATTTTAAAAAACAGTGGTACAGCTACTGAAGGTGCCAACATACCCAATAGTGCGCTTAATGTTTTTTATGAACCTGCCACGGGTAATGAAATTTATGGTGATGGCAACGAAGTATATGCCGGTAATTTAAATGGCAATTGGGATGGAAATACCGATGATAATATTTTTGGCAGCACCACACTCAATATTCCTGTAAATGGTAAAATAAGGGTGTATGTACTGTTGTGCAGTTATAACAGCCCCTCAGCAGATGGGAAAACGATAAATCTTGGTTTTATTAATGATGGTATTTTTCTTTCACCTGCAATGGACGGCTTTACTAAAATGCGAATCAACCCCGGCAGTATCTCTCAAAAGAATATTACTTTACCGGTACGTTTTGTGCATATTAACGGTATAAGAAAACAGCAGGATGTACAACTTAACTGGACGGCTGTATACGATATTGCGCCGGTTAAATTCATCATACAGCAATCGGCCGATGGCAATAGCTTTACCGAAGCCGGGGAAATTTTATTATCTCCGGTATATAATACCCGTACCGGCAGGTATACCTATACTTTACGTACCGATGCGCTGTATTTTAGAATTATTGCGGTGCATCAAAATGCTGAAAAGCATTACAGTAATACCATACATATCAGGCATATCGCAGGGGCAGGTATTGTATTACTGCAAAACCCGGTGCATGATGCTATTATTTTAGACAACCGGACGATGACGCCCGGCAGGTACAGTTTTCAATTAGCAGATGCCCTGGGCCGCAGGCTGATGAGCCAAACGATGTACTTAACCAACGGCATAAATAAACTGCCTTTACCGTCAAATATTTCGCCGCAAGTACTTTGGGTACAACTGGCAGATGGTTCGGGCAATACCTATAAGTATAAATTACTGAAACAGTAAATGCATTAAAGCTGTGAGTTGTACATTTCAGTTTTAATGTATGTAATGTCTGCAACTACGCCAAAACTACAACGCAGCCTGGGTTTATTTCAGTCCTCTGTGCTCAATATGATCGACATGGTGGGCATTGGCCCATTTATCACCTTGCCTATAGTTATCGGTTTTACAGGTGGCATGTATATCTATGCCTGGCTGGCTGGTGCTTTATTATCGGTAATAGATGCTATGATATGGAGTGAGCTTGGGGCAGCTTATCCGCTGGCAGGAGGCAGTTACAATTTTTTAAAAGAGGCTTACGGTAAAAATGGTATGGGCAGGATGATGAGCTTTCTGTATGTGTGGCAAACGGTAATACAGGCACCACTTGTAGCGGCATCTGCAGCAATTGGTTTTGCACAATACGCCGGTTACCTGGTTCATTTGAATGTACTACAGCAAAAAGCACTATCCGGTACCGTTATTATCCTCATTACTTTTTTGCTGTACCGGAAAATAGAAAGTATCGGCAGGATAGGTGTATTGCTGTGGGGTGGGGTAGTATTTACATTGGGGTGGATTATAATTGGCGGAATCGGTCACGGCAGTTTTTTACAAACTGCCCAATCTGCCGGCAATGGCTTTTCGTGGCAGCATTTGCTGTCTTTTGCATTTGGGCAGGCATGTGTAAAAACAATTTACAGCTACCTGGGGTATTACAATGTTTGTCATTTGGGAGGTGAAATCAAAAACCCGGGTAAAAATATTCCCCGAAGTATGTTTATTTCTGTAGCTGCAATCGCTGTGCTTTATCTTGCTATGAATATCAGTGTAACCAGTGTAATATCCTGGCAGGAAATAAAACAGTGGTGCGATACCGATACCAACCAGTTTGTGGTAAGTACATTTATTGAGCGCCTGTATGGTACTGGTGCAGCTAAAGTTGCTACTGCTATGATTTTGTGGGTGGCCCTTGCGTCCTTGTTTGCAGTGATGCTGGGTTATTCCCGGGTGCCCTTTGCTGCCGCTAAAGATGGTGTTTTCTTTTCGGCATTTGCCAGGCTGCATCCTACCAAACATTTTCCTTACGTTTCACTCCTGGTATTGGCCTCCCTTGCATTTATTTTTAGTTTGTTGTTGCGTATGACAGATGTTATCAGTGGTATATTGGCCATGCGTATTATTGTGCAGTTTGTATCGCAGGCTGTGGGTATAGTACTCCTCAGGCGCCGCAATGGTACAATGCACCTGCCTTACAAAATGCCGCTGTATCCTTTGCCTGTTATATTGGCTATTGTCATGTGGTTATTTATATTCTGGGCTACTGGCTTAAAGGTAATTGGTTCTTTCGTCGTTGTTTTTGTAAGTGGATTGGTAGTATACTTTATTACAGCATGGGTACAGAAGCGGTGGCCGTTTAAAGCTGCAGTAGTAAAAGGATAACTTGTAGCAGCAGTATATAATTTTTACATACTGTACGTGTTAATAATAAAAAATCGGATACAGTACTGTACCCGATTTTGATTGTAATATATCTTTGGTAGTTTAATCTACTTTGGCCACTTTAATAATATTGGTGGGTAAGTGCATACGCACGGGTGTACTTCCTGTATTTACCACAATATCACCAGCTTTAATGAAGCCCCTTTCTTTCAGGATATTCAGTTGGTCGTAAAAAATTTCGTCAAGGCTCTCTTCTTCGGTATAATAAAAAGCCCGTACACCCCAGCTCAGGCTAAGCTGGTTAATGAGTGTTCTTTCTTTACTGAAAATGTAAAGCGGTGCTTTAGGCCGGTAACTGCTAAGCATAAACGCAGTATAGCCACTCTGCGTCATACCTATTAATGCATTGGCATTAATATCCCTGGCAATATTGCAGGCGCTGTAGCAGAGAGCATCACTCAGTAAGGATGGGGAATGAGGCTGTGGGGTAAGTATATCATCCCGGTCGTAATCGTAAGCACCCCTTTCTACTTCAAGTATAATTTTGCTCATGGTTTCCACCACCAGTACAGGGTATTGGCCGGTGGCTGTTTCGCCGCTAAGCATTACCGCATCAGCACCTTCAAGCACGGCATTGGCCACATCGGTAACTTCACTGCGGTTGGGTTTGGTGCGGTCCATCATGCTTTCCATCATTTGTGTAGCCACAATTACAGGTTTAGCACGGTGCATACATTTAAGGATAATATCTTTTTGAATTAAGGGTACCTGCTCAATAGGTACTTCCACACCCAGGTCGCCACGGGCAATCATAATGCCATCACTTTCTATGATGATGTTCCTGATGTTTTTGAGTGCTTCGGGCATCTCAATTTTGGAAATGATTTTTATCTTACTTTTTTGAGCTTTAACACGGCGCTTCAACTCCAGCACATCATTTACATTCCGTACAAATGAAAGGGCCACCCAATCCAGGTTATTATGTATAATAAAGTTGAGATCTTCTACATCTTTTTCGGTTAGTGAAGGCATGGTAAGTGCAGAGTCGGGCAGGTTTACACCTTTTTTGGGCAGCAGTACACCGCCAAGGGATACTTTAATTTTAATTTCTTTATCATTCAGTATTTCGGCAACTCTTACTTCCATTTTACCATCATCCAAAAAAATACGTTCGCCTACCTGAACATCTTTGGCCAGGTTGGGATACGAAACATAAATTTTTTCGGAAGTGCCTACCATTTTTTCAGTGGTAAAAATTATCTCCTGTCCTTCTGCCAGGGGAATTTTACCGTTTTCCAAATCGCCAACCCTAAGCTTTGGTCCCTGCAAATCGCCCAGAATGGAAATATTGTAAGGCTCGGTTTTATTTATTTCACGAATGTGGTGAATGATTTCCAGTTTGTCTTCGTGAGTGCCATGTGAAAAATTAAGCCTGAAGCAGTTTACACCGGCCTTTACAAGGGACAGGAGTTTATCGTATGATGATGAAGCCGGGCCTACAGTAGCAACAATTTTAGTGCGCTTGATACTATGTTGTTTACCTGCTTCATTATCCATATGCTTGTACAGGTACTTGCCAATATTTTTACTCATATAACTTTAATCGCTGAAAGGCGCTACCACAATACGTCTTTCGTGTGAATGTAAAATATTTTAATGCAGCCAGTTGGTTTGTGGGGTATCAATTGCCTGCCAGTATTTTTATGGTTGCCGCAAATATAGCCTAATGGCTTAACTAGCCAGTATTTTTACAATCTTCATCCACTCTTCACTAATACGTTGTTTTTTCTTTACGGCATCATTTATGGGGATATAACTCATGCGGTTGTTGATGATGCCTACAAATACGTTGTGCCTGCCATCAAGCAGGCACTCTACGGCTGCATATCCCATACGGCTGGCAATCAGTCTGTCGAAACAGCTTGGCGAACCTCCCCTTTGTATATGCCCAAGTATGCATACCCTGGCTTCGGTTTGTGGCATTCTTGCTTTAATTGCTTTGGCTACCTCGTTGCCTCCGCCAAATTCATCGCCTTCGGCAACAACAATCAGGTTTACCAGTTTTTTTCTTCTTTCTTTTTCGGCTAACTGGTTGATGAGATCGTCGATATTGGTTTTGCGTTCGGGTATCAAAATGTTTTCAGCGCCTGTGGCAATACCGCTATGCAGTGCAATATACCCGGCATCTCTGCCCATTACTTCAATGATAAAGAGCCTGTCGTGGGCATCCATCGTATCCCTTATTTTATCAATGGCTTCTACAGCGGTATTTACAGCAGTGTCAAAGCCAATAGTAAAGTCGGTACCGGCTATATCTTTATCGATAGTGCCCGGTAAACCAATGCAGGGAATATCGAACTCGTTACTAAAAGTTTGTGCGCCACGAAAACTGCCATCACCACCAATAATTACAAGGCCGTCAATACCGTGGTTTTTAAGGTTTTCGTATGCTTTTTTCCTGCCTTCGGGTGTAAAAAATTCTTTGCAGCGGGAAGTTTTTAAAATAGTGCCGCCACGTTGTATAATGTTGGCTACGCTGCGGCTTTCCATTTTAAAAATATCGTTTTCTACCATGCCGCTGTAGCCACGCATAATTCCAAATACATCAAGCCCGTGATAAATACCTGTACGCACCACAGCCC
Organism: uncultured Chitinophagaceae bacterium; assembly: GCA_937873715.1. Taxonomy (GTDB): domain Bacteria; phylum Bacteroidota; class Bacteroidia; order Chitinophagales; family Chitinophagaceae; genus Ferruginibacter. The sequence goes on from CALMYJ010000018.1 coordinate 34,599, forward strand.
TCACACAGGCATTCATGCCCGGCGAGTCGCCACCTGAAGTGAGTACGCCAATCTTTGTTACTTTTTTTTTCATGTTTTTGTGTCCTGGTTATATAAGAAAAAGTGCTAAACGTTAAAAAGCGTTCAGGTTTTGGTTTTGTTTTCAATCAACTATATAAATAAATTCCAATCTGTGTCAAAACTACGCAAATATGCCGAATGAAATTGTATGCCATCTACACATATCGAAAAATTAAAATTCATGTAGTTTCTTCTACATATTTTTTCCACATTACTGCAAAAGCTTCTTCTTTTATTGCTTTTACATCTTTGCCGGTTACTGTAATTGGTGCCATAAAAAACATTTGTAACCGTATTGGCAGCAGGTAAAATTTTTTATGGATGGGCATCGCCTTCCTGGTGCCTGTAATGATGCAGGGGATAATTTCTTTACCCGTTTCGGCTGCCAGCCTAAAGGCACCATCATAAAAGGGTTTGAGCGGCTGCCCGGTTCTGTTGCGGGTGCCTTCGGGATACAGGCACATGTGCATGCCCTTGGCCAATACCGATTTCATTTCGATATAACTCTGCTGCCTGCTTTTTTCACTTTCACGGTTTACCAGCACAGAGCCACGCTTATAAAACAGCCCAAACAGGGGCACTTTTGTAAAGGATGATTTTGCAATGGTTTTGTTGGGGCCGGGTACATAGGGGCAGGAGAGGGGCACATCAAGCAGCGCATTGTGGTTGAAGATAACCACATAGGTTTTACCGTTAGTAAAATGTTCCCGGCCATGAATGTGTAAAGGGCAGCCAATTAACCTCAGCCACACATTCATCCATAACCTTGCTACGGTTAAAAAATATACCTGCCCTTTTTTTTCGGGCATCAGCCAGCAAAGCATGGATGGTAAAAAAATAATTAAAAAGGTAATTAAAAAACTGAGTATACCCCACACGGCCCATAGCCTTCCAAAAATATCCCAAAGGATAGTACTGTTATTTTTTTTGCGCTGCAATGCCGGGTTTCCCATGCCGTTACAATTTATTTCAGGGAGTTAATAATTTCCAGTCTATTGGTTCAAGTCCTTCTTTAACCAGCAACTCATTAGTTTTAGAAAAATGCCTGCAGCCAAAAAATCCTTTATCGGCACTAAAGGGCGAAGGATGGGCAGCCTGCAGTACATGATGTTTTGTTTCGTCTATCAGTGCCTGTTTGTCGCGGGCAAACTTACCCCACAATACAAAAACAACTCCTTTTTTTTCTGCTGAAATTTTTTGTATCACGGCATCGGTAAAATTCATCCAGCCAATTTTGGAATGGCTGGCTGGTTCGTTGGCTCTTACGGTAAGTACGGCATTGAGCAGCAGTACGCCTTGTTCGGCCCATCTGGTAAGGTTGCCATAAGCCGCAGGCATGGGCACACCAATATCTTTTTGTATTTCTTTATAAATATTTACCAGCGATGGGGGTGGTTTAATGCCATTGGGTACCGAAAAGCTAAGGCCATGTGCCTGGCCCGGATTGTGGTAAGGATCCTGGCCGAGTATTACCACTTTTACCCGGTTGAAGGGTGTTTGATTAAAGGCATTGAAAATAAGCGGCCCGGGGGGATATATAATTTTACCAGCTAATTTTTCGGTTTTTAAAAAAGTTGCCAGTTCTAAAAAATATGCCTTACTGAATTCGCTTTTTAACTGCTCTTTCCAGGAAGCTTCCATTTGTACATCCATGCCGGTGAATTTGTATAAAAGTACAAAAGCCGGATAAAAATAAAGGCGGAATAATCCGCCCTTTGTATAATAAAATGTGTTGCAAAAATTTTAATACCCAGCTTTAGCGCCACCGATATTTTCAATAGGGTGCCAGGTGGTTTTAATTTCCTGGAAGTCCATGATAAAATAGGGTGATTGGCCCTGGTCGCTCAGCCAGTCTGTTTTATCATAGGTTACTATACGCTTTACATTCAGTGCCGATTTTTCTTTGATGAGTTTTTGACTGGCTTCGTCTTTTTCGCAATACACTGTTGCATTTACATCCATGTGGTCGGCAAAGTAGGGGAGCAGTTCACTAACCTTACCCGTAAGGATATTTACTACGCCACCCGGCAGGTCAGAGCTGTTGAGCACTTCGCCAAATGTAACTGCACACAGCGGTTTGCCTGATGATGCTAACACAATACAGCTATTTCCACCTGCAATTATTGGAGCAACAATTGAAACTAATCCAATCAATGAACTGTTTTGCGGCGCTATTGCAGCTACAACACCTGTTGGTTCTGGTGTTGAGAAATTAAAATGAGAGGATGCAACCGGGTTTACAGAACTGAATACCTGCTGGAATTTATCGCACCAGCCGCTGTAATAAATCAGGCGGTCGATGGCTACATTCACTTCGGCTTCGGCTTGTGCAGGAGTGGCATCCTGTTTTATCAATTCTTCTATAAACTGTGCTTTTCTTCCTTCCAGCATTTCTGCAATGCGGTAAAGAATTTGACCACGGTTAAAGGCAGCTCTTGCACTCCATCCGCCAAAGGCGCCACGGGCACTTACCACGGCATCCCGAAAATCTTTTCTGGAGCAAAGGCACATATTGGCCAGCTTATCCGCTTTACTATTGGTAGCAATATAATACCTGCCCGATTCAGTTCTGGGGAACTGCCCGCCCACATAAATTTTATAAGTTTTTAAAACTTCCAGTCTTTTTTCGGAAGCGTTGTGTGAACCGTTTTCGCTGAATTTAGGTGTTATCTTTTTTGCAGTTACCTTTTGCATAATTTTTCGTTTAAGTCGTTTAAAACGGTTAAATCGTTTTTTATAAATAATGAGTAAAATTTTGAATGAACGCTTTAAACGTCTTAAACGTTTAAAACGGTTTCAACGATTTTACCTTTTCCGTGTGCCTTTTATCTCAGTTTTTTGTAAATACTCAATAAATTTTTGAATCATAATACTTACTCTTACTGCAAGGTTATATAACTCTTCAAACTGTTCCCGGTTAATATGTTTTCTTCCTAATGCCCTGTATAGTTGGGAGCGAAATTCGCCACATGAACCTTTCGAATACCCCAAAAACTATATAAATTCTGCTCTTGTTCCTCTTTCAAATCCCTCTGCAATGTTATCCATTATTGAGCCTGAAGAGCCTTCAATTTGTCCAATTAACCTGAAATGTTTTTCAAACGAACCTTGGTCAATTAATTCGCCAATTTTATTACATAACTCCAAACTAATTTTCCAGCAATCCAGGTCTTCAAATCGTTTAACTGTTGCCATTTTTATCCGTTTAAGACTTTTAAGCCGTTAGTCTCGTTTAAGGGGTTGAACGTTTTAAACGACTTAAACGATATCAACGTACGCACTTAACCCATGCAATCCGCCCTCTCTTCCGTAACCACTTTCTTTATAACCACCGAAAGGCGAGGTAGGGTCAAACTTATTATACGTATTTGCCCATACCACACCTGCTCTTAATTTAGTGGTCATGTTAAAAATCTTCGAGCCTTTATCTGTCCAAACGCCGGCGCTTAGCCCAAAAGGAGTGTTGTTGGCTTTTTCAATCACTTCATCTTCTGTACGGAAAGTTTGTATGGTAAGTACTGGCCCAAAAATTTCTTCCTGTGCAATACGGCTGCTTTGTGCCACGCCTGTAAAAATGGTGGGGCGGCAGAAGTAACCTTTTTTAGGAATGGCACAACTGCTCTGGTACATTTCGGCTCCTTCTTTTTGGCCGATGGCTAAATAATTATTAATGATGCCGAGTTGTTCTTTTGAATTAATGGCACCGATGTCGGTATTCTTATCCATTGGGTCGCCAACGATTAACGACTCCATCCTGTCTTTTAATTTTTGAATCACTACTTTGGCTACCGACTCCTGCACAAATAATCTTGACCCTGCACAACATACATGCCCCTGGTTAAAGAAGATGCCGTTAATAACGCCTTCCACAGCCTGGTCAATAGGTGCATCCTCAAAAATGATATTGGCTGCTTTGCCACCCAACTCCAATGTTGCTTTTTTGTTGGTTCCGGCAATGGCTTTCTGAATAATCTTACCCACATTGGTAGAGCCAGTGAATGCAATTTTATTAATGTCGGGATGATTTACAATAGCAGCACCTGTTTCGCCGGCACCGGTGATGATGTTTACAACACCCGGGGGCAGGTCGGCTTCCTGTATTATTTCGGCCAGCTTTAGGGCAGTGAGTGGAGTGCCTTCAGCCGGTTTTAATACAACTGTATTGCCTGTAGCCAATGCCGGTGCTATTTTCCAGGCGGCCATCAGCAAGGGAAAATTCCAGGGAATGATTTGCCCGGCTACGCCAAGCGGCTGTGCGTTCCTGTTAGGAAATGCATATTCCAATTTATCGGCCCAGCCGGCATAGTAAAAAAAATGGTTGGCTGCAGTAGGTACATCAAAGTCGCGGCTTTCACGGATGGGTTTGCCCCCATCTAATGTTTCGATGATGGCCAACTCCCTTGCTCTTTCCTGCACCATCCGGGCAATACGGTAAATATATTTTGCCCTTTCTTTTGGCGAAGTTTTCTTCCATACTTTTTCGTAGGCTGTTCTTGCTGCTTCCACGGCTTTATTTACATCGGCTGTATTGGCTTCTGCCACTTCGCTCAGTTTTTCTTCTGTAGCCGGGTTGATGCTGGCAAAATATTTTTTGCTCAGTGGTTTTTGAAATTCACCGTTGATGAATAATTCGTAACGGTCTTTTATGGTGGCAGCGCTTTTGCTTTCAGGTGCCGGTGCTAAATTCCTGGCGGAATCGAACTTCAATTTTATCGTGTTGTTTTTTATTGCTTTTGCCATTGTTGTAAAAGTTTAAAATCGTTTAAGTCTTTAGAAATCGTTTAAGTCGTTGAAGTGGTTTAAAACGTTTTTAACGATATTAAACAACTTAAACGTTGCAACGTTTTTAATCTACACTAAAATAATCTGCACTCTGATACACACCAGTCTTCTGTTTCATCAACTGCATCAATATATCATTGGCCAGGCTGCTTGCGCCAAAGCGGAACCATTCGTTGTTCATCCATTCTTCTCCAAGTACTTCATTTAACATTACTAAATAATGCAGCGCCAGTTTTGCTTTTGAAATACCCCCTGCTGGTTTCATCGCAATTTTCTTCCCGGTTTTATAATAAAAATCACGGATGGCTTCCAGCATTACAAGGGTAACGGGCATGGTTGCCGCAGGTGATATTTTTCCGGTTGATGTTTTAATAAAATCTGCGCCGGCATACATGGCAATATCACTGGCACGGCGCACTTTATCGTAGGTAACCAGTTCGCCGGTTTCTAAAATTACTTTTAATCTTGCATTGCCACAGGCTTCTTTTACGGCTGCAATTTCATCATACACAAAATTGTATTCGCCCATGTGAAATTTGCCTCTTGATATCACCATATCAATTTCATCGGCACCCTCGCTTACTGCAAATTTGGTATCCCGGATTTTTACATCCCGTGGGGCCTGCCCGCTGGGGAATGCAGTAGATACCGATGCTACTTTGATGCCGGAATTGCCTAAGGCTTTCTTAGCCACTTTTACCATGCTGGGATACACACATACCGCTGCAACCGTAGGCAGGCCGGGGTATGCATCATGCAGGTGTTGTGCCTTATAGCAAAGTTGTTTTACTTTTCCATCAGTGTCTTTGCCTTCCAAAGTGGTAAGGTCTATCATGTTGAGCGCAAGCTTAAGGCCGTTTATCTTGGTCTCGTTTTTTATACTACGTGTAGTAAAGCGCTTAGCCCTTTCTTCCACACCCACCTGGTCGATATGTGGCGATAAAGAAAAGTCGGGAATTGATTTTGTTACAACCATTATAATTTGTTTAAAATCGTTTGAAATTGTTCAAAATGTTCCAAAGGTTTGATGTGTTATAAAAAACTTGTTGAACCTCTTAAACTTGTTGAACCTTTAGAACTTGTTAAGCTTTGAATGCTTATTTAATCAAATGTTCCAATGAAGTTTTAATCATCTTTTCAACCGCTGCATTACTGTCTTTCGAAAATTGCTGTACCACCCGGTTGGCTACAATTACATTTATGCTCAGGCAATGATGGCCGAGTAGTTTACCGAGGCCGTATATGGCTGATGTTTCCATTTCAAAATTGGAAATAAAATTTTTGTCGTGTTTAAAGTCGGTTAGCTTATTAATTAAGCCCGGTGCCGCCACCGGCAAACGCAATATCCTTCCCTGGGGGCCATAAAAACCCGGGCAGGTTACGGTAATGCCTTTATGGTATTGCTCGTTTGGAAATTTATTCAGCAATGTTTCGCTGCCTTTTGAAATATAGGGTACTGTAATATTTGATGACAGCCCTGTATGTTGTACAAAAGCCTCAATCAGCTCATTTTCTTCTGCAGTTTTTTCATAGGCATAATAATTCAATAAATTATCAAAGCCCAGGCCATGGGTGCCGGCAACAAAACTATCCACCGGAATATCGGCCTGCAAAGCACCTGAAGTACCAAGGCGAACAATATTCAGCGATGACGTTTGTGCTTTTACCGTTCTTGTTTCAAAATCAATATTTACCAGCGCATCCAATTCGTTGAGGGCAATATCGATATTGTCCGGGCCAATGCCGGTGGATAAAACGGATAATCTTTTATTACCAATATACCCGGTATGTGTGATAAATTCCCGGTGCTGCAACTGGTGTTCAATCCGGTCAAAATGTTTGCTTACTTTTTTTACCCTGTCGGGGTCGCCAACAAGTATAACTGTATCGGCTAATTCTTCAGGGCGCAAATCGAGGTGGTAAATAGCACCACGGCTGGTAATAATTAATTCAGATTCGGCAATGCGGCTCATTAAATATTGATTAAGTACTTATTTATTGTTATTATTATGTTTCAGTAAGTTTAAATCGGGTTGAGCGTATTTATATACTTTAAAATAAATAGTGGTTTTGGTTTGATGTACGCCTTCAATGTTACAAAGTGCATCTACAAACTGAACAAGGTGGTCGTTGTCCCGGCACATAACGTCCACTTCCAGGTCGTAATCGCCAGAGGTCATTGCCAAAAAGCTTACTTCGGGAAACTGATAAATTTTTTGAGCCACTTTTTCTTTAAGGGTTGCAGGCCGTACATACACTGCAATATGTGCGTACGAACGAAAACCCACTTTATCAGGATTTACCCTGCCAATAATGTTGATGGTGCCCTCATCAATCAATTTGTTGAACCGGGTGCGGATAGTACCGATAGATACATTTAGTTTTTCGGCAATTACCGTAAAGGACATCCTGCCGTCATTTTGTAAAAATGATAGTATGGCGAAGTCCAAATCGTCTAAAGAATAATTTTCTTTTTGCATGGTGTAGTAAGTAGGTGATAGTTACCACAAATATGCAGATTATCCTTCAGGAATATCCCGATTAATTTTGTAAAGAAATAAAATATTTTTATTTTCACAGCATATTTTCTGCAAAATTTACAGCTAACTAAAATATTATGAAATACAACGCAACCAAAAATTACATCAACGGACAGTTCGTTGATGCTTCTTCTTCCAAAACTTTAGACGTGATTTCGCCTGTAGATGGCACGCTGCTTTCGGTAGTGCCCATGAGTACAGCCGAAGATTTGAATGCTGCTGTTAAGGCGGCACAAAAGGCTTTCCCGGTATGGAGCAAAATGCCCATTAAAGAAAGGGTGCAGGTGTTTTTCCGCTATAAATATTTACTGGAAAAAAACTTAGATGAACTGGCTAAGCTATGCAGTGAAGAAAACGGAAAAACCTACGGTGAATCAGTTGCTGAAATTGAAAAGTGTATTGAGCTTACCGAGTTTGCCACATCGCTGCCACAGCTTGTAACCGGCGAAGTGCTGGAAGTAAGCCGGGGTGTGGAGTGCCGTACCGAGCATGTGCCGCTGGGTGTGGTGGCATCTATTGTGCCGTTCAACTTTCCGGCAATGGTGCCCAACTGGACGATACCCAATGCCATTGCCCTGGGCAACTGTATGATTTTAAAACCATCCGAAAAAGTGCCTTTATGCTGTGGCCGCCTGGCCGAATTGCTTAAGGAAGCCGGCCTGCCAGATGGGGTGCTCAATATTGTACATGGCGATGTGGAGATTGTAAATGCTATTTGTGATCATCCGAAAATTGAAGCTGTTTCATTTGTTGGTTCTACCAAAGTGGCCAAAATTGTTTATCAAAGGGCCACCTCAAATTATAAAAGAGCCCTGGCATTAGGTGGTGCAAAAAACCACCTGATGGTATTACCCGATGCTAAAGAAGATATGACGGCAGCAAATGTAGTGGCCAGCATGAGCGGCTGTGCCGGCCAGCGCTGTATGGCAGCCAGTGCTATGGTGGGTGTGGGTAATGTGGATCATATCATCAATAAAATTGTAGCCGAAGCCAAAAAAGTGGTGCCGGGTAAAAATCTTGGTGCGGTAATTAATAAAGAAAGTAAAGAGCGTATTGAGCGCTACATCTCCGAAGCGGAAAAAGATGGTGCTAAAATTTTGGTAGATGGCCGTGGCGTAAAGGTTGAGGGTAAAGAAAACGGTACTTATGTTGGCCCCACCGTTATTGATTATGTAAAGCCCGAAATGAGTGTGGCGAAAGAAGAAATTTTTGGCCCCGTTATCTCTATCATACGAACCAATACGGTGGATGAGGCTTTGGCTATTGAAAATGCCAACCCTTATGGTAATGCTGCCAGTGTGTTTACACAAAATGGTGGTATTGCCCGTTACATTATCGACCATGCCAGCGCAGGTATGATTGGGGTAAACGTAGGCGTGCCTGTGCCCCGTGAGCCTTTCAGCTTTGGCGGATGGAACGAAAGTAAATTTGGTGTGGGTGATATTACCGGTAAAAGCTCTATTGAGTTTTGGACTAAGTTGAAGAAGAGCACAACCAAGTGGAATCCGGAAGCCGGGGTGAACTGGATGAGTTAATAAGGTTTAAATCAAAAGGAAAATATCAAAACAGTATTTGATTTTTTACTTTTTACTTTTAATTTTTTAATCTATAAAGATGGCACAAGTAAAAGAAATATCCCAGGCCCAGGAAATCATTAACGATGCACAGGACTACACCCTGTTTAGCTGGAGCAAACAAAAAGGCACCAATCCGATTGCAGTAAAATATGCTGAGGGAGTGTATTTATATGATTATGATGGTATCCGCATCATAGATTTTTCCAGCGGGCTAATCAATATGAACATAGGCCATGGCAACCAGCGTATAACCGAAGCCGTGGTAAAACAGATGCAGGAAGTAGCTTACGTAACACCGAGTTGTGTTACAAAAGTGAGGGCCGATTTAGGCAGGAAGCTGGCAGAGATTTGTCCCGGTGATTTGAATAAATCTTTTTTCACTTTATGCGGTGCCACTTCTATTGAAAATGGCATTAAGCTGGCAAGGTTATACACCGGCAGGCATAAAATTTTAACCCGTTATCAATCCTATCATGGGGCAACTATGGGGGTTATCTCTGCCGGCGGTGATCCACGCAAATTGCCGGTGGATGCACAACAGGCGCCCAACTTTGTACACTTTGATTTGCCCAATTTATACCGTTGGGAATATGGTGAGGAAAATTTACTGAAAGAAGCCGTTGCCTCTTTAGAAAGGTTGATTGCTTACGAAGGGCCGAATAATATTGCAGCGATATTGCTGGAAGGCGAATCGGGTACATCCGGTTGTTTGCAATATCCCAAGGGATATTTGAAAGTAGTAAGAGAGATTACAAAGAAGCATGGCATCTTAATGATAATGGATGAAGTAATGAGTGGCTTTGGAAGAACAGGCCAATGGTTTGGTTTCCAGAACCATGATATTGTGCCTGATATGATTGCTATGGCGAAGGGTTTAACCTGTGGTTACCTGCCTTTTGGCTGCCTGCAGGTAAGCGAAAAAATTGCGGCGAAGTTTGATGATGCGGTGTTGCCATTGGGGTTAACGTATTCTGCTCATGCAGTGTGCTGTGCCGCTGCTTTGGAAACATTAAAAGTATATGAAGAAGATAACCTGCTCGAAAATGCCAGGGAGATGGGTAAGTATATGGAGCAACAGGTGGAAAAATTAAAAGCCAAACACCCATCTATTGGTGATTTCAGGAATACAGGTTTGCTGGGTTGTATTGAACTGGTGAAGAACAGGGATACAAAAGAACCCATGGCACCATTCAATGCAAAACCTGATGAAATGCTGGTGATGAATAAAGTGGCTGCTAAGATTAAAGAACTCGGTATGTACACTTTTGTACGCTGGAATTACATCTTTTGTGCGCCGCCGCTGATTGTAACCAAAGAACAGATTGATGAAGGTTTGGCAATCATCAGCGAAGCGATTGCGATTGCTGATGAACAGGTGGATTAATTTTTTATTCAACGGAAACAGATTGCGGATGATGCAACTTTGTTTCCGTTGTTTATTTTTATAACACTACATGACAGGAAACCAAAATATAGCTGCATCTTCATCCCTCATCAATGAAGACCTTGCTGCCATTCCGCTGGAAAAGCGGAGTTGGGGCACCTGGAACTACGCCGCATTATGGATAAGCATGAGCTTGTGCATACCCACTTACATGCTTGCAAGTTCATTAATTGGTGGCGGTATGAACTGGTGGCAGGCCATCTTCACCATCTTTTTGGGCAACTGTATTGTTTTAATCCCAATGATATTGAACGGCCATGCCGGAGCAAAATATGGCATACCATTTCCTGTTTTTGTAAGAGCAAGTTTTGGAACAAAGGGTGCAAACATCCCTGCAATGCTCAGGGCAATTGTTGCCTGCGGATGGTTTGGTATTCAAACATGGATTGGCGGTGCTTCACTGTATAATATCTTACGGGCATGGAATCCCTCACTTGCAGAAATAGATAATGCATCATTATTTCCACAGGCCTTGCCCATGCTTTGTTTTTTTATTTTCTGGGCATTGAACATGTTTGTTATTTACCTCGGTGTTGACAGCATCAGAAAATTACTAGTCTTTAAAGCCTTCTTTCTTCCAATAGCTGCACTGGCTTTATTAATTTGGGCAATATGGGCCGCAAAAGGATTGGGGCCGATATTGAGCCAGCCCTCTAAGTTTGAAACCAGTGCCGATTTCTGGCATTACTTTTTTCCGGCACTAACGGGCATGGTTGGGTTCTGGGCCACATTATCTTTAAATATACCCGACTTTACAAGGTATTCCAAATCACAAAAAGCACAGGTAAACGGGCAAATCATCGGCCTGCCACCTTCTATGACATTCTTTGCATTTGTGGGTGTGATTGTTACCTCTGCAACTGCAATTATTTACGGGCAAACAGAATGGGATATCGTAAAACTGGCTGGTAAATTCGACAGCAAGCTGATGGTGACTATTGCGATGATAGGTATTATTATTTCAACATTAGCCACCAATATTGCAGCCAATATTGTAAGTCCGGCCAATGATTTTGCCAACCTGGCTCCGCAAAAAATTAATTTCAGAACGGGGGGATACATTACCGGTATCATTGGTGTATTAATATTTCCATGGAAATTAATTGCCGACCCTAATGGGTATATTTTTACCTGGCTGATTGCTTACTCCAGTTTGCTGGGCCCTGTTGGCGGCATTATGATTGTGGATTATTTTTTTATCCGGAAAAAAGAATTGAATGCAACTGATTTGTATAAAGAGAAAGGCGACTATACTTATCAAAATGGGTTTAATCCCAAAGCAATAACCGCTTTGCTTATTGGAATAGTGCCAAATATTCCGGGATTTTTATTGCAGATAAAAGTGATTGCAGCGGATGCGTTTCCGGCATGGGTAAATCATTTATATAATTATGCATGGTTTGTTGGGTTTGCAGTGAGTGGGCTTGTGTATTATATTTTAATGAGACATAAGAAATGACTATTTTGAATGTTGAATTTTAACTGTTAAATGAAGACATTTAAAATTCAACATTCAACATTTAAAATAATAAGATGAGTGTATTAATTAAAAACGGAAGAATCATCACAGCAGATGCAGATTACACCGCAGATATTTTTATCGAAGGCGAAACCATTACCACCATCGGTAAAAACCTGGATGTAAAAGCAGATACTATAATTGATGCTGCAGGTAAATTAGTAATGCCCGGTGGTATTGATCCGCATGTGCATCTCGATATGCCTTTTATGGGTACATTCAGCAGCGACAGCTACGAAACGGGTACCAGGGCGGCATTATATGGTGGCACCACGATGGTAATTGATTTCATTTTGCAAACGCAGGGCAAATCACTGCAAAGTGCGTTGGACGAATGGAAAGGCCGCAGCGATAATAATGCTGTTGGCGATTACAGTTTCCACATGGCTGTTACCGATTTTAATGATGATACAAAAAAGGAAATCAAAACTTTTATTGAAGAATACGGCATTACCTCTTTCAAAACATTTATGGCTTACAAAGGTGCCCTGATGATAGACGACAGGCAGATGATTGGCCTGATGGAGGAAGTAAAAAAGCAGGGTGGTTTAATTAATGTACATGCCACCAATGGCGATATGATTGATTACTTAGTTCAAAAGCACAGAAGCCAGGGTAACTTATCGCCGTTATATCATTATTTATCTCAGCCGGAAGTAACCGAGGCAGAAGCATCTGAGCGTTTTGTGGATATGGCTAACTATACCGGCTGTCCAGGTTATATTGTGCACTTAACCTGCGAGGGCGCTTTAAATGCAGTACGCAATGCCACCAGGCGAAACCAAAATATTTTTGTAGAAACCTGCATCCAGTATTTAATTATCGATGCCACATTGTACGAAAGGGAAGATGGCGCCAAATGGGTGATGAGTCCGCCACTGAGAGAGAAAAAAGACCAGGCCACTTTATGGGCCGGTATCAATCAGGGCGTGGTGCAGGTGGTGGCAACCGATCACTGTCCTTTTATGTGGGAACAAAAATTAATGGGTAAAGATGACTTTAGTAAAATACCCAATGGTCATCCGGCAATTGAAAACAGGATGGAATTATTGTTTAGCGAAGGGGTGAGCAAGGGAAAAATTACACTCAACAAATTTGTAGAAGTAGCATCAACCAATGCAGCAAAAATTTTCGGCATGTTCCCACGCAAAGGTACTATTGCTATAGGCAGCGATGCAGATATTGTGATTATTGATCCCAATGAAAAGCATACTATCTCTGCCAAAACGCATCACATGAATGTTGATTACAGTGGTTATGAAGGATGGGAGTTAACGGGAAAAGTGAAAACTGTTGTATTAAGAGGCGCAGTGGCGATTGATAACAATGAATGTAAATTACAGAAGGGTTATGGTAAGTTTATTAAGAGAAATAAAGTGAAGCAAATCATCTGATTATTTTAAATGTTGAATTTTAAATGTTGAATGAATACATTTAAAATTCAGCATTCAACATTCAAAATAATTTTTTACATGCCACGAATAATCAAATCAGGCCTTATACAAGTTGCCCTACCTATGACGGAAGGCGAAGGCACTATTGCTGAAATAATGGAAGCAATGGTTCAAAAGCATATTCCATATATTGAAGAGGCAGGCAGGCAGGGTGTACAAATACTTTGCTTCCAGGAAATTTTTAATACACCCTATTTCTGTCCGGGCCAGGATGCAAAATGGTATGCTAGTGCCGAAACCATACCGGGCCCTACAACCGAACGCATGCAGGAGTATGCAAAAAAATACAACATGGTCATCATTGTTCCCATTTATGAAAAAGAGCAATCAGGTGTGTTGTATAATTCTGCAGCGGTGATTGATGCGGATGGCACTTATTTAGGTAAGTACAGGAAAAATCACATACCCCATACCGGTGGTTTCTGGGAAAAGTTTTTCTTTAAACCCGGCAACCTCGGTTACCCGGTGTTTCAAACAAAATATGCAAAGGTTGGGGTGTACATCTGCTACGACCGGCATTTTCCTGATGGGGCAAGATGCCTGGGCCTGAATGGCGCAGAAATAGTGTACAATCCCTCTGCAACCACCGTTGGTCAATCGCAATATTTATGGAAGCTGGAACAGCCGGCACATGCAGTGGCTAATGGTTATTTTATGGGTTGTATCAACAGGGTAGGTACAGAGGCGCCCTGGAATCATGGTAAGTTTTATGGCACCAGTTATTTTGTTGATCCCCGTGGGCAGATATTTGCCTGTGCATCCGAAGATAAAGATGAATTGCTGGTGGCCGAATTTGATTTGGATATGATTGATGAAGTAAGAAGCAAGTGGCAGTTTTTTAGAGACAGGAGGCCGGAAACGTACGGTGAAATTACAAGGTTATAAAGGTTTGTAGGTTCAAGAGGTTTAAAAGGTTTGAGAACGTGTTGAACGTTTGGAACATCTTGAACATTACGACCGGCTTCAACAATACACAACTACATTCAACGACTTAAATGATTTAATATGTCAATATCAGCAAACAGGCTTACGAAAGAGCAATACGAACAAAACTTCAGCGACATTCATCCGCCATTTGAAACAAAGGATGCGGCATTGGTGGAAGCCAACCGCTGTTTATTTTGTTATGACGCACCTTGTACCAAAAGTTGCCCCACTGGTATTGATGTGCCAAAGTTTATTAAACAGATTACTACCGATAATATCAAGGGCTCGGCGCATACCATTTTTGTAAGCAATATTATGGGTGCAGGCTGCAGCAAAGTGTGCCCGGTAGAAAAACTATGCGAAGGCTCCTGTGTTTATAATTTAATGCATGAAGATCCTATATCCATTGCAAAGTTGCAGCGCTACAGTACCGAAAAAGCGATGGAAAATAACTGGCAATTATTTGAAAGAAAAAAATCAACAGGAAAAAAAGTTGCCATAGTAGGTGCAGGCCCCGCAGGCTTAAGCTGTGCGCATGTGCTTAGCCGTGAGGGAGTAGATGTTACCATTTACGAAAAAGAAGCAAAAGGCGGAGGGCTGATGACCTACGGTATTGCTGCTTACAAAGTAACCCCACAGTTTTGTGAAGATGAGGTAAACTATATCACCGGTATTGGCGGTATTGAAATAAAATATAACCAGGAATTGGGAAAGGATATTTCGCTGGAAGAACTACAAAAAAATTATGATGCCGTGTACCTGGCTATAGGCGTGGGTTTGGCCAGGCAATTAGAAATACCCGGTGAGGATTTGCAGGGAGTGGAAGATGCCATCAGCTTTATTTACAACTTAAGAGAAAAAGGGTATTCAGCCATTCCTGTTGGCGATAAAGTAGCTGTGATTGGCATGGGTATGACGGCTATTGATGCTGCCACGCAGGCCAAACGCCTCGGTGCAAAAGAAGTAACTATGGTGTACCGCCGTACCGAAAATGAAAAACCCTGCACCCAGGTTGAATTAGATATTGCCAAGCTGGATGGCTGCGAAATTATCTGGCTGGCTGCGCCAAAAGAAATTAAAGGCAATGGAAAAGTGGAGCAATTGGTGTGCAGTGTGATGGAATTAGGCGAACCTGATGCCAGCGGCCGCCGCAGCCCAGTTGATACCGGCAAAACATTTACCCTTGATGTGGATATGGTGATAAAAGCAGCAGGACAAATGCCTTTTGAAAAACTGGTAAGCGATAGCAGCCTTGAAAATAAAGGTGGAAAAATTACCGTAAAAGATAAAGCCGCTACAAATATTAAAGGTGTATTTGCCGGCGGCGATGCCGTTAATGGCGGTAAAGAAGTGGTAGATGCGGTGCAGGCAGGCAAAGATGGAGCGGCAGCGATTATTGGTTATCTAGGCTTAGCAAAATGAATCGGGATAGTAAATATAGTATGCAAAGGACAGTAGTATCCGCTTCTACATTTGAAGAGGCAGATAATCATGTAAGTTATTGGCTGGATAAATCAACAACGGAGAGATTAAATGCTGCTTGTTTTATCATTAACAACCTGTTTTCGGTATCACCCGATACAAAAATGAGGAAGGATGTTTTAACAGCAAGAAAACATAGCGATGGCTGATTTATTCAATACTGATTTTATTGATTTTTTAGAGGCCTGCTCAAAAAATGAGGTAGAATATTTATTGGTTGGTGGCTATGCAGTAATACTACATGGTTATATAAGAAGCACTGCTGATATGGATATTTGGGTGAATAAAACGGCAGGCAACTACCGAAAACTGGCCAAAGCTTTTGAAGATTTTGGAGCGCCAATTTTTTCGGAATACGATTTTTTGGGAAATAAATATGATGTATGGGGTATAGGTGTAGAGCCCAACAAAATTGAAATAATGAGTGAAGTAAAAGGAATTGAATTTGATGAATGTTTACAGGCTTGTAAAAAATTACAAATTGAAAATTTTGAAGTGCCCTATATTCATTTAAAGCATCTGCTTCAGGCAAAAGAAGCTGCTGGCAGATTTAAAGACAAGGCAGATATAGAACAGCTCAAAAAAAACAATGGGGCTATCTAATTAAACTAATTCTAAAATTAAAAACCATGGCAGATATTTCATGCAACTTCCTCGGTATTAAATCGCCCAATCCATTTTGGTTAGCGAGTGCACCACCAACTGATAAAAAGTATAATGTTATGCGTGCCTACGAAGCAGGCTGGGGTGGTGTGGTTTGGAAAACACTGGGCAGCCAGGTAAAAAATGTATCAAGCCGCTACTCTGCCGTAAACTATGGCGGGCATCGGGTAATGGGCCTCAATAATATTGAACTCATCAGCGACCGGCCGCTGGAAATAAACCTGAAAGAGATTACAGAAACCGTGAAAGAATTTCCTGACAGGGCAACCATCGTTTCCCTGATGGCCGATAACGACCGGGAAAGCTGGCACGAACTGATAAAAAAATGCGAAGATGCCGGTGCAATGGGTTTTGAACTCAACTTCGGCTGTCCGCATGGAATGACGGAAAGGGGCATGGGCGCTGCCGTAGGGCAAGACCCAGAAATTGCAAAGATGGTAGTAGAATGGGTGATGGAAAAAGCCACGATTCCCGTTATTACCAAGCTTACGCCTAATGTACATTCCGTTGTGCCTACAGGTAAAGCAGTGGTGGAAGCCGGCACCAACGGGCTGTCGTTAATCAACACCATTCAATCCGTAACAGGTGTTGACTTAGATACCTTTGTACCCAACCCTTATGTGGCTGGTAAAAGTGTATATGGCGGTTATTGCGGCCCTGCTGTAAAACCAATTGCTTTAAAGTTTCTTACTTCAATTGCCCATAATCCGGCAACCATGCATGTGCCTATTTCTGGTATTGGCGGTATCAGTACCTGGAGGGATGCGGTGGAGTTTATGTTGCTCGGCTCTACCAGTGTACAAGTATGTACTGCCGCTATGAAGCATGGTTTCCGTATTATAGAAGATATGTGCGAAGGTTTAAATAACTGGATGGATGAAAAAGGGTTTAAAACCATTTATGATTTTATAGGCAAATCAGTTCCAACAATTACCCATTGGGAAGATTTGGATATCAATTACCACCATATAGCCAAAATCAACCAGGATAAATGTATCCACTGCGGCCTGTGTTATATTGCCTGCGAGGATACATCGCACCAGTCCATCAACCTTACTTACGGTAAGCCATACAACACTTATACCGTAAAAGAAGAAGAGTGTGTGGGTTGCAACCTCTGCCAGTTGGTATGCCCTGTTGATAAATGTATTACGATGGAAGAACACCGTGTGGCACCTGAATATGTAAACTGGAAAATGTGGCAGGCAGAAGGCAGGCCCTTAAATGATCATTAATTTGAATGGGTGATGGCAACTTTATCCTGCTACAGGATAAGGGGTAGCTGAGGAAGGAAATGGCAGGATAAATACAGTGGGTTTAAACCTCTTCAGTGTATTTATGAGTGTAAAAAAGAGCTTATCTTGCAGGTAATTTATTATCTCCGCCTATCCTCTGATTGCTTTATAATTTCAATTCAAATTTCGAAAATGAGCTGTATGCGGTGTATTAGGCGTTGGTTGCTGTTATTATACTTTTCCCCCTTATCCCTGTTTGCGCATCAGCATACAGGTACTACAGTTTTGAATGGCTTCAATACTTCAGTGATATCCTCCTCAACAAATTTAAATGGAGGTGTTCCATTAATCGTTAAAATAAATTTCAGGCTATATCCACAAGGGTCATCTACTTCTTTAGATGGAATTCTGCTTGTTTTTGACCAGCAATACTTCAACTACATCGACAATTATGATGGTCTTAAAATCAATATGCCCGGAGAAAACATAGCAATGTTGCGTAATGACACCATACTTGGTTCTGAATCCAGGCAGCCTGTAACCGAAAGCGATACAATCCAATTTTTAACATGGGGCCTTCAGCAAAAAACTTACCGGTTAGATTTTATACCGCAGAATATTGGTCCCGGACTTACGGCTATTTTGATTGACAGTTTTGCCAACCCCTCCGGTGAGGTTATTGATTTAAGCGCAGGCAGAGTGTCAAAAGAGTTTACAGTAACCAGCGACCCACGTTCCGGGGGCCTTGGTTTTTCCAGGAGATTTACCTTGCTTCTAAGACCAGCGTCTACACTGCCGGTGCATTTCATGAACATAGGCGTTAATAAAATTGGTTCTTATGTACAGGTAAAGTGGAAAGTGGCTCAGGAAACCGATGTGCAATACTATGAAGTTGAACGTTCTGCAGATGGCAGAAATTTTTCATCTATCGGTAAAATTATACCTGAAGGGGCGCAAGCCTATTCCTGGAACGATATTTCCCCGCTAGCCGGGTATTCTTTTTATAGAATTAAAGCCAAAAATGCGGCTGGTAATATAAAATACACTAATATTGCCAAAATTTTTTCTGGCAATGAAGCCGCCGGAATAAGTGTTTTCCCTAATCCGGCAACGGGAAGTTCTTTTAACTTGCAAATGATACAGAAAGAAAAAGGCAGGTATACCCTTAGCCTTTTAGATGTGTCCGGAAGAATAGTGTACAGGGGTTTTGCAGAACATGCCGGTGGTAATGCTGTTTATACCATCGATTTATTATCAGCATTGCCGGGAGGAAGTTACAATTTAGTAATAGCTGAGCCCGGTAAAAACAGTTTAAGTACGCAAACTTTATTATTTAAATCAACCAAATAAAACAACGATGAAATTTCAATTAGCTATTCAGAAAAAATTCATCCAGGTTTTTGCGTTTGCCATTGTAGCACTTATGCCGGCAATCACCTTAGCGCAACCTCCCGGTCCTGAAGATGGTGAAGTTGGTCCGGATGTACCTTTCGATGCCAATATGAATTTGATTTTCCTGGCAGTTGCAGTGCTTTTCGCTGCATTTGTTATGTACAGGAAGTTCCGTAAGAGCGCTACAGCCTAACGACGATTTATACAATAATTTTTTGATGCACCCTCAGTGGTGCATTTTTGCATTCCCGTAATGGTGCCTAAATTATAAGTGCAAAAAATCCTCCGCTGCAGTTTCAAATGTAGCTGCTGGGAAAAAAGATACCAGCTTTTCAATCACCCCCTCCACTAATGCATCCGGGCAACTGGCTCCGCTGGTCATCAAAATTTTTACAGGCTCGGCATTGGGCATAAAGTTGCTGGTTAGCTGTTCTTCTTTTTTGTGAAAGTTAAAGTGGCAGATGGTATCCCGGTCAATTATTTTTTCTGCCGAATTGATAAAATAGGTAGGCAGCTTTTCTTCGCAAAGCTCTACAAGATGTGAGGTGTTGCTGCTATTGTAGCCGCCAACCACGATGGCAAAATGTGCCTCCGTTTCAAGCAGGCCATATACGGCAGTCTGGTTATCATTGGTGGCATAGCAAAGGGTATCACGGGTGTCGGCAAAGCGTTGTTCCTGCGGCTTGGCTGCATTGCCGTTAGTGAGTATTACGGCTTTTAAATAATCGGCAATAGCCTGTGTATCGCTGGCCAGCATGGTGGTTTGGTTTACCACGCCTATGCGTTGTAAATCTTTTGCAGCATCAAATCCATCGGAATACCTGCCGCTGAAAATGTTGTAAAAATCCGCACTGTCTTTTTCACCCGTAATGAATTTGCCTAATTCAACCGCTTCATTCATATCATTAATCACCACTGCCGGGGCAGTACTGGCTGCATGCGAAAATGTGGCCCTCGTTTCTTCATGGCTGGGCTTGCCGTGTATAATTACTGTAAAACCTTTAGCCGCAATCTGCCCGCTGCGGTTCCATACTTTTTCTACAAAGGGGCAGGTAGTATTGTATTTTTCTGTTTGGATGCCAATGTGGTTTAATCTTTCTTCAATATCCAGTGTGGTGCCAAAGGCAGGAATGATTACCACATCTTCTTTTGTAAGCGATTCAAAAGGCACTAGTTGTTTGCCGTACGTATCTTGTAAAAACTGAACACCTCTCTCCATCAAATCAGCATTTACCAGAGGGTTATGTATCATTTCGCTGAGCAAAAAAATACGTTTACCAGGATTTTCTTCCACGGTTTTAAAAGCAATATCAATAGCATTTTCCACGCCATAACAAAAGCCAAAATGGCGGGCCAGGTACACCTGTATGGGCCCAAAATTGAGCAGGGTGGGGCTATAATCTTTTTTTAATTTATCCGCCTCCCGGCGCTTTTGCTTAATCGCACTAATAAGGGGGCTTCGGTATATAAGCGGTACATTAAATTTTTTCATGCTGAATTATAACAGATGCAAAGGTACATTGTTGCCGGTGAAATGAAAGGTTGTGGGTTTTTGGCGCCTGAAGCTTATTTTTGAATGAATGTGGTAAAATATTTTATTCATTATAATAGTTACTGCATTTTATTTTTTTACAAAACCACCACGAATGACGTACAAAAAGGCCGATTGGATACATAACAGCAATGTATATGAAGTTAACCTGCGCCAATACACACCAGAAGGTACCATCAACGCTTTTGCAAAAGAATTGCCCCGCTTAAAAGATATGGGTGTTACTGTTCTGTGGTTTATGCCTATTACACCTATTGCTCAAAAAAATAAAAAGGGTAGCCTTGGCAGTTATTATGCCTGCAGCAGCTACACAGCAGTAAGTAACGAATTTGGCACCCTTGAAGATTTTAAAAACCTGGTACAACAGGCCCATCAAATGGGCTTTAAAGTAATTATGGATTGGGTGGCCAATCATACAGGATGGGATCATGAATGGACAATATCTAACCCGGAATTTTATAAAAAAGATGATACCACCGGTGATTTTAAAATAGCCAGCGGTATGGATGATATCATCGAACTGGATTACTCCAATAAGGAGATGAGGCTGGCTATGATTGCGGCAATGGAGTTTTGGGTAAAGGAATGTAATATCGATGGCTTCCGCTGCGACCTTGCCGCCTGGGTACAACTCGACTTTTGGCTGCAGGCAAGGGCTGCATTGGAAAAAACTAAAACATTATTCTGGCTGGCCGAATGTGATGGTATTGAAAATGCCAACTATTACGAAGCATTTGATGCCTGCTATTGCTGGACATGGATGCACAAAACAGAAGAATTTTACAAACAGCACAGGGATAAAAAAATGCTGGATGGCATTTTGATGCATTACAATTTTACTGTAGGGGACAGAGGAATGGTACTTTGGTACACCACTAATCATGATGAAAATACCTGGAATGGTACAGAGTATGAAAAATATGGCGATGCTGCATTGGCTTTTGCCGTATTTAACTGCACCTGGAATGGTATACCATTGGTGTATAGCGGACAGGAAATGCCAAACCATAAAAGGCTGCAGTTTTTTGATAAGGATGTAATTGAATGGAATGGACAATATCGCCTGCATAATTTTTATAAAATATTATTGCAATTGCATAGCAACAACCCTGCCTTGCGTGGCGGCGATCCTGCCGTTACCACACATATACTGCATACTAATGCCGATGCACAGGTGCTCTGTTACCTGCGTCATAATATTGATGACGAGGTATTGGTGCTCATTAATTTTAGCGACAGGCCGGTGGAGTGTACCATATATGATGAACGACTATCAGGTACATTCAGCAATGTATTCAGTAATGAAAAAATTGATACCGGTACACAGCGTCAATTCAGTTTAGCGCCCTGGGGATATGTTGTTTTTGAAAAATAACCTCACAAAAGATTGCACCAATGAAAAAAACTTTGCTTGTAGCTTTATGCATCATCGCTATGTTAAAAAGCCGCTCACAAATTGATTACAGCAGTTATCCTGTATATACAGGTAATGATTTAGGGCTTACTTATACCCCTGCTGCCGCCGTATTTAAAATATGGAGCCCTGTGGCGCAGGAAGCAGAACTGCTTTTGTATAAAGAAGGAGATGGCGGCGATGCAGTTAAAAAAATCAACCTGGCAAAAGACATAAATGGTACCTGGCAGGCTTCCGTGCCGGGCGACTGGAAAAATTTTTATTACACCTTTCGGGTAAATATAAATGGCAATTGGAGCAATGAAGTGCCCGACCCTTATGCCAAAGCAGCCGGTGTAAATGGTAAAAGGGCTATGGTAGTTGATTTGAAAGCCACTAATCCGCCGGGATGGGATAAGGATAAAAGCCCGGCGTTTTCTGCAACCAATGCTACCACCGATGCGGTACTGTACGAATTGCATGTACGGGATGCCACTATACATGCCAGTTCCGGTGTTAAACAAAAAGGCAAGTTTGTTGGACTGACGGAGTTAAATACCCTTTCAGCAGAAGGCTTACCAACCGGCTTATCACATCTTAAAGAAATGGGTGTTACACATGTGCACCTGCTGCCTTTTTACGATTACAATTCTGTTGACGAAAGCCGGTTAAATGAACCACAGTACAACTGGGGCTACGACCCGTTGAATTATAATGTACCTGAAGGTAGCTACAGCACTAATCCTTATGATGGTGCTGTACGCATCAAAGAGCTAAAGCAGATGATTGCTGCCTTTCATAAAAATGGACTGAGGGTAGTGATGGATGTGGTGTATAATCATGTAGCCGATGCCGGTAGTTCAAGTTTTAACCAACTGGTACCGGGTTATTATTTCAGGCAAAGAAAAGATGGCAGTTTTTCGGATGCTACAGCCTGTGGTAACGAAACGGCAAGTGAAAGGCCGATGATGCGAAAGTTTATCCTGGAGAGTGTATTGTATTGGGCTAAAGAATATCATATTGACGGTTTTCGTTTTGATTTGATGGGGGTGCATGATATTGAAACGATGAACCTGATTTCAAAAGAACTGCATGCCATACGGCCGGATATTGTATTGTATGGCGAAGGGTGGACGGCCGGAGAATCGCCCCTGCCAGACAGTGTAAGGGCATTAAAGAAAAATGCGTACAAGCTTGACCGTATTGCCGTGTTCAGCGATGATATAAGGGATGGTATAAAGGGCAGTGTATTTGATATTGACGACAGGGGCTTTGCCAGTGCAAAACCAGGAATGGAAGAGAGTGTGAAATTTGGTATTACAGCAGCACTTAATCATCCGCAGGTAAACATGCAAAAAGTAAATTATTCCAAAGCAGCTTATGCCACTGCTCCGTGGAATGTGGTTACTTACTGTGAGTGCCACGATAACAATACGCTTTGGGATAAATTAACCTTAAGCTGTAAGGATGCATCGCCACAGCAATTGCAGCAAATGCACCGGCTGGCTTTAACGATTGTTCTTACATCGCAGGGTATCCCTTTTTTGCATGCCGGCACAGAGTTTTTCAGAAGTAAAAAGGGTGTTGAAAATTCGTACAATGCGCCAGACAGCATTAATGCCATTAACTGGAGCGATAAGCAGGTGCATCGCAATATGGTGAGTTATGTGCAACAGCTAATACAGTTGCGGCGCAGCCATCCTGCATTTAGAATGACCCATCCAGCCCAGGTATATGAACACTTACATTTGTACGAAAATGTACCTGAAGGTATTGTGGCTTACAGTATTAATGGTACAGCTGTAAACGACAAATGGAAGAAAATTTATGTGGCGTTTAATGGCAATAAACAGCCAGTTACTATTCAGCTTCCTGCAGGTACCTGGAAGAGTGCTATGGCTGTAAAAAGTAAACCCGTATCAGGCAGCAGGAGGCTTTCTGGTTTTGGGGCAATTATTCTTTACCAGGACTAACATGGATTTAAGAACCGAAATTTTAAAAGAACATTCAAAGCAGCAATGCCGGTTAATAGTGCAATGGGTGGGCAATTCTGCCGAACGTTTTGCACAACTGTTTCATCTTTTTTTGCAGGGTGAAAATCTTGTGGTACAGCGGGCAGCATGGCCATTGAGCTATTGCGTAGAAGCACACCCGAACCTCATACTGCCGCACCTGGGCAAACTATTGAAGTACCTGCAACAGCCTGGCTTGCACAACACAGTAAAACGCAATGGTACCCGCCTGCTGCAATATGTTGCGATACCCCAACGCTACCGGGGTAAGGTGATGCATATTTGTTTTGGCTTTCTTGAGTCGCCAAAAGAAGCTGTGGCTGTAAAAGTATTTGCCCTCACAGTGCTTGTGCACCTGGCCCGGCATCATCCTGAAATTGTGCCGGAAATTAAATTGTTGATTGAGGCACAATTGCCGCAACAGACTGCTGCCTTTAAAAGCCGGGTAAAAAATTTGATGCCGGTTTTGAGCACCATCCAATAACCGTGTTGTTTACTTTCAATGCTTCTCTTTATAAAATTGCTTGAAAATAAGCCGCAGGTTCTGGTCGTAGGTAAAGTAGTTGTATAGCCAGTTACAAAATACAAAGAACCTGTTTTTAACACCCAATATCAGCATTAGATGCAGGAACATCCAAATCATCCAGGCCAATAATCCACCAAGCTGCAGTTTAGGTTTCGGTATATCCACTACAGCAAGATTGCGGCCTACGGTAGCCATGCTACCTTTGTCTTTATACTTAAATGTTTTTGGCGTACGTTTCCCGACATGTAAAAAATTATAAGCCAGCAGGTCGGCCTGCTGCATGGCAACCGGTGCCACTTGTGGGTGCCCTTTTTCCCCCATGCAGGCAACATCGCCAATGGCATATATCTTATCATGGCCATTTACCTGGCAATAGTCGTTAACCAATATTCGGTTGCCCCTGGTAATAAGCCTTTTATCTATCCCTTCAGGTACATTACCTTTAATACCTGCTGCCCAGATAACTATATTGGTTTCTATTACTTGTCCGTTTTTTAAAGTTACTTTTTTGCCATCGTAATCCTGTAGGAGTGCATTAGTCATAACGGTTACGCCTAGCTCTTTAAGGTACCTGCCCGATTTATCACTTGATTTTTGGCTCATCATGCCCAGCGTTTTACCTGTACCCTCAAGCAGGTAAATATTCATTTGACTAAAATCCAGTTCCGGGAAGTCTTTGGGTAGCTGAAATCGTTTCATATCCGCTATAGCACCGCTTAACTCCACACCTGTGGGGCCGCCACCTACCACCACTATGTTCATATAGCTTTGCATTGCGGCAGCATCTTTCAGCAGCACTGCTTCTTCAAAATTGTGCAGCAGCCTGTTCCGTATTTGCAGCGCTTCCACAGTGCTTTTCATCGGGAAGGCATGCCGGGCAAGGTTACTGTTTCCAAAAAAGTTGGTGTCGGCTCCTGTTGCAATAACCAGTGCATCGTACTCAAACTCACCGGCATCAGTGCGTACTTTGTTTTGTGCCGGTAGTATCTCCTGTACATCTGCCAGCCTGATTTTTACATTTCGGCTGTTGTGAAATACTTTACGTAATGGAAAAGAAATATTGCTGGCATCCAGCCCGGCAGTAGCCACCTGGTAAAAGAGAGGTTGAAACTGGTGGTAGTTATGCCTGTCTATTAAGGTTATATCAAATCCGGGTTTGTTATTCAGTTTCCTCGCCAGTCTTAATCCTCCGAATCCTGCACCAAGTATGATAATTCTCATGTTTTTTAATTTATGCAACAAAAATATAAAATTTTCAGTAAATTTTGAAAATATAAAAATATTTAACAGTTATACACTTTAATTAGGGTAATGGCTGCGTATGTTGCGGCAATAAAAAAGCCCCGGTATTTACCGGGGCTTTTTAAATATGATGCGCTGTAATTAATTAACTTTTGAAACAGGCAGGGTTTTTATTTCGGTGCCAGCCTGAACTTTAATGATATAGTTGCCACCGGCTAACCTGGCCATATCCACATCCTGGAAATTGGTGCCTTTAAGGCCCTGCAGTTGCATTGTTTTGATTTGCTGACCGGAAGCATTGGTTACTGTAATCATCACATCTGTAGCCTGGTCGAGGTCGATAGTGAGTTTAGCAAGTGATTTTACCGGGTTAGGATAAACATTTACACCAAAACCTTTACCATCAAGACGAATACTACGGCTTTCAGTAATAGCTGATGCACCATCTTTATCAATTTGCTTAATGCGGTAGTATACTACGCCGGTAGACATGCGAAGGGTAGCTGCTAAATTAACTTCTGTTAGTTCGTAGGTATTGGAAGTAAGCCCGTTATTTTTTGGGGCTACAGTAGCAACTTTTGTAAAGTCACGGCCGTTCAGGCTACGCATTACTTCGTAACGATCGGTTACTGAGGATTCATTTTCTACGGCCCAGGTTAATACAGCGTCAAGTCCTTTTTTAGTAGCACTAAATCCAAGAAATTTTACCGGAACGGGTACTGAAGCAAGTGGAACGGTATTAATGCCGCTGCCATCTACTGCAAATCCATTACCATATAGTTGTGGGCCTGCACCTGGGTCAATAAAGTTACCGGCACCATCCACTACACCAAATACATAGTTCTGCATAACAAGGTCGCTAACAAGTTCAACTATCTGGGCTATGCCGGGATTACCAGTTAGTGTGATGGTAAAAACTTCTCTTTCTACACCAGCAGGATAAGTTGCAGAAGGTATTACGCCGGTATTGTGTACAAATTTTACGTAAGTGTATGCACCTTCTACATAATCATCCAAACGCTGAATATTCAGTGTTGGAAAATTAGTGGTATTACTACTAATAGTTACACCAAAGGGAGGAGTTGTGGCAGTAGGATACCTGAAAGCAAACTCCATATAAGCAATTGCTGTAGTGATATCGGCAGTAGGTTTTATTTTAAAAACCAATTGATTAAGTGTGGTTGGTGGTGGGGCGGGATTTGCCGGGTTTTCAAAAGTGGCCTGAAAATATGGTTGGGCTAAGGCAGCCAATCCAGCCTGGAGTGAAAAAACAGCAATTAATAATATACGTTTCATGTGTGTATTTTTAAAAAAATTATTCATCCTTTCTTGTTGCGGTATCAAAAATTAAAATGTTGGTTGTGTTACCAATACGGTGCTTGAACCAAGTGTGCTCAACAAGCGCAGGTAGTCGTTGTTATTAGCATTAAGCCCCGTCATCCTTACCGATCCGTCCATATTCAAATCTTGTTTTGAATAAACATTAGTTTGAATATTAGTACTTGCACCTAATGCACTCAGGAGACGCAGGTAGTCATTATTGTTTGCATTTAAGCCAGTCATGCGTACTGATATATCATCGTTAGCGTTACCAGACCATAATGCAAAAACAGAGCCTGTAACAGACGCCATGGCATTATTGGCAACAGCACCTGCAAATGCTTTACTCAATCCATCAGTAAAATCATAATTGGTTGTAGAAACTTTCGCTAAGCCAAGCGTGGCTGCAGTTCTAACACCAAGATGATTACGGTGTTTTACAGAAACAAAGTATGTTCCGGCTGCATTACCAGCAAGATTTACAGGTGAGATACCATCTACATCAACAACATCGCCATCCCTTTGTAATAAGGCAGCTCTTTGTGAAATTACTGTACCGGCACCATTGTGCAATTGAACCAATACCCAGTCCACAATTGTATTATTGGTAGAAGCACCTGCAGAAGGGCCAACAATATTAGCAGCGGATGTTTCTCCACCGCCACTGCCTCTAACGGCATTATTGGCAGAAAGCATACCGGTTAATGCGGAGTAAGGTTCAGTTGTTGGGATGAGGTTATTTACATTGGTGCGTAATGCATCGTTCATTAAACCTGTTCCTGTATTATATGCACCCTGTAAAAACACTTTTGGCGAAACCAGCAATGGTGAAAGTACCGGCCTGGTGCCTACCGCAAATGAACCTACTGAAGTAACACCAGTTCTTGTAGCAGAGTACAACCCGGCTGTAGGGCCTGTGGCAGCAGCTACCTGGCTGTTTAATAAATCCCAACCCACACTGGCTGCAGGCGCTGTTAAATAGGTAGAAATCCCCGTTCTTGTTCTGTCAAATCCGGCTAACTCATCCGCAGTAGCCCAGCTTGCTGTAAGGCTAAGGTTGCTGCCACCTGCAACGGCTTCATTTATATCCCAGGTATTGTTAACTACTTCTTTTGTAAATGCAGTACCTGTGGTGCCTGCGCTTAAAACAGTATTAATGGCCCTTACACCTATATCATCGGCTGTACCGCTGTTGGTAATAGCAAGCGGAGTGTAAGAGGTAGTTGACTTACCAACAGGGTAGGTAAATGCTGTTGCCCCTAAAGCAGTTTTAATTAACCTGCCAGTACCGTTGGTAACAACATATTTTGTAGATGATGCGCCGGTAATGCTTGCAGCATTCAGTAAAGTAAGATTATTGTTGCCCAATAGTACGTCGCCGTTGGTAAAAGTAAGCACGCCGCTTACTTTGGCAGCACCTGTAAGCGTAACATTTGCAGCGTTATCTATTTCTACGTTGGGTACTGTAAACCCATTCATATTTACGTTTTGGTTGCTGCTGCCTTTCAGGATAACCTTGCCGGCACCCTGTATGTCTACATTGCTGGTAACATCTCCCTGTACAGTAACGGTGGCACCTGATTGAATAGTGAATGTGGCCTGGTCAATGAAAAGCTGGGCCGATGCGACATTAGCCAGTGCTAATCCGCCTGTCAGCAACATCATTTGTAATGGTTTGCGCTTCATGGAGCAAAAGTTTATGAATAATTGAATGGTTGACAAATAATTAATTGCGATAAAAATACATCTTGTATATAAATCAGCAAAAACTAATTTAGTAAATGGGTACAGCTTGTTAGTACTTGGTTTTTGGAATATGATATTAAATAGCAGAAATCACTATGAAGGTAAATAAAGAATACGGATATCAAATAACCTTTTTGGGTGATTTTTTACAATTTTTTTCTTTTTGGCTTACTCCAGGTATCCCGGTTGGCAGAAATCTTTTTTGTGCTTTCCATCCACGCTGTAAATGAAAAAAGCACCTGTTTCCAAAAATCGATTAAAATCTGTTTTCAATATCATTCAAATTAACCGAGATTTGCACAACTTTTCGGGAAAAGACAACATATATCATACATTCTAATTTATGGCTATAGATATCAAAGTGCCAACCGTTGGCGAAAGTATAACTGAAGTAACCCTTGTAAAGTGGATCAGGAAGGATGGTGACTGGGTGGAAAGGGATGAAATAATTGCAGAGCTGGAAAGCGAAAAAGCAACTTTTGAAATAAACGCCGAGCAGGCCGGGATACTAAAAACAGCCGTTGCCGAAGGCGATACACTTAACATTGGCGACCTGGCCGGTAGTATTGATACTGATGCAGCAAGGCCCGAAGGCGCAGGCGCACCGGCGGAAAAAGCGGAAGCAAAGCAGGAAGAGTCTAAAACAGTTGCTGCACCCCAGCCGGCAGCAGCTAAGGAAAATATTAAGGCAACACCGGTGGCTTCCGCTATTATTGCGGATAAAAAACTGGATCCTAAAACCGTTACACCAAGTGGTTCTAATGGTAAAATATTTAAGCAGGATGTACTGGATGCCTTAAGCAATCCCGGCAGAAAACCCGGTATAGCCGGTTTTAGCCGTGCCGACAGGCCCGAAAAAATGAGTAACCTTCGCAAAACAATCAGTCGCAGGCTGGTGGAGGCAAAAAATACTACAGCCATGCTCACCACTTTTAATGAAGTGGATATGAGCGCTATTATGGAAATTAGGGCTAAAAACAAGGATAAGTTTAAAGAAACACACAGCGTAAACCTGGGCTTTATGAGCTTTTTTACAAAAGCCTGCTGCTTTGCCCTGCAGGAATGGCCGGCAGTAAATGCCCGTATTGATGGCGACAATATTGTATACCACGAATACTGTGATGTTTCCATTGCCGTATCTGCTCCCAAAGGCCTTGTAGTGCCCGTTATTCGGAATGCTGAAAGTATGAGTATGGCAGATATTGAGAAAAAAGTGGTAGAACTGGCCACCAAAGCCAGGGATAATAAGCTTACTGTAGAGGAAATGAGCGGCGGCACTTTTACCATCACCAATGGAGGGGTATTTGGCTCACTGATGAGTACGCCAATTATTAATATTCCGCAGAGTGCCATATTGGGCATGCACAAAATCCAGGAGCGGCCAATGGCTGTTAACGGCCAGGTGGTAATAAAACCTATGATGTACGTAGCGCTTAGTTACGATCATCGCCTTATCGATGGCCGTGAGTCTGTAAGCTTTTTAGTGAGGGTAAAAGAACTGCTCGAAAACCCGGCATTATTGCTATTTGGTAAAGACCCTGTAAAGGCCCTGTTAGAAGTATAATCTACCACACCGATATAAATGGGCCGGATAAATTCCGGCCTTTTATTTTTACAATATATGAGCCGGTTTCATTCACATCTTAACACTGCTGTAAAAATAATAGACAGCTACAAAGGGGAGATGCCGCTTGCTGCTTACCTGAAGCAGTTTTTTGCCGCAGAAAAAAAATATGGGTCAACCGACCGCAAACAACTTACCCACCTGTGTTACTGTTATTACAGGCTTGGGTTTGCAGCAGCTAATCTTTCAACAGAAAGGCGAATAATACTGGCTTATTTTCTTTGTAATAATACTGCTTCACCATTTTTGGAGGCAATACAACCGGAATGGAATGAGTTGATAACGGGTACACTTGCCGAAAAAACAGCGCATATCCAATACGAATTTTCTGTAAGCGATATTTTTCCGTTTGCCGATGCTGTAAATGTGGATGCTAAAAGCTTCAGTCAATCTTTTTTACATCAACCCGGGGTACACCTGCGCATACGACCGGGGCAGCAAAAAAAAGTACTCGATAAATTAAAATCACTGGCCCTGAATTTTATTATTGAAGAAGATTGTATTTGCCTGTCACCCGGTACCAATGTGGCGCAGTTGGCCACTACGGATTGCACGGTGGTGATACAAGATTATAATTCGCAAAAAGTACTGGATTATTTAAAAACAAGTGCAGCAAACTTTAATCATACTTCGCCCCAACTGTGGGATTGCTGTGCCGCCAGTGGCGGCAAATCCATACTGGCCTTTGATATACTCGGTGGAAAAATTCAACTAACGGTATCTGATATACGGGAAAGTATCCTGGCAAATTTGAAGCACCGCTTTAGCAGGGCAGGGATTAAAAACTATACAGCTTTTACCGTCAACCTCCTTCACCCGGATGCAGTGCCCGCCGCTACTTTGTTTGATATTGTTATCTGCGATGCCCCCTGCACGGGTAGTGGTACATGGGCCCGTACACCCGAACAGCTTTATTTTTTTAAGCCGGCAGCAATAGCCGATTTTAGTAAAAAGCAGAAAGCCATTGCCGCAAATGCAGCCCGTGCAGTAAAAGCCGGGGGCTTGTTTTTTTATATTACCTGTTCGGTTTTCCGTGAAGAAAACGAAGCCGTAGTAAACTGGCTCGCCACTACACAGCAGTTGCAAATACTCCACATGAAATTGCTGGAAGGCTGGCATAAAAATGCCGACAGCATGTTTGTAGCTGTATTCGGTAAATAACTGCAAGAACCTGTTTGGGTTCAACTACCCAATTAAAAATAGAGCCAGTGCAATTTTACGGCACTGTCTTTTTTAAATTCAAGCGCAGGGGCAGGGATTTTTAAAATATTGGGGATATTAAGGAGTAATTGTGGATGTTGATTGTTTTTATCTATTCGCTTTAAATCAGCATCCACCGAAAAATAAAACTGCCGCTGCCGCTTAAATTCTGGTATATCAACCTGGCCAATTCTTTTTGGGTTTGTTCTTGCTGCAACCATACCATCGGCACTGTACCCTATTGTAAAATTCAGCCATGCCGGAAAAGAAGTGCTGCTTTTCATAAACGAATAAGGGTTGATGCTGAGCCAGTAAGTTTGACCATTATAATCTTTTATCCATCGTTGCCAGATATTACTGCCGAGCTCCCCGGGGTTGTAGGGGGCAAACAGGGTTTTGTGAAACGAAAACTTTAGCCGTATGCGCTGGTCTTTCCACGCCAGTTGCTGTGCGGTAAAAATGGCGCTACCGGCAATATTCGCCAGCATATCCCCTTTTGAAAATCCCCAGTGTGTAGAAAAGCCATCAAAAATTTCAACAATGGTTTGCATGGTAAGTGCTGTAAGGCCACCAATCCAGGCAGCTTTAGTATTACTTACACCGCTCCAGCGCATTAAATCGCATTGTATGGCACTTACATTGTAAGCGGTTACAGCATGGCCTACTTTATCCATTGCCAGCCATTCGCCGTTATCGTTAAAAAGATGAAAACGGCTGCGGGGAAATTTTTTGTACCACAGGTAATGCAACCCCACCATTGCAGCGGTGCTAATGGCTACTTCAGATATGATGACTGTTTTTAAACGGCCGCTATTATAGGGCAGGCTGTTAGGCTGTGCCCGGCCCACCGTGGGCTGCCCCAGCAATAAAATAGCAAGATAAATGGGCAGCCAAACCCTTTTTGTAACCCTAAAAGCCAAACCGGAAGTATGCATACGCAATGATATTAATTTTTAACTGATTGCTATCGTGCCTGTAAAAGCTTTGCCATCAGTTTATTTTTTTATAATAATGCAATAACCTGGTAAAATCATCGTTGTAGTATTACAGCCAGCCATTTTGGCCCCGGCAGTACCTATTTGTAAACTTTTAAATCCGTAACTATTATGAAGACAACTTCGGCCAGTGTGCCAACCTCTACCGTATTACAGGTAATTCAAACAAAAATTATGCGTTTTGTAAAATGGGCAATGGTTCCATAAAATGAAACTGTAAGTTATACCCGGCCATTGTCAGGCGGCTGAGTACAACAACAGATTTTTTTACAACAAAACATGATACTGTTCCGCTCAAAAGGCGGAACTTTTTTATGACTTTAAATTGGCAGGCATCGAACCAAAAGCATAAAAAATGCGTAGCTGTTTAAAAGGTTAATACAACGGCTTTTCTTTTATCTTCACGGCCGTTATGACAAAATTTTTAATTGCAGGCCTGGGGAATATTGGTGCAGAATATGCTCATACCAGGCATAATATTGGCTTTGATGTGGTAGCAGCCTTTGTGGCAAAGCATGGCGGCACATTCCGGAACGACCGGCTGGCTTACGTGGCAGAAATAAGCTGGAAGGGGCGGCAGTTTGTTTGTATATGCCCAACCACTTATATGAATTTAAGCGGCAGGGCTTTTAAATACTGGATGGATAAAGAAAAAATACCGCTGGAAAATACGCTGACCATTGTAGATGATTTAGCCTTGCCATTGGCTAAGTTGCGGCTTCGTAAAAGCGGCAGTGCCGGTGGGCATAACGGGTTAAAAGATATCGAAAATATCCTGGGTACTGATCAGTATGCCCGGTTGCGATTTGGCATCGGCAACAATTATCCCAAGGGGCGCCAGGCCGATTTTGTACTGGGTAAATGGCTTGATGCTGAAAAGGTTGAAGTGCAATTAAAAATTGAAAAATGCGTTGATATTATCAGATGGTTTGCCACGATGGGTATTGAACAAACAATTAGTGAAATAAATAAGCTATAGGTAATATGAAAATAAATATAAATACAGCAGGAATTTTGTTGTTGATTTATATATATTCGCCAAAGCAATCCAGCATCCTCTAAATAACAAAAGAAAATGAAGATAATTTGCGTAGGCCGTAATTATGCGGATCATGCCAAAGAGTTGGGCAACGACATACCTGCTGAACCTGTAATTTTCATGAAGCCCAAAAGTGCGCTGCTACAAAGCCATACTCCTTTTTATTATCCCGAATTCACCAACGAACTGCATTACGAGTGTGAGCTTGTATTACGTATCTCCAAAAATGGTAAATACATACAGGCCCGTCATGCAGCAAATTATTACAATGGTATCACCACCGGAATAGATTTTACGGCCCGTGATATACAAAAAGAATTGTCGGAAAAAGGGCTGCCCTGGGAAAAAGCAAAGGCATTCGATAACTCCGCAGCAGTGGGCAAATTTGTAGATATCACACCTGCGCTGAATAAGAAAAATATCAATTTCAGTTTTTATAAAAACAAAGAACTGGTGCAGCAGGGTAATTCAGGCAGTATGATTTTTAGTTTTGATGCGATAATTGAACATGTGTCCAATTATTTTTCACTCAATATCGGCGATCTTATTTTTACCGGTACACCTGCAGGAGTGGGAGAGTGTGTGGTGGGCGACGAACTGGAAGCATTTATTGAAAATGAAATGCTCCTGAAAATGGAAGTGAAATAAAACTTATAGAATATTTTACAGGCCTTTATACAGTACTGTATAAAGGCTTTTTTATGTTTTTACAAGAACAAAAAATCAGGAGAGCGATGTGCTGCGGTAATTATTTTCTTTCCAGCACAACTTCTTGTTTCGAAAATGAAGCCGAAACATCAGCAGGATAATTTTTTACGTTGCTGCGGTAGTTTTTAAACATGCTCAGCCACCGTAATTTAAGCACACCCAGTATGCCTTCTTTTACAATGCCCTTGTTCATTTTACTATCGCCAAATTTGCGGTCAATAAAAGTAATGGGCACTTCTGCAATAAGAAAATCTAATTTCCATACAGCAAATTTCATTTCTATCTGGAACGCATAGCCCACAAAGCGAATGCCTGAAAAATTCATTGTTTCTAATACTTCTCTGCGGTAGCACACAAAGCCGGCGGTGGGGTCTTTTACCGGCATCCAGGTTATCAGCCGGGTATATAGCGATGCACCTTTTGAAAGTAATATCCTGTCCCAGGGCCAGTTTTCTACAGCGCCACCTTTTACATATCTTGAACCTACAGCCATACCTGCACCCTGCTTGCACACACTGTATAATCTTTCAAGGTCTTTGGGGTTGTGAGAAAAATCGGCATCCATCTCAAAAATGAAGCGATAGCCTTTATTGAGTGCCCACCGGAAGCCATGAATATAGGCTGTACCCAGGCCGGCTTTACCACGGCGCTCTTCCAAAAATAAACGTTCGGCATTTTGCACTATCATGCCTTTTACAATGGCTGCTGTACCATCTGGCGAACCATCATCTATTACCAGTACATGATAATCCTGTTGTAGTTCAAAAACCGCATTGATAATACTTTCAATGTTGTCTTTTTCATTGTATGTTGGTATAATAACGAGCTTTTCCAAATTTGGCACAACAGAGTTAGTTACGAATTTACAAAATACGCATCAAAAGGGGGGAAGATATTTTTTCGGGAGGGTAATTAGTTATTTTTTAACAGGGTGCGGTTGAGTATTTCTGTAAGTTTTTGCTTGGTATGCAGTGGAAAATCACCTTTCATCATCCAATCGTAATACTGTGGTTCTTTTTTTAATATATCTGCTACAACCTGGCCTTTGTATTTGCCAAAGTTGAAAATTTCCTGCCCTTTATCATCAAATAAAAACCTGCGGGCATAGTCTACAATTTTTTCTTCACCAATTGTTTTAAGGATAGAGTCTACCGTAGTGCCAAGCTGTGGGTAACGTTCCAGTTGTGCAAGCAATACGTCTATAGTGGCATTAATGTCGGCCTCGGCACCATGTGCTCCCTCCAGTTCTTTTTGGCAATAGTATTTATATGCTGCAGTTAATGTTCTTGGCTCCATGGTGTAAAATATATGTTGTACATCCACCATGCGCCGAGTGCTTAAGTCTACTGTTATGCCTGCACGCAAAAATTCTTCCATCAGCAGGGGTATATCAAAGCGGTTACTGTTGTAGCCGGCTAAATCACAGTTTTCAATAAATTGTTTTAATTCATTGCTGGCCTGTTTAAAGGTAGGCGCATCTTTTATCATATCATCTGTAATGCCGTGTATATCGCTGGAGCTTTTGGGAATAGGCATTTCAGGGTTGATAAGCTTGCGTTTTTTTTGCCTGCTGCCATCAGGCATTATTTTCACAATGGCAATTTCTACAATACGGTCATTACTCAGGTTTACACCTGTAGTTTCCAAATCAATAAATGCTATGGGGCGGATGAGTTCTAAAGACATTTGTAAAAATTGTATAAGGTTTAATCATTGGGATGCAGGGTAATCGACAACCAATTGTACCCTGAAGTTGCAGCAAGTTAGTGTTTTAATAAATATTTTAGTTATTCATGTATTAAACTTTATGTCAACGGATAAAATATTGAATAAATGGAAATAAAGTTGATGGTTTGTTAATAGATTTAAAAGAGGGTTATAGTTTTGGTAAATAAGATTAGTTTGGTGAAGGCCTCTGCAAAGGCAATCAAATCATCCGTATCTTTGTTTTGTTCTTCGTAAAAACCAAAAAAAAGGGTATGAAAAAAGTCGCTTTATTTTGCCTGGTAATCCTTGTATCCGTTTTTATTTTTGCTTCCTGCAGCCCAAGCCGCAGGGGTACCGGTTGCCCAATGACTGATAATATTGTTCACTAAGCTTCAGCATTTTTACACATCAATGAACTGGATAGAACTTAACCAGGAGGATCAACTCGAGGCCCTTAAAGAATTATCAAAATCGAGATACCAGTTGATTTTTAAACATAGCAAGCGCTGTAGTATCAGCAGCATTGTAAAAAGCAGACTGGAACGTACCGAAGCGCCACCGCATATCGATTTCTATTTTCTCGACCTCATTGCACACCGCAACATTTCCAATAAAATTGCCGAAGATTTTTCGGTGTACCACGAGTCGCCACAGGTATTACTTATTAAGGATGGCGAATGTATTTATGATGAAAGCCATACCGGCATTAATATGGACGATATCATCGCCACTGCTGCATAACTTTTAACCGGGCTATTATTTTACGGTAAAATGGGCCCTGCCAATAGTTTTATCTTTCTTAGTGTTTATCACCTCCACAACAATGTAGCCGGCTTTATTGGGATGTATGGTGAATATGCCACTATCTACTTTTAAAATTTTACATCCGGGAGCACTTATTTCAATATCATCTGGTTTGCCTTTACGGGCCCAGACTTTTATAACATTATCCTGGTTGGCAAATAAAGTATTAGGCTCCTGGGTTTTTATGCCAAAGTCATCGCTGGTTACAATAAAGGATACAGGCTGCCTGCGATAAGCATTAACCGGCCTGCCATTTTGATAAGCTGGCGTCCACTGCCCGGATAATTTGATAACACGTATTACTTCTTCCTCCATACCATAGCCAAATTTTGTTTCAGGGCTTATATAGCTGATGGCGCCTGTTTTATCTACAATAAAACGCACTATAATCCGGTATAATCCTGCAGGTGCATCATTATCCGAAGAGGTTGAGCTTTTTAATTTTTTTTGTAAAAAGTTTGACCAGGCCGCAGTGCCACCGGGATACGATGCCTCCACCTCCACTTTATTAAATACAATTTGCTTTGTGGCATCGGCACTATCCTGTACCGTTATGGTTTGTGCATGTGTATGCAGTAAGCTTGCAAGCAGGCTGGCAAAGATTGTAACAAGTAATTTATTCATTAACGTATTGTGCTATTAAAAACTATTCAGCCTGAGGTGTTTTATTTTTTCTGTCATTTCGAGGAACGAGGAATCTTCCAGGTTTTGAACATTTGTTCTTTGGGTCGGCAGTTTCCTCACTTCATTCGGAATGACAGCAACCTTTCAATATTTTATGTAATAATGAGCACCGAAACAAGAAGGCGCTTTTATAATTATTCAACAAATCGTTGTAAGCTGTTCACTTCATTTAAAAATTGGTTGGATACTACTTTATAGTTGAATAGCGCAACACGTTATTTATTAAACAAAAGTATTTGCCGCAGGGGTTACTGGTTACCGGTGAGCACCACATCAAATTCGTTGGAGTAGCCCAACTCCCGTACATTTTTTACACTTTCCATTACAATGTCGTGCTGGTATTCTTTGTAAGCTTCCAGTTTGCCGGCAATGGAGGTGTCATGGAGGGCAAGGATTTGTGCGGCCAGTATCCCGGCATTTTTTGCACCGTTTAAAGCCACGGTGGCTACAGGTACACCGTATGGCATTTGTAAAATAGATAAAATAGAATCCCAGCCTTCCAGCGAATTGGAAGATTTTACCGGCACACCTATTACCGGCAATATGGTATTGGCTGCCACCATACCCGGCAAATGAGCAGCGCCACCGGCACCGGCTATAATTACTTTAAGTCCACGTTTTTTAGCCGATGCGGCATACTCTCTCAGGCGCTCCGGAGTACGATGTGCAGATACTATTGTGAGCTCAGGTTCTACCTCAAACTGGCGCAAAATTTCGGCTGCGCCTTTCATAATATCGAGGTCGCTTTCGCTGCCCATAATGATGCCTACCAATGGGGCGTATGGTTTTTCGTTAACAGGTAATGCTGCTGTCATGCTAAATATGTTTTAGGATATAAATACGTTTTTTAACCGCCGTAAAAATAAGGGAAGTTTTGTGCGGATGAGCACAGCAGTTTTTAAGGGTTGGATATTTTATCATGAATTAATCGGCAATCTCTCCGGCCAGCAGCAGCATTTCAGCTTCGGCAATTTTGCTTTGGTATTGTGCATTAATCAGCCTGTACTGAGCATCGGTATAATTAATTTGTCCCTGTCGCAGTTCAACCGAAGTAATGGATAGTTTTTTAAAACGTTCAAGATTAATCATGTTGTTTTCTTTTACCAGTTCCAGGTTATTTTTTTCCATCTCGGCCAGCTTAAGGCCATTGTTGTAATTGAGGTATGCATTGGTAAAAGCGCTCAGCACCTGGTTTTTTACCTGGCTGCTGGCCAGTTCCTGGTTTTTGATGTTGAGGTCGGCGGCACGTAATTGTTGCTTTACCAGCCCGCCAATAAATATGGGTATCACAATACCAACCGATGCAGATGGCCCATAAGTTTGATTCAAAAGGGTAAAGCCTGCAGCATTCCTGTTGCGTACAAAGTTATAGTTGCCATTAAGTGTTGCGGTGGGCAGGCGCTGTGCATTTAATTCTTTTTTGGTTTGCAGCATAATGGCAATATTGCTTTTTGCAATGAGTACATCAGGGTTTTGCTGTTCTAATTTTTGCTGCAGCAACAGGTAGTTTACCTGCCTGTTAAGCACAAAGCTATCCGCTGTTTCAAATACAGTGGCCGGATCCCGGGCCAGTAAATTATTAAGGGTTACTTTACCCAGGCTGATGGCATTTTCGGCAGTGGTTAAATTTGTTTGCTGCTCATTTAAATCCACTTTGGCCTGCAGCATATCCGTTTTAGGACTGCTGCCAATATTAAATCTTGCTTCAGCAATTTTTAATCTTTCTTCATAAAGGGTAATTACTTCTTTAATGGCTTTTACCTGCTGTTGCAGCCGTACAATATCATAGTAAGCAGTAGTAACATTATAAATAGTTTCGTTGGCTGTTTTGGTAAAAGTATACATGCCTGTTTTCTCAATTTCTTCCAGTCTTTTTTTGGTGGCAAACATGGCCATGCCGTCAAAAAAACGCCAGCTTGCGGCAAGCCCTGCATTAAGGTTATTTACCGAAGCACCGGAGGTTTTTATCTCCGTGCCATTTACCAGGTTTTGCTCAATATTATTGGTGCCTAATAATTTGTTGGCCGTAATGGATACAGTTGGCATCAGGCCTGCATTGGCCCATTTATTATTAATCTGGCTTATCTCGGCAGTGTTTTTGGTGATGATGACATCAAAATTGTTTTTCATCGCCTCCTGT
This sequence comes from uncultured Chitinophagaceae bacterium, assembly GCA_937873715.1. Lineage (GTDB taxonomy): Bacteria > Bacteroidota > Bacteroidia > Chitinophagales > Chitinophagaceae > Ferruginibacter. The sequence goes on from CALMYJ010000018.1 coordinate 74,366, forward strand.
ATAGCCTGTTGCAGTGTAAGGATGGGTGCCTGTGCGGCCAGCAGGCTGGGAAAGAACAGAACAATAAAAATTTTACAATGCTTCATTCACTTTCTTTTTGGATGACAGGTAAGAGTACATGGCGGGTATTACATACAGGGTAAGTATCAGCGAAAATAAAATGCCGCCCACAATTACAATACCCAAGGGTATGCGGCTGGTAGAGGCATCACCCAATGAGAGTGCCAGCGGTAAAGCACCAAGACACATGGTAAGGCTCGTCATTAATATAGGCCGCAGCCTTGCCGTGGAGGCATCTATCACTGCTGGTATTTTCTTTTGTCCCTGCAATAGTTTTTGGTTGGCAAATTCCACAATTAAAATACCGTTTTTGGTTACCAGCCCTATCAGCATAATCATACCAATTTGCGAAAAAATATTTAAGGTTTGATTAAACAGCCATAAGGATAGCAGGGCACCTGCCAGCGCAAGCGGTACCGTAATCATTATTACAAACGGGTCGATAAAACTTTCAAACTGTGCCGATAATACAAGGTAGATGAGTATCAGTGCCAGCACAAAGGCAAAAGCTGTATTGCTGCTGCTTTCAGCAAAATCACGGGAGGTGCCGGTAAGTGCGGTGCTAAAGCTGTCGTCGAGCACTGTGGCAGCAATACCCTGCATGGCTTTAATACCATCGCCAACCGTTTTATCGGGGGCCAGCCCGGCGGATATGGTGGCCGATTTATACCGGTTAAAATGGTAAATCACCGGCGGCGTACTTTCTTCTTCAATTGTAACCAGGTTATCCAGCGAAATAGAAACACCATTGGCATTGCGTACAAAAATGTTTTTTAAATCTGCCGGATCGTCCCGGTCGTTTCGGGCCACCTGTCCTATTACCTGGTATTGCTTGCCCGACCGGGTGAAGTAACCTATGCGCCTGTTGCTCAAAGCCAGTTGCAATGCCTCGGATATCACCTGTATGTTTACCCCAAGGTTGCTGGCTTTAAGCCGGTCTATCATAATCCGCAGTTCTGGTTTATTAAATTTCAAATCCACATCCACCCCCTGGAATACGGGGTTTTTATTGGCTTCTTCTAAAAAAATTGGTAGTTGAGTTTTGATCTTTTCAAAGTCCACATTCTGTATTACAAATTGTACAGGCAGGCCGCCGCGGCGGTTTACCGAAATGGTTTGTTCCTGTAGGGTAAAGGCACGGCCCTCATTAAGCCGGGGGAGGTTGCGGTTAATTACATCTACAATTTCCTGTTGCGATCGCTGCCGTTCTTTTGGCTCCTGCAGCACGGTGCGTACAAAGCCCGTGTTTACAGAGCCTGAGCCCAAAAATCCCGGTGCAGTAACGCTAATCACTACCCTTTTTTCGGGAACCGAATCTAAAACTAATTGCACCAGCTTGTCGATATAAGCATCCATATAATCGAACGAAGTGCCCTCCGGCGCTGTTACGGAAAGCCTGAACTGGCTGCGGTCTTCCAGCGGTGCCAGTTCCGATTGAATGCTGGTGCCTATAAAATATATCAGGGCAAAACAGATAGCCGTAATTACAAAAGCCAGCCAGCGCAACCGCATAAAGGCGGTAAGGGATTTGCGGTAGCCGTTTTCCATCCCCCTGAAAAAAGGTTCAGTAAAAATGTAAAAACGGGAATGTTTATTTTCCTTCCTCGTCATTTTTACGTTCAGTACCGGTGTAAGCGTTAAGGATACAAAGGCCGAAATGAGTACAGCACCTGCCACCACAATGCCAAACTCACGGAAAAGCCTGCCCACAAATCCTTCTAAGAAGATGATGGGCAAAAACACCACCGCAATAGTGATGGATGTGGCAATCACGGCAAAGTAAATTTCTTTGGAGCCTTCTTTGGCAGCCTGCCACTTGTTCATGCCGGCTTCCATCTTTTTAAAAATATTTTCGGTTACCACTATGCCGTCATCTACCACCAGGCCGGTGGCTAATACTATGCCCAGCAGGGTAAGTACATTAATGGTAAAACCGCAGAGGTACATGATAAAGAAGGCGCCTATCAGCGATACCGGTATATCTATCAGCGGCCTGATAGCGATGAGCCAGTCCCTGAAAAAAAGATAGATGATAAGCACCACCAGGATAAAGGCGATGATAAGTGTTTCTTTTACCTCGGAGATGGATTTACGGATGAACTTGGTTTGGTCGAGGGCTATATCCAGTGTAATATCATCGGGTACCTGTTTTTTGATTTGCTCGTAGCGTTTGTAAAATTCATCTGATATGGCCACATAGTTAGAGCCGGGCTGGGGCACCAGTGCCAGTGCAATCATGGGTACACTGCTTTCTTTTAAAATTGATTCTTCATTTTCCGGGCCCAGCACAGCTTCGCCAATATCTTTTATTTTAATATCGGCACCGTTTACATTTTTTACAATTACGTTGTTGAACTCATCTTCTGTATTCAGCTTTCCAAAAGTGCGTACCGAAAGTTCGGTGGCATTACCGGCAATTTTACCGCTGGGCAACTCTACGTTCTGGCTGTACAAAGCCTGCTGCACATCGCCGGGTGTAAGGCCATAAGCACTCAGTTTGGATGGGTCCATCCAGATACGCATGGCATAGCGTTTTTCGCCCCATATAACGATGGAGCTTACCCCGGGAATGGTTTGCAGTTTTTCCAGCAGGTTGTTATTGGCATATTCGGTTACTTCAAGCTGGTTCCGGGTGTTGCTTTGCACCGTCATGGAAAGGATGGGGTCGCTGCTGGCATCGGCTTTGGCCACAACCGGTGGTGCATCCAAATCATCGGGCAGGGAGCGTATGGCCTGCGATACTTTATCCCTTACATCGTTGGCCGCAGCTTCAAGATCGCTGCTGAGTTCAAACTCCACATTAATGCTGCTGGTACCCTGGCTGCTGCTGCTGGTAATATTTTTTACCCCGGCAATACCATTAATGGCTTTTTCGAGCGGCTCGGTAATTTGAGTTTCTACAATATCTGCATTGGCACCGGGATAGCTGGTGCGTACGTTTACATTGGGTGGGTCGATGGCCGGGTAATCTCTTACCCCAAGAAAAGTAAAACCAATTATGCCAAACAGCATAATGATGATGCTGGCAACAATGGCCGTAACGGGCCGGCGTAAACTCAGTTCGGATATGTTCACTTTACTTGCTTTTTATACGGTGTATTGCCGGTAGGGCAACATAAGGCTGCGGTTGGCTTAATTTTTTTGTTTAACAGTATTTACCAATACTTTGCTGCCGGGCTTGGTAGTAAGCAGGCCGCTGATTAAAACAGTATCACCGGCTTTAAGGCCACTGGTAATTTCCACGTAGGTAGAATCTCTTACCCCGGTGGTAACTATTTCGTGTGCGGCAAGCCCGTTTTTAAGCATAATTACTTTTTTGTTCCTGGCCTGTGGTATTACGGCCTGGGTGGGTACCAGCAGGGCTTTATCATTTTCGCCCAGCTTTGCCTGCACTTTTATAAAGGCACCTGCAAATAAATTGTTGCTTTGCTGGCTGGCTACTGCTTTTACCCTCAGGCTGCGGTTGGTTTCCTGTATATTATTTTCGGTGGCTATGATGCTGGCTTTGTACAACTGGCTGTTGCCGTCGGTTTTAAAATATACGATGCTGCCGGGTGTCATTTTACTGCTGTAGCGCTCAGGTACGGTAAAGTCGAGCTTAAGCTGGCTTACCTGCCGCAGGGTGGCTACAATGGTTTGCGGGGAGATATAGGCGCCTTCGCTGATGTTGCGGAGGCCAATTTTACCATTAAAAGGCGCACGCAGTTCGGTTTTGGCAATGCCTGTTTTTAAAATATCAATATCGGCCTGCAGGTTTTTTACATTCAGCAGGCTTAAATCGTAGTCCTGCTGGCTGATGCCGTTTATTTTTAACAGTTCGGCCTGGCGCTGCTCGGTTTGCCGGGCAATTTCTAATTGTACCTGCAGCTTTTTCAGTTGTGCCTGCAGGTCGGCATCGTACAGCTTTACCAAGAGGCTGCCCTTATTTACCAGCGTACCTTCTTTAAAGTAAATGCCGGTTACCCTTCCAGAAATTTCGGGTTGCAGGGTGGTTTCTTCAAAAGGGGCCAGGCTGCCGGGCACTTCTATTGTTTCGGCCACCGGGGCTGCCATTGCAATAAATACGTCTACCCGTGCAGGTGGGGGCGGGCCTGCGGCTGCTTTATTTTCGGTTTTCTTTTTTTCGCTGCAGGAAGAAATTAGCAACAGCAGGGCTGCTATTTTCCAAAAATCGTTGCTCCGCTTTAACATGGATAAGCCGTTGTTTAAATAATTGAAGTTGAAACACTGGCAATTTCAGCCAATGTGGTTAAATGCTTTTCATAAAAAGTACAGGCGGAAAACTTAATGGATAAATGCGGTTACCGGCTTATAATTTTAAGGCCGTGCTTTATCCGGTTTACCTGGTGTAAAAGCTCCTGTTTTTCGCTGCTCAACACGGTTACATGCCCCATTTTACGGCCAGGCTTGGTTTCGTTTTTCCCATAAATATGCACAAAGGCATTGGGTATTTTCAGTATTTCCTCAAGCCCTTCATAGTACGCAGTGCCGCTGTGGCCTTCGGCGCCTATCAGGTTTACAATAGCGGCAGGCAGTATATGCCCGGTATTCCCCAGCGGATAATTGAGGAGTACACGCCACAGCATATCAAACTGGGAGGAGTAATTGGCTTCAATGGTATGGTGGCCGCTGTTGTGTACACGGGGGGCCGTTTCATTTACATATACTTCGCCTGCTTTGTCAATAAATAATTCCACAGCAAATATGCCGGGGCTTTGCAGGGCTTTTACCAGGGCAATGGCAATGGCTTCTACCCGCCATAATATTTTTTGTGGCAGTTCGGCCGGGCTAAGCTGGTGGCTGAGGAGGTTCAGGTCGGGGTCGAATACCATATCTACCGGGGGATAGATGGCTGTTTCACCGGCATCGTTTACCGCTATCATAATAGCAATTTCTTTTTCGATGGCCACCATTTTTTCCAACACAGCCGGGGCATCAAATGCTTTGGTTATGGATTCTTTTGTGGGCAGCAATTGTACCCCCTTGCCATCATAACCTCCTTCGCCTAACTTGTGTACTGCTGGTAAAAAACTACTATGCTGAGCCACTTCTGCAGCATTTTGTGTTATTACAAAATCGCTGGTGGGTACCTGGTTGTTTTTATAAAACTGCTTTTGCAGAATTTTGTTTTTGATGGTTTTGAGGGCTGCCGGCCTTGGGTAAATTTTTACTCCTTCTTTTTCCAATTGCTCCAGTGCTTCGGTATTTACATTTTCTATTTCAATAGTAAGTGCATCGAGGTTTTTGCCAAAATTGTACACATCGGTATAATCCCTTATATCACCTTTAATAAAATGGTGGCAAAGATGTGCTGCCGGGCAATGGGCATCGTTTTCCAATACAAAGGTTTCAACAGGGTAATTGGCGGCAGCTTGCAACAACATGCGGCCAAGCTGCCCACCGCCTAAAATGCCTATTTTTTTCATGCAGCAAATATAGAATCTGTGGCTGTAGTTGCAACGGTTTATTGATTTTATAAATGGCAAAATGCTACTACTTTTGTAGTACGATGCTGCCAGATTATCCCCATAAAATATTTACTGATAAAAGAAACAGCTATACCCTGCTGCTGCTGGCGCTTGCTATGGATTCGGTTGATACTGCTCTTGGTATTAAACATTTTTTTACTCACCGATAATTAAAAAAAACATGGAATCCATTATAAAAAAAGCAGGCACACCGCAGGCTGCTACTGATTTTTTACCACTTGAGGGCACCGATTATGTGGAGCTGTACGTGGGCAATGCCAAACAGGCGGCCCATTTTTATAAAACCGCCTTTGGTTTTCAAAGCCTGGCTTATGCCGGCCCCGAAACCGGTGTGAAGGATAAAGTGAGTTATGTAATCCGTCAGCATAAATTAACTTTTGTACTCACCACGCCTTTAAGAAATAATAACAGCATTGCCGATCATATTTATAAACATGGCGATGGGGTAAAAGTACTGGCATTAAAAGTAGATGATGCCAGCAGCGCCTGGAATGAAACGGTAAAGCGTGGCGCCCGGAAATATATGGAGCCCACTGTACTTTCCGATGAACACGGCACGGTGGTGCTAAGTGGCATTCATACTTATGGCGAAACGGTGCATCTTTTTGTAGAGCGGAAAAATTATACCGGTGTTTTTATGCCCGGCTTTAAAGCATGGCAATCTGGTTATAATCCTTCGGAAACCGGCTTACTATATGTAGATCATTGCGTGGGTAATGTGGGCTGGAACCAGATGAACCGCTGGGTACAATTTTACGAGGAGGTAATGGGCTTTAAAAATATCCTGAGCTTTGATGATAAAGATATCTCTACCGAATACTCTGCACTGATGAGTAAGGTAATGAGCAACGGCAACGGGTATGTGAAATTTCCTATCAACGAGCCGGCCGAGGGAAAAAAGAAAAGCCAGGTAGAGGAATACCTGGATTATTACAATGGCGAAGGGGTGCAGCATGTGGCTATTGCCACGCATGATATTGTGCAAACAGTAGCCGCACTGCAGCAAAGGGGGATTGAATTTTTACAGGTGCCCAAAAGTTATTACGACGATTTGCAGCAACGTGTTGGTAAAATAGATGAAGATATTGCGCTGCTGAGTGAACTGGGTATTTTAGTTGACCGGGATGAGGAGGGCTACCTGTTGCAGATATTTACAAAACCCTTGCAGGACAGGCCAACCCTTTTTTTTGAAATCATACAGCGTAAGGGTGCCAAAAGTTTTGGGAAGGGTAATTTTAAAGCATTATTTGAAGCCATTGAAAGAGAGCAGGCGGCAAGGGGCAACCTGTAAATTGCAGGCGGTATTTACATTTTTTTGAGATGCTGGCCTTATTTTTGCCCTATAAGCCGGAAGAAGAAAATACAGGATATACCGTACTGTTTTTAACAATTGATACAACCTTACTGTATTTAACTTTACCGGCCCGGTTTTCAACAACACACTATATTCCTGATGAAGCAATTCATATCTATACCTGGTATTATTACGCTTATGCTGCTTTGCACAGCAGGTGTACAGGCACAACCTTCGGTGAACCTGATGCGTTTATCAACAAGGCCTGATGGCAGGTATAGCAAAGTGGATGACAGCCTGCGCAAACAGTTTGAAGCCCAAAAATTAAAGTGGCCGCCGCAGGAATTGTATATCCGCAGTTTTAAGTTCGACAGGTTGCTGGAAGTGTGGGTAAAGGAAAATCCAAAAGAATCTTTTCGTTTGTTTAAAACCTACAGGGTATGTATGCAAAGCGGCTCGCTGGGCCCAAAGCGCATGGAAGGCGATTACCAGATGCCAGAAGGATTTTATTATATCAATGAATTTAACAGCAACAGTAATTACCACCTGGCACTTGGGTTAAATTATCCCAATGCGTCCGACAGGATTTTAAGCGATTCGCTGCGGCCGGGAAGTGCTATTTATATTCATGGTGGTTGCGTATCCACCGGATGTATTGCCATTAGTGATAAGCCTATTGAAGAAGTTTTTTTACTGGCTTCCTATGCTAAAGAGCAGGGCCAGGATTTTATCCCGGTGCATGTGTTCCCGGTAAAGTACAGTAATAAAAAATCGTTTGAATACCTGGCACAGGCTACAAGAGATAACCAGGCACTGCAAAAATTTGCTGTAACCCTGAAAGATGCTTTTGATTATTTTGAAGAGAAAAAACAATTGCCGGTAATCCTCGTTAATAAAAAAGGCCAATACATCATCAATTAGATGCTTGTGTTCAGCGAAGGCTATATTTTCTTTTTTTTCTGTACAGTTTCTGTGCTTTCTCTACCAGTTCCAGCAATTCTTTTTCAATATAATTATTGGGATCAAATGCTGTTCTGCAAAGGGTATTCAGTTTTTTCCAGCTTACCTTTTGGCTGTATACAGATTGCCTGAGCTTCATGCCAAATAATACCACAGCTACTGCTTTTTTGATATCAGGTGCCGTTTTTATCCAGGGGGTATAATTGTTGGGACATACGATACCGGTACTGTAAATGTTTCGCAGGCCGGGGAGGCTGTACTGCACTTTAATATCTGCCAGTATATTGCCGGTGGTGTTTGAATCTGTAAGGGGCAGCAATTCAAATACGGCCATCAGGGAATGGCCCGATCCAATTTCGCCACCCTCTATACGCATATTGGTATCTGCATGTGCTTTATGGTCATTATCATACCCTGTAAGCCGGTATGCAACCACCGTTGAAGGGTTAAAGGCAACAGAAATGTATACATTGTCAGCTACTGTAAACAGGGTTTGTGTTAGTTCAGATACCAGCACTTTTTCGGCTTCCTGTTCATTATCAAGATAGGCAAAATTGCCATTACCCATTTGTGATAGTACAGCCAGCTTCGAATCTTTATAGTTGCCCATACCCACCCCAAGGCAGGTAAGGTATACACCGCTTTGTTTTTGGTATTCAATCAGGTTCTCCAGTTCTTTTTCTGTATTCATTCCTACATTAAAGTCGCCATCAGCACCCAGGAAAATTCTATTGTTGCCTCCTTTGATAAAATGTTTTTGTGCCACATGGTAGGCTAATTTAATCCCGGCCTCTCCCGGCGTAGGCCCATCTGCAGTAAGGGCATCAATAGCGGCAGTAATTTTTTCTTTTTCCGAGCCTGCTATGGCTTCCAGCGGCACTTCTACTGTTTCGCCGTAGGTAACAATTGATACCGTGTCGATGGCCCTCAGGTTTTTTACCAGCATCCTGAATCCTGCTTTAAGCAGGGGAAGTTTATTGGGCATATCCATAGAGCCGGATACATCAATCAAAAAAACAAGGTTGCTGGCGGGCAGGTGTTCGGTATTAATTTTTTGGGCACATACATTAAGCAGTAATAATTGTGATGCAGGGTTCCAGGGGCATTGTGTAATAACTGAGGAAAAGCTAAACATGCTGTCTTTTTCCGGTTCCCTGTAATGAAAATTAAAGTAGTTAAGCATTTCTTCAATACGCACAGCGTCGGCAGGTACAGGGCCATCCATATCGTTGATAAAGCGCCTAACATTGCTGTACGATGCCCGGTTGATATTGGCCGAAAATGAAATAACCGGGGCTTCATCGGTAAACAAAAAAATATTTTCCCTGCTTTTGTTATAGGTTTCGTTATAAAAATGCCTTACCCGGGCACTGTCTTTTTTAACAGCGGCAATGGAGGATAAATGATTCTTTTTAAATATTGCCGATACCGGCAGGGCGTTTAGTACAATAGTGTTATGCTCATTAGCTTTAAGCACTCTTGTAACCGTTTCGTATCCGTCGTACGAAAAATAGATTGTATCAAATGGCACTGCCCCATTAAATCCAAAGCCGCCCTGCACATTACTGCGGTAAATATTGCCTGATGACTGGCTGGTTATTTTTACGTATTGCAGTTTATCGCCCCGGTTATCCGTTACGGTACCCCTGAAGAAGTATTGGGCTTTTACTTCCCCGGTACCCAATACAAGTAGAAGTATGCAGGCAACCCTTTTCATCTTTTGCTTTTAAAGATGTAGATAAACTATGGCTCAGGGTACGGTGGTATCTCTTTTAAAGGTAGTCATTTTTCAATGGGAATTTTAGTGGATATCACAATTCGATTACCTGCTTTTTTACGAATAATGGTAGCTGTTATTTTTGTAGTTATTTATCTACAGGCAATTTTATTTATTTATAACACGTTATTAATCATAGTGTTTTATTGGGGTATCCTTTTCAGTAATATTACTGTTACCCTGGTAAAAGCACTTTAGTTTATTATCCAAATAACCGTAAATCATGCAACCAAATCTTCAAAAGCAGAAGAGGGGCATCGCTATGCTCACCCTCTTTTTTATCCTTACCTGTAGTAATTTATCGGCACAAAATTTAAGGTATGCGGTAGCCAGCGGTAATTGGAATAATACCAGCACCTGGGCCGCTTCACCCGGTGGCACTCCCGGCGCTTCGGTACCCGATGCGGCAACTGCCGTACACATACAGGGAGGCTATACGGTTAATATTACCAGCAATAGTTCCTGTTCATCTGTATCGGTGCACACGGCTACGCTTAGATTTAATGTTAATGCATCGGTTACGCTTAATGTTGCCGGAGATATTACAGTAACAGCAGGTAGTTTTCATGTACAGGATGCACCGGGAAACCGGCTGCATCATTTGTATGCAGGGGGCAATATTACGGTAGATGCAGGCAGTACATTTAATATGCTTGCTGGTGCCAACGATAAATGTAATGTTACATTTAACGGTACTGCAACACAGCTTATCAGTGGGGGAGCTGCCCTTAGTTTTAATGCTGTTACATCATCCAACCTGTCTGCCGGCGGTGTGGTAATCAATACGCCTGCAGCAATTAGTAATACAACCAGCTTAGCTAAAGGTACTTTGTTTGCTGTGGGTGCTGCTGTAACTTTTTCGGGTGCAGTGACGGTGCAGGGCACATTTCAGTTGAATACCAATGGGAGTGTGGCGGGTTCAGGTAACTGGACGTACACTAACGGCAGTTTAATTTTTAATACGGCTGCTGTTTTTAATATTTTAAGTACTCAAAAATTCTGGCCGGCATCAAACGGGCCCCTGCATGTTAAAGTACTGCAGGGCGGCATTAACCTTGGTACGAATGCCACGGCATCAAGAACAGTAAATGGCAGCTTCGAAACTGCAGGGTCTGTTGCTTTAAGTAATAATTCGGTGCTTACCTTAAATGGCGATGTAGTGGTAAATACCGGTGCAGTTTTTAATAATGCACCCCTGTACGGCGTATCCTCGGTACTTATATACAATACTTTGGGTGTACATCACCGCAACGCAGAGTGGAACAGTACGGGTACTTACGGTTACCCTTATGCCATTATAATAAATGAAGGTTGTACGGTAAATATCACTGCAAATGGTGGTACAACAGCAGTGCTTGCTGTGAGGGGTAATCTAAATATCCTGGGTGGCTTGCTGCTGTTGTATAATGGTACATCAATGCAGCAGCCTTTTACCGTAAATGGCAATATATCACTTGGAGCTGCAGCGGTTTTTGTGTTATCGGCTATTCCCGGGGCAGATTTGACGGTTACAGGCAACTGGATTAAAAGCAGCACTGCTGTTTTTAATCCAAATGAAAGGATAGTGCGGTTTACCGGTGCAAATACGGTTTTATCCGGTTCTACCACATTCAGCAGTTTTGTGATTCATAAAACAAGCGCTACAAATACCATCACCCTTGATGCAAATACCGAGCTTACGGCAACTGCTGCACTGCATTGTACGATGGGCAAGCTGGTAAGCAGGAACACCGGTGCAAAAGTAAAAGCATTGGGTACTGTTACAGGGGCAGCATCTTCATCGTATATTAATGGTACACTCGAAAAAAATATAGCCGCCACAGGTAGTTATACTTTTGAAGTGGGTGATAATACCGCATACCTGCCTGTAAACATACAGTTTGAAACCCTGGATAACCCCGGCGGGCTTGCTGTTGCCACAACAGCAACAATTGCAGCAGCACCGGGGAGTAATACACTAGCCCTGGATGCCTCAAAAAGTATTAACCGCCATTGGACAGTCACCGCCACCGGCTTACTATCGGGTACGTATGCAGGTGTTTTTAGTTTTGTGAATGCTGCCGGGGCAGACAGGCTTGGCGTTTTTCAACCGGCACAACTACGGTCGGCTGTATACAATGGCCCGGGATGGCATTATCCCGGTATGGTAAGTGCTGCTAATGCAAATTCAATTACCACCCCGCTTATGTCTTCTTTCGGTACTTTGCTATTTGCCAGTCAAAGAACAGTGCTGATTCAACCGGCAGCAGTGCAGCCCAAAATATATGATGGTACCAATGCCGCAATAATTACAGGTAATTTAACGGGTGTTGTAAGTCCCGACGAAGTATATGTAAACCGGGAGGGTGTATTTGCATCGGTATTGCCCGGCGTTGCTATACCGGTTACGGCCAACTGTTCACTTTATGGTACTAATGCCGATAACTATCTATTAGTACAACCCGGTGGCCTTTTGGGTACTATACTTCCAGCGGATATTAACACTGCAGACTTTAAGTCTAAATCAGGCGGCAATTTTAGCGCACCTGCTACATGGCTCTATCATAGCGGTGGCGGTACCTGGGCCGATGCAACCCAGCCTCCATCTTCTACTAATAATATTCTTATACAGCCTGCACACAAAATTGTATTAGATGATAATCTTACCATAGGCTCTCAAAAAATTTTACAATTACAGGAGGGTAGTAGTGTAGATATTGCACCTAATAGTACATTGGCAGTAGATGCAAATGGTACAATTGATTTTAACGGGCAGCCCGTTACCCTAAAATCTACCATAGCCGGTAGCGGTAGTATTGGTAAAATTGCCGGTACGCTTACCGGTGATACTAAAGTAACTGTGGAAAGATATTTGCCCGCCAATACTAAAAGAGCGTACAGGCTGCTTTCGGTGCCGGTAAAAACCAGCCAAACCATTCACCAGGCCTGGCAGGAGGGGGATGTTAATACTGCACCTGCTCAGGATAGTCTGCCGGGATATGGCACTATTATTACCGGTAAATCCATTCATTTTCTTGCATCTGCTGAAGCGGGGTGGGCTGCAGGGTTTGATACACTTACGCCGCAGGCTTCAATTATGGAATATAAAGATGGCGCCTGGGCTGGCTTTCATACTACCCACCGGCCCATCGAAACCAGGTCTGGTTATTTTTTATACATCAGGGGCGACAGATCTCAATGGGTGAGTGATACCAATGTGGTAACTTCTCCACTTACCCTTCGTGCTACAGGCAGTTTATATAAAGGAGATGTGGCTACGCCCTGGTATGCCGGGGGTAAATACGCCTGCATGGGTAATATTTATCCTGCGGCTGTACAATTTGAAAACTTAATCAAAGAAGGCGGTATCAGTAATTCATTTTATGTGTGGGATGCCAAAAAAACTTCTGCCGGAGGTAATGCCCTCGGTGCTTACGAACTGTTTAGTGCTATCAACGATTATGAGTGTTTGTTTGGGGGTGGCAGTTGGCAATTTGGTGATGTGAATGATACCATTCAGCCCGGGCAGGCAGTGATGTTGTATGTTTCAGGCGATTCGGGAAGAGTGATTTTTACAGAAGCTGCTAAAGCCGTGCAAAATAACCTGCGTGGATTAAGGCCTGCAGCCCCACTTACTACTGTTCCTTCTGCAAAAATTACTGCAAGGCTTTTTGCACTCGACCGGGATAGTATAACTGCCGCCGATGCAACCGTGGTAGTGTTTAATGAAAAATTGTCCAACGACATTGATTATAACGATGTGATAAAAATGGAACTTGCCGGCGAAAATTTTTCGGTAAAAAAAGCAGGTAGTTTGCTGGCAGTAGAAGGCAGGCAGCCCGTATTGCACACCGATACGATACAGTTTGCCATAAAAAATTTGAAAAAAGGCCGATATAAAATCAGCCTGCTGCCAGTACGCTTTGCCGCACATGAACTGATTGCGGTGCTAAAAGACAAATATCTTGGCAAGAGTACTTTGTTTGTACTCAGCAATAGCACTGAAATATTTTTTGAGGTAAATGGTAGTGCTGCCTCTGCAGCTTCCGACAGGTTTGAAATAATTCTCAGCCGTCCCCAAACATTGGCCTTAACTTTTGTTTCCTTTAAAGCTAAAGTCATCCGGCATACAGCGCAATTAGAATGGATGGTGGCAGACGATAACCACAATACTGATTATGAATTGCAACGCTCCATTGATGGCAATTCCTTTAGCCGGGTAGCGGTAATCCCTTCCAGCGGATTGGGTAAATACCAGTATGCCGAAACGATGCCTGCAGCCGCTGCCGTGTATTACAGGGTAAAAACAAAAGATGAATCGGGTAAGTTACTGTATACACAGGTGCTTAAGCTGCAGCCCCCGCAGCAGCATGCATTGGTGAGTGTGCAACAGCAGGATGCCGGCGATAGAAATTTAACTATCGTGTTTAATGCGGCTACAGCAGCCCGTTACACCTGTTCGTTCATAAACAGTGCAGGGCAACTGCTGTATACTGAAGCAATGGATTGGAGGGGCGGTAGCGGTAATATGCCCATTAAACTACCATCAACCATCAATACGGGTGTTTATCATATCCGGTTGCAGCAGGGGGGCAAATTGGTGAGTAGTATAAAAATTGTTGTGGGTAATCATAAATAACGATAGCCTTAGCTGTTAGTACTTGATGGTAGCTGGCATTATCACCAGGTACACTGTATTATGGCAAACAACGTAGCTTGTATTTTAAACAAAATAAAAACGGTGCAAACTGCACCGTTCTTTTTTTTGACACTGATTACCCCTGAGTTATTTGTATGCAGCCTGCTGCAATATTTTATATCAGCAGCGATAGTATGAAAAATGCACCCAGTAACAATGTAATCATCAATACATCCATCCAAAACGACTTATTCAGTTTTATTTTACCGGGCATTTTCATTCGCTTGTTATTAATAACACAAAATTAAACTGCTGTATTGCAGCATGGCTTCAGCATTTATTTAATGGTGGTTCACTGTGAGTATTTGGTAATTGCACGGGCAAGATTGTTGTGAATAGTGCAATTCAACTGCCTTACAATGCAGCCCTGGCAATAATGCTTTTTAAAATGTACTGGCAGGCTAATGCAAATATTTAGCTCGATGGTACATGCTGTATGGCAGGGGTTAATGCCGGATAATAATTTGGTGCAGCCGCAGAATAAACAAAGTTGCAGCCACCATTTTACCAATAGTACATTTGCTTTAGGTTTTTCACAGGATATTGGATTAAAAGCGGGACTGGATTTTTATCCTGGTCCCTTTTTTATTTTGTATAGGCTTATTATTACATACCTGTGCCGTACAATCGCTCAAAACAGCCGCAGGATAAGTTGAATCCTAAAAGGGTTGTCGCTTATTTTTAACCAGGCTGCTGCACACTTATATTTGTATACCAGCATGATTACATCCGGCGATACAGGTATTGGAAAATTAATCACTGCAGCATTGCTGCTGTTTTGGATACCTGTGTGCTGCCAGGCCCAGCCGGCAGAAGAGCCAACCCTTCGATTTTCAAATATTAGTTTTCAGCACCTTACTACGGCCAACGGACTTTCGTATGGTTATATCAACGAAATGTGTATGGATCAGGGCGGTAACCTGTGGCTGGCTACAGGCAACGGCCTTAATATGTTTAATGGCAGAACGGTAACCAAATATTACGTGGCCGAACATCCGCAACTGGTGAGTAACAATATTCGCCAGGTGCTGTGCGATGATAATAACCGCATTTGGGTACGTACCGACAAAAGAAATGTGGTAATGATTGATGAATTGCGCCGGATGCATAAGGTAACCATTTACGATAGTGGCCAGTTGCTTGCCACAAGAGCAGTATTTTTTTCCAAAACTAACGGCGTAGTTTTTTTTACCACCAGGGGGCATTATGTGTTTAATGCTAAGGCAGATATCAGTTGTGTTGATTCGCTGGACAACAGTTTGTTTGCACCTATGCCGGTTGCCGGTTTTGATGCTACAGCACTTGTATCAGGTGCTTACCGTAATGGCTTTAAGTTTGATGATGATATTTTTTTGTATTCAAAAGATACAGTCATGTATCTCGTAGATTTTTCCAGCCGAAAGCTGCAGCAGGCTACCAGCATACCATTGGGCAACCTGTTGTTAAAGTGGAGTAAGGATACCGTTTTGTTTTGTGATGTACAAAGCAGGAAACTGCTGCTGATGAATATTTATACTGGTACCAGCACTAACTTGTCCACTGCCTTAAAAGATCAGTTTGGCAGGCCCTTACAGGATATTGTAGTATATGCCCGCCAGCTGGGCCCCAATAAGTTTATCTTCAGTACGCAGCGGTCGGGGATGTATATGTACAACAGGAAAACCGGCCAGTTGCTCAATTACAGGCATAATGCTGCCGATCCTTCTTCCATATCCAGCAACATGGTATACAATATAGCCGGCGGTGCCAATGGGTGGGTATTTGTAGTAACAGCACCCAACGGGGTAAGTTATTTTAACAGCAGGGAGGTTATTGGTACGCAAAGTGTATTTAGGGATGCTGCCGGTAATATTTACGATGGTTATATCAGTGCTGTAGCCACTTACGATAATAACATGTATTACCTCGGTACCAGTAATGGCATTATACAGTGGAACCGCAATACCAATGCCGCACATTTTCCCAGCTATACGGCCAACGGTATTGCACTGCTCGAAAATGAAGATATTCAAACACTTTGTTTTGACAGTAAAGGACAGTTGTGGGTGAGCACCACCACAAAAGGGATATTGGTGATTTCGAAAAATACAACCCTAATCAGGCATTTTAAAAATAACAGTACGGCTGCCGGTGCCATCCGGTTGAAGCGGGCCTATATCCTGCAGGAAGATAACCAGGGCTATATGTGGGCTTCAGGCGAAATGGGACTTTGCCGGATTGATATCAATAATTTTTCGGTAGACTATTTATCGAATACCGCACTGGCACAGTTTGAAAACAACTTTATATCACCATTATTTTTTTCATCACCCACCGATTTGTGGTTTGGTGTTACTGATGGTGGTGTTCGTCATTACAACTTCACTACAAATAAGCTGGAGGCATTTACCAAAGAAACCGGGTTGCTTTCCAACTACATCTTCAGTATACATAAAGATGCAAAAGGGAGTATGTACTTTGGCACCGACCTTGGCGTTAATGTTCTTTACGGCAACGGCTACCTGAAAAAAATTACTACAAAAGACGGCCTGTTGATACCCAGGGCTGAGGCGTTGATATTAGGCAAAGACGGAAGCATGTGGATAGGCAATGATATTGGCCTGGCCCGCTACAATCCGGCGGATAGCAGCCTGCAGGTGTTTGATGAACGCTATGGCCTCAGTATATATGGTTACAGGGTAAATGCTTACTACATGAACAGTGCCGGCGAATTTGTATTTGGTACACCCAAGGGTGTACAGTATTTTTTTCCGGATGATTTGCTGGTAAAAAAAATTAAACTGAATGCTTTAATCAGCGGTATCGAAAGCAGGGCACATTTGTCTGGCATTACCCGTTCTGAAACATTCAGCCTGGCCAGTGACGACAACAATGTTACCTTTCATTTTACATCGGTAGATTACAGCAGCCACTTAAATACTTATTATAAGTATATGCTGGCTGGTAATGATAAGGACTGGCTGATGATTACCAACCAAAACACTGTACACTATGGCTCATTATCGCCGGGCACATACACTTTTAAAGTGCAGGTAAGCAGTAATAAAAAAGACTGGCAGCCTGCATCCAACGAGGTAACCATCATTATCGCAAAACCTTACTGGAAAACCTGGTGGTTCAGGCTGCTGGGCATATTGCTGGGTATTGGCATTATTGCTTACGTCATTAATTACTTCCGCAACAAACAAAAGCAAAAAGCGCAGGAACTGGAAACAGAACTGGTGATTACATATTTTGCTTCGCAGATTAATAAACACACCGACATCAATTCGCTGCTGTGGGATGTGGCGAAAAACTGTATCAGTCGCCTGCATTTTGATGATTGTGTAATTTACCTGCTGGATAAGCAACGCAACGTATTGGTACAGCAGGCTGCTTACGGTCCAAAAAATCCAGTGGCATTTGATATTAAAGCGCCTATTGAAATTCCAGTAGGCAAGGGTATTGTGGGGGCTGTGGCACTGAGTGGTAAGCCGGAAATTATACACAATACTGCTGAAGATAAAAGATACATTGTAGATGATGAAGCCCGTAGTTCTGAAATAACTGTACCCATACTTTTAGAAGGGCAGGTGGTAGCTGTGATAGACAGCGAACACCCAAGAAAGAATTTTTTTAACGACAGGCATCTTAAAATACTCACCACTATTGCGGCGCTTTGTGCAGCACAAATGCAACTGGTAAAAGCTGAAGAAGAAAAAAAACAGGCCGAAATAGAATTGCTCCGGAACAAGCAAAAAGCACTGGAAAGCCGTTTGCAAAGCCTGCGGCTGCAGATGAATCCTCACTTTTTATTTAATGCCCTCAACTCGGTACAGCAAATGATCCTGGCCAACGAGGAGATGGTAGCTACCAGGTATCTTTCCCGGTTTTCAAAATTGCTGCGTGCCATACTGGTACACAGCGACAAAGAAAGCGTTACCCTCAGGGAAGAGTTGGATATCCTCCGCCTGTATGTAGAGCTTGAATCTATACGCTTTAAAGATGCTTTTGACTGCAGCATTACCTGCGATGATACCATTGATACCGACGAGGTAAAGATACCCACGCTGCTGGTGCAGCCCTTTGTTGAAAATGCCATCTGGCATGGCCTGATGCATAAAGAAGGCGAACGAAAACTGCGTATATCCTTTACCGAAAAGGGAGAGTGGCTGCAATGTGTGGTAGAAGATAATGGTATAGGCAGGGAGAAAGCCAGGGCCATAAAAGGCATTTCACCGAGCGGCGCCAAGCACCAGAGTAAAGGAATTGCTGTATCGGTAGAGCGGCTAAAGGCGATGAAAAACAGTGCCGGTGAAGAAGGAAATATTGTGTTTACCGACCTCTTTGCTGCCGATGGCACAGCCGCAGGTACAAGAGTTGAAATAAATTTCCCCATTATAAACTAATGCTTATGCTAAAAGTATTATTAATTGATGATGAAGAAAGGGCAACCGATGCCCTGCGCCTGATGATTGAAAAAACCATTCCTGAAGTACAGCAGGTAATGGCCTGTAACGATAGCCGTAAAGCGCCGGAAGTAATTGCGGCATTTCAACCGGCACTGGTTTTCCTGGATATACAGATGCCCTACCTTAACGGGTTTGAGCTGCTGGATAAAATACCCAACAAAAACTTTAAAATCATTTTCACCACAGCTTATAATGAATATGCCATACAGGCTATACGCTTTAGTGCCTTTGATTACCTGCTTAAGCCGGTAGATGTGGAGGAACTGCAGGGCTGCGTACAGCGTTTTGTAAACAGCCAGGAAGATTATAAACAACAGTACGATCTGCTCAAAAATATACTGCACAATATGCAGGCGCCTTCGCCTGGTGAATTCAGGCTGGCCCTGCCTACCAAGGAAGGGGTGCACTTCCTGCAACCGGCAGATATTATACGCTGCGAATCGGTAGGTAATTATACCCGTTTTTTTATGCAGAATGGTCGTACCCATCTTATTTCAAAAACATTGGGGGAGTACGATGCCCTGCTTACACCGCATCAATTCATCCGCACACACAAAAGCCACCTGGTGAATAAAAAGTTTATTGCTTTTATCGACCATGATGGCTTTGCCGTGTTGAAAGACAATTCTAAAGTAGAAGTTAGCCGCCGCCGTAAGGAGGAAGTAATGCAATCTTTAAAATAAAAGTTTGCATTACGCTTTTTTAATTTTTAATGCCGCTGTAGTTATGGTATATCGATACAGCGGATGGTTACCTTGTTGTCAATTTTGCCATCCCCGTATTTATCCCAAAAGGTTACCGCAACATCATATTTCTCTTCCCATTCCATTGGCTTGCCGGTAGATACAGTGCATTTAAGCATTTTTGCATCCTTTTCATCAAATGTATCCCGGCCTTCAAAAAGGTCTTTTATATCCAGCAGTGCTGTACCATTTTTATCCCTGATGGTAAGGGAGCAGCCTACTGATACTTTGCCTTCTTTTACTTTCAGGCCTTTGATATTATCATTGACCAGTAAAAAACTTTCGCCCAGCGGAATATCTGTGTGGTTAAGCACTTCGTTGTTCATTACCAGCATTACTTTTTCGGGCTCCATATTACTCCAGCTTGAAGTGAGGCCTGTGCCAAAATCTTTTTTAATCCCTTTGGCAATCATCGTATTGCCATTGCAGGAAAGCAGTACCACCAGTAGTATGGCAACAGCAGCACCAGGCAGCATGTATTTAAGCCTGGGAAAGCGCAGGCGCACCGGGTGTATTTTGTAATACTCCAGCATGGCCGCTATGATAAAGGGCAGGCTGATGATGCAGCTAAATCCGCTGGCAACGCTGAGGAGTTTGGCAATGGTGCCCAGTTCGTCTGTTACTTCAAACGGGAAATCATAAAAGAGCAGGCGTAAAAAAGCATACAAAAGCAGTGCTGCCGCATTGCATACCAGCAATACGGCTTTGAGCAACTGCAACTGTGTTTTCATTTGGGGCTTTGCATAAAAAAAATTGTACATCATGGCTATTTGTTTTTACTGTTCTGATAACTGCTGCAAAGCTGCAAATAAACTATTGACAAAGTGTGCTGAAACTAACGAACGGTTACTTTTAATTATTGAAATGTTTTTTAACTGCAATGAAGCGCCGGGTTTGATGGGCAGTACAGTTGTTATGGTACAGGGTTTACTTCCTGTAGCGGAATATCATGGCGCCCTGCATAGGCTTTTGCAGCGGTGAGCAACTGCTGGTATAATAATTCAAAACCGGCGCTGTATTTTTCGGTAACCTCGTTTTCTTTTTGCGTTAATTGTTCTTTTGCAGCACCGCTATCGTATAGTTGTGCCAGCTCCCGGTATTCTTTTTTATATACCGGTAATACAAACTGGTATAGGGCAAGGGATGCTTTTATCATCGCCTCGTTATCGGTGTTCATCGTTAGCGATTTTACTTTTTCAAAATTTTTTTCTATTGCTGTTGTTTTTTCATGTATCAATTCCATCCTTGTCATGGGTGCAGTAGCATAGGTTTTTTCATCTACCAGTTTTTCAGGAGGTTCGGCCAGTTGGCGGTGTAGTGCAGGCCCGGCAAAACCAAACAGCAGGTTGCTGTTAAGGGCTGCAATATCAAAGCATGCTTTGGGAGATGTGGAGCATGCCTGCAGTATACAGGCTGCTGCGATGATGGCTGCAATTTTTTTCATAAACAAGTTGCTTAATAATTGTGATGAATAATCATATTTCAGGTTGCAGCCAATGAATAGTTTTTGGTATATTCCGGTAGCTGCTTTTAACAGGTGCAGGGTTGTTAGTGGAGCGATTTGGTAAATGGTAATGTTGCACCACCCTGCTTTAACAGCATATCGTTCACCCTGCCTGCATTGTCTGCAGTAAATTCCAGTACAATGCCAAACTGCCCGTTAGAAAATATAGTGGGGCTTTCGGCATCCAGTGCAAACTCCGATTGCCCGGTTGCCTGTGCATATAGTTTTCCGGCTTTGCTGGAGATGGTAATTTTTAAAGGAATTTTATCGGAGCTGTATATGCCATTAAGTTTTTCCAGTTGGGCATCGTTGAGCTGTACTGTTTTAAATGTTGGTATGGTATAAGGCTGATTAAAATATAGCTTCAAAGCACCGTTAATAATTTCTTCAATCGAATAATTCATACCGTTACCGAGGAAGCAAATGCCTGTTTTTTTGCCCGGCAAATACAGCACTGTTGAGTTGAACCCATTAATAGCGCCGTTGTGGCCATAGCCGGTTTCACCATCAATGTTGTATTTAATGAGCCCGTATCCCATTTGTTTGGGTATGTTCAGCATGCTGTCTGTCCATTCATGGTTTAAAATTTTACCAGTAACCAGGGCTTCGGCAAAAAGTGCAGTTTCGGCTGCTGTGGATACTATGGCCCCTGCGCCATGCGGTACACTCATATCCGTTTCTGGCAATGCTATCCATTGCCGGTTGTTGTAAGCAAATGATATCGCTTCATGATTGGCTGTATCAATTTTGCCGCCATAACGGGTATGTGTAGCCCCGGTAATACTGTTGATTATTTCATCAAGATTTTGCTGGTAGCTTTTGCCGGTAAGCTGTGTAACCAGGTAGCCGAGTAAAATATAATTGCTGTTGCTGTATTGCTTTTTGCTGCCCGGTTCAAATACAGGTGGGTAGGCCATAATTTTTTCAATCATGGCATCCTGTGTTATAGGCTGGGTGTACCATTGCTGATAAAGACTGTCGTTGGTAATATTAAAAATACCGCTGGTATGCCCCAGCAGGTTACTGATGGTAATTTTTTCTGCATTGGGTATAAGCGGATAGTAACGCCTGAGCTTTGTAGTCATTTTGGTTTGTCCCTGCTCCAGCAGTTTCATCATCATAGCTGCTGTATACATCTTTGTTACCGAGCCTACACGATAAACCGTATTTACAGCGGCTGGTTGCCTGCCCGGGCTGGTATAGCCTATGCCTTTGCTGTACATCAGCTTACCTTCCGAAACTATAGCCAGCGTGCCCATCGCTTTAAGGTTTGTTTCCAGTGCAGTTAAGAAGCTGTCTATTTTTTTGTTTTGTGCGGTGGATTGCAGCAGCAAAGTGCAACAACAGATTAGCAGGATATATTTCATGTTTATATATTTATTTTATTAAAGATTGGCCAATCTTTTCATTTATGCAGGGCAATTTATTGAAAGGCGGCTCCTGTTTATTCTGCTGTTTTATTTGATGCATCAGCTTGTTTTACTTTGTACATCTTTTATGAAGCAGTTGTATATCGCAATATTATTTCTCTTTTTTAATACTTCGCTAACCATGGCACAGCAGTTATCGGGGCACTATAAGTTAAGGGGCATACAGGATATGGCCGCGGGCTTTGAATTTAAAGGGGATAGTTTTTATTTTTATTGCTACTATGGGGCTATCGACAGGTTTGCCGAAGGCACTTACACCCAAACGGGTAATACAATTGTACTGCACAGCAGTAAAGTGTCTGGCGATGATTTTATTGTTACTAAAACAAATGCGGCAAACGGGGTTGCTTTCATTCAGGTAAAAGACCCCAATCCCTACCTGGCTGAGTACACTGTTTGCATCATTCAAAGAGGTGGTGCAACAGAGTATGTACAGGCTAACGCTAAAGGGCAGATGCTTATTCACCAGGCTAAAGATGCAACCCTTTATCTCAAACATCAATTGTATGCTGATATTCCAATGCTGCTCAAAGCGGCCGGGGAGGCGCCTGCCGCATATGAAGTACGGCTAAAGCCATCCCTGCAACAGGTTAGTTTCAAGGGCATCGATCTAACCATCAGCGCAGACGGATCGTTAAGATGGCTGCCGAATTATTTTATTGATGCAGTAGGGGTGTGGTTTGAAAAAATCACTGAATAGAATCACTTCGTGTTTAATTCAAAGTAGTAACAACCTGTTATTGTTGGGAACTAAACTGTATTTTTTGTTGCAGGCAGTACAGTTTTTTATCGCTTCAGCAACCTGCCCAGCCATAAAGCCGCATACTGCTTGGTAAAATAAATGGCTGCAAACAGGTACCACTTCCAGTTGGGGTAAAATTTTTTCATAAAGGCCGCATGGTTGCGGATAGAGGTGGTGCGGATATGTATCCATTTATCTTTACTAACGCTGCCCTTGTGTACATGCATTACTTTGGCTTCGGGTAAAAAATGAATGTTGTAGCCTAACTGCTTAAAATCCCAGCACCAGAGCACATCTTCACAATACATAAAAAAGTCGTCGGATAATTTTTGTTTCGGCAGTTGTGCAATAATGGATTTTGGAAAAAGCATAAAAGCGCCCCATACCCAATCGCAATTGGCAAAGCTTTGATGATCGAAATAATGGTGCAGCATCAATGCTTCCCTTTTGGTTTTAGGCAGTAGTTTATACAACGGAAAAACCTCAAGCAGTTCCCATCCTATGCTGCGAAAGCGGCGGCAGTTGTACTGAATCTTCCCATCGGGGTACAGCAACTGGCAGGTAACCATGCCTGCTTCTTTGTGCTGCTGCAAATAATCGAGACAAATTTTTGGGGCATTGTTAATCAGTTCGGTATCACTGTTCAGTAATAAAAGGTATTCACCGCCTGCTGCCGCCACACCCATATTATTGCCGCCCGTAAAGCCGGTATTTACATCGCTTTTTACCAGTTTGATGAATGGGAATTTTTCAACAAATACATCAGGATTACACTCAGTGCTGGCATTATCCACGAGTATAATTTCGTACGATACATCCTGCAGCTTTTGCAGTATGGAGGCAATACAGTTACAGGTAAGCTGAAACGTATTGTAGTTGATGATTATGATGGATAATTGCAGCATCAGGCAACCTTATAAAAATATTTTTTGTTTATTAAAAGCTTAGGCCAGTACTGCAACAGTACCCAAATGTTACCGGTATACCCGCTTACGTTATGCCAGCGGAAAAGCGCTTTTTTGCCATTGAGTATTTTGTCTGCCAGCAGGCAAACAGCAAAAAAAGGAAGCTCGGCAAAGTAGGCTCCGCTGATCACACAAAACCAAAATACGCCAAACTGTTTGCGGATACGCAGCATATTGCTAATCATTACCTGGCGGCCTTTTATATTCCACAGGTTTTTGCCGTTTTCGCTTTCATCAGTATTGTAGTAATCGCTGCTGGTGCCGCCGCCTATATGTATTACTTTGGGCTCAGCAAATAAAACCAGCTTGCCATATTTGCGCAGGCGGGCACACCATTCTATCTCTTCAGCATACATAAAAAAGTCTTCGTCAAAAAGCCCGGCTTTATCTAATACATTTTTTTGCACCATGATGTAGGCACCTACAATCCAGTCCACTTCCACATCCTGCTGTACCTGTTGTACGCTGGGTATTTTAGTATTAAGCCTGTAGCCCAGCCAGCGCACCATGCGGCCTAAGTAGGGCAGGGGTAGCAGGGTGTTGAGGCCGCCACGTTTAAAGTGAGCGCCGCTAATTTGTGTGCTGCCATCGGTATTCAGTAATTGCACGCCGGCACCCACGGCACCGGGGTAAGCATGGAGCAGGGCAATGGTTTTATCAATGGCTTTATCCTGTATGATGGTGTCGGAATTTAAAATCAACATATAGTTGCCTTTTGCTATACGCATACCGGCGTTGTTGGCACGGGCAAAGCCTGCATTGTAGCCCATTTCAATCCATCGTACATCCGGCCATTGGGTAAGTATTTTTTCTTTGGCACCGTCCTGCGAATCATTATCCACTACAATTATTTCGTAGCTGCCGGCTGCGGTTGCTGCCACAATGCTGCTGATGCAGTCCATCACCAGTGCACAGCTTTTGTAGTTGATTATAATGATTGATACCTCCATGGGTTAATTGTAAGCCACAATATTTACAAATGGTGAAACAAAGATGCCGTTTTTGTTTCCCAGCAAATGTATTTTTCGGTTCAGCAGTTTTGCAGCAATATTTTTTATCCCTGATGCATAGTGTGTATCCCAGTAGCCTGCTGTATAGTTCATTTTGTAGCCTGCTGTATGAATTATCGTTTCATACTCTTTTTGCGTAAGCAGGTGTTCGCACCACACACCGGTAGTACAATCACATACATTGCTGCGCAGGAAGGGCACTGGCTGTATAGGTTTTTGCTGTACAAAATTATTTACAGCTTCTGCAAAATCAGCGGCAGCCCTGCCCCTGGTAATGTGGGCTAATTGCTGTACTGCTGCCTGGCCCAGTTGTGGTTGCAGCTTTTGTATAGCATCTATCCGCTGCTGCCGGTAATACTGCTTTTCTGTTTTTTTATGAATATAGATATGGTACCAGCGCATTACCGGGTTGTGATAGTTGGCCGTAGTGGTACTGTAAATTACGGCAGCCGGGTTGTGCTGGTATAAGCTGCTGTAAAATTCAGGCAGGTTGTAAATATGCTCAATCACATTCCGGGACACCACAATATCGTAAGTAAAATGTTGTGCTTCGGCAAATGCTGTTACCTCCTTTACGCCGCCGGTAATAAAATCCTGCACTGGTATGCCAAGCTGCTTACACACGGCAACGGCTATGTTTTTCCATTCGGGGAAATAATCGTTGTAGCTAAAACGCTTAAAGCCCAGCATGCCACCCAGCATAAAAAGGGTGCCCAGGCCTGCACCATAATCTACCGCTGTAATACTGCCTACCGGTTTGCCGCTAAGTAGTATGGCATCGTACAGGATATGTGCACTATTCTGTATCGAAAAAAAAAGGCGGTTGCCGAGGTGATGGTTGCGGAAATAATCATGGTATTCATCACGTGCCGATACAGTGCTTTTATCCATTTGGAGGAGTGCTGCATATAATTCATTTGCCTTGTTGTTCACCAACAGCCCCAGTTCATCAGACGCAGCTAAAAACAAATGTGCCTGTTGCTTCATTATTGTTTTGCAGTGCTGTTTTTAAAAGAATAATAAGCAAACCATAGCAGCAATGCAAACATCAGCCAGCCGCCAATCATCGAAAGGGTATAGCTTGTGTTAAATACTTTGGGTTCAAACTTAAATACAATACTGTGCTTGCCGGCTGGTACCTCCAATGCTCTTAACACATAGTTGGCTTTGGCTACAGGTACTTTAACGCCATCGATATAAGCATTCCAGTCTTTATAAAATATTTCGCTGAATACGGCCAGGTTAGTGGCATTGCTGCTGCTTTCGTATTGTATTTCCATATTGTCGAATGATACCTGTTTAATGCTGGCCGTACTGTCGGCAGGCTGAAAAGCCACAATGATATTTTTATATGCTGCATCTATAACGGCAGTGTCTTTGGGTTCAAAATTATCCAGTGCCTTCATTTCTTCTACCGGGCCGTTTACAAATTTTGCGCCTTTTACAAACCAGCAGTTGCCTAATGCCCCGGGGTTGGGGATAGCCATTGGCGTTTTGCCATCGGCACCTTCCTGTATAAAGTATTTTGTATTAAGCATGTTGATAACGGGCTGGTTCATTTTACTAAGCTGGTAAGTAGCCAGGTCGTCATAAATGCCAATTTTAGCCGGGTGGTACCCTCCAATGGATTTATGAAAGTAGGAGGGTTTTGCATCCTGGAAGGGATCGCCGCCGGTGAGGCTGAATACCCGGTAATTAGGGTCTTTATCGGCCAGGATATTTTTATCCGCTTCCGATGCTGCAAATTCGTTTTGCTCATACCGGTCGGCAGTTTCAAAACTTTTTTCATTTACATAATGCATGCCCATTGGCAGCAGGTCAATCAGCACCAGCAGGGTAAGCCCTGCCGTTAGTACTGCGGCATTAATTTTTTTCCAGGCAAATAAAGCCACTATACCCAGTGCCAGCAGGGTAAACAGCAATGCCCGGAGTATATCACTGCCCAGAAAGGCCTGCCTGTCCTGGCGGATGGCGGTAACTATACCTTTAGCGGTTTGTGTATCACCCTTGGTTTGGTACAGCAGTTCTTCGTAAATGCGGTTATCGGTTTCGGCTTCGTATTTGGCGTTTATTTCACGCAGTTTATCATTAAGGCTTTGGTCTTGTGCGGTAAATGCCTCGTTGATGGCAGCGGTACGTTTTTTATTTTCTTTGGTATAGTCAGAGCTGAAATAAATGCCGCCTGCCAATACAAACAGTGCCCCCATAGCGATGGCAGCCGGTTTTATTTTTTTAAAAGCAAGTTTGCTTTCCGTATCCAGCAGTTTATCGGCAGTAAGTACTGCCAGTATGGGAAAAAGAATTTGTGGTATCACCAGCGCCATTTCTGGTGTTCGGAATTTGTTGTACAGCGGCAGGTGGTCGAAAAGAAAATTGTTGAGCGCTGGAAAATATTTACCCAGCGACAGTGCAATACCCACAAGGCTTGCTGTGAGTATCCACCATTTGTGCCTGCCATCCAGCAAAAACATACCTAATACAAACAAAGCACAGATAACAGCGCCGATATAAGCCGGGCCGGAGGTAAAAGGTTTGCCACCCCAGTACAGCCTGCCGGAAAAGTTGGCGGCAATATTGGCTGCCTGGTCTTCAGGCATATTGAGTTTTTCCTGCAGGTAAGTGGCCGTATGTGATGTTTCGGAAAGTTTTGGAAAAATATTGTACTCCCCGTCCCGTTGCGAAAAATAGCTGCCATACCCGGCAATGCCCGGAAAGATAATACTTAAGGCTTCTTTAGGTTCGTTGCTCCATTGAAAAGCATAGTCGCGGCTGAGGCCGGTAGTTTTATTTTCGCCTGCTTTGTTGCTGCTGTTTTGTTCTTTCTTTTCATCTAATATTAACTGGCCGCCCCGCTTAGAGTATTTGGCAAAATCATATACCGGGAAAATTAAAATGGCATTCATGATGAGTGCTATCCCGGCGGCTGCAGCAGCAAGGCCAATCGCTTTGCCTGCATGCGCCAGTTGTTTTTCTTTTACCCACCGGGCTATAAAAAACAGGGTCATTATACCGATGATGATAAGCACATAATAGGTTATCTGCTGGTGGTTTTGCATCAGGTGCAGCCCGGCAAATAATGCCGTAAGGATGAAGCCGGGAATATATTTTTTATCAAAGAGCAACAGTACGCTGCCGATAAGTGCCGGTGCATAGGCCATAGCCTGCAGCTTGGTATCGTGGCCGGCTACTACCAGTATAGGGTTGTAAGTGGCATAGGCAAAAGCCAGGCTGGCAAATATGCCGAGGTAAGGGCGTATTTTAATACAGAGGCAAAAAATATAGAAACAAATACAGCACAGGAAGAAAAAGTTGAGAGGCTTGGGCAGCCACAGTTCAAAGGCTTTGCTGATAAAACTAAATGGAGTTTTAGGCCCATCGTAAATAATATTATAAGCAGGCATACCGCTGAACATGCTGCTTATCCAAAGTGGAAATTTGCCTTTTTGTTCTTTGTATACATCGCTTTGATGGCGCATGCTTTGCACAGCAGTAACATCGCTTTGCTGCAATACCACATCCGCTTCAAGGGCAGGCTTACAAAAAATTACGGTAACCAGCAGGAAAATAATGATGGCAACTCCATGTGGCAGCAGGCTTTTCAAATTAATTTGCTTCATCAGAAAGAATCAGTTTTTGTGGCGGCAATTTAGCAGAAATATACCGGGTTTTGTGCTGGCGGTGGAAAATATTGCCAAAGGTGAACCGGCGGTTTGGCTTGTAAAATGATTGTGCCGTTCCGGCTATGTGGTGTTGGCAGGAAAATTGTATAGGAGAGACAGATTGGTACCGGGGATGCCGGTTTTTTAAATATGATACATCCGGTAACTGGAAAAGACTGCGGAAAAACTTTATAGCCATCAACCCCGGGGCATCGAAAAATAGCGGTTATTCATAAGCGGTAGTTGTTGTTGAAAAAGAAATCGATTATGCCGGCCGTTACTTACGCTGAAAAACATTATTTTAAATCTTGAACCACAGTGCCTGTTTTAATAACCTTTTAAATTATTTGATGATGAAAAAGATTTTTACATGTATGCTAACTGTTATGTCGCTGCATGCAGTTGCACAAAGAGTTGGCATTAATGTTACCGGTGCTGCCCCTCACACATCTGCCATGCTGGATGTAGCGAGTACTAACCGTGGGCTATTGATACCCCGTATGACACTTGCACAACGCAACGCTGTCGCCACGCCTGCTACAGGGTTACTCATTTATCAAACAGATAACACAGCCGGGTTTTATTTTTATAATGGCGTTGCCTGGCAGGGGATTAGTGGCGGTGATAATTTAGGCAATCATACGGCTACACAAAATTTAATCCTTGGGCCAAACTTCATTTCCCGGTCCGGGACCGATAATACGGGGTTGCAATTTGATGAGTTTAATGGGTTGAGATACCGTGCCACCAATAATGAGAGTGTGTTAGGTGACCGTTTCAGGGTAGACCATAATGGTGGTTTGGTGGCACTTGGAGCACTCGGTTTTGGTACAGTTCCACAATCCGGGGCTGGGGAACGGATGATGTGGTATCCATATAAAGCGGCTTTTAGAGTGGGGGGAATATCGGGTACCGAATGGAATGATGCCAGCATTGGATTTTATTCGACAGCAACAGGTTTTAATTGTATTGCTTCGGCTTTTGGTACTTTTGCAGGGGGAGATGCCTGCAGGGCTTCAGGTGTTGATGCTTTTTCTTATGGCGCCTCTTGTACATCAAGCGGTACAGCGGGAGTTTCAATGGGAGCCAGTTGCCTTGCCGGTGGTTTTACTGCCATCGCCATGGGTTATACA
Organism: uncultured Chitinophagaceae bacterium; assembly: GCA_937873715.1. Classification (GTDB taxonomy): domain Bacteria; phylum Bacteroidota; class Bacteroidia; order Chitinophagales; family Chitinophagaceae; genus Ferruginibacter. The sequence continues at coordinate 104,261 of CALMYJ010000018.1, forward strand.
AGTCGTGCCCTTGGCCAGGGTGGGGTAGCTATAGGCTACAGGGTTTCATCTACCACCAATTATGCTGTAGGTATTGGCCACAGGGCAGTAGCCCTCCATACAGGAGCTTTGGTTTTTTCCGATGCTTCTACTACGGATAGTACATTATCCACTGCTAACAATCAGTTTAGTGCCAGGTATGCCGGGGGATACCGTTTTTTCAGCAATGCTACACGTACGGTTGGGGTTTCTGTTGCTGCCGGTGGTAATAGCTGGGCATCTATTTCCGACTCATCGCTTAAAGAAAGGTTTGTGCCGGCCGAGCATGAGGCATTTTTAAAAAATCTTGCACAGCTTCGCCTTGGTTCCTGGAATTATATCGGCCAAAATGAGCCTTCCTTTAGACATTATGGGCCTATGGCGCAGGAAATATTTTCTGCTTATGGTAAAGATGCCTTTGGAACCATCGGAAACAGTACCAGTTTGAATACAGCAGATATGGATGGTATTATGATGATTTTGTTGCAGGGTTTAGAAAAAAGGACGGCAGTTCTGCAGGAAAATAATAAGCAACTGATGAACCAACTGGCTGCTATTTCTAAAGAAAATGATGCCCTCAGGGATACAGTAAGCCGGTTAGCAATGTTGGAGGAAAAAATGGTGCAGTTGCTGGCAAAAGCTGAGCCTGAAAAAAATGTTGTAACCGGAGCAGAATAAATTTTGTATAAGGTTTTTAAAAGCGCCCTTTAAATTTTATGGATGTTATTATAAAACATTACACCTGGAGTTTAATCCATCTTTGGCTTTGTATCGATTACATTTTTTGAAGGCGTTGTTGATGGAATGCTGTACAAACTGCATTATTAAACAATTCCGGACTGAATATACTAACTACCTGCCATTGGAGGGATGCAATAAAAAGAGGCTGTCTTAAAAGTTGACAGCCTCTTTTTGTGATAAGCATACTTGTAATTAATTCGCCCCCTGTTGCATACTGTTTTGTATGCTTTCCATATCGCTTCGGGTATTTTTTCTTTTAAACAGTGCTACATCTAATTTACCAAAGCGCCAGTTAAAATTAAGGCGCAGCAGTTGTGGGTCCCTGATGCGTTCTACATCCTGAACAAAATAGATGGATTCAGAGAATACCCTGTTGTACTTGGTTTTGAAAATATCATTTACCTGCAGGGTAAGCGAAGCGGCATTGTTTTTCAAAAAGTCCTTACGAATGGCTATATCTACGCCATAAAAAGGCCTGATAAAACCCTGTGCCGATGGGATATTACCACCGCCAAAAAACATACCACGACCACCACCACGGCCACGGCCGCCACCATCGGGCTGCACTAAGGTTTTAGCCTGGTAATCGCCGCTAAGCTGTATAGAAAAACTTTTGGGCAATTTAAAATTGTGGTTCATTTTGGCAAACCAGCTTACCTGGCTGCTGTTGATACCGCCGGGTAAATTGCCTGCATTGAGGGTTACATTAAAAAAGTTGAAGTTGGTTGTTACATCCCACCAGGAGGCCAGTTTGTTTCTGCCGGTAAGCTCCAGCCCGTAGCTGTAAGTATTGCTGGCATTGGCATAGGTGGTCATAATTACACTATCGGGCTTGCCTTGTGGGTTGGGATTTTCGGTTTTAAACTGGTACCGTGTTATAAGGTTGTTGGTGTTCCTGTAATATAAAGTGGTAAGCAGGTTGTGCCCGCCGGTAAATTGTTTTTGATACGATAGTTCCAGCAGGTTGGTGAACTCGGGAATCAGGTCGGGGTTACCTCTTGAAAGGTTGAGCGAATCGGTAAAGTCAACAAATGGGATTAACTGGAAAAAGTTGGGCCTGTTTACTTTACGGGAATAATTCAGTTGTATGTCCTGCTTATTTTTAAGCGTCCAGGTGGCAAATGCACTGGGGAAAAGGGCAAAAGGAAACTCGTTGCTGAATTTTTGATCTTTTGTAATTAATGTGCCGTTGTATTCTGAGTTTTCGATACGGAGGCCTATTTGGTAATTGAATTTTTCGAGCTTTTGAGAAAAAGTACCATAAGCTGCCAGCACCCTGTCGCTGAATTTATAATCATTGTCTAATGCAGTAAGCTGCACATAATCATTACTGTTAGGCAGCTTTACAAAGTTGTAGTTGTAGCTGGTAAAATCTCTTAAAGCTATCCTTGCACCGGTTTCTATTTTGATATTTTTAGTAATGGGGTTGTCATAATCTACCTGTGAGGTAAAAAACTTAGTGTTGCCGCCACCGGTATATCTTTCAAAAATGAGGGGTGTTTTAGGCGTATTCACTGCATTAAAATACTGTGTACTAAAGTCGTTTACACTGGTATTGCTATTGTAGTTGTAGTTTACATCGGCAGTTATTTCTTTACCTGTTTTGGCAAAATTGTGTTTATAGCTTAGTGTGGTGCCTATGTTGCTGAAATTAAATTTACCGTCGTTGGTACGGTTGCCGGTTTCGGATAGTATATCGAGGTTAGTATCGTCATACACAGTATCTCTTGATATGCGGATGAGGTCTTTATTGCGAAACTGTCCCTTACTGAAATTAGCGGCAATGCTGATTGTATTGCGGTTGTCAATAAAATAATCCATACCGGTACGGGCAAAGCCAAAAGTACCCTGGCCAACGGGGCGATTGTTTTGTTGCATTACCACCGAGAAGTTGTCGTCAAAATCGGTGCGGTCGGTTTTAACGGTACTGATGGTTTTACGAAAGCCCAGGTTACCTGCCGCAAAAAAGTTAACCTTACCCTGGCGGATATTAATATCACCACCCAGGTTGCCCCTTGCCCGGCTGTCGATACCGGCACGCAGGTTGCCGTTATACCCGGTTTTGCGGTTCTTTTTCATCACCACATTCAGGATACCGGCACCACCGCCCGAAGCATCAAATTTGGCAGAGGGGTTGGTAATAATTTCAATAGTGGCAATAGCATCTGCCGGTATTTGCTCCAGCGTCATAGTGGTAGGGCGGCCATCCACAAATAATTGCGGTGTGGCATTACGGAGAGATACATTGCCATCAATATCCACGTTAAGGCCCGGCACATTTTTCATTACATCCACTGCAGTACCACCAATGCTGGTGAGGTTTCTTTCCACATTAAAAATTTTGCGGTCGATGCCCATTGTAAGCAATGGCTTGGTGTTGGTGATGGTTACTTCTTCCAACTGCTGTGCATCTAACTGCATTTTTATATTGCCCAGGTCTTTATCCACCATATTGAGCATGCTGCTCATATCGCCGCCTCTTGCGGCACCGGGGTTAAGGTCGAAGGCTGCTTTTTGTTCGATGCTTTTGTAGCCGATAGCGGTTATTTTTAGTTTATAGGCCGCCATTACCGGCAGGTTTTCGAGGCTGAATTCACCCCTTTTATCGGTAAGCATGCCCGCCACAATTACATCCTGGCGTTTTTTTGTGGCAGAGTCAAATTTGTTTTGAATAAGCTGTACCGATGCGGCTTCAATACCTTTATTGGTGGCGCCATCCACAATTTTACCATATAAATGCCCCACATTCATATTGGCGCCATTACGGCCGCCGGGGAACTGAGCTATCGATGTTGCAACGGTAAATAAAAAACAGAGCAGGGTAAAGGATTTAGGTAGCATTTGTAGGTTGTGTTTCACTGTAGAAAAGAATTTAATCAAGGCGCAAATTTGGGCTAATAAAATGGGAGCAGCTTAGCCTAAGTGATAAGCGGTTTAATCTGCCACCCGGGCAGCAATAAATGTTAAAATTTTAAGAAAACCAGTACAGTATAGCTGCTGTAATGATGCCCGTAATGCCGCCAAACACAGCTCCCAGCAGGTATAGTTTTTTCAATTGCCTGCCCGCCAGTTGCATAAAGGATGCCTGGAGTTTTTCGATGGGAAGGCCCGCAATTTTTTCTGTGATTGTTTTCTCGAGGTTTAATTCGTTTTGCAGGTTGCCGGTATAGTGGGCCATTACCTGCGGAAAAATTTGTTCCAGTTCGGTCAAAAATGCCTGCCTGAACTGGTTGATTGTTTTTTCGCCGATAAACATAGAGAGCATGGGAAATACCTCTTTGAGCTTGTGATTCAAAAAATGATCAACATGCCTTTCTAACTCCGGCTTCAGTTTTTGAAAGTTATCGGGGCTGCTGATTTTTTCGGTTATAGCCGTTATTGAAAACGCTGCTGTAGCTGCCCTGCCTGCTGCTTCGGCCAATTTTTCCTGCTGGCCTGGAATTAAGCCCTGCAGTTTAAAACCAGCAATATGTACCGGCCTGCCCGGGCTAAAAAGCAGTGCAACCAGTATACGGGTGAGGCAAAAACCAGAAAGAGCCGATAACAAAATAATAATAGCAGCATTCATCAGCGTCATGATATTTTTGTTGTGGGGGCAAAGAAAGGCATAAAATTTTTAGCACCGGCCTGTAAACAACGGTAGTGGGTTCATTTTTTATAGTAATTTTTGAGGAAGTAATGATTTTTGTTACTTTTGCCACCCACTTTAAAAATGGTAGCTATAGCTCAGTTGGTTAGAGCATCAGATTGTGGTTCTGAGGGTCGCCGGTTCGAACCCGGTTAGCTACCCAAAAGCCCCTCACGGTGTTGGGGGGCTTTTGTTTTATATTCCTGTTACTACACTATCCGCTAAAATATTTTTTATGAGGGCTACAAAACTTTTCAGCGAATTTTTTGAAAGCGAAAAAGCCGGGGGGATTGTACTGGTGCTGTGTACGCTGGTTTCAATTGGCCTGGCCAATTCGGCCTTGCAGTTGCCCTACAGTAATTTCTGGAATATGGATATGGGTGGGCACAGCCTGGCTCACTGGATTAACGACGGTTTAATGAGCATCTTTTTTTTGTTGATAGGATTAGAACTGGAGAGGGAAATATATAAAGGCGAATTATCCAATATCCGTAATACACTTTTGCCCGTATCAGCGGCAATTGGGGGCGTGGCCATACCAGCTTTAATCTATTATTCTTTTAATGTTGGTACACCAGAGCAGGATGGCTTTGGTATACCTATGGCTACCGATATTGCTTTTGCACTTGGCGTATTATCGCTGCTGGGCAACCGGGTACCTACTTCTCTCAAGGTTTTTCTTACAGCCCTCGCTGTTATCGACGATTTATGCGCTATAATCATTATTGCCATATTTTATACCAAAGGTGTGGTACTGGCCAACCTGTTTATTGCATTGGCTATATGGGCAGTATTGCTGGTACTTAACCGCATGAAAGTGCATAATCTTATTCCTTACCTGGCAGGAGGCATTGCAATGTGGTATTTTATGTTGCAATCCGGGGTGCATGCCACTATTACCGGGGTTTTACTGGCTTTTGCCATACCCTTTTCCAATGGCGGTAAAAAATCCCCTTCTTATATTTTACAACATGTATTGCATAAGCCTGTTGCTTTTTTAATATTACCCTTATTTGCACTTGCCAATACTGTAATTATAATTGGTCCGGGCTGGTTGCAGGGCCTCACCAGTAATGTGGGTAAAGGTGTAATAGCCGGGCTTTTTATAGGAAAGCCAACCGGTATTTTACTGCTGAGCTACCTTGCAGTTAAATTTAAAATATGCAGCCTGCCGCCGGATATCCGCTGGAAGCATATACTGGGTGCCGGCATGCTGGCTGGTATAGGGTTTACCATGTCTATTTTTATCACCCTGCTGGCTTTTAATGATGCCGGGTTGATAAACGATACCAAATTTTTTGTATTGATAGCTTCTGTTATCTCTGGAGGCCTTGGTTTGGTATGGTTAAATACTACGCTAAAAAACAAAATTGTACCAGAAGAAGAGACTGATTAAAGCCAATATAACCGCTTGCTTTTTCGAACGGCCGTGTTTCAATTTTAGGAAAACATTAGAAGCGTCATGCCTTCGTGGAAATAATAGCTTGCTTTTTTCCGTTAATTTTACTGTATGCATCAAATTAAGCAGATAATTATGAATAAAAGATTCTTGCCCGTTTTGCTGGTAGTGATATTGGCCAGCTTATTTTTTGCTTTCCAGTCGAAAGGAAGTGGTGGTAGCGACAATCCAAGATCACGGTACGAAAAGATTTTGCGTAATGTGGGCTTATTATTGGAGCAGGGCCATTACAGCCCCAAAAAGATTGACGATAATTTTTCAAAGGCAGTACTTAAAAATTTTTTGAAAGATCTTGATGAAGACAAAAATATTTTCCTGCAAAAAGATATCGACAGTTTTAAAAGGTTCAGTACAAGCATTGATGACGAAATTCATGGTGCCAGCCTGGAGTCTTTTTACAGCATTAGTGCCTCGTACTCCCGCCGCCTAAATGAAGTGGCACAATTATATAAGGATATACTGAGCCGCCCTTTTGATTTTACCCTGGATGAAAATGTGGTCATGGATCCTGAAAAATTGAACTATGCCGCCAATGAAGAAGAACGTAAAAATCAATGGCGCAAACGTTTAAAGTATATGACACTTACCCGGTACAGTGATATGCTGGACGACAGGGAAAAAAATGCCGGTCGTAAAGTAGCCGATACAGCTAAAGATGCCGTAAAATTTGTGTACAAAGCCGATAGTACGCTGGAAAGAGAAGCAAGAGACCAGGTACGGAAACAGATAGAGCGCTATTTTACCACACTCAAAAATCATAACACTACCGACGAATTGTTCAGCAGTTTTGTGAATGCGGTAACCAACGAAATGGATCCGCACTCGGCCTATTTTGCTCCAATAGACAGCAGGGGATTTAACGAGATGATGAGTGGCAAATTTTATGGTATAGGTGCACAATTAAAGGAGGAAGAAGGTAAAATTAAAATTGCCAGCCTGGTAACGGGTGGCCCCGCCTGGAAATCGGGTGAATTGGGCCTTAATGATGAAATTATAAAAATTGCACAGGGTGCCGATGAGCCGGTAGATGTATCTGGCTACGCCGTAACGGATGCTGTAAAGCTTATACGTGGTGCCCAGCCGGGTACCGAAGTGCGGTTAACCCTGCGTAAGCCGGATGGTACTATAAAAGTAATTGCACTTAAAAGAGACGAGATAAAGCTGGATGATACTTTTGCCCGTAGTGCCATTATCAATGGCGAAAATAAAATAGGCTATATCTACCTGCCCGAGTTTTATATTGATTTTGAAAAGCCCGATGGTGCAAGATGTTCCGATGATGTAGCCCGTGAAATTGAAAAGCTTAAAGCTGAGGGGGTAGATGGTATTGTAATGGATTTGCGGGGTAATGGCGGCGGCTCACTTCCCGAAGTGGTAAAAATGGTAGGCCTGTTTATCGAAGATGGACCGGTGTGCCAGGTAAAAGGCCGGGATCAATCGCAACCCCAGCAGTTAAAAGACAGGGATAAATCGGTGCTGTATACGGGCCCACTTACGGTATTGGTTGATGAAAACAGTGCCTCTGCTTCCGAAATATTTGCAGCAGCAATACAGGATTATAAAAGAGGCATAGTAATTGGCAGCAGTTCTACCTACGGTAAGGGAACAGTACAACGCACTATTCCGCTTAGCCCTGAGTCTGAATTCCAGTTTCCGGGCCGCAAGCAGGAAGATTTAGGTACTGTTAAGCTTACGCTCCAAAAATTTTACCGTATTAATGGCGGCGCCACACAATTAAAGGGGGTAACCCCGGATATTGTAATACCCAACCGGTTTGAACTGCTTCGTCTTCGGGAAAAAGATAATCCCTCTTCCTTAAGCTGGGACGAAATATATAAGGCCGATTTTAAACCCTGGGATGCAGTATACGATGCCGGTACTGTGGTTTCATCGGCCAACCAGCAGTTAAAATCAAATAACACCTTTGTAGAGCTTAAAAAGCAGTTAGAATGGATAGATAAACAAAATGATAAAAGCTATTCGCTCAACCTTACCCGTTATAAAGAAACGCTTAAGCAATTAAAAGAGGCCTATAAGCAGGTAGACAGTTTGTATAAATTGCCATACGACCTTAAAATTACCAACACAGCCGCCGATGCAGCAAAAATGGAAAATGACAAAGAAAAAACGGAGAAAAATAAAACGTTTATCAACAGGATAAAAAATGATGTTTATATCGACCAGTCGGTAAAAGCCCTCAATACAATGATTACACAGGCAAACCTTGCACTCAATAAAAACGGCTATTTAGAAGAGCCTGCAAAAAAGAATTAAACTTGTATCACCTCATAAAAAACCGCCTTTCAGTTAAAGGGCGGTTTTTTATTGAAAGCCGTGTGGTGGGTTCTGTTTAAGGTTACAATAGTGTAAATAGTTAGATTTGTACAAACAGTGTTTATGAAGTTTTTACGGGTATTGTTTTTAGCATTAATATTTATTGCAACTGCTGTTCCTGCCCTAAGGGCACAGCAAAGCCATTTTATATATATACAAAGCGATAGCAGGCAACCATTTTATGTGCGTTGGGATAAAAAAATAATTAGTTCATCGGTGTCTGGTTATCTAATCATTTCAAAAATACCTGATGGGGTATATACTTTTAATGTAGGATTTCCCAAAAATGAATGGCCCGAACAAACTTTTGTTTGCGAAATAAACAGGAAAGATCTTGGCTTTGTATTGAAAAATTTTGGCGAAAAAGGGTGGGGTATATTCAATTTGCAAACCTTGGAAATAGCTATGGCAGAGGCTAAGGCACCAAAACCTGCAAAATTAGCCGCTGCAAAAACCGATGAGTTTTCAACCATGCTGGCTACAGTAGTGAACGATCCTTCAATAAAAGTAGCAGAACCTGTTGGGGCAGTTATAAAACCTGCTGAAACAGCACCTGGCGCCGAAAGTAAAAACGTGGTTGAAGTGGTGCAGGATAATCAAATACACACACAGGCCGGCAGTGGCGAAGCGACGGAAAAAGCAACAATATCAGGGTTGAGTAAACTATCAACCCTACAAACCGACTCTGGTACAGCACTGGTATACTTTGATGCAACACTATCGCCAACGGATACAGTCGATGTATTCATCCCCGGCGAATTTATCATTACACCGCAGCTCAAAGAAAAAATTAGTGAAGCAGTTACTGGGGTTGCAGCTATCGAAAATGCTACTGAAGAAGACACGGTTGTTGATACTGTTACAAAAAGTTTTTCAGGAGCCGGTGCAGAGATTGCAGACTCATCAGGCCTTGTAAAAACTGTTCAACAGGTAGAAACGATTCCGGAGCAAAAGTTTTTAAATATTGAAGTAACGCCTGCAACAGAGGCTGTTACCACACCATTAAAAAGCGTGGATTCAACACTGTTGGGTAATGAAAGAAAAGCTTTTATTATCAATTCAGACTGCCGGGCTTTTGCCAGCGATGATGATTTTTTAAAGCTTCGAAAAAAAATGGTATCAGCTGGTAGTGAAGAACAAATGATCAATGTTGCTAAAAAGGTATTTCGTTCAAAATGTTTTACTACAGAACAAATAAAAAACCTTGGGGTAATTTTTTTAACAGATGAAGGAAAATATAATTTTTATGATGCGGCTTATCCCTTTGTATCCGACTCCCACAATTTTAGTACACTCGTTAGCCAGTTATCAAACCTCTACTTTATCAACCGTTTTAAGGCAATGATCAGGCAATAGGCCATTCAAACAATGAACCGTTATTTTCTCGAAATTTCATACAAAGGCACCAATTATGCAGGTGTGCAGGTGCAGGACAATGCAAATACAGTGCAGGCTGAATTGGAAAAAGCATTGTCAATTTTCTTTAAAGCCCCATTTCAGCTTACCTGCTCATCACGTACAGATGCCGGCGTACATGCCCTTAAAAACTATTTCCACTTCGATTCAGACGTTTTGCCGGTTTTTCCAAAACTTGAAAAAGCAATTTATAATCTCAATGCGTTGTTGCCACCAGATATTGTTATAAGTCAGATTATACCGGTTTCAGGCAATGCTCATAGCAGGTTTGATGCAAGGTGCAGGGAGTACAAATACTTTATATATACTTCAAAAAACCCTTTTTTAGCAGATCGGGCCTATTTTTTTCCATACCCACTTGATATAGAACTGCTCAATGAAGCGGCCGCCACTATCAAAGAATACACCGATTTCACATCATTTTCAAAACGAAATACACAGGTAAAAACATTCAACTGTACCATATTCGAAAGTTTTTGGCAGTTACAGAACGGGCAATTCGTATATACCGTAAGGGCAAACCGTTTCTTAAGGGGTATGGTTCGTGGGCTTGTTGGAACAATGTTGAAGCTTGGTACAGGAAAGATATCGCTTGGTCAATTCAAAAAAATTATTGAATCCCAAAATTGCACACTCGTTGATTTTTCGGTACCACCACAAGGCCTTTTCCTGGTAGATGTAGTTTATCCTGATAATCAATTTCTCATGCCAGGAGTTGAGTAATGCCCTACAGCACTGGATTTGAGCAGATTGTAACTCATTTTTAGCATGCAAAAAATATGTAGGCTGGGTTGTACATTTCACATAACCAAATGAATTTTATGGCTTTCCACATTCAAATGGGAATAACTTTTTTAGAAAATAATTAAAAAATATTTGGGAGGGAATCCAATGGCCTATACCTTCGCACTCCCAAATCAAAAAAGGGGATAGTTCTTAAAAAAATGCGACCGGTTTTTCTCAGGGTTTCAAAAAAAAGTTTGAAAAAATCAGAAAAAAATTTGGTGGTTAAATAAAGGCTCTTAACTTTGCACTCCCAATCAAAAACGGGGGCTCAAAAAAAGCCAAAAGATCTTTGAAAGTTTGGAAGCAACAGCACTGAATCTCAATAGATTCAAAAGGTAAAACAAGCGTAATTAATAACACGAATTTGACGTTAATTTCCAATGAAGAAATTACACAGTCAGTTCAAACTCATTTACAATGGAGAGTTTGATCCTGGCTCAGGATGAACGCTAGCGGCAGGCTTA